>JAKALM010000026.1 GCA_021824145.1 Bacteroidota bacterium
CCAGATTCCATCATCTATTCCTTCCTCCAATGTTCCAAAACTCCATAATTCCTTTTTTCCCTTTGCTCTGCAACTTCATCCATCTTCCATGTTACATCTTCCATACTTCCGCTCTTCTTTTCCCTCCCAGAATCCAGAAATACAAGTAAATCTCTGAATGTACTCTGAATATACTCTGATTATACTCTGAATGTACTGTAGAAGGCATGTACTCCCTATGCACATGGCTTGTACATCCTATGTGTATCCGCTGTTCCCTCGGTTTATCTCCGGTATGTTTGGCTTTTTAATATAGTAATAATATTTTTGTTCTAACAAATTATTAACTTCTAAAGGGATATTCATGGCAAGATTAAAAGGCGGTTCTCTTGGTCGTACTTCCGGAAAGTTAGGTAATAAAGTTTATCGTGTTATGAACGGAAAGAACTTCGTCTCATACCGTCCAGATAAATACAATATTAGTCAAAGCAAAGCTGCTGTTTCTCATAGGACTAAATTCTCCGTCATGATTGAGTTTGCTAAATACATTAACTCAATCTCAACTCTTAAACAAATTTGGAACGCTCCTAGAATTAAAGGCACTACCAGCTTTAATCGGATTGTCATGTTTAACTCTAAATTAGTCAGCGATTCTTCTCCTACTATCCATAATATAATTACTCCCTCAAGCAGTATTGCCACTAAAAATATTATTCATTTCCCTCTTAAAGAATTTCACTTCTCTAAAGAAGCCCGAATAATTAAAATTGTTATGATGAACAGCAGCAGTTTATTCGAGTACAATTTAGAATATACACTTACTTTTGTTCTCATGTGCCTCGAACCTAAAAGAAAATCAAATAAATATTTTACGCTAGATCATTTTGAAGAGAGCTATACTATCAACAAAAACTTATCCGAAATAGATATAGATTTGAACGAAGAGTTAAACAGTAAACTCAACAAATACAAAAAGATTATAATTTATTTTTCTGCATCTAGAAAAGTTGAAGGAAGGCTTAAATACATATGGTCATCCTCATTCGCCAAAGAATTTTCCCTAGAATAAATTAACCTTAATTCAGAATATTCTTCATAATTCAATTATAGTCCACTATCAAGCATCCAGAATCATGGATCCGCCATTTACTCCATTCCCCAATTCAACAATTCTTCTCTCATCCAAAATTCCATTATTCAAATATTCGAAATTCATCATTCATATTTCCCTTTCCTCCAGCATCAAGTATCCAGAAACATGAATCTGACTATTCCCCCATTCTCCTATTTACCGATTCTTCATTCTTACTTCATTCATCATTTAGCATTCAAAATTCCTTTCCCCATTTTACATTATTCCAAATTTCCAATATTCCAACTTACTCTGCGTTCTTCCGTCTCCTATTCTACTTTGTCAAGTATCTTCAAAAACTCATTTGCATCAACATAACCGGTAATTCTCTTCACTTCCTCTCCTTTTGAATTAACGATTAACACTGTTGGCACTCCAACAATATTGTACTTATTTCTAAGTGCCTCAACTTCTGGAGAAAGCGATTTAGTCATATTAGCCTTGAATGTTAAAAAGTCCTTTGCAGTCCTCACCACTTTCGGATCTCTGAAAGTAGATGCATCTAATTCCTTACATGGAATGCACCAGTCTGCGTAAAAATCTATTATCATTCCTTTACTGCTATTTAAACTTGCCAAAGATGTATTAGCTGTATAAGGTTTCCAGTCAATCTCACCTTTTTGAGAAGGAATAAGAGAATATACTGCAACTCCAAATATTATAATCGAAAATACAATCTTAAATATTCTGAATCCCTTTATTTTATTACCGTACTTCTCAAATAGCAAAAGATAAACCGCAGTCAATATCATAAAAGCAGGCAGCAAATATCCTGAAAAGCTCTTTGGCAATAACGGAAGAAGAAAATATATCGCCATACCTATTAGAATAAATCCAAAGATATGTTTTACCGCTTCCATCCACTCACCGGCTTTTGGTAGTTTCTTTATTTTACCAGAAAAAACTGCTAAAACTAAATATGGTAATCCAAGTCCTAACGCCAACACAAAAAACATTAAGAATCCATAATATGGATCTGCTTTAGCGGCGACATAAGTTACTAAGCCTAATACAAAAGGTCCAATACAAGGTGCTGCAACTATTCCCATTGTTAATCCCATAAAGAAAGCTCCAAAATATCCGCTCTTAGCACCACCTGCTTTCGCTACAATAGAATTAGGCAATTGAAACTCATATACCCCAAACATGCTTAATGATAAAACTATAAATACTAAAACAATAAAAATTATTACTATAGGATTTTGCAGCAACGATCCAAACACTGCTCCGCTTAAAGCTGTTACTACTCCAATAACTGAATATGTAATAGCCATACCTATCACAAAAAATGATCCCATAAAGAATAGCTTTTTAGTGCTCCCTTCACTTTGGCCGCCAAAAAATCCAATGGTTATTGGTATTAAAGGATAAACGCAAGGAGTTAGATTTAATGCAAGTCCACCAATAAAAATAAATAACAAGCTAAGTAAAATGCCGCTGTGTTCTAATATTGAAGATATAGAACTGTTGCTTTCATTGTTTTGGACACTGCTTGAATTAGGAATAACTATATTATTAAATATATCTTTATTTATTTCACTTATAGCCTCTGAGTTAGAAACTATTTCAATAGTTAAAGTATCCTTAGCAGTAGCTGGAGGTAAACAAGTTTGGTTATTACATGATTGGTATTCTACTTCAATAGGTAAGTAATAATTTCCAGGCTTCAAATCATTAGATGCTTCTGCCACCGCACCAAAATATATTGCTCCCTCCCAAACCGATAGGGGTTTATCAGAAAAACTTAACTTAACATCCTGAGCATTTGGATATATGACTTCCTTTAACTTAAATCCTTTTGTACTATCAATTGTAACCTTTGTAGGAATAAGAAAATCATCATGCGGTTTATTAGAATTTATATGCCAGCCTTCAGTAATATCTGCCTTTATTGCTAGTTTAAATTCACTTCCAGCATAAACCTTATCTAAAGAATTATATACTTTTATTTTAACAACATTTCTATCAGTTTGGGCATAACTGCTATTAAATATATATCCGAATAAAATTAATATTGCTGCTATTACTATCTGCTTAATATTCACTTTTTCCTCTCTTTAAATCTATATTTAGAATTGTTCCAATTCATAAAATTATATTTTTATGATATTATTATAACAATTAGATTTTTTTGCTTAATTAACATACTATTTTTACTTCCTCCAGCCCTGTACTATCGGATACCTTCTACCATAACCAAAAGCCTTTTTAGATACACGCAATGCCGGAGCTGCTTGCTTACGTTTGAATTCACTTATATCAACCATACGTAATATCTTTTTAACTAATGTGTTATTCCCTAATATCTCAGAAATTTCATTTATTTCTTTATTCTCTTCTAAGTACATTCTAAGGATTCTATCTAATACTTCATAATCTGGCAAAGTATCCTGATCTTTTTGTCCATGTCTTAATTCTGCCGATGGAGCTTTCTCTATAATTTCAATTGGAATCACTTCTTTATCTTTGTTAATATATTTTGCTATTTTATAAACATCTGTCTTATAAACATCAGCAATTACTGCCAATCCGCCACTCATATCTCCGTATAATGTACAATATCCAACCGCCATCTCGGACTTGTTCCCTGTGGTAAGGAGCAAATAATTATGTTTATTTGAAAGAGCCATCAGATATAAACCTCGTACTCTTGCCTGAATATTCTCTTCTGTTATATCAGGATTTTTACCATTAAAAGAACCATCCAGCATTTCAATTGTTTTATCAACAACAGGCTGTATCGAAATCTCTTCGAATGAGATGCCTAAGTTATCTATTAGTTTCTTTGAATCAGTAATACTTCCTTTGCTAGAAAACTCAGACGGCATTAATACTGTATGCACGTTTTCTTTTCCTAACGCTTTAACAGCTATGTAAGTAACTAAAGCTGAATCAATTCCACCGCTCAATCCAATAAGTACTTTTTTAAATCCAAGTTTACTGCAGTATTCTCTCAATCCAAATATTAATGCATTTAGTGTCTCCTCTTCAAAGCTCTTCTCTGATTGAGGAATTGCAGAATACTTAGCCCTAGTATCAAAAACAAAATAATCTTCCTTATAAGTTTTACCAAGAAGAACAAGATTACCCTTGTTATCAAAACACATGCTTGCGCCGTCAAATATTAAATCAGTTTGAGCACCAACACTGCAAACATAAACAAGCGGCACTTTATCATGCTTAGTTAATACTGAAAGCATTTCCTGCCTTGCTTTTCTATGGCCGTAATGATAAGGACTAGCTGAAATATTAATTAAAACAGTCGCTCCTTTATCAATCAGCTTTTTAACTGGATCTACACTATATCTTCTCTTATACCAGTAATCAGCATCATTCCAAATATCTTCACATATAGAAATTCCCAGTTTCTCTCCGTTAAACTCAAAAACACTAACATCTTTTGCCGAGTCAAAGTAACGCATTTCATCAAACACATCATAATTAGGAATCAAAGTTTTATGCTGTGTAAATTGTATCTTGCCGTCAAAACAAAGCATAGCTGAATTATGAATGTCGGTACCAATCAAGTCATCACGTTCAGTAATTGTGCCAAATATTATTCCAGTCTTACCTGTAAGAGCAGCAATATCTTTTGCGGCTTCTAATGCGGTTTGCCTAAATTCTTCTTTCTCTACTAAGTCTTGAGGTGGATATCCAACTAAAGTTAATTCTGGAAAGATTACAAGATCAACTCCATCTTTAACTCCCTGTTCATATCCTTCAATTATTTTCTTTTTATTATTTGATATGTCGCCAATGATGGTATCAATTTGGCAAAGAGCAATTTTCATACTAATCCGTTTATTTTCCCCAAAAATATAAAAGCTTATAAGATTTTACAATTCATTGCCCATATCTTCTTTTTCTTTCAATGTGTTTATAAAGACCTTCTTCTTTTGTATGTTGCCAATGTAATCTTTCAATTACTTTGATCTTAATCTAATTATTAAACTTTAACTTTAACTTGCACTTAAACTTGAACTATTATCCATGAAACTAAAAACATTTGCAGTCATATTTATTTTATTTATATCATCAAAAGTATTCTCTCAAGATATACTTTTAATAAATGCTGATTATATTCCTCATACTGATACTACGCTTGTATTTTATCCTAAAAATTACAATGCAGATAACTCATATCCATTGTTATTCATGCTTCATGGATATTCTGGTAATTATAAGCAATGGAGTGAAATTACAAACTTAGACAGTATTGCCAACAAAGACGGATTTATCTTAGTTTGTCCTGATGGCTTTTATGACTCGTGGTACGTAAATAGTCCAATGAAAAAGAATAGTCAGTATGAAAATTTCTTCTTCAAAAATCTTGTCCCAGAAATATTTAAGAAATACAATATTGATAAGAAAAACATATTCATTACTGGTTTAAGTATGGGCGGCTATGGAGCAATGTACTATTATCTTAAACATCCGGATTTCTTTAGAAGCGCTGGAAGTACAAGCGGAATCTTAGATATTACTGCATTTCCAAATAATTGGGGAATGCCAAAAGTATTTGGATCATTTACTCTTCATCAAAAGACTTGGGAGAATTATTCAGACATTTATCTTCTAAATAAATTCAAGGATAAAAATAAAAGAATAATTGTTGACTGCGGAACTGAGGACTTTTCCTATAAAGTAAATCAAGCTTTTGCAGATAGCTGTAAATCATTAGGAATACCAATTGATTTTATCACTGGACCCGGCAACCATAGCCATCAATATTGGAGTAAGTCGATATTAAAACACTTTGAGTTTTTCAAAAACATTATAGATAATGAAATTAAATAGGTCAATATTTTATACCATTGATCTAATTTTAATCCCGTTATTCACACGCAATTGCCAATGGTAAAAAATATCAATTAATGTCTGTTTGTTTTTAATATTATTGCCTTAGAAACATAAACTCTTTTAATGGGAGGTACAAAATGAACAGCAAAAAATTATATCGGTCTAGAAAAGATAAAATGATTGGCGGAGTTGCCGGCGGCTTAGCTGAATATTTTGAAATTGATCCAACGATAGTTAGAATCATTTTTATTGTTACTCTCTTCATAGGAGGAGGCGGATTTTTAGCATATATAATTCTGTGGATTGTTGTACCGGAAGAGCCATTCATTTTTGTTACTCCTGATTCTTCAAGTCAGCAAACACCACCTTCTGAAGGAGAACAAAAGACTCAACAAACTCCTCAGTTCGATTATGAATCTCACCGCCAGAAAAGAAGAAATTTTGGCGGCGCAATTCTTATTGTAATTGGAGTTTTATTTTTAATGGATAATTTTATACCGAGATTTCACTTTGGAGATTTTTGGCCTCTAATCTTAATTGCTATCGGCATTGCCTTAATTATGAAATCAAAAAATAATTAATAATTACCTGAAAGAAAAAATATGAAAACGAAACATATTTTTTGGGGTTCACTATTTATTGCGATCGGAATCTTAATCCTTCTTTACAACTTAGACATTTTGCATTTCGATCTGACTAACCTTTGGAAGTTTTGGCCAAGCGTACTTATACTTTGGGGAATTTCATATTTCGTTCACAACAAGATAGTTAAGGGATTCGTTGCTGGTATTGCTGCTATAATGCTTGCAATTACTCTATTTGGTTTTTTCTCTTCTTCATTTAATGTTTTTTATAATGCTTTTAATATAGACAATGATGGAGTAAATATTTCTTTTGACAGCCATACTGATACATCAAATTATGTTGAATCATATAATCCTAAAATTAAAACTTGCGATTTCTATTTAAATGCCGGTGCAGGAGCTTTTGAACTCAACGATACCACAGATAATCTCCTTACCGCTATTACTCAAGGAGTGAAAAATAATTATGAAATCAATCGTAACGATTCTAACGATAACTCAACTGTTACAATGAAAATGTTGAAAAAGCATTTCATATTTAATGATGGCCATAATAGAAATAGAACAATTCTAAAGCTCAATACTAATCCAATTTGGAATTTGAACTTCGATATTGGTGCGGCGTCAGTTAATTACGATTTATCACCATTCAAAACAAATAATTTGAATATAAAAATGGGTGCAGCTTCTATGAGAGTTAAGTTAGGTGATAAATCTGATATTACTAATTTTACGTTAAAAGCAGGCGTATCTAGCATTGATATTGAAGTCCCAGAATCTGCTGGTTGTGAAATAAGATGCAATACTTCTCTATCTTCAAAAGATTTTAATGAATTTAATAAAATTAATTCTAATCTCTACAGAACTAACAATTTCGATTCAGCTAAGAAAAAGATTTATTTGAATTTAGATACTGGAATTTCTTCTATTCATGTTTCAAGATATGGAGGAAGCTGGGAATAATTATTTCGGAAGATGTTTAATGGGAGAGAAAATAAGAAAAACAATTAAAATATTCTTTCCCTTTTCCATTAAATATTTTTTTATTTCTTAGTTGGTTTCCAAATATGTTTTTCTAAAATTACGCAGCCGTCTTTATCAAACTCAACTCCTTCTGATCTTAACAGATCTTCCATTAAATTTGGATCACCGAAATGATGTTTACCTGTTAATGCACCAAATCTATTTACAACTCGATGGCACGGCAAATCAGATGCCCCGGCACCATTAAGAGCCCATCCTACAGTTCTTGCAGAAGATCTAATTCCGCAGGCTTCTGCAATATCACCATAAGTAGAAACTTTGCCATACGGAATTTTAGCAACTAGCTTATAAACTCTTTTAAAGAAATCATCTCGGCTATTTTTCTTTTTTGATATGTTCTTCTTCTTACTCTCAATTTTTCCTTTACTATGAATCTTGCTCATAATATTTACTCAAACTAAAATTCTTAGAGATGATTTTGTGCCTAAACTTCATTTAATTTAATTCTGATTGAACTTCATCAAATATGCTTTAATAAATTTATTCAAGTCGCCATCCATTACACCTTGAACATCAGAAGTTTCTTCATCTGTTCGATGATCTTTAACCATATTATATGGATGAAATACATAAGAGCGAATCTGACTTCCCCATTCTATTTTCATCTTGCTCTTTTCAACTTCATCTAATTCAGCTTCTTGTTTTTCTTTCTCTACTTGATAAAGTTTAGACTTTAGCAGTTTCATTGCATTATTTCTATTTTGAAGCTGAGACCGCTCGCTTTGGCAAGATGCAACAATACCTGTAGGAATATGAGTTATACGAACAGCTGTTTCAACTTTATTTACGTTTTGGCCGCCTTTTCCGCCCGAACGATAAGTATCGATTCTTAAATCAGCAGGATTAATTTCAATCTCTATTGTATCATCAATTTCCGGTATAACAAATACCGAAGCAAAAGAAGTATGCCTTCTTTTGTTAGCATCAAATGGTGAAATTCTAACAAGACGATGCACTCCATTTTCGGCTTTTAAATAACCATATGCAAACTCTCCTTCAACTTCAATTGTGGCGCTTTTTATTCCCGCCCCATCGCCTTCAAGAATATCTACAATATTCATTTTGAAACCATTCTGTTCTCCCCATCGAAGATACATCCTCATAAGCATTTCAGCCCAATCTTGCGCTTCGGTTCCGCCAGCACCTGAATGAATTGACAAAATACAATTCTTGGAATCATCTTTTCCGCTAAGCATATTTTTGAACTCCGCCTGCTCAATTGATGCTGCAAGTGAATTTAATTCATTTTCTATTTCAGATGATAGCGAATTGTCTTCCTCCATTTGCGCCAACTGAATTAGGTCATCAATATTTTGCGCTTTATTATCAACGGCTTTCCAAAGGTCAACCCAAGCCTGCAGATTTTTAATCTCAAGTAAAATTTGTTGAGCTTTTATTTGGTCGTCCCAGAAATTTGGTTCGGTAGTTTTATGTTGAAGGTCATTTATCTTTGCATCTTTATTTTCAACGTCAAAGATAACCTCGTAATTTATTGATCCGTTCTTTGTATGTAATTAATATTTTTAATTCTTCTTCGTACATTTAATAATCCTCGTTCAATATTAAATTATAAAAAATTCTCTGCTATTATTTGCTTAAGAATCAATTTCCATTCTTAACAAAGCTGCTGCTAAAGTTTTTCCTTGAGCATCATGTTTTAGTGAAACAGTCCCGCCGCCGCCAAGAGTATTGTGAAGCAGAAAATTTAATGCTCTAATGTTCGGTAATTCAAATCTTTCAACTTCACCGAAACATATTCCTTCAAAATGTTTTTTAACTTTTTCAGTAGTTAATTCTTTTTTTATTTTTTCAAAACCTTTATCGTCATATGCGATGATTCCAATATTTGCAGCGTCGCCTTTGTCGCCGCTTCTGCCGTGAGCTATATTTAATAATTTTATTTTCATTTTACAACTCGATTAATTTTACTTCTGGTTTTACTAATGTTTTTGGAATAAGTGCCGGCCAATAAGCAACCACTTCGCTTGGCTTTGGCCTGCCGCCGGCAAACCCGGTAACACTTGGCGGTCCGGTTAAAATTAATGGCGCAATTTCTTTTCCAAATCTTTCAACTGAATTATAATCGTTTGAACGAACTCCGATACGAAGCATTATCTCGTTAATTTTATCTTCATCATTTTCATTTGAAAGCGGACCATGACACGAATTATATCCAACAAATTCTGTCCTAATTTCTTCAAATTTAAGATTTAGATTTTCTAATCTCTTTCTTAATATTTGGTCGGCAGCTTTTGCTTTAGTTAATGCTTGCGGCCAAGAATATGTTAAAGATGCAAAAGCGGAATAACCGCTTTCATATGAACATGAAACTTTGTACGATTCAGTTGCTGGTTTTCCTTTTATATCATAAACTCTTACTCGATCATTTCCTAAATCTTCAAGTTTAATTGTTGTAAAATCTGCAACGCAATCTGGCGTAATATACATTTTAGGATCGCCAATTTCATAAACTAATTGTTCAGCAACAGTTGCAAAAGAAACTTTTCCTCCAGTGTTTGGATGTTTAGTAATAATAAATTCTCCGTTTGGATAAGCTTCAGCAATTGGAAAACCTATTTCTGCCATATTGGGTATTGTCTGCCAATCACCTAAGAAATTTCCACCGCTTGATTGTGCGCCGCATTCTAAAATATGTCCGGCAATTGTACCAGCCGAAAGAAGATCAAAATCATTTTCCTTCCATCCGAATTCGTAAATCATTGGAGCGAGTGTTAAACCAGTGTCAGTAGTTCTTCCAGTTATTACTATATCAGCGCCTTTTTGTAAACCTTCAACAATCGGGAAAGCACCAAAATAAACATTAGCGCTTAATAATTTTTCTTTAATGGGAATTATTGAATCTCCAGTATCCATATTGTTAAGTTCGCATCCTTTGAAAATAATATCATCAATCCGTCCTTTAATATCATCTCCAAGTACAACCGCTATCTTTAGATTTTTTATTCCTAAGTTCTTAGCAACTTCAACAACTGATTCTGCACAGGCAATTGGATTAACTCCGCCGCCATTTGTAATCACTTTTATATTTTTTTCTTTGCAAATCGGCAGAATTCTTTTCATGAGTTCTGGAATATCTTTAGCATAACCAAGCTTTGGATTTTTGTTTTTCTGTTTTTGAAGAATTGACATAGTAACTTCGGCAAGGTAATCCATAACAAGATAATCAACATCGCCTTTAGTAACTTGGTTATAAGGTGCATCAATTAAATCGCCCCAAAATCCTTGCCCCGAAGCTATTTTAATTTTTTCTTTCATTAAAGATCCTCTCTGCGGATAATTTCGTCCGCTATGGTTTCAAAATCTTTTTGAGATTTAATATTAAACCAGACGATTCTGTCATCTGCTCTGAACCAGGTTAATTGTCTTTTTGCAAATCTTCTTGTATTTCTTTTTATCAGTTCAATTGCGCGATCTAGTGAAATCTTATTATCTAAATAAGAAATTAATTCTTTATAACCAACAGTATTAAGCGAGTTCAAATCGCGATTATAATTTTCAATAAGAAATTTTGTTTCTTCAACCAAGCCATTTTCAATCATTTCATCTACTCTTTTTTCAATATTGGCATAAAGAATTTCTCTATTCCATCGCAAACCAAATTGTAAAAACTTTATATCTACATTTCTTCTTTGTTCTTTATGATGAGCACTAATTTGTTTCCCAGATAAGTGAAATACTTCAAGAGCTCTCATTACTCGTTTCCAATTTTGAGGAAGCATTTTTTCAGCACTAATTGGATCAACTTTCTTAAGTTCATCATAAAGATATTCATTACCGAATAATTTTCTTTTTTCCAAAAGCTGATTTCTAAATTCTTCGTCAATATCTACTGCATTAAATATTCCATCAACTAAAGCTTTAATATATAAACCGGAACCGCCAACAACAATTGGAATTTTTTTATTGTCAAGTAAATTACGAATTGATTTTAGCGCATCATTTTCAAACTTACTTACATTATAATTTTCGTTTGGTTCAAGCTTATTTATAAAATGATGTTTAATTCTTTTTAATTCATCTTCACTTGGTTTTGCAGTTCCAATGTTTAAATGCTTGTAAATCTGTCGGCTGTCCGCCGAAATAATTTCAGTTTTTAACTTTTCCGCTAACAAAATTCCAAGCTTAGTTTTACCTGAACAAGTTGGGCCAACAATTATAATTACTTTTGATTCCAACCCTCTCTGCCTATTAGTGGAACAAAAGAAAATTCGGGAATATCTTCAATGTTGAAATTATCATTTTCTAATTTGGTTACAATCTTTAACATTTGAGATTGCTTATCGCCAACTGGAATTACTAATCGTCCACCAACTGCTAATTGTTTTTTAAGTGATAATGGGATTGTAGGAGAACCAGCAGTAACAATTATTCCATCGTATGGAGCGAATTCTTCCCAGCCAATAGTGCCGTCGCCGCATTTAGAATGAATTCTCAAACCTAATTCATCAAGAAGTTTTCTTGTTTTCAGATAAAGGTCCATATTCCGTTCAATGCTGAAAACATCCATTCCCATTTTTTCAAGAATTGCTGCTTGATATCCAGAACCAGTTCCAATTTCCAAGATCCTAGATTTTTTTCTAAGTCTTAAAGCTTGAGTCATGTAAGCTACGGTATACGGCTGAGAAATTGTTTGTCCAAATCCAATAGGTAATGCAATATCTTTATAAGCATGATGCCGCATTGCTTTTGGAACAAACTTATGGCGCTCAACTTCACGCATAGCTTTTAAAACGTAGATATCGGAAATCCCTTTTTCCGACAGTTTATCTATTAATTCTTCTCTCTCTTTTTCGTATGTAAGCACAAAATATCTTTTATTTTTTAATTGAACAAAGATATAATAAAATAATTAAATTTTTTAATTTTGTTTTGAAAATGAATAAAAGTATTTAAAGTAATTTTAAATAAAAAGGAATTTCCATATGTGGGGAATTATAAGCGGTGCTGCCATAATTGCTGGAATGAGAATTTGCGATGTTACTCTTGATACAATCAGAGTAATAAATGTTGTACAAGGTAAGAAATATACTGCTGGCATAATAGGATTTTTTGAAGTTCTAATTTGGATATTCGCAATTAGGTTTGTATTCCAGCATCTTGATAATATTGCAAATCTTTTTGGATATGCAACTGGGTTTGGTCTTGGAAATATTTTAGGAATTTCAATAGAACAAAAAATAGGATTGGGTTTCGTACAATTGAATGTAATTTCACTTCATTATGCCGATAAAATTGCTAATGAATTAAGAAAATCTAAATTTGGTGTAACAATTCTTCCAGCTGAAGGCGGCTCTGGTGGAATTTCTGTAATTGTTGTACTAGCACCACGTAAGATGCAGCAAAAAGTTATTAAGATGATAGAATCAATTGATCAAAAAGCCTTCATAGCTGTTCAAGCTTCAATTCCTTATAGAGGTTTTATGCATGGTGCAAGAAGATAATTTTACAAATTAAATTTCTATTGTTTTTCCTTTTGTTTCCGGGAAAATCCAAATCCAAGCCCCGGTTAAAATTGCAAACAAAGCTGCCAACGAAATTCCTCCGCTTAAGCCATAATCAATAGCAATAGTTGCAATAATTACTGGAGTAAAAAATTGTACGCCACGAGCTAGATTAAAAGCAGAGCCCATTGCAGTGTTACGAATATTGGTAGGAAATAATTCTGAGAAAAGCGGGCCATATCCGCTAAACATTCCAGTTCCTAATCCGACAAGAAACATAAAACTTAAAATTAGCGGCGGATAAATAACGACATCTTCCCAAAGTAAAGTAATCATTATCAATCCAATTGCCATTATAACCGAATAAATAGAATATGCCGGACGCCGCCCGAACCGATCTGCCATAAATCCAAAAGTAAAATATCCTAACAATCCGCCAGCTTGTGTAATTAACATCCATTCAGCAGATTTGACAAGAGTAAATTGCCTTTGCTGATGAAGATATGCCGGAAGCCAAGTATAAGTGAACCAATAAGCAGACATATCGAATATAGCAAGTATTAAACTTTGTATAAAAAGTTTTCTATAATTTTTTGAAAATAGTAATAAGAAACTGTTTCTATCTTTTTTGTTTGATTGATTCAAAATTACAGAGTCATTTACGGCATGTTTTTTACGTTCACTCCAGACATCAGACTCCGGTAATCTTTTTCTTATAAAGACAACTAAAAGTGCCGGCAATATTGAAATAAAGAAACAAATTCTCCAGCCGATGTGAGCTTCCAATATTCCTCCAATAATTGTTGCAAGAACAATTCCAAATGGCGCCCCGGTTTGCATAAAAGCTCCATATCGCCCACGAACTTTAGGAGGAAAAGTTTCACCGACATAAGTTTGCCCAGTTGCCCATTCACCGCCAACTCCAAGACCGGTAATAATTCTAAAAAATAATAAAATCCAAATAGAAGTAGAAATACCACAAAGGAAAGTTCCAATGCTGTATGTTAAAATAGTCCATTGCAAAACATTTTTCCTTCCGAAACGATCAGAAAGAATTCCGAATATTACACCTCCAATCGCAGTTGCCGCCAAAGATGAACCAAGCACCCAAGAAAGTTCAAAATTAGTTAGATGAAGTTCTTTGCCAATTGGAATTAAGAGAAATGAAAAAAGTATAAGGTCATAAAAATCGAAAACCCATCCAGCCCAACTCATTAATAAAATCTTAAAATGTAATCTTGAAGGTTTATCGAATTCATTTAGCAATTTATTTTCCATAGAAATAACTTGATTGTTTTTAGAAAGTTATTTGTCGTATTCTAAAACTTCCCATCAACTCTATGGTAATTAAATCAATCTCCCGAATTACAAATCGTGCTATTATTTATTAAAAATAAACTTAAGAAATTAAAAATTAATAAACATTTAAAAAATGATTTTATTTACTTAAATCTTATTTGCATGAATTGGCTAATCATATTATATTAGTGCCGCAAAAATTAAGAGAATATTTTTAATTTTTATTATTGCGGGAATAGCTCAGTTGGTAGAGCGCAACCTTGCCAAGGTTGATGTCGCGGGTTCGAGTCCCGTTTCCCGCTCAAATCCAGCACAATACAGAATCCACGAAAGTGGATTTTATTTTTCAGTTCTAAATAATGGCGCTGTAGCCAAGTGGCTCAAGGCGAAGGTCTGCAAAACCTTTATTCGTCGGTTCGAATCCGACCGGCGCCTCTATAAATTCCCTCATTTAACTTCTTAATATTTAAATTCTTTTAAAGTTTTTTAATTAAAATTGAGCAAATAAAATTTTAATACGTCTAAAAAGCTAAATTCTTATAATCAATAAACGAAAAATTACTTAAATTAGTTTAATCAAATAATTATTTAAACCAAAAATGAATTATTTATTCAGCATTATCATTGGTTATTTTCTAGGTTCCATTCCAACTGCTTATCTAATTTTAAAAATAAATAATGGAATTGATATTACTCAATATGGAACTGGAAATGTAGGCGCAATGAATTCCTATGAAGTTTCCAATTCAAAAATTATTGGATTTCTTGTTCTAATTATTGATGCTCTAAAAGGTTTGTTGAGTGTTTATTTAGTGATTTTAATTTTCCATGGAGATTTTACATTACCTGCTATTTCTTTAATGTTTGCAGTTTTAAGTCACTGTTTTAATCCTTGGTTAAATTTTAAAGGCGGAAGAGGTTTAGCAACTTCCTTTGGAGGAACAATTTTGATTTTCCCAGTTCTTCCTATTATTTGGATATTATTTTGGAGTATATCTTACTTTTTAAATAAAGAAATAATTTTATCCAATTTAATATCAACTGTCCTTTCACTGATTATAGTTTCAATATCCCACAATATGATTTTAAGATATTCTTTTCCTCACGCCGATTCAATTTCAACTGTATTATTTTTCTCTATAGCTTTATTGATAATAATTTTTATTAAACATATTGATCCTTTAAATGAATTAATCAGAAATCATAAGACAAAGGAAAAAAGATGAACAAGAAAAGATATAAAATTATTCTGCTTATTGTTTTAATTTTATCAGGATCTGTTTTGATTCTAACTCAAACTAGAAGTAATTCACCATTATATTTTGATGCAAGTAATAATCATAATTCTTTATCATCATCTCAGAAATCTCAGGTTGATGATGATATAAATAATAGTAGAAAAACTGCAATTACGGAAACAGTTAAAAAAGTAAGTCCTGCCGTTGTTGGAATAAATGTAACTGAAATTCAGCAATACAATAGTCCATTTAGCTCTTTTTTCAATGATCCATTTTTTAGACAATTTTTTGGAGACCAAGGAAATTTCAATCAAAAAGTAAAAGAACTTGGGTCCGGTTTTATTATATCGCCGGATGGTTATATTGTTACTAACGATCATGTTGCTGGTAATGCATCTGAAATTACAGTTACTTTAACAAATGGAAAAGAATATAAAGCAAAAATTGTAGGCACAGATCATTCAACTGATATTTGTTTGTTAAAAATTAACGATACAAATCTTCCCTATGTTACTCTTGGAAATTCTGATGACGTAATGATTGGTGAATGGGTAATTGCATTCGGAAATCCATTTGGACTTTTTAGTTTAAATGATAAACCGACTGTTACTGTTGGCGTAATTAGTTCAAGCGGAATGAACCTTGAACCATTGAATAACAGATATTACTTAAACATGCTTCAGACTGATGCTGCAATTAATGGAGGCAACAGCGGTGGTCCTCTTGTAAACAGTTTAGGTGAAGTTATTGGAATGAATACTCTTATATACACTGCAGGTGGTGTTCAAGGAAATATCGGTTTGGGATTTGCAATCCCTATAAATAAAATAAAAAGAGTTATCACTCAATTAAAAGATAAAGGGAAAATTGATCGCGATTTTAATATTGGATTAAGAATTCAATCAATAAACGATGGAATTGCAAAATACTATAATCTTAAAAGTACACGGGGTGTTATTGTTACACAAGTTCTGCCTAATTCACCAGCAAAAGCGGCTGGAATTAAAGAAGGCGACATCATACTTCAGATTGATGATTATCTTATAAACGATGAACAAACGCTCATTGGAGTATTTCAGCAGTTTACAACCGGACAGACAATTACAATTAAATTATTACGAGATAATAAAATCATAACCAAACAAATGTTGTTGGAGAAAACTTCATGATTGAAAGATATACCCTTCCCGAAATGGGAAAAATTTGGCAGGATGAGTTTAAATTTAATACTTGGCTTAAGATTGAAATACTCGCTTGTGAAGCTAGAAGCGAACTTGGTGAAATTCCCCAAAAGGATGTTGAGATCATAAAACAAAAAGCTAATTTTGATGTTAAAAAAATTTTAGAAATTGAAGAAACTACAAAACATGATGTTATTGCTTTCTTAACGAATGTAGCGGAGTATGTTGGCCCTGAGTCTCGTCATATTCATTATGGAATGACTTCTTCTGATATTTTGGATACAACACTTTCCTTTCAAATGAAAACTGCAGGAGAACTTTTATTAAAAAGATTATTTGATTTAAAACAGATTTTGAAAGACAGAGCCATAGAACATAAAAATACTCTATGCGTTGGAAGATCTCATGGAATTCATGCTGAACCAACAACAATGGGATTGAAATTTGCGCTTTGGTATGAAGAAACCAAAAGAAATATTACTAGACTTCAAAATGCAATTAAAACAATAAGTGTTGGCCAAATTTCCGGTGCTGTTGGTACGTTTGAACATTTATCACCAAAAGTTGAAGAATATGTTTGCGAAAAAATGGGTTTAACACCAGCGCCAGTGTCTACTCAAATTATTCAGCGAGACCGCCACGCAGAATTTTTAACTACTCTTGCTTTAATTGCCGCAACTCTTGAAAAAATTGCCATTGAAATTAGACATTTGCAACGAACTGAAGTTTTAGAAGCTGAAGAATATTTTTCTAAAGGACAAAAAGGTTCATCTGCTATGCCGCATAAAAGAAATCCAATTGTAAGTGAAAGAATTGCAGGTTTAGCTAGAGTGCTTAGAGCTAATGCTATGGCTTCTATAGAAGATGTTGCACTTTGGCATGAAAGAGATATTTCACATTCTTCAGTTGAAAGAATTGTTGTTCCAGATAGCTGCATTGGATTGGATTACATGCTTGATTTAGCAACTAAATTAATTAAAAATTTATTGATCTATCCAGACAATATGATTAAAAATTTGAATTTAACAAGAGGTTTAGTTTATTCACAAACCGTTCTTTTGAAACTTGTGAATAAAGGAACCTCTCGAGAAGATGCGTATAAAATTGTTCAAAATGCAGCAATGAATGTTTGGGCAGATAAATCAAAAGATCTTTATAGCGAATTGAAAAATTCTTCTGAAGTTATGCAATATTTAACTGATGAAGATCTAAAAGAGATCTTTGAAAGTAAAAAGATGTTAAAGAATGTTGATTATATTTTTGCAAGAAGTGTAGAAAAAGATTAATAAAATAATATGGGACTAAAAGCGGAAATTAGTTCCATACAATTAAACAAAAAAAATCGAGGTGGGTATGAAAAACTTAATGTATTTAGTATTGTTATTTCCTTTTCTCTTTTTTATTTCAAATTCTTTTGCTCAAAAGAACGAAATAAAAAAAGAAGAATTAAAAGTCGGAATGTCAGCACCAAATTTTACTCTTTCGGATGCATATGGACATTGGTATACGCTTTCAAAATATAAAGGGAAATCGCCAGTAGTAGTTTACTTCTATCCTAAAGCTGGAACCCCAGGCTGCACAAAAGAAGCATGCGGAATTCGCGATACTTGGAATAAATTCAAAAAGAATAAAATTCAAGTATTAGGGATAAGCGTTGATGACAAATCAGATATTAAAAAGTTTATAAAAGAATATAAGCTGAACTTCCCTCTTCTTTCAGATGCAAATAAAAAAGTTTCAGAAAAATATGGAGTATACAACGATAAAGGCTTTGATAATCGTATAACTTTTATTGTTGATAAAAAAGGGAAAATCACTGATATAATTCATGTAAAAAATATTGAAGCACACGCAGAAGAAGTTTTCAACAAAGCATATAAATTGCTCTGATTAAATTTATGTTGGTGAGGTTTATTTATTTGGATAAACCTCACTATCAATTTTATCTAATTGATCGAAACTTAAATCCATAAGATCAAATTTTTTCCAATCTTTAAAATCATAATGCCACCATTCGCTGTCTAAATTGATAAATCCATATTTTGCCATTATACCAATTAGCAAGTCACGATTTTTTATTACATTCGGCGGCAATTTTAAATAATCAGAATGTGCTTTTATATCGAATGAATCAAAATCTGTTGGCATATCTAAAGGTTTTCTAGTTTTTAGAGAAATCAAAGTAAGATCGACTGCACAACCGCGATTATGCCTTGAACCAGTATATGCAGAAGCTGCATAGATTGTATCTTTTACTTTATTATAAAATATTACTGTAGCTGAATAAGGTCGATAGCCATCAAATATTTTTAATCCTAATCCAATTAGATTTAATTCATGTTGTACTTTTTTTAATGCAATTGCAGCTGGAAGTCTTAAAAATGCTCTAGCGGATTTATAGACTGGCTCGCCTAAAAAATTATTTTTTGTAGAATATCTAATATCTAATTTAATAGAAGGAATAAATTTTTGTAAGTCAACTAAAATATTACTGCTATCCTTAGCAGCTAAATTATAGTAAATTTTAGGATTATCTATTACTATCAATCCATATTTATTTTTTCTTAATTCTTGTCCATAAAGAATTGTCGATAAAAAAAAGATGACTGCTATTTTAATGCTATATGGTATTTTCATATTTCCAACACTTAGAAAAATATTTAAAAGGGGGAACAAAATGATTTTTATTACATCTAATTATTTTAGATATTTCAGTATAAATAATAATTCCATTTGGCTAACTTAAAAAAATATTTATTAACAATTTATACTAAAATAAGCTATACTTAAATTAGCTAGAGTATTTCATTAAAAAAAATTACTGATGACACAACATACGAGAGACATTATGAAGAAAATATTCGTATTAGTCTTAATTATTATTGCGGCTAATATTTTTCTTGCACGTACTTTAAAGTACAAGAATTTTTTATTTGATAATTCGGATACCACTGCAGTATTGCATCCGCTTAAATATATGTCGACAGAAGATGAGATGATTACAACAATTCTTCAAAGATATCATTATAGAAAATTCAAATTAGATGATTCTTTATCGAATGTAATATTCAACAGATATTTAAAATCTTTGGATAATAATAAAAGCTATTTTTATGCAGACGATATTGCAAACTTTGATCAATATAGATATCAATTAGATAATGATATTAAAGATGGAAACTTAACTCCCCCATTTAAAATCTTTAACGTATTTAAAGAAAGAGTTAATGAAAGACTAAATTATTCTGAAAGAATATTAAATAAAGGATTCGATTTTAACAAGGATGAAGATTTTCAAATAAATCGAGAAGACGCTCCTTGGCCAAAAGATACAACTGAGATGAATGACCTTTGGAGAAAAAAAGTTAAGAATGATGCATTAAATTTACTTTTAACTGGAAAGAAATGGGATGATATTAAAACAACGCTGTCAAAAAGATATGAAAATTTGCGAAAATCAATAATGCAATATAGTGATGAAGATGTATTCCAGTTATTTGAAAATTCATTCACTGAATCTCTCGATCCACATACCAATTATATGTCTCCGATAACATCTGACAATTTTAAAATTGATATGAGCAGAACTTTAACCGGAATTGGAGCTCAACTTCAAACAGAAGATGAATATACAAAAGTTGCCGATATAATTGCTGGCGGTCCGGCTTTTAAAAGTAAGCTTTTACACAAAGGTGATAAAATAATTGGTGTTGCTCAGGGTAAAACTGGAGAGTTTGTTGATGTTATTGGCTGGCGAATAACTGATGTAGTACAATTAATTAGAGGCCCAAAAGGAAGCATAGTTCGATTACAAATAATTCCTGCTGCCGAAGGTGCAAATTCGCCGCCTAAAGAAATAACATTGGTTAGAGATGAAATTAAACTTGAAGAACAATCTGCAAAAGATAAAATTTTAAATATTAAAAATGATAATAAAGATTATAAATTTGGTGTAATTACTATCCCAGCATTCTATAGCGATTTTGAAGCTGAACAGCGAGGAGAGAAAAACTATAAGAGCACAACTCGAGATGTAAAAATTTTGTTGGACAATCTTAAAAAAGAAAAGGTTCAAGGGATAATAATTGACTTAAGAAATAATGGCGGCGGTTCACTTGAAGAAGCTATTAAATTAACTGGATTATTTATTAAAGAAGGACCCGTTGTTCAAATTAAAAGTTCTGATGGCAGCATAAGAGTTGAAGATGATCCTGACAGTTCAATTGATTATAGCGGCCCTCTATTTATTCTTGTTAATAGATTCAGCGCTTCGGCTTCAGAAATATTTTCAGCTGCTATTCAAGATTATGGTAGAGGTTTAATTATTGGAGAAGAAACCTATGGTAAAGGTACTGTTCAAAACCTAATCGATCTTAATAGAGTTATGCCAAACTCTGGGCAAAAACTTGGGCAGATAAAATTAACTATTGCTAAATTCTATCGAATAAACGGAGAAAGTACTCAACATCTTGGTGTAATGCCAGATATTCAATTCCCTTCTGCTATTGATCCAAAGGAATTTGGCGAAAGTTCTGAACCAAGTTCGCTGCCTTGGGATCAAATTAAATCAACAGATTTTATCCCATTTGGCAATATAAAAAAATATGTTCCTGAATTACTAAAAAAACATGAGGAAAGAATAAAAGCTAATGATGCTGAATGGAATTCATATATAGACGAAGTTAATGAATATAAAAACGCACACAATAAAAAGTTTATTTCGTTAAACGAAGCGATTAGAAAAAAAGAATACGATGAACAAGAGCAAAGAAGGTTTGAAAGAGAAAATGAATTAAGGAAAAGCCTTGGATTAAAATTACTCAAAAAAGGAGAACTTCCTTCTGCCGATGATGATCAGAAGAGCGATCCAGAACTAAACGAAACTGGACATATTATGGCAGATTATATTTCAATTGTTGGATAAACAAATTATTAATTTTGGATGAGGAAAAGGTCAAGTAAAACTTGGCCTTTTTTATGAAGATAAATAATCTAATAATTTTCTTTTTGCTATAGGGAATATTGTTTCTTCAAACGGAAAATCAAGTTCTGTATTACAAAGATAAGTTGCAATGCTTGGTTTTTCAGAAAATTTTTTAATTAATTCTAGTTTAACAAATTCCTCTGCCCCAGAAAAATTTAATGGTTTAGAATTTTGAATGAAATTCGTTTTTAATGTTTGAAATGGCCGCACATCAGAGGAATATATAGAACTTTGATATCGATATATATTTAAAACTTTTTGAGAATTATTCGGAACTAAAAGAAAACCTTCGTTTCTAAAAATTGGTTTTATTCCTACTTCTATAATTTCCATATTTTTTTCAACATAATTATATAAAATATAGGCTTCTTCAATAAGATCTTTAATTAAAGGTAAAGTCCAATTTATCAAGTCAATCAAATAATCTTTTTGTGTATTTTGCTGTTCCACCATTTCAATAAAAACATTTTTATCATGTTTTTTACCTTTAATTCCTTTAGGCAATGGAATACTTAAATTTCCCCTTCGATCTGTAATTTCTTCAAGCTGAGATGATAAATAAACTAATTCAGATAGAGATGGATAAAGTTTATTAGTATTAAACTCTAACCGGAATTCTTTCAAGCCAGATAAAATTCTATACTGATTTTTTTCAATATCAGTTTCTCTTGATATAAATGAGTCTAAATTTAATGATTTCAAATTATTCTCTCTCATCAGATAGGTAAGCTAAAACAAAATTTATACCATTTGAATATCGTAAAATTTAGAATACGGAACAATCTATTAAAATCAGCTTAGGACTAAAATGAGATAAATATCAATTTGGGATTAAAAATTAGAAAAGGAAGATAAATATAAAATTTGTTGATTTATAATAATTTAACGCCCCTTTTGTATATAAAAAGGAGCGTTAAAATGGACAATTAGATCTCGAACTTAATTCCTTGAGCAAGCGGCAATTCGTTTCCGTAATTTATGGTATTTGTTTGCCTACGCATATAAGCTTTCCATGCATCAGATCCTGACTCTCTACCGCCGCCAGTTTCTTTTTCACCTCCAAATGCACCACCAATTTCAGCTCCAGAAGTTCCAATATTAACATTAGCAATTCCGCAATCAGAACCTTCAGCTGATAAAAACAATTCAGCTTCTTTTAAATTATCAGTGAATATTGATGATGAAAGTCCTTGAACAACACCATTATGAAGTTTAATTGCATTTGTTACATCACCAGAATATTTAATTAAATATAAAATAGGTGCAAATGTTTCTTCTTGAACTATCTTATAATGATTTTCTACTTCGGCAATTGCGGGATTAACATAACAGCCGGACTCATATCCTTTTCCTTCTAATGTTTCTCCTCCAAAAATAATCTTACCGCCTTCTCTTTTTACTTCATTTAGAGCATTAGTAAACATTTCAACGGCACTTTTATCAATCAATGGGCCCACATGATTATTTTCGTTCAAAGGATCTCCGATTTTTAATCCTTTGTATGCTTTTGTAATTGATTCTTTTACTTTATCATAAATTGATTCATGAATAATGAGTCTTCTTGTTGATGTACATCTTTGTCCACAAGTTCCTACTGCTCCAAATACAATTGCAGGCAATGCTAATTTTAAATTTGCATTCGGAGTAATTATTATTGCGTTGTTCCCGCCTAATTCTAAAATTGCTTTACCAAACCGTTTAGAGATTATTTCACCAGCATGCTGACCAACTTTTGTGGAACCAGTTAAAGAAATTAATGGAATCCTTTTATCATTTAATAATTTTTCACCAACTGTTGCTCCCTTTCCAATAATTAATGAAAAAATTCCCTCTGGCAAGTTATTTTCTTTAATAACCTGAGCAATAATTTTTTGAGTTGCAATTGCAGATAGTGGAACTTTTGAAGATGGTTTCCATAAATTTACATCTCCGCAAACTGCAGCTATCATTGCATTCCATGAAAATACAGCAACTGGAAAATTAAAAGCAGAAATTGTTCCGACTATTCCTAATGGATGATACTGATCATACATCCTATGATTTGGTCTCTCTGAAACCATTGTATAGCCGTATAATTGACGTGATTGACCAACCGCAAAATCACATATATCAATCATTTCCTGCACTTCGCCTAAACCTTCTTGAAGTGATTTTCCCATTTCATAAGAAACAAGTTTACCAAGATATGGTTTATATTCTCGAAGCTTTAAGCCAATTTGTCTAACTATTTCGCCCCTTTTAGGTGCAGGAACTTTTTTCCAAACTTTAAATGCTTCTTCAGCAATTTTTACAACTTTGTCGTAATCAGATTCGGATGCTTGATACACCGAAGCAATATATTCACCATTTGTTGGAGAATAAATTTTTAATTCACCTTGATTTTTAGACTCGATCCAATTGACACCAGTACTTGCTCCAAAATTTTCTTTTTGTATTCCTAATTTTTGAAGAAATTCCATATTTTCTCCTTTAATTTGACTTTACTTTATTGATTATTGATTGTATGCTTATTTTTTTCATTTTATTTTCAATATCAATTTGAATATCTGAAAATAATTCTAAAAAATAATTATTTAATTTTACAGACTCATTAAATTTCTCATTTACTGATTTTGATATATGTAGATGGAATGCTTTCCTATCTTCTATTGCACAATAAATTTCTTGAAGGTGCAACTTTTGAGGATTTTTATTCAAGATAAAACCACCTGTCACACCATAAGTGCTTTCAACAATTTTATTTTTAACAAGCATTGATAATATTTTTCTAAGTTTTGAGGCATTAATTCCTGTATAATTAGAAATTTGTGCACTTGTTTTTGGTATTGGATACGAATTTGCAAGGTAACAAATCGCTTTTACTGCTGTGGATAATTTTGTTGATGCTGACATAAAAAATTTAATTGTTACAGTAAGTGTAACTAATTGTTTTTTTAAAATCAATTCATTAATAATAAACATTGCTGTCCAAAATAAATTAGAAAGAGAGAAAAAGCTTTGCCTATTATCCGTTTTGGACAGATTTATTAAATTCTTAAAAACAATCCCC
>JAKALM010000027.1 GCA_021824145.1 Bacteroidota bacterium
GTTGTGATTTGCTTTCAGAATTTTCTTTGACAATATTAAAGACAACCACAGTGCTGCTAGTTCCATTTCACGGTAAGTTGTGATTTGCTTTCAGAATTTTCTTTGACAATATTAAAGACAACATCCTCCGGCAGCGAGGATATTATTTCTCTGTTGTGATTTGCTTTCAGAATTTTCTTTGACAATATTAAAGACAACAACAGCCCGAAGATAAAAGCAATTCGGGTAGTTGTGATTTGCTTTCAGAATTTTCTTTGACAATATTAAAGACAACTTCATTGTTGAATTTTCTTTGCTTGCTTATGTTGTGATTTGCTTTCAGAATTTTCTTTGACAATATTAAAGACAACATACCCTTTAATATTTCATTGAAAACAAAGGACTTACGTCCTTAAATTGGATTAAAAAAATATTGTTTGAGAAATTATACCATATTAGGGGGTGTCCAAAAAGTAATGTTGTCATCACGAGAGAAGCGAAGTGATCTGAATTTTGAATTAAAAACAAAAGATTGCTTCGTCGTTTCACTCCTCGCAATGACTTCTACTCTACTTTTGGGACAGCCCCCTAATAATTTATAGGTTTATAATTTTTGATATGAAATGCGGGGAAATATTCTAAAATAATTCAAGTTGATGCGGTTCTATAAAACCGCTATCCTCCTTTTTGTTACCATAAAAAATTTCCATCATACCGAATTGTTTATCTGTAACGCTTAATATACCTACGTGACCCTTTTCGGGTAGAATACTTTTTATCCGTTTTACATGTACGTTTTTATTTTCACGGCTTGAGCAATGCCGTACATAAATTGAAAACTGGAACATGGAAAATCCATCGCGCATCAGCTCTTTTCTAAAATGTGTATATGCCTTCTTTTCCTTCGCGGTTTCCGTTGGCAAATCGAAAAATACTAATATCCACATAATGCGGTATTCGTTGAATCGCATAAATTTCTATTTATAATTGGAAACGGTTGAAACCGTTGTAAATTATATCGATAATATTATTAGCCCATAGATTAATCTATTGGCTAATAATTATGGGCTAATAATAAACATTTAAAATTGTTACACAACCGTTTTAACGGTTTACCTTATTTATATTATATCTTTTTATAAATAAATTGTACTCATCTGTATATGAATATTTTTTATGATGTATCTTTTGGGTTTGTATATATTTCTCAACTTCATAAACATGCGATTCCCCGATTGAAAATGCGCCGTAACCGATTTGCCAATCGAACTTTGTTTTAATAAAATTATTTTGATTTATCCAATGCGATGATTCGCCTTTTATAGAATGAAATATTTCTTGAATAGAAAAATTGTGATTCAATAAAAATAAAATATGAATATGATCCGGTGTGCCGTTTACTGCTTTTACAAAACAATGAAATTGTGAGATTAAATTATCGCGGATGTGATCATATAAAATTTTTTCAAATTCTTTACCAATCAATTCCATGCGGTCTTTTGTGCTGTATATTCCGTGAATCCAAATCTTTGTTATTGAATGGGACATATTAACCTCCGAATTAAAATTTAAACCGTTAAAACGGTTATTAATTTTGTATCGTTTTAATTATCGCCCCATAGATAAATCTATGGGCTAATAAAAATGATTTTTGCAATCTGGCGAATTATTCCATAAATAAATTTATGGGATAATAATAATTATGTATACATATCCGGGTACAAAATTTTTCTCGATTCACCCGCAAAACATTTTGCCAATGATGCTGTTGTCCTTTGCACGCCTACCATCAAGGGACTTCGTTCACCTTCTATTATTATTTCAATTACGGGTATTTCGAGCAATTGTTTTTTTATTGAGGTATTTAAAACCTCAAAGTCCTCACCGTTATCTATAATCTCATAAACAATTTTATCTACATAGGGGCGGAACGGCTCCATAATATCATCAGCGAGACAATAAGCATTATATTTATTATGATGATGAATACCGAGCGTAGGCAATAAGCCCGAAGCGACAAGCGAGCGCGCAACAATTGCTCTTAATACTGCATATCCGTAATTCAACAGGTTATTCGGCGGCAGTCCGTATCTATCCCGTTTAAATTCAAGTTCTGGCGGAAAAATATTTTGCCAGTAATATGCAGCAGCTCTTCCTTCAAAATTATCTGGATCGCCGGAGCGGACATCTTTAGCCCACTTTAACATATTAATTACATTTACTTTTTTGTAATTTAAAAGCCATGCCTGGTTTCTAATTTTAGCAGATATGGTTTGCTGCCATAGCTGTTTTCTTAGCGGAATGGAACTTTCAATTTGTTCTTGAAATCTTTCACTTTGAATTTGGTTGACCGAAAGTGGTAAAAATAATCCAACAGGTAAATGGGAGTTATCGCATGAAACAACTGCAGTATTATTTTCGAGCAAGGAAGAGAGTAAGCCTTGTGTAATCGTTATTTGACTGGAATCTAGAATTATTATTCCAATATCTTCAATAGGTGCGGAGTTTTGATTTGATCTGTTTTTATATCTTTCATTTTTATCTGGTTCATCTGGCGGGTCATCTTCAGCATCAGATTTATCGTTTCCGTTGCCGGGTAATTTTATTATTAGTTGGTCATCCCTTTTACTAAGGTATGCCGGGTTGCCGAAATATAATGTTCGTTTAATCATGTAGGTTAATATTATTTATGAATCGTTAAAACGATTAATTTATTTAATTGATTCATTTTATTAGCCCATAGATTAATCTATGGGCTAATAATATTGATTCAAAATTTTCACACCGCCGGTTTTAAGTTGCCGAGACAATTTCTCCTAAATGATTTAATTTAATCTTGTGTGGATTTAATAATTCTAATGACACTAAACTTTGTACTTGATAAAATCTTTTACTAGCTCTTGAATTATTATCGTCATTAAGTTGTGTTTCCAAATGATGACGGAAAAATATTTCCATTTGCTTTCCATTATAAAATATTTTTTGAACGCGGTATAAATAATTACTTATTGATTTGTAATCATTATTAGAAGCCACTTCCTCATACATCTCATCATTCATTCCAAGTATAAACATTTCATTTTGCTGAAAACTTTCAACGTATATCCATTTACTATTCGGCAACTTTTCGAGAAAACTTTCAGGGTATTTATCTTCGTCCGAAAGAATTTTATCAATTACTTCAACCGGATTTTTTATAATGATTGGAATACCATATTTCTTTCTTTCTACTGCATGCCAGAATGAGCAAATACTTAATTGTTTATTGCCTTGCTCATCTAAATAAATTGCAAGGTGATGATTGTTGCCCGGTTTTACAAAACCAATTTCCTTTCCACTTTCATTCCTCTTAACGGGTTCTACAGCGGAAAGACCTGTAAAACATCTAACTGTTTTTATGGGAATTTTTAATTCTTCGTTGTACCAAACGGGGTTGTTTTCCAAATCTTTAAATGCCTCTTTTGTTTTTACATAGTTTCCGTCTTTATCATATAATCTATTTTTAATCTTTTCTTTTACGGTTTTATCAATTACGTAACTAAGAACCCTAAGTGCTTTTTCTTCATTTTCTTTACCATCAAACAACATACCTTGTCCAGCACCAAGAGGATATTTAATAACAATTTCTTCTTTATAACATGTGCCGTATTCCAGAATTTTTGTTTTGTCTTTATCTAAAAATATAGGTTCTTTCTTTAGAGAGGCGGCTGCTTTCTTAACATCATTATTAAATAAATTGAGTCTTTCATCAACAAGATTTTTTATGTAAGGCTTAAAAATTAGTTCGGGATTTTCAAAAAGATATTTCACCGGTTTTTCTTTTTCTATGGTTTTTATTTTACCATAAACACTTTCTTCACTTAGAGAACCTCTCGGTATTATTATTCCAGTTTGGGCTATTGTTTTTTTACCATTCTTTTTAATTTTCCTTTTACCTATTGATGCTACCTTTTTACCGGGCTTAAAAGAAACTAAAATTTTTTCTGCTTCTTTTTCTACTTCTTTAGTAGTAAAAGGTTTAACTGATAATATATAGTTTTCCAATAAATTTTTTCGCTTATCAAAATTATATTTAGCAGACTCAATCTCTTTCATAATGTCATTGCGTACCTTGCTGCTGTTAAGTCTGTTGAATCTTTGAATGTATCCCTGCTTAGTACAAGCAATAGTAAGTGCATCTATAGCATGATGCCTGTGGTCGTCTCGTTTTGACCAATCCTTAATAATTTCTTTTTTATCAACACTTCCATCATTATTAATTTCAATTGTTTCCGTTAATCCGAGTTCTCGGTATTTAGGCAGTTGTATGTTCATCAATACTTCATCCCATCCCCAAATGTGCCTTAATTCCGATGTTACACTTCCGCTTGTTGCCCATACATTATAGCAAATACTTTGCAATATTTCCCTTGCTTTTCTTGAAATGTATTGAGTTTGACGTAATTGCCTATCAATGAAATTCTCCCACAAATTAATATCGCCTTTATTAGTTTTTTTCTTCCTTTTCCTTTCTAGATAATCTTCATGTGAAACTTTTAATCTTTCAAGTTTTCCATAAGTTAGTATCCCTTTCTGATACCAAATATGTAATCGATCCAGATACTCATTTAATTTATCGTTACCCTGGGATCTAATATAGTAAAAAGCTGTTTTATCAAGTTTAGATGAATTGCATCTTCTGTGCACTAAAACTTTATTTAAATTTGAATTGTCAT
Organism: Bacteroidota bacterium; assembly: GCA_021824145.1. Taxonomy (GTDB): domain Bacteria; phylum Bacteroidota; class Ignavibacteria; order Ignavibacteriales; family Ignavibacteriaceae; genus FEN-1297. The sequence continues at coordinate 4,695 of JAKALM010000027.1, forward strand.
ATAATAGTGATTGAGGAATAATGTGGTCGACATCGAATTCATTTCCAAGTAATGCTTCCCCTAAACTAAAACTTTGACCGCAATAAATACATTGATTAAATACGACAGCATTTTTCAACTTTGGTGAGTCTACTTTACCTTCTTTATTGATTACAGTCCGTATTGGGAATATAAATTTATATTTATCAATATTTTTTCGAGTAATAGCAATACCTAATTCTGTTAGCCTGTTACTAATTTCTTTATTTATAGTTTCATTTGCATTGATAATATTATAAATATTATTTCTTTCTTCCTTACTCTGTTTTAATTCTCTGGCAAGTTCAATTCTTATTTCTTCCGGTTTGCCATATCTACCTATAATTGTATTTACTATGTTCACCATTTGGTTAAGTATCTTTTCAACTACTGGTTGCCTTAAACTATTTTTCTCTATCGGCTTTAACTTATCCAATAATTTTCTTTCATAGTTTTCTTGTTTTGTTAAGGAATTAGAATGGTTATATCCGGCATAAGAACATGCATCGCTGTAAACATCACCTTCCATTAGGAAAGGAAGAATTTTTCTAATTGCTCGATGCGATTTATTTCCGAATCCCTGCTTGGTAAAATCTATTGATGCTAACTTTAATGCTACATTTTCGGGGATTTTAAAATTTTTAATTAACGCATTTTTACATTCTTCTTTATCGGATATTGAATAAACTGTATGCCAAAGTTTGTAGTATGGTTGTTCTTCAACATTTGGCAAAACTATCTTTCTCTGTTTAGAATTAATTATTTCACCACTTTCTTTATCTATAAGATATCCTTCTTCGCCTTTTTCTTCTATTTCAATTTCGAGTTTAAAAAGATTTTCATATTGTGTTAACTCATCAAAACAATTCATCATATCGACTTTAACTTTGTTACCCTGCAGACCATTTGCAAGTTGTTTATTGCCGTAAACTTCATCTTTCTTTAATTCAAGTATTTTCAATAACTCGGCATAACTTAATTTTTCATGAGTATCCATGTATTCAAATATCTTTTCCTTTTTTCCCAAAGATATTTCTATTTGCTCGCCTGTTTTCTTTTTTAATGAAATGTTATTTATCATTTCCCAGATTTTACCAACCTGGAATAATGGTGAGCTTTTAGGTGCTACTTTGGGACCTATGAATAGTTCTTTTTCTAGTTCATTAATTTTAATAGTTGTCCAAAATCCTTCAAATTCACAAACGGAAACCAGGCTTTTTTGGGATTTCAGTCTTCTCTGATAATAAATTATTTCATCTCTAATTTTTCTAATTAGATCATCTGTTAATGTCTCAGGATAATAATTCTGCTGGTTTTTTAAAATTATATTGAATTCTTCTTCATAAGCTTCGCGGGGAAATACTTGTTCTTTTATTCTGTAATGTTCATCATTAACTAATTCCTCATAGAATTTTTGTCCTATTGTTTTTCCTAGTTCTTTTAATTTCTCATATCTGCTTTTTACAGCGGCAACATATTCAGTATCTTTTTTATCAAGATTGGCTTCGCTTCTACTGCTTTTATAGCCCCTTTTTTGATTTAAATGCAATAGCACTCTTCCAATTTCTTTATGCGATAATTGTTTATTAACAGCATCACTTCTCATTTTCCATAATTCAAGCTTATTCAGCTTTATTAAATCAACATCCGGCAGCATATCATTCTGTTTAAGTATGGAAATAAGATTTTGCCGTCTTAGCTGATAACGATCGTAACCTTTTCTTTGCGTCCTTTTGGTTGTCCTCTTTTGGTTTTTTGAAATTGCATTTCCTTTGGTAAATTCATCTTTATCATCAGTAGTCAGCGGAATTATTCTGCTGCCCATTCCTAAAATTTTATTTTCTTCTTCATCAATTAGTGCCCATCCAATTGAAGAAACCCCCAAATCTAGTCCCAAAATTTTTTTCATCTTATTTACCTTTTGTATTTTAAAAAATATTTTATATATTTCTCAAAGAAATTCTGAAGCAAATCACAATAAGGATTACCGTTGTGAAAACATTTACAGTAGTCCCGCCTATGGCGGGATTGCTGTTTTAAAACAAACTTTTGAGTTTTATATTTTTAATTTCTTTTCATTCGTTGGTCTTCTTAAGCAAGCACACCCTTTTCATCTAATTCCCTCTAAAAATAACGTCTCATAATTATAATATATTTATTTAATTGACATCTAAATTAAAGAACGTAAATAAAATTAAATATTTATAGAATAGTTCAAACAGATATTTCAAAATGAAGTTTAGATTTGATTTTGAAATATTTAGTAAGTGCATTTTGAATTACTCCCCTAAATAGCTATACATTTATAATATAATTGATATTCATAAATTTATTATAAGAAAATTTTGTATAAAGTTAAATATTATGAATAAAAATATTATAGAAATTTCTAATCTCTTAAAACAAGGAATTTTTCGTTGCTGTACCCAATATATTTGAAATAAGAAAAAATATTATTTACAAACTGTTTTGGAGATATGAATTGAATAAGCCCTCAGAAGATTGAACAGGTTTTAGTTTTGACCAAATCTTCTGATATAGCTAGCTATAAAGAATAACTTAACTATTTACATCATAAAGAGCGACACAATACTGTTAAAATAATATTTATGGGAACTAATAATGAAGCGAATAAAAACTTGCTGCTTTATGTAATTTATAAATCTCAGTAATTTTTAACTTTTATTATTAATTGAAATTATGCAAGAGCTTATAAATGTCAGGGGCTGTCCAAAAAGTAGAGTAGAAGTCATTGCGAGGAGTGAAACGACGAAGCAATCTTTTGTTTTTAATTCAAAATTCAGATCACTTCGCTCCACTCGTGATGATAAAATTACTTTTTGGACAGTCCTTATAAAGACTGCGCAAAAAAGAGATTCTGAATCAAGTTCGGAATGACAAATTCATTTCTTTGCGTAACTTCAGTTATTAACTAATGAAATACCCGTTATATCTCTGCATATTGCCATAAATTTATCTTGAAGTATTATATTATCAGCTTCTGGATTGCATATGGCTGCTTTTTGATGATAGAAATACTGACCCGATACTTTTGCATTTTCATCATTGCTTACTGCTAGCCACACTTGTGTCTCGTATCCCATTTGCAGATTATCAGGTGCACCCGCGCCGCCCATCTTTGTTGGAACCCAACCGGGATTGACAGAATTGGAATACACATCATGCCAAATATTTGCTATTGCCTTGCTAAGTATTACTGCATGCAGCTTTGAATCGGAGTAAGTTATATTGTTAATATCATTTTTAAAACTTTCCAATTTTGACCTACCTTGTAAATGCATTCCTGAACTTAGATAAATCAGCCGTGCGGGTTTTTTTATTAAGCAGGTAAGAATATAAGGCGCTAATGTATTAACATTGAATATCTCCCTTGCCGAAGTATGATATACTCCTGCATTATGAATTACTGCATCGAAAACTCCAAGTGCATTTACCTTATCTGCTAAATTTATCGTTTCTTCAATGCTTGAAAGATCACCCGTTAATACTTTTTCCGCGCCAGGAACTTTTTCAAGAGCGTAACTTCCCCGCTGTTCATTACGCGCATGCAACACCACATTATGTCCTTTTTCTACTAATAATTTTGCTGCCAGAAGTCCAAGTCCGTCTGCTGATCCGGTGATAAATATTCTAGCCATTGATTTTCCTTAGCAATTATTTTTAAAATTAACTTATCAAAAATAGGATGTACTTAAATTAATTACATACATAAAAGTTGGAGTATTAAATTATATTATAGCTACCTGTTTGTGTGAATAAAAAATTAATCATAGAAAACTGTTGAAACAGTTACTAAATAAAAGAGTGATTTTATTAAGGGGCTGTCCAAAAAGTAGAGTAGAAGTCATTGCGAGGAGTGAAACGATGAAGTGATCTTTTATTTTTAATTCAAAATTCAGATCACTTCGCTTCACTCGTGATGACAACATTACTTTATGGACAGCCCGTTAATATGAAAAACGTGCTTTATTATAGCCGTTTCAACGGCTTACAATCTAATTCACACAACTGGTTATAGCTATACAAAGCTAATTAATATTTTTTTGTTGATATTTTTAAATTAAATGTGTTGCCGAATAGCTGAGAATGACTGCATAAAATAAATCATGCAAACATATAACCAAGCAATTATGTTCTTTTCATTCCCACTATGCCGTAATGGTATGGCGGTAAAGATATAACACCACTTTCAATTTTGAATCCTGCTGATTTAATCCATTCCATACATTGTTCCGGCTTTGGTCGTATTTCCATTGAAGGGCCTCTTGGTGTGGCAGAAGAATAAATCCAGTGTATAATACCCGCTTTACCGCCTGGTTTAATTATTCTATATGCTTCTTTCAACAACCCGACGGGGTTTTCTGCGTGAAGAATGTTAAAAAGCATAGCATAATCTACCGAGTTATTATTAAGTTGCGTGCCTTCTTTTACAAAATCAATATTATGTGTAATTATGTTTGATAATTTTTCTTCCTCAGCTCTTTGAGTAAGACGATTAATCATCTCTTCTTCAATATCGAATGCAAACACTTTGCCTTTAATTATTTTTGCTGCAGGAATTGTAAACGTGCCGTAACCAGAGCCGAACTCAGCTAAGTCTTCAACAGAATTATTTAACTGAAGTATTGTAAAAATATTTTGGACATCAAAAAATGATTCCCAATATTTTTCCTCCGGCATTCCACTTTCACGAACTTTCATAAATAATCTTAAATTTTTACGAGTATGGTTTATTCAATTTATAGTTTAATTAAAAATTACATTTTTATTTTTAACTCAATATTCGCCACCACTCCGTCAATCGGTGCATAAAGCTGCTTGAACGTTGGATTTGTATAAGGCGGATTAACAATGCTTTCATATTTGGTCTGCCTTACATCAAATAGATTTTCTACATTGCCTACAATTGAGAAATGTTCAAAAATTTTTTCTATCATTACACCTATTGTCCAGTACGCCGGTGATTTTGTATTATTATCAAGGTACTGCTGCCCGGTATAAAAAGCCTCAACTCCGGTTTTCCAATCATCTTCCACTTCATAAGTAAAAGTAGTATTTAACTTATTTATAGGTGTAAGCAATAAATGCTGTATCCCTGAAGGATACTTATAATCAGCGTTGGTGTAAGTATAATCTATAAAAATTCCAAAGTCGTCTATAGAAAGTTCGATATTTGTGTTTATTCCTTTTGATTCAAGAGGCGAAGAAGAATTTATATAAAATATTTTATCCAAACTTAAAGAATCTGCCTGAGGGATAAGCGAGTTATTAACTCTTGTATAGTAAAAAGATTGGTCTAAAGAAAGATTTACTTCATCTGATAGAACAGCGTTATAATTAAAATCCAAATTAACGCCTAATGATTTTTCCGGTTTAACATAATCGGCAATAGGATAAACATTATTGTAAGCTTGTTCTTCGGCTAAATCCGTAAAAGCAGAAGGTATTGTATAGCCGTAACCTCCGCCCAGCCTTATAAAGAAATTATTTGTAAATCTGTAAAGGAAGGCAATGTTTGGTAAAATGAATGAATTGTATTTATTGTGGTAATCAATGCGAAGCCCGGACTGTATTGTAAAAGCTTTATTGATGTCCCAGTTATCCAATCCGAATAAACTGGTTGTATAATAGCTATAGTTCAGCGGAACAGTATTATAAATCTTGTCTTCGGTAAATTTGTCCGTGTTAAAATTTGCACCAAGTACTAGATTATTATTATCGCTGCTTAATTTATATGTCAACTCCGAAAAACTAGAGACTTGAGTTCCCTTAAAAAAAATAGAATTAACAGATATGTTGTGGCTGAAGCTGCTTATGCTATTCTTAAAGACCAGTAAGCCTCCGGAAGAAAAAGTTTTTGTGAATTTTAATAAGCTAATAGTTCTAGAAGATTTATTGCTGTTAATATAGCTGTGCAGTGAATCTGGTGCATTGTTTATAGCGAAAATATCGCCGCCTTTCCGGTCATCATACGATAGGCTTAACCCACCCATTAAAGTTGTTGAACTATTTATGTAATAAAACAGCTTCGGTGTAAAGTTTGCCTGTTCAAATTGCGGGATGTCGGTAAATCCGTCGCCGTTTACATCTTCAGCTTTCTGCCTGCTGTAGCTGGCTAGGAATGTAACTCCGATATTATTTGATCTGCCAGTGTAAAAGGAACTAATATCGCTTTCACCTTTTTGTGTTTGATTAAGAAGTACTGACCATTCAGGTTTTGCTTCCGGAACTCTTGTAACAAGATTTACAATGCCTGCAATTGCACCGCCGCCGTATAAAGTAGAAGATGAACCTTCAATAACTTCCACCTGCTGCAAATCAAGCGGAGGAATTTGCAAAAGACTTAACCCTGAAGAAAATCCGCCGTACAACGGAAAGCCGTCTTCCAATAGCTGGGTATATCTTCCGGGCAAGCCCTGTATTCTGAAAACAACATTGCCTGATGTAGCTGAGGTTTGCTGTATTTGCACACCTGATGTCTCACCTAGTAATTTGGAAATATTCCCGGGCTTAATTCCTGTTTCTTCTTTCACTTCATCTAAGCCTAAAACCTCAACACGAATCGGAGTATCCTCTACTCGGTTACTAGTTCGTGTGGATGTAACCTCCACTACGTTTTCTTCAACTGCTTTTTGTTCAAGTGAAATATTGAAAGTAGTATCCGGATTTATTAAGGGAAAATTTATTTTAACGATGTAAGAGTTGTAGCCAATATAACTAAACTTAATATCATAACTGCCATTGGGAATATTTTTAATTACGACATTACCGTTACTATTTGATGCTTCGCCAATATGTAATTCCTGTATGTAAACATTCACGCCTACAAGCGGTTCACCACTTTTAGTGTCGGTTATTTTTGCCTTAAATATATTTTGGCCTAAAATGTATTGTGCAGATATAAAAAAAAAGAAAAAGAAAATAAGCTTCATAATTAATCCTTAAGGGGCTTTCTATTATTCTGAATTTTAAAATTAGTAAAAAACTATGCCTTAATCACAAAATGAATTTTTATTTTGATCAACCTCATATTTGCACTATACAAACAAAGCTATTGTAAGAATAATTACGGAAATCTTACAATCTTAATAGAAAATCATTTGTGAAATAAATCTAATTTATAAGATTAAACTAGAAGCTCTTTATGAAACTGAGATGAAAATAATAATCACAGCAGTTAAAGCAAGGGGTAAATATTTGTACATCTTAATAAGTGAAGTTACGCAAGAGCTTATAAATATCATGCTGAATTTGTTTGAACATCTAAAAACTGCGTAAAAAAGAGATTCCGAATCAAGTTCGGAATGACAAATCTATTTTTTTGTGTAAGTTCAGTTAATAAATAAAAAACTGCTGCAACAGAGTATTACATAATTAATACAGGGTAGAAACTAAAAACGTTAAGACAACTCATTACAGCAGTTTTATAATTGATTTCTTTCTAGTTTACTTCATAAGTATCATTTTTTTAACGGAAGTAAAACTTCCGGTCTTTAATTGATAGAAATAAATACCACTTGATAAGTTATCCGCATTAAAATTAACGGAATAATTACCTGCGTTTCTATAACCTTTTACCAGTGAATAAACTTCACGACCAAGTATATCATATATAATTAAAGTAACATTACCGCTTTTAGGAATTGTGAAGTTAATTTGCGTAGTCGGATTAAACGGATTCGGGTAATTCTGCGATAAATTAAATGTGAGCATCTTGCTTAAATTGCCAGAAGCAATACCCGTTACAATTAAATTCGCTTTGCTAATAGCGTCGTTAAGTAATTCCTGGCTGTAAAGATGATTATGAATTCCGCCGCTTTCATCGGATTCGGCATATGTCATGTTATACTGAGCTTCTGCATAATTGCTCGAGTCAGCACTATTTTTCAAATAATTTGCTGCAGCAGTAACTTTTATTTCTGCAATTGAATCTAAAGTTTGAAAGTTATTCTTCCACTGTTGAACAAGTGCCATAGCAGAATCGGCTGTCATCGTTGAATGACATTGAGTGCATGACGCATCATAGCTGCCATCTGGTTCCTTAACAAAAACCGACCACGTATGTCCTTTATACATGGCAGAATTGGAACCATCTATTCCGGTATTATACATATGGCAGTCTATACATTTTACACCGCCCATGGATGTAATATTAGAAACATTCTCACCACCTGTGCCGCTATTAATATTATAGCTTAAATGGTCGGTATCGGGAAAACGTAAATTGCCGTGGCACTGCCCACAAAGTTGATCTGATGAACTCATTACTTGATAAGATTTGGTAGAGGAATTAAAGTAAGAAAGAGTATCAGGATTGTGCGGATTATGACATGCTATGCAGCTGACATTTGGATAATCAACTGTATCGGAAGGAACAGTTGAAGATGTAAATGTTCCGTTTGTTGTTGTAAAGAATTGTCCTAGTGCTTGCGCCTCGCTCATTCCACCATTAAGTGTTACTGACGTAGGTGCGTGGCAGGCAATACAATCTTCATCAGTGATTACTTGGTCCGGAGTTTTGCCCAGATCATTTGTCGATAGTTCTGAAGCTACATCAGCTTGACCTTTATGACCGTGTTTACTGGAAAGCCATGCATCATAAATCCTGTGGTCTGTATCCGGATGCCTTACTGTACCATGACAATTACCACAAAGATCGTTAGCAGTTTTTACTGCATCATATGTTTTAGTAACGGAATTAAACACGCCGAATGTTGTCATATTGCTTTGATGACAAGTTTCACAATCTACATTAGGCCAGGCAGAAGTGTTGGCTGGCTGAGTTGTGCTGGTAAATTTACCATTTGTTGTAGAGAAGAAATATCCAATAGCCTGGATTTCAGTCATACCTCCATTTACCGTATCGGCGGTAGGGGCATGGCATGATATACAATCTTCCGCCTGAGAGCCAACAATAATAGAGTCGGGAGTTTGCCCAACCCAATTTGCAGAGATTTCAGAAGCAACATCTGCCTGAGTGGCGGCATGTTTACTATTTGACCACAAAGTAGTCACGGTTGAGTGGCATGATTGGCAAGTTTGGGAGTAGCTAAAATTTTGTAATAATAGCAAAGATAAAAAGAATATAATGTAACTAATTGCTTTCATAATTAAACCTATATCTAATTCGACATTTTAACACTTCTCAAATCTAGGTAAGCGAAATGTGAAAGTGTAATTAACAATAATGAAATTACTTTCATTTTTAATTTAGACCTTGTTTAGATTTAAATTTTTCATTATTTATAAATGGATAAAACAGTAATACAATGAATATTTTAATTGCAGAAGACGATGAACATATTGCTGAATCTCTAAGGAAGAATTTTGCTGAGGATGGTAATCATGTAATGATTGCAAAAGATGGGAAAGAAGCTATACGAATTTCTGATAAAATCCTATTTGACATTATTCTTCTTGATTGGAGGATGCCTGAAATAACCGGTATTGAAGTTTGTCGTCATATTAGAGAAAACGGAAGTAAAGTACCCATAATTTTATTGACAGCATTAAGCCAGATTAAGAATAAGATTGAAGCGTTAAACTTGGGTGCCGATGATTATGTAACAAAACCATTTTCTTTTGAAGAATTAAATGCAAGAATGAAAGCTGTTATAAGAAGATATCAGTCTAATACTGATGAATTAGTTTTTTATGAAATCACAGTGGATTTAATTAATAGAAAAGTTTGCACACCGCATGGCAAAATCAACCTTACAGTAAAAGAATTTGATCTGTTGAAGTATTTTATTTTGCATAAAGGATCCATAATGAGCAAAGAGGAAATTTGCAGGGATGTCTGGAATCTGGAGTTTGTTCCTACAACAAACCTGATTGAAGCCACAGTAAAAAATTTAAGAAAAAAGCTGGAAGAGAATACGGGGAAAAATTTAATTAAATCTATTTACGGAGAAGGATATCTTTTAATTGCTGAATAAAAATAAAAAACCATTATTTACCGATACTGTAAAACGAATTGTATTTTGGGATATTGCTATTTTCTTTATGCTGTTTCTTACATCAAATATTTTTACAGTAATAATAACAAATAAAATCTTAACAGATAACTTGGATGAAAGATTAAAGAATGAAGTGGAAACACTGTTAGATTCGTTTAGGATTGAAAAAGGTATAATTCAGTTTGTGGGATATAGTGAGATAAAAGAACCGGACTTTACTACAATAAATTCCGGGGCATTTTTTCTTCAAGTTAAAAACACTAACGGCAAAACTCTTTTAGGCAGTGATAATTTAAAATCATTTGGTACGATTCCTTTCGGCGTTCCTTCCAATAAGCCGAGATATCAATTCGAAAATATTACCGCTGGAAATCATAAGTTAAGGGTTGTTTACACACCTTTGTTTAATGAACATAATAAAATTGCTGCATATCTGCAGCTATCGGTATTCAGGACACAATACAGTTCAATAATGAGAAAGATAATTTTCTTTAACCTTTTCAATCTGCCGTTTGTACTGCTTTTAATAATCATTGTTAGCATTATTCTTGCAAAAAAAAGTTACTCGCCATTAAATAAAATAATAAATATAGCTGAGAATATTTCCGCAAATAATTTGAATGCAAGAATTAAATATAATGCCCACCCTAATGATGAATTAGGAAGACTGAGAGATACATTAAATAATTTATTTACAAGACTGGAGATTCAGATAAATCAAATATCTCAATTCTCAGATAATGCATCTCATCAATTGATGACCCCCCTTACTGCTATAAAAACCGAGCTTGAATATATTTTAAAACGGCAGAGAACATTAGATGAATATAAGGATACTCTTACTAAGGTGAGCATTCAAAATGATAAAATGATTACTATAATTAAATCACTTTTAATAATTTCAAGATATAGCAGCGCTTCTGAAGTTTATAAAAACGTATTTAAAATATCCCATGTTATTGACGAGTCAATTAAACCGGTGTTTAAAGGCTATAATATCGATTATCTAATCTGTGATGATTGTTATTTGCGAGGCAGCTATGAAGGAATTCAAATTGTTCTGGAAAACTTGATTGATAATGCAGTAAAATACTCTGCTAATAATTCTCGTATTACGGTTAAAGCAGAAGATATTGATGGCAAAACAATAATTAAAATTGAAGATTATGGCGCCGGTATACGTGGTGATGAGAAAGAGAAAATATTTGAAAGATTTTACCGCTCGGCAATTGCTACTGGCGGAAACATTAAAGGTTATGGGTTAGGTTTGAGCCTGGTAAAAACTATTGTTACGGCTATGGAAGGCTCAATTAAAGTTGAAGACAATATACCTATGGGAACCGTATTTATATTAACTTTTCCGTCAGTTAAAATAGAATGAGCACTGACAGTTGTTATATGAGGAGTTTTTACAACATCAATGTTATTGGATAAAATTGTATTGAAGTACTCTCATTAAAGTTTGGAAGGTTGAATAAAATGTTTCTAACAGAGAAAAATAAAATGAAAAAATTGATAAAAGTCTTAACACTCTTAATAGTCTCTGCAATCTTTGTCTTGTTATCTTCCGCTTTAAAGCAGAATGAACCCTTCGAGAAAAGAGCTAGCAAAATAAAATTGCAATTAGTCAAAGACATCCCCCTGCCCGGCGGTGCTGTGCGATTTGATTACCAAACCATAGACCAGATGCAGAGACGACTCTACATATCTCATATGGGAGCCAATACGGTTACTGTGTTCGACCTTGACTCTCAAAAAGTTATTGCAAACATTTCTAATATATCCGGACCAACGGGAATCTTAGCTGTACCGCAAATACAACGTGTTTACGTTTCCGCATCAGCAGGCAATAAAGTTTATATTTTCAATTCAGTTACATTAAAGAAGATTGGGGAAGTGGCCACATTACGTTTTCCTGACGGAATTGCTTTCGACCCGGTAAACAAAAGAATTTTTGTCTCAAATGAATTTGGCAAAGCCATTACTGTTATCGATGCAGTCAAAAATACTTTTATTAAAAATATTAATATGGGCGGCGAGGTTGGCAATACTCATTATGACCCAGCTGCTAAATTGATTTATTCTACGGTTCAAACTAATGATGAGATTGCAGCAATAAATCCTGTTTCATTAAATATAATTTCAAAGTATAAATTGCAAAACTGCCAAGGACCGCACGGCTTTTATATAGACGATCAAACACATTATGCTTTTATTACTGGTGAAGATGATGCAAGCTATGTTGTATTCGATTTGACTTCTCACCGTGAAATTGCTAAAGGGAAGGTAGGAGCAGATCCGGATGTAATTGCCTTTGATACCCTACTGCATCGGCTTTATGTTGCCTCTGAAAGCGGAGTTGTTTCCGTTTTTAGTCTTGGACAAAATAAGATTGACAAGATTGCTGAAACTTACTTCGCGCCTCATGCGCACACTATAAGTGTAGATGAGAAAACACACCTTGTGTACTTCCCGCTGCAGAATATAAATGCAAAGCCGATCCTAAGAATAATGAAACCAGCTAATTAAAAAGTATGTATTGCATCTAAACTAAATAGATTACTATCTAACGATGGTAATAATATTATTTGTTAAAAGGGCATGGAACCTTATTCCGATTTTATCTAGCGTGTGCAATAATATTTCCGAAAGTATAAGCGATGAAAAAAAGTTAACGGCATATCACTTTATCAAAGCATACCTTTTCCACAAGAGAAAATAATCAGAACATAGAATTGTAAACATCTGATGCCAGGTAATCTATTACTGGTTTATTTAGCAATATAGATACTGCCGAAACCTAAAGAAGTTGAATCACTTACTAAGGGAAATTATAATACTAAATATGCTCTTTCTTCTATGCAAAATTAATAGAAACTTTTGGCGGAAGACTAAGACTTATAGAAATGGTACTCATTTTTAGATTACCCATTTTTATCTTATTATGAAATTCATCAGCCATTACAAGAGCTTTAACAATAGATTTTAGTAATTCATTATCCTTATTTGCTTCTAAAATTTCATCTCTTTTTTCCTTAGAAATATTTTCCTGTTTAACAAATTGCATTGTTATTCCAGGAGGAAGTGAAAGTTCAACATTGACGCTCTTCAAGGTATAACCTGTTTGCGCTACAAGCGGGATAACATTAGTAAGACCATTAACTGAATTTAGAAGTTTGTCTCTTCCCTCTTCTTTAAAGTCGCTAATTGTTTCATTAATACTTGAAACTTTTTCTTTAAGACCGGCTTTGAATTTATCTATTTCCAAATTATTTCCTTTTAATATTTTAACATATAAAATTATATAACAATAGAATTAAAACAATAAGAATAAATTAGTATATATGATTTAGAACAGAGAGCAATTTATTTTTCATACTTACTGCTTTGATTTCAAAACAGTTTTAATTTCTTTATCTATTAAAGAATCCATTATTTTATAGCCATCTAAAGTTGGATGTACTCCATCATTAGTAAATTTTTTATCTAATCCTTTTCTTTCATCAACCATTTTTGAATAGTAATCTACATAAGGAATATTATTTGCGGCACAATAAGCTTTAATCATAGAATTCAACCTTATAATTTTATCGGCGGGTTGTAATCCCTTATGCCATGGGAAATCATAAACAGGCAGAACCGATGAAAGAATAACTTTGATATTATTAGCTTCAGCTAATTGAGTCATGGAAATAATATTTCCCAAAATATCTTTCAATGAAATCGGGCCGGTATTTTCGGCAATATCATTAGTTCCAGCTAGAATTACCACAATTGCAGGTTTAAGATCAATTACATCTTGGCGAAAACGAAGAAGCATTTGCGATGAAGTTTGTCCACTTATTCCCCTATCGATATAGCCATTCTTGATAAAGAAACTGCTGTCCAATATTGCCCAGAATTCAGTGATAGAGTTGCCCATAAAAACAACGCGGGTTTCTCCAGGCGCTACTGGAGGCAGACTTTCATCAGCATGAGCATACCTTTTCAAATTAGCCCAATCAGAATTAGACTGCCCATAAGAAAAACATTGTGTAAAAAATAAAATCAAAGACAGATATGAAATTAAACTTTTCATTTATTTAGACCTCTTCCTATTACATCTTATGAAATATACATGATGTGAAATCATTTTAGCAAATATGATTTGCAGCTTTAAGATAAAATTATTTGTAAGCATAAAAAATATATTAAAAAAATGTTATAACTGTATAAATTATTTTCTTATATTAGAATTAAATATTAAAGACGACCAGACTTTTTTCTTTTATTTTTTGTAACAAATGGGCAATAGTAATAGTAATTGTAAAGAAAATGGGAAAATTACTTAAAGAATATTTCAGCATTATTTATCAGAGAAAAATTAATCCTTTAGTTTTTAGTTTCATTTGTATAACATTTTTTATTCATCTGAATGGATGTGTTAAGAATAATGAGACAAATCAAAAGGTAAAGAAGGAAGTTCCCACTTCCCTATCAAAATCAGAAGTCAATTTTACAGGATATATTAAAGGCGTAATTAAAGAAGGAAGCGAAAATTATTTAATTATCGATACAGTTGAATGGTTTAGCGGCGAGGATGCTATACAATCTTTTAATAAAGATAAAAAAGAAGGTAAAAATAAAATTGATGAAATAACAAACGGATATTATATAAGAAATGTCAAAATAGATTCTCTGAAATTTAGGATGTCCGATACTGCTAAAGTAACAATGCAAACTCTTTCATATAATCAATCAGGCAATTACAATTTTAATGAGAAGATAGATATTTCAAAATTTATTTCTTTGCTTAATAATGAGGAATATCAGCGTTTCAAACAAAAGCTATATAAATTCCAAATTTTAAATAATGAAATAGTATCAATTAAGGAAATATATCTGCCTTAATATATTAGCTTGCTAAAAACTAATCGACTGGAGGCGGGATAATGGATTATTGGAATGGTGGAATGATGGAATATGAGCAGCTTTAGATTTAGTACTTATATTAACTTTTTAAATTAATAGCTCAAATACTTTCAAGTGGCAACTGGAGACATTATGAAATTTATTTTACAATTATTTATTTCTTTATTCATAATCAGCACAAGTTTTGGCCAAGCTGTTTTTACAAAAATAGTTGAGAAAAAATATTCGGAACTTCCCATAAAAGTAAGAATAGAAAACTCAGGGATTTACGCTATTTCTTCCTTTGATGTTAATAATGGAAATATTTGGATTCAAGATTTTGATTCACAAAATATCTTTTGCATTTTCGGCAGCCAAATGCAGAAAGCAGCCAATGCTGTTCATATTGGAAAAGACTTTGCTGCCGGAAATAATTCTTCAGTAAATACTTTCTTAAAGAATTACAGTCCATCAATAGAAGAAGGCGGAGTGAGTATTAAAAAATCTTTTTTATTTAATAACGAAAAAGTTTTTATTGATAACGGCGGAAAATTATCAGATGGTTCGAATGATTCAATATTAGTACAAGTTCAAAATAAACGTAAGTTACAAGTTTATTACAATTTGAATAATTTCAACAAGAACTTCTCTTTCGATTTTCCATCAAATCTAGCTTATGCTGATTTAATCGGAATTGATGCAAAAGGAAATTCTTTTTTTATAATAGAAACATATCTTACAGAAGTTCCTTTAAAAGTTAAGAGAGAGATTTATACAATCTCGCCAGACGGAAAACTGCTTAGTATTCTTGAAGTCCCTTCAATTAAATATTTGTACATGATAAGAGATTTTCAAATCGATGCTGACGGAAATTTATATCAATTACTAACAGAAAGCGACAAGATAACAATTATAAAATGGAGCGGGCTGACAAATTATTCATCTGCAAAAATGCATTATCCTTCTGAATATGACTACGAACTTAATTATAATAACATAGTTCCAATTAGTGAGGCAATTTCGCAGCTCAATAAAACAGGAAATATACAAACCATGAGCAGGCAGACAGCTTTAAGACTTGGTGAAAGCTACGCATTATACAAATACAATTGCAAATCAAATAATTTAGCTGCGGCGGGTGTAACAGGCCCGGATGGAGACGTAGTTCAAACTCCATCGTGGTTAATTACAGGAGAAAATGCAAAGATACCTTACATGTGGGGCGGCTTTAGTACATTGACACAATTTACTAACGGACTTCAAAATGGAAGGTACGCCGGAGATATAAATACCGCTGGCGTTTCAGGTTATGCTGTTGGAGTAGATTGTTCAGGTTTTGTAAGCAGGTGCTGGCAACTGACATATCATTCTTCGACAAGCGATATGCCTAATATAACTACAAAATATTCTACGTGGAGCGATTTGAAACCTGGAGATGGTATTCTTAAACAAGGGCATGTTAGGCTTTTTGTAGATAAAGCTCCAAACGGTGCTATGCGTGTAGTAGAATCTTCTGCAAGAGATTGGGCAGTTTCTTATTGGACATACTTACCTTCCGATTTGACTGCATATGTTCCTTGCTATTATAAAGGAGCCGAAAGTAATTATTCCTTCAATGTCCCAAAATTATTAAGCGCACTAAACTTGCCGGAGAAAAAAGTTAAGATTACCTGGACATGCGACACAACCAATGTAAAAGGATACCGACTTTATAGATCTACCGATGGAAGCAATTGGAATATGATTGGGAATGAATCTACTTTACTAACCATGAACACAACTATAGCCATGAGCAGCAATGCTGAGTACTACCGTGTTTCCAGCGTTTTGGATGATTCACTCAGCAACAGTGAAAGTTTTTGGTCAAATGTTCTTGGCGTAAAACAAAATGCAAGCAGCAAAAAAATATTAATTGTAGACGGCTTTAATAGACAAGACGGAAATTGGAGAGGAGAAAGCAATACTTTTGTCTACCAATACGGGAAAGCATTTGAACCGCTTAATATAGATTTTGAATCTGTGAAAAACTCGGAAGTAATTGATTCAACTGTTAACCTAAATAACTACGATGCTGTTTATTGGATACTTGGAGATGAAAGTACAGCAGATGAATCCTTTAGCTCTGCTGAACAAGCATTGGTAAAGAATTATCTTGAAAATGGAGGAAACCTTTTTGTTTCTGGAAGTGAAGTCGGCTGGGATTTATCATACAAAGGCAGCACTAGTGATAAAGATTTTTATAATAATTATTTGAAAGCAAATTTTATAGCAGACAATTCGAATTCAAATTTCGTAAATGGAATTTCGGGTTCAGCACTTGGCGGTTCGGCATTTTATTTCGGTCAAACTTATGAAGTCGGATATCCAGATGTAATTGGAACAAACGGCGGAAGTACGTTATGCATGAAATACACAAATAATATCGGTGCCGGGGTTCAATATAAAGGAAGTTTCGGTTCTTCATTAAAGACAGGCAGTTTAATTTATTTAGGTTTTCCATTAGAAACTACAGCAAATGATTCTTCATTCAATTACGTAATTAGTAAAGCAGCAGATTTCTTTTTTAATAATATAAATTCTGTTTCTTCAAATAACATTGAGCCGATAAAATTTAAATTATCACAAAATTACCCTAATCCATTTAACCCGACGACGACGATAAGCTATTCAGTTCCAAAAGATGGTATTGTTACAATAAAAGTTTATGATGTCTTAGGAAAAGAAGCAGCTACATTGGTAAATGAAGAAAAGAAAGCTGGGATTTATAGCGTTCAGCTATCAGCGGTAAGCAATCAGCTTGGAAGCGGAGTATATTTTTACAGGATGCAAGCTGGAAGCTTTGTTGAGACAAAGAAACTTTTATTAATCAAATGATTTGGACATTGTAAATAGCGTCTACTCTTTAAATGCTTCGCCATATTTATTCATCCCTAGAAATGTGTAAAGGAAAGAAAGAATTGGCTTATTATTGGCAATGAAATTAATTACTATCTTTTTAATTAATTTCTTAATTTAATTTTAGTAATGTTGATTATAAACTAATGCAGACTCCGAGTGTAAGAAGGTGAGCTACCCATAAAAAATTTCAATGATTATAATTTATATAGTTGAGGTAGAAAAAAATAATTAATGAAATGTTTAATTAATAACTAATAAAATAATATGAATTTTGGGAAAACCATTCAAATATTTTTACCTGATGGAAATCCGAGGAGTATAAAAATAGCTGAAATAACCAGCAGAACAGTCCAAGCAATTCTTATTCCTCGATCAAAAATTGATCTAGTTTTTCAGAGAGATGAATTACAAAATGTTGGTATTTATTTTCTTATTGGGAATCCGGAAGAGGAATCGAAACCACAACTCTATATTGGAGAAGCAGAAGATTGCAAAGTTAGAATTAAACAACATAACTCAAAAGGTTTTTGGAACTATGCAATTGTCATAATTTCTAAAACTCATTACTTCACAAAAACTCACATTAAATATCTAGAATCTTTTGCTTATAACGAGGCAAAAAGAATCGGCAGATATAAAATTGAAAATAATACTATCCCGACACAACCATTTGTATCGGAGTCTATGAAAGCAGATTTATTAGACAATTTTGATACAATTAAAATACTTGTCTCGACATTAGGCTACCCAATTTTTGATGAAGTAAAGACAGCAAACAAAACCGAACAGCTATATTGTAAAAGTAAAGATGCCAATGCAATAGGTGAATTTACTGATGAAGGATTATTAGTATTTCAGAACTCAGTATGTAATTTAAAAGAATCAAGAACAGCCGGTACATGGTTAATAAACCTGAGGAAAAAACTATTAGATAACGGAATACTTGCTTTAGAAAATGGTATTCTAGTTTTTAAATCGGATTATTTATTCGGATCACCAAGCGCAGCAGCGGGAGCAGTTCTTGGCAGAAGATCGAATGGCTGGATAGATTGGAAATACAAAAATGGCAAAACTTTGGATGAAGTAAAAAGGCAAAATAATAAAAGCAGTTCACATCATTAATAATAAAAAACTTATCGATAACAAAAAATAGTAAATGTTTTCTTGAGAATAGTAAGATATTGATTTATCGGAGATAGAATTATTGCTAAGACTAAAAGTCTAATTAGTCAGCCCTTAAAAGGTACATAAGGCATTAGAATAAAATAGATTAAATAGAAAAATGCTAAGGAATAAATGCAAGAATTAATATATTTGGATAAAAAACCTTGCAAAATAAAATGATAAAA
>JAKALM010000035.1 GCA_021824145.1 Bacteroidota bacterium
CTGACTAAAAAGTGTTACATTTACCATTGAATCCCTCGATAAAGCTTGGTGTTTTTATTTTTTCCAAAACTAATTTACCACCTTTATTTGAGGGATTTATTTTTTATTATTTTGGACAGATATGATTGATCTAAACTAATTGAATATTGATCTACAGAGCCATTTATACTTTCGAAGTATATTGACAAAGCAAGGTCCATTTCAACCCATTGAAACTGAATTGAATAAACCGCATACCTTTGTTTATTGTTGTCTCCCTGGGAAATTTGTACCATAGCGGAATCAATTGCTGAATAGTCAAAAGAAATGCTGCCGCCCGTTGTGAACGTTGGATAAACAGGCATCATTTGATCCTGCTTTTTTACAAAAGTACATTGCACTTCTTTTCTATAAAGCCTTGATTGTCCATTTGCATCAAATTTATCATATTCAATTATCATCCTTGGAAAGTACAATCGTTCTCCAAAAGTAATCCACGAAATTGTGAAAGCGTCGCCCCAATAAAACCTGTTTATCTTAGTAGTAAAATCGTTTCTGAAATCATATGAATAAGTAAATTGTTGAGCTTCTAATAATTGAGTTTGAGCAGTAAGCACTTTCCCATCTGGCATTTTTGCTGTGAGAGATACATTGTAGCTGGGATAAATGTTCTGGAGATTTGCGTAATAATAAATCTGGTTAGTGCCGTATTTTGTAACTACTGTTTTATTGGTGTCTTCCTGCAGCTTATATAAAATATCTCTGTAGTTAAGATAAATCTCAGCACCGGAAACTGAAGGATCAATTTTATTTTGTGAAGGATCGAAGCCGTCAACATTATAAAGCTTGCTTACAGTTGCGTAGACTTGCGTGTTCATGTATCTGTCATAATCCAAATCGATGTAGCAGTTTAATACGTACTGCTCTTTAAAATCCGTTTTAGGATTGAAGTCTTCCTGGCAGGAGAGACTTAATAAAGATAAAAGTATTAAGACAAATATTTTTGATGCTTTAACTTTTACTATTTCCACTTTTAATTATTAAGATAACCCAAAATAAAAATTCTTAATTAGTTGTGTATAATTTAATAAAATCACATTACATTTGAATTATACTTTCAAAGTAAGAGGGAACGTTTCTTAAATAAGATTAAATGGAGGTTAGAAATGAAAAAGATTTTGTTCCTCGGTTTCTCTATAGTTGTTTTATATTCAATCCTTGTTTATGCATATGGATTTGACTGTGCAGGACCATTAAATCAATCCACATATTATAAATTGGATAGCGGGGTGACACCAACGGAAAGTTGTACTTATTGTGTCGGTTGCGCTCTTGATGATGTTTCGCCTGCTGTTAAAATAGTTGTGACTGATCTAAACACGAGTGAAGATGTATTAAACCTTTTAGATTACAATGTGAAGAATTCAAATCATTATTTTGATGCTGTGTATCCTCATAGCTATTCTGTTTTTGTAAGTTCTGAAAGTACTACCGGCTGGGCTCTTTGCGAACCAGCTAATTAGTGTATCTAAATGAATAACTTAATCCTCTTGCTTTGAAGTTAAAATTTTTTAAGAATAATTTTTAATTTTCTACATTTCCTTTACTCCTTTCCCAATACGTTCTAGATTAGATTGTATAGATTTTTTTAAGATTGCGAAAAAATATTTATTGATTCAAATTTAAAACCAACTATATCCAAATGATCTAGAATATGTACTATCAAGCATCCATTTATTTGAAATTGTACGCTTAGAACCGAATATTCCCAAACCGCCTTTTATGTTGGAATAAACCGATTCATCAAGACTAATAGAATATGAATCTAAGGCACTATTTAGACTTTCATAATATTTAGAAAGCGGTGCATCCATTTCAACCAATTGAAATATTATATTAACAACGACATATTTTAGTTTATCGCTATCACCTTGAGAAATTTGCGACATTGCAGAATCAATTGCAGCATAATCAAATGAAACACTATTGCCTGTAGTATATGTTGGATAAACAGGTTCGTATTGACCATTCTTATTAACAAAGGTATAGGGAATTATTTTATAATATGTTTTATATTTATTTTTTTCATAAGGTATACCATATTCAATAAGCATTTGAGGGAAATATAGACGGTCGCTTAAATTACCCCATGTAATCGTAAAAGCTTCTCCCGCGTAAAACCTATTTATTTTTGTTGTAAAATATCTTCTGAAATTATAAGAATAATCTATTTGTAATCCCTCCAATAATTGAGTTTGAGCAGACAGCATGGTTCCATCGGGCATCTTTGCGGAAACAGATATATTGTAATTAGCATATATATTCCGGAGCGTTGTTGTGTAATAAATTTGGTTAGTGCCGTATTTAGTTGTCTCTGTTTTATTAGTGTCTTGCTGCAGCTTATACAATAGATCCCGATAGTTAAGATAAATCTCAGCACCGGCAACAGTAGGGTCAATTTTATTTTGTGAAGGATCAAAACCATCAACATTATAAAGTTTGCTTACTGTGGCGTAAACTTGTGTGTTCATGTATCTGTCATAATCCAGATCGATGTAACAGTTTAAAACGTACTGTTCTTTAAAATTTGTTTTGGGGTTGAAGTCTTCATTACATGATAAATTCATAATTGCCGGAATTGCGGCAAGCAGCAGTAAAAACTTTCTTCTCATAGTTCAACCTTTAAAGAAACGGAAGGGAAGAAGGGAAGCATATAAACTTTCTTGCCTGTATCTCGGTCAAAGTAAAAAATATTTTTTCTATTGTAGACGTTTAGAATACTGGCTTCCAAGCTAACATCTGCAATATAGAGTTTGAATTTCTTAGCAAAGTTTAAATCGAGCCTGTGATAAAATGGAAGTCTGGCTGAATTTATTTCACCCCAGTAAACAACTGCTTTATAAGTTTCAAAGATGTAATTACTCCAAACGTTATCGATCGGCATGCGGTCATAAAAACCGGCGATAGGAGTAAAAGGCATACCGGAACGCAAAGACCAGGTTGCGTTTGCTTCCCATCCTTTGCCAAGATTAATGCCCGCAAGAATATTAATTGAATGGCGAATATCGTAACGAGGATAATAAAGTACACCGCCATTTATTTTAAATGCCCAGCCAAGCGAGTAATTAGCTTTTAGATAAAGTAAATCATTCTGAAATTTTGTTGAAAACTCCAAGCCGTAAGACTTGCCGTTAACATTCATAAATTCGTTTGCATCAAGCGCATATTTAGTTTGATTAGATTCCAAAAGATCGGTAATATATTTATAGTAGCCTGTCAAATCTAATTCAAGATTACTAGAAAGGTAAGCTTCCAATCCAAGAGAAAGCTCGGACGCTTCCGGTGCACCAACTCCATTTGGAATTATTATCCAAGGTTCAAAAAGTGAAATAATATCGTTTTCGGTTGTAAGAGTTGCAACTTCCTGAGAGTATCTTCCAACCGATGCCTTAATAGCAAGCAATGGAATTGGCCTGTAAGTTACGTTAATTCTCGGCTCAAAAATAAACGGTCTGCCTTGAGAAAGTGCGAGGAATTTGCTTCTCATTCCAAGTTCAACGCCAAGTTTATCCCAGCGGTAAAATCTGTAGTTTATAAATCCAGTTAAATCCCAACCGGATTGGTTAAAATCGGTAATCGAATTGTATAAATTTTCCTGTCGCAGTTTAACATCTAAAAATTTATTCTGAATTCCGAAATCCATTTCATCTTTATTTTCATAAACGTAAGTGAAATTAAAATCTGCTGTGATATCATCAAGATTATTCATTCGAGCTTTTGCATTACTTAAATTGGGAATAAGCTCAGCTCTGTATCCGCTATAGGATAAATTTATAACAGAAAAAAGTGGCGATGACCAAACTTGATTCCACGTCATTCCGAGAATATTGTTTTTAACGGTGTAATCTTCCAGTAAAGGATCGTTATTTTTTACAGCATCGCCGCTGGAAAATCCATAAAGGATTAATTTATTGTTCTTTAAAAAATTTGGATTAGCGTAGTTTACTTTAAAAGATAAATCATAAAAATCAAAAGGTGCGCTATTTCCATTTAAATATTTTTTAAGAATATCGCTGAAGTAACTTTTTCTGCCAGTAACTATAAACGAGCCATGGGGAATAGGTCCTTCAAAAGCAAGTTTTCCGGAAAGCAGACTTGCGCTTCCGGTTGCATGATAACTGTTTTTGTTTCCGTCTCTTGTTACTATATTTAATACGGAAGAAATTCTTCCGCCGTAATCTGCATTGAAGCCGCCTTTGTAAAATTCAACTGTAGAAATCATTTCCGGATCAATTGCACTGAGTATTCCCATTGCATGAAAGGGATTGTAAATAGTAGCTCCATTGAATAAAACTAAATTTTGATCGCCTGCTCCGCCGCGTACATAATATTTTGAAGTAACATCTCCAGTGGTTGTAACACCGGACATTGTCTGAAGAGCACGAAATACATCCGGCTCTGCACCGCTTGGAATCATTTCTAATTCCTTTATGGAAATTTTTTCAAGACCAAGATTTACTTCTGTCGGCTTGGTTTCATTTCTACCGATGATATTAATTCCCTGGAGTTCAATATTTTTTGGTGAAAGAATAACATCAATCTGAGTGATTTTATTTTCTTTAATATCAACAGTGATGTACTTGGTTTTATAATTTATGTGGGAAACAATTATTGTGTGCCTTCCAACGGGAACCGCCGGAATAAAATAATAACCGCGCGTATCGGTAGGGGATCCACTATTAGTACCTTGTACAACAACATTAGCATAAATAATGTATTCTCCGCTTGTAGAATCTGTAACAAATCCGCGCAGCGAACCTGTGCCGCCGGCAAAAGCTTGATTTGATAAAACATTCAGCGGAATAAAAAAAAGCAAGAATGAACAGAAAAGTATTTTTAACATTGATTGAAGAACCCCGCTTAAATATTTCACGATGTCCGTTTGTTTCTCTTTTTCCAAAATTATTTTGTTGAATAGAAAATTTAGATAAAGAAAATATTCAACTGTTTAAAAAATAAAAAAAACAACTGACGATGGAAAGAATTATTTTATAAAATGTTTCATTGCTGTCCAAAATAAATTAGAAAGAGAGAAAAAGCTTTGCCTATTATCCGTTTTGGACAGATTTATTAAATTCTTAAAAACAATCCCCCTTCAGAATAAACTTTCTTGTCTGTTTTTCATT
>JAKALM010000028.1 GCA_021824145.1 Bacteroidota bacterium
CTCATTCCGTTCATTCCACTCCGTCGCTTTTGCTTTTATACACTTCGTGTAAAGCAAAAACTGAACTCCTTTCTATTCACTATATTCGCTCAATAAAGCTTTCATTTATCTTAACCTTTGCGTCTTAAAATGTAGCTTTGTCGCTGTCGCTCCACACCTACAAATTAGAACAAAGAAATCTCAATACTTGTTTTGCTTTTAGTGTGTTCCGCTTCTTTACGCACTCCGTGCTTGACTTCGCTCCACACACATAAAAGCTTAATGTCTTTAATTTGCATTTCTGTCTTTACATATAATCCAATATTGTCAGTTACTCCTAACGTCGTAAGAATTAGAAATATATTTTGCCAGCCATACAAAAAGCTTAGTCTTTACTTTTCCTTTTCATAAAACGAGCAAGGGTATATAAACGAAGCTGCTAAAAAAGGACAAAAGTTTTTACCATTGTCCCTTACTTTTTCTATATCCTATTCGGCATAAACTTTCGACCTTTTTCTTAACGCAGCTTCGCCCTTGCCTTACATTATCATCTTTTCTTTTCCCCATCACCAAAACAATACATGAAATAGCTAAAAAGTATTTAGGCTGGCAAAATATGTTTTTTGCGGGGTAGTGTGCCCCAATCATTCATCAACTAAAATGTGAGGTTGTCATGTTATACAATCAAAAACCGGCTCTAATGCTAATTCATAAACAGCTTGTTAAACAAGGTTACTTATTCTTAGCTCAAATGCTGCTGCATCATTTAACAGGTGCAAATAAAAACTTTGACGCGGCAAACTTTTTATTATCCCTTTACAGCTCTGAAATTTAGCAGGTAAAAAATGAAGGTTTACGAAAGCAGCCATCCAACTAAGCGGGACTATAAAAAAGTCCCGCAGATCAAAATAAAAAATTCACAGCTTATTAAAGCCGGTTTTGAAATCGGGAAGGAATTTGCTGTAGTTTATCAGCCAGGTAAGATTATTTTAGTCCTAGTTGCTAATCAAAATCAGATCGACTAAATTAATGTATATGCTAAATAAACAATATTATTATATTAACAAAAAATCAATTCTCAGTATGGAATTACTCCATACAAAGTCCATACATACTCCATACACTGACAGTGGCATTTTAGGAATGTGCACAAACAAAAAAAGCCTCAATTCGTTAAGAATTGAAGCTTTTCTAAGCGGGGCCGACGAGACTCGAACTCGCGACCTCCTGCGTGACAGGCAGGCGTTCTAACCAACTGAACTACGACCCCAAGATGTAAAGAACAAGAATTTTTAAGTGTCCAAATATATATTTAAGGTTTAGTAAAATCAATATTTTTAAAGCAAAAGTAAATTTATTTATTCACCAAACGAAATTCCGACCGCTTTTGCGGCAATTACATTTTGATTATCTGGTTTAACGAGCTTTTGATGTGATATTGCATCTTCAATTAAAACATTTTTTATCTCGTTTCCTTTTAATGCAACCATTCTTCCAAATTTTTTTCTTGCTGCTAAATCGATAGCAAATGTACCAAATTTTGTTGATAATATTCTATCAAATGGAGTTGGGCTGCCGCCACGCTGCAAATGGCCAAGAACTGTAACTCTAGTTTCACGTTCAGTATTTTCTTCAATCCGTTTAGCTACTAATTCTCCAATTCCGCCAAGTTGTGTGGGATCATGCCGCTTAATGTCTTGTCCTTTTACAACCATTTCGCCATCAAGCGGTTTAGCTCCTTCTGCAACACAAACCAGACTGAATTTTTTTCCCATTAGTTCGCGTTTCAAAATTTTGTCGTAAACTTTTTCCCATGAAAAAGGAATTTCTGGAATTAAAATAATATCTGCGCCGCCGGCTAATCCGCCATTTAACGCAATCCAGCCAGCATAACGCCCCATAACTTCTACAACAATTACGCGATGATGTGAAGAAGCCGTTGTATGCAACCTATCAAGAGCCTCAGCAACAACATAAACTGCAGAATCATGTCCAAATGTCAGATCAGTTGCTTCAAGATCATTATCAATTGTTTTGGGAACCCCAATCATATTCATTCCCATCTCACCAAGTTTCTTACAAATATGCATTGTTCCATCGCCGCCAATTGCAATTAAAGCATCTAAATTCCATGCTTGATAATTTTTTAGTGCAGATTGAGCTCTATTAACAATTTCAATTTTTCCTTCTTTTAATTCTGGCCAATGAAATGGGTCTCCTTTATTTGAAGAACCCAGTATAGTACCTCCCCTACCTAATATTCCAGAAACGTCATCATTTTTTAATTCTTTTGCTCTGCCTTCAACTAATCCTTCAAAACCATCGATAATACCAAGAACAGACATACCATAGTCCTGAGCTGGTTTAGTTACACCTCTAATAACCGCATTTAATCCAGGGCAATCACCTCCGCCTGTTAATATTCCTATTCTTTTAACCTTTGAGCTTGAAACCATCTTAATATTTATTTCCTATATTATTTTTAGATCTTTAAAGTTGTTTTAAAATGTAACTTCACTAATTCATTTAATTTTTCTAAACCATACTTTTCTTTAATTGAACTAGCTGTATTTTCAACAATGGATGAAGCACCTTTTGGTAATTCAAATCCATATTTGATTTTTTGAACATCAAACCAATCACAAAATTTTTCTCTAGCTAAAATTGAAGCTGCCGCAACAGCAGTAAATCTTTCAGCTTTAGTTAATTGATGTAATAAAATATTTTTGCTTTCTTTCTGTAAAGAATTTTTTATATAATTTTCATCACCAAATTTATCGCTAATCGCTTCTTTAGCTTCATATTTTTCGAGTAAATTTTCTAAAACTTTAGCATGTGCCCAACCAAGAATCCGATTTACGTTCTTCATTTTTGCATGAAGTTGGTTATATTTTTCAGGGTTTATAATAACTAAGCTAAATTTGCTTCCAACAATTTCTTTAATATTTGTTGATAGTTTTTTTATCAAATTATCTGAAAGTTCTTTACTATCTTTTACGCCAATTTTTTTTAATTCAACTAAGCTTTTTTTATCGGCTAGCACTCCGCATACTACCAACGGGCCAAAATAATCTCCTTTGCCTGATTCATCAGTCCCTATATAGTTTTCTGGTTCAATTACTTCTTGTGAAGAATTAAGTTTAATTTGTTCGCCAAATATTAAAGAATTAATTTCTTTATAAATTTTTTTCTCTGCATTTCCTTGAAGAACAGTTTTTATTCCTTTTGCACCAAAATAAACTAGAACTTTTAATTGGTCATAATTTTCCTTTACAGTAATTTCAAAATTATACTGTTTCTTCTCTATTTCAGATACTGAATAATCAATTTTTTGAATTGAATTTATATATGAAGTGATTAAGTATTTTGCTTTTAGCTCTAATGAATTCACATCAATTTGAAATTTTATATACAAAAATAATTAATTACATCATAACTATAAAATTCACATTGAAAGAATTCGCTGATAATTAATAATTACTTGATAAAACTAAATATTTATGAATAATCTGAATCACATTAGAGTTGTATTTTATTAGTAGATGATTAACTGCATTGTATTTGGCCCTTCATAAAATTAGTTTTTATTAGAAAATATTTTCGCAAAAATAATGTAAAGATGAAAAAAAGTTTTTTAAATAAAATGTTATTAATTTTTTATTTAGCCTTTACACTTGCAAATTTATCCTTTTGCCAGGAAAGTTCTGCAGAACAAATTAAGGAAAAAATTGCAAATGTATCTTCAGAAAAACTTCAGCAAAAAATTTTATTAACAGATAGCCAAACTATTCAAGTTAAAAATTTATTAATTAATTATTTAACAGATAATAATAAACAAGAATCCAATTTAGAATTATTAAATAAAATAAATTCTGTTTTAACTGACAGACAAAAATCTAAATTTGAAATTATTAAAAATGAATGGTGGAGTTTTGTGGAAAAAGAAATGGAAAGTTTGGTAAAAAAATAATTTGCCTAAAAATTTAAGCTTCAAATTCAATTTTAAATTCTGTGCAGCCTTTTTTATTCAAATCTATTTTCCCGCCAAGTTGTTCAGTTAAAGTATTTACCAATTGAAGACCAAGAGATTCCGTTTTTCTGAAATCAATATTTGAAGGAAATCCAATTCCGGTATCTTTTACAATTAATATAAATTTGTTCTGATCTTGCTTTAAGCCGACATAGATTTCGCCTTTTTGCCCTGCTGGGAAAGCATGCTTAAAAGAATTAGAAACCAATTCGTTAATAATTAGACCACAAAGAATTGCGATATCAATTTCGAAAGAAATTCCTTCCAAATCACATTTTAGAGTTATTCTTTCGGTATTAACGTTATAAGAACTAAATAAATCATTTATTAAAGATTTAACATATTCAGAAAACTCAATTTTATTTAAATCTTTAGATTGATATAGTTTTTCATGAATTAACGCCATTGATCGAATTCTATCTTTACTTTCTCTAAAAATTTCTAAAGCTTTTTTATCTTCAATATAACTTGATTGAAGATTTAGCAGACTTGAAATTACTTGCAAATTATTTTTTACACGATGATGAATCTCTCTAAGCAAAACAACTTTTTCTTGCAATGAACTACTTATTTGTTCTTCTGCTTTTTTTCTTTCTATAATTTCATTTCTTAAATCTTCATTTACTTTAGAAAGTGCTGCTGTTCTTTCAATTACTCTTCTTTCAAGTTCTTCTTTAGTGCGTTCTAAGGCTTCAAGACTGAATTTCCGTTGAGTGCTATCTCTTAAAATTGAAATACCACCTACTACTTTTTTATTAATATCTAATATTGGAGAATAATATGCTTCAAAATAACCTTCTTTTTCGGTCTCAGGAATGCTATACCATCGATCTTTGGCAATTACATAATTTCCTTTTAAAGTTTCATAAAAATATTTATCCTCACCAATTTCTTTGAGAAATGGTAAAACTTCAAATGCAATTTTTCCCAAAGCTTTAGATTTACTTATTCCTGTCATTGTTTCCATACCTGGATTCCATAAAGTATATTTGCATTCACTATCAAATGCAACTATACCGTCAATGCTGCTATTTAGTAATCTATCAGAAAATTCCATTTCTCGACGAATCGCTGCTTCAACTTTTTTCCTTTCATTAATTTCTCTATCTAGTATATAAAAAACTGTAAGAAATATTATACAACTAACTAAAGTTCCAATTATAATTGTTACAAATGTATTTTTTACATTAATGATCAATAATTGATCTCTAGCTTGAAGAAGGTTGTACTCATCAGATTCAATTTTGGCAGTCATTTCATAAATTTTCTGCATATAAGTTCTGCCAATCTTACGTTTAATAATTTCAGCGGCTTTTTGCATATTACTACTTTTCATAACATCTATGGTTAGCTGTAAATTCTTAAACCGATATGCAATTAAGGAGTCATATTGAATAAGCCGCTTGCTCTGTTCTTTATTATCCTTAAGTAAAATTTTAAGATTACTTAAGTTAAGTTTAACATTGTTGTAACTTTTTTCATATAGATCTAAATAACTTTCATCACCAGTTATTAAATAGCTTCTTTGTCCTTCTTCTGCGCTTACAATTTGCGTTAATATGTCTTCAGTAGTATTTAGTACATTATACGAATTAGTTCTCCATTCGGCTGCTTTAAATACTTCATCAATATTTCTATAAGAAGCTACACCTATACCAATAATCAATATTAATATGAAAACAAGTCCGGCTTTAACTGTATTTATTTCTGAGAAAAATGACATAATAAAGGGTTGTTTAATTTTTAACAATTTAGATTTATTTTATGATAAATTTAATTTCCTCAGTGTTTAATATACCATATGAAATTAATATTGTAAAACCTCAATTTATTTGACAAGTTTTTCAACAAAACTGATTTTTAAAATTTTTATTGCCTTAAAAAATAAAATTTTATAATTTCGTCCAACTATTTTTATTATAATATAAATTATTTATTTTTTTTCATTCACTTAATAATTAAATAATGTTTTGATCGGGCTGTTCTAATAAAATATATTTAACGTGACAGGGGTATTAATAAATTATTAAATCCTTTTATTTACTTGGAAATAAAATTTATAGAACAGATATTTGGGGAAGAATTTAATAAAACATTTTTTAATGCAAATCTATTTCAATTCAATTTACAAACCACTAACAAAAACAAACTCAAGGAGTTATTATGAGGTTAACTGTTACTAAACTTCTTTTCCTTGCTATTGCAACTTTAGTTATTTTAGCAAATTCTTCAATATTTGCTCAAGGTATAACTTCTGCTGCAATAAATGGTATTGTTACTGATCAAAATGGAGAACCATTACCATCAGCAACAGTAATGGCTGTTCATCAACCTTCAGGAACACAATACGGTATCACTACAAGAATTAATGGAGCTTATAATTTATTAGGCTTAAGAGTAGGCGGTCCGTATACTGTTACAGTTTCATATATTGGTTATGAAACTCAGAAAAAAGAGGATGTCTATCTAACACTTGGACAAAACTTGACACTAAATTTTAAGCTTACTACTTCAGCTGTTAAATTATCTGAAATAACTGTTGTGGGTAGAAGAAATGCAATAATAAGTAGTGATCGTACTGGTGCATTTCAAAATATTTCTTCTAAACAAATGCAGGAAATCCCAACAATCAGCCGTTCTTTCCAAAGTTTTGCAAAACTATCTCCACTAGTTAGTGGAACTAGTTCTCAAATTGCTGGAAGAAACAACAGATACAATAATATTCAAATAGACGGAACTCAGTATAATGATTTATTTGGTTTAGGATCAACGGGAACACCTGGTGGACAAACAGGCTCTAATCCTATTAGTATGGATGCTGTTGATGAATTCCAGGTTGTTGTTGCGCCATACGATGTTAGATATGGTGGATTTACCGGCGGTGGTATTAATGCAATTACTCGAAGTGGAACCAATGATTATGAGGGTTCTGTTTATGGCTATGGCAGAAATCAATCATTAGTTGGATTAAGTCCTTTAAATAAATCTAAATATGCTGACTTCTCAGATTATCAATATGGCGCACGTTTAGGCGGTCCCGTTATGAAAGATAAATTATTTTTCTTTACAAACGTTGAATTAACACAACATACTGTTCCGCTATCTAACGTTGGATTAGTATCTGGGCCTTCAGAAGCTCAAGCATGGGCAGATAGTTTAAGTACTCTATTAGCTGCTCATGGTTTTAATGCCGGAAGTTATGGAGCTACTGATGTCAACCAGCCAAGTACAAAATTCTTTTTAAGGTTTGATTATAACATATCTGAAAATAATAAACTTACCTTACGAAATAATTTTGTTCATTCATATCAAGATAATCTAAATAACAGATCAAGCAACTTTGCTATGAGCTTTGATACTTATAACTATAGAATCACCAATAATACTAATTCAACAGTATTACAGCTTAACAGCACGATTGGCAATCAGATGTCGAATGAATTGATTTTGGGTTACACAATGATAAGAGATCAACGTGGACCAACATTAGCAGCTTCACCAGAAATAAATGTTGTTATGCCAGGTGGTTTTACAATTTATGCTGGTACCGACAGATTTTCATCTGCCAATAGTCTAGATCAAAATATTTTTGAATTTACAGATAATTTCACTTATGCAACCGGTAATCATGTTTTTACTTTCGGTACTCATAATGAATTTTTCTCATTCAAAAACTTATTTATTCGTTCTTATTGGGGATATTATCAATACAAGGTTAATTATATTTCCGACTTGTATCAGTCAGGACCAACAGTTGGATTAAATAATCCAGCTTTCTTCCAAAGAGTTTATTCAAGAACTGGTGATCCAGAGCCTGCTGCACAATTCAGTGTTAATCAGTATGGATTTTATGCCCAGGATGAATGGACACCTATGGAGAATTTCAAATTGACTTATGGATTAAGAATTGATATTCCAACATTTCCTACGAAACCCACTGAAAATGATTCCGTTAGTTATTACTTCCCAGGCTTCCATACATCAGATGTTCCAAGTGGAAATATTTTATGGTCGCCTCGCGTAGGATTTAACTGGGATTTGAATGGAGATCATACCACCCAATTAAGAGGCGGCGTGGGTATTTTCACCGGTCGTGTACCTTACGTTTGGATGTCAAACAATTATGGCAATACCGGAACTATGATTGCTGAAGTTGATGGCTACAAAGGAACAGTATTTTCAGCAGATCCAAATAACCAACCTGGTGTTGGTTCGCCTGGTACAGGAGCTGCAAAATATACTTCAGAAATTGATCTGGTTGACCCGAACTTAAAAATGCCTCAGGTTTTACGTTTTGATGTTGCTGTTGATCATCAGTTGCCATTTGAAATTACTGGAACTGTTGAAGCACAGTATTCAAAAACTGTAAATGATATGTTATATCAAGAAGTTAATTTAAAACCGCAAGTTGGAACATTACCAGATGGCAGGCCACTATATGGCTACACTAATAGCGGCAATGGTAATTTCTTAGGAATTTATTACTTAACTAATACTTCTAAAGGATATCAATATAATTTTAGTGTACAACTTCAAAGATCAGTTGCTTTAGGAATTTCGGGCAATGTAGGTTATAATTATCAAAGAGCATTTGACCAGAACGGCGTATTGTCTTCACAGGCTCAATCTCAAATGAATTATAATCCTATTGCATATGATCCAAATGATCCAGCTTTAACAACTTCTGACTTTGAAATTAGACATCGTATTTTTGCTTCATTAACATATAGTCACAACTTCTTTGAAAATGCTGTAACAAGTATTACGTTATTCTATAATGGTCAATCTGGAACTCCATTCGGATTTACTGTTAATGGAGATGTTAACCATGATGGATTTTATGGTAATGATTTATTCTATATTCCAAAGAATGATGCTGATATAGAATTAGGTACTGTAAATAGCAGTGGAGTTTGGACAAAAGCTTCTCAAAGTACTTATGATGCATTAGAAAGCTTTATAAATAATAATCCATATCTTTCATCTCATAGAGGTCAAATTTCTGAGAGAAATGCTACAACCTATCCATGGAGAAATGAAGTTGATATGAGAATTACTCAAGATATTCCAGCTTTTGGCGAAAAACATCATTTCCAAATTTCGTTGGATATTTTGAATCTTCTTAACCTAATAAATAGTGATTGGGGTTGGGATGTTAGTGGTGGCTTTAACAATAATTCAATTGTTTCTTATTCAGGAATGGATACACATACTGTTCCTGGTAAGTCAATTCCAGTTTATAATTTCAAAGCTCCTGCTAATAATTTACCTTGGAACTATAATGATCTTACATCAAGATGGACAATGCAGCTTGGTTTAAGATACACCTTCTAGTTTAAGTACACTTTTATATAAAGCCTTTGGAAAAATCCAAAGGCTTTTTTTTATTTAAATAATCAGAAGTCAATTGTTTCATCACTCGATTTAATATTTGATTTAGAAATTAAAAATCATGTTTCAAAATTTAAAATCGCATTTTGTAATCTAGTTTTCGTATTTGATGACAAAAAATTACATTTTGAATTCTAAAATTTGTATTGCTCATTCCTTTTTATATTTCTCTGAAACTATCAAAGAATTTAGAATTACTTTTTATTTCTTTTAATCTGCACATAACTTTTTACCGCTACATTCCAAAATTCTTATGTTGTGATTTCTTCAATTCAATGAAATGATGTATTCAGCATATGTTAGTTTTATTGTGATATTCTGCACTATGAAGTATTAAAATTGTTTTAACTTTGCCAACGGATTTTTTATTGATCGGAAATTGTATGCTATGGACAGTTATTTTTTTCTTATTCTTACTTTGGCTTGCAGGTATAATTTTCAAGCTTTCAATGGGTGGAATGCTTCATATAATTTTGATTGTTGCAGTCATACTTCTGGTTTTTAACCTACTTCGCTCTGCTAAAACTGAACATAAAAGTATTTAACAAATTATAATTTTCATTTCATAAAATTAAGCATTTAAAATAGAGGCACATTTTATTATAGCTGTTTCAGTTCGTAATCTATTTTTAGCCAAGTTAAAAATCTGTTCCTCCTTAAAATGGCTAAGTTCGGCAGAAGTCAAACCTCCTTCCGGCCCAAAAATAAAAAAAATTACTTCTTGAAAATTAATTCCAATCTGAGAAAAAACATTTTTTGAATTTTGTTCAAACACAACTTTCTCCCCTTTTTGGTCAATTATATCCATTAATGAATTTGAAGTTATGATAGTTGGTATAAAACTTCTTAAAGATTGTTTCATTGCAGATATTACTATTTTATTCCATCTTTCTAATCGTTTAGATTTTGATATTGTTCTTTCAGATTCAAAAACTATAAAATTAGTTATACCAAGCTCTGTACATTTTTCCAAAGCAAATTCAAATCTTTCTTGGTTTTTCAACTTAGGAATACAAAAATAAATATTCTTGAATCTGTTTTCATATTCAATCTGTTTTAAAACCTCGATATTAATTGAATCTTTGTAAATCGTTTTTATTCTTCCTACAATAATTTTCCCCAACCCGTTAGTAACATAAATTTGATCGTCAATTTTATGCCGCATAACTTTAGTTATATGTTGAAAATCGTCTCCAATTATTGAAACTTCCAATCCTGAAACGAGATCAGGAGTCGTGTAATAAAGTTCAATGTTAGAAAGATGATCCGAGTCCAAGTATAAATTCTGTGTGTCCATAGTCGTTTATTGCAAATTCAGTTCTAAGTTCGCTATAAGGAAGAAGTAAGAAAACTAATCCAGCGCCATATCCAGAATACAAATTTTTAACACTAATTGATTGTCCCGAAAATCTTGTAGTACCAGAATCCATAAAAATTTCAAAATAAACTGCAAATCGGTATGATAAAAGAGATTGAGGAATAATTGGTATAAAATTAAAATCGAGATTGACATCTTTAACAATTGGATAGTTCATTTCAAAAGAAGTAAAATATAAATTGTTTCCTTCCATTTCTGTTGAAAAGTAGCCACGAATTCTTTCCTCATAACCGAAGAAGGAATAATCATAATATGGAACAAGTTTTCCAAAAGTTTGTCGGGTTGCAAATCTCCATTTTAATCTTAATCCATCCCAAAGAAAAAAATATTTTCTGAAATCTAAATCTGCAACTTGATAATTGATATCATCAATGCCTAATCCTTTTAGTTGGTAATCAGTATAAAGATAGGTGCCAACGCTGGGGAATTGAAATAGATCTCTTGTATCATAAGTATAACTAGCGCCAATTAAAAATTGTCTATCAATTCTATTATTGGAAGCTGAAATTCCTTTTATGTACAGCGGATTCTCAACATAATTATATCCGAAAAAGATATCTAATTTATTGAACAAGTTAAAACGTTTGCCAAAATCTACAGAGCCAGAAATAAATTTTTGATTAAAGTCTCCACCATAAATATTTTTTGCAATATAACTTCTATTTTTAGCGTTCTGATAGGCAAGTTCTAAAGTTAAATATATGCTTTGTGATTTTATAAAATAAGGCCTGTCATAATAAATAATAAATTTGGGGTCGAAACCAAAAGAAGCAATAGC
This sequence comes from Bacteroidota bacterium, assembly GCA_021824145.1. GTDB lineage: Bacteria > Bacteroidota > Ignavibacteria > Ignavibacteriales > Ignavibacteriaceae > FEN-1297. Next base: position 11,557 of record JAKALM010000028.1, read on the forward strand.
CTTCAGAGTTTCATTCTCGCCTCTAAAATTTCTGATCATTAAATTCAATCCATAAGAAATTTTTTGCCAATCTTTGTCTTGAAACTCAACAAAAGGTATTGGATAAATGTACCAGCTTTCCTCAACTGAAATAAGAACAACATTTTTATCACTATAATTAAACGGTGTTATAATGACATGAGTAAAAATACCAAGGCTGTAAATTCTGTTTAAATTATATTTAACAATTTTTGAATTTACAGTATCTCCACTTTTAAAAGTAAGTTCTCTTAGAATTACTTCAGGGTCGGTAATTTCAATCCCTTCAATTTTTATTGAATCAACTTTTATTGTATAATTTCCATTGAAATAAATAGTATCTTGTGTTTGAGAAAAGATTTTAATTGAGGCAGTTAAAAATAGAAGTATGATAAAATATTTTATCATTTAGGAAAATATAATTTTATTTATTGTAGGATTTATATTTAAAACTAAAAGCAGCACATTTTTTAAAATATGCTGCCATTAAAAAAAAGAATTATTATTTTTCAATATAATCAGAAATAGGCAAACAACTGCACACTAAATTTCTGTCACCATAAGCATTATTAATTCTTCCAACACTTGGCCAAAATTTGTTTATTTTGGACCAATAAATTGGATACGCAGCTTTTTCGCGCGAGTATTTATGATTCCAATTATCAGAAATTACTGATACGGCGGTATGTGGTGCATTCTTTAAAACATTATCATCCAAATCCGCAATTCCATTTTCAATTTCTTTAATTTCATTGTAAATTGAAATTAGTGCATCGCAAAATTTGTCAAGTTCGGTTTTTGATTCACTTTCAGTAGGCTCAACCATCAAAGTACCTGCAACTGGAAACGAAACCGTAGGTGCATGATATCCATAATCCATCAATCTCTTTGCAATATCTTCAACTTCAATATGAGCGATTGTTTTAAATTCTCTCATATCAAAAATCAGTTCATGTGCAACTTTTCCTTTGCTGCCAGTATATAAAACTTTATAGTAAGGTTCTAATTTTGCTTTAATATAATTCGCATTCAAGATTGCAGCAATTGAAGCTTTTGTCAATCCTTTTGAGCCCATCATTTTAATATAAGAATATGAAATAATTAAAATATCGGCGCTTCCCCATGGAGCTGATGATACGGCTGTCATTCCTTTTTCATAACCAAGATTAACAATCGAATGATTTGGAAGATAAGAAACTAAATGTGAAGCTACGGCAATCGGTCCCATTCCTGGTCCACCACCGCCATGAGGGATGCTAAAAGTTTTATGCAAATTTAGATGACAAACATCAGCTCCAATTGTTGCCGGACTTGTTAATCCAACTTGTGCATTCATATTTGCACCATCCATATAAACTTGCCCGCCATTTGCATGAACAATAGAACAGATTTCTTTTATTTCCTCTTCAAATACACCGTGAGTAGAAGGATAAGTAACCATTAAAGCAGCTAAATTATTTTTATTATCTTCTGCTTTTTTCTTAAGATCAACTATATCTATATTCCCATTAGCATCACAATTAACAACAATAACTTTCATCCCAGCCATTACAGCACTTGCGGGATTAGTTCCATGAGCAGATGAAGGTATCAAAACAACATTTCTATTCGTTTCACCTTTACTATGTAAATAACTTCTGATAACCATAAGCCCGGAAAATTCTCCTTGAGCTCCAGAGTTAGGCTGAAAAGAGACAGCTGAAAATCCTGTTATTTCACATAAATCTTTTTCAAGCTCATTAAATATTTCAGCATATCCTTCCGCTTGACCTTTTGGTGCAAATGGATGAATATTACAAAATTCTGGCCATGTAATACCAAACATCTCAACTGCAGCATTCAATTTCATTGTGCATGAACCAAGTGGAATCATTGAGTGCACTAATGAAAGATCTTTGTTCTCTAATCTTTTAATATATCTCATCATTTCTGTTTCTGAATGATAAGAATTGAAAACCTGATGCGTTAAATAATTACTTTTTCTTTTAAGATTTTCTGGAATATTTATTAATATATTTTCACTAATATTTTTAATTTCTGTTTCAGATAAATTTTTGTTTTTTACTTTTGCAAAAATTGAAATTATTTCAAGGACATCAGAATAACTAGCTGCTTCATTTAAAGAAATTCCGATTGAATTTATTCCGTAATTAAAATTGATTTCATTCTGAATAGCTAAATTATTGATTAAATTTATTTCATTTTTTTGATTTTCTTCAAATGAAATATTTAGCGTATCAAAATAATTTTTATTTGTTTGATTGAATCCTAATTTTCTAAGCGACTCATCTAAAATTTTAGTTAGTTTATAAATTCGTTCAGCAATTAAGCGAATTCCTTCCGGCCCATGATACACTGCATACATCCCCGCCATAATTGCTAAAAGCACTTGAGATGTACATATATTACTTGTTGCTTTTTCTCTTCTTATATGCTGTTCTCTAGTTTGAAGCGCCATTCTGTAAGCACTATTGCCTTGAGAATCTACAGATATTCCTATAATTCTTCCTGGAATAACTCTTTTAAATTCTTCTTTAGTTGCAAAATATGCTGCATGCGGACCGCCATATCCCATTGGGACACCAAATCTTTGCGTATTTCCAACAACGGCATCAGCACCAAACTCACCTGGTGGAGTTAATATTGCTAAACTCAATAAATCAGCAGCAACAACTGTAGAAATATTTTTTTGATGCGCTTGCTCGATCAAATTTTTATAATCATAAACTTCTCCATTTACTGATGGATACTGAAACAGCATTCCAAATATTTTATCATTTAGATCTAATTTTTTATGATCTCCAATTTGAAGCTTTATTCCTAACGGTAGTGCACGTGTTCTTAATACATCAATTGTTTGTGGAAAACAATCTTCAGAAACAAAAAATACATTTGAATTTAATTTGTCACTTTTTCTATTTGAAAAAAACATAGACATAGCTTCAGCTGCTGCGGTCCCTTCGTCTAAAAGCGATGCATTTGCAATTTTCAAACCAGTTAAGTCAATTATCATAGTTTGAAAATTGATTAGCGCCTCTAACCTTCCTTGAGAAATCTCTGCTTGATAAGGTGTGTATTGTGTATACCAACCTGGATTTTCCAAAACATTTCTTTGAATTACGGCTGGAGTAATTGTAGGATGGTATCCTAAACCAATATATGATTTGAAGATTTTATTCTTTTTCGAAACTCTTCTTAAATGGTTAAGAAATTCATTTTCACTTATAGGCTCATCTAATGTTAGATCCTTTGTTAATCTAATTTTCGAAGGAATGGTTTCATCAATTAATTGATCGAGTGTTTGTACACCGATTTTCTGAAGCATTTGATTTACTTCTTCAGAGTTTGGTCCAACATGTCTGTTTACAAATTGGTCCGTATAATTAAAGTTATTCATAAAAGAACTACGCTTTCAAAAAAAATTATTTATAAAAATAATTAAACTTTTGTACTTGTAAAAAGTTTAACAATTAAAATATTTGATTAAAAAGTTAAATAGAAGAATCTATTGAATTTTCTTTAATCAAATTATTTAAAGCATCGCGTGCAGCGTTTTGTTCGGCAGATTTTTTATTCTTCCCTTTACCAATCCCATATTCAATGTTGTTAATAGTTACATGAACTGTAAAAGTTCTATTGTGCTGAGGCCCTTCTTCCTTTATAACACTGTAAATCGGATTATCAATTTTATTTGCTTGCGAATATTCTAAAAGCTGGCTTTTATAATTTTCGTCAATTAAATAAACTCCTTCTTTCATATTTGAATCTATCAAAACACGCTCTATAAAATTTTTTGCTGCACTTAAGCCATTATCAAGATAAATGGCACCAATCAATGCTTCAAAAGCATCAGCTAAAACAGTTCTAGAACTATTTTTAAAATTATTTGATAAATTTTTACTTATTAATAAAAAACCTGCTAAATTGATTCCATCAGCAGCATCTGCCAATGCAAGTCTGTTAACTAACTTTGCTCTTACTTTCGTTAAAAATCCTTCATTCTTATCCGGAAATTCTTCATAGAGATATTCTGCAACTGCAAGATTCAATATTGAATCCCCTAAAAATTCCAACCTTTCATTTGATACATCATATCCAGTGTTATGCTCCAAAAAAGATCTATGCATCAAAGCTTGAATAAAATAAGTTCTATTCTTAATACTAAATCCAATAATTTTTTCTAATTCACTAAATTTTTCGGGAGTAAGAAGACGAGAAATATATTTTGATTTATTTCTTTCTTCTCTTTGTTTTAATTTTTCTAAAAGCCAGGATAATAATTTACTCAAAACTATTCCTCAAACTTTTTAAACAATAAGGAAGCATTATGTCCGCCAAATCCAAAAGTATTACTAATTGCTGCCTTTATTATTTTAGGAGTTGGTTTCAGTGGGCTATAATTCAAATCGCATTCTGGATCAGGGTTTGTAAGATTTATAGTTGGAGGGGCACAATCATTTTTTATAGCTAATGCAGTTGCAATTGCTTCAATTCCACCGGCAGCACCAAGTAGATGGCCAGTCATCGATTTTGTCGAGCTTACAATCAAATTGTATGCATGTCCATTAAAAACAGTTTTAATTGCATTGGTTTCATTTACATCATTATATGGAGTAGATGTTCCATGGGCATTTATATAATCCAAATCATTGTAACTAATTTCAGCATCTCTAATTGCTTCTTTCATTGATCGAACAGCTCCTTCTCCTCCAGGAGCTGGGGCAGTGATATGATAAGCATCGCCGGTTAAACCAACACCCGCAAGCTCACAATAGATTTTTGCACCTCGAGAAATTGCATGTTCATATTCTTCTAAAATTAATGATCCAGCACCTTCACCCATAACGAAACCATTTCTATCTTTATCAAATGGACGAGATGCTTCTAAATATCGATCATTCCAACGGGAAAGTGCTTTCATAGCATTGAAACCGCCAATCGACATTTCTGTAATTGCAGCTTCGGAACCTCCGCAAAGCATTAAATCTGCGCTGCCGCGTTGAATTAAAATAAAAGCATCGGCAATTGAATGCGACGAAGTTGCACAAGCAGAAGTCGTTGCATAATTGGGACCTTTTAAATTATATTTAATTGAAATCTGACCAGCAGCAATATCAGATATCATCATAGTTACAAAGAATGGGCTTATTACTCGAGGATTTTTTGACTCAAAATAATTCCAATGCTGTTGTTGGTTTGTAACCATTCCGCCAATACCACTGCCAAAGATTACTCCAAATTTTTCTTTATCTACTTTGTCCAAATTTAATTCGGAATCATTGATTGCCATATCTGCAGTAGCAAGAGAGTATTGTGTAAATGGGTCCATTCTTTTGATAGATTTCTTATCAAAAAAATTTTCTGGATCAAAATTTTTTACTTCGGCAGCAAACTGAGTTTCAAAATTAGATGCGTCAAATTTAGTAATTAGTCCGATTCCATTTTTTCCGTTCATCAGACCGTTCCAAAATTCTTTAACACCAATTCCGATTGGAGTAATTGCGCCTAATCCTGTAACAACTACTCTCCTCTTTTTCATAATTCACTCCGAATAATAATTTTTATGTTAATCATATATAAATTAGGAGTGTAAAATTAGGGAATGCAAAGTCGAGAATTAAAATTCTCGACTTCATAAAATCCTATCCTACTTTTTCTTTAAGATATTTAACAGCATCTCCAACTGTCCCAATTTTTTCTGCATCTTCATCTGGGATAGAAATTGAAAAAGCACTTTCAAAACCCATAACTAATTCCACTATGTCTAGTGAATCTGCACCTAAATCGTTAGTAAAAGATGCTTCTGGTGTAATTTGAGATTCTTCAACACCAAGTTTATCAATTATTATTTCTTTTACTTTTGCTTCTACGTCCATATTATTCTCCTATTGTTAATTATAAAAGATTAATGAATTAAATTAAGTTCACATTGCCATTCCACCATCGACTGAAATTACCTGGCCGGTTAAATAATCAGCCTGATCAGAAGCTAAAAAGGTAACAACTTTTGCTACATCTTCTGGAGTTCCAATTCTTTTTAATGGAATTAAATTTATTATTGCCTCTTTTTGTTTATCATTTAATTTTTCGGTCATATCAGTTGAAATATAACCAGGTGCTACAGCATTAACTGTTATATTTCTTGAAGCTAATTCTTTTGCAGTGGACTTTGTAAATCCAATTACACCAGACTTAGATGCAACATAATTTGCTTGCCCAGGATTTCCAGTTATTGCAACCACTGAAGAAATATTAATAACCCTTCCATATCTTTGACTTATCATTTGTTTCAAAGAAGCTTTTGTATAATTAAAAACACTTTTTAAATTTGCTGAAACAACCTCATCAAAATCTTTTTCACTCATTCTTATTAAAAGATTATCTTTAGTAATTCCAGCATTGTTTACTAAAATATCTAAACCGCCTAACTTTTCCAAAGTAAAATTTATCGTTTTTTCGGCTTCGGAATATTTTGAAGCATCAGCTTGTAATCCAAAAATTTTAACACCAAATTTATCTGATTCAGATTCAACACTCTTTGCGGCTTCAATAGAACTGTGATAAGTAAAAACAACATCACAGCCTTTTGAAGCAAGCTCTAAAACAACTGCTTTTCCAATTCCTCTAGAGCCGCCAGTTACAATTGCTTTTTTACCTTTTAAGTTCATGCTACCTCTCTTGAGTTATTAGAAGCAAGTTCATTTTTCTTTTCTAAAGAATTTAGATATTCTTTGCTATATTCTTCTAATTCAGAAAATCCTTTTTCGCCAAAAAAATATTTTAATTCTTCTTTACAAGCTTCATAGATTGATGTTTTTACTATCGGGTTTTTATTACAAGTCTTTAGTCTATCAATATGTTCATCATCTATGGTAAGAGCTCCTTCAAAAATGGTAAGCGGAAATAAAATACAATACCTCGGTTTATATTTCCATTTATGTCCACCTTCATTGTTTGCTAATTTTTGAAGTGTACATAAACCATTTTTATCTAGAAATGAACACTTATTATTAAAAAGTTCTGTCCCTACTGCAACACCAGAGTCAAAGTCTTCATCTTTTTCCGGTGCCTCAAACCATTTATTAATATCTGTAGTTTGAGATTCATCCATGATGGGAATGATTTTGTCTTTAATACTTAATATTAAATCGTGTTCTTTTAAATCAGTATAAACCCCATACCAGCAGCATTCACCGCTGCATTTACAATGGAAATTATATGTAAAAATAATCGGATCAATAAAAATTCCATTTATTTTTTTAGAAAATTTTTGACTCATTATAAATACTTCTCCACTTCAGAATATTTATCAATGGAGACACATTTGACATCTGGATTAATTCTTTTTACTAACCCTTGAAGTACCTTACCGGGACCAACTTCGTAAAATTCTTCAACTCCATCATTAATCATATTAATAATAGTTTCTTCCCAACGGACCGGAGAAGAAAGTTGATCGAACAATAATTTTTTAATTTTGTTTTTGTCTGTAACCGGAGAAGCAGTAACATTTGCATAAACTGGGAAACGTAAATCGTAAATATTAGTTTGATTTAATTCTTCTGATAAGATTTCTTTTGCAGATTCCATTAAAGGAGAATGAAAAGCACCGCTTACAACAAGTTCTTTAACCAATTTAGCGCCATTAGCTTTACAAATTTCCATTCCCTTTTTTACTCCATCAACAGAACCAGAAATTACTATTTGCCCAGGTGAATTAAAATTTGCGCATTGAACAATTCCTACTGATGAAGCTTCGATACAACATTGTGAAACTTTATCAGGAGTTAATCCAATAATTGCAGCCATTGTTCCTGGATTATCAATTCCTGCTTGCTGCATTGCTTTTCCTCTAGCCCTTACTAATTTTACAGCATCATAGAATTGAATTGCATTTGATGCTACCAATGCAGAGTATTCTCCTAAAGAATGTCCTGCTGCCGCATCAACATTTATGGTTCTTATAATACTTGCAAGAACAACACTATGTAAAAATATTGCTGGCTGAGTAAATTCCGTTTGCTTTAATTGGTCTTCCGGACCATTGAACATTATATAGGATAAATTAATTCCTAAAGCATCGTCGGCAGTCTTTATCATTTCTTTGGCTTCAACAGAATTCTCAAAGAGGTCTTTTGCCATACCAACATATTGGGAACCTTGTCCTGGAAATAAAAATGCTTTTTTCAAATTTTAACTTCTTTTCCTTTTTATAAAAATAAAATATATCTAAGTAGTGATCTCAACTTTTTAATCCATATTCCAAACTAAATAACTTGCGCCCCATGTAAAACCAGCACCGAAAGCTGCAAGAATTATTTTATCTCCACGTTTCAATTTTCCATCTCTGTAATATTCAACTAAACATAAAGGAATAGTGGCTGCAGTTGTATTACCATATTTGTCAATATTTATCATAACTTTTTCTCGATTAATTCCCATTCTTTCAGCTGTGGCATCAATAATTCTAAGGTTGGCTTGATGAGGGACTAAATATGCTATATCATCTGAGGTAAGATTATTTTTTTTCATTATCTCATAGGAAATATCGGCCATTCCTTTTACAGCAACTTTAAATACAGCTTTACCATCTTGAAATATAACATGCAAGTTTTGATCGACAGTTTCGTGAGTTGGTGGATTTAGACTGCCACCGCCTTTCATATGTAAATATTCTCTGCCAGAACCATCTATTCTTAATAGTGAATCTTGCAAACCATAATTTTTTTCTAGAGAAGGCTCCAACAATACTGCTGCACCAGCATCGCCAAATAAGATACAATTGTTTCTATCCTTATAATCGACAATTGAACTCATTTTATCTGCGCCTATTACCATAACTTTTTTATATCTGCCAGATTCAATTAATGAGCAGCCGGTTTGAAAAGCAAAGAGAAATCCAGAACAAGCCGCTGAAAGATCAAATCCCCATGCATTTTTAGCGCCAATATTATCCTGAACTAAACAAGCTGTTGCTGGGAAAAACATATCCGGAGTAACTGTAGCAACTATAATTGCATCAATCTCATCAGCAGAAATATTTCTGGTTTTCAACAAGTCTTCTGCTGCTTTTGTTGCCAAAAAACTAGTTGCACCGTTTTCTAAAATTCTTCGCTCTCTAATTCCTGTTCTTGATCTAATCCATTCATCACTTGTATCTACAATTTTTTCAAAATATGAGTTATCATAAATTCTTTCAGGAACATACATTCCCAAACCAGTGATAACTGCATTATATTTCTTATCATTCATTATAATTCCAACTTAATTTAAATTTGAATATTGCTTGATTGAATTTTCAATTTTCTGTACTAAATTTTTCTCATACATTTCGTAAGCTCGAAGGACCATATTCTTAATTGCTTTTGGCGTACTGGAACCGTGGCCAATAACGCTAATTCCATTCACTCCTAATAATGGGACACCACCGTATTCTTGATAATCAAAGTCCTTTAAAATTTCTCTCATACTGCTTCTAACTAAAGCAATTTTTAATTTATTGATAAATCCTTTGTTAGCATAATCTCTGAATTTGAATTTCAAAAAATCCAAAACACTTTCGCCAAATTTTATTAATATGTTGCCTACAAAACCATCACAAACTACAACATTTACAGTACCTTTTAATATATCTCTGCCTTCAACATTACCAACAAAATTAAGATTTGTTTTTCTAATTAATTCCGCAGCAGCTAAAGTTACTTCATTTCCTTTCGAGTCTTCCTCCCCCACGCTTAATATACCTACTTTGGGATTTTCAATTCCATAAATTTCTTTAGTAAAAATTGTTCCCATTAATGCATATTCTAATAAATGTTTTGGTTTAGAATCAACGCTAGCGCCAACATCAAACAAAGTAGAAATACCTGATTGATTTGGCATTGCTTGACCAATAGTTGGTCTGCCAACACCAGGGATTCTTCCGATTATTAAAGTGGATGCTGCCATCATTGCGCCGGTATTGCCAGCACTTACAAAAGCGTCAGCTTTTTTATCTTTTACAAGTTTGGCTCCAACAACAATTGAGGAATTAGGTTTTGTTTTTATTGCTGCGGTTGGCTGGTCTCCCATTTCAATTACTTCATCTGCGTTGATAATATCATTTTCATTAAAAGAAAGATTATTTGCAGCAATTACTTTCTGTATTTCATTTTTCTTTCCAACTAAAAACAAATCAAATTTTCCATTTTCATTAAATGCTTGAATAGCACCAACAACTGCATTCTGAGGGGCATAATCGCCCCCCATAGCGTCAATAACTATTCTGCATCTGGTTTTAGAATCAGAATTGTTCATTAGTAGGATTTGAATCTTTTATTAGCTTTTAGGAATAAACATTGAACGTTCATTATAGTATCCGCAAGAAGGGCAAGCGCGATGGGATAATTTCATTTCACCGCAATTAGAACAAGTGCCCAATGCCGGAACTGTTGCTTTATAATGTGTTCTTCGTTTATCTCTTCTACTTTTTGACCATCTACGTTTAGGATTTGGCATTATCTGTCCTGTTTATTAATTATTATTTAATTTGTTTTTTAATTCCTTTAATGGAAGCCATCTGTCATCAATTATTTCATAGCTGCAGCCGCAATCTCCATTATTTAAATCTTTACCGCATTTAGGACACAAACCTTTGCAATCATCCTTACAAAGTTTTTTCATCGGTATTGTCAGTAAAGCGAAATCTCTTAAATCATTATCAAGAACAATCTTATCTGCCTCTGCAGAAAGATAAGTAAGGTTTATCGATTCGGAATCTTCTGGTTTTGTTCCAATCAAATAAACCATTTTGTATTCATTATTTAATATTGAATTAAAATTTTTATTACACCTATCACAATCGAAATTAGTATTTAATGTAAGTTTTGCATTTAATACAATTTGATTATGAATTTTATTTAATTCAATATCAACTAAAACATTTCCAATGAACGGTTTTTCTAATCCAATGTTTTTAATCGGTTCATCAAAACTAAAATTATGAATGCCGTCTTTTAGGTTAGAAATTTTAATTTTCATAGCAGCATCTCACAAAACCAGCAAAAAAGCGATTGAAAATATAGCCATACAAAGAATTATAATCAAATTTGATTATGCAATAGATTTTGAACAA
>JAKALM010000036.1 GCA_021824145.1 Bacteroidota bacterium
TTATCAAATCCAGCAGGTTCAAAAGTTCTTTTACCCACAGCTAACACTTCTTTTTCTTTTTCTAAATCGCAAAATTCTTCCAGGCATTCAAGCAGTATATCTGCACTAATTTCATTCGGAGCTTCGTCAGGCTTTCCGTACATAAAATTATAAACATTCCCAGACGGATGCTTTGAGTAAGGCAGTATCGTCATTGAATTGCACCATCTTAATTCAATATGATCGCAAAGCTCATCATCCTTTGGATTAAGTCGATAAACACTTTTGGGTCCATTTAATTTTTTATGCAGCTCTTCGCTCTCAATTAACTTAAACCAAATGTGAAAACCGTTACCGCTTCCGCTCTTTACAATCCACGGATAAATTTCACCAAGTCCTAATCGCTTAGCAAACATTTCAACAAAACTCAAATCTGTTACTTTATCAAAATCCAAATTTCTTATATCATTTATTCCGCATATCCCGCCTACGCCGGTTACGCCGTCATTCCAACCAAGCCCGGTAACATCTTTTTCAGTTTGTTCAATCAGCTGCCAGTTCTCCCAGGCAATAGTCGGCCGTTTTCCCTGAACCGGCAAAACATTAAAACCAAATTTTTTATTATAAGCTGCTGCTACCTCACTAAACTTCATTTTTTACACTCCTTTTTTTCTATACTATTTTCTTATAGCTAAAAATGACCAATGACTTAATGACTGATGACATTTTTTTATGACGAAATAGGGTAGGTTTCAGCCACTTTTTTCATTTATAGGCTTCGATCTTAACCTTACCCTTATATAATCCCTACTCAAAGTAAAACACCCCCTCAGAATTGATTTTCGCCGATTTCCCAGTAATAGATTTTAACACTTGTTTAGCCTTGTCCGGTCTCGTAAACTCACAGCTAAAAATCCAAAGACTTGCATTTACCGCAAACCCGCACAAATGAAATCCATTTCTTCTTTTCATTTTCTTCGCAATCTCTCTTTCATCAGTTTGAACCTTATAAAATTTCTTTCCTCTTTCTTCCTGCCACAAATAAGTCATTACATCCTCCGGTTTATTTAATAATCCAACATTCCATTATTCCATTATTCCATCATTCCAACACTCCATCTTTCCATACTCAACCCTACAACCTATTTACCGCATCTCTCAACTCTTCCAAGTCAATGTTTGCATAAAACCTCGTTGTTACATTTACGGTTGAATGTCCGAGAAGCTTTGACACTGTAAAGATTGGAACTTTATTACTTGCCCATCGCGTAGCTGCTGTTGCTCGTAAACAATGCCAGTGAAGCTCATCCGGCAGACCAGCTTCCTTAATTACTTTCTTTAATGATTTGGAAACAGTAGCTTTTTTATATTGCTTTCCGTTGCTTTGCACAAAAACAAATCCGGATCTTTCCCCTCCTTGAAGTGGATAAAGCGGTGGGTTGCCTTTCTTAAGCTGCCGATCCGAATTAAGTAATAATATTCTTTCCATTCTTTCATTAAAAGGAATCCTTCGCACCTTTTTTGTTTTTGTCTTGAATAATTTGTTTCCAATAGTTATCACCCTATTTTTATAATCAACGTCACTCCACCTTAAATTATTTTCTTCGTCTAGTCTCAAACCTGTTTCTACAGCAAAGAGAACCATATCGGCAATAACTTCTTTGCCTATTGCTGTTAGTCCTTCACAAACTATTCTTATTTGTTCATCTGTAAATACGATTGGTTCATCTTTTTGTCTGTTAGGCAGTTTTACTTTTAAGAATGGATTCGTAGGCACATAATTCCAGTCCACAAATACGTTAAAAATTGTTCTAAAAACTTTAAGATAGTTGTAGCTGCCAAGAGGAGCGGACTTAGAAATCTTCATCATTAAATTTTCAGCATCTTTTCTCTCAATCGTATTTAATGTTCTGTTCCCTGGTATGAATTCTAAAAACCTTCTTTCTGCAACCTTTGCCGATTCAACAGATTTTTTGGTTAAATTAAATTCTATCAGTTTATTGTACTCATTAAATCCTTGGTGTACGCTTATTTCTTTTTTTATCGATTGCTGTTTTCCTATTCCAAGTATTCCAACAAGTAGTTTTATTTTTTCAATTTCCTCAGAAGAGAAATTATTGAATATTTCTAGAACATCGCTTTGCTCTTTACGCTCTGCCCTTTGCGAATTATCCATATTGTTCAATCCTTCCATACTTCCACTACTTTTTAATTTTGAATTTTTAATTGACTTACATTCTTCATTCAACAATCTACATTCATCATTCACTTACGGCGGCTCCGTTTCCTCCTCAAACATCTCCATCTGATTTTCCGGTATCTGTTTTCCGCCTTCTACTTCTTCCAATTTTTCATTTTGAATTTCTAACTTTGAATTGTTAATAATCCACAAATCCAGCTCACCCTTAAAAAAGTAAAGATACTTCCCTGCGGGCTTATGGAACGGAATCTTTTTTTGACTTGTATACTTGTAGAGTTGTGAATGTGATATGCTTAAATACTGTGCGGCTTGATTTAGGTTTAGTAGATCGGTTTGCTTTCCCCTTAACAGATTTTCAATCTCTGTCAGCCTCAGTAAAATTTCCTGCTCGTGCATTGTGGTACTCCAAATTTTTCTGAGTACCAACTAAATAAAAATAAAATTTAAAAAACGATATATACGTTATATAATGTTTTTTTGCAGCTCCTCTGTACGCCTTATTATTATTTCTAATTCCTTTTCTTTCCCTTTAAAACTCTTTTCAATCAACAGCAAAATGAAATTCAATAACTTTGTATTGCTTGTAGAACTTTCCTCTTTTTCTATTCTGTTCTTTGCGGCATTAAAATTTTTCTCATATTTTATTTTGCTCAAGGCATCGCTAAAAAATATTCCTATAATATCTTTTATTGGGGTTTCGCTCCATATTATCCTCACTTCCTTCATGCACTCAAATATTCTTACAATAACGGAAATTCCTGTCTCTATTTTAATTGTATCTCCCGTATTTGCAGATGCCGTTTCTTCAATTTTATCTACAGCTTCAACAACTATTTTTTTATCCTCAAGACATTCCATTACTTTTTTCATATCATAAATTGCGCTTTGTATATCGCAAACCCTGCCGCCGTCTGTTGGTGATACTATATAATATTTTCTTGGCTGCTTAACTACCAATGGAACTTTCCCTTGCGGCGGTTTGCATAGCGCCTCTAAAAACATAATTAAATTATCATCAATATTTTGTTCGGTTTTCTTTAATAAATCTACATCTAAAACTTTACCGTCAATTGTTTCTGCTAGGTTAATAATCCTTTTGCAGTCATTTATTACTTTCTTGAGATATGAAATCTTTTCTTCTTTTGTTCCCAGCTTTTCATAATGGTTAAGTATCTCTTCTATAGTTGTGGTTATATTTCTTGCTATACTACTTGGGTTTCCATTATTATTCATTTTATTCCAATCGATTAAACTACTAATTGAATTTCTGTTTTTCAGCGGCTCCCTTTATTTTGCGTATTTCAGGTAAGTGCAAACTAACATCTACAAAATTCCTTGTTGTCTGTAACTATAAAAACCTTCGCCTGCAATTATTATATGATCCTGCAAATCTATATCTACAACATTAAGTGCTTCAGCTATTTTTTGTGTAACTATGTTGTCGTTTTCAGATGGTTCCGGCATTCCGTCCGGATGATTATGTGCAACTATAACAGACGTACTTTCATACTTAAGAGCTGTTACCACTATTCTTCTGGTATTAAAATATGATTCATTTACTGTTCCTTCGCTTATTAATTCAGTATGAATCATTTTATTCTCTGAAGTCAGATATAATACTTTTACAACTTCATTTTTGTAATTTCCAATTACTCCTTCCAAATATTTTACTATATGGTCAAGCGTTGTAAATTGAATTTCATTCTTTTCGGCTTGATGTTCAAAATAAAATTTTATAAACTCATTTAAAGCTTTTATAAATATTACCGATTGTCTGCCTAAGCCGTCTATAAGTTTTAATTCCTTTATATCAGCAGATAAAATTTCTTTGAGTGTCCCGAATTTGTTAAATAGATTTTTAGAAACAGCTTTTGTGTTTTTCCTGGTAATTGCATAAGTCAGCATGAATTCCAAAACTTCGTAATCATTAAAACCTTCAAATTCTGATTTCTCAAATCGATTTCTAAGTCTTTCCCTGTGTCCAGCGTTTTTATCTTCAGCTGTGTGCTTCCCGCTTTTCGGGATCCGCCTCTGGAGGATATGAGCCTCGGGCTCAAATTCAACTGAGGGCAATTTTTTTTCTTTAGAAGTCCCTTGCTTATCAGAATTTACCCCGATTAAATCTGGGATGGTGAATATTTTCAATTTAATTTAGACTAATATTGATAAATCGTTGAAATTACAATCGCAAAGTTAATAATCTCCAGCTTAAATTAATTATCCAAAAAAAAAAATTCACTCCTGCCTGCCGGTAGGCAAGTTAGTTAATCATTTATTTACTAAATCTTATAGATTCTTAGCTAGTGGCTTTATGCTCATATAATTAATTCTTCAGCATTTATTTATTCAAGCTTCCAGCAATATCATAAGACATGGGCAAACTTCAGTAATATTAAGTACAATATATTGAGAACCATTTTCATTCAAACTGAATTAACTTACTCCTAATTGTGAGTAAAACGATCCGCGTTACATGTTAACTGCAATAACTATAATTCTATTTTTATTTTTAAACGGTAAATTTGGTCGCACACCTCCAGCAGAGACTCCCTCTGTTTTAAACAATTGGAAAACTCTTCATAAATTTTCCAAAATTATTTTATTTAGCCGATTTTTATATTTAAAACCTTGAAACCAATCTTAATCTGTCT
>JAKALM010000037.1:0-2224 GCA_021824145.1 Bacteroidota bacterium
AAAAATTAAAAATTAAAAAATGGATACAGGATTAGTAAATAGACTGTTTGGATTTAGCATTAACACCATCAAATATTACAGAAGCCTAACAAATTATAAATTACAAATGAAAAATTAAAAATTAAAAAATGGATACATGATTAGTAAATAGACTGTTTGGATTTAGCATTAACACCATCAAATATTACAGAAGCCTAACAAATTATAAATTACAAATGAAAAATTAAAAATTAAAAAATGGATACAGGATTAGTAATAGACTGTTTGGATTAGCATAAACACCATCAAATATTACAGAAGCCTAACAAATTATAAATTACAAATGAAAAATTAAAAAGCTTGTCCGTGATGTTTACTTTCTCAACTCTAAAACTTAAAATGACTATTTAAGGAACGACTAAATAAAATATGAATCCTTTCAGCTACGGGACAATAGTAAAAGAACCATATTTCTTTGATAGGGAAGAAGAATGCAGGCGGATAATTGATACTTTATCTGGAGGAAACAATTTAGTACTATTCGCCCCGCGCAGGTTTGGTAAAACATCGCTGGTATTTCGTGCAATTGAGGAACTTGAAAAGAAAGGTTTTATCTGTATTTATTTTGATTTTATGCCGGTTTATTCCCGTGAGTCATTTATAGAAGCATACTCAAAGGCAATAATATCTAAACAAGGCAACTTTCAAAAAGCCGTAAAGGCATTAGCAAAGTTTGTAAAAGGAATCAGTCCTAAATTGGTTTTTAACCAGGCGGGCAACCCGGAATTTTCAATTAACTTTATCGAAAATAAAATAAATGAAAAGACGCTCGGTGAGATTCTCGATTTGCCGGAAAACTTAGCATCTGCAGGTAAACGGTTTATAGTTGTGCTCGATGAATTCCAGGAAATAAATAAGCTGAACGGTGAGAATTTTGAAAAGTTATTCCGAAGTAAAATACAACATCATAAAAATGTAAACTATTTATTTTTAGGAAGCCGTACTCATTTGCTAAACGATATGTTCAACAATAGAGGAAGAGCATTTTATAACGCCGCTATGCTGATGCAAATTGATTCTCTTCCGCAGAAAGAAACCATTGATTTCCTTATAGACAGGTTTGCTTCTTCAGGTATCATACTTGAGAAGTCCCTTGCACTTTTTCTTATTGAGCAAGCAGGAAATATTCCATATTACATTCAACTGTTAGCTGCTGAAGTTTGGCAATATGTGGTGAATTCGACGCAAAAGTCTGATAAAGAACTTATTAGCTTATGTGCCCAGAAAATTGTTGATTTGAAAAGTGATTATTATTACGAACTTTATGACAAACAATCAGTATACCAAAAAAAATTATTGAAAGCGCTTGTAATAAGCGGTGAGAATATATTTTCTTCAAGCTACACTAAACAATTTCGTCTTACTGCAGCGTCAACTACTCAAAAAGCTCTTGCTGGATTAATTGAGGCTGGAATTGTAGAAAAGACCGAAGGGCGTTATTTTATTAGCGATCCTTTTTTCAAGAGGTTTATTATATATTACGCCTAGCGGCGTTACGCTTTCCGGCGTAATATGAATTGGTGGAAATTACTACGCAAAAGTGTACAATAAAACTAAAATGAATTTTTACAATTTCTAAGTGTTGCTAAAGGATCATTGGAAGAGCTAAGATATTTTATAATTTTATGCAGCGACTTACATTATTTAACGGGAGTTTTTTTAATCAATTCAAAATGCAAAATTAAAAATTAAAAAATGGATTCTGGATTAGGAAATAGACTGTTTGGATTAGCGTTAACACCATCAAATATTACAGAAACCTAACAAATTATAAATTACAAATGAAAAATTAAAAATTAAAAATTAAAAAATGGATTCTGGATTAGTAAATAGACTGTTTGGATTTAGCATTAACATCAACAAATATTGCAGAAACCTAACAAATTATAAATTACAAATGAAAAATTAAAAATTAAAAATTAAAAATTAAAAATTAAAAAATGGATTCTGGATTAGTAAATAGACTGTTTGGATTTAGCATTAACACCAACAAATATTGCAGAAACCTAACAAATTATAAATTACAAATGAAAAATTAAAAATTAAAAAATGGATACAGGATTAGGAAATAGATTGTTTGAATTTGCTGTAAACGGCATCAAGTTTTGCAGAAAACTCCCAAGGACAAAGGAGTTTGATGTTATTAGATATCAACTTACTAAGTCTGCAACTTCAAGTGGAGCTA
>JAKALM010000037.1:2324-4777 GCA_021824145.1 Bacteroidota bacterium
GGATTAGGAAATAGATTGTTTGAATTTGCTGTAAACGGCATCAAGTTTTGCAGAAAACTCCCAAGGACAAAGGAGTTTGATGTTATTAGATATCAACTTACTAAGTCTGCAACTTCAAGTGGAGCTAACTATGAGGAAGCGCAAGCGGCATCTTCAAGGGCAGACTTTAAGCATAAAATTGATATTTCGTTACGTGAAATGCGTGAATCAAATTATTGGTTGAGAATTATTGAAGCAGTTTACCAGAAGAACGATGAAGTATATGCCTTTATTCAAGAATCTGTCGAATTAAAAAGTATTTTGGGATCAATTAGCTCTAAAGTTATAACAAAAAAATAATTTACCGCATTTTTCAATTTGAATTTTTAATTTGGAATTGAATCCATGTCTAAAAAAGTAGCGTTGATAACTGGGATTACAGGACAGGACGGAAGTTACCTAACTGAATTGCTACTTGAGAAAGGTTATGAGGTGCATGGTATTATTAGAAGGAGTTCTTCTTTTAACACAGCGCGAATTGACCATTTGTATAACGATCCAGAAATAATGAACAAGAAATTATTCCTACATTATGGCGACCTTGTTGACACTAGTTCTCTTAATCGACTTCTTGAAAAGATTGCACCGAATGAAATTTATAATCTTGCAGCACAGAGCCACGTGAAAGTTTCATTTGATGTTCCCGATTATACAGCGCAAGTTGATGCTCTTGGCACACTCAGGTTTTTAGATGCAATAAGGGAAGTTGGTCTGGGGAAGGGAACAAAATTTTATCAAGCATCTAGTTCGGAGTTATACGGAAAGGTACAGCAAATACCGCAGGATGAAAACACACCTTTTACCCTCGGTCACCATATGGTGTAGCTAAGTTGTATGCATATTGGATAGTGAAGAATTACAGAGAGGCATATAATTTATTTGCTGTTAATGGTATTCTTTTTAATCATGAATCACCAAGAAGAGGTGAGACTTTTGTAACACGAAAAATTACAATGGCTGCTGTAAGAATTGCGCTTGGTTTGCAAGATAAACTTGTACTTGGCAACTTGGATGCGAAGCGGGACTGGGGTTATGCACCAGAATATTGTGAGGGCATGTGGAAAATGCTTCAGCATGATAGAAGGTTTCATAGTTGTAGAAAATTTAGTAGATTTATAAAAGTTAAGAAGAACTTAGAAGGTTTAGTTATGATTATGATTGAGAAGCTGCGGAAGAATTTTCAGTAAAAACATTAATTGATTAAATGCGATTAAAAAAAGAACATATTGACTTTATTAAGGATATAACCAAAGATTGTTTTGGTAACAATGCCAAAGTTTATCTTTTTGGTTCAAGGATTGACGATAAAAAACGCGGCGGTGATATTGACTTATATATTGAGACAAACTTGAAGGAAAACGTCTTCGAACAAAAATTGAAAATGCTCAGGAAGCTTCATCAAGCCCTTGGCGAACAAAAAATAGATATAGTTATTAATAATTTTATAAAGGATAAGTTTATTTATCAAATTGCCAGGAAAGAGGGGACTAGATTATGAAAAAGAATGAACATATCCTCAATTCCGTAATTGATGAGTGCAAAAGACATGCAAAAAGAATGAACTTCGCTTATCAAAAACTTTCAAAACTAATTCCTTTAACAAAAGAACATTTATTAGAATTCAAAGAAGAAGAAGTTGCTCTCATTGATCAATTAATTTATAGATTTACTAAACTTCAGGATGCGATTGGACAAAAACTCTTTAAGAATGTTTTAGCGATATTAGACGAAGATACGGCAAATAAATCGGCAATAGATATATTTAACAGACTTGAGCAATTGGAAATCATTAAAGATTATGATACGTGGAAAGACTTGAGAGACTTAAGAAATGAATTGGCGCATGAATATGAAGAAGACGAAGGTAGTTTGACGGAAGAATTAAATATGTTGTTTAGGAAAAAATTTGCGCTGGAAAAGTACTTAGAAGATATAATTCAGTTTTTAAATGGAAGAGGATTTAAGTTTTAGATTATGTACAGTGTTGAAGAATTAACTACCTTTCTAAAAACATAAGTGCGAGCCGAGGATACACACTATATACGGATAGCTCCGTAATATCTGTGGTTAAAGTATTGAATGGATGTATGTGATAAGAATCTTGCTTACGAGAAGTATAGAAATCAGAAATCAGAAGCCAGAAATAAGAATGTTGAGAAAAGGTTATTGGTTG
This sequence comes from Bacteroidota bacterium, assembly GCA_021824145.1. Classification (GTDB taxonomy): domain Bacteria; phylum Bacteroidota; class Ignavibacteria; order Ignavibacteriales; family Ignavibacteriaceae; genus FEN-1297. The sequence goes on from JAKALM010000037.1 coordinate 4,537, forward strand.
AGTTGTGGAATTGTGGAATGGTGGAATTGTTTAATCGTTGAGTTGTGGAATCGTGGAATTTTGAGTGTCTCTGACTGTTGTTGCGGCAGGTTTGCCAAATTATGATGCCGAACAATTATATTAAAAACCAGAGAATTAGAAAATGTGGATACAAACAGTTTGTGAAAGAGAAAACCGGTTATTTAGATTCTCTCGACGAGACCGTAACTGTAAATGCTGCAGATTGGTTTGGAGATAGCGA
>JAKALM010000014.1 GCA_021824145.1 Bacteroidota bacterium
TTCAAGTCCTGCCCCCGCTACTAAGAAAAATCCCAATTTAAGATTGGGATTTTTTATTTTAAAATGCATTATAAATTGAATCGATAAGATTATTGCAATTGTTTTTCAATTTGAATATGTTTTAATAACAGTAACAAAATTATTTAAATATTTTAAACGGGGAAACAGAATGAAGAAATTCATTAATTCATTAATTATTGTTTTTACATTAGACGGAATAATTTTTTTAGTCTGCATTTTAGGAATACTTCACGGCGCAGCAAAAGTTGACTTACCTATAAAATTTCAATCTTCTGGTTCAGCCTTAATAATTAAAAGCTCCACAATAAATAAAGTTCAAGTTGGCGATACTGTTTATACAATTGACGGACAAAAATTTTCATCCCAAGATGAAATTGAAGTTTATTTAGACGGTGTTAGAAAAGGTGATTCTGTAAATCTCATTTACTTAAAATCGGGAATAATGCACGAACTAAGTTTAGCACCTATTAGTTTTTATTCTGATTTTTATCTAATAACAGATTCAATTTCATGTTTGCTATTTTTTTTAATAGGTATTTTTGTTTTAATTAAGAAACCAAAGGCTGAAGTTTCAAAAATTTTTCATTGGGTTGTTATTACAACTGCAGTTATCATGACAACAACTTGGGGAAATTATAAATTTGGTTCGTTTGGAATTGGATATCTGTTAAGATTTATATTTTCAATTGCATATACTATATCTCCAATTTTGTTCTTGCACTTTACATTAATATTCCCGCAAAGGAAAAAATTTAATAGAATATTTTTAATTAGTTTATATTCTTTAGCATTTGCCTTAGGCGTAATTACTTATATAAACTTCGTGCCGGCTGCAGAATATAGAACTATACAATCTATTCATAATTATCTTTTCACTTTTACATTATGTAGGGTTTTAATAGCTGCAAGCATTATTGTCGGAGTCATAATTTTTATACACTCATACAAAACCGCTCAAGTGGAATCGGAAAAGAAAAAATTGAGATGGGTTCTGTTTGGATTAATTATAGGACCGCTTTTGTTTGCATTACTCTGGGTCGTCCCACAGGCAATTTATTCTTACGGATTGATTCCGGAAGAATCTATTGTAATCTTAATGCTTGCTGTTCCGGTTACATTTGCAATCGCAATTCTAAAATATCATATACTTGATATTGATTTAATTGTTAAGCGAAGTATTATTTATTCTATTGTCATCAGCATTCTATTGGTTTGCTATGTTTCTATTATTTTTTTGATAACTAATTATATAAAAAATATCAGTGAATATACCGTAAGTTCTGTATCGGCAATAATAATTGCTATTCTTTTTCAGCCATTAAAATTAAAAGTACAAAGTTTTGTTGATAAAAAATTTTTCAGAGTTCAATATAATTTTAGGATTGCACTTAAAAATTTTATAAATGAAATAAAATATTCTCATACAAAAGTCGACCTTGCAAAAAAAATAATTGAAGAAATTAACAAACTTGTACCTGTCGAGAAAAGCGGTTTCTTTCTATTCGATTCCGAAAAAAGTAGAATTTATTTAGCAGCTCACAATAATTTCGAATTGCTTGAAAGCAGAAGCATTTATCTTAATCAAAAAGAAATTAAAACTGAACTGGATATGCCTATTGCACTTACTGACAAAGTTGAAACAGGAACAGAAATAGAAACGGCAGATAACCATGTTTTTAGAAAATGGGGAATTACCATGATTTTTCCGATGAAATCTTTAACAAAGAATATTTTAGGCTTTCTTGTATTAGGTGAAAAAAAATCTGGATTTAAATTTTCAATAGAAGATGTAGATCTATTTTTAGAAGTAACACTTCAAGCCGGTTTAGCACTTGATAGGATAATTACCCAGGAAGAATTGTTTCGTCAGCAGCTAATTAAAGAAAGGCTTGAAGAGTTAAACAAATTAAAATCATTTTTTATTTCATCTGTATCTCACGAATTAAAAACTCCTTTGACTTCTATTAAAATGTTTACAGAAATGCTGCAGGCAAATACTAAATTTAACAATGGTTCATCTAAAGAATATCTTGAAATAATTTCTAGCGAGTGCGATCGCCTTGGACGATTGATTGAGAATGTTCTTGATCTTTCAAAAATTGAACGCGGAGTTAAAGAATATCATTTTTCTGAAATTAATATTAAAGCATTGTTATGCCGCTCGTTAGAATTGATGTCATATCAATTTAAAATGGATCGCTGCCAAATTGAATATCATTTTTGTAATAGCGAATGTTCAATAATTGGTGATAGCGACTCAGTAATTAGCGCTGTATTGAATTTACTTTCAAACGCAATCAAATATTCTTCAGCTCCAAAGAAGATAAAAATATCTTTCGAAATAATTGGAGATAAAGTTTTAATAGGATTTGAAAACAATGGCACCACTCTTTCAGACGAAGAAATTAAATTTATCACCGAACCGTATTTCAGAACTGAAGAAGTAAAAAAACAAAACATTCAAGGGAGCGGAATCGGGTTAGCTCTTGTTAATCAAATTATGGAAGCTCACAATGGGAAATTAGAAATCCAAAGCATTCCCAATAAAGGCTGTAAATTTATTTTAATTTTTCCGATAGAGAAAAAACATGAAGCAGATTCTTATAATTGAAGACGATCCGGCAATACTAAGGGGATTAATAATTAGCTTAGAGGCTGAAAATTATGGCGTTCAATCGCAATCAGATGGCGAAAAAGGATATCAATTTGCAAAAACAAACAATATTGATTTGATAATTCTCGATATAATGCTTCCAAGTAAAAATGGCCTTGATATTTGCCGCGATCTTAGAAAAGATGGAATTTCTATTCCTATACTTATGCTTACAAGTAAAAAGGACGAAATAGATAAAGTGCTTGGATTAGAGATAGGCGCTGATGATTATGTTACAAAACCGTTCAGCATTCGAGAATTGCTGGCAAGAATAAAAGCTATTCTTCGAAGAAAGAGTGAGATAACAAATGAATTATCAGAATACACATTCGACAATATTCATTTGGATTTTGTAAAGCATGAAGCTGAAAAGCATGGCAACAAAATCAAACTTTCTGAAATGGAATTTAACATTTTAAAGTTTTTTATTCAGCATGAAGGAGAAGTAATTTCGCGTGATAAGTTTTTAGATAATGTTTGGGGTTATGATTCTTTTCCTACAACTCGAACTGTTGATAATTATATTCTTTCGTTAAGGAAAAAAATTGAGGATGATTTTTCAAATCCTAAGCATTTACTTACAATACATAAAGGGGGTTATAAATTTGTAAAGTAATAATTAAATTATAACTTCTTTCTCTACTGTTAATTTGACCTCAGATTTAGAAATAGATTTTTCAAACGAACTTTCTTGAGGTTTGTTTTTTTTAAAAACTCTTTTCTTAGCATGATGCCTTTGAAATATTGAAAGTTTGAAATAAACGAAAGAAATCACCAAAAGTTTAAGAATAAATTGAGTGAATGATTCATTAATTGATTGCATTAAAATAATTTTTAACCATCGCTTAAATATTTTCTCCAAAGAATAAAAAATTTTATTCACATTTTTATATGCTTCATAAATTTCTTCTTCGGTTAAATTTTTATGTTTGAATACCAAATGATCGCCTTCATAATGGGAAATATTAAAATCAGTAATTCTATCTTCATCTTTCAATTTAATGTAGAGAGGAGTTCCATAAATTGGGATTGTGATTGAGGGAAGGATTACTGACACTCCAACTTTATCTAAACACTCTGGCAGTGTTTTGTAATATTCTTTAGTATCATCTTCAAGTGCAAACATTAAGCCGGTAAAAGTTAATATTCCTTTCCGGTGAAGCTTTTCAAATGCATTTTTATATTCTTCAACTTTATTTTGTTTTTTTTGAACACTTGCCAAACTATTTTCATTCAGAGACTCCATTCCAATAAACGCCATTCTGCAATTTGCTTTTGAGAGTAATTCAATAAATTCATCATCGCGCAAACACTCAATGCCAAATTGAACTCCAATCGCCCAAAACTTGAGCTTTGCAATTTCTTTTAGGAGATTTTTTGCATTACTTAAATCGCCGCCAAAGTGATTATCATGAATCATTGCCATTTTCTTCCGGTACCAAGGCAATTGCTTAGTGTTTTTTAAATCGGCAATAACATCAATAACCGGTCTCGTTCTATACGGAAGACGCTTAATATTTAACTGGCAATAAGTGCAAGTATGCGGACATCCCCGCGAGGCTTCTATAACGATTGGAACAGAAAATTTCTTTTCTACAAGATCAAACCTGGGCGATGGAATATTTTCTAAGCATGGAATAGGATTTGCATCATATCTTTTTTTAAGTGAGCCGAAAACTAAATCATATACCATTTCTTCCCAAACATTTTGCGCTTCTCCAACAAGAATAGAATCAAAATGTGGTTCAGCTTCTTCGGGAAAAGTAGAAACAAATTTGCCGCCGCCAATTACAATCTTTCCTTGCAAGTGAAATTTTTCTGCGACTTCATAAGCATGAAGTGAAAGATAATCCATAAAACTTATAGCAATAATATCTGCGTTCGTATTGTAATCGATTGGACGTACCATTTCATGAAGAACTTCAACATCTACAATTGGGGGCGTCATTCCTGCTAATAATATTCCGGGTAATGGCGGAGCTGGCGTTAACGCATAATATGGTTCTTCATCAAGTAAATTCTGAAATAGAACTATTATCAAAATCTTTGGCTTTTTCATTTTTTCTCTCCCAAATTATGCAGCTTCAAACTGATATTTTGCTGCAGTTTGATTTTCATTTTTATAAAACTCTGTCCATATTTCATTTGTAACTTCTACAAGTTTATCTATATCTTCTTTTTTGTGAGTTGCCATCAAGCTAACTCTAAATCTTTGCTGAGAAATCGGAACCGCAGGATATTCAATTGAGTTTACAAAAATTCCATACTGATGAAATTTTAGCGCCGCTTTCCTTATATCCATTCCAACTGGAACTTTAAGCGGAATAATTGGTGTTTGCAGATTTAAATCAATTCCAATTTTATGAAAAGAATCTTCTGCATATTTAATATTATTTCTAAGATTATCTAACAGTTGTGGTTCTTTCTCAAGAACATCAAGCCCAGCAAGAACAATTGCAATTGAAACTGGCGGTAGTGAAGCCGAAAACATATAAGACCTTGCAAAGAATCGGAGATAATTAATTATTGGTTTTGATGCGGCTACAAATGCTCCGGTAGCTGCAAAAGTTTTGCTGAAAGTTCCCAAAGTAATATCAACTTGACCTTCAACGCCATAATGTTCTGCGGTTCCTTTGCCATGTTTACCTAGTACACCGGTTCCATGTGCATCATCTACAAGTAAAATTGCTCCTTTTGATTTACACAAAGGGACTATTTTATCAAGCGGTGCAGTATCACCATCCATTGAATATACGCCTTCAACGCCAACATAAACATCGTTGCTTGTATTAGTATTCTGATCTAATCTTAACTTAAACATGTTTAGGTTGTTGTGTGGAAAACGAAATGATTTTACATTTGACATTTTTATTCCATCGCAAAAAGAAGCGTGGCTGAAAGCATCATAAATAATAATATCATTTGGATTTGTTAAACCAGAAACTAACCCAACATTTGCACTATAACCGCTTGAGAATATCAGCGCATCTTCTGCGCCTTTTAGTGCTGCAAGCCTTTCTTCCAATTCTCTGTGTAAAATTGTATATCCATTTAATAACGGCGGACCGCCAATACCAGCTCCAAATTTTTTTAAAGCATCCAAAGCTTTATCTTTAACATAAGGATGATTTGCTAATCCTAAATAATTATTTGACCCGAACATCAGCAATTTTTTTTCTTTGCCAGAAAATCGATCATAAATAATTACTTCCCTATCTGCGGCTGTTGTTATACATCTCCTATTCAACATTATATTATGTTGGCTAAGATCATCAATAAAATTTTCAAACAAACCGACCTTGTCATTTAATTTTAAATTTTTTCCTTTTAAAAGCATTTCTCGGAGATCAAAATTCTCTCCGCCGCGATATTCTAAATTATTTTCCATTTTCATTTCCTTTCAATAAAGTTGATAATCAACTTCTTACAAAAGAAAAATACAGAAGTTAAATCCTCCAGGTGTCAGAATGAGATAAAAGACTTGTAAAAAAATTGTCAAAGTGTATTGAGTATAAGTTTAAGAATTTTATCTCATATCTTTATCTATTTTTAATAACGCATTTAGATAAGAATCAATTCCACCACTTTGATTAAAAGATAGATTACGTATTTCCGTGCTATTTAGGGTTTGCAGCTTTCCATATATATTTATTTTAATTGCTGGTTCAGTTATTACTTTCCCAATTTTAATTGGCTGCCAATTTATTAATTCTGCTTCTGCTAAAAATTTTTTTTCTTTGTCTGGATCAATAGTAAAAAGGAGTTCAAACTCGCCATGCTGACCAGCAAGCAGTAACCATAACGGAATTCCATTTTTTTCTGTAATTGTTTTCGATTCATCATCAATTGTTGATTGCCAATCCTCATTAAGTTCAAATCCGCAATTATTTATTCTCATTAATTGATCGAGAGTTGAAATTACTCCATCACTTGTATCCATACAAGCCGATGCAAATTTTTTAATAAACTTACTTTCTTTTAATCTTGCTATTGGTAAGTACTTAATTTTTTCTTTATTATTATTTAACAGTTGAGTAATTGCAAAAGCATTTCCTCTTCCTAATTTGTTAGTTGAATAAAGTATTTGATTTGGACAACATCCTTTACGAGTGAGAAACTTTTTATCGTCAAAAAATCCAAGCGCCGTTCCTGTTAAGATTAGTTTTTCACCAAAGTTTGTGTCGCCGCCAAGCACATATGAATTTAATTTTTCACATGCATCTTTAATTCCATTTTGCATTTTTTTTAGATCTTCTTCTTTAAATGATGATGGAATAATTTCAGAAATTAATATTCCAAGTAGATTTGCACCCGAAGCAGCAATGTCGCTAAAATTAACATTAACAATCATCCAACCGGTTAAATAAGGATCATTATATAATCCTGACTCAATTTCTTCAGCAATACTGTCAGTTGTTGCAGCCAGAATCATATTATTAGCTTTTATAATTTCAACATCGCTTTCAAAAGTTTTATTTAACTGATTTGGAGCGCGCAAAAATTTACTCGCTAACGATTTGATTAAATTGTTTTCAAAAATTTGTTCTGTCATTTGCACACCTTTATAATTTTCTGCAATACAGAAAACTTAACAGATTTTGTTCTTACAATTTCACCGTCAAATTCAACTGCAAAATATTTTTCTGATGAGACAGCTAGATTATTCGTAGTCCAAGATTTTGTTTTTTTTATTTTGTTAAATCTACCAGATGAAAGTGCGACAAATAATTTTAACCTTTCCTGCAAATTCATTTCATAGCAAAGATGAACGTTGAATAATCCATTTTCATATTCAGCTTTGTCACCATAATTCAAGTTCCCGGAGAAGTTTGGATTTTTTATAATACCAAGATTTGTAATTTTTGCAGAAAATTTCTCCGTTGAAGAACTGCTTATTTCTGCGATAAAATTTTTGTAATTAAATATTTGATTTATTGCTGCATATATAATTGCTGCTGTAGTATTTTTTCTTTTTAATATATTTAAGATGCTGTCTGGATTATTAAAGAAATAGTTTGCTTCAGCAGTTATACCAATACTCGAATTGATTATGAAATATTTTGATTTGGTCGTCTCGTTTTCTATATAATCAATTTTACCGACATCCCGAAACTCGCTTTCATCAAAATTAATTGATGCTGAAATGTTTTGAATCATTTTATTGCCAGAAAATGGTTTATAAAAATCGTTACTCGATCCCAAACCAAGTGCACCAATTGTAATTTCTTTTAACTGTTTCGTATCGCAAGAATTTAATAATTCGTTTATCAATAAATTTAAAGTACCGTCTCCTCCTGCAGAAATAAAATTTCTTTCGCCATTGTTTATAGCAATTTTAACATTTGTTTTTAATGAATTAACTCCATTTAGAAAGATATACTGCGGATAATTTAATTTGGGTAAAACTTGTTCTTGTATTGCTTCCCATTTCTGCATAGCAATTCCGCCTGATGCTTTAGGGTTTATTAATAATAACATATCATCACCTAAATTTGATTTTTTACAGGCCGAACTTTTAAAGTGAAAATGTAACATGAATAAAAAATAATTAAAACTATACTCCACTCAGGTTTATTTGCTAAAGCAATTGCCGAAAGCAACAAAATGTATGAATGGACCACTAGTGAAATAGAATGATAAGCTTCCTCATCTTGAACAACTCGATGTAAACGAAATTGCGCAATAAACAGAATAATTAAGGTTATAATTAAAATTGATATTGGTATAAACGAATTGCCGAAATTTTTAACAATTAAGATTAGATAAATTGTTATTGCCGAAAACGAAAACGAAAGAACAGCAAAAATATCGCTTATTAGTGAAGAAACTTTTCTACCAAAAACTACCGGCAAAGTATTATAACCGGTTGCTTTATCGGCAGAAATATCTTTGAAATAGCCGCTTAAAACAAAGTTAGCATAACCAAAAAATATTGCGCCAATTGCGGTAAATAATTTTAAAGAATTTAAGTCCGATGAAGGATTTGAAGCTAAGAATGACATAATAAATAAAATTCCTACTATCCACGAATTATAAAAGGGCCCTCCCCACCATTTCCTTTTAAATGGTGTGTAACTCGCTAATCCTATTCCAGAAATTATTCCAAGTAATAAATTCACTTTATTAAAAAAAGAAAAAACAATAACACAATAGCCAAGGCCAGCCAGACTTAAAAATAAAATCTGATATTTGGAAACTAATCCTTTGATCAATGGGCGGTATGGAGAAGAAATAGAATCGGTATCAATTTGAAAGCAATCGGTTAGTGCTTGTCCGAATCCATATGAAAGAAAAGCTGCAGAAAATAAAATGAATAAATTTAAAGAAAGTTCAATTGACCCAAATGAAAAACCAACCAACCCCGTTATTCCAGAAACAAACATCAAATATGGGCGCATTGTTATAATATAAGCTTTAATAAATTCTTTGCTTAATATTGGTAAACTATTTTTCATTACTGCAGATTTCATAATTGACCTCCGCATTTAATATTCTTACATGTGAAAAGTAAAATTCGAAAAAGATGGAGTTGTCAAAGAATTGTAAAAGGTGAGTAAAAATTCAGTATGATCTAAATAGTAATTAAACTTAACATTTTCATAACATCAAGTTTATAGTTTGATAATATTCCCTTTTTATTTTTACAACTACTAAAGAGATATGTTTTACAAATATTTTTAGGATACTTTTTTGAAATCAGAGAAATTTAATTATTTATTATACAACGCAATATTTTTATTTGCTGGAACCATTTCCCTAATTAGACAAGAAATTGTAGAAGCAATAATTTCATTTATATTTTGTGGATTTTTCTTTTCGCTTAGTCTTCTATTAAAAAAGAAAAATCCTAAATTATTGGAAGGAAATTTAAATTCTTAATAAAAATTTTAATGATGATGCCCTGTTGGCCCATGAACATGCCCATGAGACAATTCTTCATTTGAAGCAGCTCTTACATTTAATAGTTCTAAGTCAAAAGTCAGCGTTCGCCCAGCTAAAGGATGATTAAAATCCAAAGTGACATTTTCTCCATTAATTTCCTTAATTATAAATGGCATTTGTTGGCCATCTTCACTTTCAGAAACAAAACTCATTCCTGTTTCTAATTCAGTACCTTCAGGAAACTCTGATCGATTTATAATTTGTATAGCCTCGTCACTATAAATTCCGTAAGCATCTTCGGGAGATAAAGTAATTTTTTTCTTACTGCCAATTAGCATTCCATTTAAATTTTCTTCTAACTTTGGCAAAATTTGGTTTATTCCAGAAATAAAAGAAAATGGACTTTCTTTGTTAGTAACTTCTATAACGTTTCCATTTTCGTCAGTTAAAGTATAAATAATAGTATATACCTGGTTTATTTTTGAAGACATAATAATCCTTTATGATTTTATCTAAATGAACATTCTAAATCTAAAAACAAATTGCATTAACTACATTCGATAAAAGTCTTCGCTGTCAACGCTTGAAGATCTTGGTTCCCAATCCAAGCCATCGCATGGAAGGAAAATTTTAGTTGGATGTTTATCATGAAGCATACATAAGACTGCGGATTCGTCAAAATTTTTACATGTTGAGCAAAGCGTAGATTCTAAAACTTCTTTGTTTTTGGTTTTAAATAATCTATAGTGAATGAATGCAGGATGAAAAATTACGCCATAAATTGCAAGCGAACTAATTAGCCACCAAATTTGACTAGATATATAGCTCTCAGATATCCAAAGAATTGGAATCATAATTACAATGCGAACAATGGTCCAAAAAATTATTTCACCCATATAACAACTTTTTGCTCAAAATACAAAAACTTAACAGCTAATACTTAGATAATCGAAAATAAATAATATTTATTTATAAGTTAAAATATGAATCCCCAAATCATTATGAAAGTGATTTTTAATATCTCTTTAAAATCAAAAAAAAAGAGAGGTTGTAACAGTTGCTGTTATTTAAATAATATACTATTATAGAACATAATGTAAATTTTGATTTTTCTTCTTTTTCTAACCTTAATTTTAAACTAAATGATCAAATATTTATTTGTTTCTAATTTTTAATATTTGATTTATTTTTGTATTTAGTAGTGAAATTTTTTAAAAATTTGACATTTATTGACTAGATCGAGTTACGAAGTAATTGAAATAAAAAAGTCTGATGAAAAATATTTCCATCAGACTAAAGTGAGCGCGGGTGGGCTCGAACCACCGACCCTCTGCTTAAAAGGCAGATGCTCTACCCCTGAGCTACGCGCCCATTTTTTTAAGATTTCAAATATAAATATTAATATTTTTTATTCCAAATTTACCAATTACAAAAACATTTTATTTTTTAACTGAAAATGCAAAAAACCTCAAAAATATTAGTCTGCGATGATGATGAAACCTTATGCTATCTGCTAAAAGAGCAACTTTTAGAAGAAGGTTTTTCTGTTGATACTGTTTACGATGGAAGACTTGCCATTGAAGCAATTAAAAGGAAAAATTATGATCTGCTTCTCCTCGATTTGAATATGAGAGACGTTCAAGGAGACGAAGTTCTTAGATTTGTTGTAGATTATAACTCATCAATCCAAGTTGTTATTTTAACAGCCCAAACTGAAATAAGAAGCGCAATTGAATGTATTAAAATTGGTGCATATGATTTTATTTCTAAACCTTATAATTTTGATGAACTTCTTCTCACAATAAACAGAGCATTAGAACATAAAGAACTTCTTGTTAAAACAGCAATTTTATCCGAGCAAGTAAATAAAAAACTTTCTACTAGAATTATTGGCGATAGCAAAGAGCTTCAAAGAGTAATAAATTTGGCCAATAAATCCGCAATGTCAGATTCTAATATATTAATTGAGGGCGAGACCGGAACTGGAAAAGAATTATTAGCCGAATATATCCACAAACGATCTTCAAGAAGTGAAATGCCATTTGTTGTAATCAACTGTGCTTCCCTTCCAGATCAATTGATTGAGAGCGAACTTTTCGGACATGAAAAAGGTGCATTTACAGACGCAAAATCTACCAAACAAGGTTTAGTAGAAATTGCCCACGGTGGTACTTTGTTTCTTGATGAAATTGGTGAATTGAGCCTTGCACTTCAGCCAAAACTTTTACGTTTTTTGGAAAACGGAGAATATAGGAGAATAGGCGGCGTTACTAATTTAACTTCTAATGTTAGGGTTATTGGTGCAACAAACAGAAACTTGTTGGAGGAAGCTGATAATAAAAATTTTAGGAGAGATCTTTTATTTAGGTTAAATGTTATTACTCTTACTATACCTCCTTTACGTGATAGAAAAGAAGATATTCTTTTGTTATCAAATCATTTTTTGGAAATGAAATCTCCTATTAGATCGCCTAAAAGATTGTCTTCAGAAGCAGAAAAAGTTTTACTTAATTATGATTTTCCAGGCAATATAAGGGAACTAGAACATATTATTGAACGTGCTTTAATTTTTGCAGAAAATGATTTTATTGAAGCCGAAGATTTAAATCTTCCAACAAATAACATTAAAAATATTTCTCGAAAGTTTCATACTCAATTAGAAGAAAACCCAGACACAATTCTTAGTATCGATGAGATTGAAAAAATTCATATAGCAAAAGCTTTAAAAGCATTTAGCTGGGACAGAGCGCAAACTGCAAGCCATTTAGGAATCAGTCCTAAAACACTTTATACTAAAATTAAAAAATATGAACTTAAGCAAGAATAGTTCATGAATGAAAGATTAGTATCAAAATATTTTTTATCTGAATTTGCCAAATCCGAAGATGATTTTTATGCAATTGCGAATGAAAATCAGGAAATAATTTGGTTCAATAAAGGATTTAAAAAAAATGTAAGTGCAACACGCCTAAAAGGGCTTTTTATATCAGATCTCTTCTACAATTATCAGCTCCCAGATTTAAATAAAATTAAAGGTAAAGTAATTGAAGTTGCTATTGACTCAACTAATTCAAAAATTTTACGCGGAAAAAATTCATTAAAAATTATTCCTATTAAAAAGGGAAAGAAGACGGATGGTTATTTTCTTAAATTAATTTCTCAACCATACAAAATATCAAAAGGAGAAAAGAGCGAAGTTAATAAAAAGACGACTTCAAATTTGTCTTTTAATAAAGCGAATAATTTTCAAATTTTTCCCAAAACCCTTCAGCAAATCTTAACTCTTTTATTTAAAGAAAAACCACTTTTAGAAATTTCAGAAGAAATTTTAAAACAAAGTATAAGAGTAAGCAATAGTTATGCTGGTATTATTGTATTCATCAATAATGATAACAAAAGTCTGGACTTTCAATTTTCTAATCAGCTTTCAGAAATAAAGAATAACGAAGAAATAAAAAAAGAAATCCAGGGCAGTTTTCCATTTATTAAAAAATGGCTTGCTATAAATAAACATACTTTTGTGGCGACAAATATTTCTGGAAATATAGGTTTTAATATTGCGCAAACTCTTCAATGTTCTTCTGTAATAATTTCACCATGTTTTTTTGATGAGAAACTTCTTGCGTTAATTGTTGCAGGCAAAAAAGATGAAACTTTTTCTGATCTTGATATAAATAATATAGAACAATTTGCGGTTCTGCTTTCTTTTGTTATTAGTAATGTGCGAACACGCGAACTAAATTCAGCGTTAGAAAGTCGTTTGCTTCAATCTCAAAAGCTTGAAACTATTGGTAAACTCAGCAGTGGAATGGCTCATGATTTCAGCAATCTTCTTTCCAGCATATTCGGAAGTTTAAATCTTTTAAAAAAGAAAATTCCTCCAAAAGAAGATATCTATAGATTGTTAGATAACATTGAAAACTGCTCAATACGAGCAAAAGATTTAACAAAAGGACTTTTATCATTTGGTAAACCCACGCCAAAAAGAAAAGAATTAATAAAACCCAATATTCTTCTGTCAGAAATTTCGAAAGTAATTACACAAACTTTTCCGGCTAAGATTAATTATGAAGCTAAAATAGAAGAAAATCTTTATGATATTCTTGGGAATGGAACGGAGATTTACCAAGTACTTTTAAATCTCTGTGTAAATGCTAAAGAAGCAATTTCTAATAAAGGGAAAATTACATTAGCAGCAAAAAATATTATAGTTGATGAATCTAATTTGATAAATTTCCAACTGTTAAATAAAGGGAAATATGTTTGGTTTTCTGTAAGCGATACCGGAACAGGAATAAAAGAAGAAAATATTTCTAAAATTTTTGATCCATATTTTTCTACAAAGGATAAACAATCTGGATCCGGATCCGGTTTAGGATTATACGTAACCTATGGAATTATAAAAGCTCATCAAGGACATATTGAAGTATCAAGCAAGTTAAATGAGGGGACTAAATTTGATGTGTTTATTCCAGCTTTTGAGCCTGCTGCTGTTGAAAAACATTTATCTACAGAAAAAATAATTTTGCTGGCTGATGATGAAATTATGCTGCGGGATTTGCTGGCTGAATTACTTGAATCTTCTGGTTATAATGTAATAAAAGTTTCTACAGGCACCGAAGCTTTAAAAGTTCTAACTGAGGAAATAAAAGTTAATCTGGCAATTATAGATTACAACATGCCTCAAATGGATGGTTTAGAATGTATAAGACAAATAAGAGAATTAAAATTTAAAATGCCAATTATTTTATCTTCTGGAAGTTTTGCATTGGGTGAAGATTTTGATTATAAAAAAATTGGTGTTACTACAACTTTATCAAAGCCCTATGAATTCGAAACTATGCTATCAACAATTCAAAAATTAATCTGAGGATTTAGCTGAAGATTCTGAATCTGAAGTATCCAATTCAACCATCTTAATGTTTTTAATATAATCAGAAAAAATTGGCTTCTTGATTGAATTTAGATTGTTGAGAACGTCGGTAATTTCTTTAATTGCGGTTTCTATATATGTCAATCGTTTTAAAATTGCATCAATGGAAAGGTCGGGCTTTTTTAATTCTCTTTTAATAGCCGCAGTAGATAAGCTTATAAGAGTCAATGGCTGCTTTATTTTATGATTAGTTGTAACAACTGTTGCAGCAAAAGTATTTTTTTGTTCTGCTTCAAGTAAAAGTTTATGCGCTTCTGAAAGCTTAAGCGCGGACTTAACCCGTGCAATTAATTCAACTCTGTTAAACGGCTTTTTAATATAATCAAAAGCACCCGCTTCAAGACCAATTTTTGTGTCTTCGGCACTTGACTTTGCTGTTACAAGAATAACTGGAATATGAGAAGTTGTTGGTTCGGCGGTTAAAAATTTGAGAACTTCTATCCCCGACATTTCTGGCATCATTACATCAAGTAAAACTAAA
Organism: Bacteroidota bacterium; assembly: GCA_021824145.1. GTDB lineage: Bacteria > Bacteroidota > Ignavibacteria > Ignavibacteriales > Ignavibacteriaceae > FEN-1297. The sequence goes on from JAKALM010000014.1 coordinate 14,971, forward strand.
TCCGGAAGTTCGCTTAATGCTTTTTCAACTGCTGCCTTCCCGTCATAAGCTGTTATTATTTCATATCCTTCATTTTCTAAACGATCTTGAAGCATGAATACATTTTCTGGCAGATCGTCTACAACTAATATTTTTTTCATTTTATAATTTTCTGTTTTGTAAATAATCTTTCAATTTTAAAAGCAAGTACTCCGGAGTTTATAGGTTTAGCTACATAATCATTAAATCCATGCTTTAAAATTACTTCTTTATCTTCCAACATTGCTTTTGCAGTAATTGCATAAACTGGAATGTGTAACCATTTTTCATTTTGTCTAATTTTATGTAAAACCTGAAAACCATCCATCTCGGGCATCATAATATCCAGTAAAATCAAATCAGGAATTCTAGACTCTAATGTTTTTAAACACTCAAAACCATTTTTTGCAAGTATTGTTTTACATTCGCATGCTTCAACTATTTCTCTTATTGTATAAAGCGAATCTGGATCATCATCTACAATCAAGACTTCGCCTTGGTATGTTTGATTTCCACCAATGATAAAACTTCTCTCTCCTTCTGTCAAGGAATTATTCACGTTTTCGGTTTGATCGGAAATATTTGCTTCTTGAAGCTTAATTCTTTCTTTTATAATCTTCAGTACATCCATAGGATGGCCTTGAGATTTAACAGCAATTTGCTCAACAATATTTTTTAACGAACTTCTTTCTTGTTCGGTTATTTCCTTGGCGGTACTTATAATAATTGGTATATGTTTCGTTTCTTTATTAGATTTTAATTTATGAGATAAACTTATTCCATCTAAATTAGGCATTAAAAGATCGAGCACTATTAAATCTGGCTGAACTTCTAAAATTTTACTAAATGCAAGCTCACTATCCTTAATATATTCAATTCTTATGCTTTCATCTTTAAATGCTTCTTTGAATTTTTCAAATTCATTTTCATCATCGTCAACAATTACTATTTTTTCCAATTTCTTTTTTGCAAAACCTTCAAGTTTTTTAAATGTAGAAATTAATTTATCGGATGTAATTGGTTTTACAAAATATTCAAATGCACCAAGTTCATATCCAACTTTCTTATCGCCAAGTATTGAAATTAAAATTACGGGAATGTCTTTTGTCAATGGATCTTCTTTTAATTCCTTAAGCACCGACCATCCATCCTTTTCAGGCATCATAACATCTAAAGTAATGGCAAAAGGCTGAAGCTTTTTTGCTTTCATAATTCCTTCATCACCGTTGCTTGCATAGGCAATTTCATATCCATTGGCTATTAAATACTGGCCAATTGTGTATCTAATTTCCTGATCATCATCAATTATAAGAATAGGATTTTTCCTATTCTTTAATAATGCATTAACATTTACTTTCAGCTGCTCAAAAGGTTCTCTAAATTTTACAATTTTTAGAGGAACAGAAAAAGTAAAAATTGATCCGTTTCCCAATTCACTTTTTACTGAAAGGCTTCCATTCATCAAATCTGCAATTTTTTTGCTGATTGCAAGACCAAGCCCAGTCCCAGCATATTTACGAGCGGTTGTGTTATCTATTTGGCGGAATTCTTCAAAAATTATTTTTTTATCTTTCTCCGAAATTCCAATTCCAGAATCAATAACTTCAAATTTCAATATTTTTTCTTCCAACGAATAAATATGCAGCTCAACAAAACCACTGCTTGTAAATTTAACTGCATTGCCAAGCAAGTTTATTAATACTTGAACAGTTTTTCCCTTATCAATGCTAATGATTACGTTAGTATTAAAATTTCTAATTATTTTAAATGGAAGTTCTTTTTGAATAGCCAATGGAGTGATTGAATTTTCAACTTCTTTTATCAAATCCTCAAGCATAACTTCTTCTTCGTGAACAACCATCTTACCAGCTTCAATCTTTGATAAATCAAGAATATCGTTTATTAGATTCATTAATCGTTTACCACTTTTTAATACAACTTCAATCCTTTCTCTATTTTTTGCTGGTAATGTTCTATCTTCTAATATCAACTCAGATAACCCGAGAATTGAGTTCATCGGTGTCCTAAGCTCGTGTGACATACTTGCAAGGAAATGAGATTTTAACTTTGTAGCTTCTTCTGCTTTTTGTTTTTGAACTTCAAGCTCACCAGCTTTTTCTTTTAGTTGGTTGTGAAGTTCGATCAGCACTTCGTTTTGTTTTCTTATTTGAATGTTTTGCTTTTGATAATCTTCGTTCAATTTCTTTAGCTCAGTAACTAAATTGGCAAGCTGTACAAAAGCTAATGCATTAGTCAGCCCAATTGCAAGTTGCTCTTTAATCTTTGATAAATATTCTCTTGCTTCGTTAGTTGGTTTATCAAAGGATCCTAGTTCTAAAATAGCCACAACTTTATTGTTGTACAAAATGGGCAATATTAAAATGTTTTTGATTTCTAAATTAAATACTCCAACAGAAACAATTGGCAAGTTATCATTAGAATTAATCTCGATGGTTTCTTGATTTTTTATAACTGTTTCAAAAATGTCGGGTTTGTCTTTAAAAGAAATTTCTTTCCCAATTCCAAATGAACTTGTGAGTTTAACTTTATCATCTTCAACAACGTACAAAGCGCCGAGCGTAAAGCCACATGTAACAATAATTTTTTGAAGTGCAGCGTTTGAAATCTCACTTAGAGTTGGATTTTGATTAAGCATAGTAATGAATTCAGAATATTCATTTTTTGCTTTTTCATGTTTCTGGAGCTCATCAAGCATTGTATTAAATGCTTCGGCTAAACTTCCAAGTTCATCTTTGCTATGAACTTCAATCTTATTTTGAAAATTTCCTTCCTTAGTAATTTTTGTTGCTTCATTAAGCTGAGTAATTTGCTTTCTGATTTTTTCAGTAAAAACAAACGTTAGAATTAATGAAAGGACAATTCCTACCAAGCCAATAATTATTAAAAGATATCTAAAACTATTTCTTAAATCGGCAGCTTCGCTTAATGAAGTAAAAATTAAAAAGTGAAAATTATTTGCATTAATAAAATCTGACGGTGGTTTATAAATTGTAGCCAGAATATCCGAAGACTCAGCTGATTGAGATAAGACAGCAAAATTTTGCTTTGAAACAAGCTTTTTATAAACTTCATCGAGAGAAAATAAATATTTGAGATTTAACGATTCGTTTGAAATTCCTAAGACAGAATTATTTAAAACAACAGCTACATCAGAATTAATTTTGTTAGATAAAGCATTCAAGAAGTCATTTGAAACAACCCTGCCATAAAAATATAAATGCCCATCCGGAAGTTGTATGCTTTGAATAATTGCTAATGGGTTGTTTTTCTTAAAATCATCTATCGTTTGAATTGAATTTGGAAATGAAACTGTTTCATTAAAGATTTTTCGTGAAATATAATTTGATGAATTATCTCGTGTATCAAAAATAAAATCCAAATTCTTCACATTGAGTTTGGTATTATTAAAAATTTTATCCACTCCACCATTAGAAATTATATGAAATTCATCTTCTGCATCTTGCTGCATGTTTCTAAAAGTGTAGATGAAATCATTTGCGGAGTTAAGAAGATATTTAGATTGCTGCGAGGAGAGAACATTATACATTATTGAATAAAAAGCTATAGCAGAGCTTCCAAGTATTAAGGCAACAATAACAAAATTTATTAGAAGAATTCTATAGTTTATTTTCATGTTTTAAGTGTCTCGTTGAAGTACTTTTCTAATTGTAATTAGTAATTCATCAAAATCATATGGTTTGCTAATGAAATCGGTTGCTCCAAGTTTTGCGGAATCAATTGCGCTTTTTACGTCGGCATAAGCGGTAAGCACTATAACTTTAGATTCAATATTCTTTTCTTTCATTTCTTTAAGAACATCAAAGCCATTTTTGCCAGGCATTTTAAGATCTAATAATAAAAGATCGACTGTATGATGAGCAAAATATTCAAAAGCTAAATCTCCGCTGTTAACGTAGTCTGCATTATAGCCCACTTCAGCAAGTTCTTCTTTAAGAGCTTTGCATAGATTTATGTCATCATCAACAATTAAAATTGATTCCATTTTTTTCCTAATTATCTTTAGTTTGTTGTTGATTAAGCTGATAGTATTTGATTCTTTCTCTTTGGTGCTCAAGTTCATCCTTAAGCGGATTAACCGATTGCGGCTTTGATAATCTACTTTCAAGTGTTGGCTCCAATGTGGCTCGTATTAAAATGACTAACTCTTTTTTTGTAACTGCATTATCATCGTAACCAAAAATGTATCTTAAACCAAAGAACCACCATGGAAGATCTTTTAAGAAGGGAACTCCCCTTCTTATCTTGGTTGTTTGATCGATATACATTCCACCAATTACAGTTTCTTCGCCATTTAACATTGTTACTCTTGTATCGGCAGAAGTTTTATTAATAATTGTAGTTGTTGGATCTGGAACAAACGAACTTCTTTCAACATGAATTTTTAAGAGAATATATTTAATTCCATCTTCTGTTATAATATGCGGAGTAACTGTAACGATTGAACCTGTTGAATAAAAATTATCAATTATATTTCCCGAAAAATCTCTTTGTTTAATAGAAATATCTTGACCGTCTTGCAATCTTGCTTCAGTGCCATTTAATACAGTTATGGTTGGACTGGAAATAATTTCACCCAAATTTTCATTTTCAAAAAATTTGAAAAGAGCTGCTACTTGGCCAGAGAAACCTCCTACACTATAATTTGCAGAGGCGCTAACATTAAAATCTGGAGTAATTTGTGCATTAGTTCCACCCGATGTCCCTGTACCGCCTGTCGAAGTCCCTCCTGTTGTGCTAGAAGATGTTGTTGGATTTGGTGCAAAACTATTTAGAGTGCCTCCAATACTTGAAGTCGCATTCTGGAAAACCGATTGCCAATTTATTCCAAGCTGCCTTTCTTTATTTACATCGGCTTCAAAAAATATTGCAGAAATTTTTACTTCTGGGGTGTTTGCCGGAACGTAATTCTCTTTTGTTCTTTCCTGCGCAACTGAAGAAGATCTTTTTATAATAATTACGTCGGGCTTTTCTTCGTACACTAATCCAGCCATTTTTACAAGAACCGTCATAGCCTTTAAGTAGTTCATATTTTTAATTTCTACACCGATTGCGGAATCTATTTCAACATTTGAAACAATTGGTTTGCCTGTTGTTTTTTCGCTTACTTTACTTAAAAGTTCAATTGCTTGGCTAAAGGGAACCGACGAAGAAAACGTAACTAATTCATCCGGGTTTTGATACGTCTGCAATGACTTTTGTAAATAATCTTGAGAGAAGATTTGAAATGCAAAAATAATTGTTAATACAAAAGTTAATAAAAATGTTTTCATTTTATTTTCTCTCTTATGTTTTTCTTATTCGCAGATTCTTTTTCTAGTTCCAAATCAACTTTTTCAATTATACCGCCTTTGTTCAAAATAAAGCTAACTGTATTATGATCATAATCTATTTTGGTTAAATATCCCAAATAAACTTGTTGGCCTTCCCATAGTAAATATGTATTGCCTTTGCTATCAGCAATAAACGCACCTTCTGGAATAAGCGCAAGTAATTTTGCTCCTTGTACATCCAGCAAATTATTTACATTAGGCGGAATTTGATTTCTAATAAGCGGATAAAATACATCATAAATAGGTGGTGTATTCAAATTATTTTCTACAAATTCAGTTGTTGAAAATCTATTATTAGTAGAAAAATAAACATCAACTAATATTGTATAGCTTACTAAAAAATTTGGTGTGCCGTCTTTATCAGTTGTTATGTAATTACTCAAAGTAACATTTTTAATTTTTTTAAGTTCTTTGCTTTGTTCAATTGCATAAATTAATTGATAAAGGTCATTATAATCTCCGCCGCCGTTTATTTTGTATTCATAATATAAAAAATCTTTATCTGATTTTTGATCCAAATACTCGACATCAGTTTGAGTGTCTTGCGAAAAATTTTCACTAACCTTATTTAAGAAATTAAAAAAACTAATTGATGAAAGATTTTGTGGAATATTAAATTTTCTCTTTGCTAAGATTGAATCGAGCACCGAAGCTTTTTTTTCTAACGCCAATAATTGAACCTTTAATTGTTCGGTATTATAATGATTTGCTTTCAGTTCTGCTAATTTTTTTTGATCAGATTTTATTGTACCACGTTGAAAAATCAAAATATATGCCCCGCCAATCAATAAGATTAAAATTAATAAACCAACCAAGCCAAGAGTACTTTTTACTTTTCTATTCATTGTGCACTCTTTCGAAAACTTGAAATATTAAAAACTAAATTAAATTTGTAAGCATTCTTATCACGAAGAGCCTCATAGGTTACACTTTTCAGTATGGCAGATTTGATTGAATATGCAAACTCTGTTAGAACATTTCTATTTAAAGAATATCCTTCAAGCAGAATATTTCCCGTATCATCTTTAGATAATTTTGTTATCCATAGACTTTTTTTCATCCCAATGAAATGAGAAATTTCATTTAAAACATTTGACCAAATTCCGGTGCCGGCAGAAGCTGAATCTAATATCGCTTGTGTTTGAGAGAATCCGCTTATATTTCCTTCAAGATTATTAATCTTATTTACTAATTCTTGATTTTGTCTCAACAATAAAGTTTGTTCGGCAATTTGACTATTAAGCTGTCTAATATCTTTTTGATTTATTAAAATCTTTAAAGTTAAAAAGAATGTAACAAAGAAGAGGATTGGCAGCATTGCAAAACCGTGCCATGCAAATTGAAAGAATTTCTGATCTTCTTTAACATATCTTGGTAAAAGATTAATTCCGGTATAAGTTTCATCAAGCTCGTCAAAATATTCCTGAGCTACAGCAATTGGAATGCTGAATGCTGAAATTTTTTCTTTGGTATCAGAATTTACAGAAGAAATATCAATTTCATCAAATTGTAATCTTGATACATTTGCTTCTGGAAAAGTACCGTAAAATGAAAGTATTAAATTTTCAGAATCATCCTCGCCGCAAACGATAATATTATCAAGAGAGTTTATTCCGCCGTTTTCCATTTCAAGAAGAATCTTAGAGAAATAAACATCATAAGTATGAAGATTTAAAGTGCCGATGTCTAATGTGGTTCCGATATGTTTAAGTTTTCTTCCGTGCAAGAAAATTAATTTGCTGTATTCTTTGCCAATATAAACAATAAGCGATTGATCATCGGGAAAGAATTTTTTTCTTTTAGCCACATAATAAGCAAGCGATAGCTCAGCACTTTTTACAGTCGGAATTTTATAATATCTTTTGCCATTATAATGAGCTAAAGAATTGATCAACTTTATACAGGAAACTTCTCCGCTTAAAAATACCGATAGTAGAGATTTATCGGCTAACTCAACATAGCCAAGATTTTCTTTATCAATAGTAACATTCTTTGATTCCTGAATATCGTCAATAATTTCCTGAGTTACTTTTGAAGCTTTACTAAGTTTGGAACCTTCGACTATGTGGTAATAAATAGAAGGCTCTGTAACTATTGGAATAAAAAAACTGTTTTTAAGATTAAAATCCTTCAGCATGTTGTTTATTATACCGATGCTGGAGATTGCAACATTTCTTTCAGAAGAAGATTTTGCGCCGGTTGTTCCTTCAAACGATAAATCATCTCCTTCAATCTTTAATCCAGTAATTGAATCTTCCAATTCAATTGCCGGCTGCACAACATCGAAGGTTGATGCTTTATGAATTTTAATTTTGTTCTTTTCCCTAGAGATAACGGCTATCTTTGTGTCATTACCTTCACAATATGTACATACAATATTTTTCATTTAAATAGCTGCAAGTATTTGCTGAATTCTTGTTTTGTTATTAGCATAAGCAATAGCATTTTCCAAAGAAATCTTTTTTTCTACATATAATCTTTTCAGATCTTGTTCCATAGTTATCATTCCTTGCTGCGCTCCTTGATTTATCATCATGTAAATTTCGCTTGTATTGTTATTCTTTATTGCGGCTTTAACACTTGGTGTAACAATCAATATTTCTTTTGCAAGTACGCGCTTACCATCTAAGCTTGGAACTAATTTTTGAGAAATAACAGCAACCAAAACATCTGCAAGTCTGTTGCGAACCCGTTCTTGTTCATTAGGATGTATCTCAGCAATAATTCTATCAATGGATTCGACAGCAGAGGATGTATGTAAAGTTGAAAATACTTTATGACCAGTATCTGTAACTTCAAGTGCTGCCATTATTGTATCTGGATCTCTCATTTCACCAATTACTATTATATCAGGGTCTTGTCTTAACGATTGTATTACTCCATCTTTAAAAGTTAGTACATCCCTCCCCACTTCTCTATGTTTAATTAACGATACATTTGACTTGTGAACATATTCAAGAGGTGAAGCAATAATTACAATATGTGCTGGATCGATTTTGTTATGTGTGTCAATAATGGCATCAAGCGTAGTTGATTTGCCAGAGCCCGTAATACCAGTAATTAATGTTAATCCAAATTTAATATAAGCATGGCTTAATGTTTTAGCAACGATAGGGTGAAAGCCGTAACTTTCAAAAGTTCTAATAGTAGAATTGATGGCTCTCATATTCATCGTTAATGTATCCAAATCAAAATATGCATCTGCTCTGAAACGGACATCAACATTTTTTCGTTCATAAAGAAATGAATAACTAAAATCCAAATTCTTTGTTACAGAAATGTACTTTCTTTGATTAGAGTTTAATAAATTTACAATCAAGGTTGCCGCTTCATCATATGAAAACTGTGGAAACTCTTTTATTCTTTCTTTCTTTCCAAAAATTCTCATCCAAATAAAACCGCCATTGCCATAACCGCCAATTTCGATATCAGAAGCATCTCGTTCAATCATACTAGTAAGCATTCTGTTTACTGCATTTCGCAAGGAATGTCTATCTTCGGGTTTTATATTCTCAATATTTTCCAAAATATATTTAACACGATCAGGACCATTTAGATAAAGAGGAAAAGTCTTTATAAAATCGTTTAATATTTTTTTTGCTTCAGTAAATGGCACTATTTTACTTCCATTTTTATAAAATATTAAAATCTTATTTAATTAAAACAGTAAACATTTTTATTCTTCGGAAGTAGCAGAAAGCACTTCTTCAATTGAAGTCAATCCTAGTTTTACTTTTTCTAACCCAGCATCTCGCAAGTTTAGGCTTCCATCTTTTTTTGCTTGGATACGAATTTTTTCTTCATCTACTTCAACTCCAGAACGAACGATTAACTGCCTAATTTCTTTTGTAAAATACAGAGCTTCATGAATTGCAATTCGTCCTTTATATCCGGTTCCGTTGCATTTATCGCATCCTTTGGGCTCGAATATTTTAAAATTTCTCCATTCACCAATATTTAATTTTGCCGCACTCATAATAGTTTCATCAAAGTTTACAACTTTTTTCTTACAATCAGGGCATAGGCGTCTAACTAATCTTTGAGCTACTATAATATTTATTGCATAAGCAATTAAAAATGGTTCTATACCCATTTTGTAAAGACGAGAAATTGCACTTGGTGCATCATTTGTATGAAGTGTAGAAAATGTTAAGTGCCCGGTGTTGGCAAGTTTGATTGCAATTTCTGCAGTTTCTTTATCTCTCATCTCACCAACCAAAACTATATCAGGATCGTGCCTTAAAATAGATCGAATTGCCTGTTCAAAATTCATTTTGTATCCAATCTTCAATTGACGGGCACCCTCAATAACATATTCTACCGGGTCTTCAACTGTTAGTACATTTACGGTTGGATCAATAACTTGATAAAGCGCTGCAACTAAGGTTGTGCTTTTACCGCTTCCAGTAGGCCCAGTTAAAATAATCATGCCCTGCGGCTGGTTTACTGCTTTCTGAAAAGCATCTTTTGCATAACCTGTTAATCCAAGCTTATCAAGATCTTTAATTACTTTTCTATCATCAAGTATTCTAATTACAACAGATTCAAATTTGTTTTTTAATTCTGTACCAACCATTGGAAGAACAGAAACTCTAAAACGAATTATATGATTATCAATTTCTCTTTGAATAAATCCATCCTGCGCCTTCTCTCTTTCAAATCGATCCATTCCTTTTGATCTATCTTTAACAACCGCTATAACAGCTTCGGGCAAAGTATTTTCTTGAACATGCCAAAGCTGCAAATTACCATCTATTCTGAATAATATATTTGTCTTGTTGCCGGACATCGGAATAAAATGTACATCACTTGCACCACGGCGTACACCTTCAACTAATGCACCTTCAACTAAATTTATTAAAGCACTTTTATTTATTTCAGCATCTAGCGCTTCTTCATCTAATGCATTCTCATCTTGTTTTTCAAGTTCTATTTCTGTTCCAGCTTCCTCCATCATCTTTAAATAAACATTTTCGGGGGGAAGAATAGTATGGATTAATTTTTCATAATCTTTTTTCCGGATATAAATTACTTCATACTTTTTCGCATTTAAACCAAATGCAATTTTAGGAATGTTTCTATCTGTTGGATCAATAGCAGCTAAAATTAATTTATCTTTAATTTTAGGATCATACATAAATGGAATAATTTTATGTTCGAGCATCTGACTTTTGAGTTGTTCACCCGATCCATTTATGAGTTGTTTTATTACGTTTAATTTTTCTTGCGGTATTTCTTCAGTATTTAAATCTAGTTCTCGAAAGGCATAAAGGATTGCAACTTCACGAAAGATAGCATCATGATCATAATGAAAATCCTGTACTAAAATCTGAGCAAGATTTCTTTTGATTTTGCTTTTATCATTTGTTTTTGCTGTTAATGCTTTTTCAAGCATAGTGGCATCAATTATCCCTTTTTTGAAAAGCAGATAACCAATTTTATCAGTCATTTCAAGGTTTGTATCAATCATGCTCGTTGGTCAAAATATTGTTGTTCAATAATTATACTTCCTGTAACTCCAGGAGTTTTGGGATGTATTGTTGCGGTTTCTGCAGAAACTAAAGTTAACAAAATCATAATTACCATTATTATCATAGCAATTACAACTTGTATAAGTTCAATTAAGTTTTTTAATCTGTAAACTGTTTCACTTTCATAATAATTTGCAATTTGCAGTGAAGTGTTTTTAATAGTTCCCGTTTCTTCACCTGAATGCAAGCGCGATAAAGCTGTTTCTGTAAATACTCCGCTCGCTTCAAATGCATCTGTAATACCTGTACCTTTTTTTACCATAAGTGGAATTGCAACGTTTTTTATTCTTTCTTCAAAATATTTGTTACCAGTTGCTTCGGCTGCAATTCTTATTGGTTCAATGCTTTCTGCCGAACCGCTGTAAAGTGTATAAAATACACGGCAATAAACTTCAATAATTGTTTTATGAATCAACGGGCCAAGCATCGGAATTTTCAAAAGATATTTATGAATTAAATACCCGCCTTTTTTTGTCTTAGAAAATCTCCAAAATATTATTGGGGGTATAATAACCAATAATGAAATAAGCGCCAAGTTGTTCATTAAAAAATCACTCATCTTTAAAGTGAAAGCCGTCATTGGTGGAAGTGGTATATTAAACTTCACGAACAACTTTGCTGTTTCAGGGAAAATATATCCGACATAAAAAAGAACCGCAATGAATAGAACAAAGAGCGTAACCAAAGGAGTTATTAAAGCACTGCGCAGATTCTTTTTGAATTCTTGCTGCCTTTCTAAAAACTTTGCAGTAGCTTTATATATTTCTGTCATGTTACCGCTCTTAGAGGCTAAGCCCAACATATAAGCAGTAAACTTTCCAAAAACAGATTGATATTTTAAAAAAGTCGCTTCGCTGTCTGCTCCTTTTTTTAATTCGTTATTAATATCTTTTAAGGTTTCCTTTAAGGTTTTGTTTTGAGTATCGTTTATCAACAAAGTTAAAATTTCACTGTATGGTAATTTTTGATCAAGAAGTTCTGCACTTATTTTTACAAAAGTAACTATCTCTGCTGTGGGTGGATTTAAATTTAAGTCAAATAATTTTTTATTAATTGAAAGTACTTCATAACCAAGTCTGTTAAGTGCTATTTCAACTTCTTTTTTTGAATATGCTTTTTGTTCGCCTCTTATAGGCTTCTCCCTTCCGCGCCTAACTTTATAAAGATAAGAAGATTTTTTTTCTATATTTTTTAACTTTAGCTGGTTCTTTTCGGCAAGGCTATGTATCCTTTTTTTCCCCTCGGTAATTGATTTTGCGGATAGCGTTCCGCTGATCAACTGACCGTTTAATTTTTCTGCCGTAAATTTAAATTCAACCATATTTTAAAAATAGATTAGGCTGATAAAATATAATATTTTTATCAGCCTAATGAAATAACATTTTAATTTTTACAAAAATTAATGTACTACAACCACAGTATCGGTAGCACTTGAGTTTGGTGCATAAACCGTTAAATCTACAGTGACTTTATCAGTATTATTCACACTTGCCGTTCCCACTCCCTGAAAAGTTACAGAAGTTGCTGAGGCTGTACCTACTATGCTATAAGTTCCATTTGGTGTAGTTGAAAAACCTGAAGGAATATTAAAGTTAGCAAAAGAATTGCCTCCTCCTCCCATGGAAGTTGGCTTCATGTAATATTGATGAGCCATAGCACCAATATTGTTTAAATCAGAAATTACCGCATCCCTGTTTGCAGATACTGAATTTGCGTTAAATAAATTAATTCCTACTACGATTGCAATACCGACGATGATAACGCCGAGAACGATTAAAAGAAGTTGTTGTTGACCCATAAGATCTCCTAAGTTTGTTGTTGTTTGTTAACTATTAAATTTATGAAAAATTTTTTCCCACACTAATATTCTTAAAAATATGACTGAACTAAAAAATTTTTTGCCAAATATAAAAACCAATAAAAATAAGAACCTTTAATTTGTACTTCCTATATCATAAAAAGTGTGCCATCTCATTTATTATTATAATATATAATAATTTATTGTGGTTATGAAATTTACTTAATAAAATGGTAAAAATGACAGGTAATTATTGCCGATATGGGTAATTTTTACTGATTGCTGCAAATTTTTAGATAAATTATGCTTAATTTGAGCAAAAATCAGCTATTTGAGAAATTAACATAAAAGTATTTTTTACTAATCTGTTGCATTTTAATTTGTTCCGCCATATTACTAAGAATAAAGTTTATAAAATCGTTCTAAGCATAAAAAATATATTTATATGTTTGTTTCACAATTGAAGTTACGCAAAGAAATGAATTTGTCATTCCGAACTTGATTCGAATTCTCTTTTTGCGCAGTTTTTAGATTCTGAACAAATTCAGCATAACATTTATAAGCCTAGCATAATTTTCAGTTATTTAAACCTTATATTTTATAACATGAATATTATCAAATTTTTTTGGGGAGATTTGCATTTCCCATAATTGAAGAAAGTTAAATATAAATTGAACCATAATTACTAAAAAATAATACAAGAAATTTTTTTATACATGTTTTAAATTTGAAATAGAAAAAAACCAATCCCGAACAGCAACCATTAAAGTTTATGTGATTAAAGATATTTGCAAAGTTCTTATGTTTTTTAAGTTTAATATATAAAACCAATTAAATTTTTCGATAATTACAAATGAGTACTGCAAAAACAAAGTTAATTAACTACTAAAATATGCTGATTCCTCAATTTTATAATTATCCATTTGTGGCAAATACTCAATTTGAAACATTAAAATAATGATTTTATTTAGATTTCAGATTATTTTACAAGGCACAATTCTTGCAAAATATTATGCTTTAATATATAAATAAATTTTTAGTTATGAGTGGTTCGCAAATTTTATTGGTTATGGGCGGTCTGGTTTTGTTTTCATTGTTAGCAATCAATGTTAACAGATCAATAATTAATTCTGATATGCAAACAAGCAATTCAGAATATGTTGTAACCGCAACATCTTTGGGACAAAGTGTAATTAATAAGATAAGTACAAAAGCATTTGATCAGGGGACTGTTGGAAATCCTACATATAATGCTAATCTTTTAACTGCTGCAAACGCTTTGGGCCCTGAAGCCGGTGAAATTCCATCAACCTATAATGATGTTGACGATTATAATAATTATACCGAAGCAGATTCTACCCCTCGTGCAGGCGTTTATAATATTTTAGTTACAGTAAATTATGTTGATGACAACAATCCTAATACTATTCTATCCACAACATCCAGAACAAAAAGAATTCAAGTTGCAATATCAAATCAATTTATGAAGGATACTTTATTTATGTATTCTTATAAAAGTTACTAGTTGAGCAAGAGGCTAATAATGAATCAATCATTAGATTTAATTGGATCATATTTACTTGGCGGCATTGTTATTCTAGCTCTGGTTGGGTTAACATTAAGTTATAATACTAAATCTCAAGAAACGAAACTAAGTGAAATAGCACAATACTCGACAGAAGAAGTTGGAAAAATTATTGAGAGCGATTTTGAAAAACTTGGGTATCGTGTCTCCGGCAATAAAATTATAAGTATTGACACTAGTTCAATAACATTTATGGCAGACTTAGACAATAATGGTACTGCAGATTCTGTAACTTATTCTACCAGCACGAAAAATAATAAATTATATTTAACCAGAAGAGTTGCAGGCACTCAAGCAACTTCATGGCAAATACCAGTAAAACGTTTTTCAATTTCAGGAATTGATTCGAGCGGTGCTGCTACTTTCAATATTTTAAATATTAAAGGAGTTTCAGTTTCACTTACAACCAACAAAGAGAGCAGCGCTAAATATGAAATTGGCGCATTTTGGCAAAGAAAATTTTACCCTAAAAACTTATAGAAGAATAATTATTTAACATGGGAAGAATGATTTTAATATTAATTATTGGCGGAGGAATTCTGTTCACAATAACCACTTTGAACATGAACCAAAGCAATTCTTCTATGAGCAATAATTCAGTTCGGGCTCTTCAGGAAAAAGAAGCAAAAAATTATGCACAAAGCGGAATTGAGTTTGCAACCAAATATTTAGCTGACGATTCAACTTGGACGGGAACTACAAAACAATTAAATAATGGAAGCGTAATAATTACAGCTCAAAACACTTCAAGCCAATATTACAATGGGCCAAACGTTGGTTTAACAAGCGCAAGGCTGGTAACATCTATCGGCATCTATGGAATAAAAACCGATACAGTTAGAGCTGTAATACAACTTCAAAATTCAAATGGACCAAAACTTCCTAGATTTATGAATTATGCTTCTGCCGCTGGGAATAATATAAATTTAAGTGGGAATGACCAAATTATAGATGATAATAACTCTTCATGGAATTCCAACTGTCAAGCAAACGGAAATTTTTATATGGGCGGTTGGAATTTAATTAAAGGATTTGTAACCTACGCTGGAGAAATATCTGCTGATAAAAAATGGTCGCTTAACAATAATATTTTACCAAATCAAAACCCAAATAATTTACCAGCATATAGTCAAACCTCAAGCGTTGCTATTCCAACTTTTAATCCAGATGATTTCAAAAGCTTAGCAACAACTGTTTACAATGGCAGCCAAACAATCAGTGGAAATTTAGTTTTAGGATCTAAGACAAATCCCCAAATAATTTATGTCGGAGGAGATTTAACTTTAAGTGGTAATGTTACAGGTTACGGTGTTTTCATTGTTAAAGGAAATATCAACATAAAAGGGAATGTGACAATAAATTCACAAGATCCTTCTTGCAGTAATTTGGGTTTATATACTTCTGGAGATTTAAATACAAATGGCGGTGTAGTTATCAATGCCCAAGTATATACTGGCGGCAATGCAAATTTAAACAGTAATTGTAATATCCGCGGAAGTGTGACATCATTTGGCTCCGTTAATTTAAGTACAAATGTTAATATATATTATCGACCGGCAAATTCTTATTTAACTTCACCCTTTTGGACTGGCGATATTAATTTATCAACCACAACTAGACCTGTTGTAGTTTCTTATTTTGAATAGAGTTTTAATTCTTATATGAATTTTTATATAAAATTTATTAAAGTTTTTTTTAGAGGATTTACATTATGGGCAGAATGCTTTTAATTTTGGTTTTGGGTGGCGGAATGCTGTTCTCAATTACAAACTTGAATATGAACCGCAGCAATTCTACTATGGCTAGCAATGCTGTAATCGAATATCAAACTAAGGAAGCAAAAAATTTTGCCAAAAGCGGAATTGAATTTGCCGCAAGATATTTATCTGATGACTCAACCTGGACTGGAATAACAAAAAATCTTAATGGAGGAAGCGTAATTATTTCTGCTCAAAACACTAATAGTCAATATTTTAATGGGCCTAATGTTGGTTTAACAAGTGCTCGTTTGGTAACGTCTATTGGAATTTGTGGAAGCCAATCTGATACTATTCGTGCTGTTCTTCAACTTCCAAATCCAAATAACAGCAATCCTCCTCCTCCAGATTTTATGAATTATGCAATAGCAACCGGAAATAATTTAGCTTTAAATGGAAATGTTACCATTCAGGATGATTATAATCAGCAATCAAATAGCGAAAATGAAAAAGATGATAATAATAGCAATTCTCATTGGAATGCGGATTGCCGCACTAATGGTAACTTTAGCATGAATGGAAATAATACTATAAATGGATTTGTTAGTTATTGCGGTACTGCAACATCAAATCCAGCGTGGAGATTAAGTTCTAATATAATCCCAAATCAAAATCCAAATAATCAACCATCATGTAGTCAATCTTCTCCGTTAGATATTCCAACCTTTAATGCAAAAAATTATATGAGTAAAGCTAATACTCAATATAGCGGCAATAAAACCTATAGCGGAAATATTTCATTAGGGACAAAAGATAATCCACAAGTAATTTATATTGATGGCAATTTAACAATAAACGGTAATGTTTCGGGTTATGGTGTGTTTGTTGTAAATGGAAATATTAACGTTAATGGCAATGTTAATTTAACAGCTAGCGATCCATCTGTAAGCAACATCGGATTTTATTCAACTGGAGATTTAAACGCAAATGGAAATGTTACTATTAGCGCACAAATTCTTGCCGGAGGAAATGTAAACTTAAACGGCAATTGTAAAATATATGGCAGTATTACAGCCGATGGAACAACAAATTTTAATGGCAATGAAAATATATATTATAAACCAGCCAATGGAAATTTAACAAAACAATTTTGGACAAGTAATTCGAATAGCAATTCTTCAACAACACGCCCAAGTATTTTGTCTTACTACGAATAAAAATCAGTTTAAATTAAAAAAGCCGAGAACTTTGCCCGGCTTTTGCTTTTTAAATCTGTATTAATTCTTTAACGAATCTTGATATGCAATTCTTTTAATTGCGCCTCATCCACAGTTGAAGGCGAATCATCCATTAACGATACTGCACTTGCTGTTTTTGGAAATGCAATTACATCTCTAATTGAATTTTCATTTGCAAAGATCATTGCCAATCTATCAAATCCAAAAGCAATACCTCCGTGAGGAGGTGCGCCGTACTTGAAAGCGTTCATTAAAAATCCAAATTTATGTTCTGCTTCTTCGTCAGAAATACCAAGTGCTTTAAACATTTTTGCTTGGAGATCTGCGTTATGAATTCTAATACTGCCACCAGCAATTTCACTCCCATTTAATACTAGATCATACGCCCTGGCTCTTACCTTTGATGGGTCTGATTCCATAAGCTCAATATCTTCTAATCTTGGCGACGTGAATGGATGGTGCATTGCATAGTATCTTTTTGTTTGTTCGTCCCATTCAAGCAATGGAAAATCAGTTACCCAAAGAAGTTTTGGTTCACTATCTGATTTAATTAAATTCAACCTTCTTGCCATTTCCAATCTTAAAGATCCCATGATTGAAAGGGCTTTTAATTTAGAACCGGAAACAATAAAAATTAAATCTCCAGCTTTTGCATTCATAGAATTAATTAAGTTCTTCTTCTCATCTTCAGTTAAGAACTTAGCAATTGGCGCTTCTAAATCGTTATCCTTAACTCGCATCCAAATTAATCCGCCGGCACCGAGTTTTTTCACATAATCAGTAATAACATCAAGCTGGTTTCTGGTATATTCACCACAGCCTGGTGCAAGCAAACCAGTTATTATTCCTTTATTATTAATATGATCTTGAAAAACCTTAAATGAAGTTTTTTCAAAAACATGATTAAGCGTTACCATCTCAAGGTCAAATCTTAAATCTGGTTTATCGCTGCCGTATTTTTCAAGAGCTTCATCAAATGTTAATCGCGGTAAGGGAGTTTTCAATTCTTTATTTAAAATTTCTTTAAAAAGAATTTTCATCAAACCCTCAACCATTTCAAAAATATTTTCTTGATCGATGAAAGACATTTCAACGTCAATCTGAGTAAATTCCGGCTGTCTATCGGCGCGCAAATCTTCATCGCGAAAACATTTTACAATTTGGAAATACCTATCTAATCCAGATACCATTAGCAGCTGTTTATATTGCTGGGGCGATTGCGGAAGCGCATAAAATTTTCCTTTATGAAGACGGCTTGGAACTAAATAATCTCTTGCGCCTTCCGGAGTACTTTTCATAAGCACCGGAGTTTCAACTTCAACAAAATTATTTTGATCGAAATAACGCCTAACCAATTGATACATTTTGTGCCGCATCAAAATATTTTGCTGCATCTTTGGTCTTCTTAAATCGAGATAACGATACTTTAGCCTAACGTCTTCGCTTGTATCAATTTCATCTTTCACAGAAAACGGTGGAGTCTTGGCTTCATTTAAAATTACTAGCTTACTAACCATTACATCAATTTGGCCTGTAGCTAAAGAAGAATTTTCAGTTCCTTCTGGTCTTTTACGAACTTTTCCTTCTACTGAAATGACAAATTCACCTCGAAGATTACCAGCATTTTCATGAGCTTCTTTATTAAAATTAGGTTCAAAAACTACTTGGGTTATTCCGTAGCGATCACGAAGATCAATAAAAATTAATCCTCCTAAATCGCGCCTTGTATCAACCCAGCCGTTTAAAATAACATTTTCGCCAATATTAACTTCCCTTAATTCACCACACGTATGCGTCCTAGATTTAAAAAACATTTTTCTTTTCGAACTCCTAAAAAAAGATTGAGTTGCAAAAATAATTAAATAAGAAAGGGTAAACAAATTTATTAATCAGATGAAAATCACTAAATACACGATGTAGATTACAACTTTTTTCAATTATTTTGATATTCATTAGATCCTATTAAAAAGGGTAAAAATTAATTCTTTCAAATAGAGTACTTTTTTTTACCGATTGAAGTATATAAGTTTATTTCCATTAAAAATTATTGTTAAGCAATAGGGAAAAAATGAACACGATTGAATTAATCAGAAAGAAACGAGATGGAGAATCTCTCAACGGAAATGAAATAGATTTTCTAATTTCATCGTACACAAAAAATAAAATTCCAGATTACCAATTTTCTGCTTTTTTAATGGCGGCATTTCTAAAAGGAATGAACAAGGATGAAACATCGGCTTTAACCAAAGCTATGCTTTACAGCGGAAAAGTAATCGATTTAAAATCAATTCCTGGTATTAAGATAGACAAGCATTCCACTGGCGGAGTTGGCGACAAAACATCTTTAATTCTTGCACCGATAGCTGCAGCCGCGGGCCTAAACGTCCCGATGATTTCCGGAAGGGGACTTGGGCATTCTGGTGGAACTCTCGATAAACTTGAATCAATTCCTGGTTTTAAAACTGATTTAAATTTAACCGAATATAAAAAAGTAATTAAAAAATGCGGCGCTGTTTTAATTGGACAAACAAAAGAAATTGCTCCGGCAGATAAATTAATTTATTCGCTCCGCGATGTTACTGCAACAGTTGAATCAATACCGCTAATAACCGCCAGCATAATGAGTAAAAAACTAGCCGAAGGAATTGACGGACTTGTTTTGGATGTTAAAACCGGCAGCGGCGCCTTCATGAAAAATTTGAAAGATGCTGAAGCATTGGCTCAGTCGTTAATCAATACAGCAAAATCATTTGATAAAAAAGTTATCGCATTAATAACTGATATGAACCAACCGCTCGGAAATTATATCGGAAACTGGCTGGAGATTTATGAATCAATTAAAGTTTTACAAGGCGAAGTGAAGGGAGATTTACTTGAACTTAGCAAAACTCTTTCTGGTGCAATGATATTTTTAGGCGGAAAAGCTTCTTCAATTGAAGAAGGAAAAGAAATTTCTCAAGAGTTGATAGATAATGGCAAAGCTTTCAAAAAGTTTTTGGAAATTGTAAAGCTTCAAGGCGGCAATATTAAATTGATGGAACATCCGGAAACGTATCCGAAATCAAAAGTAATTGAGAAAGTTATAAGTAAAGAAAATGGATATTTGAAATCAATCAACAATTTTGAAATTGGTATGGCGGCGCTTGAACTTGGAGCTGGAAGAAAAACCAAAGAAGATAAAATTGATTTCAAAGCTGGAATTATTTTTAATAAGAAACTTGGCAACTTTGTAAAAAAAGGTGAAACTATTGCAGAACTTCACACTTCTTCTGAAACTAAATGTAAGAATGTAAAAGCAAATTTTTATAATTTTTTAGAATTTAGTAATCATAAAACTTCTCAACCAGAATTGATTAAAAAAATTATATATTGAAAATGTTTTGATTTTAGTCAATATTATTAAGATTTGTAAATAATTTTAAGATCACCACAAAAAAATTGACCGGCTGGTCTAAAATTTGTTGTTTTGGGACTATCGATTGGTTATTTTTGCACTGATAAGTCAATTAAGGAATTTAAATGAAAGCGGTAATAGATTTTTCAAACTACATAATTCCATTTTTATATCTTCTTACATTCGGATTTTATTCTTACGATTTTATGAAGGGCGAGCAAAGGTTTGTAAATTCAAAACGGCTTTTTCTTTTTCTTACCTTAAGCTTTCATCTTTTTTATCTGATTATTCGTTCTATTCATTTTGATCATCCGCCAATAACAAACGTATTTGAGATTTTTACATTACTTGCATTCTCGGTTAGCTTTTCATATTTCATCTTGGAACTTCTTACTGATATTAGAGGCACGGGTCCTTTCATTATAATTTTTTCAATTATCTTTCAAATTATCTCAACTTTTTATATTTCGGATATATATCAAGTGAAAGAAGTTTTACGAAGTCATTTGCTAGGCATTCATGTTTTTAATGCACTGCTTGGATATTCGGCAATTACAATTTCGGCAGTTTACGGATTTCTTTATTTAATTCTTTATAAAGATATTAAGCTTAATAAATTTGGATTAATTTTCGATCGCTTACCTAGCCTTGAAATTCTTGAGAAGATGAGTTTCTTTTCTGCAATTATCGGATTTTTTCTATTAACAATTGCAATTATAATAGGAATTATCTGGCTGCCTAAAGCTTTCCCTAATTTTTCCTACGCCGATCCCAAATTAATTGGAACTGCAATAGTTTGGATTCTTTACGGCATCGGAATTTCAACAAAACTTTTGGGTAAATGGCAAGGCAAAAAAGTTATTATGCTTTCAATTGTTGGATTTATTATCGCAATATGCTCTACCATTGTTTCAAATTTTTTAGCAAGAAGTTTTCATTCATTTTATTAAGATCTTATGAATCTGTTTGCAACATCAATAAACCATAAAACAGCTTCTGTAGAACTTCGCGAAGCATTGTACCTGAATTCGGAAGAGATAAAAGAATATTTCAAGCTGGCACATGGTAAAATTTTCAGTGAAGGATTAGTTATTTCAACTTGCAACCGAACTGAAATTTACGGCATTCCGGTTTCGAAAAATATTTCGCTTCAAGATATTCAAAACTCTCTCTTTCAGTTAAAATCAATATCTGGATTAACAACAGAAAACTTCCAAAATTTTATTTCCGGAAACGCCATAAAACATTTGTTCAGTGTTGCATGTGGAATTGATTCACTGATGATTGGCGATAATCAAATATTTAAACAGGTTAAAGATTCATTTCAACTTGCAGAAGAAAATCATTACGCCGGATTTTTAATGAAGAGAGTTTTTGATTCAGCAATTAGAGCAGGCAAGCGCGCAATTACAGAAACAAGAATTAGTGAGGGTGCGGTAACAGTAAGTTACGCTGCTGTTCAATTGATTGAAAAAATATTTTCTAACTTGAGCCGTAAATCAGCACTTGTAATTGGTGCTGGAGAAACCGGCGAGCTTGCAGCAAAACATTTGAAAGAACGGGGAATCGGAAGCCTTACAATCACAAACCGAACTTATGAGCGCGCAGAAAAGTTGGCGGAAAGTTTGAACGCAAAAATTCTTCCTTTCAACAACTTCAAAGAATCGCTGCATGAGTTTGATATAATTCTTAGTGCTACTAGTGCTGAAAATTTGATTCTGACTAAGGACGACATAAAAATTTTGATGAAGAAAAGAAATTATAACCCTTGCGTACTGATGGATATTGCAATACCGCGCGATATTGACCCCGAAGCAAAAAGTATTGATTATGTTTTTTACAATGACATCGATTCGCTCAACATTATCGTTCAACAGAATCTTGCAAAACGTAAAGAAGAAATTCCTAAAGTTGAAAAGATAATTGATGAAGAACTTGCTGGATTTCTTTCATGGTTTAATTCTCTTGAAGCTGCACCGGCAATAAAAGATTTAAGAGATTTATTTGAATCTATAAGAGCAGAAGAGATTGAGAAAAATAAAAATAGATTTTCTCCGGAAGACCATGAGAAAATTGAAATTATTACAAAGAGAATAATAAATAAAATTCTTCATCACCCTACGGTTGAGTTGAAAAAATTTGGAGAAAACGGAACTAACTCCGACGAAACAGCGCTGAAAATAAGCATTATTCGCGAACTGTTTGGAGTTGACAAGAAAAACGAAAAGGAAAGTTAATTTGAAAAGAAAAATTGTTATTGGCTCTCGTGGAAGCGAACTTGCATTATGGCAGTCAAATTTCATTAAGAAAGAACTCGAGAAAAAAAACAAAAGCATTTCTATTGAAATTAAAATTATAAAAACTACTGGTGACAAAATCCTTGATGTTGCGCTTTCGAAAATTGGCGACCGTAGTTTGTTCACCAAAGAGCTTGAAAGCGCCTTATTAAAAAAAGAAATTGATTTGGCTGTTCATAGTTTGAAAGATTTGCAGACCCAGCTTCCAAACGGATTGATTCTTGCTGCTGTTACCAAAAGGCATCCGGTTGAAGATGTTTTAATTTCAAAAAAGAAAGGAACTACTTTACAATCATTAAAAGAAAACGCTGTGGTTGCCACTGGCTCGCTGAGAAGAAAATGTCAGCTTCTTCACCTTCGCCCAGATATTAAAATTGAAGAGTTGCGCGGAAATGTTCCAACGAGGATAAAAAGATTTCTGGAGTCTGATTGGGATGCAATTATTCTTGCACGCGCTGGAGTTGAAAGGCTAAAGATGCAAAAATATATTTCGTCTTTTATCAGTACCGAAGAAATTCTTCCGGCAGTTGGCCAAGGCGCGCTTGGAATTGAAATAAATGAAGAGAATAAATTCGCTGAAGAAATTCTTTTCGAACTTCATCATGAACCAACTTACAAAGCTGTTTTAGCCGAACGAGCTTTACTCAGGACTCTAGAAGGTGGTTGCCAAGTTCCAATTGGCGCATTTGCGGAAGTTAAATCAAACGGGCTTTATCTCGATGCTATGGTTGGCTCTCTTGACGGCGCTTTAACTTTTCGCAAAAAAGTTAAAGGAACAAAAGCTGAACCTGAAAAGCTCGGTAAGAATCTTGCAAAAGATTTACTTAAAGCTGGCGCTAAAGAAATTCTTGCAGAAATTTATAAGACGACGAGATTAAAATAAAATTTTTTATGGAATCCGAAATTAAAATAGAGAATAAGAAAGAGCTGAAGCGGAAGAGAATAATTGAATCTGCAGCAAAGCTTTTTTCGCAAAAAAGCTACCACGAAGTTATGATGGAAGATGTTGCAAAGCTTTCGTTGATTGCTAAAGGAACGGTTTACAATTACTTCGAATCAAAAGAAGAATTATATTTTTCAATTATGAAGCAGCGTATGGAAAAACTTACGGCTTCACTTAAGGAAAAGATTAAAGATGAATTGAGCAGCATTGAATCGCTTCATTCTTTTGTAGTTCATCTTTATATGTTCATGATGAAATATCAAAGTTTCTTTTTGATGTATCAGAAAGAATCCTTGAAAGCAGAGCACGAGCTTTGTTCTGAACTTGTAGGCTTGGAAAACGATTTGAAAAATATTTTGGAAGGAATTGTTGAGTCAGGTAAATCTGAAGGATTGTTTAGAAATATTGAAAGCGGCTTTGCAGTTGATCTAATTCTTGGCAGCATTTATGGCGCAATTCAACGCGGTATTGAAAAAAATTTCGGCGAAGAGCGAATGGTTGCGGAACGTGAGAAAATTTTCGATTTTGTTCTGCATGGATTATTTTCGGCATACGAGGAAAACAAAATGTTTCCGTTAAGCGGCAAGACGATTGTAATTACACGGACTGTCGAGCAGTCAAAAGAATCTTCTGAAGTTTTCAGGCAGCTTGGCGCAAATGTAATAATTTTTCCAACTCTTGATATTGTTCCGCCGGAAAGTTGGAATGAATTTGATTCAACAATTAAAGACAGTACTTCTATAAACTTCATAATTTTTACCTCGGCTCATGCTGTTAAAATGTTCATTCATAGGTGTAATGAACTTGGAGTAAATTTTGATTTCGGCCAGACAAAAGTTGTAGCAGTTGGAAACAAAACAGCATTAGTCTGTGAAAGAAATAAAATACCTGTGCATATAATTCCCAAAAAGTTCAGCGGCGTTGGAGTTGTTGAAGAACTTACGAATTATGATCTGAAGAAGAAGCTGATTTTTATTCCACGTTCAGCAATTGGGCGTGAAGAGCTTCCCTATGAGCTCGAAGCTCTAGGTGCTAAAATTAAAACCGCACCAGTCTATAATGTTTCACTTCCTTCTGACAACAAAGTAAAAGGTAATCTAGAAATTTTAAATCAAAGCAAACCAGATGTTTTCATTTTTACTAGTCCTTCAACTTTTGAAAATTTTATACAGATTTTGAAGATTGCCAATCCAGTGAAATATTTTGAAAACTATAAAGTAGCAGCAATTGGTCCAACAACAAGAACTGCAATTGAAAATAGACATGTTCGTGTTGATATATTGCCGGAAGAATTTACGATTGATGGTTTGGCAAAAGCAATAATTGAATTTTATAAATAAAAATTTAGTACAGACTTAAGTCCGCAAAAAGTTTTAAGAAAGATAGAGAAAAATTTGAGCGAGTTAAAGAACGATTTATTTTTAAGAGCCTGCAAAAGGCTTCCGGTTGAGCGTACACCAATTTGGATTATGCGCCAGGCAGGAAGATATTTGCCAGAGTATCGTGCAGTTCGGGAGAAAGCTGATTTTATAACGATGTGCCACACTCCGGAACTTGCCGCTGAAGTTACTATTCAACCGGTAAAAATTATTGGTGTTGATGCAGCAATTATTTTTTCGGATATCCTTGTTATTCCCGAGGCGATGGGAATGAAGTTCGATATGATTGAAAGCCGCGGTCCGGTTTTTCATCATCCCCTAAGAAACGAGGAAGATGGAAAACAGTTGAAGCGAATCGATCCTGGTAAAGATTTGAAATACGTTCTCGATGCAATTTCACTTACAAAAAGAGAATTAAATGGAAGCGTACCGTTAATCGGTTTCAGCGGTTCTCCGTGGACGCTTTTTACTTACATGGTTGAAGGCAAAGGTTCAAAGAATTTTTCTTATATAAAAAAATTAATTTTTAATAATCCTAAACTTGCACACAAAGTTTTGGACCTGCTTTCTGATGCAGTTGCCGATTACCTTTCCGCCAAGATTGAAGCTGGTGTTAACGCTGTCCAGATTTTTGATACTTGGGGTGGAATTCTATCACAAAATGATTTTGAAGAATTTTCTCTCTACTACATATCGAAGGTTATTTCAAAAATTAAAAGAAATAATGAACCTATAATTGTCTTTTCTAAAGGAGTCCATTTTAAACTTGATAAAATTGCTGCTTCTGGTGCTGATGTAATCGGTCTTGACTGGACTATGGATCTCGGCGAAGCAAGAAAAAAGATCGGCGGTAAAGTTGCTCTTCAAGGAAATTTAGATCCTACTGTTCTTTATGCAAAGCCTGATAAAATTAAAGAAGAAACAATAAAAATTTTAAACTCTTTTGGTGCAGGCAGTGGACACATTTTTAATTTAGGCCACGGAATTCTACCTGATGTAGATCCAGAAAACGCAAAATATCTGGTTCAGTTTGTGAAGGAAGAGAGCAAAGTCTTCCATAAAATAGACGCGAAGAAATGATAGGAGAAGAATATGTTTGAATTTGATTTAACGAAGTTCAAAAAATACGATAAACCAGGACCACGCTACACAAGCTATCCGACAGCTCCGCATTTTAGTGAGAGCTTTACACATGAGAATTATCTTGATGAAATATTAAAAACAAATTACGGCGAAGGTCTCCCTGATCTCTCGCTTTATTTTCATCTTCCATTCTGTGATACACTATGTTATTTCTGCGGCTGTAATATGATAATTACTCGTAACCGCGACCGTGTGAAAGATTACATCAAATATTTAAAAAAAGAAATTGACATGGTGCGCACATATATCCTTCCGGATAGAAAAGTTTCACAGCTTCACTGGGGTGGCGGAACACCAACACATCTTCATCCCGATGAAATTGATGAGCTTGCATCTTATATAAAAGAGTCTTTTCAATTTAAAGAAGATTCTGAAAACGGCTGCGAAATTGATCCGCGCGAATTATCGAGACGTCATCTAGAAATGCTTCGGAAGAACGGTTTCAACAGAATTAGTATGGGCGTACAGGATTTCAACGAAAAAGTACAGAAAGCAACAAACAGAATTCAACCTGAAGATATTACACGGCAAACTGTTCAGTGGGTGCGTGAGCTTGGTTTCAGCAGCATCAATCTTGATTTGATGTACGGGCTTCCATTTCAAACATTGGAAACTTTTTCGGAAACTTTAGACAAAACAATTGACATTTCGCCGGATAGAATTGCGGTCTTCAATTATGCTCATGTACCGTGGATGAAAAAACATATGTCGCTAATTCATACTGAAGATTTGCCCGCGGCAGAAGTTAAACTTCAAATTTTGAAAATGACGATAGAGAGATTGACAAACGCTGGTTATGTTTTCATAGGCATGGATCATTTTGCAAAACCAGACGATGAACTTGCTATTGCATTGAATGAAAAAAAACTTTACAGAAATTTTCAAGGTTACAGTACACATTCGGGTACAGATTTGTATGCGATGGGGATTACAGCTATAAGTCAGCTTCAAAATGTCTATGCTCAAAACTACAAAACAGAAAAAGAATATTTTCAGACAATTGATAACGAAACAATTCCGGTTGCAAAGGGATATCGATTAAACGAGGATGATATTTTACGCCGTGAAGTTGTAATGAAGTTGATGTGCAACTTCGAACTTGAATTTAAGCCAATTGAAGAAAAGTATAAAATTAATTTCAACGAATATTTTGCTTGGGGTTTGAATAATTTAACCGAGATGGAAAAAGACGAACTCGTTACGATCGGAAAGGATAAAATTGAAGTTACTCCAATGGGTAAACTTCTTATTCGTAACATCGCAATGAATTTTGATGGATACATTGAGCGGAAAGAAGACACAGCAAAATATTCAAGAACTGTATAAATTTTTACAGAGAAGCATGAACAAAAAGATTGTGATACTTGGGGCAGGAATTTCTGGTTTAACAACTGCTTATCTTTTAAATAAAAAAGGATATGATATAACTGTATTGGAAAAGAAAGATGAAGTTGGCGGCACGATGGAAAGCGTTTTCGAAAATGGTTACTTATTCGACCGAGGACCAAACAGCGGACTTGAAACAACACCGTTAATAAGCCAGCTTGTTGAAGAGCTTGGACTTCAGAATGAAATTGTTTACGCAAACAAAATCGGAAATAAAAGATATATTCTTCGAGATAACCAACTTCATGCGATGCCAATGAGTCCGCCGGCATTTATCAAGACGAAACTTTTTTCCACCGGCGCAAAGCTAAGGTTGTTTGCCGAGCCAATTATTGGAAAATCTGATGACGGATATTATCAAAGCATTGCTGATTTTGTTAAGAGAAGGCTTGGAAAAGAATTTTTAGATTATGCAATCAATCCTTTTGTTGCTGGAGTTTATGCCGGCAATCCAGAAGAATTAAGTGTTAAGTCTGCCTTTCCGAAACTTTATGCGCTGGAAGAAAAGTACGGTGGGTTGATAGTTGGTTCTTTTAAAAGTATGAAGGAAAGAAGAAAACGTGCTGAAAAATCTAAGCAGAGTGCGCAGATGTTTTCTTTTTTAAATGGTATGCAAGTACTTCCTAAAGCTATTGCGAAAAATCTTGGCAAAAAGGTAATAAAATCTGCGGAAGTTAAATCCATTTCTAAAGAAATTAGCGGTTACAAAATTTCTTATTCGAAAAATGGAAAAGATGAAGATTTGATGTGTGATGTTTTGCTTTCTGCAATTCCCGCTTATTATGCTTCAGAATTGTTTAAATCGATAGATGAAAACTTATCAAAACATCTCGAACAGATTTATTATCCGCCGGTACTTGTTCTTTTGCTTGCTTATGAGAAAACCGCAATCAAGCAGCCGCTTGATGGATTTGGATTTTTAATTCCGGCAAAGGAAAAAAAATCTTTTCTTGGGGCAATCTGGAGTTCAATTTTATTTCCGAATCGTTCTGATGAAAGCAAAGCAATGTTCACAATATTTGTTGGCGGCGCCCGCAATCCAGAAATAGGAAACATCGACAAAGAAATTTTATTCAGAAAAGTTCGGAATGAGTTTGAAGAAATAATGGGAATTTCTAGCGAGCCAATTTTCACTTCATACCGATATTGGTCTAAATCAATTCCACAATACAACATCGGATATATTGAACACGAAAAATATTTTGAAGAATTTGAAAAAAGAAATCCCGGAATTATTATTGGTGGTAATTATCGGGGGGGAATTTCTGTAGGTGATTGCATTAAGAATGCTGAACTGGTAAGCCAAAGAATTATTCAGCAAATTAACAATTGAAAATTTAAGGAGAAAATTATGGCAACATATCCAACCAAAAGATTGAGAAGACTTCGTTACAATCCACTTGTAAGAGACATGGTAAGAGAAACAGAGCTTTCTAAAAACGATTTGATTTATCCACTGTTTGTGGTACCCGGAAGTAAGATTAGGAAGCCTGTGAAATCAATGCCTGGTGTGTTTCAGTTATCGGTGGACGAAGTTGTAAAAGAGTGCAAGGAAGTGGAAGCTCTTGGAATTCCTGCAATAATTTTATTTGGAATTCCCGAGCATAAAGATGAAGTTGGCTCAGAAGCATACGATCCTAATGGTATTGTTCAAAAAGCAATTAGAGCAATAAAGGAAGAAGTAAAAAATCTTCTTGTTATAACTGATGTTTGTATGTGCGAGTATACTTCTCATGGACATTGTGGAGTTTTGCGCGGAGAAGAAATCTTAAATGACGAAACAGTTGAACTACTTGTTAAAGAATCTCTCTCCCACGCAAAAGCCGGCGCTGATATTATCGCCCCTTCGGATATGATGGATGGAAGAATTGGTGCAATAAGAAAAGCACTTGATGAAAATGGATTTACTAAAATTCCTATTCTTAGTTATGCAGCTAAATTTTCATCGGGTTATTATGGCCCATTTAGAGACGCTGCAGAATCAGCACCAGCATTCGGAGATAGACGCTCGCACCAAATGGATATTGCCAATGGCGATGAAGCATTGCGCGAAGTTGAAACCGATATTGAAGAAGGTGCCGATATTGTAATGGTAAAACCAGCGGGAGCGTATCTTGATATTATCAGAAGAGTAAAAGATAAATTTGGAATGCCGACTTGTGCATATCAAGTAAGCGGCGAATATGCAATGATTAAAGCTGCTGCTCAAAACGGCTGGATAGACGAGGAGCGGGTAATGATTGAATCGCTTATCGCAATTAAGCGTGCTGGGGCGGATATGTTCCTAACTTACTTTGCAAAAGATGCCGCAAAGTGGATAGATAAAAATAAAAAATAATCCTTCATTTATTTGAACTTACATTTGAACAAATTTAAAAAGTTTCATTTGTAAGTTCAAAATATTTATTATGGATTTAGAAACCATCCGAGAATATTGTCTTAAGAAAAAGGGAGTAACTGAAAGTCTACCATTTAACGAAGATTCTCCTGTTTATAAAGTTGTGAGTAAAATATTTCTCATTGCAAATTTAATTCATCCCATAAGCATAAATTTAAAATGCGATCCGGAGAAAGCTGCCGAACTTCGAGAAAAATATTCTGCAGTTACTCCAGGCTACCACATGAACAAACTTCATTGGAATACAATTTTGCTAGATAATTCAATCCCTGAAAAATTAATTTTTGAGTGGATTGATCATTCTTATACTCTTGCAGCAAATCATTTAACTAAAAAAGAAAAAGCGAAATTAGGCTAGATATTCTAATATACCAATCATTATTGACTGTCCAGTCAAATATTAAATATTTATCATTCCTTTAATAACAGCCAATTACTGAATTATCCAAGGATAATATTGATTTTTATCACCAATAATAGATGTAATTGCGAATGTTGTTGACACATTTAATGTTATAACTTATATTTGTTCTGTAAATAAGTTATTTTTAATTATGGAGGTTTATTATGGATTCTCAATCAAAAGTTTCGACAAATGTTGCTCAGAAAGAAGCATGGAGTTTAGACAAAGCTCATTCAAAAATTCAGTTCTCTGCAAGACACTTGATAATTTCAGAAGTTGCGGGGCATTTCAATAATTTCGATATAAATTTTTCTTCCACAGACGATTTGACTGAAAGCGAAATTGAAGCATCAATAGATGTAAAAAGCATTGATACTGGAATTTCTGACCGAGACAACCACTTAAGAAGCGCTGACTTCTTTGATGCGGAAAAGTTTCCACAAATTAAATTTAAAAGCACCAAAATAGAGAAGGTTAATGATGAAAAATATAAACTCTTTGGTGAGCTTACAATTAAAAACATTACCAAACCT
Source organism: Bacteroidota bacterium (assembly GCA_021824145.1). Classification (GTDB taxonomy): domain Bacteria; phylum Bacteroidota; class Ignavibacteria; order Ignavibacteriales; family Ignavibacteriaceae; genus FEN-1297. The sequence continues at coordinate 46,086 of JAKALM010000014.1, forward strand.
TTTGAGTTTGATGTTTTCTACGGAGGTCAAATAAAAGATCCTTGGGGATTGCAAAGATCCGGTTTTAAAGCGACCTCTAGTTTAAACCGCTTTGATTATGATTTGAAATGGAATGCCTTAATGGAAACCGGCGGTGCTGTTGTTGGAAAGAATATTAATATTACAATTGATGCTGAGTTTACAAAACAAGGGTAATTAAAATTTTGCAGAAAGCAGAATATAAATTATTTGTGTTGTTGGAGACGGCAAGGTGGGCGCCGCCTTCAACGAACAAATAATTAAAAAATTTTTTATGAAAATTATTTTTTGAAATATGGTTTGGTTTTATGAAAAAAATTATACACAAAGCAAATGAACGCGGGATAGCAGAACTCGGCTGGCTTCACAGCAGATTCAGTTTTAGCTTCGACCAATATCTTGACCAAAATAAAATGGGATTTGGACTGCTAAGAGTTTTGAATGATGATATTATTGAAGAAGGAGAGGGCTTTGGACTTCATCCACACAATAACATGGAAATTATTACAATTCTTCTTGAAGGAGAGTTAGAGCATAAAGATACCACCGGAACCACAATGGTGTTGCACCCTGGCGAGGTTCAGGTAATGTCTGCTGGAAAAGGACTAATGCATTCAGAATTCAATCATTCAAAAGTTGAGCAAACTAAGTTCCTACAAATATGGATTTTCCCAAAGGAAAGAAATATTACCCCGCGGTATGATCAAAGATATTTTGGTTTCGAAAATTTTAAGAATGAAATAAGAGTAGTTGCTTCTGGTAATGGAACAGAATCTTCTCTTTACATTCACCAAGATGCTGCAATATCTATTGGAAAGTTCGAAAAAGGAAAAGAAGTTATTTATAAGAATATTTTCAAAGGTAACGGTTCTTATTTGTTTGTATTGGATGGAAGCATTAATTTTGATGATGTTAAATTAGAAAAACGAGATGCTGTTGGTTTGTTTGACTACGATGAATTAAAGTTTAATACCTCCTCTGATGCGAGCTTTTTAATAATCGAAGTACCCATGAATTAAAATTAAAATAAAATGAAATTAGAAGACGAAATATCACAAAAACATTTTAGAAATGAATACCATAAAGCGGCTGTAAATATTGTTTATACTTTTAACTGGCTTAACAACCAGAATGTAAGCTTTTTCAAACCGCTTGGAATTACGCCTCAGCAATTTAATATTCTTCGCATTCTGCGCGGACAACACCCCAAACCTGCAACAATTAAATTGATCAAAGAGCGCATGCTAGATAAGATGTCAGACGCTTCGCGAATTGTTGAAAAGCTAAGAATAAAAGGATTGGTAGAAAGAAATATTTGTTCGCACGATAGAAGAAATGTTGATGTTTGCATTACTCAAAAAGGATTAGATCTTCTTGTTCAAATAGATGCTCTTGATAATGAAATTGACGGAAGATTATTCGCACTAAACCAGGAAGAAATAAAGCAGCTTAACGATCTTCTCGATAAGCTGCGTGGATAATTAAATTCTAATCGTCATCTTTATCTTTTTTCTTAACAACCTTTACAAATGCGCTTCTTACTGGTGAAGGCATTACAGAATTTTTCCCTTTAATTGCTTTCCAAAGAATTTCATTGAATAAATCATCCGGAATTGCATCTTCTTTTGCGAAGTCCAAGTGCTCACATTCTTTTGATCCGTAAGCGCTTGCTAGGTTTTTTTCATTAAGATCTATATTTGGTTCAACAACTTTATAAGGCTCTAAATCCGGCTTATCAGAAATTGAAAACAGAATTGGTGTTGCAGAGAGATCGAATTGTGTCATCGGTGGAAGGCCAAGAATTAATTCAATTGTCTTCAATACACTTGAGGTAGAATACATTTCATGATCGACAAAATGCCTTTTAACATAAGGACCAATTACAAGAAGAGTAGAGCGATGAGCATCTACATGGTCTGATCCATCTTGTGCATCATCTTCAACAATAAAGATGATAGAATTTTTCCAATATTTGCTGTGTGAAATTTCCTGAACAACTAATCCCAAAGCATAATCATTTTGTGCAACATAAGCTTGCGGCGTAAAATGTCCTTTACTTGTTCCATAAGTGTGGTCGTTGGGTAAACGCATTATGCAGAAATCCGGAAGTGAATCGCCCTCTACATATTTTTCAAAATCGGCTTTCCATCTTTTATATCTATCAACATCGCTGAAGTTTAAATCCCAGCCTGGAAAAGTTTTGCAAACATAAGGCTTTAAGTCTTCGTCTCTTGCTTCATTCAAATTATTATTATTTTTAACTTCTTCCGTAAATTCACCATAATCTCTCAATGTTCTGCCATGGTTTATTACATTATTCCAAATGTAACCAGATGCCGGCGCAGCAAGAGGATAACCTCCTTCAAAATTATATTCTTGCCCGCGTCTGCCATAGTTTGTTGGCCAATCTTTTTCAACATAATCAGAAGCATAAGCTGCAGTGGACCAATTATGACCATCAGCGCTTACTTCAGCATCGGCATAAAAATTATCATAAAGTGTGTACTCTGAAACTAGTTTGTGTTCATTTGGAGTAATTTTTTCTGGGAAGAAGCAAAGCGAGGAATCTCCGTTTCCCTGAGGTAGGTCTCCAAATACTTCATCATATGTTCTATTTTCTTTAATTATGTAAAAGATATGTTTGATTTTTTCGCTTCTTATTTCTGTGCTTTTGTCGGGAATTACATTTTGAATACCAACCCAATTTTTATTTTTATAAATGTAAGGAGTGTTATTGTATACTTGATTTGAATATTTTTTCAATTCATTATCATCTGGAAAGTTTATTATTGAAACTGTTCCTTTAAATAGCACGCCAATATATTGGGTTGCACGGTAATGTTTAATAAGCGGATGTGCGCCATCGGGATTTGGTAATGAAGTTAGGCCTTTTCCATTTGCAACTAAAATCTGATTCGTTTCTTTTAAATATTGAACGGCGGTTGGATACCAGCCAACCGGAATGAATCCAAGGCTTTTTGATTTGCCTGGCTTACTAACATCAAACAATGCAAGATAGTTGTTATCCGCATTTGCAATGAGTAAAATATTTTCATCATTATTTAAGCATATCGCGTTTGGAGTGCTGCCATAGGGAACATCTGGCGACAATGCAGAATTTAATCTTTCTATTTCTCTTTTCCGGATGAGATCTACTTCTGAAACTGAATTGTTATTAGCATTTGCTACAAATAATCTTGAATCATCTTTTGTAATAATTAATTGACATGGATGATTGCCAACTTTTATTTTGCTTGTAACTTCAAAATTGTTCAAATTAATTTCATCAATTGAGGTATTTCCCCAGATAGAAACGTATGCAAATGTCCCGGTGTGATTTACTTTTACATCGTAACATTCGCCAACCAATTTAATTGTTTTAATTATTTTTTTTGTGGAAACATTGCAAACATAAAGTGAATTACTTTCCTTGGAAACGGCAAGAACATAATTTTTATTTTTTATAAAAGCGATACCTGTAACCGAAATATGTTCTTTAGGCGCGGGCTGCCCAAGAACTATAGAATCTTGAAGAACTAGTTTTCCTGAATTGAAATTAAATATGTAAATACAATTATTATTTCCTCCTGAAACAAACAGTTCTGATTCATCATCATTAAAAGCTAAACCATACCAGGTTTTATTTATAATAAATCTTTGAACTTCCTTTTCTTCTTTTAAATCTACAACAGAAAGCGAATTATCAGCCATTCCGCTGTTTGAGGTAATTGCAAATTTACCGTCTCTTGTAACAATCATGTTCAGCGGAAGCTCATCAATTCCAATTTGGCTGCCGGCTGGAGAAAGACGCCATCCATTTGACAGCAGAGTGTATCCATTATATTTGCCTGGTAAGTTTGTTCCTGTTATTGAATTAGAAACTTCTTTTGAGCCTGAGCAGCCCAACAAAAACAAAAGTGTGAACAAAAAAATAAGTAGTTTCGGTAGTATAGTTTTAGTTTTCATTTTTTTGTGGTATTTATAAATTTTTAATTATCAAAGATATAAAAATTATTTTATTTGCAAGATTTGATAATCATTTCTTTAGAATTTCGCTCAAAATTCAAATTTTTTATCAAAATATTAAACTTTTTTTACTTTATTTTCGATAATAGGTTGGTAAGTTAACCTTAATGGTCTGACTTTGGAGTCAAACAACGAATTTATTTTAAGAGGCACATGGCAAAACTTATATCGATTGATGAATTAAAAGAAGGTATGGAATTAGAGCTGCCTGTTAAGAATAAATTTGGCCAAATTTTATTATCGGCAAACTTAAAGCTGGAAGAAAAACATAAATTGATTTTTAAAATGTGGGGCATTGATAATTTTTACATAAAAGATACTGGCGCCAGTGACGAAAAAAATCAATATAGCGAAGAACAAATAATCCAAGCGAAAAATTCTCTTGAAAAGCGGATGGGTTGGACTCCGAAAAATATGATTGAGCGCGATCTTTATGAAATGGGTTTACAGGGAATTTTAGAAAAGTATTATTAAAGTTAAATGAATGTTACAGAAAAAATAATGTCGGGGGTAAATAACTTACCAACATTGCCCACAGTTTATTCATCACTAACCGAAGCAATAGAAAATCCCAAAACTTCTTCAGATAAATTAGCTAATATTATTTCCAACGATCAAGTTTCTGTCTTTAAAATTTTAAAGCTGGTTAATTCACCTTTTTATGGTTTCCGCGGAAAGATTGATACAATTTCACAGGCAATTTTACACCTTGGATTTAATGAAGTTAAGAATACTGTTTTCGCACTTTCGGTAATCAATTTTTTTTCGAAAGATAAAATACTTTTAAACTTCCGTCCTGTAGATTTTTGGGCACACTCAATTGCTGTTGGAATTGTAACAAGAATTGTGGGTGCAGAAATTGGAGAAAAAAATTTAGAAAACTATTTCCTCGCAGGCATTATTCACGATATAGGCAAGTTAATATTTTTAGAATATGCACATGACGAATATGTTAAAGTGCTTGAGTTGGTTGAATCAAAAAGATGTTTTATTAAAGATGCTGAAAGCGAGATAATGGGAATTGACCACAGCCACGCCGGACAATTGCTTGCCAATAAATGGAAACTGCCTCAGAGTATTCAGAATTCAATTCTTCATCATCATAAAGGAATTGTTGGAAACGAAACAGACTTGCTTGTTGCATCGGTACATGTTGGCGATATAGTTTCCAGGATGCTGGAGCTGGGTTATCCGGGAGACAATTTAGTTCCAGAACCTAATCATAAAGTTTGGGATATCTTAAAAATATCAAAAGGATTTTTCCCTCAGGTAAGGAAAAGATTAATAAATGATTTTTCACAAACAATAAGATTAATGCTTGTTGATTAAAACAAAATGAAGTCGGCTAATTCAAATATTGAAATTTCATCTTTTGCTGCTGCCATTGCAAGCTTTAATCCGCTCGCTTTAAAAGACAAGCCATCTTTTGAAATTTTTGATTATGGTTTAGAAATCTACAAAAAAATTCCAGGGTGTAATTCAGTTTCGTTATTTCTATTAAGTGAAACTGATTTTAATTTTGCCTATAAAACTTCGGTAGGGTATGTTATTCCATCAGAAATAAAAAATATCTTTGATGAGTTGGTTCAATCTGGAAGTCTCGCGCAAGTATTAAATACTGGTGAATATTTAGAAAAAGAATTGGATACAAATTCTAATAAAGTTGAAAATTATCTAATAATACCGCTGGCAATCCAAACTGGAATTATAGGGATTGTAATTCTCAATATAAAAACACGCGTTTCAAATCAAAATATGTTAATGAATTTGTGTAAAATATTTTCGAATTATTTTGCACAAACAATAAACTCTATTGAGTTAAAAAAGGAAATTGAATATTTAAAAGAAATTACCGAACAAAAAATTGCATATAAAACAAATGATATTGTAAAAAGTACGAGAGAACTAAAAGCAATTCTTGATACTGTTCAGGTTGGAATAATAATAGTAGATAAATCAACAAATTTAATTGTTGATGCCAATCTTGTAGCAACAGAAATAATTGGAGAATCAAAAGAAAAGTTAATTGGAATAAACGAGGAAGTTCATTTTATATTTACCGATAGAAAAGTTTTTTCATCAGGCGAGAAAGCAATCGGCGAAGTTCTTTTAAAGAAAAATAATGGCTCACTCATTCCTATAATTTTAACTGTTGCAAATATTTTTTTAGATGGCGAGGAGTTTAGAATTGAAAGTTTCATCGACATTACCGAAAGAAAAAGGATGGAGGACGAGCTTCAAAAAGCTCACTATGAATTAGAGCTAAAAGTTGAAGAACGTACTAAAGAGCTTTCAATAACTAATTTGGAACTTCAAAATCAAATTCGCGAAAGAATCCGGTTAGAAGAAGAAAAGCTTAAACTTTACTGGGCTGTTCAGCAAAGCCCAATTTCTGTAGCAATAACAGACTTGGATGGAAACATTGAATATGTGAATCCTCAATTCACAGAAATGAACGGTTATAGTTTTGAAGAAGTAAAGGGGAAAGACTCTTTCTTTTTAAAGAATGAAACTAACTCTCCAAAAGACCTTAAAATCTTGCGAACCAATGTTATGATGGGCAACAAATGGCATGGTGAACTGATAAACAAAAAAAATACTGGCGAAGAATTTTGGGTCTCTTCTTTTATTTCACCATTAGAAAATATAAACGGAACGATAACCAACTTCCTAGAAATTGAAGAAGATATAACAAGAAAAATAATAGCCAAACAAGAATTGCAAAGAGCAAAAAATAAAGCTGAAGAACAGGATAGGTTGAAATCTAGATTGCTCGCAAATATGAGCCATGAATTCAGAACTCCTTTAAGCGGCATCTTAGGATTTGCTCAAATTTTAACCAACGAGGTTAAAGACCACACACTATCTGAAATGGCTCGCGATATTTATAATTCTGGCAGAAGATTGATGGATACATTAAATGGAGTTTTAAATTTGTCGCAGTTGGAAACTATGGATTTGTCGGTTAGTACCGAAGTAATTAATTTGCCAGAAGTTTTAAATCAGCAAAAAGAAAGATTTGAAGCGGCCGCAACTGCAAAATCAATTGATTATAAAGTAGAAATTATTAGAAAGCAATTATATGCTCAAATTGATGTAAAATTGTTTTTACAAGCGATTGAATATATTATTCAAAATGCAATTAAGTTTACAAAAAAAGGCAGCGTTACAGTTATCGCAGATTCAATACAAGAGGATAGCAATAAATTTGCAGTTATAAAAGTACACGATACCGGCGTTGGAATTCACAAAAATAACCATCAAATAATTTTTGAAGCGTTCCGGCAAGTAAGTGAAGGTTACAATCGAGATTATGAAGGAATTGGATTGGGATTAACGCTAGCACAAAAAATTATTAGTTTAATGAATGGATTTATTGCTGTAGAAAGTGAACCATCCAAAGGTTCAACCTTTGCAATTTACCTTCCTCTAGTTGAAAAATATAATCCAAAAGCTTCTTAATAATTTATTTATATTTTATTTCTACAATTTACTCGTCATCATCATAATTTAAATTCGGTTTTAACCATCTTTTCATTTCTTCGTAACTCATTCCTTTTCTCTTATGATAATCAAGTAATTGATCTTTTCCAATCTTTCCAACATTAAAATATTTTGCATTCGGATGAGCAAAGTATAAACCGCTTACCGAAGCTGCTGGATACATTGCCAAGCTTTCAGTCAAAATAATGTTTGTATTTTTTTCCACATCGAGTATATCAAAGATTATCCACTTTTCAGTATGATCCGGTTGAGCGGGATAGCCGGGTGCGGGACGAATTCCCTGATAGCTTTCTTTTATTAAATCTTCGTTAGATAATTTTTCATCTACGCCATAGCCCCAATATTTTTTTCTAACCAGCTCATGAAGATGCTCTGCAAAAGCTTCTGCAAGTCGATCGGCAATAGCTTTAATCAATATGCTGTTGAAATCATCGTGATCGGCTTCAAACTTTTCTATCAATGGTTCAATCCCGATTCCGGTTGTAACGGCGAAAGCACCAATATAATCTTCTATTCCGCTTTCTTTCGGTGCAATAAAATCTGCAAGTGCAAGGTTAGGGAGTCCATCTGATTTTTTTGCCTGAGAACGAAGAGAATGCAAAGTTCTATTTACACCTTTGCGCGTTTCATCAGTATATATTTCAATATCGTCTCCCACTGAATTCGCTGGGAAAATTCCAACCACACCATTTGCAGTTAGAAGTTTTTCATTTACAATTTTATCCAAAAGCTCGTTTGCATCTTCATAAAGCTTTTTAGCGACACTTCCGTATTTTTCACTTTCAAAAATTGCTGGATATTTCCCTTTCAACTCCCAAGTTAAAAAGAATGGAGTCCAATCAATATAATTACGAAGTGTTGCCAGAGGATATTCCCTTAATACTGCAACGCCAAGCTTCTCTGGTTTTTTAATTGAATATTCATTCCAAGAAAATTTAAATTTATTTTCTCTAGCTTTTTCGATTGAAATATAGTTTTTATCTTCTCTTCTTTTAAGATGGTCTTCCCTTATTCTTTTATATTCAATCTTAATATTTTTTTCAAATTTTTCTTTTTCAGATTTATTTTCATTCAATAAACCGCTTACAATCGGCACGCTGCGAGAAGCATCCAGAACATGTACTACCGAGCCGCCGTAAGAAGGAGCGATTTTTACAGCAGTATGAACTCTTGATGTTGTTGCACCTCCAATCAATAATGGAATTTTAAAACCTTGCCTTTCCATTTCTTTTGCTATATGAACCATTTCATCAAGTGAGGGAGTAATCAATCCGCTTACTCCTATTACATCAACCTTTTCTTCAATTGCTGTTTGAAGAATTTTTTCTGAGCTTACCATTACACCAAGATCAATAACTTTATAATTGTTGCAGCCAAGTACCACTCCGACAATATTTTTACCAATGTCATGTACATCGCCTTTTACAGTTGCCAGCAAAATTTTACCGGACTCGCGTGTATTATTTGATGCAGTTTTTTCTTCTTCTATAAAAGGAATTAAATGAGCAACCGATTTCTTCATCACTCTTGCGCTTTTTACAACTTGTGGAAGAAACATTTTACCTGCGCCAAATAAATCTCCAACAATGTTCATTCCATCCATCAAAGGGCCTTCAATTACATCAAGCGGCTTGTTATAATGCTTTCTTGCTTCTTCGGTATCTTCTTCAATATAATCGACAATTCCCTTTACCAAAGCATGCTTCAATCTTTCTTGAACACTTGCTTTGCGCCACTCATCTTTCTCTTCGCTTTTATCAGCTGATTTATCTTTTTGCTTAACGTGATCAGCAAATTCCACTAATCTTTCTGTAGCATCTTTTCTTCTATTGAAAATAACATCTTCAACCCGTGTTAATAAATCTTTTGGAATTTCTTCATAAACTTCAAGCTGGCCGGCATTCACAATTCCCATATCCATTCCAGCTTTAATTGCATGATAAAGAAATGATGAATGCATTGCTTCACGCACTAAATTATTCCCCCTAAATGAAAATGAAAGATTGCTAACTCCGCCGCTAACTTTGGCATGCAGAAGATTTTGTTTAATCCATTTTACTGCATCTATATAATCAATCGCAAAATTATTATGTTCTTCAATTCCCGTTGCAATCGTTAAAATGTTCGGATCAAAAATAATATCCTGCGGAGGAAAGCCCACTTCTTCAGTTAAAATTTTATAAGCACGTTTGCAAATATCTATTCTACGTTGATAAGTATCTGCTTGCCCATTTTCATCAAAAGCCATTACAATTGCTGCGGCACCGTATTGAAGAATTTTTTTTGCACGCTCTTTAAAAACTTCCTCGCCTTCTTTTAAGCTGATAGAATTTACAATACTTTTTCCTTGAAGACATTTTAATCCAGCTTCTATTACCGACCACTTTGATGAATCAATCATAATCGGAAGTTTTGCAATGTCAGGCTCTGCGGAAAGCAAATTCAAAAATTTTGTCATTGCTGCTTCCGAATCTAAAAGCCCTTCATCCATATTTACATCAAGAATCTGTGCGCCGCCTTCAACTTGGTCTCTTGCCACTGAAAGTGCTTCTTCATAATTGCCGGCAAGAATTAATTTTTCGAATTTTTTTGAGCCTGTTATATTCGTTCGTTCGCCAATGTTAACGAAATTTGTTTCAGGGCGAATGATTAGAGGTTCGAGTCCGCTTAATCTCAAATACGGCTCAATAACAGGAATTTCTCTCGGCTTAAACTTTGAAGAAATTTCCGAAATCATTTTAATATGTTCCGGGGTTGTTCCGCAGCAGCCACCAACAATATTATAAAATCCGCTTTCGGCATATTCTCTTAATATTGATGACATATATTCAGCTGTTTCATCATATTCACCCATTTCGTTTGGCAAGCCAGCATTTGGATAAAGACTTACAAAACAAGTTGCGACCTTGGAAAGCTCTTCGATGAAAGACCGCATCTGTTTTGCACCGAGTGCACAATTCAATCCAACACTTAACAAATTTTTTGTGTGTGAAATTGAAATCCAAAATGCTTCGGTAGTTTGGCCGGATAAAGTTCTTCCGCTGAGATCTGTAATCGTTCCGGAAATCATTACTGGAATTTGCTTGTTTATTTTTTCACAATAATCTTGAACAGCAAAGATTGCGGCTTTTGCATTGAGCGTGTCAAAAATCGTTTCAATTAAAAGTATGTCAACACCGCCGTCTATCAATCCGCGGGCTTGTTCTTTATAAGCTTCAACAAGCTGATCAAAAGAAATTGCGCGGAAACCGGGATCGTTAACATCGGGCGATAAAGAAGCTGTTTTGTTTGTAGGTCCCAAAGCGCCAGCAACAAATCTTGGTTTATCGGCATTTTTCTTAGTGAACTCATCTGCAGCTTCGCGGGCAATTTTTGCAGCGGCAAAATTTAATTCATAAACAATTGATTCTAATTTATAATCAGCTTGCGATATAGAAGTTCCAGAAAAAGTATTTGTTTCAATAATATCTGCGCCAGCTTTTAAATATTCACGATGAATATTTTTAATAATTTCCGGTTGGGTAATGCATAGAATATCGTTGTCACCTTTCAAGTCATGTACGTGGTCTTTAAATCTTTCTCCTCGAAAATCATTTTCGGTTAATTTGTGGCGCTGAATCATTGTACCCATTGCACCATCAAGGATTAGGATTCTTTTACTTAATATTTTTTTTATGTTCTCGAACGAAGTTTCCATAAATCAATTTCTGTTTGTTAATTTGGCTGCTCCTTTGTAAAGGAATACAAATATAATTAAATTGTGTTGCAGTAAAAAGATAAACTATAAACATCAAGGATAATCATGATAGTCATTACAGGCGGCGCGGGCTTTATCGGGAGCGCAATTGCTTGGCGATTAAATACACAGAATAAAAATGATTTAATTATTGTTGACGAATTGGGACACGATGAAAAATGGAAAAACCTTGTTGGATTGAACTTCCGTGATTTTATTAATAAAGATGATTTTATAAATAAAATTGATTCCGGTTTTGATTTTAAAATTGAATCTATAATCCACATGGGCGCAAATTCTTCTACTACGGAAAAAGATGCAGATCATCTTCTGCGCAATAATTATGAATACACAAAAAAGCTGGCATTGTTTAGTATAGAAAAAGATATCAGATTCATTTATGCTTCGTCTGCGGCTACTTACGGAGACGGCTCGCTTGGCTTTAAAGATGATGAAAAAATTTGCCAAACTCTAAAACCGTTAAACATGTACGGCTATTCAAAAAATTTATTTGATACCTGGGCAATTAAACAAGGAATTACTGATAAAATTGTCGGCGTAAAATATTTTAATGTTTTCGGACCAAATGAATATCATAAAGGTGACATGCGAAGCGTTGTTCACAAAGCTTACGAACAGATTTTAAGCACAGGAATGGTGAAACTTTTCAAATCAAAAAATTCTAATTATAAAGACGGCGAACAAATGCGTGATTTTGTTTATGTGAAAGATGCCGTTGATATGACGCTTTTCTTTCTTAATAATAAACAAGCAAATGGTATATATAATATTGGTTCTGGCAAAGCGAGAACTTGGAATGATTTGGTTAAAGCTTTATTCAATGCGCTTGGCAAGCTGGTTAATATTGAATACATAGAACTTCCTCCACATCTTGCTGATAAGTACCAATATTTTACTGAAGCTAATTTGGAGAAAATAAAAAAAGCCGGTTACTCAAATCCAATTTCTTCACTGGAAGATGGCGTAACCGACTATGTTAAAAATTTTCTATTAAAGGAAAAATATTTAGGTTTGTAAAGGACAAAGAAAATTCAGATTGTTTTAATTAAAAGGAACATCTTCATCGTCATCAAATAAATCTTCATCCTCATCTTCATCAAAGTCAAAATCTTCCTCGTAGAAATCCTCGTCTTCGGAAGGTTCATCATCTAGTTCTTCATCATCATCTTTAAATTCATCATCTTCATCATCGTCTTTATAATAATCATCATCATCATCAAAATCATCTTCGTTTTCGTCCTCATCATCGAAGTCATCATCATCTTCTTCTTGTTTTTTCTTGCGCCCTAGGCTGCGGGGAACAAAATATTCTTCTTTGTTGCTTTCATTCAATTCTTGTTGTTCGCCAGAAATGTTGTTCAACAATTCTTCGAATTCGTTTCCCCATTCGTCTGCATATTCTGCTGACATATATAATTCGCTTTCCATTAAAGTAAGTCTCCTATTACCAAATTTATTTTTTCATAAATAAAAGAAATTAACTACAATAATATTTCTAATTTTTTTTAAAGAGCAAAATTAATTTTTATTTATATTTCAAATTAATAAAACAATTTTCTATCACACTGTAAAACTTAAAATAGGTTTATAATAGTGTCAATACATTTGTTAATCATTAATAAAAATTAATTATGAAACTTGCAACACTTTGTTATTTGATAGACAAAAAAGAAAATAAAACTTTGATGATACATCGGGTAAAAAAAATAAATGATTATCACGAAGGAAAGTGGAATGGACTCGGCGGAAAGTTTGAACTTGGTGAAAGCCCGGAGGATTGTGCAATAAGAGAAGTTAAAGAAGAATCCGGTTTTACAATGATCGATCCTCGTATGCACGGGTTTATTACATTTCCAAAATTTGACGGAGTTGACGATTGGTATGTGTTTATTTTTACTTCACACAATTTTACTGGGAAAATTATTGATTCCAAAGAAGGAAATTTGGCGTGGATACAAAATGAAAAAGTAACTGAGCTTAATCTTTGGGAAGGCGACAAAATTTTTATTGAGTGGCTTTACCAAGATAAATTTTTCTCAGCAAAGTTTAATTATGAAAACGGGAAATATATAGATCATCAGGTATTTTTTTATTAATGATTTCAATTTTAGTTCTCGCAATTGTTTTTCTATTAATCGCCGTTAGACAAGTCGGTAAATTCAGATTAGATATTTGGCAAATAATGCTCGGCGGTGCGGCAGTAGTTTTAATTACCGGACAAATTTCTATTCCATACGCCATCCAATCAATAAACATTGATGTAATATTATTTTTATTCGGTATGTTTATCGTCGGCCGAGCGCTCGAAGAAAGTGGTTACTTATCTCACTTAGCCTATTTATTTTTTAGAAAAGCAAAAACTCTCGACTCACTAATTTTATTTATTCTTTTCGGAGGTGGAATTCTATCCGCTTTTTTAATGAATGATACTCTTGCAATAATTGGAACACCGGTTATACTTTTGCTTGCGGAGAAACATAAAATCTCAGCGAAGGTTCTTCTTATTACATTGGCATTTGCCATTACAACCGGCAGTGTTATGAGTCCGATTGGTAATCCGCAAAATCTTTTAATTGCAATTCATGGAAACGTGAACAACTCTTTTGTTTCGTTCTTTGAATTTCTTGCGATTCCTACACTGATAAATTTAGTTCTCGCTTTTTTCATTATAAAAATATTTTTCCGGGAACATTTTCATAACGAAGATTTAAATCATTCTTCCGAACCGATTCTCGATTTTAAGCTTGCAAAAATTTCTCAAATATCTTTGTTGATACTTATTCTTCTCATCATCATAAAAATTGCGATGGTATATCTTGGAAAAGAAGAGCAATTAAAACTTACTTACATCGCTCTAATATCTGCATTACCAATAATTCTTTTTAGTAAACGAAGAATAGAAATAATAAAAAAGATTGATTGGCATACTCTCATATTTTTTGCCGCAATGTTTATTTTGATGCAAAGCGTTTGGGACAGCGGATATTTTCAAAAATTAATCAGCAGCATGGATTTAAACATTACTACAATCTTTATGATTTTAATTATCAGCGTTTTGCTGAGTCAATTAATATCTAACGTTCCGCTTGTTGCTTTGTATTTGCCTTTGCTTCTTCATCAGGGAACTTCAGCAAAAGGTATGATGGCGCTTGCGGCAGGCAGCACCATTGCGGGAAATCTTTTTATACTCGGAGCGGCAAGCAATATTATTATTATTCAAAATGCGGAAAAAAGAAAAGGAGAGACTTTAACATTTCTTGAATTTGCAAAAGTTGGAATTCTATTAACAATTTTAAATTTGGCAATTTATTATTTTTATTTTAAGCTATTCTGATTTCCTTCGGATTTTATTAATAATCTCTACAACTTTGAGAATTAATTATTTTGAATTAATTTTTCTCGTCTTTTTTAATAAGATTTTTAAATCATTTGAAAGAAAAAGTTAGATTTATATTTGTTGATCTCCTCCGCGGCTGGGCGCTGCTGGTAATGATTGAAGTCCACATCTTCAATGTACTTCTGCTTCCCGCTATGAAAGAAACACCGTGGTTCAAAGCTTTAAATTTTGTAAACGGACTTGTTGCGCCATCATTTCTTTTTATTTCCGGATTCGCTTTTGTTTTATCTACGCGCGGCAAAACCGAAGATTTAAGAAAATTTGATTATACCTTCTGGAAAAAATTAGGAAGAATTTTACTCATTATCATTGCCGGTTACTCACTTCATCTCCCCATTCTTTCACTAAGAAGATTGATGCACTTTTACAGCCAGGATGTTTTAATTAGCTTTTATAATGTTGATATTCTTCAATGCATTGGATTTGGATTGTTGTTTTTATTCTTAACAAGATTACTTTTTAAAACTGATAAATCTTATAACATTTTTTTAATCGCTTTCACCGCTGCTATAATATTATTTTCGCCGTTAGTTTGGCAAACTGACTTTTCTAAGTTCATGGCAATTCCGATTGCAAATTATTTCAATTCGGATAATGGTTCTTTCTTTCCGCTTTTTCCCTGGCTCGGATTTTTATTTGCTGGTGCTGTAGCATCAAAATATTATATAGAAGCGCGGGAAAAAAACCTTGAGAAAAAATTCATAGTTGTATTAACTATAATTGGAATTTCATTAGCATTACTTGGGCATATTTTACTAACTTTTATTTTTGATTTTCCTTATCAAATAGTTCGTCCAAATCCTATTTTCTTTTTTCAAAGATTGGGATATGTTTTTTTCCTTCTTGGTTTGTGCTGGTATTATGCCGAGGCGAGGAAAACTAAAGCTTCTTTTGTTTTAGATGTCGGGCGCGAATCACTTATAGTTTATTGGCTGCACCTACAATTAATTTACAGACGGCTTTGGAATGACCAAAGTTTTGCTTCGGTTTTTGGAGATAAAGCCGGCGTAATAGAAAGTCTTGCTGCCACTTTAATTCTTGCAGTTTTAATGATTGCAATTGCAAAGTTTTGGGGAAACTTTAAGAAAAACCATAGACCATTGGCGGCAAATCTTACTTTGGGTTTGGTTAGCGCATGTATAATTATTTTCTTGATCGGATTTTAGTTTAGAATTAGAAAAAGCAAGTATCTTTTTAAGTTAAAATTAGATTTTTCCCTTCCGCTTTCATTATTCGGTCTTTGTAATTAACCAACTCTCTCGAATAATCTGAATTCATCAATGATGATGTGATAATAAAATCCGCTGTAGCACGATTGTTTGCAATTGGAATATTATAAACAACTGCGATTCTTAAAAGCGCCTTTACATCGGGATCGTGCGGCATTGGCTCAAGCGGATCCCAAAAAAAAATTAGAAAATCGATTTTACCTTCGGCTATTTTGGCCCCAACTTGCTGGTCGCCGCCAAGCGGACCGCTTTTAAATTTTTTTACTTTAATATTTAATTCGTTTTCAATTAATTGTCCTGTTGTTCCTGTTCCGAACAGTTCATGTTTAGCAAGAAGATCGCGGTTAAACTTTGCCCATTCAAGCAAATCAATTTTTCTGTTATCATGCGCAATTAAAGCGATTCTCTTTTTCTTTTCCATTTTAATAATTGTTTTTCCCATTAATTTCTCCATCATATATTTAATAAATTTTGAAATTCATACATAAAATATTTGAAATTGAAAATATCATTGCCAATTGACCCCTACAAACAACTTTGTGTTATGAAAATATTAATTTTAATACGGTTGTTTGATGATTATTTGTCTTCCCAATATTCAATGCCATTTTTATTTATATAACCAAATTTTCCTTCGTACTCAACTAATGCGATCCCATTTTCAAATTTAGTTGCACCATCATATTTAAAATTAATTTTAACCAATCCATCTTTATTTATAAATCCCCACTTGCTATTTCTCTTCACAGCCGCTAAACCTTCATGAAAATTGTCTTCGCCTTGGTAAATTAATGGAATTACAAGTTTGCCTGTCGTATCGATAAATCCAAATTCTCCGGCATAACCAACTCGGGCGCGTCCTTCACTGAATGAATTTGCGTCAGTATATTTAATTTCAGTTACAAAATTTCCTTTTCGATCGATGTATCCGGCTAATTTGTTTTTCCAAACACAGCAAAAATTTTCATGATATTCATACACATTATCGAATTGCGGTTTGACGATAATGTCGCCACTCTTATCTATAAAACCAAATTTATTTCCGGATTCTATTCCTGCAATATTTTCTCTGAACGGAAAAGCAAAATCAAAAATTGCTGGAATAACAAGCCGCCCTTGCAAGTTTATAAATCCCCAGAAACCATTTAATCTTACGGCAGACAAACTATCTGAAAAAATATCCTCGTATCTCAAAGGAATTTGATCGTAAATAATTTTTATTTTTTCTTTTCCTGTTTTATCAATGAAACCGGATTTCTTATTAAGATAAACTCCAGCTATTCCAAACTTAAAACTAAACACTTTTGAAAAAATTAGAGGGATGATTTCTGTCCCATTCGAATCGATAAAGCCCCATTTATAGCCTTTACTAACAGCAGCAAAACCTTCGCTGAAAGAAAAGACTTCGTCGTAGCGAGGCTTAACTATTTCTCTTCCGTTTAAATTAATAAATCCCCATTTGTTATTAATTTCAATTCCAGCACGATTTTCAAAAACGTCGTAAATATTTTCATACTTCGGCTCCACAATGAGTTCACCAGATTCGTTGATCAATCCGTATTTGCCATTCTCTTCAACGCGAGCAAATCCGTTTAGAAATTTATCAACATTTTGAAACTTAGGTTGTATTACAATTTCTTTTTTAAAATTAGAAAAGCCCCAAAGATTACCTTTTCTAAAAGGAATCAAATGGGGCTGTGCAAAATTTAATATTGAAAAGAATAAAACTAAGCTAGAAATAATTTTTATTCGCATTGTATTTCCTAGTCGATTAAATGCCGCAAATAAAAATTATACTTTCTTAAGAAGATTTCAAATTCTATTTAAGCAAAGTAAATTCCGAACTTAAATCTCCCACAAAAACTTTAAATTTTCCTGGCTCAACAATTCTTTTATCTTGCCTTCCGATAAATGATAAATCATAATCATCAAGAGTAAACTCAACTGTTTTAGTTTCTCCCGGATTAAGTTCTATTTTTGAAAATCGTTTTAATTGCTTTACCGGTCTTGATACTGAAGCATATTCGTCATTCAAGTAAAGAAGAACTGCATCTTTGCTTTTTCTGTTCCCAGTATTTTTTACATCTACAGAAATTTTTATCTTCTCTCCTTTTTTAATTTCATTTTTATCTAGTTTTAAATTCGAATAATTAAAAGTTGTATAACTTAAACCATAACCAAATGGCCATTGCGGATCAAATTGATTTCCTTCGGCAGCTTCTATCGGTTTATAATCATAATGAACTAAATCATCCGGAAATTTTGGATAAGTTACCGACAAACGTGCGCTTGGATTCGCATCTCCAAACAAAATATTTGAAATAGCTTCGCCTCCGTTCATTCCTGGGAGAAATGCTAATAGAATTCCTTTTGCGCCATCAACAATACTATTGATTACTCGCGGCCGCCCTTCAATCATTACAAGGATCACTGGCTTGCCGGTTTTAATTAACGCATGAGCAAGTTTTAATTGGGCTGCATCTAAGGTAAGATCATTTATATTGCCTGGAGTTTCGCAGTAAGCGTGTTCGCCCAGACAAACAATTATATCATCAACATCTTTTGCAGCTTTAACTGCTTCTTCAATATTTATTTCACTATCGAAACTTGTTCCTTCAACATATTTCACATTTGCAGAATTAATTTTTTCTTGAATTGCTTTTAAAACAGTTGGTTTATCTTTCGGATAAAGTGATTCTTCATTTCCTTGCCAAGTAATTGTCCAGCCGCTGTTTAAGACAGAAAGCATATTTGCCGTTGGGCCTGTTACTAAAATTTTTGCATTTTTTGAAAGCGGCAAAATATTTCCATCATTTTTTGCAAGCACAATTGATTCTTCTGAAGCTTGTAAATTTATTTTATCAGATTGTTTGGAGGCAAATTGTGATTTTAAATTTTCATCAGGATAAGGATTCTCAAACAAGCCAAGCATCATTTTTACTCGCAATATTCTAGAAACAGATTCATCAATTCTCGACTCGGGAACTTTGCCTTCTTTTACAAGCTTCAATAAATAATTATAAAAACTAAAATCTAAAGGAACCATGCTCATATCAACGCCAGCCATCACTGCCATTCTAACAGCTTCTTCTGGAGAATCAGCAACCTTATCTCTTGTGTAAAGCCGTTCGATGTCCTGCCAATCCGAAACAACAAGGCCTTTAAATTTCATTTGGCCGCGAAGAACCTCTGTCAGCAAATGATAATTTGAATGTCCAGGAATTCCATTAACTTCAGAAGAGTTCACCATAACTGTTTGAGCCCCGGCTTCAATTGCTTTTTCAAAGGGTGGAAGAAAATATTCTTGCATCATCCTTTCGGAAATCCATGCAGGTGTTCTATCCTTACCACTTATCGGAAAACTGTATCCGACATAATGTTTAAGGCAAACTGCAACTTTATCTTTATCGCTAATGTCATCGCCTTGCGCGCCTTCAATATAACTTTCACCCATCTTGGAATCGAGATAAACATCTTCGCCGTAAGTTTCCCATAAACGCGGCCAAAGCTGCTGGCGGCCTAAATCTAACACTGGATAAAAATTCCATGGTATTCCGGAAGCTCTAACTTCGAGCGCTGTGATTTCTCCTTCTTTCTTAACAAGATCAGAATTAAATGTCGCAGCCATATTTATTGCTTGTGGAAAAAGAGTAGCGCCGGTTGTATAATTTGCACCGTGAATCGCGTCTATTCCATATAAGATTGGAATTTTTAATCTGGTTTCTTTTGTTGCGATATCCTGAATTTGTGTAATTAACTTATGCCAATAATCCACGCTTAGAGCAACATCGTAAACATTTAAAATTGATCCGACATGATACTTAACAATAGCATCTTTCATTTTATTGATGTCGTATTCAAAATGCTGAGTGGCTGTACCATGCTGTTTAGCCATTGTCTCAATAGTAACTTGAGTCATTTGACCAATTTTTTCTTCAAGCGTCATCTTCGAAAGAAGGTTCTTAACTCTTTTTTCAATTGTTTCTTCTTTCTTTATTTGTTTTTCTTTTGAAGTTGACACAGACGATAAAAATAAGACTAAAAGCACAGCTAGATAAACAAAACTTTTCATTTAAATACCTTTTATAATTGAGTTATCTTTTGTGCGGCCTAAGAAACTGCCGAAAAAAAGAATTTTATTTAAGTAAAATCATTTTCTTAATTGAAGTGAAATTTCCCGATCTTAATTGATACAGATAAATACCACTTGACAAATTTTCTCCATTAAACTTTACTATATGTAAGCCAGAAGATTGACTTTCGTTTACCAATGTTTCTATCTCTTTGCCGATTGCATTATAAATTTTTAAAGTTACAAATCCGCTTTTTTGCAATTGATATGAAATATTTGTTGTTGGGTTAAATGGATTTGGATAATTCTGATGCAATTCAAAATTATTAACTACATTATTTTGCAAATGATCTTTAACTTCGGTAATAACTTCAGATAAATTCCGCGTCCATATTTCTCCGTTCAAAGAACCAGCGAATAATGTAGAACCATTGACTGCTAAGCTGTAAATGTAACCATCTGTTAGGCCAGTATCTGAAGACGTCCATAAAGATCCACTGTTTAACGAAACAAAAATCCCGTCACCAGATGTTCCAACAATTAGATTTGGATGAAGCACAACCAATGCACGAATATATGTATTTGTTAATCCATTGTTCATCAAACTCCAACTGAAACCATTGTTACTTGTAGAATAAACACCTTCATCATTTCCTAAATAAACGTTTGGACCATCTGTAACAATTGTATAAATGAATAATTTATTTATGCCGGTGTTGCTTTGCGTCCAGCTTGCGCCGTAATCATCGGAAAGATAAACCCCATCACCCCAAGTTCCGGCATATAGTCTATTTCCTTTTATTCCAAGCGATCTTACATATAAATTATTTAAGCCATTATTAACTGGTTTCCACGTTAAACCGTTATCTGAAGAAATAAAAATACCGCCGCCCCAAGTTCCAGCAAATAAATTAGAATCGAGGATGGCAAGGGTATAAACATTCGCATTGGTTAATGTTGAACCGGAATTTTTCCACGTTTTACCATTATCACTGGAGATAAAAATTCCGCTGCCGTATGTACCAACGTAAAGATTATTTGAGTTCTTAATAATAACATTTATATCTGATGTTGTTAAGCCAGAATCAATGTAAGTCCAGCTTTTTCCATTGTCTTGAGACAAATATAAATTTCCACCGAGTGTACCAGCGTAAACATTTGAACCGTCCGCTTCTAAGGAAACCACTCGCCCAGGCAACGCACCGTGCCCTCCCGGCGGATCTGGAAGAATTGTTTTAGTCCATTGCGCAAAACTATTTTCAGAAAGAAAAGTTAATGCACATAAAAAAATTAACAGTAAAAATATTTTTTTCATTTAAATACCCAATGTTCTTTTATATATTTATCAGAAAGCGATTCCTAAAGAAAATTGTTGAATATTATTTAATCTGCCAAAGTTTTGATAAGCATAGTCTAACCTAATTGCAATGTTGCCTAAAAGTATTTGCTTCAAACCAAAACCAAGCGCAAAAGATTCTTCAGAGTCAGTTAAGAATAATGATTTATAACCGCCTCGAATTGCAATAATATCATCAAACACATATTCACCGCCAATGTTTATGCTTTCATAATTATCACTTGGATGTAAAGCATCAACCGCAATTGTAAATTTGTGTTTTTCTGTAGCAATAGGACTGTAAGCTAACCCAACTCTAAATGTAAGCGGCAATGACCAATAATCTGTACTTAGATTTGCAGGAATTTTTCCATTGTTACCAGTTGTTGTCGGATCGGGGTCATAAGTTACCAATGTGGAATTTCCCTGCATCTGCATTTTTGTTCCAAAGTTTGAAACCGACATCCCCAGCATTATTCCATCGAATGGAGTTCTGTATTGAACACCAAGGTCCATTGCAAATCCTATTGCATTGGCTTGCCAGATTGATTGATAAATTATCTTTGGATTAAAACCGATTGCAAAGTTGTCTGTTAAATTAATAGCGTAACCAAGACTAAATGCAATGTCTGAAGCATTAAAAACTTGTCCTGTACCATCAGGCGCATCAACGGTTGTAACTTTCATATCCCCATAAGAAGATGAAGTAAAGCTAAAACCGACTGTTCCCATTCCACCCAAATTATAAGATGCTGCAATATAGTTATAAGCTACATCTGCAATCCAATTTGTATGGTCAAAAACAATTCCAACGCCTTCTAATTTTGCTAAGCCGGCTGGATTCCAAAAGAAAGCGCTTTGATCATCAGAAATTGCAACGAAAGCACTTCCCATTGCAATTGCTTTTGCGCCCTGTCCAATTGAGAGAAAAGATGCTGCAGTAGTTCCTTTTTTAGAAACATCTGAAACAAAATTACTTTGACAAAATGTCATCGAAGAGATTAAGACAGTTGATAATAAAATTATTAAAGCTCTGATTTTCATCTTTTATCTCCGCTATTTAATTACTGCAAATTTGCCAATGTATTCGCCAATACCAGGTGCGTCTACATGAAATACATAAATTCCGTAAGAAACATCCATACCATCATCAGAAACAAGATCCCACGAAATTGCACCGCCGCTGTTTAAATTTGAATCATCTTTATAAAGAGTTTTTACAAGCGCTCCGGCTATTGTATAAATTCTAATTGTGCATTTTGCAGGAAGATGAGTGAAATCTATTTTTCTTTCACCGCGCCCAGTGGTAAACAAAGTTCTCGGCTCCCAAGATGCTGCCGCAATATAGGGATTCGGTACTACGGTAATACCCGAAAGATTTTTATTTGCCAATGAGCTGCTTACCGTTGATGATTTGGTTGTAAAACTAAAATAATCACCTGTTTGAAATGGTTTTACTGTATAAATTCTAAACTTATCGCCTGGCTGCGGATATACTGGTGTAACTGCTGGATTTAATGGCGGCTGATAATGAATCCGCCACGAATATTTTACTTGATTATTTACAGGTTGTATAAAAACAATGTCATCACCTAGTGTTAATGATTTGGATTTATCATTGTCTATAATTTCGCTTTTTACAGAATCTCCAGTGTTCATATTAATGATAGTATAATTCACAGGAATTTTGTTGTATGGAGTAGTTCCAACTGTGTGATCATAAAATTCCATTTCGTAATCTGCGGGCCAGCGGACATCTAAGCTGGGAGACGTCATATCGGGAATAACACTTAAATTAAGATTGCTATTCCCCACATACCATCCAGTGAGAGTATCATTAATAGCGACTGTTGTATCATTGTTGAAAGAAAAAACTATTCCATCAAATGGCGGGCTGAAAGTAGTTTTGCCAAAT
This sequence comes from Bacteroidota bacterium, assembly GCA_021824145.1. Taxonomy (GTDB): domain Bacteria; phylum Bacteroidota; class Ignavibacteria; order Ignavibacteriales; family Ignavibacteriaceae; genus FEN-1297. Next base: position 69,340 of record JAKALM010000014.1, read on the forward strand.
ACAGTAGCATCAACATTATTTTCTAATGTATCTGCAATTCCATTAAAATTTTTCACAACAGTATAAGATACTGTTCTATAATTTGGTATCGTGCCTTGTGAGTTAAATTTTATAATGTAATTCGCACCATCAATTATTGTCTGCGGGTTAAAAATATTTACACTCGTTATAGACCCAGTGCCAAGCCCGCTAGTAACATTGCTTAATTTACCAACAACTTGCGGAGGCACATAACCAGCAACAGGTGCGTTTGGAGTTACAACTGCACAATTGATATCAACAAAAGTAATGTTGCCAGCATAATCTTGTCGAATTATTTTGGAACATTCTGTCGGCTGCAAACCATGGGTTCCTCTGTTGGGATCACCTTTTGTATAAGAGCAGACTGCATAATAATATGTTTTACCATTCTCAACGGTGGTATCTATAAATGAATGTTGAAGTCCAGTATTGCTGCCTCTCCAAAAATGAGCGCCATTTATTCCAACCGGATCCGGACCAGAAATTGAATCTGCCAAATCATATTGAGCAATTGGCTTCCAGTATTTTGGTTCACCTTGGGAATCGGTAATAAGTTTAACATCGTTAAACTGTGGTTCTAAGCTCCTATAAATTGTGTAGCCTTCGAAAGATTTTTTATATCCTTGCTTGGGATCGTTATTTTCAAATCCAAGGAATGAATCCCTTGATTGCTCAGCAATATTATCCCAATATAAAAATACTTTTCTATCACCAGCAACGGCATTTAAATGAGGTGTATAAGGTGGTTTTGAAAAGTTATAATTTGCATTATAAATCTGCTGTACTGTTTCTTTGTTAAACAATAATTGGTTTAAATCATTTCCCATTATTATTGCAAGTGAGAATCTTTCTCTCAAACCTTTGCCAAGTATAAATGGCCCTGAAGCAAACACCATACTAATATTTGTATTCTGAACTAATGTGTCTTTAAATCCATTATTCATCTTTCCCCACATTACATCATCATTTTTTGGCCAGCCGCCGGTTGGGCCTTTATCTGCCAATATATATATTGAAACCGCTGTCAATCCAATTTGATCTGATTCATCTTTATCAGTTTCATCAAAATGCGGTTCACCATGAGTCGGAAGTCCATCTCCCTCGCCTTCATCTGGACCAGTATAACTTGGATCCCACGGACCCAAACCATCTCTTCCAACGTCATCATTTAAAGGTTCTCCAGGATCCCATTTCCCATTGCCATTTAAATCAGTGTATGGAACCCAGTTATGGTTATTGTCAATATTATCATCTCTTCTTTCATCAATCATTCCATCCTGGTCATTATCTATTCCATCAAAAGGATTGCCTGGGCTTTCCAGATAAGCATATCCCATGTAACCAGTTTGCCAATTTCCAGGGTTTCCAATTCCAGAAGGCGCCCATGAATAAGCAATATCCAAAGCAGTATTAAAATATGCACTATTACCTGGTTCTGTTGAGTTTGCACCGCCAATACCTGGATCGGCATAAAATCCAAATCCCGTGCTGTCATATGTATGATCAGCTAAATTTACAATGTCATAATGCCAGAAAATTATATCCTCGGCTAACACGTGAGACCATTGAAATCCGCGAACTTCAACTCGCAAACCCAAACCGGCTCTGTTTGAATCGCTTGCAATTGGAAAATAATTATACGGCGGCAAAGTGAATTTTTTATCCTGTGAATCGTCTAACACAAAAAATGTTTCGAAGTCTGCATTCATAACATTCTTGCCAAAGTATCCGTACCATTTCCCATTCCATGAAGGATCTAATCCCAAAGCTGAAGGCCAGGTTGGCGGATATGATGTTGGATCGATGCTCATTGCTGGACTGGTACCCGACGGATTGAAATATCCTGGTACTGGTTCTAATCCCCATGGCATTTGAGTTACTGGATCCATGCTATACTCTTCGCGATAAGCAGATATAATTGGATTAATTTTTTTCCCAGTTGGCGTTGTTACCCTTGCACCAATTAAAATTGCTTGGCCGTCAAGATAATTATGACCAGATCCTGAAGGCCATTCAACTGTGGGCGCAAATTGCCACTTGCCAACTTCACCATCATTATAAAATAGTGTGTTAATTCTGTTACCGACCATTATTCCTTGTCTACGGTACTGAAAATTTCCATAAGGCTCGGCACGGTATTGCTGTATACGAGGATCCACTTGGCCATCTTCAATCTGTGCAAAAGCTATATTAAATGATGCGGCTAAGAAACAAAATATTAAAAAGAGTTTTCCTTTCATTCCATAATCTCCTAATCTATATATCCTAAAAACCTAACTTAACACCAATGCGAAGCTGCCTTGGCGTAGAAATGTTTCCAGGATTGTTTACGTATTGCTGGATTGTGTTTAATCCAATAATTGGCCCTGCGAGATAAGTATACAAGTCAATATTAGCTCTTCCGCTTGCAGCGTCAACATTCCATTCATTTTTAATATCCAATAGATTATATACTAAAAGGAATGCACTCAAATCGATGCCGCCAATTTTGAAATATTTTTCAGCTCTTAAATCAACATTATAAGTTGGTGGTTTTAAACCGCCGTTCTCAAAACGCAAACCTTGAGAAACTCTCACATCCTCGGTATATGGAAAGCCTGATCCGTAATTAAAAATTAACCCTGCACTCCAATCGTTTGCTTGCCCAAAGTTAAGTGAAATATTTAATGTTGATCTTTGATCCCAATCCAATGGAACAAAAATCTTATTCGTTTCGATTGGCGGACTTGTTTGACTATTATAGAAAACCGACATTGGATCTGATGCGTCACCTTCAGCAATTTGATAAGTATAATCTAACTTTGCGCTAAAGAAATCCGAAAATCTTTTATCAAGCGAAACAATAAAACCTCTAACGTTTGCGTAATCTCGATTAATATATCTTGCATAATTTACACCTTGATAAGTGTTGATGATTTCCATGCCCAACCAGTTTCTAATATCTCGGTAATAAACTGTGAAATCTAGAGAAAGATCACTTGCAAGCGCCTGCTGTAATCCAATTTCGTACATTACTGTTTTCTGAGCTTTTAAATCAGGGTTACCCATCACCGTTGAAAGTGAGGCGCTTAAAGGTACAATCTCATCGGAGTTTACATATAAATTTGAAAAGCTTGGTATTTGGAAAAAGTGACCGTATGAAAAATGTATAATCCCTCTATCTGTGATTGGGAATGAAATTCCTAATCTAGGACTAAGCTGCATTTTAGCTGAAGCTTCAACCATTTGTCCGGCATTTGCAAAATTTGTATCTCGAAGAGGGTTTCTTAAATCTGCAAGGTATTGCGAGTTTGGTTTGAAATAATCGAAACGCAAACCAAAATTGATAATCATTATGTCATATTCTGCTTTATCTTGAATATAAGCCGAAAAAGTTGTTGGGTATTTTGTATATGCTTGATTATCCGGAGTTCCTAATTGGCGATATCCCAAAGTGAAAACCGAATCATTAGGAGTTAAATTAACTTCATTGTAAGAATGGTTATAAAGTTTGTACCAGTCAAGCTCTGCGCCAACCCCAATTTTATGTTCTTTTGAAACTTGTGCATTTAATTGCCACTGAAGAATGCTTTGAATTGTTTCTCTTTCATAACGACCTGATTGCTGCCCGCCGGATTGGAAAGTGTAATTTGAAATTGGTGCACCCTGATATGGATCCACATAACGCGGATCGTAAGGATCTGCATAAACATAACCGCGATAATCATACCTGTTAACAGCAAACTTTAATGTTTGATAAACACTTTGAGAAGGTACATGAGAAATTTGGAAGCTATGAATCCAATTATTCATGTAGTGATTCATTATTCCATCTGGAGTCCATGACCATGCGTGATCATAATATTTGTTCCAATCTTTATTCCAGAACAAGCTGTAAGTTAATTTCACAACTGGAAGCGAATAGGTTAACTTTCCATTAAACGAATATCTTTCTGTAGGATTCATCGGGACAAAAGATGAATCTCCTGTGTGAGGAATTATATAAATTGGGTTTCCATTCGGATCTAGGATAGCATTGCCACTTGGATCTTTTAACTGAAATGGAGATGTATCGGAAACATTATATATTCTTCTGCCGTACAAATATCCATCATCATGATAGTATCTGCCGGTAGTAAAAAAAGTTAGATGATTTAATAACATTGATGGGCCGCTTAAACTAAACTCATAATCTTTAGTTCTCAGCGACATCAACTTCCCAACATTAGGGAAAAGATTTGTATGTGTTGTTACATAATCTCCAGCATATGCAGATAATGAACCGTGAAAATTTTGTGTACCATCTTGAGTTACAATATTAACAACGCCTGACATCGCCTGTCCGTACTCAGCGTTAAATGTTCCGCTTATTACTTCCATTTCTCTTATGGATGAATTTTCAACTTGAAGCGGAAGAGAACCATTAAAAGCATCGGTTACAGGAAGTCCATCAACAAGGTAAGCAACTTCATCTGAGCGGCCGCCTCTAAAATGGCCGCCGACAACACCTGCCTGTAAATTAATTATTTGACCAACACTTTCAACCGGCATCATCTTAATGTCGTTTGATGATATTGTTACTGAAGTTGACGTCAAATCTTTTTGAACAAGCGGTCTTTGAGCGGTGATTACTACTTCTTTTGCGCTGACTGTTGTTGGGTTTAGTTTTACATCTAGCCTGAAAGTCAAATCAATTTTGATTGGAACTTTTCTTACAACAGTTTTTTCATAACCAACCGAACTTATGATTACGTTATAATCGCCAGGAGGAATATTATTGATATAATAATAACCATCAACGTCAGCAGCGGCGCCCAAATAAGTTCCTTCAATCATTACATTTGCTCCAACAATCGGCTCGCCGGTTTGCGAGTCTGTAATTTTTCCAGCCAGTTTACCGGTTGTTCCCGCATAAGTCATATTTACGAAGAAGGAGCCGAAGGAAAAAATGATCAGAAAGGAAACTAAAAATATTTTTTGCGCCTTTTCAAAAAGATATTTTAAGTTGATCACATTCATAGTATCGAAATTACACATGATCTATTCCCAATTAGTAAAATTAATTAAATATCAACAGAACTAATCTAAAAATGGAGACGCTTTTTACGGCGTCTCCACAGAATGAACTTTGAATTACTTGAGTAACATCATTTTCTTAACACTTTGGAAAGAACCTGCTTGAATCTGGTAGAAATAAACACCGCTTGATAACTTTGAAGCATCAAAATTAACAGTGTAATTTCCAGAACTTTGATATTGATTTACCAAAGTTGCAACTTCTCTTCCCAACACATCATAAACCTTCAAAGCAACTTTTCCAGGCTGAACAATTGAATACTGAATAGTTGTTGATGGGTTAAACGGATTAGGATAATTCTGAGCTAACTTATAATTATTTACAGTCTGTTTTTGATTGTCAACTGCTGTAACCGTCCATTTGTTTCCAATCCAAGTATAAGTCCATAGAGCAACATTTTGCCATGAATTACCCTGTGCAATAGGTGAATAATCTAATTGTCCGTCTCTTTGAGTAGCGCCAGGACTAACGCTGTTGATCTCAAAGTCAATCGGTATTCTCATACCTTCTTGAGGAACAAATAAATTATCATTTCTTGTAGCTCCGCCATCGGCTTTATGAGCTAAATCTGTCCACGGAATTTTTGCTTCAACATTGTAACCTGCTAGTGGATCAGGAAATCTATTTGCATTCCAAGCATAGTTTGGTCCGTAAATCTCAAGAGAATCAACACCCATATTATCAATTCTAATATGATTCTGTGAAAATCTGAGATGATAATCAGGCTGCGCACCGTTTTGTAAACCTGAATGTGAAGCGCCATGCCAATCGTAGAGACCGATGAAAAGATCAGGACTAGTATTTAAATATGATTGACCAAGTGCATCTAAGTTAGGATCATAATATACATTGCTTGCATTAACATGGAAAGCAACATATAAATTGTTTGCATCCGCAGCTAAATATGCATCTGCTGAACAAACAGTATCATTCTTGATATTTGTATTCTGAACAACTGTTCCACTGTGATCGCTTGGATACATTCTAAACGATGGAATGCCTGCCCATTCACTTAGATCTGCATCTGCTTGGAAGTTAGCTGGTGCACCCCAATGTATAGTTGTAACGCCTTTAGCCTTATTTGTAAGTGCTGTACCTGTTCCGCCTGGCGAACCCAAAATTCCGGCTTCACTTCGACAGACAACTGCATAATAATAGGAAACATTTTGATCAGTACCAGGAGCTTTTAGAATATGAGTTGCAGACTGAATCCCATGAACTATTCCGGTTGTAACTATCTCAACATCCGGGGCTGTAATATCTGTGATCGGCTTAAATGAATAATAAACATTATACGTTTCGCCAGATTGACCAGGGACATCATTCCAAATAATTGTGTTTGAGTAGTTGTTGTTCGCAACTCCCATAACTGCCTGAGGTGCGACTGGAGGAACAAAGTTAATCTTAGGCGTTCCAGTCCAAACGTTAGATAAATAAATTACATGATTTAGTATTCCTGTCGTGTCGCCGTTAGTCATAAATTGAAATACCGTAACTTTAGTCGAATCAAATGTTGGAGCACCGTCGCTTTGAATTACAAAATTTCTCAACGGCAAAGAATATTGATGCCAGTTAGTATCGCTGGCTGCATTAAAAGCATAACCCTCATGCCCAGAACCATCTTCAAATTGAGCTCTTAAAGCTACCCCGGGTTTATCGGTTTTCATCATAAACTTTAAGCTGTCTACTTGCCAAGCACCGCCCAAGTTAAATGGAGGTGCAATAGAAAATCCAATTCCATTCCAGCCAGAACCCCATTGATCGCCTAGCGTCCATTTAATTGCATTTGAATTTGGAACAGGGCCGGCTCCTTGAACAACTTCGTAACCAGCATTGCCCCATTGCCATGGCGATAAATTACCCGGGGTTGCAACACCGTTAAAAATTACAAACGGAACAGGTTTATTACCGGTTCTTTCAAAACCATCATACATAACTTCCAAAGAATCGCTAGCATTAGATGTTGAAACTAGAGCAATATTCCATCCAACTATTTTGTCAACATCAAATTTCTTGTTGTTTGTTGGCATTCCCCAGCTAGAAGGAGCTAATATAAAACCTGTTGTATCGGGATTATCTCCGCCTGTCTGGTTTCTTGCAACTAATGGAATCTTCAATTGAACCCAATTTGATGTTGAAGATAATATTACATCGTTTTCATAAATCCATTCTTCGATAGGATCGCCTGGCGCATCCTGATCGGCTATATGAATTCTGAAAACCATCGTGCTGGGATGGAGAGGAGCCTTAACAACTTTAATCCACAATTTAACTGTATCGCTTGAACTCCAATCCATTGGTGTTGCACCGCTGGGTAAACGATAAACAAACATTGCGTATGTTCCCCATGAATGGACAGAATCGAGATAAGCATGGACATCTAAAGATGCCAGGCCCTGCATTTTATCTGAAGTGTTTTCTGCAAAATTTAGATAACTGTTCCCTTCCTTCAAATACTGGTATAAAGTATCGGCGCCTAAATTGTCGAAACTTTCCAGCATAGTTTCCTGGGCGTATGCAGAAATACACCACGCAAATAGCATGGAAAAAAGAGGTAAAAGAATCTTTTTCATATGCTGTCTTCCTTTTTTTTGATTTGAATTGTACATTTAATTAATTATTAATTAGAACCATATACTCCAAAGTCCTATTATTACTAAAAGAATAAATGCGGACATCATTACATTTACTCTAAGCGACGCCTTTGCGGGATTATTAGAAAAACTAATGCCCAACTCAGAAAAACTATTCGGAATTAAATATTGTATAGATGAAACTTTTGATTTTTTTTCTCTTTGTGGTAAGTAGCTTATAATCAGAATAAATGCCGTACTTAATAAGAATAAGAAAATTGAAAAATGTAGAAAATTAATTTGAACCAATGGATAAAGGATTCCCATTCCTTTAAGATTAGTTCCATAAACCAATTCCAAAATTAAACGCAGAAAACCAATTGCTTCGCCCAATATTAATGTTGTTATTGCAGCTTTAGCGTTTACCTTTTTCAAAATAAATCCCCATAAAAATACCGCTGCGATAGGCGGACTAATATATCCCTGTAAACTTTGCAAATATAGATAAACTTGAGAACTAATTAATTTTACTAGTGGGACACAAATTATTGCAAAAATCACAATTGCTGTTGTTGCTAATCTTCCAACCAAAACTAATTCGCGGTCAGAAGCGTTTGGATGATTTACTTTATAAAAATCATTTGTAAACAATACAGCCACAGTATTGAAAACACTTGCCAGCGAGGACATAATTGCAGCAAGCAATCCTGCCAAAACAATTCCTTTGATTCCTATTGGCAGAATGCTGCTTGAAAGAAGCATCGGATATGCTTCGTCGCCTTTAATATCTTGGAACATTGCCGCAGCAATTAAACCAGGCAATACAAGAATAAAAATTGGCAATACTTTTAACAGCCCAGCAAACAAAGAGCCTCGGCGGGCATCGTTAATTGATTTTGCAGAAAGAATCTTTTGAATGAAATATTGATCGGTTATCCAATACCAAAAAGCTAAAATCGGTGCGCCGAAAATTACGCCTGTCCAAGGATAATTAGAATCTTTAATTGATTTAAACATATTAAAGAAATCTGGTGGTAATTTTGCCTGCAAACCAGAAAAACCGCCAACAGCTTTTAGCCCAAAAATTGTTAACAACAAGGCACCAACTATCAAAATAATTGCTTGAAAAACGTGTGTCTTCATTACAGAAGTTGCGCCGCCGAGCACTGTATAAAGTCCGGTGAACAGTACAACCATTATTGCAGAAGTATAAATGCTAAGACCAAACATTTTGTAAAACAAAATTCCGCCGGCAAAAAGGGCTACAGAAATTTTTGTAAAAATGTAAATGATAATTGAAATGACAGCAAAAGGTTTTCTTAACGAAGGATCAAATCTTTTTTCAAGAAATTCCGGTGTGGTAACAACTCCGGATTTTATATAAATTGGAGCGATTATCCATCCGAGCAAAATTAAAATAAACACAGCCATCAGTTCGAACTGGCCGACCGCCAATCCTCTTGACGCACCGGCGCCCGCCAAACCAATAAAGTGTTCGCTGGAAATATTTGTTGCAAATATAGAAAGCCCAATTGTAAACCAGCCCATTTTTTTACCGGCAAGAAAATAATCATCAAAACTTTGTTCTTTCTTACCAGAAAAATAAAAACCAAGGCTGAGTACAATAATTAAATAAACGAGAAGTATTAAGCTATCTAAAAAAGTAAAATCAACTTGCAAATATTTTTCCTGTTTTTTTGTATTTATTCACAAATAATGCCAATTGCCGAACTGATTTAAGCACCAAGAATTAAAACAAAATTAAAAGAGAATATTTTAATCTTCGACGGTCTTATTAAATTGATAAAATGAATTTTATTATTCTAATAAAATGATTTGGTCGTTCTCCAATAAATTTATTTTAATAGGATCATCTTCCTCGTTGAATTAAAATTTCCGGAGTTCAGTTGATAGAAATAAATCCCGCTCGAAAGTTTATCTGCATTAAAATTAATATCATATTTGCCTTTCGTTTGATATTGACTAACAAGCGTTTCCACAACTCTTCCCAGCACATCATAAACTTTTAAAGTTACAATTCCCGAATTTGGAATTTGGTAATGAATTTTGGTTGATGGATTAAATGGATTGGGATAGTTTTGCGAAAGTTCGTAACTGCCAGGAATTGAATTTTCAATTGCATCATTTTTAATTGCAGTAATTTGCATTCCGCCATTATTAAAGTACGGCTGATATTGTGGTATCATATATTTTGCAACAAACTTTGGCGTTGTTCTATCCATGGAATAAATTCCCATGCTTTCAAATCCGCTTGGGTGCACGGCAGAATACCAATCAAATGCACACCACCAAGTTGTACCCATTAAATAACCGCCATTTGGATTAATGCTCCCGTCAGATTTTAATGCGCCAAGCTCTGTAAACGCTTTGAACGTGCTGTAAAAAGTAAGTGCCTGAGCATTTTGTGTGCTGTTATTTTCTGTTGACCAATAACCAAACTCAGTATCCAATATTGGTTTTGTTGGATGATCTGAATTTGCGGTTTGTAAAAATTGTTTTGTACCTGAGTAATAATCGCTTCCGTAAAATATTCCAAAGTACATTGTCCATCCAGCAACATCGCAATATTCTACGGATGGATCTTCCGGACCCGGCCTATCAGCAGCGGCTGATTCGGTTAATAATCTTCCATCATCATAATTATTTTTGTAATCATCTCTAATTGTTTGAATATAAATTGTTCTGTTTGTTAAATCTAAACACTCGTTGCAAGTACTCCACAAAAAGATCGATGGTCTGTTATAATCTCTGAAAACCATTTCTCTAAACATTTGCTGATGAATATGCCGGGATGTATTTTGAATTATGAAAGCATTTGGATCATCAAACTGCCAAACAGGAATTTCTTCAAGAATTGCAAAGCCCATTCTATCGGCAAGCAGATAAGTAAACGGTGTATTAGGATAGTGTGCAGTTCTAATCATGTTTGCATTAAGAGCTTTAATTTTTAAAAGATCAGAATAGATTACGCTGTCCGGAATGCTTCTTCCGTAAACGGGATGATCTTCGTGCCGCGCAACTCCTGTAAAAAATACAACGTGTCCGTTTAATAAAACTTTTGCGCTGTCGGTTGTAATTTTCCTAATTCCAAATTGAGTATAATATTCATCGACAACGTTTCCGCTATCTTTCAAAGTAACTTTCATTACATAAAGATTTGGATTGGCCGGCGACCAAAGCTTGGGATTATTAACTTGTATCTGCGTTCTCCAAACCGCAATCGAATCGTTATCAATTGTAACTGTGTTATTAGTATTGCCGGAAACTTGAGCTAAAGTAGTAATCAATGAAGAAGCTTTTTCTGAAAGAATATTTGTCGAATCAACTTTTGTATTATAAACATCAATTTGAACGCTTGCCTGAGTGGATAATCCGCTTTTGTTCAACACGACAACCGTTGTTTGAAGATTTCCAGAAGGATCCAACGGAACAATATCTGTTCGAATTACAGAAACCGGATTTGAAACTTCAATATAAACATCGTGAATAATTCCAGCGTAATTAAACCAATCGCATTGAGTGTAGGGAACAATATCATTTCTTTTTCCCCATGGCGGATTGTCAATTCTAACTGCTAATAAATTTGATCCGCCGAAATTCAGAAACTTGGAAACATCAAATGCAAAAGATGTGTATCCGCCTTCATGATAACCAAGATAATGCCCGTTCAGCCAAACGTCTGCAGTATAATTAACAGCTAAAAACATCAGCTTAAAGAACTTTCCGTTCAAGCTGTCCGATACATTAAAACTCTTGCGGTACCAAACTCCATTTTCATAATATTCGGGAACTTTAGGATAAGCATACATTGTGTTTTCAACGGAAGGAATTGTTTTTGTAGCCCAGCTGCTGTCATTGAAATTTGGAGAAAACATATTTTGAGCTTCTGTTAAAAGATTTGCATAGCCAGCCGAATCTTTTGCCGCAAGTGATATATTGTGGTCGGCATTAAATCTGAATTTTTTCCATGTCCCATCTAAATCAATTATTTGCCTGTCTTGTTTTTCAAATGTTGGTACCGGAAGCCCATTCTGGAACGGAACAGAAATGCCGTTTTCATTTTTTAAAGAAAAAGTAGCTTGAAGAGTTGCAGTTTGCGATGAAGCAGATTTTGAAAAAATTATTAGAAAAAGAAAAATAAATGAGAAGTATTTAATGCTGTAAAAATTTTTCATGCTCGACTCTTAAATGTTTTTAATGAACAGTGATAAATGATATTTTTTTATAATATTTAATTTATTCCGCTGGCAAGCGCTATAATTTTCAAAAGAAAAAGCCTTCTAAAAAGAAGAAGGCTTTTCCCAACACAAAAAAGGAGTACATTTCCGCTATCACTATTTAAAGTTCATTAATAGTGCCAATTTTTTATTAAAAAGTTTTCAATTAGAAATAATTAAAAATAATTCTCTAAAAACTTTTCTTATTAAATTGATAAAACTAAATTTATTATAATAATAAAATTGAACTCACTTTAATAAAATCATTTTCTTCAAATCAGAATATTTCCCGGCTGTAATTCTGTAAAAATAAATTCCGGATGGTAAATTATTCGCGTTAAAATTAATTGAGTATTCTCCTGCGTCTTTGTTTTCATTAACCAAAGTTTTTACTTCGCTGCCAAGAATATTAAACACTTTAACGGTAACAAAACTTCTTGCCGGAATTGAATATTTTATTTGTGTTGCGGGATTAAAAGGATTCGGAAAATTCTGATTCAAATTGAAAGTGAATTCATTTTTCTTTTCATTTTTAATTCCGGTTACATTTGATGAAAACATAAAATAATTAAGATTATATCCGCCGGATAGAAATTGAATCATCAAACTATGTTTGCCTGCAGGAAGCTGAATATTCTGCAGCGTCATTGTCTGCCAGGTCTGCCATCCGCCTGTAACCGGAACAGTTATGATTGATGAAATAATATTTCCATCAAGCTTTAAAACAAATTTACCATCAGCTTGGTTTGATGCGTAGCGAATATCAATATTGTAAGAACCGGCTTGAGAAATATTAACCGTGTATTTCATCCACTCGCCTGCATTTATCCACCCAACATCATAACCGTTTGTTGGAAGATCATTGCACTGTTCAATATCAACGCCGTCGTTGCGGTAGCATCCGCCGGAGTTCCAGGATGTTTGCGGAGAAACACCGGTATTTTCATAATCAGCATCGTTATAAGCGTACGTTACTTTTCCCAAATCATAATTATCTGCATAAACAACTCCGGGAATATTATTATCTGCAAAAGGTAAAATTGAATTATCATTCGGCTGGCGCATCATCGCATCGATCATGTCATTCTGAAAAACACAATATTCATATTTCAAATTATTCGCCATCTGAAGAAGCGCATTTGTTGCAAATGTTACGGATGGCTTTGAACTTTTTCCTCCCCAGTAATTTAAAAGCTGCTGGTAGTCGCTTGTAATCGGAACGTTCAGCGGTGCGTTGATCGTGTTGAATTTTTTCAGTGTCCACCAGGACCATCCAATATCATATTGCTGCATTAACGATGCGCATTCGGTGAACCAAGCATTTGAATTTTCTCCCGTCTCACCAAGCCACAAAGGAACGTTGTATGTACTTCTTAGATTTAAATAATTTTGAATTGCGCTGCTTGTATTTTCGTTCCAATATTTATGAAAGCTGTATGCCATCTTTTTATCCCACGGAGGAGTAAGTCCGCTAAAATCAGTAGCGTACCAATTGCCTTCGATAAAAAGAATATGCGTTGTATCTACAGACCGAATTGCATTTGTAATTCTAACATAAAGATCATGAAGCGGCTGATTATTGTTTGGAAGCGTCCACGCCGGTTCATTAAGTAAATCGTATCCGGCAACTGTCGGCTCGTTCTTATATCGGTTTGCAATTGTTCTCCAGATGTCAACCGTTCTAGTTTGCTTTGCGGTATCCTGCCATAAAGAAGGAACCGAAGGATCGTAATCTGAAATTGTGTTGTTGCTTTCGCCTCCGGGAGCGCAGTGCAGATCGAGTATAACATAAATATTATATTTCTTGCACCAGGAAATTAAGCTGTCGAAAATCGCAAAACCGCTTGCAGAATAAACTCCCGGTGAATCCGGCGGAGTTAAAATATTATAATGAAACGGCAGTCGAACCAAATTAAATCCCCACGATGCGAGCGCTTTAATATCGCTTTCGGTAACAAAATTTTTTCTAAAGTTACTGTAAAATAAATTTGTATTATCTACTCCGATCAAATCTTGGATTTTTTTCTGTATCTGCGAAGGAGAATTAGCAAAGCTCGACATTCCGAACATATAACCTTCCGGTTCAAGCCAGCCGCCAAGCCCCATCCCTTTGAAATAAAATTCCTGTCCGTTTTGATCTACTATTTTATTTCCGCTTACGGTAAGGAAACTTTGAGAGAAATTTTGAGGAGATTGAATAAATAAAAAGATAAAAAGTGCCGATAAAAAAATTGTAAAATTGTACTTCATAACCTTTCCCTAGTTTTTACAATTATTTTTGGAAACAATTATTAAGCCAGAAAAATTTGCTTTTCGTTCGCCTCTATTAAATTGTTTTTCTCAGAATTTAGTATTAAAATATTTTGTCTTTTGAATTAATTTGGAAAGGAATATCAATTGGGAGATTTCATTAAGGTTTTTAGATTTTACAGAATTAAATTTTTTCAAATAATTTTTGTCTTTTTTATTTTATTAATTGGCTGCAAAAGCCCAAGCGGGCCTGCAAACGATAATAATGAAAATGTTATTCAAGAAGATATTTCTTGGCCTAGTCTGAAAAATTCATCATGGCCTATATATCACGGCAATTCCCAATCAAACGGAAGAAGCAAGTATGCCGGGCCTAGCGCGGGCGTTGTTATAGGAAAAATACCCGCCAGTGATATTCTCTCCGGAATTACAATCGGAAATGATTCTACAATATATTATACAACCGACACTCCAGCCGAATTGCATGCGGCAGATTATAATGGAAATCTAAAATGGAAAGTAAGTCTTGGTACAACCACAAGTACAACTCCCATAATTTTATATGACGGCACTATTATTATTTCAGAAGGCGTTCAAAAATTAATTTATGCAATAAATCCTGATGGAAGTATTAAATGGACATACAAGTGCAGTAATCCGATTCCTAATTTAAGTTTTAATGTTGGGTTAGATACAACTATATATTTTGTAGACTTATCTTCTACTCTTTACGCACTTAATAAAGAAGGCCAATTAAAATGGAAGTTAACCGATAGTAGAATCTATGGAGGTTATGAACAAGTAATAACCATTTCTCCTGATGGAAATTCTTTATATCTGTTGGGAAAGAAAAATTATGTAATTGCTGTTGATATAAATTCAAAAGCAATCAAATGGACATTCGGCAACGATATTTCATACACTTCGCCTATTGTGGATTCTCAAGGTAATTTATATGTTTTGCCCAATACCTCGTATGGCAACAGATATCCTTTATATTCACTTAAACCCGACGGAA
>JAKALM010000015.1 GCA_021824145.1 Bacteroidota bacterium
CAGAGATATTATGGCATGAGTAGTTGTTTAATTTTGAATATCAATTTATCAAAGAACTTTTTTTATAAAACTTTTTTGTCACGGGATAATATTATCCTCTTGACTTTATACTTATTAAATAGGTTATGTGAACAGCTTCTTTAAGGTAAACGGTACATTTGTTAACCCGGATCATCTTGCGGGTTACTTAGTATCTGTTATTTCTTTTGCTTTTGGTATCTATAAATTTATGCCGGGGAAAGAAGGTGCGGGAAAATTAATCAAGTATTTAGCATTAATAACATTCTTAGCCTGCATTTTTATATTGCCTTCTTTGCGGATAAGGTCTTCCTGGATAGCAGTTTTACTTGGAATAGGCGTAATATATCTCTATCAAAAAGATGTTAGGGAAAACTTAAATAAATATTTTAACAGCCTTATAAAAAAGGGAGCGGCAATATTATTATTAGCTGTAATAACAGTTAGCACAATATTACTGTTATATAAAATAAAGCCGGCTTCCGCTGACGGCAGATTATTTATTTGGAAGATAACAAGCCGTATGATTAAAGAAAATCCAATTTGGGGAATTGGGTTTGACAGGTATGGATCCGAATATGGGAATTACCAGGCAGATTATTTTGATGATGAGGGCGGAAGCGATTATGAAAAATTTATTTCGGGAAATGTAAAACAAGCGCACAATGAATATATACAAATATGGGCTGAGCTTGGAACAATTGGATTATTGATTTGGTTAGGGATAATTGTATCAGCACTATGGGGGTATAAAAAGAACGACCTTCCTCCGCCAGGAATTTTGATAAATTCAGAAAACGGGAGACAAGTAGGCAGTAAGCAGTATGGAGTAGTGAGTGCTTCCTCAAAGGTAAACAATTCAATAACAAATCTTCCTAAAAATTTTACTCAAGAATTTCTAAGTGACGGAATATTTTATGCGTTAAAAATTTCTGCCAAAGCTTCTTTAATTGCGCTTCTTGCCGTCGGTGTTTTTTCTTTCCCGTTACATATTCTACCTACATATATAAATTTTATTTTCTTTCTTTCAATTTTAAGCGCAACGGTAAAACCAAAAATAATTTTTGAGCGAAGTCTTCCTAATTACACAAGCCTTGCAGCTACGCAGGCGAGCCGTGCGGCTACGCAGGTTAAAACAGCTTCTGCATTTATAGTGGTAATTATTGTTTCTTTTATCATTGTGGAAAAGTACAAATTATTTAATGCATACCAAGTATGGAAAGAAGGATATGAACTTGCTTCTTACGGACAATATAACTTATCGTTGAAAGAATTTGAGAAAGTATATCCAACTTTAAGAGATGATGGAGAATTTTTATTTAATTACGGCGGAGTACTGATGTTGAATAATGATTATAAAAATGCTGCCGTTTTACTTGAAGAGTCCAAGAAAAATTATTTAGACCCTAAACAGTATACAAACTTAGGAGCATGCTTTGAAAAAATGAATGAATATAAAAAAGCAGAACTAAATTATAAGTATGCTGTAAACATGGAGCCGAATAAGATTTATACGAAATATTTATTGACAAAGCTTTATATGAAAGAGAAAAAATACTACGAGGCAAAGGAAGAGTGTAAAAGTATACTTAACACAAAT
The DNA here is from genome assembly GCA_021824145.1 of Bacteroidota bacterium. Lineage (GTDB taxonomy): Bacteria > Bacteroidota > Ignavibacteria > Ignavibacteriales > Ignavibacteriaceae > FEN-1297. Next base: position 1,619 of record JAKALM010000015.1, read on the forward strand.
GCAAAAGTTGAGACTACAGCGGCTCAGGAAATAAAAGATGAGATAAAAAATATTATTGCAGAACTAAACAATCCTGCATTAAGCGGGAATAATTAAATATAAATATAAGAGGTACAATTGTGAGTATCTTTATTAGAAAGCACCGGTCTAAAGCAGCCAAAATAATTGGCATAGCTTTCTTTGTACTGTTGATGTTTGTAAACATCCAGGTTAATACTAATCCAAGTAAGAGCGGAGACATTGATTTGTTTGGATTGAAAGTATCTTTGTTTACGCCTACATTATATGCTAGTGGAGGAGGCGGGTGGAATCAATATGTGGCTTGCGGGGCAATCGATTGTAGTTATTTAGGAAACGAATTTTGTGGTTATGCAGACGTATGGAATAGTGACGGCACAGTTACAACATATTGGTGTATAATTTATGTTGTATATGGCGATCCAGGTGGACCTAGAACTTAAGTGTAAATGATTTAAAAACTATAACTGATTTAAATAAAAATAATTAATAACTTATGACAATTAAATATTTAAGTCAGTTCTATAAATTAGGACTCAATATGAGAAGGAAAAAAATTCTTATAACAATTATTACAGTACTTATAATTACCAGTTTCGCAATTCTTTTTTCCGAAAAGTTTAAATCATCATATAATGATAAACCTTTTGTTACGTTAAAGCTAGAAAATAAAGAGTATAAAATTTATACAACTTATAGCCCATATTATCAGGGCAACCAAAGAAAACTAAAAACAATTATACCAAAGCTATTATTATCTTTTGGAACAGAAAAAAAAGATTCATTATTTTTCCCTATAAAAATCAAAATGGAAGCTAAGGGATATATTGCTATACTTGATCAGGGAGATAAATCAATCAAGTTTTTCAACTCTAACAAAAAGTTGGTAAAAAAAATTGGAGGATATGGGAAAGGACCCGGTGAGTTTATATTACCGATGAATTTTTATTTCGATAATTCTAATAATTTATATGTAGTTGATATTAATCTAAGAAGGGTAACCATTTTTAAAATGAAAGATACTACTTCAATTACATTAAACAAAGATATTCCTATCGAAATATGCCCCATTAACACGCAAGAAATTGCATTGTTGAAATCATCAATAAATAATGAAAACAAGCCCATAGAAATTCGTAATATCAAAGATAATATTATAAGAGGTTATGCACCTATTTTAAATATTGAAGATAATCTACCAGTTTTTTACGATATCTCAGCTATTACTGTTGGAAATATTTTATATAATAATAATTTAATTTATATACCTAATTATTTGAATCATATAATTTTCTTTAACCAGAACGGGGGAATTAAGAATTCTGTTTGTACCATTGATTTAAATAAATTTCCTATCATTAACAATAGAGCTAAATATATAAATAATAATAGAATGATTATGGGTTCTTTTAATGAACTTAAAAAATACAAAACTAACTTAAATTCATACATAATTGATGGTGACATATTTATTCTTAGTAAAGATGGTACAGAAAAATATAATGCAATTGTTTTTGATAGGTATGAAGGCAAAACAGGGGAATACATAGATTCGTGGGTAATAAAGGGTATTTCAAAATTTGCTGATATATGCTTAACTGAAAATAAATTATTGATAATTGATAATAAATTAGCAATAAAGGAATATACATATGTAAAACCAATTTAATTTTTCAGTGTGCAACTATCTCTTGCATAATTATTACAGCCCAGTAAATAGTTCAATTAATAATTAAAAACATACAAAAACATAAATCATTTAATATTTGTAAATATAATTAAAAAATCTTAGCTCAAAGTAATGATAAATTTATTAAAGATAACAATCTCGCAATAAGCGGGAATAATTAACAGTAAAAATAAGAGGTACAGAAATGAGTATCTTTTTTAGAAAACACCGGTCTAAAGCAGCCAAAATAGCTGGCATTGCTTTTTTTGCACTGTTGATGTTTGTAAACATCCAGGTTACTACTAATCCAAGCAAGAGCGGGGATATTAACTTATTGGGCTTGAAATTTTCTTTAATTACCCCAAGTGCAAGTGCACTAGATTATGATAATCCCCCAACTGGCGGCGGCGGGACATTACATTCAATGGTTTCAATAAGAACAGATGTCTGGACATGTTATCACTTGGAATCTATTCAAATTTTAGGGAATACTATATTCTGCAATACTATTTACCAGGTTTCTGTAAATACCGAATCTTGTCAAGGTCCTTTACAAGAATGTACACCAGGTACCTGGAGATGGAACCCAAATCCACCTTGCGGAGGAGATGCAACGAGTGATGGTGGGCATTTACGTTGTGATAACTGGATTTAATTATATTAAATGCTGGCAAAGAAATTGAGTTAAAAAAATAAATTTTTAGTTTATTCAAAATTAAAATAAGTCAAACAAATATTTTAATAAATTTTTGGAATAATGTTTAAAATAAAAATTAAAAACATAATTCCAACATTCAAAGTGGAATCATTTTTATTATATGACTCCGCTCTAAAAAAGTCAATCACGTGAAAACGGGAATCTAAAAAACTTCATATATAGAATAGATCCTACTTCTCGAGAATGACAATTCAAGTATTTTAGCTTTTTAGAGCGGACTCATTATATTAAATTATTTTTTTGCCAGAGTAAAATTTTATAAGGAATTTTCTTATGTCATTAAAAAGCGCAATAAGAACTTTATTATTAATAACTTTAGTTCTTTTTCAAAGTTGTAAAAATACGAATAAAAATGATGCAAGCTTATTTAAAACTAATAAATTCGAACTACCCATTGATAAAGTTTTTAGAACTCAAAAGATTAGTCTAGAATCAAATGTAAAAAGTATGATCTCATTTCCTTACGATCTTATAAGATGTAATAATCGAATTATTATTTCGTCTAGAGCAACAGAAATAAAGGTGTTTGATATGAATGGAAGATACCTATATAAAATTGGTAGAATAGGCGAGGGTCCAGGAGAATATAAAAGTATAAATTGTTTATTTTCTATTACAGATAACAAAATAGGAATTTATGATCAGTCAAATTCAAGAATATCAATATTTGATATAAATGGAAATTACTTAATGAGTAAAATTGTAAATATTGAAGATGTATATAGTTTAAGAAGAATAATTAATTATAGAAATAATTATTATATACATAAACCATATACAAAAAAATATCCATGTAATTTGATGATGCTGGACTCTAATTTTAAAATTATAAATAATTTATTAGAAGCTTCTGATAATTATGCTGGTTACCTATACCGTGGATTATTTAATGGAGGTATATTTTTAGATACAACAAGTAATTCATTATACGAAATAAATACCTATTCAGATAATATTGTAAGAAAGCTTGATTTGAAAACTGGACATGTTACAAATATAAATTTAGGTCAGCCCTACTTTTATAAAATAGTTCCACCATTAAAGAATTTACATGACGTATCTAATACAATGAAAAATTATCATCTTGGGACAGATATTTTTAATATGTTTGTTCTAAAAAATAGGTATTTATTCATTCAATATTTAGATTTCGAAAATAACATATCAAAAGTAAAGATGGTCTTATATGATTTAAATACATATAACTCCTATTTATTAAAGGGAATAATAGCGCCCACCTACTCTGACGGTAATTATTTATATGAATTAAGGTACTCTGAAAAAAATAATAATAAAGATAATCAAGTAAAAAATGCAATAATAATACTTTATAATTTTAATGAGGGAAATTTATGATTAAATATGCCGCATTCATTGTCTTGATTATTTTGAATGTAGTATCTTTATATGAATTAGTAAGAGAAAGAGAAAATGAAAAAAACAAACAAGTCCTAAACAATGATTCCGCAAATAATGTAAATGTAGAAAAAGAGTTAATTTCAATTGATACAATATTAGCAAAAAGCTGGCAAAATAATAATGAGTTAGATAACCATAATAACCCAATAATTTTGTTTTTCTTCTCAAAGAAGAATTGCCAAACCTGCACTTCTACGATATTTGATAATTTGTCTAGAATTAATAAGAAGACTCTTGGTATATTCTATATATCCACCGATATAAAAAATAAAAATGAACAAATTCCTTATTTAGCAAAATTTCAACACTTAGACCGCTTTTATTCTTTAGAGAAAATATCATTTTCTAAAGATTTAAGAAAATCACTGCCGTTATTATTATTTGTTGATAGAAATAAAAATATTTTATTTTCAAAAAGTATTATACCTATGGAAAATAAATTTGATGATAAATTATTTTGGGAAAGACTAAAGTTCATTGAAAATTCAATTGAGTAGAGAATATATTAATCATTTATTTTAATATTTATTTAAGACTTTTTATAGCATGCTTTTAAAAATTATAAATATGGATATTTTATTTTTCTGTTTAGTACTTTTCAATCTAATTTTGATTTATGATTATAGTGAAGAAGAAAATAAAATTAGAATACTAACTTCGCTTTTGATTAAACATGAAAGGATAGAATCTAATAATGAAATTTATTTAAATAAGGGATTAAAATTTATTGGTTACCACGATAAGAATTATAAGATTAAACTTATTTATGTAGTTACTACCTCCAGGTTTATTGATAAACAAGAGCAAGAATTTTTAAGCAACATTTTTAGAAAGTACCCAAAATTTATTGAAATATTTTCAAGCGAAAGAACCATCGCACTAAAAAATGCAACTTTCAATTACAAGTTGATTAAAGGTATAAATATTTTTAATAAAGAGATTAATTTTAAGGACTCAACAGCATTTATAATCGACAAGAATGGCCGCGTGCATGCCGTTTATGTTATTGATTATAATAATAGGGATGAAGCTCGAAATATGATTGAACGAATAAACTCTCTGCTATATTCAATATATGGCTAAGAAAATAATTATAATATTAGTTTTAGCATTTATTGTTTGTGCAGCTATTCCCGGGGAATGGATAACAATTTATAAGCATTATCATTTTAATGGGACAAAAGTTCCATTAAAAATTCCAGTTGAAGGTATTTCAAAATCTGAATTGGAAGATACATTTGGCGCTCCAAGAGGAGATAATAGAAAACATTTGGGAATAGATATTCTTAGCTCAAGAGGAACTAAGGTGCTTAGTTCAACAGATGGCGTAATAATATATAAAGGGCGGGATATTTTAGGCGGCAACGTAGTTAAAATTTTAGGTGCGGATAATAAGCTATACTATTATGCGCATTTAGATTCATTTGAGAATTTAGAAGCTGAGCAACAAGTAAAGCGAGGTGAAATAATAGGCTATGTTGGAAATACTGGAGATGCAGTAAGCACACCACTGCATCTACATTTTGAAGTTATGAAAATTAAATGGCTATTTCCATTAATAATGACTAATGAAAATTCATATTATTTATTGTAATAGATAAGAATATTTTGTAACGATTATTACGGTTTACGTAAAAAACATTTTAAGAAAACGGGTTGGAGAGATAATTGCCGCTGCCATCAACATCAATAAAGCGCCCGGTTACGGTTACGATGTTCTACCTGGGTATTGCGTTAATAGGCATATATGCCTTTAGCAGAATAGGAGTAGATTTATTACCAAACGTAAATATTCCCCATTTGTTAGTTCAGACTTCATACCCGGATGCAACACCTGAAGAAGTAGAGAAGCTAATAACAGAGCCGCTTGAATCTGCAGTTGGAATGACGCACTATTAAGTTGTATTGAGGAATATATCTGCCCCAGTAATTTTATTTGCATGCGAAATAATAATCAATGCAGTGAATCCCTGCAATAAAAATGCAGGGAATCCCTGCATTGACAAAAGAATTTTTACAGGTTAAGTTATTTCCAGAAAAAGTAAAAATTTAATTTTATAAAAAAGGATTTATTATTGTACTTAAAGGGTACAGATATTTCCGGAATCGCTGAAAAACAAAAGAGCTTCTTCTTATATGCAAATCAATTCATCACTATCCTTTTGGCAGTATTATTATTTGTCGGAATAAATAAGGAAATTGATCCTTTTGCTTTAATAGGGAATTTAACTTTAATGTTTCATTATTCTCAATTTACCATTTCATAAGGTTTTCAAAACGAATTAAAAATATTCAAACAATAATGAAAAGTAATATTTACAGCCTTCTTAGACTTTTATATGGATCAATTTTTATTTTCTCTGGAGTCTCAAAATTATATTATCGGAGCGAATTTGTATCTGCATTGTATTCTTATAATATAATACCAACTGAAATAACTACTTATTTCGCAATTTTTATAATTGTTGTGGAAATAATTATTGGCTTAGGAATTATTGTTAGATTATTAGATAAATTTTTTTTGGTTTTTTCAATTTTTCTGTTACTGTCATTCACAATATTTGCCATTTATTCTGTAATTTTTGATAAAAATTGGGTGTGTTATTGTTTTGGCTCTTGGTTATTTCATAAATTAAACTTCATAACAATCATCAGGAATTGTATAATTATTTTTTTAGGTTTGTATTTAATAACATTTAGAAAAATAACTATAGCAAAGAATCCAAAATTTATTTTTGGGAAATATTCCATTATTCTGCTTACGCCGTTATTACTAATCGGAACGATACATCTGATAAAGTCTCAAAAGAATATTAAACAAGTAGAACCAGGCGCATATATCCCTATAAGTGATTTTTTCCAAACCAACTATTATAAAATGTATGACAAGAAGTATAAATATGTTTTGCTAGTAGCTTTTGATTATAGCGATTGTTCAAGTTGTTTAATGGAAACATATTTATGGAAAGAAATATATGAAAAATATAATAAGAATATATTGATATTGGGTATAGGTTCGGCACCGAATAAATTATTGCTTGATCAATTTATCAAGGACAAACAATTAAATTTTACGATTTCTTATGACCAAGAGAAAATTTTTACTAAACGATATGGTATTATAACACCAGCAAGAATGGTTCTTGATAGAAATAACAAATTAATTAGCATAGAACGTTCTAGCGGATTTATTAAGAGACATAAACAGATTGTGAATTATTTTGACTCACTTTCAAACGATTATATTTTCTGAAACAAAATTAATTATAGTTGCTTCTTCATAAAAAAAAGGAGTTATTATGAAAAGAATATTTTATAAGTTAGCATCAGTTGGAGCCATATTGACAGCTCTTATGGTTCTAACGTTTAATTCGAAGCCGACATATAGTTGTTGGAAGCCTTGTAATCAACCGAGAGACTGCTCCTGGGACTTACCTCCAGGTCAAATTTTATGTTGGAGTTGTCCAGATACTGATATTTGTGGACATGTATCTGGATTTGTTTGCTGTTATGACAGCGGTGATGAAGATTAAATTTTATTTAATTATTGAAGCAACTATAATCTTATTTAATGTTATGAGAAATATCATCAAAAAATTGCTTTTTTGTTTTATATCTGGATTATTTTTGGTTTCATGTTCTAATGATACACTAAAACCGGATATTTTTTTAATTAATAAAGAATTAACTATTGGAGATTCAAAGAAAAACATTATAGGTATAATAAGCGATTTTAAGATAGATCAAAAAGGAAATATCTATATTTTAGATAGCGGATTTAAAAGGATTGATAAGTTTAACAAGGATGGAGTCTTGATAAAGGTTTTTGGATTTGGCGAAGGACGGGGACCCGGAGAATTTATAGCACCACATGCTTTAGATATTGATAGACTTGGTAATATATATGTCGTAGATAAAATCCTGAGAAACATTACTGTCTTTGATTCATTGAACAATGTTATATATACTCAAAAATTGAAATTTATGCCTGCACAAATTTTAGTAAGCGCATCTAAAATTGTTTATTCTTCTGGATTTCTGCATTCATATGATGGAGACATAATTTACAAATATAATTTTAATAATCCATCAAATTACTTTGTAAAAAGTTTTTGCAAACGTTTAACCAGTTCTAATAGTTTAACAATTGAAATGAGTGGTAATTCCGGAAGATTATTTAAAGACAATAATAATAATGTTTATTTTAGTTTCTCATATCCATATGAAATACGAAAATATAATCCTGATGGAGTCATAGTAAAAACATATAAAGAAAGTCCTTCATTTTTCAGTGACCCATATTTTGATAGTGAGAAAAAATATGTTGTGTCAAATTCAGGTTGCTATGAAACATTTTTTTTGAATGATAGTCTTTTATTTAATTTAATATATAGGAAGTCAGGTGAACAGATAGATTATTATTGGGACATTATAAATTTTGATAATTTAAAAAACATAGGCAGAATTAATATAAAAAAGGTCGGTCTTGACAGCGTAAGATTTATAAGAAGCGACCTCAACGGAAACATATACCTTGATCGTTTATCCCCATACCCACATATAGATAAATATTCGCTAAAAATTAAAAAGTAAGTTCAGTGATAATAAAAAGAAATAGATCTTACCAGACATTGCTTTTCGTTTTTCTATTTGGTATTACAAATTATACTTTGCCAAAAGAAGGCGTGAATTATTATAGAAAAATCAAGTTAAAGGATGATGTGAAATGGAAAAATATTGTTCTTTTGACTCAGGCACCTTTGATTGGTGGGATAATGAAACATTCATTTATTCTTTACGATCCTAGAACTTTTGTAGAAAAATTGTCTTTACCCTACACGGCCAGTATTTCATCTAATGAGGGGAAATTATTGTTGTTTAGTCGTCAAAACAAAAACAATTGCAATCTGATATTATGGAGTGATAAGTTTAAAAAATTAAATGCGAAAAAATTTGTTTCCAACAAGTTAATGATTGATACGAGATACTACAATAATTGTTTCTGGGAATTAGCCATTAATCTTGATGATTACGTTTTAGGTAAAACAAATAACTCAATAAATGGTGAGATAAATAATCTTTCTGAAAATAAAAAAATCATGATCAGCCATATTCAAAAACCACCACCATTGAGGATTTCTCTACCAACTTTTGATATTAATAAAAACATTTATGTAGCATTCGATGACACTTATAACATTGATGTTTATTCAGAATTAGGTAATAAATTATTTTCGTTTGGGATAAAAAATTTTCAAAATATCCCAATATCAAAGGAAGAATATAATTATCTATCTGATTTTGAAAAATCTGTTGCGATACCTGAGGTAACATTACCAAAACTACTAAAAAGAATACAAGCATTTGCAAATATGATCTTAATTATACGAGAACCGAGACCAGGATCTAATTTAATTTTTATCGATTTTTTCGATAAAGGTGGGCAAAAATTAAAAACCAATAAATACAGAATTGATGAAATGCAAAAGTTAGTAGATGTGTATATTTTAGGAAATAATCTTTATGCATTAACAAATGATGATAACAAAAACACTTACTATTTGTACTATTTTAAACTTTAATTATGAAATTATTAAGGAAGAAAATAGCTATATATGAGTTTTTTGTAATAATGGTTATTGTGATTATTTTTTATCAATTCTATCCTTACCCAAAACAGAACGGAAAAGGTATACTTCTTAATGAAATTACATCTTTTAATGGTGATATTTTAAAAACAATCGTTGTTAATGAAAAGTTTATAAAAAAATTAATTAATGAAATTGGAATTCAACATAGAATATTTATCAGTATTATTTATTCTGAACTTAAGTTAAATTATAATGACTTTGACAGATTTGATGAAATAAGGGCAAGATGGGGATTCGATCCATCGGTTGGATTTGCTCAAATGAAAATATCTACCGCATATTGGATTGAAAATAATTATAATAATGGAAAACTAATTAGAAAAAGTAAAAGTCGTGAAGAATTAATAGATAAAATTATTAATGATTCAACAAATGTAATCTATTCTGGATTTTATATTAAACTTATTCAAGACAAGCTATTTTTTAAATTTCACGAAAAGCCAAGTATAAAATTAATTGCTTCATATTATGGAAGAGGAATAGATTATTACCGCGAAGATTATATTGATAGCTCATATTATAATCAGATAGGGATAACCGCACAGGAGTTTTATGACTCAGATAAACTTTTAGATTCCTTTCCGAGATAAATTATATAAATTTATGTTAATTTTATTTGAGGAAAATAATCCTTTAAGAAAACGGGTTGGAGAGATAATTGCCGCTTCCATCAACATCGATAAAGCGTCCGGTAACAGTAACAATGTTCTACCTGGGCATTGCGTTAATAAGCATCTATGCCTTTAGTAGGATAGGGGTAGATTTATTACCTAATGTAAATGTTCCCCATTTATTAGTACAGACCTCATACCCGGATGCAACACCTGAAGAAGTAGAGAAGCTAATAACAGAGCCGCTTGAATCTGCAGTTGGAACTGTTAATGGAGTAAAGAATATTTCGTCTGTATCAAAGCAGGGCATATCGGTTATCTCCGTTGATTTTACATGGGGAACGAATATGGACTATACAATGCTCGCAATGCGGGAGAAACTTGATAACGTCCGTTTCATATTGCCAAGAGAAGCAGAACGGCCAACCATAATAAGGATAAATCCTTCATCAACGCCTATATTAAATTTGGTTTTAACATACAGGGGAACAAATCAAAACAAAATTAATTTTGTTAATTACACATCAAGTGAAAATGACATAAAAAAACTAATCGATCTAAAGGAAGCGGCAAGAGTTATTTTTAAGAGACGATTAGAACAAATAGAAGGAGTCGCGCAGGCAGCGCTTACCGGCGGGCTCGAAAGGGAGGTAGATGTTGAAATTGAGCCGGGAAAACTTACCGAGTATAATTTGACTTACGCGGAGATAGCAAACGCACTTAAAACTTCTAATATTAACTTACCTGCCGGCTCAATATTAAACGGTCTGTTTAGATATTCGCTGCGTGCAACAGGTGAATTTAAAAATATAGATGATATAAAAAATACAATAATAAAGCGTAATGAAAACAGCGGAGTTATTTATTTAAAAGATATTGCAAACGTTAAAGAAAGCTTTAAGGACAGGGAAGGAATAACAAGATTTAACGGTAATGAAACCGTCGGTTTACTTATTTATAAAGAGCCAGAATCGAATACGGTGGATATATCGAATAGAATTAATAAAACCGTTTCGGAATTAAATAAAGAATATCCGGATTACCACTTAGCCGTAGTTTCGGATTACTCGCAGTTTATAGTAAACGCTATTCAAAATGTTGAGCAGGAAATTATATACGGCGGCATACTTGCTTTCTTTGTGCTTTTCTTTTTCCTGAATAACTTAAGAAGCGTATTTATTATAGGGGCAACAATACCGGCTTCATTAGCGCTTACTGTTTTAATGATGTATTTGTTTAACATCAATTTTAATATTGTATCTCTTGGGGGTATGGCATTGGGCGTAGGCATGCTTTTAGACAATGCAATAATAGTAATTGAAAATGTTATCCGGCTGAGGGAAGAAGGTTATTCATTGCGGGATGCGGCAATTAAAGGATCTGCCGAAGTAGAAATGCCGGTTGTGGCAGCTACACTAACTACTATAGCGGTGTTTCTTCCGCTTGTTTTTATAAAAGGAATTGCCGGGGAATTATTTAAAGACCAGTCGTACGCTATTGTATTTTCTCTCAGCGCTTCCATAGTTACCGCAATAACGTTAATACCGATGCTTGCATCGAGAGAGAAGTTTAAGTTTATAAATTCGGGAAAATATTTGAGGGATGATTACCTGGTTATAAAAAGTTCCAATTCAAATAATTTTTTTGGTAAGATAATATTTTGGCTTAAGCTTCCATTCCTATTTGCTGTAAAATCATTCTTATACGCAAGTTCATATTTATTTGATAAAATTTCCAAATTGTTTAAGAGGTTCTTTGATAGATTTTTTGTAAGAGTAAATAAATTTTTAGATACAACAATAATTTATTATGAGCGTTTATTGCAATGGGCATTAGACAACCGCGTAAAAGTTTTATTTATAACCTTGTTTCTCATTGCAATAACAATTATAGCCGCGGTAGATATGAAGAAGGAATTTATTCCGGAAGGAGCGGGGGACGAATTTATTGTGCAATTGGAATTTCCCAAAGGTACATCGCTTGAAGGCAATGCTGAAACAACTTCCAGGATAGAGAATGAGATATTGAAAATTAAAGGTGTACAAAGCGAGCTTGCAAATATCGGCCGCGTAAATGAGTTCGATTATTTGAATAGAGACCAAATATCTATTGACAAAACAAACATAACTGTTAAGCTTGTATCGAGCGATTATTATTATACCGTACAAAACGAACTTCGGAACATTCTTAGAGGTATGAAGACTGCAAAGTTTTCATTCCAGAAAGTAAAGACAGCATACACACAAGTGTTAAACAGCGCGGACAATGATATAATAATAAAGGTTAAGAATAAAAATATAGACGCTGCCGTAAGCAAAGCCGAATTGATTATCAAAAATATAAAAGCAAGCGGCCTTACTGATATTTCGGATTTGAGAATTGGGCTGGAATCCGGTGAGCCTGAATATCAAATTACAATTGACAGAGAAAAATGCCTTGCATACGGAATTAATATTAACGACGCTTCAAATCAATTAGTTAATATGGTAAAAGGGATGAATGCAACCTATTTTACAGACTTTGATAAAAAGATAGCTGTTAATATTGTAAGTCCACCAGGTGATGTGAACGAATTGAAGGAGATTTTATCTTATGAGGTAATAAACGGGAATGAAAAAATCCCCTTGCAAAATTTGGTTAGTTATAAATTGACAAACAGTTATGGAGAAATATGGCGGGAGAATCAGGCAAGGACGGTATATATATATGCAAATTCAAATGAAGGCGTGGATAAGGCGGCAGCACAATTAAATGAAGTTATTAATAAGACTTCAAGAGATCCGGGTGAGATGATTGTGGTTGAGGGAACCAATAAAGAAATAAATGAATCTTTCAGTGAATTATATGCTGCATTAATTATATCGGTATTATTAATGTTTATTGTGCTCGCTTCTGAATTTGAATCTTTGCTATTTCCATTCATAATAATTTTTTCCGTGCCTCTTGGTTTGATAGGAGGAATTTTGATATTGTATATTTTCGGTCAGAGTATAAATATAATTTCAATTATGGGCTTAATAATTTTAGTAGGAATTGCGGATAATGACGCAGTAGTTAAGGTGGAATATATAATAAGGAAACGCCAGGAAGGCCTGCCAATAAGAGAAGCAATAATAGAAGCCGGACAGCAAAGATTTCGTCCAATTGTTATGAACTCATTTACAGTTATATTCGGATTGATTCCAATGATGATAGGAATTGGTGCAGGTACACAATTGCGGGTATCGCTTTCATTGGCAATTGCAGGCGGGTTGGTATCATCGACATTTTTAACATTGATAATAATTCCGGTGCTGTATACTTACTTAGAAAAATATTCGAGGAAGAAATTTGAAACAAAATAAATATTTCGCAGAGGCTGTGCAAAAAGTACGGGATTTTGTCATTTCCGTGAAAACATATAGACGTCAACTTAATTTTATATGACGTAACTGTAATTAATATTAATGTAATGAGTTGTCAGAATGATAATGTTAAAGTTATTTATGCTAATAAGCCCTTCTCTTTGCAAGAGAAGGGTGGAGATGAGTTCGTGGCTTTACTATAATCTTGAACTCTCTCCAACCTCTCCCTTGAGAAGGGAGAGGCTTATTATCAAACTTATCTTTGCATTTGTCATTTTATTATAACAATTATTTTCAGTCATTTTACATGTTTTTGTACATTATTTAAATTATGTACGATTTTTTATTCCATTTTAGGTTGACGCTGATGCGTATAAACGGGAATCCAAGCCCTTAAATATTTTAGTAGATTTCCGCTTTCGCGGGAATGACATTCATTAAAAAATACTTTTTTAGACAGCGTATACCGTGATAATTAAAACAGAATGGTGTTATAATGAAAATAAATAAAAAAGTTATTGTAATATTTTTTGCTGTTATGATCATTGCATTAGTAATAATTTCATTTATGCCCGGAAATAAGGCGGTTAACAAACCGGACAATGAAACAACCGCAGTAAATTATGAGAAATTGAATGATGTAATTTTTCCAGTGAAAGTATCAAAAGCTATTAGAGGAGATTTAGTAAAATATGTTACAGCAAATGGAACTATCAAGGCTTTCGATGAAGTAGATATTGTATCGAACATTTCGGGAACGGTAAATTACATTAACTTATATAACGGTAAATATGTAAGCAAGAATGATACTTTAATTCGTTTAGATGACCGCGAATACCAAATTGCGTTAGACGAAGCAAAAAATAAAATAGTTGATGCGCAGATTAACTACGGCTTTTTGCAGAAAGAAGCACCAAATGAGGAGTTAAATAATAATGGGAATAAAAATGTAATAGACTCTTTGAAAAAACTTATTGCACAGAATGAAAAGAGATTTCATGATAAAACAATAAAGGAAGAAGAATATATTAAACAACAAAATGACCTTGACCTAAAGCTTACATTTACAGGAGCCAAAAGAAATGAAGTAATACTTAATAAAAGCGGCTTGGCATCTGCAATCAATCAGTTAAATAGAGCGAAATTAAATTTGGAATACTCTGCTATAATTTCTCCTTTCAACGGAGCAATAGCAGATTTTAATTATTCAAAAGGGCAAAGGATTAACGCAGGCGAAAAACTCTTTAAGCTTCTGGATATTTCAAAATTCAAAGTAAATGTTGGGGTTTTGGAAAGTGAAATAATAAATTTGAGAACGGGTAACAGTGCGGAAGTAAATATTAATGCAATACCTAATAGAATCTTTCCCGGTAAGATATTATTTATTAATCCTATAATTGACCCTTCAACGAAGACCTGCCAGGTAACGATTGAAATAATAAACAACGACAACGAAATCAAGCCCGGCATGTTTGCAACAGTAAAGATTCAATCAAAAATTGAACATGGTAAGATATTAGTGCTTAAAGATGCTTTGCTTGTAAGAGACCAGCGGAATTTAGTCTTTATTGCAAAAGACAATTTAGCAAAATGGCATTATGTAGATATTGGCGAAAGTAATGATAAATACATAGTAATGAAAAGTGGTGTGCAGGCAGGAGATTCGGTAATTGTGCAGGGGAATTATAATCTTGCACATGATGCTAAAATAAATGTGATAGAATAAGTTCAAGAATAAGTTCAAGTTCAAGAATAAGTTCAAGTGTAAGTTCAAATTCAAGGATGGAATTTATTAGATTTAGTGAAAAAGATTATATACATATTCTTAACACATCCTGTAACTACCGTAATGCTTTTCCTTGCAGTAATTATTTTGGGAACAACGGCGTTTTTGAAATTACCAGTTGAGCTTACGCCGGAGGTAGAATATCCTCGGCTAACAGTAACTGCAACATGGCAGGGAGTTTCGCCTGAAGCAGTTGAAGCTTATTTAACCTCACCAATGGAATCCGTTTTATCAACGATACAGGGAATAAAAAAGATTATATCATCTTCATCGCAAGGCTCATGTTCAATTGATATAGAGCTTCAGCCGGATGTAAATATGGATTTTACAAAAGTTGAGATAAATGAAAAATTAAGCTCATTAAAAGAAGAACTTCCGGAAGGAGTATCACCGCCAAGAATATCGCCTTATATACCAAAGGACTTTAGAGAACTGCAGGGATTTTTAACTTACACATTATCTGCAAATGTATCTTCAAACGAAATTAGAAAATATGCAAATGATTTTTTGAAGACGCCTCTACTGTCGGTTCCTGGTGTCTCAAACATAAATGTAAATGGCGGAAATGAAAGAGAAATAATTGTGACCATAGATTATGATAAAGCAAAATATTTTGGTATAACAAACCAGGAAATTCTGCAAGCATTATCCAATTCTGAAATTTATAAATCTGCCGGAGAAGTAAATAAGAACAAAGGCCGGATTGTTATTAGTATATCGAACAAAATAAATTATGCAACGGAGATATTGGATCAGCCTGTAAAAGTATTAACGGACGGCAAAATTATTCGTCTTGGAGAAATCGGTAATATATCCGATGCTTTTGCAGAGAATACAAACTATTACCGCATAAACGGAAAAGAAGCGGTTTTTATCCAGATAGATAAAGAAGCCGGCAGCAATATTGTTGAAACAGCAAATAGAGTTTATGAAAAGATTAAAGAAATAAGCCTTAATTTCCCCCCAGATTTTCAGATTAAAAAAGAGATAGATAAAACAGAATACATAAGAAAGGATATTAATAAACTATACACCAATGCGGCTTATTCGCTTGTGATTATAATTCTTATCTTAGTATTGATATTTAGAAGAGTTGATTACTCGTTAATAATTATAACTTCGATAATCTTCTCACTCTTAAGCTCGTTAATACTATTTTATATATTTAATGTACCATTAAATATTCTAACGATAGCCTCTATCACTTTAGGTTTTGGAATGATGGTAGATAACTCAATAGTTGTTGTTGATTATCTTGATAAACATTATGACGGAGGCGGTTTAAAGCGCTTTTCAGTATGTGTTAAGAGTATTTTCTTCCCTGTATTTGCTTCTACGTTAACAACCATTGCAGTTTTTATTCCTTTACTTTTTCTTACCGGCGAACTAAAATTATATTTTATTGAATTTGCTTTAGCAATTGTTTTTTCATTAAGCTGTTCATTGATTGTTGCATTTACAATCATACCGCTGTTGTTCGTCAAATATTCTTCAAGAGTGAATAGGAATCATGAGGACAAAGTAAGTGTTTTTGATAAGATCTATATTTTTGCCGCAAAGAAGATATTTAAATTCAAAAAATTAGGCTTTGTATTTTTATTATTGCTAATAGGCTTGCCCATCTGGCTATTGCCGGGTTCGATTGAAACGCCCGTAATTTCAACGCCGTATAATTTTGTAATCAGCTCGGATTTTTACCAGAGTATAAAGAAGTATGTTAACCTGTATTTAGGCGGAACGATTAATTTATTTTTTAACGAAGTGCAAAAAGGAGAGCCGTTAAATTTTGGCGAAGAAACATATTTAATTGTAAGCTTAAGGCTGCCTAATGGAAATAAGCTTGACAGAATAAATGAGCTAACTAAAAATTTTGAGGATCAAATACTGTTGTATAAAGAAAGGTTTAAGAATGTAACCGGCAATGTAATAAATTCGGAAGCAGCATATATTAAAGTAGACTTTACTAAAGTTCAAAGTGAAAGTGCATTTCCTTATGTATTGAAAAATTTTTTGACTGCTTATGCGGTAAAGCTTGGGGGATTGGATGTTTCAGTTTATGGATTCGGACCGGGATTTTACAGCGGCGGCTATCCAATATCTTCATTCTCCGTTACGGCAAAAGGATTTAATTATATACAGGTGAAAAAAATTGCGGAGGAATTTAAGAAGAGGATTCTGGAAAATCCAAGGATTGATAATGTTGATATTGATAAATCATCACCCTATTCTGCAAACGATGATAGATATGAGATAATAGCAACTGTAAATAAGTATAATATTATTAAGCATAAAATCAGTACCGAGGAAATTTTTGACGACATAGCAAAGAATACGGAAGGCAACCTTCAATATAACGTTCTTAAGGTAAATAACGAGGAGGTAAATTATTCTGTGAAATTTTCCAATTACCGTCAGCTACAATTAGACGAGCTGGAAGATCTAATTGTTAAAGACGGAAGCGGCGGCTATGCAAAAATTGGAGATGTTGTAAATTTTAAAAAGGAAAAAGTTCTTGCAAGAATATTAAGAGAAAATAGGCAATACATAAGGTATATAACCTTTGATTACAAAGGCCCATTTCAATACGGAAAAGAATTTATTAATGCGACAATTGACAGAATGCCTGTACCTGCGGGGTACGTCTTATCAAAAAACGATATGATGTTCCGGTTTGGGGAAGAAGATGAACTCCAGATATGGAAAATTTTATTGATGGCGTTTGTACTTATAGTTATGATAACGGCAAGCCTATTTGAATCATACAGAAAGCCGATGTTAATTATACTTGCGATACCATTCTCTTTTATCGGAACAATTTTTACTTTTTACTTGTTTGATTTAAACCTTGATAGAGGCGCTTATGCGGGGATACTGCTGTTGGTGGGATTATCAGTTAATAACTCAATTATATTAGTGGACTATATATCAAAAAATATAAAAACTTTTTCACTAGATGAACTATTAAAATTAAGTGCAAACAGATTAAGGCCAATATTTACGACATCGTTAACTACAGTCTGTGCCTTGATTCCGCTTATGCTATCCGAAGAAAGCAGTTTTTGGAAAAGCCTAAGCTACAGCATTGCAGGAGGAATAATGGTCTCCGCAATTTTGACAATGATATATATTCCTTTATTTTATTATTTGGTTAATAAGAAAAAATTTAAAACATTTTAAAGTGGAAAAGCTTATGAAACAAATTATTCTACTCCTAATCATATTTTCCTTTGGCGAATTAATACTACAGACGAATTGGAAAATTTTTTCAGTGTCAATAAACAATCGGCTATGAACAATATTTTTCTGGCGTTTAGAATATTGACTTGAATGGAGGAATCTGTAGAAAAGATGTAGTAAAATGGGCTTTATGTTAAAGAAATTGAATAGCTGAAGAAACTTTATTCTAATTTTATTATTTTTTATCACTATAATAGTTGGGAGTTAGATCATGCCACGTCATCAAGTAAAATATATAGTAATCAGCTTTATTTTTTTATTTATTTTTAATTCTTGCAAGGATAATTCCACAGAGCCGTTTTGGGGAACTGATCAATACAATTTATTGGAAGAAGTTTTGAGAGATCAATTTAATAATAATGGAATGATAAGAAATGAATGGGGAAAAATTGATACAACGATAAAAATATTTTATATCGGTTTTTATACAGCAATAGATTCAAATTTAATTGGCCAAGGGCCGAAGGCAGACCCAACACAGGAATTTCTTAAAAGATTTGAAAATTATTCAAGACCAGTAAAGAAAATATCTGATTGCAACACTCTTTATTTTCCGAGAGACGGAGTGCATGATAAAACGACAGGAGAACTTGGTATTATATTTTATACCGGGCCAATTAGGTGGTTGTCTCCGACCGCAGCAGAATTGGAAGCCGGCTGGGAATATGCACCTTCAGCGGCGGCATGTTATACATATAGAGTTTATAAATATGGTAACTACTGGCGAATTTATTATAAAACTTTGCGCTGGGTTTCATGATAAATATGAAAAACTATTTTAGAGTTTTATCTAAACTTTAAATAGAGGCTATATCATGAGAATTAAAATTGGTGTATTTAGTTTCTTAGTTCTAATGAATTATTGTTATTCCTTTCCTACTCAAAAACATAATAAAGAAATAAATGCTTATCTAACTATAAACTTTCAAAATCCGGTATTGTTCAGGGAAATTTCCAGCCAGGATACACTCAAGCTTCGAATTGAAAAAATTTTTCTGAGTGAAGGAATTCGTATTATTCCCGAAGAAAAGATTGATGCTGTTGAAGAACACAAATTATACTTTAATATAATTATTAGCGACAGTTTAAAAATTTCTGCAAATGGTTCATATGTTGATTTAGCAGTTTCCGAGATGAAATATCCTGATAAAACTTATTCTTACAAAAATGAATATGATATATTAAAGAGTGTAAAAAAGTACATAAAAGATTTTCTGCATCACAAGCATAAATAATTATTCAATTGTCCGTGTAAAAACCCACAAATAGAACATCCGAAATCATTCCTTTCGTTGAATTTAGAACGTCATTTGACTAATTTTGCATGGGTATATTTTATAAAGTAACCATGTTACGCGACTCTTGGAAATATGGAGTAATGGAATATTGTCAGCAAACAGCATTACAATTCCATTTTTACATAGGCTAATGTTTGCGATAGTGGTAGAATGTTATTTATTTACTTAAAATTATTTTTAACAAAGGAGTTTTTAGTATGGCGGTTAAAGTAGGTATTAATGGATTTGGAAGAATAGGAAGACTTGTATTTAATGCAATAGTCGATAAGGGACTTCTAGGAAGTAAAATAAATGTAGTTGCTGTTGTTGATGTTACAACAGATGCAAAATATTTTGCTTATCAATTAAAATATGATTCTGTTCACGGAAAATTTAAAGGAAAACTTGATACAGAAAAAAGCGATCCAAAACTGGAAGCAGATGATGTACTAATTGTTAATGGAAATAAAATTAAATGTGTCTTGGCAACCAAAGAACCATCTCAACTGCCATGGAAAGAGCTTGGTGTTGACTATGTTATTGAATCAACAGGTTTGTTTACAAGCTCAGATAAAGCAAAAGGACATTTGGATGCCGGTGCTAAAAAAGTAATAATCTCAGCGCCTGGTAAAGGAGATGTGAAGACTGTTGTTTTAGGTGTTAATGATCATGAATATGATCCGTCAAGACACAACATTATATCTAATGCATCATGCACAACGAACTGTTTGGCTCCATTAGTTCATGTTTTATTAAAAGAAGGAATTGGGATTGAAACTGGTTTAATGACAACAATTCATTCTTACACTGCAACTCAAAAAACTGTTGACGGACCATCAAAGAAAGACTGGAGAGGCGGAAGAGCAGCAGCAATTAATATTATTCCTTCTACTACCGGTGCAGCAAAAGCTGTTGGTGAAGTTCTACCTTCAACAAAAGGTAAATTAACCGGAATGTCTTTCAGAGTACCGACTGCAGATGTTTCTGTTGTTGATTTAACATTCCGTTCAACTAGAGATACTTCAATTGCTGAGATCGATTCTTTGATGAAAAAAGCTTCCGAAACTTATCTAAAAGGAATTTTAGGCTACAGCGATGAAGAAGTTGTTTCTTCAGATTTCATTCATGATGATAGATCATCGATTTATGATTCATTAGCTACACTTCAGAATAATTTTAAAGATGAAAAAAGATTCTTTAAAGTTATTTCCTGGTACGATAATGAATGGGGCTATTCATGCAGAGTAGCAGATTTATTAGTTAAAATAACACAGTAAAACAAATTGATAATTTAATAAAGACGAAGCAAATGCTTCGTCTTTGTTTTAAATAGCAGTTTTAACCTCACCCCTAACCCCTCTCCTTAGTAAGGAGAGGGGAAATGGAATAGAAAAGGATGGAAGATTATGAGTAAGCTTTCAATAGATAAATTAAATTTAAAAGATAAACGAGTTCTCGTCCGGGTTGATTTTAATGTACCGCTTGACGAGAATCTGAACATTACAGATGATATTAGAATTACTTCATCATTGCCGACAATAAAGAAAATTATTTCCGACGGCGGCAAAGCAATATTGATGAGTCACCTCGGGAGGCCGAAAGGAAAAGTAAATCCTAAATACAGTTTGAAACCTGCTGCAAAGAGATTAGGAGAACTTTTAGGTAAAGAAGTTAAACTTGCGCCGGATTGTGTTGGTGATGATGTTAAAAAATTAGTTGATTCAATGAAAAGCGGCGATGTTGTTCTTCTTGAAAATTTAAGATTTCATGAAGAAGAGGAAAAGAACGATCCGGAATTTTCAAAGAAACTTGCCGAGCTTGGTGATATTTATGTGAACGATGCATTCGGAAGCGCACACCGCGCTCATGCTTCAACCGAAGGTGTTACAAAATATATTAAGCAATGTGCAGCGGGCTATTTGATGCAGAAAGAATTGGAATATTTAGGTAGCGCAATTACAAATCCAGCCAGACCTTACTGCGCGATTCTTGGCGGTGCTAAAATATCCGGTAAGATTGATGTGATAATGAATTTATTAGATAAAGTTGACACAATGATAATCGGCGGCGGAATGGCTTATACATTTTACAAAGCCCAGGGAAAAGAAATCGGGAAATCTTTACTTGAAGAAGAAAAAATCGGATTGGCAAAAGAAGTTTTGGATAAAGTAAGCAAGTCTAAAGTTAAATTTGTAATGCCGGTTGATGTTGTTGTTGCAGATGAATTTAAAAATGATTCTCCTTCAAAAGTTGTCAGTGTAAATAATATTCCAGCTGATAAAATGGGACTAGACATCGGTCCCGAAACAATTAAATTGTTTTCCGATGAAATAGCAAAAGCCAAAACAATAGTTTGGAATGGGCCGATGGGAGTTTTTGAAATGGATAATTTTGCTAAAGGAACTAACGCGATTGCGAACAAACTTGTTGAAGTTACGTCAAAAGGAGCGATAACTATAATCGGCGGTGGCGATTCAGCGGCAGCAATCAGCAAAGCAGGATTAGATGATAAAGTAAGTCATGTATCAACCGGCGGCGGTGCTTCGTTAGAATTTTTAGAAGGAAAAATTCTACCTGGTGTTGCAGCATTAAGTGAAGCATAGCATATTTTTTCAGCGTATTATTAGTTAAGTTTTTAGAATAGAGAAAATAATTAATAAAGAGGCTGTTAAAAGATACGATCTGTCATGCTGGATTATTCTTTCAACAATTGTTTTATAAAATAAACCGGTAGTGTGATAACTCCTTATAAACCGTTGAAACGGTTAAAGAAATTTGGTTTTTATTACAAGCACCCACGAATGAATTCATGGGTTAATAAAATAGACAAGATATCATGAACATTTTAACGGTTTTCAATTTAATTCACACAACGGGTAAATTAAATTATATAGTGATTGTTAGTTAAAATGCAGATTACCAGGAATGACAATTATAGGACAGCTTCTTTATATTCGTACTTAAAAAAAAGGATTTAAATTGTGAGTGATTATTATCGACCTTCGGGATTTGGCGGCTTCAGCTACTTTCCACCGGTTATTAAAAATTTATTTATTATTAATGGGGTTGTTTTTGTATTCCAAATGATTGGACAACAAATTGGAATCGGTGATGGTATTACATTAAGTGATGTACTTACCAGGTATTTTGCACTTATTCCAATCGGCTACGGATTTTATCCATGGCAACTAATTACTTACCAGTTTATGCACGGCGGTTTTATGCACATTGCATTGAACATGTTTGCGCTCTGGATGTTTGGGATGGAAATTGAAAATATTTGGGGTTCTAAAAAATTCTTAATATTTTATTTGACGTGCGGAGTTGCAGCCGGAATAGCTCAGCTTATATTTCCGCCATTATTGAATGAAGCATTAGCACCAACCATAGGCGCTTCCGGCGCTATAATGGGTGTGCTTATAGCATTTGGAATGTTATTCCCGAACAGATATATATTCCTGTACTTCTTTATTCCGCTTAAAGCAAAATATTTTGTAGCAATTTATATTCTGATAGAATTCTTTTCAATACCAAGCGGCGGAGATGTTGCTCATCTGGCTCATTTAGGCGGCGCACTTGCAGGATTTATTTATATCTTGTATGATAAAAAACGCGGAACAATGTATGGAAACTATTTCCAGGGATCAACGACAAAGAAATCAAATATTTTTGATTCGCTAAAAAATGCCTCGAACTTTATAAGAAACAGAAAATATGATGCTGAAGATGCTAATTATTATGAAATAAATGGTGATAAAAAAGAAGAAGAAGTTAGCCAGGCAGATATAGATAAAATTTTAGATAAGATTAGTCAATCCGGTTATCAGAATCTTACAGACAGAGAGAAAAAAATTTTATTTGAAGCCAGCAAGAAGATGAAGTAAAGAAGTTTAAGTTCAAGATTAAGATCAAAGTCTAGATTAAGATTAGGATTAGGATTAAGATTAAGAATTAGGGCAAGATTAAGATTAAGAATTAAGGCAAGATTAAGATTAAGAATTTAATTGGAAATTTTTTAGTTATCAAAACTTATTGAAGATACAAAGCAAAATATTAAAACCCATTTTTATTATTCAACTTTTCGTTATTACATTCCTCTCAGGGTGCTCAAAAAATAATATAGACGAAGGCAAATTCATAAAAATTTATACAGACATTGTTGTTGCTCAAGATACAATAAAAGCTCCGTCATATAATTTTGACTCATTAAAAACAGTTGTCTTTAACCGATATGGAATAACAAGCAAAGATTATAATTCAACAATCGACTTTTATAACAAAGATCCCCAGCGATGGGAAAAGTTTTTTGACAAAGTTACGGCATATGTTGAAAAACTGCGGAGCCAAAGCTCTTCAATTAAAAAGGGAAGTGAGCTTAAAAAAAATAATTAAAAATATTATTGTTTTTATTTGAGTGCATTAAATTTTGCGACAGCAATTCTAATTAGCGGATAAGCAACCTCATCAGGCAATCGAGACTTTAAATCTTTCAAATCTTTATAACCAGCTTTAATTTCTTTCGTTATCAGATTAAATAATTCCGGGTCAAATAAATGATTTATATTTACGGTTGGCTCGAAATCCAGAATAGTTTCAATCTGCATAGATATTACAGCCTCAGAAAGCTGGCGAAGAGAAGAAATATCTTTTAAAGAATATTTTTTTAAAAGAAGATTTAACGTCTCTCTAATATTTTGAGGTATGGTTTTTCCGGCAATTTTTTCTTTAGGCTTATTATTTTTTCCCTTTAAAAATTCTTGAATAATTTCAAGAAAATCGTCTCCTATTTTATTGAACATTCTATGATTGAAGCCATTTATAGAAAAAAAATCATTTTTCATTTGCGGTTTCTTTTCAGCAATTTGGCGGAGAATTTCATCCGGACAAATAAGATAACTTGTTTGCATAAATTTTTGGGCGGCTTTTGTTCGAGCTTCTTTTAAAAGGTTGAATAATTCCAAATTATCTTCATAGCTGATTGGTTCAGTTTTTTTTTCAATTATTAATCCGTTTTGGTGCAAATATTCAATGCCCGAATCAGTTAGATATAAAGTTTTATTATCATTTCTTCCCACAAGTCCGTTTAGCAAAATATCATGAAGTGAAGATTTAATAATTTCTTTTTCATAATTGACACAGCACCCATAAGTTTCGAATGATTTATATTTTTCAGTTTTGCTTGAACCGCGAATCACTGTTATTAAAGAATTTTCGGTAAGAAGAAATTTATTTTCGTTAAGAGTACGAAGAATAATTTCTTTTATATAGTCATTAGTTGCTTCGGGAAGATTCTCTTCAATTTTACATCGGTCGCATTTGCCGCAAGAATAATTTTCGACATCTTCTCCAAAATATTTTAGAATGAACTTGAATCTGCATTCATTTGAATAAACATAATCTTCCATAATTTCTATTTTTTTTCTTAGCCGCAGATAATTTTCATTTATTCTTTTATAATCGAGATTCAATCTATTGGAATTGATACGAGGGGAAGTTAAAACAATACTGTCTTTAGATCGCGGTTTAACATATTTAATAATACCAAGGTTATCCAGGGCAGACAAAGTCTCATCGATATCCGTTTCAGTAAAGCCAGTCAATTCGGAAATTTGTTTTGAAGATACATTTACATGGTCAATAAAAATTTTGCTTCCGTATTCACGCAGCAAATGCAAAACAATTTCTTTAATAAGGTTGTTAGAATTCTTTTTAATAAAATTCTTCAGCTTGGTTTTTTCAAAAAGAATTTGAATTGAAGCCTTGTTCTCAAATTCAGAAGTTTGCTTTAAATAACCGCCATGTTCAAGAATTTTTAAAGCAGAGAAAATAAGTCCTTTGCTGATTTCTTTTTTTGCATAAGCAGAAATGAAGCTAAGATTAAGAGGAATTTCTTTATCAGAAATATTTCCTTCCGCAATTTTTCCGTAATCGCAAATCGCATCATATACTTTTTGAATTAATTCCTTATCAGGATGCGAATTAGACAAAAAGAAATTTTGAATGTTAATATCATATTCATCATGAAGAAGGTAAATAAAAGAATCTTTTCCGTCTCTGCCGGCTCTTCCGATTTCTTGATAATAATTTTCAATAGAACCGGGAGTGTTATAATGAATAACTAATCTTATATCTTTTTTGTCGATTCCCATTCCGAAGGCATTTGTAGCCGCTATAATTGGGATGTTTCCCGAAATAAAATCATCTTGAATCTTTTTTCTTTCTTCGGCTGCAAGTCCGGCGTGGTAGTAAGCGCAGTTTAATCTGTGAAGATTTAAAAACTCAGAAATTTCCTCTGCGCGTTTTCTTGAAGCCGTATAAATTATAGCAGGAGTTTTATGTCTGGATATAAGCTCTAGGCATTTTTCATTTTTACGTTTAGTAACAACTACATTGAGCTCTAAATTTTCTCTTTCAAAACCTCTGACAAAAACATTAGGATTTTTAAAACCAAGCTGTTCTACAATATCGACAACCACTTCGGGAGTGGCTGTAGCAGTAAATCCGGAAACTTTTTTTATTGAAACATAATCAATAAACTCTTTAATCTTTCTATAGCTTGGACGAAAACTATGGCCCCATTCACTTATACAATGAGCTTCATCTACGAATAAATAATGAGGATTTAAATTTTTAATTTTATCTGCGAAGAGAATGTTATCTAATCTTTCCGGCGCAACAAAAAGTAATTTAATTTCTCCAAAAGAAATTCTCTGTAAGACTTCCTCAGCTTCATAAAACTTCATCTGGCTGTTAATGAAAGCTGCAACAGTACCATTTTTGTTTAACGAATCCACTTGATCTTTCATTAAAGCAATTAAAGGCGAGACTACAATAGAAAAATTATTTGCAATAAGCGCAGGAACTTGATAACAAATAGATTTGCCCGCACCAGTCGGCAATACAGCCAGGACATTATCACCGCTGATAATTGCTTCAATTATTTCCAACTGGTTTTGTCTAAATGAATCGTATCCGAAATATTTTTTTAGTGCTTCTTTTGGAGTTAGCAATTCTAAATTCAGAAAATATGAGTTGAAAATTTTTAATTAGCTTTTTAAAGATAATAAAAATAGAGATTAACTTATTTTAGTTAATAATGGTAAAAATAGCAGATATGTTATTACGGAACCATTTCAGATTTCCTAATGTTCGTTGTAATTTACAGTGCAAAAGGGGATAGCTCAAATCTTCAGATGATGAAATATTTAGCCGGGCAGCGATAAACTAGAAAACACTGATTAGCAATGAGATTGTGGAGCCGTAGTTGCCGATAGTATCTGATAGGTAGAGTTTGAGGAAGTGGAGGGTTCTAGGAATGCACAGATTACTAATCTGTGCTACGGGGATTAAAATATTGTTTAATGTTTGCATGATGTTTTTATTGTAAAAGTGGATTAAGGAATTAGAGAAGCACTGGAGAAGAGAGGAAGGTATGTTTCACTGTACTTTTACCTTGAAGCAAAAGTACCAAAAAATCAAGACTGCAATGTGAATTACTATTTCTTTTCTTGGCACAAGAAAAGAAATCCCGCATAGATTGCGAGACAGGCGCCAGAATATGCACTAAAAAAGAAATTCTGAAAATATACTTTGTATTTGAAGTTCTATCTTTTCATATAAAGAAAAATAACTCGTCTGGATGAACCAGACTCAGACAGATTTTTCTTTTTGTGTTAATAATAAATATAAAGTAATGTCTTGCAGTATAATTTCTAAACGAATTTCTTTTTATGTGCGAAGATAGTAAGGCCAAGAGAGGAGTTACTTTTTAACTTTTGAGATTTCGGATTCGATTTTTTTGTTGAATTATTATTGTTCTTTTGTCTTGAAACAAAAGAACCAAAAATTCAAGACTGAAAATAATTAGCTAAGAATTCATTCACTTCACTAAAACAAATTAACTCGCTTTGCTCAAACAGAATTTGTTTTTTAACGTTTCGTTCATGAATTCTTTTTACGCTAATTATTTTAGGTCATTTGGATTCGGAAAAGTTCTGAACTGCTTTTAAGCCGAAGGCGGAGGTTAGGAGCGTGGAATGGTCATTAGTCATTTGTTGTCATTGGTTGAGGAAGAAGAATTTTCGGGGAATTATTGGATTTCCTTTAATCCGAAAACAGATGTTAAGAGTGTGAGTTTTTCCCAGGTTAAGGTGTAGATACCTTTAAGCCGGAGGCTGACAAGTGGAGTGGAATTCCATTAGCCAGTCGGCAATGAATCAGAGCACGATGATTATAATCGAAATACGGGTAGAGCTTAAATTCCCTTTGCTGTCCGAGACAGCCGTTTGAATAAGTACAATATCTTAAGCAGAGTTTTCATAATGATATTTTTGATAGTAAATAAACGGGAATGGAGAAGGAAAAGAACTGTAAATTTTGAAACCGTCTAGGATTGACGAATGACGATTGACGACCTCTTTCTCCAGGGCTGCAGAGGTTAAAATTGGCGATTGACCAATCAACTGGGCTATTGAAATACACCTCTCTCCCAGCTTAATCCCCTTTATACACAAACTGCGTTTATGAATGAACCGCCTCAATTTTTACTGACGTCATACTAAGCGACCCGCCGACTGCCATATCATTAAACAAACTTACCACATCCTTTTCATCCTTCAATGCCACTGCATAAAGCAGCGGCAGATAATGCTCGGGAGTCGGGACCGCTAGCTCGAATTCTCTTCCCTGGGATTGATAATTAATTAACTGCTTGTAATCGCCCGACAAAATAAACCTTTTCATCTTTTCGCTTGCTTCCTTTGCCCAATCATAACCGTAATCAACTTCATCTAATCTTCGCCAGTCGACCATTCTTAAATTGTGAACCATATTTCCGCTGCCGATAATCAGCACGCCTTTATTGCGTAGAAAGCTCAGCTCCTTAGCAAGTTCAAAATGATATTGAGGAGACTGCCTATAATCAAGGCTCATCTGAACTACCGGAACCTCTGCATCCGGATAGAGATGTTTAATTACCGACCATGCGCCATGGTCGAGTCCCCAATTAACATCAAGACCCACTTCAGTATTTTTAACTTCGTCTTTAATCTCTTTCGCAAGCTCCGGATTTCCGGGTGCGGGATATTGAACTTCGTACAATTCTTTCGGGAACCCGCTAAAGTCGTGGATAGTTCTTGGCTTTTCCATTGCAGTTACAAAAGTACCGTTTGCTTCCCAGTGGGCTGATATGCACAGTATAGCCGCCGGCATAGGAATTTCTTTTCCTATTTGCCTGAAACCCTGCACAAAAACATTCTCTTCAATAGCGTTCATGGGGCTGCCGTGTCCCAGGAACAGTGCGGGCATTTTATCCGTCTTATCAAACTTTTCAGTTAAATTATTTAATTCATTCAATTTCATATAATCACCTTGGTTTCAAGTTAAGTTTCAATCCCTTATCATATACATTATCAAGCACAATATAACAATACCGGAGACACTTATAAAGCCCTATGTGGCGAAATAAATCATAATCTGATTTATTATTTATATAATAAGCTTTTAATTCTTTGTTTAGCTTTGTTTGTATTGCCGCCTTGGTAACAGATTTCTATAAATTCAATTTTATCTTCTGCCTGGAAATAAGAACAAATAACCCTAATGCCGGATTGAACCCCCTTGCCTTTAAGTGCCTTACATGCAAATTTTTTTACTTTATAAATTTTAGGCGTGGTAATACCTAAGTCGCTTATATGTTCAACGGCATTATTATCTATTCTGAGTTTTTTGAATAGTTTTAGCTGAACATCAATGAAGGTTTGTATATCATCATCTAGAGTGCAAAAGCGCTTTGACAGTTTTTTCTTTTCCCCCTATGAAATTCAGGAAGATAATTGATTTCTTTGAAGATTTGGTGCATTATTTTTTATTCCTGCTGTTCAGAGTAATTCCTCACAGAATATACAGAATGAAAAGTGTTCCTTGAAATATCAGAATACTCCTTGCTTTAAAGCCACTGTTTAACGATTATAGAGCGATGAGAAATAGCTCGTCCCATATCCTTGGTTGTTGAACGAAGAGAGACAATGATATGCTTTTTTCTCATCTCTTGAAGATTGCGGCAGATGGTTCTTTCACCGCAGTTTAATAATCTGTTAGCTAAATCCTCCACTGTAAGAAGATCGCCTTGCTGGTAAGCTTCCGTGCAGACTCTTTGTATTCTGAATTGACGAAGTCCAATGACTCCGGATTTTTCTCTTACCGGAAGATCTTCAGTTGAATAGTCTAAAGTAAGTGTAACTGAAATTTGCTTACACTTGGATAAAGGAACTGATGGAGAGTTATCAATATCTACAACTTGAAAGAATATTTGCCCGGGCTTAAGAGAGCCGTTAGACTGAAAATATGAAGCATAGATTTTATGAACTGTATCCAGTAAAGCACTAGCTTCGAATGGAGAACATTGAAGTCCGGAGATGACTTCATTAACAAACTGAGTGTCGAGTTGTTTCTCGGACAAGCGACTAAACTTTTTTAAGGAAGAATTATTTACCATAATGCACCATAGGAAATTTAATGAAGTAAGTTTGTTGAACCTCAGTCGGGCTACGCACTCCTTCGGTTCAACAAATAATTTACTTGAAGTATTAGTCATGATAAATAACATAATCATTAAATTGCCAAATGGCACAAATATAGGCTTACAGGTAATGTTTCATTACGTAAAATTTTTTAACCCGTCTTCGCTGATTAGGAACTTCAGCTTCGGCGGGCAGGCGTTTCTTTACGCATAATTTCTTTACAGAAATTATTTAAGGTCAGTTAAACAAAGAAAGAAAGCCGTGGGCATTTGGCTAGATGAAAATTTTCGGGCACAATTCTTTTTGATGCGCAAAGTTAGGACTTGGATTAGTAGGGTTGAGTTATTGAATGCAGAAATGGTTGTTTTAAGACCATAGATGCAAATGAAAACTCAGCTATGAGGATTTTTCGAGTTCAGTAAAAACAGATGGAAGATCTTCAGGAGTGGTACGACCAAATTTACCGTTTAAAAATAAAAATAGAATTATGGCTTTTGCAGTCAGCAAATAACGCGGATCGTTTTAAAATTGCTGCGAACTTTTTCTATTATGGTATTTATCTGCTGTTCATAAGTCTTGAAATGTTTTCTAATGAAAAAATCAACGCAGAGTATATTAAACCAATTTAAATGTAAAATGTATTTCACTTCATCGTATTTGCTTTTAATGAAGTTTGCTTTGATATTATTACTGAATGTTCGAAATTTCTTTTCGAAGGGAGCCACCGCTACAATATTTTTTGCACCGGAGTTTAGGAAGTGAAAGATTGCATTGATTGCCGGATAATATCTGCGCTTAACTCAATAGGTAGCAGCAAAAAATAATTATTAAATTAATTTCATGAGCAGACTAATAAGAGAAAATCACTTATAAAGAGACTTTTAATAGTCGGATAAAGAATATATACGGAACGGAAAAATTGGACGCTCTGAATTGAAAAAACTGGCTAAAACCTACCCTATTTTGTAAGTAAAGCATAGACTTCAATTAAAAATAATTAAAACATTTTTTATTAAATAGAAATTTCTACGTCCATTCAGCATTTTAGTTATATTTGTAATATTAAAACCAATTACTATGGCAAAAAATAATGAATTCATTAGCAATTGAAACTTTGGGGTTAACTAAAGTTTATACATCGTCATTCAAAAAACAGAAGGTTGAAGCATTAACAGATTTGAATCTTCAAATTTCAAAAGGGATGATTTTCGGGCTTTTAGGTCCAAACGGAGCTGGCAAAACTACATTGATTAAATTATTACTCGGAATAACTTTTCCAACCGCCGGCAGCGCTACAATTTTGGGGGAAAATATTTCCGGTTACAAAATGAAATATAAAATAGGCTACTTGCCTGAAAATCATAAATATCCGGCATACCTAAGCGGCGGAGAAGTTTTACAATTCTACGGAAAGCTTAGCGGCATGGAATCTAATGAACTTAATAAAAAGATTGACGAGCTTTTAGAACTTGTTCAATTAATGAAATGGAAAAAGACAAAAATCAAGAATTACTCAAAAGGAATGATGCAAAGATTAGGGCTTGCTCAAGCCTTGGTTAATAATCCAGAATTAATTTTTTTGGACGAACCAACAGATGGAGTTGATCCAATTGGAAGAAAAGAAATAAGAGATATTTTAATTGAACTTAAAAATAATGGGAAAACAATTTTTCTAAATAGTCATTTGTTATCTGAAGTTGAATTGATAACTGATAGAGTTGGAATATTGAATAAAGGTAAACTCTTACGTGAAGGCGACGTAAAAGAGATGACGCAAAATAAAGAAGAATATAAAATCAGTATTGAAGGCGATTCAATTGAAAAACTTGATGATGAAATTTTAAGAAAAGCGGGCTTTGCAAAAATGAATCAAGATTATTATTCTTTCAAAGTGGAGAACACGAATGAGCTAAATAAAATTCTTGACATTTTACGAAATAATGGAATAGTGATTAAAGAAATGCTTCAGCAAAAAAGTTCTCTTGAAGAAATTTTCATTTCATTAATTAAAGAGTCTGATAAGGAGAAAGTTCAATGAAAAATATTTGGATAATGACCTGGTTTACTTTGAGAGAAGCTATGGCAAGAAAAGTTTTTTTATTCTTCGCTTCAATTTCTGCAGTCATATTAATTATTATGGCTTTCGTATTTGGTTTAATGGATAAAGCATCATTTTCTTTTAATGTTAGCGGAGGCGCTCATCTGCCGTATAATAATCCGATCACGATGATTGAAATGATGATAGTTTCTCCGCTTTCAAGTCTTTGTCTTCTGCTGGCAATTTTTGCAAGTGCGAGTTTTGTTCCTATAATGCTTGAAAAAGGAAACATCGATCTTCTATTATCAAAGCCGGTATCCCGTGATCAACTATTATGGGGAAAATACTTCGGAGGAATTTTAGTAGTACTTTTAAATATTGCATTTATGGTAACCGGCGTTTGGCTGATAATCTCGCTAAAATTTTCTTCATGGGATTTTTCTTTTCTTTCAATAATACTTGCAATAACTTTTACCTTTGCGGTGTTGTATTCGCTGATAGTCTTACTTGGAGTATTAACGAAAGGTTCAACATTGGGGATGATGGTTGCCTATTTGATTTTTTTACTACTGAGTCCGGTACTTTTTTTAGCTAAAGATAAAGTTGCTGATTTTATTCAAAATAAATTTTTAAAGTCTCTTATATTGGGAACTTATTATTTAGTTCCAAAAACTTCCGAACTGATGGGAAAGATAATGTCAAGTTTAGCTTCAGGAAATGGAATTGAAGATTATCAACCTATATTAACATCGTTAGCTTTTCTTATTTTAACTATGGGAATAACTATCTCAATATTTAGAAAAAAAGATTTTTGACTTTAAATGGATTTGAAAAGAAAATTAACAAAGATGTAATTAGAAAATAAAATTTCAATATTGAGTGATATATAATTCAACGATTGCTATGAGTTTTTTAAAAAATTTCTCTTAATCAAGGATTCTAAAATCTTTTCAACGTTGTTCGGCAGGGAAATAATATGTTGTAATTTAGCAGTTAATTGGCATAATATTTGGCAAAATTAAGTCAGATCAATATGAAAATATAGGAAACAATAATGCAAGAACAGAATTTAAGATTAGAAGATTTACTAGGAAAGACGAAATTATCGGATGATAATAAAGGCGTAATAAACAATGTTGCGATTATTGGCGCAGGAATTATGGGACAAGGAATTGCACACACAATTGCTGCCGCCGGAATAGATGTTTTGGTTATAGAAAAAGATGCTGAACATCTTGAAAAAGCAAAACAAGATCTTTCAGAAACAATTGATAGAGAAATTAAACGGTGGGCGCTAACAAGGTCAGAAAAAAAATCTATTTTCAGCAGAATAAAATGGGAAATATCACTAACTAAAGTAGCTGAATATGATTTGATAATCGAAGCTGTTGATGAAGACTTTAATCTAAAACAATTAATTTTCTCTGAGTTGGATTCACTGGCAAAAAAAGAAACAATATTTGTGTCAAATACCTCTACGCTAAGTTTAACTAAATTAGCCGAGACAACCAGCAGGCCAGATAAAATAATTGGAATGCATTTTCTTCATCCAGTACCTAAAGTTCCACTTGTAGAACTTGTTAAATGCCTTCATACTTCAAACGAAACAGTTGAACAGGTAAAAAGTTTTGCTGCTAAAATAGGCAAAACACCTGTAGAAGTTTATGAATATCCTGGTTTTGTAACAACGAGAGCCATTGTTCCATTATTAAATGAAGCGATGTATATACTGCTTGAAGGAGTTGCAACTGCAAATGATATTGATACTGCAATGAAACTCGGTTATAATTTCCAATATGGCCCTCTAGAGATGGCAGATATGATGGGGCTTGATGAGGTTTTAGCATGGATGGAAACGCTTTGGAAAACGCTTGGAGAGCCGCGATACCGTGCATGCCCAATTTTACGTAAACTTGTTCGTGAAAGAAAACTAGGAAAGAAAACAGGCGAAGGTTTTTATAAATACGATGAAAACGGACAAATAATTAATTAAGGCTTGAAAAAAGAAAGAAATTTTTATGAAGGTATTAGTTTTAAATTGTGGAAGTTCTTCAATAAAATATCAATTTATAGACACAGTTGAAAAAACAGCCCTTGCCAAAGGCCTAGTTGAAAGAATCGGAATGAGCAGTGCGGTTCTATCTCATTCTCGTTATGATGGTGATACAATTAAAATTGTTGGTGAAATATTAGATCATCAAATAGCAGTTGAATATGTACTTGGAGTTATGCTTAGCAAAAATCATGGAGTAATTGATAATAAAAATGATATTGAAGCAGTTGGACACAGAGTTGTTCACGGAGGCGAAACATTTACTGGTTCAGTATTAATAACAGATGAAGTAATTCAAGTTTTACAAGACAACATTGAATTAGCTCCACTTCATAATCCGCCAAACTTAAAAGGTATTCAAGCTGTAAAAAGAATTTTACCAGACACACCACAAGTTGGAGTTTTTGATACGGCATTCCATACAAAAATGCCACCCAAAGCTTTTCTTTATGGAATACCATATGAGCTTTACAAAAAATATAAAATAAGAAAATATGGATTTCACGGGACGTCTCATTTATATGTTTCTAATAAAGCTGCTGAAATGTTAGGGAAGAAAATTGAAGATTTAAAAATTGTAACTGCTCATCTTGGCAATGGCTGCAGTATGGCGGCAATAGATAAGGGAATCTCTGTTGATACAACAATGGGCTTTACTCCGCTTGAAGGTTTGCTAATGGGTACACGAAGCGGAGATTTGGATCCGTCTTTAATCCTTTATATTATGGGGAAAGAAGGATTATCACTCAATGAAGCAGGAACACTCTTAAACAAACACAGCGGACTGATTGGCATCAGCGGTGAAAGCAGTGATATGCGTGAAATACAAAAAGCAATGTCTGAAGGACACAAGCGCTCAACCTATGCATTTGATATTTTCAGCTATCGAATTAAAAAGTATCTTGGCGCGTATGCAGCAGCAATGGGGGGTTTAGACACATTTATTTTTACAGGTGGAATTGGAGAAAATTCTGCCGAAGTTAGGGAAGAAGTTTGTAAGAATCTTGAATTCCTTGGAATTGAACTTGATTTAGAAAAAAATAGAAATAAAGATTTGATTATTTCTACAGATAATTCGAAAGTTAAAGTCCTGCGCATACCAACAAACGAAGAACTCGTAATTGCTATGGATACAAGTCATATTGTAGAAGAGATTCAAGTAAAGGCAAATTGATATTTCCTAAAGTTAAATGTAAAATTATATATTCATTTAACTTCATTATTTTACTTCCAAAGTTTTAATAATTGAATTTATTCCAAAAATTTTATACTCTTAATTAAGATATTTCATGTTTATATTAAATAGTATAAAATTTTTTTGAGGAAATAGATGGATTTCGGCATTAAAGGAAAGGTAGCTTTAATAACTGCATCCAGTAAAGGTATTGGCCGTGCAGTTGCAGAATCATTTGCTGAAGAAGGCTGCAGCATTGCAATTTGTGCAAGAAATAAAGATGAATTAATTAAGACAGCGGCTGAAATTAAAAAGAAATTTGGAACTGAACCTGTATGGTGCGTCTGCGATCTTAATCAAGCAAAAGATATCGAAACTACTGTTGAATCGGTAAGGAAAAATTTCGGTAAAATAGATATCCTTGTTAACAACTGCGGTGGTCCAGATCCCGGATATTTTCAGCAACTTGGCGACAAAAACTGGCAATCTGCCTTTGAACAAGTTTT
Organism: Bacteroidota bacterium; assembly: GCA_021824145.1. Classification (GTDB taxonomy): domain Bacteria; phylum Bacteroidota; class Ignavibacteria; order Ignavibacteriales; family Ignavibacteriaceae; genus FEN-1297. The sequence goes on from JAKALM010000015.1 coordinate 37,640, forward strand.
ATTGAGCGTTGTTAGATTTTGTAATTTAACAGTGCCGGATATGATTTTAAGAGAGTGGGGAAGAATAATTAATATAACTTCAATAACTGTTAAACAGCCATTAGATAATTTGATGCTTTCAAATTCTTTAAGAAGCGGTGTGGTTGGGTTTGCAAAAACTTTGAGCAATGAAGTTGCGAAGTATAATATTACTGTTAATAATGTAGCACCAGGTTATACACTTACAAACCGCATATACGACCTAGCTGTAAATAAAGGCAAGCTTGTGGGGAAATCTCACGAGGAAGTTTTGACAGAAATGGCAAAAGAAATTCCAATGAACAGATTAGCTGGACCAGAGGAAATTGCATCTGCAATTGTATTCCTTGCTTCTAAGCAAGCAGGGTATATTACAGGCAATACAATTCAAGTAGATGGCGGTTTAATTAAAGGATTATACTAGTTTAAATTATTTCCTCACGACAGAGGACAAAAAATGAAAAGACAACTCGAAATAATTTTATCTCCAGAAAAGATAAATGACAAATCAGAATTAATTAATACTGCGTCTAAAATTTTAAAGAAATCCACCGACGAAATTAAATCGGTTATTGTAAAGAAAAGGTCATTAGATGCCAGAAAATCTCCAGTTTATAGAATATTATGCGACGTTTATGTAAATGAAAATCCTTCAGCAGAGAATAAAATAATCAGCTATATTCCAGTAAAAAGTAAGAAGAAAGTTATAATTGTTGGTTTTGGCCCCGGAGGAATGTTTGCGGCACTTAGATTAATAGAGCTTGGAATTAGGCCAATTGTTTTTGAAAGGGGAAAAGATGTTCAGGCAAGAAGAAAGGATTTAAGAGCAATCCAACAATTCCATAAAGTAAATCCCAATTCAAATTATTGTTTTGGCGAAGGAGGTGCTGGAACATATAGTGATGGGAAGCTTTACACACGATCTACTAAACGTGGCGATGTAAATAAAATTTTAGATATTTTTGTACAGCATGGCGCTAACCCAGAAATTACAATTGACGCACATCCGCATATCGGTTCAAATAAACTTCCTAAAATTGTAAAAGCAATAAGAGAAACAATTATCAACTGCGGCGGTGAAATTCATTTCGATTCATGTATAACTGACTTTAAATTTAAGAATGGAAAAGCCGAAGGAGTAGTTGTTAATGATACTGAAGAATTTGAAGGCGATTCAATTATAATTTCAACCGGCCACTCTGCAAGAGATATTATTTTCCTACTTCATAAAAAAAACATTCAACTTGAACAGAAACCATTTGCAATGGGTGTAAGAATTGAGCATCCGCAAGCTTTAATAAATGAAATTCAATATCACACAAAAGGAAACACTGAAAGCTTGCCAGCCGCAAGCTATAATATTTCTTGCAATATTGATAACAGAGGAGTTTATTCTTTCTGCATGTGTCCTGGGGGAATAATAGTTCCAGCGGCAACTTCACCAGGTGAAGTTGTAGTAAATGGAATGTCTCTTTCAAGAAGAGATTCGCCTTTTGCTAATTCAGGCTTTGTTGTTACTGTAAGTGAAAGTGATACCAAAAAATTTGAACAGCATAATCCATTCAGCGGTGTAATGCTTCAGCAGGAATTGGAAAAATTATCTTTTGAACTCGCCAATAATTCAACTGAAGACGGACAGAAAGCTCCGGCTCAGCGTGCAACTGATTTTGTAAAAGGCAAATTATCTGCAACACTTCCCAAAAGTTCATATATTCCAGGGCTTACATCTGTGCCATTACATGAAGTTTTGCCAAATTTTATTTCAAGCGGAATTAAACAAGCGCTTTTGTATTTTGGCAAAAGGATGAAAGGATATTTATCAGATGAAGCTGTTTTAGTTGGCGTTGAAAGCAGGACTAGCTCGCCGATTAGAGTTACAAGAGACAAAGAATCTTTAATGAGTCCACAAATTGAAGGATTGTTTCCATGCGGTGAAGGCGGCGGTTATGCAGGCGGTATAGTTTCGGCAGCAATTGATGGAGAGAATTGTGCGAATGCTGCTGCGAAATATATCTCGGCTAAATAGCTGTGAGTAAATAGAAGTAAACTTTTTCATAAACTATAACAAAGAGATAGTTAAATATTAAGTTTAAGTTTAAGTTCATGAAAGTTTATTCAAGAGATCCGCTGTGAGAAAAATCATTTAAGAAAATAAAGTATTCCTTTACGTTTAAAAAGAATAAATCGTAAAATCTTTAAATAAAATTTAGCAACGTTAAAATCTTAGGAGAAGAAAATTGTCGTCAATAGAAGAAGAAAAAAATAATCCACCGTTGTGGTTTATAATTGTTGGAATAATTGTTATAAGTATTGTTGCAATATTTGTAATGCTTGCACCAACTAAGAAGTACACACAAGAAAATCAGTTCTATCTTAATGAAGCTCAAAGCAGTGTGTTCTTCAAAACTGACAAGGTATTAAATAGTTATAATGAAAAATCTTATGATGAAGTTATAATCGGATAGCTGAATAATTGATAATAAAATATTTGCTTCCGATTGGATTGATATAACTTATCACCTTTTCTTTTTTATTGTCGGTTTTTTCTTTGCTGCTTTTTTCACTTTGGATTCTGAAACTGATTTTTTCTTTTTCGATTTTTCTGCTAATAATGATTTTAACTTGGCAAGTTTATAGTCTGCATTTTCGGAAGTTGCTTTAAGCTTTTCAAAGAAAGAAACTGATCTCGATAAATTAGTAAGATTTAAGTCTTCTCTAGATATACTTAAAATAAAAAATAGCCATTCTAATAAGGTTTCGAATCTTTCTTTATTAAAATAAATAACGCTTTCAAACTCGTTTAGTAAAATAAACTCACATACTTCTTTGCCGCTTACCAAATCTTCGATGAATTTTGAAGAATCAAATCTTTTCTTTGAAAGTTCTTTTGTTATAAATTCATTTTTAGAAATTAAAGCCTTAATCAAATAGATGTGCTGATATATCTTATCAATATTTTGATTTGAAGATTTTAAAACCTCTAGCAAAGGCTTTGTTAATAATAGTTTGTCAAAAAGTTCAATTTGATTTTTGTTCCAGCTGAAAATTTCCGTTATTGAAAAGTACATGTATAAAATTTTAGAATCTAAATCTTTCCCATTATTAAGTATTGAAATCAATCTTTGAAAATAATTTGAATTGTTGAGATTGGATTTTTGGTAATTTTTTAGATTTAATGAAAATGATTTTAGTTTGTGAATACTATTTTCGAAACTATTTATAATCTCAGAGCTATCAATTAAAACTTTTGCAGCTTTAGAAAATTCATTTAGGAATATTTTATATTTTTCTTTTGATAAATGTGAGAGTAAAAATTGTTTTGGTTTAATTCCTTCTGAAGAAAAATACTTTTGCAACTCATCAAAGAATTCATAATTGAATAAATTTAATAAACTCTCATGCAAAGGAGACAAACGCAATTCTTCCAACGCAAATTGAATTGAAGGAACGCCATCGCCTTTAAATATATTGTATAGCTTTTCGTAATCGCCGGATTCATCATAGATTTCTTTAAAATCGAGGAGAACTCTGTATTCGTAACCGTTTAAACTAAACTGAAGTCCATTCTCAAATGCTTCTGTGCTTGAAACCAAATATTCAAGTTTAGTACGGTGATCTTTAAAGGTATAATAATATTTGTAATGATAATTAAAGTCTAATGCCTCAGCCAGTTTTTTAACCTTATGATTTTGAGCACCTTCTTTATCAACTTTACTTGCAGAATAATTTATTTTACCCGAACATCTTTCGTAGGCATTATTATAAAGTACAAAAACCTTTTCATCTCCGGATTTATTTGAGAAAGCAAAAACATTTTCGTTTATATTTCCAAACTCATCAATAAAATCATACAACTGAAAATTTTCAACCTGACTGAATAAATTTCTTTTTTGGATCAACGGGAAAATTTCTGCTTCATGCCGACGAATAAGATATTCATCCGGAAATTCGTTGTAGTAAGATCGCTTATATTCCATTCCGTATTTTTCAGATAAACCTTCAATTTGTCCATGAGCGAACATTGGAAGTCCCGGCAAAGTAACCATCATAACAGCAACACCGAAATATTTATCGCCTTTGCCAAATTGATTTACCGCGGTTTCTTCATCTGGGTTGCTCATAAAATTTACATACCGCTTAAGTATTTCGGGATTGAACTCAAGAGTATTTTTAATCAGCTCGCGGTATTTAGAATTTTCTTCCTTCATAAACATGTGCATGAAAGCGCTGTTATAAACGCGGTGCATACCCAGAGTTCTAACAAAATATCCTTCCATCAGCCAGAATGCTTCGGCAAGAAGAAGGGTGTTCGGCATTTCCGAATTTATTCTATCAACAACTTCACGCCAAAATTCATTCGGCATTGCAGCGTCAAAAGCTTCGCGAGTCATAGAATAATCTGAGCGGGATGGAATTGCCCCGCCAGTTCCAGGCTGCGGAAACCATAAACGCTGATAATGCTTTTTTGCAAGAGTCATTGCTGCGTCAAAACGAATGATCGGAAATTTTTGTGCAACATGCATAATGGTTTGAATTAAAGATTCCCGAGTTTCCGGATCCAATAAATTTAATTGCGCAGTATCATTCCACGGCATGTGTGTTCCGTCGTTGCCGTGATAAATATATTTTACATCTCCGGTATATGAATCTCTTCTTTGAAAAACAACCGCAGCATCTTCCCTTGAATAATATTTGTCTTCAATTCTAACTTCAACACGAGGATCATCGGAAAGATTTGGCCCATTAAAAGTATATCCGGGATAAGGCGCGAAATCCGACTGCAAAAAATAATTTGGTTTTTCAACAATCCATTTTGAAAATATGCCGGTGTGGTTTGGAACCATATCGCTTGCTAGTCTAATGCCTCTTTGCCCGGCACGTCTTTTTAAATTCTGAAATGCATCCTCGCCGCCAAGTTCATTTGCAATTACATAATCGAAAAGAGAGTAAGCAGATGGTGCAGCTTCTGCATTGCCTGTAAGCTGTTTTATTTTTCTTGAGGCGCTGCTGCGTTCCCAAATTCCGATTAGCCAAAGCGCTGTAAAATTCCATCTTGCAAGCTGGTCTAATTCCTCATCTGGAATTTGATTAAGAGTTGTAATTGCTCTGCCGTATTTTTTTGAAAGCTGATCGAGCCAAACAAAAGTATTTTTTACAATCATTACAACTTTCGGCATCCATTCTATGTCGGCAGTAAACTTTTCATACTCAGAATAATAGAAACGCTTTTCATCATCGGTTAATGCTTCGCCGCGTGCAAGCTTTGCTCTAAGCATTCGCAAATATTCGTCATCATAAATAGGAACAGGCGGTGTAAGCTTTGGGCCAAACTGAAGAAACAATTTGAGCTCTTCAAGTATCAAATCTTTACTGCGTAAAATTCTGTCACCGAATTTATCAAAGATATAAATTCTCCATTTTCTTAGAATATAATCGAGTTGCTCGTCAAGACTGTGAGGATTGCTGTGAATTGGTTTCTTCAAAAAAGAAATCAATGGTAAATTTTCCGAGCCGAAAAGTTTTTCATTTTGAAAGAAATTTCCCGATTCATTCAGCAGCGATTGATACTTAGTTCTTTCAAATATTAATTTATCTGAATAAAGTTCATCAAGATGTTTAACAGCCGGATTAATATTGGTAAGGTGAAGAAGCAGAAGCTCTTCAATAATTATTTCAAGGTTTGATTTATTATCTGTAAGTCCTTCTAAATATTCTTCGGGTTTAATTATACCTTTGTAAACATTTAGCGGAGGAAATTCTTTAATAAATTCCAAACAAACTTCTTTTAGATTGTTTTCACCTATCTGGGATTTTAAATGCTCAATTGCGCGTGTAAATACTCCGGGATTTTCTTTCTCTTCATAAATTCTAATAATGTAATGAAAAATTTCGTGAATTAATCCTAAAGCATTTAATTGTCCTGCTGAAGTCAACTGATCAAGTTTCTTTTCAGATTTTCTTTTCGAGTTAATTTTTTCAGCTAAAATTCTTGCTTGACGGAAATTAACAATAACCAATGAGCCGGTAATCCTAAAAAGATTTTCATCAATCTGATATTTATCTCTTGCGTTTTTTCTAACGTGAAATTCAAAAGTGATCATAGTTTTTCCGGAAGATGGAATAATTAATAGTGCAATTTTATTGAATTAATATAATAAATCTTAATAGAAAATGATTGCACAGCTTATTAGCTGCCAAAAAACTGATTTAAATATTTCGAAAAATATTGTTTACAAACTTTCAAATTACTGCCGTATTCAGAATAAATTTCAAACAAGTGATTTACATTTTTTGAATTCAGCAACTTGGAAATTCTTTTGCCTTGTTCAATGTTTTCGTTCGTTTCTGCGGAAGCAAAAACAATTTTCATATTCCTAATATGATCGAGATACCAAACATCATTTAAGCCAGGCAAATAATCCGGCGGATTGTTGAAATAACAATTATCGTCATAATAATTATTAATAAACTTTTTAATATCAAATAAACCATCTATGCAAATTAGATGATCAACTTTATCCGGATGTTTAAGCGAAATATTTAATGCGTGGTAAGCGCCAAAATCAAAACCAGCCAATGCTACTTTTTCCATGCTGGTTTCATGTACTGCAAAATTAATAATATCAAATAGAGCAACGTTCTCATAGCCAGTGTAAGATTTTGCACGATCTACCGGTGCGATTGAAAAATTATTCCACGTTAAATAATCAATGCTTTGCGGGCAGTAAATTTTTATTTTGCCGGCATCCAAAAGGTTTGAAACACTTTCAACTATACCATTATCTTTCAACTCAAAGAAAGTTCCGTTTAGAGTTGGAAAAACAATTACTGGAAATCCATCGTGCCCAAATACAAGCATTTCAAATTCATGCTCAAAATACTGCGAATGCCATTTATGATATTCTTCTTTCAAGTTTCCGCCGGTAAGTTGGTGAAAAATATATCGAAACAAATATATTGAAAATTTAAATCAACTGAATTTAAAAAGAATTGCTGTTTATGTGACTGTTTTGAGATTAAACCGATTTATCAATTAAACATTTTATCATCAGTTGTTAATTCAAATTGAAATTCTTTTCATATTAGAGTATTTTTAGCATCCTATAAATGTGATTGATATGCAAACTCCCTTGATGACGCAATACAATAAGATCAAAGCATCTTATCCAGATACAATTCTTTTGTTTAGGATGGGTGACTTTTTTGAAACTTTTGAAGAAGATGCCAAAATTGCTGCAAAAGTTTTGGGAATTACTTTAACCAAACGTGCAAACGGCGCTGCCGAAGATGTGCCACTTGCGGGATTTCCGCATCATGCAATAGATACTTATTTGCCAAAGCTTGTTAGAGCCGGATACCGTGTTGCAGTTTGTGAGCAGGTTGAAAATCCAAAGTTTGCAAAAGGAATTGTAAAGAGAGAAGTTATTGAAGTTGTAACTCCAGGCGTTGCATTTTCAGAGAAGCTGCTCGATCATAAAAAAAATAATTACTTGATGGCAATATGCATTAAGGAAGAATTTGCCGGGATTTCTTTTTGCGATATTTCAACCGGAGAATTTTTTACTTACGAAGTCTCATCAAATTTAATTCAGCAGCAGATAGAAGCAATCTCACCATCCGAAGTTCTTGTTCAAAAAAAAGATAAAGATGAATTAACTTCGATGGTTCATAAGATAAATCAGTCGATAAGAGTTTCAAAAATTGATGATTGGATTTTTAATTATGAATACGCAAAAGAGCTGCTTGTAATGCAGTTCAAGACTGTCAATCTAAAAGGATTTGGAATTGAAAATTTTCAAGCTGGAATAATTGCGGCTGGTGCTATTTTAAACTATTTACAGGAAACTCAAAAAGAAAATATTTCACATTTGAATAAGATCTCCGCGTATAATCCTTCAGAGTACATGGCATTGGATTATTCGACGAAGCGAAATTTAGAAATTACATTTTCGATGCATGATGGCGGAAGAGAAGGATCGCTTATTTCAATTTTGGATAAAACCGAAACTGCGATGGGCGGAAGGTTATTGAAGAAATGGATTTCTGCTCCTCTGCGCAAACTTGATACGATTTTAAAAAGACAGGAAAGTGTTGAAGAACTTTTAGCGAATAAGTCGGTTAGAAAAAAAATAATTGAAGAATTAAAAGAGATTGGCGACCTTGAAAGATTGATTTCTAAAGTTTGCACCGGACGCGCAAATCCGAGAGAAATAATTGCAGTAAAAACTTCGCTTCAAAAAATTCCATTAATAAAAGAGCACTTAAATTCTGCTAAAGTAAAAACACTTTCACAAATTTCAGATGGATTAAAACCGCTTGAAAGATTAGTAGAAAAAATTCAAACAGCTATTATTGATTCACCGCCATTAAATTTAGCTGACGGCGGTGTTATTAAAAGCGGCTTTAGTCCCGAGCTTGATGAGCTGAGAGAAATTTCACTTCACGGAAAAGATTGGATTGCAAATCTTCAGCGGTCTGAAAGAGAACGGACAGGAATTCCATCATTAAAAGTAAACTTCAATAAAGTATTTGGTTATTATATTGAAATAAGCCATGCACACAAAGAAAAAGTTCCGGCAGATTATATACGCAAACAAACCTTGGTTAATGCTGAAAGGTTTTTAACTCCAGAATTAAAATCTTACGAAGAAAAGATATTGAATGCTGAAGAAAAAATTTATGAGCTGGAATCTCAGCTATTCAATGAAATAAGATTAACAGTCGCTTCCGAAGCTGAAGACATTCAGCAGAATGCCCGGCTGATTGCTATGCTTGACTGCTTAATTTCATTTGCAGAATCTGCCGAGCAATATAATTATGTTAAGCCGGAGTTAAGTGAAAATTCTAAAATTGAAATTAAAGACGGCAGGCATCCGGTTGTTGAAAGAATTCTTCCGCCGGGAGAAAAATTTATTTCAAACAGTTGTTTGCTTGAAAATGAAAGCGATCAAATTATAATTCTAACCGGGCCGAACATGGCGGGAAAATCCGTTTACTTACGGCAAATCGGATTGATTGTTTTACTAGCTCAGATTGGTTCATTTGTGCCTGCAAAAGAAGCGAATATTGGAATTGTTGATAGAATTTTTACTCGTGTTGGTGCGAGCGATAATATTGCTGCTGGCGAAAGTACATTTTTAGTTGAAATGCAGGAAGCAGCAAACATATTGAATAATGCGAGTCCAAAAAGCTTAATTCTTCTTGATGAAATTGGAAGAGGAACCAGCACGTTTGATGGAATTTCAATCGCATGGGCATTGACGGAATATCTGCATGAAAATCCTGATGTTGCTGCGAAAACACTTTTTGCAACTCACTACCATGAACTAAATGAAATGGCAGAAATATTTCCGCGAATTAAAAATTATAAAGTTGAAGTTCGAGAACATGATGACAAAGTTTTCTTTCTTCACAAAGTAAGTTCAGGAAGAGCCGACCACAGTTACGGAATTCAAGTTGCGCAGATGGCTGGTCTGCCGATGTTTGTAACTAAAAGGGCAAAAGAAATTCTTGCAAATTTGGAGAGCAAAGAACTTACACCGTATGAAGAGAAAAAAGAAAAATTGAAAAAAATGAAACAAGAAAATGATAATCAAATAAGTTTATTTGAAGTCCGAGACGATAAAATCCGAACAGAAATTGATGATATTGAAATAAATAATCTAACTCCGCTTGAAGCTTTGAACAAGCTGCATGAATTGAAAAAGAAAGTGAAAGATAATGCTTAAGATGGTTAAGAATCAGATCAAAATATTTGTCATCATTTTAATACCATTTATTTTTCTGCTTGAATCTTGCGGAAGAAATTACACACCTGAACAAAAAAAATATATTGGCGAAATTGAAAAGTTCAGAAAAGAAAAAGACGATTACATGAAGAACAATCCGGATTCTCCATTTAATCAAGATAAGAGCGCAGTTTTTCATCCATTAAAATATTATGATGTAAATCCTGAATTAGTTTTTAAGAGTAAGCTATATAGAAATACAGTTCCAGACACAATAACAATTTTCGGAACGAAAGGCGAAGCAAGAAAAGCAATCCGCTTTGGCTTTGTTCAATTCAAATATAAAAATAAAAATTATAAATTGAACGTGTACAAAGGAACAACAAAAGACGGAACAGATTATTATACAATTTGGTTTACCGACAAAACTACCGGCGAAGAAACGTACGGTGTTGGACGGTATTTGGATTTTGATTTAAATCCAGATACGAATTATGTTTACACCGTCGATTTTAATTTAGCTTACAATCCTTATTGCTCTTATAGTGCTAAATATTCATGTGCAATACCTTCAAAGGAAGATCATCTTGATATTGCAATAGAAGCCGGCGAAAAGAATTTTCATTAAAATTTTAGGAGACAGTTGTGGTAGTTGTTTTAGAAAAAAATATAAATGATAAACAAATTGAAAATATAATTAAGCATTTGGAAGATTTTGGTTTTGCTGTTCATAAATCTACAGGAGTTGAACAAATCGTACTTGGAGCTATCGGAGTAAAACCGGATTTCGATATTCGAAATGTAAAAGTTCTTGACGGCGTTGCAGAAGTTTACCGGATTACAGAGCCATTTAAACTTGCTAGCAGAAGTTTCCAAAAAGATGATACGGTAATAAAAATTAAGAATGTTTCAATCGGCGGAAACGAAGTTGTAATGATGGCTGGTCCGTGCTCGGTTGAAAGTGAAGATCAAATTTTTACAGTTGCTGAAATAGTTGCTAAATCCGGTGCAAAGATTTTACGAGGCGGCGCATTTAAGCCGCGAACTTCACCATATGCTTTTCAAGGACTTGGTGAACAAGGATTAAAGCTTTTAAGAAAAGCAGCAGATAAATTTAATTTGCTTGTAATTACGGAAGTGATGGAATCGAGTCAGATAAGATTAATTGAAGAATATACTGATATTTTTCAAGTCGGCGCGCGCAACATGCAGAATTTTTCTTTGCTGAGGGATTTAGGAAAAGCATCAAAACCAATTATGCTGAAACGCGGTTTATCTGCAACTGTTGAAGATTGGCTAATGTCTGCCGAGTATATTTTATCAAACGGAAATAGAGAAGTGATGCTTTGTGAAAGAGGAATTAGAACTTTTGAAACTTACACAAGAAATACTTTTGATCTTTCCGCAATTCCGGTTGTTCACAAACGAAGCCATTTGCCGGTAATTGCCGATCCTTCACACGCAACCGGCTTGCGCGACAAAGTTTTGCCAATGGCGCGCGCAGCTGTTGCCGCTGGCGCAGATGGTTTGATGGTTGAAGTTCATAACAATCCTGAAAAAGCTTTATCTGATGGTCCGCAAGCTTTGCTGCCGGATCAATTTGCAGAGCTTATGCAGCAAGTAAAATTAATTGCTGAAGTTATCGGCAGAAAAATGTAATTGTACTTTTAGTTGTGAATAGAAAATAAATTTTAGATTGAATTTGAAAAATATTTCTATAATTGGCCTCGGTTTAATTGGGGGATCAATTGCAAAAGCTTTAAAAAATAATTCGAATCAAATCGTAATAAAAGGATTTGATAAAAAAGAAATTCTTAAAGAAGCATTAAAAGATAAATCAATTGATTTTCCCCTTGGTAAAATAGAAGAAGCAAAAGATTCTGATATAATTTTTCTTTGTCTGCCTACCGAATTATCTCTTCAATATTTTAAAATATTAGCTCCAGTAATTAATGACGAAACGATTTTGACTGATGTTTGCGGAGTTAAAGGTGCATTTGAAGATGAATGGAAAAAAATAAACAGCAAAGGAAGCTATATCGGCGGGCATCCAATGACCGGCAAAGAGACAAGCGGCTACAACAGCTCCGATCCGCTGCTTTTTGAAAATTCGGTTTATATAATTTCTGAATCAGCTAAATCGGATAATAAGCTGAATGAATTTCTTGAAGTAATAAATTTGTTGGGTGCAAGAATTAGATTTTTAGATCCTTATCTTCATGATAAAGTAATTTCCCGCGTGAGCCATCTTCCGCAATTGCTGTCGGTTGCTCTTGTAAATTCTGTTAGCGAAAACGGAAATATCAATTATCTTGATTTTGCAGCCGGCGGATTCCGAGACATGACGAGAATAGCTTCCAGCAGCTTTGATATTTGGGAATCGGTTTTAAAATTAAATAACAAAGCCATTGTTGATTCAATTGAATTGTTGATTAAAAATCTAAATCAAATTGAAGATCAATTAAAAACTGGAGACCTAAAATCTTTGGAAGCTTCATTTCAAAAGGCGCGGACGCGAAGAGATGAAATTCCAAAAAACACTAAGGGCTTTATCAATCCGCTTGTTGATGTTTTTATTTATGTGAAAGATGAACCAGGTGTTTTGAGTAAACTAACTACGCTCTTATTCAACAACAACATCAACATAAAAGATCTTGAGCTGCTAAAAATCCGCGAGGGCACAGGAGGAACTTTCCGAGTTTCATTTGAAAGTGAAGAGATTGCTTTTAAAGCGAAAGAAATAATGGAGAAGTCCGGCTTCGCAACAAAGTAAAATTGAATTAAAACTGATCGATTACTTAACACTGTTAATATCGCTATTTATTTTTATCACATCATTTTGCTCATGGCTTAAGTCTGCTTCCAACTGAATTGTGGGATGGTCAATATTAAATTTGTCCTTAAGCGCTTTTTCCAGCTGATCAATTATCAAATAACCTTTGCTGATTAACTGATCATCAACCACAACATGAACCGAAAGCGCGTACATCTTAGACGAAAGCGACCAGATGTGCAAATGATGAATTTCTTTTACTTCGGGAAATGATGAAATAAAAGAAGTGACTTCATTCGAATCAATTTCTTTCGGAGTTCCTTCGCTTAAAATATTTACTGTTTCTAGGACAACATCCCAGCCGCTTTTAATAATGAACAATCCGATTGATATTGAAAACAGTGGATCGAGAATTACCCAATTGTAAAGGTAAATAAATATTCCGGCGATAATAACTAAAAACGAATTTATTGAATCATAAAACAAATGAAGATAAGCTGATTTTGTATTAAGGTCTTCCTTGGAATTTTTATGCAGCAGAATTGTTGATATTGTATTTCCAACGAACGCGAGCGCGGCGGTAATTATTATCCATTTCCCGGTTACACTTCCCGGATTAATTATTCTTTCCACACCTTCATAAATTAAATAAATTCCGATGACAACAAGCGCAGAAGAATTTATAAACGCCACAATAATTTCTGCGCGAATGTAGCCGTACGATTTGTTGGGCGTGGCTTTCCAATTGGACATTCTAACGGCTGCCAAACTTAAAACAAGAGAAAGTAAATCTCCGAAATTGTGAAGTGCGTCAGAAATTAATGCTAAGCTGTTACTGAAAATTCCGGCAATTAGCTCACCTATTACGATTAATGAATTAAGCAGAATTGAAACAAATAAATTTCTTTGTGTTGTCGATTTGCTATGTTGATGATGATGCATGCTATTTTTATAAAATGATATTTGCGATTATTGAGTTAATATGATTTATATCTTAATCTAATCTAATAAATTTTTCTTCTGCTGAAATAATTTTAATTTTGAAAATCAAATTCAATAAAAGTTTCTAAAATAAAGTTAAGATTTATTTGTCAAAAAAGTGATGTTAAATATTAAAATAGTTGTTCTTTCAGTTTCGGTTTTATTTTTAATGATAAGCGCAGCTTGTTTTTCTCAAAACAGCGGCAATGTGGAAGTTAAAAAAACTTTTTATCCCAACGGCGTTTTAAAAACTCAAGGCGATTATATTAACGGCAAGTTGAACGGGCAGTATTTGGAATATTATCCAGACGGGAAATTATGGAAAGTTTGGAACTTTGTTAACGGAAGAGAAAATGGAAAATCAGATTGGTATTTTGAAAACGGATTGCTGAGCATCGAGTGGAATTACAGAAACGGTATGAAAGAAGATACTTCCAAATGGTACTATGAAACCGGGGAGCTTTGGTCGGTGCAAAATTATTATCACGGAAAGTTAGAAGGTTTAACGCACACATATTATAAAACAGGCGAGCTTCAAGGTGATTGGTATTATGTGAATGGCGAATTGAACGGAACTTGCAAAACTTTCTTTAAGTCCGGAAAAACTGAAGTGATGACAACTTACAAAAACGGTTTGAGAGACGGCCCGACAAAAGTGTATAATGATAACGGAACAACTGCGCTTGAAGGTAATTTTAAAAATGATAAGCTTGACGGTGAAGTAAAAATATTTGATCTTGCCGGAGACTTGCGTGTTAAAGATACTTACGTTAACGGCGAATTGAAAAACAGAATCAAATATACGTTGATGGGAAAATTTGAATCCGAGGAAAAGACTGACAGAAAATATTATCCATCGGGTACTTTAAAAGAAGAAATTCCATACAAAGACGGAAAGAAAAACGGTACAGCAAGATTTTATTATGAAGATGGATTTCTAAAAAGCGAATGGAATTATACAAACGATACTTTGGACGGACGAGCATTTGTTTACTATGAAAACGGAATAATTGATTCATCGATTGATTTTATAAAAGGGATTCAAAAAGGAATTACTAGAACTTATTACGATGACGGCACAATTGAATCAGAAACTAATTATGAAAATAACAGAAAAGATGGGATTGAACTCGTCTATTACAAAAACGGGAAATTGAAAGAATATTTTTATAATAAAAACAATATTCCGAACGGCGATTATAAAACTTTTTACGATGACGGTCTTTTGGAATCAGAAGCAAATTATGTTGATGGAAAAGTAAGAGGAACAAAAAAATATTATTACAAGTACGGCGCACTCATGAAAGTTGAAGGTTACTGGGATGGAAAGATTGACGGATTTGCAAGAACATATTTTGAAAACGGTAAATTAAAAAAAGAAGAATATTATGTTAATGGAAAATTAATCTCCAGCAAAGAGTATGATCAGAAGGGCGATATTATTTCTTCAAAAGGATATTAGATTTTTTGACAATATTTAGATACAATAACACCTAAAGCAAAATGCCGTCTTTGGAGCAGTGGAAAAATGGAATGTTGTATGCAAGTATTATTATATTATCCCATTTTTCAAATAGTTGCCAATGATAGGTTATGAATTTAGATTTGAAAATAGATTATCACTCAAATAAAAATGAAAGCATAAAATGAGCTCAAAGGGAAAGAAGATTAACCAAAAATTTACTGCTGCGCTGCTTCAAATGTCTTTGGAAAATGATCCAAATAAAAATTTGAAGAAAGCAGTTAGTTGGATTGACAAAGCATCAAAAAAAGGAGCGCAGGTTATTTGTCTGCCTGAACTTTTTCGATCAAAATATTTTTGCCAAACAGAAGATATAAGAAACTTTGAGCTTGCCGAAACAATTCCGGGGCCATCAACAGAAGAGCTAAGCAAAGCCGCAAAAAAGAATCAAGTTGTTATAATTGTTCCTCTCTTCGAAAAAAGAGCAAAAGGAGTTTATCATAACAGCGCGGTAATTATTGATGCGAACGGAAAAGTTGCCGGTCATTACCGCAAAATGCACATTCCCGATGATCCGGCGTATTATGAAAAATTTTATTTCACTCCCGGCGATCTTGGTTTTAAATCTTTCAAAACTAAATACGGAAATATCGGAACTCTGATTTGCTGGGATCAATGGTATCCCGAAGGAGCGAGATTGACTGCGCTTAAAGGTGCCGACATTTTATTTTATCCGACTGCAATCGGCTGGCACCCGAATGAAAAGAAAGAACACGGGCAAGCGCAGTTTGATTCATGGATGACAATTCAAAGAGGACACGCGATAGCAAACGGAGTTTATGTTGCCGCGGTAAATAGAGTCGGATTAGAAAAAGATTCCGACGATTCTGCCGGAATTGAATTTTGGGGATCTTCGTTTGTTGCAGATCCTCAAGGAGTTATTATTGCTCAAGGATCAAAAGATAAAGAAGAAATAATTTATGCGGAGATTAATCTGAGCAGAATTGAATACATACGCCGCAATTGGCCTTTCCTGCGTGATAGAAGAATCGACGCTTATTCCGGGATTGAAAAAAGATTTTTGGATTAAATTATGAATTACAGAATTCCAGCCGAATGGGAACCTCATCAAGCGACTTGGCTTGGATGGCCGCACAACAAAGAAGACTGGCCGGGAAAGTTCACACCGATTCAATGGGTTTATGCGGAGATTGTAAAAAAAATTTCCCGCGGAGAAATTGTTAGGATTGTTGTTGAATCAAAAGAACATGAACGGAAAGCAAAATCTGTTTTAATCTCATCTGAAGTTGATTTAAGCAAGGTTGAATTTTATCATTTGAAAACCGATAGAGGTTGGATGCGCGATTCGGGTCCGGCGTTTGTTAAAAGCAACGGTAAAGTTGAGTTAGTGAATTTTAAATTTAACGGATGGGCAAAATATTCCAACTGCAAAAAAGATGAAAAGCTGCCGAAGTTCATTTCAGAAAAACTTGGAATAAAAAGAATCACCGCAGAACATAAAGGAAATCAAGTTGTTCTTGAAGGCGGTTCAATTGATACAAATGGAAACGGAACGCTGATTACAACTGAAGAATGTTTAATGGATGATAAAGTTCAGGTAAGGAATCCCGGCTTTACGAAAAAAGATTACGAAGAAATTTTTAAGAAATTTCTTGGGATTAAAAACGTTCTTTGGCTTGGAAAAGGAATTGCAGGCGATGATACTCACGGACACGTTGATGACCTTTGCAGATTTGTAAATAAGAAAACAGTCGTGCTTGTTCAAGAAAAAAATTCTAAAGATGAAAATTATAAATTGCTTCAAGAGAATAAAGAGCGGCTTCAAAGCATGAAGCTTGAAGATGGTTCTAAAGTTGAAGCGATTGAACTTCCGATGCCAGAGCCGGTAATATTTAAAGGACAAAGACTGCCGGCAAGCTATGCGAATTTTTATTTTTCAAACGCTGCTGTTATTGTTCCTACTTTTAATGATCCAAATGATAAAACAGCGTTAGGAATTCTTTCGGAATTAATAAAAGATCGGCCAGTCATCGGTATTCACGCAGTTGATTTAGTTTGGGGATTAGGAACACTTCACTGCTTAACTCACGAACAGCCGGTGTAATTTCAGTTATTAATGTAAATATATTTATCGTTAACACCGGACTTGAAGTCCGGTGTTAATGGTATTCCACTTAAAAGAAATTTCTTCTTGTAATTAATTTTCAATTTGGTTAGTTTGATTTAGAGTTTTTGTTTTACAATTATTGTTTAAACGAACTATTGACAAAGGGTACTTAATAGTGGTCCAATTCAAAATTCTCTTAACGGAGATTTCCAATTCTTTCAAAGCAATAAATAGAATATCGAAAATGTTTTTGTTTCCTTACTGATAATCATAAAGAAACAGATGCATGTACTTTTTCATGCGCTCTTTTTTATCAGGTTCTTTTAAATACTGACTTCTTTAGTAAAATAATTTCTTAGCTAAGTAAAACAGATGATTAGCATGATGTAAGTACTCATATCTCTGTAGTTTTTTTCAGTGGATTTGGAGATTAGAGTTGTATGTTCTTTTAGTCTAAACGAAGGAGTTGAGAAATGATTCTAACATACAGATAGTTTCTCCAAAGGTATTGAGGAACAGATCAAAGGTTCGGAGTAATCAATCTAACGTTGCGAATAATATACTGTAGCTACTGAACAATCAACCGGAGGTATGGAGAGACTAACCGAAGGTACGAATGGATGATTTGTAGGTATAGAGAAACGTTCCGTAGGTACGGAACAAAGAAACAAAGGTACGGAAACATCAAAAATGACCTAAAAACAAAGAAAATTTTCTAATATAGTTCTTTATTAGTATTTATCAGTTTTAAGAAACTTCCGCATAGAAGCTATTATAACAGAGTAAAATTACCGATACTAATAAAGGATATTTATCAACCCTAATAAACATGCAGAAAGGAGGAAAAGAAAAATGGCATTTCCCGAACGAAAAGCTTCCAAATCATTGGCGAGGGCTAAGGATAAGCTTACTGCAATGACTGAAATAGATAGGACGAGAGAGAAGACTGTTAATTACGGTGGAGACGGTTCTATTTTTACAGCAGTAGAAATGAAAGCTCAAATTGATCTATGTGATTCCCTGCTGACTGAATACAATCAACTGCTTAAGCAGGCGGATGCATTAGGTAACCGCATAACTGATGAGGAAGCAAAGCTAAACGAATACAGCAGCAAAGTACTTTTGGGAGCTAAAGCCGCATTTGGCGAAGACGCAAACGAAATAGAACAGCTTGGCGGCACTCGTAAATCCGAGAGGAAAAAACCTGTTAGAAAACAACAGGCGGCTAAGTAAATGCTGTTGTTGCTGAATAATTCGCCGAACGTTATGCTGTTATAACACAATACAGAATAATGAAGCGGCTGTTAAATGCTCTTTCAGCGGGCATTAATCTGTGAAACGGCTGTATATTTTTTACAGCCGCTTCCACTTATTTTTTTTATGGATCGAGTGTTTAATATTTATTAAAAATTAAGAAAGGGAAAAGTAATGAAAAAGTTTTTGTCGTTATTATTTATTATATTGTTTATTGCGGGTCAAAGCCTTGCACAAAATTGCTGGCCTGGCAGTTGGAACAAAAACCTAACCGCTAGACCTTATATATATAAAATAGTATGGCCTACTGGTGGATGGGGATCTATGTTTTATGGTTTAACTTATACTGAAGACCAGAAAAAATCATATATAAGTACTGCTGTTCAGACAGCTTTCACTGACTGGGGTATCGCTGCGCATATTTCAGTAAGTCGCAATGATGAAAGTGCTAATCCTGATTTTACCGTAAATTTTGATAATATTGGTAATGGTGGTAGATATCTTAATCAATATATTACTTTTGATTTAGGTACAGTATTTTCTTTTGAAGCTCCGTGCGGAACATATCGCTATTGGTTTTTAACAATGGCATTACACGAAATAGGCAATATTTTTACTGGGACAGATGTACATAATGATTCGGATGATTTAAGTGCTATGCATACCGTTACTCCTAACAGAGTGTTATCCGGTATTAGCGACTGTGATAACCAAGCGATGACCGCACTTTATAACACATATCATTCAGTTACAGTTAATGCAAACTTTGAGGGGGATAGTATTTCTGTAGATGGCAGAATGTATAAGAATGTACCACTATCAGGAATTTCTCCATTTTCCTGGAGAGAATGGTCATTCCCTCATACTCTTCAAGCTTTTGAAATGTATGTTTGGGATGAAGCAAAACAAAATAATTATTGGATGAGGTTTTATAATTGGCATGCCCCTTCAAGCGGTAACAATTATATTAATCCATTTGATATTCATACAAGTGATGGCGATGGAACATATACAGCAATTTTTCTACATGAATGTAATATTATTTTTCAAAATCATTTTACTGATGCAGGCAACGGCGGAGTTATAAAAGTAAACGGCACTCAGTATAATTCACCAACTCCTAGTTTTCCAGTTAAAGAAATTTATTTTAATATAACAGGAGGTGCAGTTGATCAGACTATAAACGGAATATACTACGATTTTGATCATTGGAGCGATAACGGTGGAACTAATCCTGTTCATGATTTCTTTCCTACAAACCATCATACTTATACTGCATATTTTAAAGGAACTCCCGTAAATTATGGTAAAAATTTACATAACGATATTAATTATGGACAACCGATTACATTACGCTGGACAGATAACCCTAACACAAACGTGACTAAATACCAAATATGGAGAAATGTTAAAGGAGGGTCAGGCCCTGTTTTATTGACAACGGTTGGACGGAACATTCAAACATATGTAGATTATGATTATCTTTTAGATGCAAGCTATACACATGATCTTCTTTGGTATGATGTTAGAGAGTTTTATTCTATTGACAGCACTTATTCAACTCCTGATTGGCTTGCTATTTACGGTGAGATAGCACCTAAAGTTGCTTTAACACTTAATAATAATATTAACAGCTCGGAGATTAAGGACTATTCGTTAACTTGTTTTCCTAATCCATTTAATCCATCAACAAAGATAAATTTTACAATACCAGAAGATCAACCCTTACATTTGATTGTGTATGATGTTCTTGGAAGAGTAGTTAAAGAACTTTTAAACAATTATGTTCCAAAAGGTAGTTACATCATAATATGGGATGGAACAAACAATGCCGGCGCAAAGGTAAACTCCGGCATTTATTTTTATTCGCTTCAAACGCCGGACAAAAAAATTATTGAAAAAATGATCCTAACAAAATAGAGATTAAATATAAAGCAGCTTAAGTTAATTCTTGAGCTGCTTTATAATAAATATTATAAAAAATTAAATTAGGTTAAATATGAAATTAGAAAATATTCTTTTATTATCGTTAATAGCAGTGCTACCTATAATTAGTGCATGCCATGAAAAAGGAACAGAACCACAACCCAATAAGAACCCAAGAGAATATACTTGGATAGCAGACACAATTTATTATCCGGGAAGTTATAATCAAACGGAGATGCTCACAATATGGGGCAGTTCTCCAAATGATGTGTATGGCGTCGGATTTAATAATGCTTCTGCAGTTACTATATGGCATTATGATGGGAATAGCTGGACTGATGTCAAGTTAGATGTCTTTGGAATTAATCCAATAGTACTATCTTGTATTTATGGTTTTTCATCTAATGATATATGGGCTGTGGGCTGGCGGGGTGATCTTGGTTCTCCAAACTCTGGGGCTATTATACATTACGATGGATCAAAATGGAGTGAAGCGAATATAATTAAAGGCGGTGCTCTGAATGATATTTGTGGTAGCTCGCCAAATGATATTTGGGCTTGCGGCTTTTGGGGAATTGTTTATCATTATGACGGTACAAAATGGGATAAAGATTCTCTCTCTGTTTATATGCCTCAAGGCGCAGAGTTTCAACTCTTAAATATAAGAGAATCAAAAAACATTGCTTATGCAACAGGTGTAAAATATGAAAATTCAATCGGGTTTACCTATTATTTTTTTAAGCAAGTAAACAAATCCTGGCAGATAATAGACAGTCTTGTAAGTGGCTCAGGCACATTTGCGTGGGGAACAAAATTATGGGAAAGTCCAGAAGGAAATCTTTTTTCTTTTCGGGACGGTGTATTCAAATGGAATGGAAATAGCTGGGATGATGTTTTCTTAGAACCTTATGCACTTGAAAGTTTAGATGGAACAAGTGAGCAAAATGTTTTTGCTGTTGGGAATTATGGAATAGCATATCACTATAACGGTAGCGATTGGTACCAGTTTCAACAATTAAAAAATGAAAATATTGTTTATACAGGCGTATGGACAGACGGCAACGAGGCGTTTATATGCGGCTTTACAACAAATGGCTACCCGCAAAAGACAATTGTTTGGCATGGGAAGTAGAGAAGGTAATCTAAAAATATTTCTGGATTTGCTAAGAATAAAGCCGGTTAAAAAATTAGACCGGCTTTTAATTTTGTGATTAAGAATTTAATCGCTGACTAATGTTTGAGTTGATTTTGTTGATTGAGTCATTGGTATAACCATGCTTTGCTCGCCTGAAGTTGACATTGTCATGTTGCTATCCATATTTGTTTCGCTGTAGACAATCAAACCTGAATTCACATCAAAATAAACTGTGCCGGTTGCTTTTCCGGTGCCGTCAATATACAAGTCCATACCCTGCATATTACCGCTTCCGTGCATTGTTAAATTTGTAGTAAAAGGAATTTTAAAACATTCATGTCCAAGTTTTGTTTCTTTACCGGCAAGAGTATAAACAAAATTCATAGTATCTGTTATTGTGCTTCCCATTGATTTGACCGTATCGATGCGGTTGTTATTCCAAGTTTCGCCTTCTTTAATTTTATTTCCGGCAAGTTGAGCAAAGAATTGACTGATCTGATGAGAGATAGACATCATTTGAAATTTTTCATCTATCGGATCAATCATTTCATAATTTTTAACTTCACCTAAAGGGGTAACAGTTGCCTTAGCTCTTTTTCCGATTAAACTTGAAAGATCCAAAGTAGTATCCCTTCCCATCATATAAGTTCTTACAGTTAAAGAATCGAATGAAACAGTCATATCCGCATCGCCGTTTTCAGCAACGTTATTTACTTGAAATCTTAAAACACTTTGCGAATTTGTATTGAACTTCATTTTTTGTCCCATTACTTCTTGGGTGGAGCTTACATCGGTATAATTTTTATATAAATAATTTTTTCCTTTGGAAAATTTATATTGAAGATTATAAGCTTCCTGAGAAAAAGCATTTGAGGCAATAAGTATTGTTATTCCAACAATAAAAATAATTTTTAGTGATATAGTTTTCATAGAAATCCCTTAAAGTTTATTAAGATTAGAAGAAGAAATGAATTCAAATTTTATAAGTGCGCCTATTATTTAAAATTTTGTATGAACAAATTAGAGAGAATTAAGATTATTTACCAGAAGTTTTTATGAACATGAATAAATTTAACCTTTCAGGAAATATTAGAGTGCTATATTGTTTGGAATAAATTATATTTCAAACGTTTATTACCAATTATTTTATTTGATGAAAATACTCATATCCCTTTTAATCTTTTTAACACTTGGATTTAATAGTTACAGCCAAACAAGAAATTTTAGTTTTAATAAATACAACGTAAAGATTGAAAATTCGAAACTTGATGCGGCTGATAAATCGGGGAAAATATTTCTTGAAATGAATTTTAATAATCCGCGTTTTCTAACTTCCGATTTTGATGCCGATGGAAATAAAGAACTTTTGGTAATTGATGAAAGCAAAGACAGCGCCAGAAGTTTATTCACGCTTTATATTTTTAATACTGCGGATTCTTTCTATGTTGCCGATTCAATTTCTTCCGGTTACTTTGAGCCTAGTATTTATTTTTCCAGAGAAGCAAATAAAAATATAATTGTTACAGGAAATGCTAAGTTTGATACCCTAAATAAAAACATCGAAGATACTTTTGTACCGATAAACTGCTGGATATACGAAAAAGGAGAAGTATTTTCTGTTAACGATGAAGTATATAATATCTTCATATCTGAAAATGAAAAGTTAATCGATGTAATTGATGATTATTTTAGTTCGAATTCCGAAGATTGCAATACTACCGAATCAATAAAGGCAGCAATTGCAGCCGTGTATGCGAATTATATGTCTGCTGGCGATAAAATTCTTGCGGCTCAGTTTCTAAAAAAATATTATCATTGTAAAGACTTGGAAAAATTCAAGCAAGCAATAAACGATTTATTATAAGGCAATAAATATGAAACTTGAATGGAAACAGTTTGTGGGGCAAACTTTAAATGTTACCATGAATGAAAATTATGGGCTGACAATGGATACTAAATCTAACACTCCCATTTATGAAATTGTTTTTAAGAGCGGCAGGCTTTCAGGCGTTTTTGACGAAGGAATAATGCTTGAAGCTGAAAGAGAAAAAGAGCTTGTAAAAATTTTTATCCCGTACAATTCAATAAAGTGCGTTGAGATTTTTAACTTCTGACAAGGAGAAATTTTGAAATATAAAGTTTTCTTGTTTTTAGTCCTTTTTGTTTTTCAGGCGTTTCCTCAATCATTAGTAATAAAAAGTTTAAAATCATACGGCGATAATGACGAAACTTCCTTACCGATTATTACACCGGGAAACGGCGGCGCACAGCATTTAACAATTGAGTTTGATGTTCAATCAGAATTTTTGCCGAACCTTGATATCGTCTTTAG
Source organism: Bacteroidota bacterium (assembly GCA_021824145.1). Classification (GTDB taxonomy): domain Bacteria; phylum Bacteroidota; class Ignavibacteria; order Ignavibacteriales; family Ignavibacteriaceae; genus FEN-1297. Next base: position 61,377 of record JAKALM010000015.1, read on the forward strand.
ATTTTGCGATAGAAACTGGAATCCTTATAACAACATCTTTCTTTTCAACCAAGGAAAAAATATCGGTTACAGATTGGATTTTGCAAAACTTCCTACAACTGTGAAAGAAGCAAAATATCATTACGTCGGAAGTTTTCCGGACTCAAGAGGCTATGTTGATTTTCCATTTTCCGGCAAGTGGCGATTTTATGTAACCGATTCTCAAGATACTTCAGTTGTTTATGCAACCGGAAAATTTTATGTGGTTTATCCGGCTGTTGCTATTCAAGATACTTTGAAGAAAGAGCAGCTAGAAGATAAAATTTATTTTCCCTCAGACCTTTCAAAGGTTTTTAATATTACTACAAACTTTAATTTGCCAAATGACCTTTATCCTGGCAACGTTAATGAAGTTGAAATAATTGATAATCATAAAATTGATTATCCGATTATTGTTGACCGCAGCGGTAATACAAATGTTAGGCAATTTTATTGGGACGGTAATAGAAAATTTTCGTTTATTGCCAGAGATATTTTGCCCGGCAATGAATACCGTCAAGTAGATTTAAGAAATACAAATATTTTTCAGAGCAAGGATGTAAATGCTCACTTAGATGAAGTTGACTATTCTAGATTTTTTACTTTGGGCAAACCAGATCTTAATGGCGGATCAATCCTTACAAATTTTAGTGATGATTATGCAACTTATTTAAATGTCACATTTACAATTCGTCCGCCAAGTGAAGTGCCTGGCGGAATTTATTTAGTCGGTGCATTTAATAATTGGAAGATTTCTTCCGATTATCAGTTAACTAATAATTACGGCTTATATTCAATTACAATTCCTCTTAAACGCGGGATCTATGATTATCAATATGTTATTGCAAATTTGGACAACGGTAATTTATTGAGTGCTGATTGGGTTACACTTGAAGGAAATAATTGGGACACAAAAAATATTTATAGTGTTTTTCTTTATTATAACGATCCGAATTACGGAGGTTATGATAGAATAATTGGTTATCAACAAATAAGAAGTGAATAAAATGGAAAAATTAAAAATTGGAGTTATAGGAACTGGACATCTCGGAAAATTTCACATCAAATTATACAAGCAGTTAGAAAACTGCGAGTTAGTAGGAATTTTCGATATTAACAAAACTGCTTCGCAAAATGCAGGTAATGAATTTGGAGTTAAAGTATTCGATGAGGTTGATAATTTATTAAATGAAGTAAATGCGGTATCAATTGCCGCTCCAACAAGCGCACATTATGAAGTTGCAAAAAGATGTTTAGAAAAAAATATTCATGTCTTTGTTGAAAAGCCGATTACTGTTTCAATTCAAGAAGCTGAAGAACTTGTTAAAATGACTGAAGAAAAAAAACTTATAATGCAAGTTGGACATGTTGAGCGATTTAATCCGGCACTCATATCGCTGGAAAAATATATTATAGAACCGATGTTTATTCAGACAGATAGATTAGCACAGTTTAATCCCCGCGGAACAGATGTAGCAGTAGTTCTAGATTTAATGATTCATGATATCGATATAATTTTAAGTCTTGTAAAAAGCGAAGTTAAAGATATTGCAGCCAGCGGTGTAGCTGTGGTTTCAAATAATATTGATATTGCAAACGCACGAATTCAATTTGAGAATGGCGCAGTTGCAAACGTAACTGCCAGCCGCATTTCTCAAAAGAGAATGAGGAAGATGAGAATTTTCCAGCGCGATAATTATATTGCCTTAGACTTTATTACCGGCGTTTCGGAAGTGTACAGACTTATTCCTTTGGAAGAAAAAGTTAGCAGCGGATTAATTTCTTTTGGCGAAATTGGAATTGGCGAAAAAAAGAAACGTGTTATTTATGAACAGCCGGAGATAAAAGAAATTAACGCTTTAAAATATGAGCTGGAACTTTTTGTAAATTCTGTAATAAAAAAAGAGCGTCCGGTGGTTTCCGGGGAAGATGGATTGCGCGCATTAAAAGTTGCACAATTAATTCTTAAGGAGATTGAAGAATCGCAAAAACTTATTAAGCAATGAAAAAAATAATTTTTTTATTATCGGCAATAATTATTTTCACTGATTTAAATTGCAGTATTTATAAGTCAATTGTAAATGTATCTAGATTAAAATTTAAAATTGGGATAGTTGATAATTTTTCCTTAAACGGAGTTTCATTAGAAGGGAAAACAAGCGTAAAAGATTTTAGTCCATTTGAGGTTTTAAAACTTACTTCTGCATTTGCAAATAGATCTTTTCCAGTTTCATTCTTGATTAATGTTGAAGCTAAAAATCCTAACGATGGAACGGGAGGTTATCCAAAGCAGGACATTGCACTGCAATCATTACCATGGAGTTTATATATTGATAATAAGGAAACAATTAGCGGGAATATTAATAATCCGGTTTCAATTCCCGGAACAGGCGAAATTACAAATATTCCAATCAGAGTTGATATTGATTTGATGAAATTTTTTAAAGATAAAGATTATGATCAACTGTTAAATCTTGTGCTTGCACTTTCTGGCGAAAAAAATCATTCATCAAAAATAATTCTTTATGCGCAGCCATCTGTTTCGACATCTATTGGTGAAATTACTTATCCGGGAAAATTAAAAATTATAAGTAAAGAATTTACTAATTAAGAATTATTCCAATCCCGAAACTTACTTGTAAGATATTTTTTTAATTGAACTATTTGATTTATGACTATGATAGCTTTTCCTTCTAAACTTAGCATTCTCCGAATGGTGTTTAGAAGTATATTGCGGTGGTGTGTTATTTATCTCGATTTTGTTTCCGTTGTCAAAAGAATCGCTGTATGAATAATAATTCAAATTATAATTATTGTTGTCAGCAAATTGAACATTCGTAAATTGACCTGTTCGCTTTAACCCATCATCCCTTAGTTTCACATAAGTTTGGTTTACAGAAGTTTCTCTTTTTTTCTTCCTCCGAAGCTTATAAATAACATAAGATACAGTTACTATTACTAAAAATATTGCAGCAAACAAAACAAAAGAATCAATAATTATTTCAGTTAAAACCATTTTTTACCTTAATTTTTCTTTTAAATATTCAACTATTATACCATTTTAAAATTATTTGAAAATCCAATTCTTACAGAAAAAAAAGTTACCAAAATGAGATTTGATTTCGTTTTAAGATTTTTTTTGAATTGTTCCTAATTGGGATATTAAAAATATTTTATAATTAATATTTAGATGCATTTTAATAAATTATTTTTTATGTTAAAAAAGTTGGTGTTGCAATTTTTTCCCCTATGACAATAACTTAAAAAAATATAAATCATTGTTCCAAACATATGATCTTCAGTTATTTTAAAAAGGATCTATTTATATTTTGTGTGCTATGTAAAAATCAACATTAATTAATAACTTTTAAAAGGAGGCAGAAATGGGTAAGATATTTTTTAGAATTGTGATTGTTTTTTCAATTTCACTTTTTGTTTTATTTTCTGGCTGTTCAAAAAAAAGTGATAGCAACCCTGTGGCAGCTGGTGATCAAACAACCGGCGCCGGTTCAATTACTTTAAATGGAGGCGGATACAATAATACAGTAATCAATTTCAGTATTGGAATGGCAGCATACTCTTCAACTGATCAAGTTACAAATTGCATATTTTATGGTAAGAGCGGCAGTGATTCAGTTTTAGTAGTTGTTGCTTTTGCAGGTACAGCAACCGGAAATTATCAGTGGGAAGAGTTCAATCAGAATTCTTCATTTATGAATGGAGTAATTGTAAGCTTTTATAATTCTTCCGGAAATAATAAATATTGTGTTCCAAAAGCAACGGGACAAACCAGTGTTATCAAATATGGAACGGTCGGTCAAACTATAGAAGGTTCGTTTAATGGAAGTACACAAGAAATAGTATCTTCATCAGTAATTTCGGTATCCGGTTCATTTAAGGCAACTCGTGTTCCTGATGAATAGGCACTCTAATAGGAAATAAAATTATATAATTTTGAAAGATAAAAGTTTCACGCATTAACTAATTGAGTAAAGATTTAATATTTTACCTGCTTTTTTGTTTCATAAAACGAAAAAAGCAGGTTTTTTAATTTAAATAGTTCAAAAATTTTTATTAATCTAAATTGATTTTCAACATTCCTTTCGTTTTGATTTTAATAATATTCCCTTTAGTGTTAAATTCATATTGTAGATTAATTTAATTTTTGATAGGATCAATTTATGCCGAAGTCAGAAAAATATGCTGTTGGAGTCGATCTTGGCGGAACAAATGTGAAGATCGGTATTGTATCGCAAAAAGGGAAAATAATTAAAAAAATTTCTTTAGAAACTCTTGCTGATCAAGGGCCGGATAAAGTAATCTCTCAAATTAAAAAAGGTATTAAAGAATTATTATTTAAAAATAATTTGAAAATTCAGGCAATTGGGATTGGTGCGCCTGGTGTAGTTGCTTCCAAAAAAGGCACTGTGGAAAATCCTCCAAATTTGCCTGGATGGAATAAAGTGAATCTTGGAAAAATTCTACAAAAAGAATTTAAGATGAAAGTACATGTAGAAAATGATGCTAATGTTGCGGCAATTGGAGAAATGATTTTTGGTGCTGGTAAAAAAATAGATTCATTCATTATGATAACGCTTGGAACCGGAGTTGGCGGCGGTATTATTTACAAGCAAAAACTTTTTAGAGGTGAAATCGGAAGCGCGGGAGAAATAGGCCACACTTCAATTGATATCAACGGCCCGAAATGCAATTGTGGTTCGTTTGGCTGTGTTGAGACTTATGTCGGAAACCATTATTTAGTTAAGAGAGTCCAAAATGAAATTAACGCTCACAAAGATTCCAAAATTTGGAAATTGATTAATAATGATCTGAATTTAATTACTCCATTAATAATTCAGAAAGCCGCGGAGGATCATGACGAATATGCTAAATCAATTATTCAAAATTTAGGATTGTATTTAGGCGCAGCGCTTGCTTCAACTGCTAATGCATTTGATATTGGCACATTTATTATTGGCGGAGGAGTCGCGGGATTTGGAAAGCCTTTGTTTGATTCGATTGAACAGACTATAATTTCCAGAGTTCTGAAACCTATTAAAAAAAGAATCAAAGTTCTTCCAGCAAAATTAAAAAATGATGCCGGTATTAAAGGCGCATCTGCTTTAGTCTTTTATAAATCATGAATAATTTTCAATTGAAAGGATAAAGGAAAATTTTCTAAAATTGTATATGAAATTTCTTCTTTCAATATTTTTACTCCTTTCAAGCTTTGATTTAGTATTTGCTCAGAGTGCTGATTCTATTTTGCTAAAAACTAAAGATCGAATTAAATCAGCACAAAAAGATTCTTTGATTGCTTCAGATACAACTTCATTAGCGCCTCCAGATACTTTGGCGAAGAAAAAAACTTACGATGTAGATACGGTTATTTATTCAAGTTCAAAAGATTCATTATTCTTTTTTATCAATAAGAAAAAAATGAATCTTTTTGGGAATAGCGAATTGAAATACAAAGATACCGATCTTAAAAGCGCTAACATTTCCGTTAATTTTGTAACTCATGATGTTGATGCTTCAGGAGTGCCTAATGATTCACTGCCTGGTAAATTTAAAGACACACCCGTACTTTCACAAGGCGGGGAAGTTTATGACGGCGAAACAATGATTTATAATTTTAAAACAACGCAAGGTTACATTACTTATGCAAAAACAAAAACAGAAGGCTCAACTTATTCGGGTGAGAAAATTAAAAAGGTAGATAAAAATACTTTTTTTATTCAAGATGGAATTTTTACAACTTGTACTGTAACGCCGCCGCATTATTATTTTTATTCGCCGAAAATGAAAGTAATCCAAAAACAAGAAATTGATGCAGAATGGATTTGGCTTTACTTCGGCGGTGTTCCATTTCCAATTCCTTTACCGTTCGGAGTTTTTCCTTTGCAGTCAGGAAGAAGATCTGGAATTATTCCTCCAGCTTTCGGGCAAGATGCAAATTATGGTTTTTACTTTTCTCACTTCGGATATTTCTGGGCAATAAATGATTATCTCGATTTGAATATGACCGGCGATTATTATACCCGCGGCAGTTTTGGTTTGTACAGTCGATTCAGATATAACAAACGCTATGATTACAGCGGAACTATTAATTTAGGTTATAAACTATTAAAATCTGAAAGCAGCCTTGGCACAAGTTCGAATAAAGAGTGGAATTTAAGTTTGATGCATCATGAAAATTTCACTCCAACATTAAGATTAGATGCAAATCTTCAATTTGTTTCCGGTAAATCATATATCCAAAATACTACCTACAATCTTAATGAAGCTTTAACTAATAACATTTATTCAAACGCCACACTTTCCAAAACTTGGGATGAATCCGGCAATAGTTTAACTATGAGTTACAGCCGAAGTCAGGATCTGGAATCCGGCAACATTACCGAATATCTTCCAAGCTTAACTTTTTATATTCCTCATCAATATCCTTTTAAGCGTGATGGAAACTTTAGCGATCAAAAATGGTATGAACTAATTGGCTTTGATTACAACGGGCAGTTTACTAATCAACGCGTTAAATCCGGAGGGCAGCTTGATGTTAAAGGCGGAATTCAACATCAAATAAATGCAAGCGCTTCGCCGAAAATCGGGTACTTCAATATTTCGCCAAACTTTTCTTACACCGAAGATTGGTTTAACAAGCAGATTGAAATGTATTCAGCCGGAATGAAAGCTGATGGCAGCGGCGATTCAATTGTTACAAATACAATTCATAAAATAAGTCAAGTGCGAACTTTTCAAATAGGCGTTTCTGCATCAACAAAATTTTATGGAATTTTCCAGCCAAACGCTTTGGGCATAAGCGCAATAAGGCAAATTGTTACGCCATCAATTAATTATTTCTACTCACCGGATTTTACAAAGTACGGCTGGGGATATTACGGCAGCTATAAGACTCAAGCAGGAAAGTCAATTCAGTACAATAAATATCAGAATGAAGTTTTCATTCCAAATATTGGAGGAGAGCAGCAGAATATTGGTTTGTCTTTAGGAAACGTTTTTGAAATGAAAACCGCTGTCGATCCTTCAGATACTACTTCGAAAGAAAAGAAAATTCAACTGCTGAACTTGAATGCCGGAATAAATTATAATTTTGCTGCGGATAGCTTAAGATTTTCGCCGTTCACAATTTCCGGCAGAACACAGATTGGAGACTGGTTCAACTTTAATGCTTCATCAACTTTTTCACTTTATGATTATGCTGTGGTTGGACAAAATTATGCTGTTGATATAAATAAATTTCTTATCAACGAAGGCAAAGGAATTGCAAGATTAACAAACTTTAGTTTCTCAGTTTCAACAAGCCTTTCCGGGGAAAAACTCAAATCGGAAGAATCGGGAAGCGAAAATAAGCAAGTTCAAAGTGAAGCGTTTATGCCTGATCAGAATAATGTTTACCAGGGAATTTATAATAACAAAGAACCGGACTTCACAATTCCTTGGAGTCTGTCGTTAAGTTATAATTACACTTTATCGAAGACAAATCCTTTAGCGCCGTTTCGATCTTCAAATATTAGCGGAAGTTTGGATTTTAATTTAACCAAGCAGTGGAAGTTTTCTGTTACAAGCGGATATGATTTTGAATATAAACAGTTCACTGCTCCTCAAATTAGAATTTCCCGTGACCTTGAATGCTGGTTGATGAATTTTACATGGAATCCTGTCGGCACATTCAGCGGATATTATTTAGAGATAAGAGTGAAGGCGCCGCAGCTTCAAGATTTAAAGATTACCAAGCGCGGAGATTTTTACAATGGCAAATAAACCATGAAGCATTATATCATCGACGGAAATAATGTAATTCATAAAATCAAAAAGTTTGAAATGCTTTTGAAGAAGGACAAACAAACGCCGAGAGAAAAGCTTGCATATTTAATTGAAGATTTTTTTCGAGGTAAACAAGTTAAGATTTCGCTTCACTACGACGGTTACGAAAGAATCCCAATTAAGCTTGATTTGATTAAAATTTTTTACAGCAGCAGCAAAATTGCAGACGAAAAGATAAAACAGGAGATTGAATCTGAAACGAACAGTAAGAATATCGCAGTAGTAACTTCGGATGATAATTTAAAAGATTTTGCTCGGAAGTGCAGCTGCGAAGTAATTTCGAGTGAAGATTTTATTAAAATGATTTTGAAGAAAGAGGAACCGGACGAAGAAACGAAAAAAATTTCCGGTATGAATAATACCGAGTATTTTAAAAAGCTTTTTGGAGCGAAATGATTTTTCTAACTTTAGGTCGCAGAAAATATCTTAATGGAAATTCAAATGAATAGCATAGTTAAATTGAAAAATGTTGAGCAGTGGGAAGAAATAAGAAATGAGCTTTCTCCTGCTGATGAATTAATTATTTTTAAGTACAGCCCGGTTTGTTCAATCAGCGCAATGGTTGAACAAGACTTTAATTTATGGTATTCAAAGCTTCCGGATGAAAGCAAATTGAAATTTGTAAAGGTAAATGTAATTGAAGCAAAAGACGTAAGCAGAAAAATTGCCGAAGATTTGGAAGTGAAGCATGAATCGCCGCAGTTGATTTGGCTAAAAAATAAATCAGAAATTAAATGGGCTGCCAGCCACTTTGATATTACAATTGATGAACTGAAAGCACGTCTTTAAACGTAGAGACGGGATACCCGTCTAGCCTCGAGCGCGGCGTGGCTGATATCCCCTCTCTACATATTTTTACTTCCCATGCCAAATAATTGTTTTTTGCGGGTAGCTGTCTGTAGTAAAGCCGCAAATAAATGCTGCGTTGCCATCTGTCCATACGCCTGTATAAACAATGTTTTCATTATCTAATTGTTTAAACTGATACCAATCGCTACCGTTGAAATGATATGCTTTCCCAAAGTCCCCTACTGCAAACATGTTTTTCTCGCTGGTACCATATAGAGCACTTATCACTGATGAACTATAATAAACATTTTTCCAAGTGTTCCCATTCTAACGATATATACCTGAAGCAAAGGAAAAAAGATTACCTTCAGGGCTTAACCAAAACCTTGTTCCCCAATTGAGAGTATTAGAACCACTAGCAAGGCTGTCAACTATCTGCCAAGTATTATTCGTTTGTTTGAAAAAATAGTATGTCGAACCGGTAGAAATTTCATATTTTACACCAGTTGCATAAACTATATTTTTAAATTCTACTATACTTAAGAGTTGAAATTCTGACCTTTGGGGATTATAAACCGAAATAGAATCTTTACTCCATTTTATTCCGTCATAGTGATAAACCGTTCCCCAAAAACCGCAAGCCCAAATATCATTCGGCGATCTGCCCCAAATATCATTCAGGGCACCGCCTTTAATTATATTTTCTTCACTCCATTTTAAGCCATCATAATGTATAATTAAACCTGAATTTGGAGAACCGAGATCGCCTGCATATCCGGCAGCCCACACGTTATTAGATGAAAAGCCATAAACAGAACTTAATTGTGTAACTCAAATACCATAAGTATCTCTTAAGTTAACATCAGCCCAACTCTTCCCATCATAATGCCACATTACTGTACTAATCCCGATAGCATTTGTAATGCCAACACCATAAATGTCATCAGAAGTGTTTCCGCAAATATCCAGAATCCAAGTTTGTATGAAACTACCTGAATAAGTAATAGTATCTGCTGTCCACGTATAATCTCTTGGGCTTTTTGTTGGTAACGTTTCTGTTCCTTTATCTTTGCAGCTTATGAATACAATAAAAAATAAATAAGAAAGTAATTTAATTGCATTTTTTATTTTCATTAGTAATAACCTTTGAAATCATTTTTATTCAAAATTTGCACAAGCCATATGCTTATAACAAAAGTAGAGACGCATTGCTATGCGTCTCTACATATATATTATTTAGTTAAAATCATTTTTTCAATAATTGTCTTCTGGGGAGTCTGTAACGAATAAAAATAAATGTCAGAATTTACTTTTGCGCCAGCTTTGTTTGTTCCATCCCATAATACTATAATAGAGGTTGCTTCTTGTTCGGTTAATGAAAAAGAAATGAGATTGTTAACCATAATTTCTCCAAGGTTTTTTAAGTTAAAAAAATTTAATAGTACGAGAAAATGAATTATAGTCAGAGTGTTAATCAGCTAGTCTAATATTATAGAACCAATTGCCCCTATTACACTAATACATACACGGCGGAATGCGGCTTATACATTGGTGGCTTGCAATTAGTCCTTTATATGCTGAATTTGTTTTTGCAGTTAGTAATCTTCAAGTTATACTCCATTTAACGAACCCCTTTCACTTAAGTTGTTAAATTTTCAGCTCTTAATTATTAAAAATATTTTAGAATGTAAATATGAATCTTAAATATTTCTAATTAATGATATGACTTCAAAATTCATTTTTACTCGAAGCAAACTGATTAACTCTAAACGGCCACTCGTGAGTTTTCTTCGCCCAAAATAAAAAGAAACCAATTCCAACAACCAACCATGCTAATCCCAAACTTATTGCCTCAATTCCTGAGCTGATGAAAATGTAAGTGAAACCTATAAATGCAACAACAGAAGGAATCGGATACAGCCACATCTTGAAAGGCCTTTTCATGTTTGGTTCATTTTTGCGTAGAATGGTTAAGCCGATTATTTGTCCAAGAAACTGAATTAATATTCTGCTAGACAAAGTTGCTGCGATAATAAAATCGAGATTGAAAAGACTGGCAACGCACGTTATTCCTCCAACAAGCAAAAGAGAATAATGCGGGAAATGTTTTTTCGGATGAAGCGCTTTCAACCAACCGAAGAAAAATCCATCTCTTGCTGCTGCAAAGGGAAGGCGTGAATAACTCATCATCAAAGCATAGATTGAGCCGTAAGCAGTAATGGCAACAAGAAGAGTAATTATTACGGCGGGAATGGTTCCGTAATAATCATTAAAAATATCGGAGACAATATGATGAGATTTTGCAACTTCGTGCCAGGGTAATACTCCGATGATTGAGAAGTTCATAACTGCATAAAGAATTGTTACTCCAATTACAGACCAGATAATTGCTCGCGGAAAAACGTATCCGGGATTTTTCACTTCCTCTTCAACATAACAAACATTGTAATAGCCCATCAGGTCATACATCGCAATTAAAGTTGCGCTGCCAAGCCCCATTACAAAACCCCAGGAAAAAGTGAACCATCCTTTAGGAAAATTAAAAGCGACTTCTGGCTTGAAGTGAATGATGCCGACAACAATTGTAAGTCCGACTGTTACCAGCATAACTGCCCAAAGAATTACAGTAACTACGCCGACAAATTTTATCTTATTGTAGTGAAGGATTATTGTTAGAATTCCTGCGGCAAAGGCGATGAGGCGAATATTTATTCCAGTCAGCCACGGCCAAATGAAAGAAAGATATTCCATCATTCCAACAATTCCGGAAGCGATTTCAAACGGCCCGCTTAATAGAAAAGACCAGATAAATAAAAATGCAATCAGCTTGCCGAAATATCTTTTGTATGCTTCACGAAGATATATATAAGTTCCGCCTTCGCCTGGAAGAGCAGTGCTTAATTCCGCCCAAACCTGCCCATCGGAAATAGCGATGATTGCACCGACAGCCCAGCCAAGCATTGCCTGCGGTCCGCCCATTGCTGAAACAATTAAAGGGATTGTAATGAATGGTCCAATGCCGACCATTGTTGCCATATTTGAAGCTGTTGCGTGAAGAAGTCCTAAGCTTCTATCTAGATGGTTGTGCTTTGTTTCTGCCAAATTAATTCCTCATCCGGATTGAAAAATATTTTTGCGAATATAGCACAATCCCATTTTTAATACTACAATAAAGTTTAATAAAAAAAGTTCATTAGAATTATTGCAAACATTTTTTGTAATTTGGAAATTGTAATTGATAGATATTGTTTTATTAAAAGGATGTCGATGAAAAAAAATATAGTTATTAAAAATTGTTTGTTATTTAATTCGCCTAGTGGAAAAGAATTTTCTGATATAAAAATATCAAACGGAAAAATAATTGAAATAAAAAAATCAGATTCCAACGAACATCTTGATGAAATAATTATTGATGCTGAAGGGAAAATTGCCGCTCCCGGTTTTATTGATGTACACATTCAAGGCGCCGGCGGTGCGGATGTTCTGGATAATAATCTGGAAGCGCTAGAAACAATTTCTAAAACTTTAGCAAAAACCGGAACGACTGGATTTTTAGGAACCACAGTAGTAAAACCAAATTGGGGAAATTCTCATCTTAAATTGATGAGAGATTATACTGAAAAAAATCTTAGCGGAGCGGCTTTACTCGGTATTCATTTGGAAGGGCCGTTCATCAACATAAAAAAGAAAGGCGGATTAGCGCCGGATAGTATTTATGCTGATTATCCGAATGCACTCGAAGAAATTATTGAAGCTTCCGGAGATGCTTTAAAGATGATGACAATTGCACCTGAGCTTCCGGGTAATTTGGAAAATATAAAGAAGCTTCGCGGCCATGGCGCAGTTGCTTCGTTTGCTCATTCGGATGCAACTTATGAAGAAACAATAAAAGGCTTTGAAGCGGGAATAAATCATGTAACTCATATTTTTAATGCGATGCCTCCGCTTAATCATAGAGTCCCCGGACCGCTTGCCGCAATATTTGAGAATAAAGAAATTCCGGTTCAAATTATTAGCGACGGGCATCATCTTCATCCGAGCATTGTAAATTTAATTTATCAATTAGTCGGAAAAGATAGATGCATTTGTATCACTGACGGCATGCATGGAATCGGTTTGCCGGATGGATTTTATATATACAACGGAAAGCAATATGAATCGAAAGACGGCGCTGCACGATATTTGGATGGAACACTAATAGGTTCAACAATGACCTTAGGAAACATTGCTCTTAAATTTATGGAATTTACCGGCTGCAATTTGGAAACTGCAATAAATACAGTTACAAAAAATCCAGCCAAACTTTTGGGAATTGATGATAGAAAAGGTTCAATTGAAATTGGGAAAGATGCTGATTTAGTTTTATTCGACAATGACTTTTCGATCTTTATGACTTTAGTTGAAGGCGAGATTGTTTACAAAAAATAAATTTTCAGGCTTTTGTGATATGCATTTTTAATATGGAACCATTTGGAAAAAGGCTCGTCTAAAATCATTCTTTAAAAAATATTTTTAATCACAAGCGAGAAAAAAGTGATTATTTATTTTGTGCTCGAATCTATTCACAACTCAAAAAATAAAATATAATGAGCATTGTTGTAGAAAATCTTACAAAACAGTACGGACCTCAAAAAGCAGTTGATGAAATTTCATTTCAAGTTAATACCGGTGAGATATTAGGTTTTCTTGGGCCAAACGGTGCTGGTAAAACTACCACAATGAAAATAATTACATGCTTTATGGCTCCAAATTCAGGTGATGTTAAAATCAATAACTTATCTATTCATTCAAATCCCGAAGAAATAAAAAAGAAAATCGGTTACTTGCCGGAAAATAATCCGCTGTATTATGACATGCCGGTTTTAGAATATCTCGATTTTGTCGGTAAGCTTCAGGGAATTGAGAATAGTAAAATTCAAAATAAAATTATTGAAATGGTTCACGTTTGCGGATTGAATGAAGAGAAACACAAGAAAATCGGAGAGCTTTCAAAAGGCTACAGGCAGCGTGTCGGGCTTGCTCAAGCTATGATTCACGATCCGGAAATTTTAATTTTAGATGAACCAACAACCGGATTGGATCCTAATCAAATTATTGAAATCAGAAAACTTATTCGTCAGCTTGGAAAAGAAAAAACTGTTATACTCAGCACTCATATACTTCCGGAAGTTGAAGCAACATGCGATAGAATTTTAATTATCAACAAAGGAAAAATTGTTGCCGATGGAACTCCTGAGACTTTACGCAAACAAGCTCAAGGAAATGAAGTTCTTCGTGTTCAGATTTCTGATTCTGAAAATCAAGATTTATTAACTTCATCGCTGCAATCCTTGGATACAATTCAAATGGTAGATCCAGTAAAAGAGCATCAAGGTGCGTTTATTATTCAAAGTAAAGAAGGTGCATCTTCAAGAAGAGCAATTTTTAATTTGTGTGTTAAGAAAAATTGGGTGCTGACGGAATTAACACCGATTGAAACAAAGCTCGAAGATATTTTTAGAGAACTAACTACTGATTAATTATTATGAAAAAAATTTGGATTATTGCCTTAAAAGAACTTCGTTCATTTTTTGATTCGCTCACTGCTTATATACTTATCGTCGTCTTTCTTGGGTTAAGCGGATTTTTTACGTGGCTTTTCGGTTCCGATATTTTCTTAGTCGGCCAGGCTTCACTTCAATCATTTTTTTCAGTGGCATATTGGACTCTTTTCTTTTTCACTCCGGCGCTTACAATGAAAATGTTAGCCGAAGAAAATAAATCCGGAACTATTGAATTGTTATTGACTAAAGCAGTGACTGATTGGGATGTAATTCTCGGTAAATTTCTTGCTTGCTTAATGCTGATTGGAATTGCTCTTCTTCTAACGCTGCCTTATTACCTAAGTGTTTGGGCATTGGGGCCGATTGATCACGGAGCTGTTTGGTGCGGTTACCTCGGATTAATTTTGATGAGCATGGCATATATCAGCATCGGATTATTTGCAAGCAGCATAACAAATAATCAAATTGTTTCTTTTTTACTTTCATTATTTATCGGAGTTTTTTTCTTAATAATATTTAATGTACTCTCTTCAGACTTCACTGGTTTGATCGGAGAAATTTTAAGTTACTTAAGTCTTTCAACTCACTTCGATTCAATATCGCGCGGTGTCGTGGATTCAAAAGATGTAATTTTCTTTTTAAGCATTACATTGTTTGGATTAATTTTAGCTGAGTCGTCTCTTTCAAAAAGAAATATTGTAGAATAATAACTATGCTGACAAAACAAAAAGTTTATACAACCATTGCATTAATTTTTGGCATTTTACTTTTAGTAAATATTGTTGCCGACAGATTTTTTGTCAGGCTGGATTTTACTCAAGGTCATCAATACACTTTAAGTAAAGCAACAGATGATATATTAAAATCTTTAGATGCACCTGTAACTGTTACCGCTTACTTTTCTGAAAACCTTCCGCCGGATATTGCTCAAGTTCGGAATGATTTTAAGGATATGCTGATTGAGTACAGTAATGAATCAAACGGTAAAGTTGTTTATGATTTTGTAAATCCCAACAAAGATCAAGAAACGGAAATGAAGGCGCAGCAGGCTGGTATTCAGCCCGTGATGATTAATGTTCGCGAGCGGGATCAGATGAAGCAGCAGCGTGCTTATCTAGGTGCAGTTCTGCAATATCAAGGCAGAACAGAATTGATACCATTGATTCAGCCAGGCTCAGCAATGGAATATGCGCTTTCTTCTACAATTAAGAAATTATCGCTTAAGAACAAAACTAAAATTGCTTTTCTTCAAGGAAACGGAGAGCCAAGTCTTAGTGATCTTCAGCAGCTTGATGAACAGCTTTCGATTCTTTATGATGTTAATACTGTTAAGCTAACTGATACAACAACAATTCCAACTGATTATAAAACGCTTGTAATTCTTTCTCCGCAGGATACAATTGCACCGGATTTGCTGAAACAGCTTGATGATTTTCTTTCTCACGGCGGAAGAATATTAGTCGCGCTTGACCGAGTAAAAGGAAACTTACAAAATGCAACCGGATCAGCAGTGAATATCGGAATAAATGATTGGCTGAAAAACAAAGGCATTGATGTTCAAGGTGATTTTATAATTGATGCAAACTGCGGAAGTGTAATGGTAAGACAGCAGCAAGGAATGTTTGTAATGAATACGCCGATAAGATTCCCTTATCTTCCGATGATTACAAAATTTGCTGATCATCCAATTACAAAAGGAATTGAGCAAGTACTTATGCCATTTACAAGTCCAATTAGAATAACAAAAGCGGACAGCTCGCTGCATTATGTTACTTTAGCTTCAACATCAAATAAATCCGGGATTCAGCAGCCGCCTGTTTATTTTCAAGTTTCAAAGCAATGGACTCAAAATGATTTTCCTTTATCTTCATTGCCTGTTGCAGTTGCGGTTGACGGCAAAATTGAAAATGGAGTTTACTCAAAAATGGTTGTCTTCGGCAACGGTGATTTTGCAACGAACGGTTCAGGGCAAAATGCACAAAAACTTGATCCGGATAATGTGAATCTAATGGCGAATGCAATTGATTGGTTATCTGACGATACCGGATTAATTTCACTTCGTACAAAAGGAATTAATTCCCGTCCTTTAAATGCTAATATTTCTGAGAGCACAAAAGTGCTAGTAAAATATTTAAACTTTTTACTCCCGATACTTTTAATTATTGCTTACGGAGTTTTCAGATACCAGAGGAGAAAACGATTAAAAAATAAATGGATGAATGAAATTTATGGTTAATAAGCTTTCAATAAAATCCTTAGGAATTATATTTTTAGTTTTGCTGGTAATTGTTGCGGCATTTATAATTTATGATTCAAGCCATGGTGAAAGGTCGTTCCGCAGCAGCCTGGTTTCAATTGATACAGCAAAGGTTACTTCAATTTCAATATATCCTAAAGCCATAAACCATAAAGAAGTAAGATTGTATAAAGAAGGAAATTATTGGGAGGTGAATTTAGAAAATGGAAAAACTGCAAACGTACCTTATTCAAAAATTCAGGATTTATTTATACAGCTTTTAAACATCAAACCTCAAAACGTAGCAGCACAAAGCGCCGATCAATGGAAAGAATTTAATGTTGATACTTCTGGAACAAGAGTGAAAGTTTATGAAGGCGATAAAAATACATTGGATTTAACAATTGGTAAATTTACATATCAGCAGCCGAGAAGCATGTTCACTTATGTTCGAGTTGGCGGCGATGATAATGTTTACCAAACAATTGGATTTTTAGATTTTGTATTTAATCATAATGCAAATTATTTCAGAGATGATGCAGTTATTAAAGATGACTATTTAAGCTGGAATAAACTTACTTTTACTTATCCTGCAGATAGTTCATTTCAATTAGTTAAGACAAATGGCAATTGGGGAATTAACGGAGCTAAAGTTGATTCAGCAAAGATTGCAAATTATCTTAATTCGTTATCAAACATGCAAGATCCGAACTTTATCGACAATCCTGATCAATCAATTTTTAGAAAAGCTGAATTTACATTAACAATTCAAACGCCAAAATTTGGTGCGATAAATGTTTCTGCTTTTGCCGACACTTCGAATATTGTTATAACCTCTTCGCAATATCCAGATACATATTTCGACGGAAAGAAAGCGGATTTCTGGAAAAGAATATTTGTCGGTAAAAACTCTTTCATAAAAAAGTAAAATTATAAAACGCAAATATTTATTTAGAAAAACTTTCCGTCATCTAAAATCACTTTAGATAAAATTAACTTTCCTATATTTGTAGAAATTGTTTCTTATCAATTTCTAAAAGGTAATTGAGATGTTTAAACTTTTATCAAAGAAAAATTTCTTTCTGTTATTGGTTGTCATAATCCTTTCTTTATTTCAAAACATAGAAGCACAAGAGTTTAGATTTGTAGTTTGGGGCGATAGCCAATTTGAAAATCCAAATACTTTTGAAGAAATAGTGAAAGAGACAGAACTGCTTAAGCCGGCATTTGTAATTCATGTCGGCGATATGATTCATGGTTACACTTACGATATTAACCAAGCAAAAGAACAATGGAAAAAATTTAAACAGCAGATTTCACCTTTAACTTGTCCGTTTTATCCAACACCGGGCAATCATGACGTTACAACAAAAGAGATTCAGCATGCATACACCGAAGCTTGGGGAAAAGACAAGCTTTATTATTCTTTCGATTATGAAAATTCTCATTTTATAATTATTAATGCTTTTCTTGATCAGCAGTTTGATACTATTCCGTCAGTGGAATATCAATGGCTGCTTCAGGATTTAGAAAAGGCAAAGGATGCAAAAAATATTTTTATATCATTTCATTCTCCGCTTTACATGAATCCAAAATACGATTGGAAACCGCTTCAGGAAATATTGAAGAAGTATCCAATCAAGGGAATTTTCTCCGGTCATTATCATATTTATGATTACAGAGTTGAAAATGGAATTCCATACTTCTGTTTAAATTCATCTGGCAATATGGATTTTGAAAATTTCCTTGCCGGCTATGGACATGGATTTTTATATGTAACAGTTAACGGCGATAAAGTTGATTATGCATTTATTACTCATGGTAAAGTTTATCCGCCGGATGCAGTTAAGCCAGGCGAATCTAGAAGATCGCCAAGATTTTTTAACACGGATAAAACTATTTTAATTCCAGATCCATCAAAAGCTCCGGTTAAAATGAATGTTGAAGTTCCGATTATTAACAGAAGCAATGTTGAAAGAGATTATACTTTAAGCTGGGAAACAAAAGATTACCGTTGGAAGTTTGAACCTTGCGGTGCAAATATTAAAGTAGGCCCTGGAGAAACGAAGAAAGTTAAATTTTCTATTTCAGGTCCCGAAGGAAATTTTACTAGAGAAGATCTGCCAAAGTTAAAAGTTTCGGCTCCATATACAACATTGGCTGGGGATGTTACACAAAGTGTTTACTATTTTCATTTATTTAATCCGCCGCAGACTTTTGCAAAGTATACAAATGAAAAAATAAATATTGATGGAATGGATGATGAGTCGGCGTGGAAAAATGTAAAAGGAATTGATCAGCTTTACGATGGCTACACCGGTAATCCAGCTGAGGAAAAAACTCATGTAAAACTTTTGTATGATGATAAGAATTTGTATGTAAGTGTTGTCGGCGATGAACCGCATCCTGAAAATCTTTCTGCAAAAGCTTACGGCGATATTCCATTGGTTTTCGGCGATGATGATTTTGAATTATTCTTTGACACAAAACATGATCAAACAAATTTTTTCCGTCTGATGGTAAACCCAAAGGGAACTGTTTTGTGCAGCAGTCCCAAAGGATTATTTTCTTTTAAGTTTGATGTGAAGACACACGTCGGCAAAGATAATTGGAGCGCAGAATTCAAAATTCCGTTTGATCAACTAAATGTTAAGGAACCGAAGAAAGGCGATGTCTGGGGATTCGAAGTAATTCGCCATCGTTTGCTGTCAAAGATTCAGCAAAGCTTTTGGTCACTGATGCAGTATTATCTTCCTTATCAACCGGAGTATTTTGGTTTGTTGAAATTTGAATGAATAATTCTTTCGTGATGAAAATTATTAATTAAACCGTTGAAACGGTTATGTTTCGTATCTTTCTTTATCAAGGGGCTGTCCAAAAAGTAATTTTGTCATCACGAGTGAAGCGAAGTGATCTGAATTTTGAATTAAAAACAAAAGATTGCTTCGTTGTTTCACTCCTCGCAATGACTTCTAAACTACTTTTGGGACAACCCCTTAATGAAACTCAAACCCAACAATCAAAACTGTTTTAACAGTTTTATTACATGCAATTTCTAATTCACTCAACGAGTTAATTAAAATAATTAGAAAAATTGAAGAACTAATTACCGGATTCAAAGAAAAGAGAATATGGTCTATCTAATTCTTCACTCAGCTCGTGCAAATTTACGTTGCGGGATTTTCTAATAAATTCTTTACCATCAATAAAAAATAGAATTGTCGGCACTGCAAAAATTCTATTTTGTGCCGCAAGTTCTTTTTGAGATTCACAATCGACATATCCAAATTTCATATTAGGAAAATTTTCTTCAAGCAAACTAATTAATTTAGGTTTTAGAACTTTACAAACATTGCATTGCGGCGTGCTGAAGTAAACAACAGCGCCGGAGTTGTTGTTTATAAAATTTTGAAACTCATCCATCGAATTTAAATTAGTTTGCATATAATCCTTTTCTAAAAATCAATTAGATGAGGAAAGGGAACAATTGTCGCAATTGCCACAAGGTTTTTCATCTTTGAATCCAAAGTAATCAGAGATGAAAACTCTTCTGCATTCTTCTCCTCTAAAGTAGTTGACTACAGAAAGTAGTTTCTTATTATCATTTAAAAGTTTTTCTTTTAAATGTTCCTCATCTTGAAGTTCATCTGGGAGTTCTTCAATTATACTCAAATCTCGATTTTCAATTGAGCCTTCAGTAACTCCATATCGATCAAGCATTCCGAGAGCAGTTTCAATTCTAAAATCTTTGCGGTTCTTAAAATTCATTTGTTCACGCAAGTGCTCAATTCCATCAACTGAATTGACTGCGTGAATATCTCTCTTTAACAGATCATAGAGCGCAGAATAAAAATCAGCGCTTGGATTAGACCACTTGATAAATTCCATCTGCGTATAAAGATCATCTTGATTATAAAGAAGAAGACAAAGCGAATCCTTTCCGTCTCTGCCGGCGCGCCCGATTTCCTGATAATATGCTTCGATTGATGACGGAACTTCCGCATGAATGACAAAACGAATATCTGCTTTATCTATTCCCATTCCAAAAGCATTTGTTGCGAGTATAAGCTTTTGTTTTCCACTGAGAAAATCCCGCTGCATTTGTTTGCGCTGCTTGTCCTGCAGCTTGCCGTGATAAACTCCGTGGACAAATCCTTGGTCACGAAGCAATTGTGAAAACTTTTCCAACGTTTGAATTAAGGAGAAATAAATTATGCCTGAGCCGGAGTAATTATTCAGCACTGAAATTATAGCGGCATATTTTTCTTTATCATCAAAAATATCCAGTGCTTCAAGCCGCAGATTTGGCCGGTCAATTCCTTGATGAAATATTTTTATTTCATCTTTATGTATGTCCAGCTTATCAATTATATCTTTTTGTACTTCCGGGGTTGCTGTGGCAGTGAGTGCAATAGTAAGAGGATTTCCAATTAATTTTCTAAACTCTGCTATCCTTGAATAGTCAGGACGGAAATCATGTCCCCATTCCGAGATACAATGTGCTTCATCAATTGCAAGAAGAGAAATATTAGTTGATTTTATTTTATCGACGAATTCACTTTTTCTAAAACGTTCAGGAGTAACATATAATAATTTTATTTTTCCGCCGATAAAATCTTCCAGTCTGGAATCCCGTTCTTTTTTGGAGAGAGTAGAATTGATGAACCCCGCCGGAATATTTTTCTTTCTCAAAGCATCAACCTGATCCTGCATAAGCGCAATGAGCGGACTAATTACAATCGTTCCGCCTTCAAAGATTAAAGCGGGAACTTGGTAGCATAATGATTTTCCGCTGCCTGTAGGCATTAAAACAAGCGAATGACCTTTCTCATTCACCAATCTATTTATAATATTTTCCTGCTCTCCGCGGAAGGAATCAAAGCCGAAATATTTTTTTAGTGTTTCTTTCATCTAATCAAAAACATTAATTGAATTTGCTGCTCAAAGATAACAATACACAGTTTAATAAATTGTTTCAAAAACATCAACTACATGACGCGGAATAGTCATTGACCACCGAGTTAAA
>JAKALM010000016.1 GCA_021824145.1 Bacteroidota bacterium
ATTCTTTAAATAACAATGGCAGCCTTAGGTGGAAAGTTTCTTTAGATGGCTATCATGTTACCAGCCCAATCGTTTGTGATAAGAACGGAAACATTTTTGCGGGGCTGATAAAAGATTATGGCGATTCTTATATTTATTCAATTACTTCAAGTGGAAACATAACATGGAAACTTCCCGTAAAAGATGAGCCTTCTCTTGGTGCTTCTCCAGCTATTGCGGAAGATGGTACGATGTTCTATCCAACTTTTCTTTCAAATAGTATTTTGATAATTAAATGAAGGATGAGGAGAAGAAAAGATTTGTACTGTTTTCTTCTTTTGGATTTTAACTTACTTCTTCATTCGATATTCTTTATTCAAAAATAATTTCCCAATCATTTAAGCCCCAGCTCTTTCGCCATTCTATAATAATTAGACGGCGCAAGCCCAAGCTTTCTTGCCGCATCAGTATCGGATGAGGAATTTTTTCGGATGTAAATAAAATATTTTTCTCTTACCATCTTTTCCATCTGCGAAAGCGGAAGCTCATTTCCTTTGAACAATGTCTCGAATGAATCTGTAAATTGAGTTTCGTTTTCATCATACAGCGAGCCCAAAGCACGTTTAGTATTTTGTTCGTCAATTATAGCGCTGTCAACAAAAAGCATTCTTTGCACAACGTTTTTCAGCTCCCTTACATTTCCGGGCCATGAGTAGTTGATGAGCAGTTCCAATGCATCGGAATTTATTGACGGCTTTTCTTTTCCCATGCTTTGGCTGTAAAAAGTTAAAAAGTGATCAATCAAAATCGGGATGTCTGTTTTTCTTTCTTTCAAATCGGAAACTTTTATATAGATAACATTCAGCCGGTAATAAAGATCTTCACGGAAGCGTTTTGCTTTAACTTCTTCCTCAATGTTTCTGTTTGTCGCTGCAATAATTCTGATGTTCACTTTTACTTTTTCTGTGCGTCCGATTTTTTCAAGTTCGCCTTCCTGAATTACGCGCAGCAGCTTTACCTGCGCAGAAAGCGGAAGCTCCGTAATCTCATCTAAAAATACGGTTCCGTTGTGTGCAATCTCGAAAAGTCCCGGCTTACGTTTATCAGCACCGGTAAACGAGCCTTTTTCGTAACCGAATAATTCGCTTTCAATTAATTCCTGCGGAACGCTTCCGCAATTTATAGTAACAAAGTTTTCAAACTTTCTATCGCTCTTATAATGAATGTTGTAAGCAACAAGCTCCTTGCCTGTGCCGGAAGAGCCGCTTATTAAAATGTTCACATCGCTTTGCGAATATTTAATTATATCATTCTTCAAATGCTGAACGGAAGAAGATTCGCCGATAATTCTTTTTTGAAATAAAATATCCTCAACATTTTTTATCAGCTTCTGGTTTGATCTGATCCAGGCTTTTTCAATTCTCGATTTCTCGCTCGCATTCAAAATGCTTAAGATAAAATCCGTCGGCTGGTAAATATAATCTTCAATATCGCCGGGATATTTAGTGCAGTACCAGAATGCGCCCGCTTTCATTAAGCGCTGCGCAAAATTGTAATCGGTTATGTTAATCGTCATTTTGGTAATTACAATTATTTGCGTTGATGATTCGATCTCTCTGATTTTTTGAATCAGCTTCTCGCCCATAATTCCGCCGGAAAGATTGAAATCCATAATTACAACATCAAAAAAAGACGGCTTGGATTTAATTAAATCTATTGCATCATTTCCATCGGAAACAACATCGGTAATGATAATTCTATCGGCAAACGGCTCGATGGTTTTCTTTACACGAATAACATCAAACTCTTCATCTTCTACAAGTAAAATATTTATTACATTTTCTGTCGACATTAAAAACCTTTTTTAATAACTATTTTTTTAAAATCGCTATTTTAAAATTACTTAGAAAATATTTTTAATTTTAAGTTGTAAACCGTTGAAACGGTTAGTGATTGAAATGATCTATTTATTAACCCACGGATTAATCCGTGGGTTAAAAGAAAACAACCATACACACCTAAACTGTTTCAACAGTTTTTCAGAATTATATTTTTTTTGCACAAACGTTTAAATTCCACAAACAAGTTTAAATTATTTACGCTTTAATTAAAATTACAAATTCGCTTCCTCCGCCGGATAAATTTTGTGCATCAATATCCCAACCGCATTTTTTAGACATTTCGTAGGCGATGTAGCAGCCGTATCCAACGTTTTGTATAGCAGAATCTTTTGTAGAAACATTTTCCCTGAAGATTAATTTTACTCCGTGTTCATCTCTTAAAAGCAATTTTTGCGTAATACCGTTTCCATTATCTGTAATAATTATTCTCAACAATTTTTCTTCAGATGAATATTGAGTTTTAATTTTAATATTTAACTCTTCCACGCCGGCGTGATCTATGCTGTTTTGAACAATCGGCTCAATTATTTCCCAAATTACAAATTCATTAATGTTTAGTACCGGAAGATTTTTTCCTTCTTCAAATGTTAAATTAAAAGTTCCGCTTTTCTTTGAACTGCGGAGAAAAATATGATTAACAATAAACCGGATTACTTCATTCAAATCTGTTCTAAAAATAGGATTGCGGATTGTCTGCACCGGCGGCTCATACCATTTCATGTCGTAAATGATTCGCGAAATAAAATTAGCATACTTTGTAACTCGGTATTTTATTTCATTAATATTTTGAGGGGAAAGCAGCGATAAATCGCCTTTTATAAATCCCATAATTTTTTCGGCTTTATGGTGAGTGTGATAAATTCTTTTTGTAAAACTCATTTCTTTTTGATAGTTGATCTGCTTTTTTAAATTGTCTTCATGCTCAATTAAAAACAGTTTTTGCGTTTCGTCTCTTTCTTTCACAGTGTAAGATGAAACGAAATACATTGAGAGAAGTCCAAGCGAAATAAGCGACAAATACAAAATAGAAGTTTCATCGTAATTAGAAATTATTTTGCTGGAGATAAATGAAAAGTCCGGAGTGTTCTTCATATAAACTGCACCGATATATTCTCCGCGAAGTACCAGCGGTACAAAGGTGTTAAACGTATTCTTATTTGTAATTATACTTTTTATTTGTTCGCTCGATGCTAAAGAAGCGTGAATGCTTTTGTAAAGAGAAACTGCCTGAGGATGAAGTTTGTTAATATTTATGTTTGCTGTTGAATCAAGATAAAGAACGCGGAACAAAGTTTTTCCATCATCAATTGCATAAATATTATTTCCTTTTTTTATTAAGATGCATAGCTCTTCAATGTTGTGCTGCAAAACTTCCTGGCTGAAAATAATATCGAATGCTTTTGTAATTCTGTTTGCGGTTTCGTCATCAATATCTTTCTTTCGATTAATCGTTTCCAGCAAAAGCTCAAAGGTGGTTGTGGAAAGATTTGCAAGTCTTTCGGCAGAATCTTTCTGATACCAGCTTTGCGTGCTGTCGAAGAACGACCTGATTGAAGATTTGTTAATGAATGACACAATCAGCTGGAAAGTAAAAAGGACAATGAATATCACCGTCAAATGTTTAAATTGAAAATGATATTCTTTAAGCTTCTCGATAAATTTTTTTTCGCTCATGGCTAAAACTTCATTTTAATAAAATACTCTTTGAGTTTAGTTTGTCGTATGCTTTTGAAAGTGCATCGTGCGGAGACAATTCTCCTTTTACAGAAAGGTTGATGTAATAGGAAAGAATATCTGAAACGCTTGTATACTGTTCGGAAAATGGCCGGTAAATTCCATTCTTAAGAAATCTTAAATACAAATTCAATTTAGGATGTTGTTTGATATAAAGGGAATCATTATAAATATTGTTATTAATCGGAATGTAGCCTCCATTTTCAAAAAGAATTTTTTGGGCTTCTTCGCTCATAACAAATTTTATAAACTGAATTGCTTCGGGAACTTTTGTAGAGAACCTGGAAACCATCAAGTCCCATCCTCCGAAAACTGAAACCGGCTTTGAACCTTCAAGATGAGGTGTTGGAACTTCTTTAATATCATTTTTCAAATTTAAATATTTATTTCCAACGAGATTATTTTCAAATAAGCCTGTCCAACCGCGAAGGAAAACAGCATTCTGCTTAAGAAAATAATTGTACGAATCGTCTTCTTTAAATCTTAAAACATCTCTTGGTGAGATTTTATATTTGTTCACAAGGTCATCTAAAAATTGAAGAGCTTTTTCAGCTTGAGGAGTTTTTAACAGAAGAGAATCCTTATTCATCAAGCTGCCGTTCATGTTTGCTAAGATTTCATTGTAAATGCAAATCAACCCTTCATAATCGTCGGCTTGAAAAACAAAAAGCGGATTATTTTTGAATTTATCTTTTAGTGAAATCATCTCCTGCCAAGTAATTGATTTGTTAAGCTTTTCTTCAATTGATTTTGCGTCCGGCAGCTTATCAATCAAATCTTTTCTGTAATACATTAAAGCAATATCAATATAAATTGGAATTGCAACTAAAGTATCGTTGAAGAAACAAGTTTTAAGAGCATAACTTAAAATTTTGTTTTTTTCAGACTCGGTGAAATAATCTTGTATAGGAATAGACCACTTGGCAAATCGCGGTACCCAAATTTGGTCAACTGAAAAAACATCAATTCGGTCGCTCTTACTTCTGAAGTATCTTGCTAAAAGTTCTTTTCTGTCATTTGTGCTGAACTTGCTGAATGGAAGATCGAGAGGAATGACTTGAATCTGCCCTTTATATTTTTTGTTAAACAAATCAATTACTTTTTGATGTGCCGGCGAAATATTATCGGCAAAATAAATTTTAACAGGAGAGCCGAATTCTCTGTCATTTATGTTGTAAGATGGAAGGACATAAATGATAAGCATAAAAACAGTAACGAGAATTGTACTAACAATAACGTAAAAAGTTTTTGAAAATTGCATAATGTATTCGTATTAAAATTAAAATGAGTTTATCAATTTAATAATTAAATCTTATCAAAATAATAAAACGCAAATGAAATTACCGGATGACCCGTGAGATGCATTTTAATCTTTTGGGGAAATTTGTACCAACAAACATTTTAAAAAAGAACCTAATACAAAAATATAACCACGGAAATAATTTTAAATAGGGCATAGATTTTGCCACTAATATAGATATTTTTTCTATCAACAAATTTTTCATATTGAAATAAAAAGTTTAATTTAACGGTAAAAATATAAGGAGTCGAGAATGGCAATAACCGGCGCACCTGCAACTATGAATAGATCTGTTCCAAAAGAAGAGGCTAATTACACACCAGCTTTAACAGTTTTAACTTCACTTTTTTTTATGTGGGGTTTTTTAACATGCTTGAACGACATTTTGATTCCTCACCTAAAAGCTGTATTTACTTTAAATTATGCCGAAGCAATGTTGATTCAATTTAGTTTTTTCGCTGCATATTTTATCGTTTCTCTTCCTTCGGGAATCATTGTTGAAAAAATCGGTTACAAGCGTGGTATTATAACTGGATTAATTACAGCAGGTATTGGCTGCTTAGCATTTTATCCAGCTGCCGGAACTCAATCGTATGTTTTGTTTTTAGTTGCTTTGTTTATTCTCGCTTCAGGTATTACTCTTCTTCAAGTTGCGGCTAATCCGTATGTAGCAATTCTCGGTAAGCCGGAAACAGCGTCAAGCAGATTAAATTTAACACAAGCCTTTAACTCACTTGGAACCACAATCGCACCATATTTTGGTTCGTTGGTTATTCTTTCAATTGCAGTAAAAAGCGCTGAAGAAATAAAAAAATTAAACGCAACAGATCTTTCGGCATATCAATTAACCCAAGCAAGCGCAGTTCAGGTTCCTTATTTATGGCTGGCTGCTGCACTTTTTGTAATTGCAGGAATATTTGCAATCGTAAAACTTCCGCAAATTGAAGCTTCATCAATTACATCAAGTAATGGTGAAGGAAAAAATTTCGAACATCATCACGAAAGTGCCTGGCATTTTAGACATTTAATTTTAGGAGCCATAGGAATTTTTGTTTACGTAGGCGCTGAAGTTTCTATTGGAAGTTTTTTAGTTAATTACATCGGACATCAAGATGTTCTCGGAATTCCAGCCGACCAAGCAGGCAAGTTCGTTTCGTTTTATTGGGGCGGCGCAATGGTTGGAAGATTTATCGGCTCGGCAATTCAAAGAAAAATAAAACCAGGAATTGTTTTAGCATTCAATGCCGTATTTGCAATTCTTTTAGTAATTACTTCAATGTTATCGTTTGGCTACTTGGCAATGTGGTCAATTCTTTTGGTTGGATTATTCAATTCAATTATGTTCCCAACTATATTTACACTTGCCATTGACGGTTTAGGCAAACATACTGGACAAGCTTCGGGAATTCTTTGCATGGCAATTGTCGGTGGTGCAATAATACCGGTGCTTCAAGGATTTATTGCCGATAACATTGGAATTCATCACGCGTTTATTTTGCCTGTACTTTGTTATTTATTTATTATGTACTATGGATTAAAAGGACATATTCCGCATTTACCAAAAACAGCACAAGCATAAAATGAATAAAAAAGAATTAACACTTGGAATTGATATCGGCGGAACGAACTCGGCGTTTGGTTTTGTTGATAGAAACGGCGAATGCATTGCAGAAGCTTCCATACCAACTTTATCGGAAAATCCCGCAGAGGATTTATTTAAAAGAATAAAAGATAAAGTTGATGAGATATATAAAGACCTAATTAAAAAAGATTACAAGCTTTTAGGAATTGGAATCGGCGCACCCAATGCAAATTATTACAAAGGAACTGTTGAGCTTCCACCAAATTTAAAATGGGAAATTGTAAACATTGTTGAAATTTCAGAAAAGATTTTTTCTCTCCCTACAGTAATTACAAACGACGCTAATGCCGCGGCAATTGGCGAAATGAAATTTGGTGCGGCCAAAGGAATGAAAGATTTTATTGTAATAACACTTGGAACCGGATTGGGGAGTGGCGTTGTCGTAAATGGTGAATTGGTTTACGGCGCTGACGGCTTTGCCGGAGAAATTGGTCATACAATTTATGATTACAACGGAAGAGAGTGCGGCTGCGGAAGAAGAGGTTGTTTGGAAACCTATGCTTCGGCGCCAGGAATTAAAAGAACTGTTTTTGAATTGCTTGCTAACTCAAATAATCCGAGCGAATTGAGAAAGGTTTCTTTCGAACAGCTTACAGCAAAAATGATTTCTGATGCCGCTTTAAAGGGTGACAAAATTGCTCTTCAAGCTTTTGATTTTACAGGAAAAGTTCTCGGATTAAAATTAGCTGATTCGGTTGCGCACTTAAGTCCCGAAGCAATTATTTTATTTGGCGGCCTTGCTCTTGCCGGAGATTTTATTTTCGCCCCGACAAAAAAATACATGGAAGAAAACATGCTTAATATTTTCAAAAATAAAGTAAAGCTTATTCCATCCAAATTAACAAAAGGAAACACAGCGGTGCTGGGAGCTGCCGCCTTAATTTGGAATGAACTTGAAAAGATGAAGTAATATCTTCAATGAAAGCAAAAGGGTTTGTTATGAAAAAAAATATTCTAATTTTATTTTTGGTAATAATCTTCAGTGCGTCGATTATTGGCTGCAAGAAAAACAACGAAATTACAAATCCCGATTCAACAAACACTGAACAAACAATTACTCCGCCGCCTGGATATAAATTGGTTTGGAACGATGAATTTAATTCTTCAACTCTCGACACTTCAAAATGGAATTATGAAGTTAATGGAGACGGCGGCGGCAACAACGAGCTTCAATATTATACAAACTTTCCTGAAAATTGTTTTATAAAAGACAACTGCCTTGTTATTCAGGCTTTGCAAAAAAGTTATCTTGGTAAAGATTATACATCCGCAAGATTGAACTCAAACAACAAGGGCGATTGGAAATACGGAAGGTTCGAAGTCCGCGCAAAACTTCCATACGGGCAAGGGCTTTGGCCAGCAATCTGGATGCTTCCGACAGATTGGGTTTACGGCGGCTGGCCTGCAAGCGGCGAGATTGATATTATGGAAGAACTTGGTCAGCAGGCAAATAAAGTTTACGGTACTATTCATTATGGAAATCCTCATCAGCAGCAAGGCGGAAATTATACTTTGCCAAGCGGATATTTTTTAAGCGACTTTCATATCTTCGCTTGCGAATGGGATTCGACAAGCATCAGTTTTTTTGTAGACAGCACAAAATATTTTACTGCAAATATTACAAAACCGTTTGATCAAAGATTTCATTTTGTATTAAATGTTGCTGTCGGCGGCAACTGGCCTGGCAGTCCAGATTATAGAACTTCTTTTCCACAACAAATGATTATCGATTATGTTCGCGTTTTTCAAAAAATTTCTAACTGATTACGAATACAGTTCTGTTTTAAAAATCAAAACCGTATTTGAACTTATTGCAATTGGAGTTTTTGTTTTTGTTCTTCTTTTCATTCTTCTGTTTCAATTAGTTTAGTTTCGTTCAGTTATATTTTTGCCTTCAAGATTTTTCCTGAGAGAAATTTATGTTTAATATCTCAAAACTTTTTTCAGTTATATTCTTAATAGTTTGTTTCAATTTCAGTTCTTTTTCTCAGAACAAATTTATTTCAACTGATGGGAAAATTATTGTTGGTTTTAATGGTAATGAATTAAGGCTAAAGGGCATTAACATTGGCAACTGGCTTGAGCCAGAAGGTTATATGTTTAAGTTCAACAAAGCAGAATCTTCAAGAAAAATTTTGGAGGTGTTTAATGAAGCAATTGGCCCCAATGCAGCGGAAATATTTTGGAATACTTTCAGAGAAAATTACATTACCGAAAATGATATAAAATTTATAAAAGATTGCGGTTTCAATTCAATTCGAGTTCCATTCGATTACAAACTTTTTACTGGAATAGATTTTTATTCTAATTGTGCACAGCCGGGATTTAAATTGCTCGACAATGTTATTAACTGGTGTTCGAAATATAAAATTTTTGTTATACTCGATATGCATTGCGCGCCCGGCGGCCAAACCGGCGCCAACATTGACGACAGCTGGGGTTACCCTTATTTATATGAAAACGCTGAAAGCCAAAACTTAACAATTAAACTCTGGGAAGAAATTGCAAAAAGATATAAAGATGAAAAGTATGTTCTCGGTTACGATCTTTTAAATGAACCAATCGCTCCGTATTTTGATACAGAAAAATTAAATGCGATGCTTGAGCCGCTTTATATCAGAATTACAAAAGCAATTCGAACTGTCGATAAAAATCATATTGTAATTCTTGGCGGCGCACAATGGGATTCCAATTTCGATATCTTCCACAAACCATTTGATCCAAAGCTTGTTTATACTTTTCATATTTATTGGAGCGACACGACCCAATCAGTCATTCAAAAATTTATTGATTTCCGCAACAAATATAATGTGCCAATTTGGCTTGGTGAATCCGGCGAAAACACAATGCAATGGATTTCTTCTTTTAGAAAGCTTTTAGATAATAATGATATTGGCTGGTGTTTTTGGACTTTCAAAAGACTCGACACTGACCGCAGTATTGTTTCAATCAATCAACCGGACGGCTACAATAAAATAATTGATTTTGCAAATACCAACAGACAAACATTCGAGGAAATTAGAAAAGCTTTGCCGAATAAAGACACCGTTATGAAAGTCACTGAAGAATATTTGAATAATATCAAATTAAAAAACTGCAAAGTGAATGAAGAATATTTAAAATCTTTAGGATTAAAAAGCAATTAATTAAAAGTGGAAATTTTTCAGGAGAATTTTTATGAATAAACTATTAATAATTATACTAATACTTGCTGGTATGATTATGACGACAAGATCAAATGCACAAAAAAAAGAACCGTATAAAAATCCAAAACTTCCAGTTGAGAAACGCGTTAAAGATTTGCTAAGCAGAATGACGCTTCAAGAAAAATTAGATTTGCTTGGTGGAACTGGTTTTGCAACAAAACCAAACAAACGGCTTGGTATTCCCGAATTAAGAATGTCTGACGGCCCGCTCGGTGTTCGTTGGGATTCATCAACAGCCTTTCCTTCCGGCATCTGCATGGCTGCGACCTGGGATACTTCTCTGATTAATAAAATCGGGAAATCAATTGGCGAAGAATTGAAAGGAAAAGGAAGGGATGTAATACTTGGGCCTTGCGTAAACATTGCAAGAATCCCAATGGGCGGAAGAAATTTTGAAAGTTTTGGCGAAGATCCGTATCTAGACTCGAGATTGGCTGTAAGCTATATAAAAGGAGTGCAAAGTGAAGGTGTTGCTGCAACTGTAAAACATTTTGCTGTAAACAATCAAGAATTTGAAAGAATGTTTACAGATGTTAAAATTGATGAGCGCGCATTGAATGAAATTTATTTACCAACTTTCAAAGCTGCTGTAACCGAAGCTGATGTTCTTTGCGTTATGGCCGCTTACAATAAAGTAAATGGTGCATATTGCAGTGAGAATCATTACCTTCTTAACAAAAAGTTAAAAGACGACTGGAAATTTAAGGGATTGGTTATGTCTGATTGGGGAGCCGTTCACAGCACGATTCCAACGGCTCAAAACGGACTTGATCTTGAAATGCCCGAAGGAGAATTTTTAAATGATAAAACTTTAACCGATGCGATTAACTCCGGCGAAGTAAATATTAAAACAATTGATGACAAGGTTTATAGAATCTTAACTGTAATGTTTAAGCTCGGGTTGTTCGAGCATCAATTCTCGCCGAATAAAAATTTAATCAACACCAAGGAGCATCAGAAAGCCGCGTACAAAACTGCTGTTGAAGGAATTGTTCTATTGAAAAATAATAATAATGCTCTACCACTGAATTTCAAAAATATAAAATCAATTGCGGTAATTGGTCCTAACGTAGCAATTGCAAGAATCGGCGGTGGCGGAAGTTCGATGGTTACGCCGGTTTATTCTGTTAGTCCGCTTGAAGCGTTGAAAAGCAAGCTTCCTAAGAAAATAAAAATAAGCTACGCTCCTGGAATTAAACTGGAGGGTGATTCTAGTCCGATTGAAACAAAATATTTTACACAGCCCGATAAAAATGAACCGGGGCTTCTTGCGGAATATTTCACAAACAAAAATTTGGAAGGTAAGCCAGCCGTTACAAAAATTGATAAGCAAGTTGATTTCAACTGGGGCGGAGGATCTCCGTTTACAAATTTTCCAAATGATAATTTTTCTGTGAGGTGGACGGGCAAATTAAAGGCTCCGGAGACTGGTGACTTTTTAATTGATGTTGTAAGCGATGACGGCGTTCGTCTTTTTATAAATAATGAATTAGTTATCAATGATTGGAACGATCACGCGGCGCAGTCAAATACATATAAAATGCATTTTGAAAAAGATAAATCATATAAAATTAAACTTGAATATTATGAGCACGGCGGAGATGCGCTTGTTAGTCTTGGTTGGCGTTCACCAAATGATAAATTAATGAATGAAGCTATTTCAGCGGCTAAAAATTCTGATGTTGCAATTTTGTTCGTTGGAACTTCTAGCAATTTTGAAAGTGAAGGATTCGACCGAACTAGCCTTAAACTTCCTGATGATCAGGATGATTTAATTAATAAAATTGCTTCCGTAAATAAAAATACAATTGTGGTTGTAACTAGCGGCTCGCCGGTTTTGATGGGCAATTGGATTGACAATATAAATGCTGTTGTAGAAAATTGGTTCGGCGGAGATGAAATTGGAAATGCAATTACTGATGTTCTAATTGGAAATTATAATCCTTCGGGCAAACTTCCAATTACTTTTCCAAAACGGTGGGAAGATTGTTCTGCTTACAATTCATATCATAAACAGGACAGTGTGTCTGTATACAGCGATGGAATTTTTGTCGGCTACAGATTCTTTGATAAAAATAATATAGAACCGTTATTTCCTTTTGGCTATGGACTTTCATACACAAAGTTTGACTATAAAAAAATTAATGTAAAATCATCTGGCGATAAGTATACTATAACATTCGATTTAAAAAATACCGGAAAAGTTAAGGGAACAGAAATTCCACAACTTTATATTCACGATACGAAACCCATTATCGAAAAAGCACCAAAGGAATTGAAAAGATTTGACAGGGTTACGTTAAATCCTGGAGAAACAAAAAATATAAAATTTGAATTATCGAAAAATGATTTTAAGTACTTTGATCCGGCAAAGCACGAATGGCAAGTTAATCCAGGCAATTATGAAATACTGATTGGATCGTCATCAAGGGATATAAAACTAAAAGAAAGTATAAACCTAAAATAGAATTTATCTGAAAGTTAGAATGAAAATATTTTTTAAATTTTTGATTATTTTGTTATTAATTATTAACGGAAAAGAATTCGCACAGGATATAAATAAATTTGTCGGCACGGTTGGAAATCAAAAGATAAGCGAGCGTGAATTTAAAATCAGATACGAGCTTGTTCCGCACCTTTCGCGCGATCAATTCAGTGAAGATTCATCAAAGCAGGATTTGCTTTATTCTATCATTGCCGAAAAACTTTTAGCGCTTGAAGCAAATAGTCTCGGCTACGATACAACCGAATATTTTAAAAACGCGATGCAGCAAATTAGAGATTTGTACGTCCGAGATGCTTTATACAAAAGAAAAGTGGATAGCCAAGTAAAAATTTCTCAATCAGATATTCAAAAAGCTTTGGATCGATATTCTCAATCACTTGAAGTTAAAATTATTTCTACAAGAGACTCGTCCACTATTTTTTCTTATTATAATGCGCTTAAAAATGGTGCGCCGTTCGATTCAATCGAAAAAATTTCTGATCCGATTGAATTTGATTCAAACAAAGCGCCGATGAAAATTACCTACGGACAAATGCAGGATGATTATGTGGAAGATACTTTGTACAATCTGAATATTGGAAGTTATTCCTCGCCAGTAAAAGCAGAAGGAAGCTGGTTTATTTTTAAACTTGTTGGAAAAAGCAACAGGCCATCGGCAAATGCTAATAATCCGAATTACGACAAAACTGTTTTAAGTACAATCAGAATGAGGAAGTCTCGAATTATTGGAGTAAAGTTTTTAGAAAATTTTTATAAGAACAAGAAAGCGGAAGTTGACAGTACTCTATTTATAACTTTGGCAGAAAAAATTTCATCGGTTCTTTCCAACAAAAAAATGAATCATGATTATGGGCGCGAAGGTCTTCTTTATCTAGACGAAGGAAACATTTTAAAAATAATAAATGAACTTGGAACTGGTTCTAATGCTGATCTCGTTCACATTGAAAAAAATCCAATTAAGGTAAAAGAATATTTGTTCAGTTTGATCGAATATCCATTTTTAATTAAAGATCCGACTTTTCAAAATGTCGCCTATGAATTAATGGCAAGCATCAACAAATATATTCAATATAAATTTTTAGCCGAAGAAGGATTTAAAGAAGGACTGCAAAATATTCCTGAAGTTAAAGAAGACATTAACATTTGGAAAGATGATTATCTTGCCAAGATGTTGAAAAATACTTTCCGAGATTCGGTTAGTGTTTCTGACGAAGAATTAAAAAATTATTACATGACCAACAATGATTACGAAAAGGTTGACATCTTAGAAATTTTAAATAGCGATCTTCAAGTAATCGAAACTGTATTTAATGAACTTAAAGCCGGAAAAGATTTTCGCGCTCTTGCCTCTGAATATACTCAAAGGAGCTGGACAAAAAACAGGGGCGGCGAGTTTGGTTACTTTCCAACTTCTTCATTCGGCGAAATAGGAAGAATTGCTTCCCGATTAAAATTAAACCAAATCTATGGACCAATAAAAACCGATTCCGGTTATTCGGTTATTAAACTTATTGGGAAAAAAATTGATTCAACTAAAACAGATGAAGATTTTGATTCGGTAAAAACTCAATTGAAATATGATTTGCTTGGCAAAAAATTCGATCAAAAATTTTATAAATATATAGCAGGACTAGCTGACAAATATCATTTTTCGGTAAATGAAAAAGTTTTTCAGAGCATAAAAGTTACAAGTATTCCAATGTTCACTTACAGAAACATCGGCTTCGGCGGAAGAATAGCTGCGGTTCCTTATCTTGGCCAGTGGTACGAATGGTTAAACTATTATAACAATAAAACGAATGTTGTTCCATAAAATATAATTGAGATTAAATATGCTGAAAGTTCGTAATACAATTTTTTTGTTCTTAATTTTTTTCACACAAATTTTTCCCCAGAATTATAAGCTTGTCTGGTCTGATGAATTTAACGATTCGACTTTGAATCAAGCTAACTGGACTTACGAAATCGGCAACAACAATGGCTGGGGCAACGGTGAGTTAGAATACTATACCAACCGCCTTCAAAACTGTAGTGAGCATAATGGAATCTTGAATATAACTGCTCAAAAAGAAAGTTATTATAATTACGGCTACACATCCACGCGAATTAAAACGCAGGGAAAGTTTTCTATTGCCTACGGTAAGATTGAAGCAAGAATGAAGCTCCCTTTTGGACAAGGAATGTGGCCGGCGTTCTGGATGCTTGGTGACAATATTACCCAAGTCAGCTGGCCATATTGCGGCGAAATTGATATAATGGAAATGATTGGCGGGCAAGGAGGGGAAAATACTGTTTACGGCTCCGCGCATTGGTATGGCGGCAATTATTCGAAGAGTTACAAATTGGCTTCGGGCACCTTTGCAGATGCATTTCATGTCTATGATGTTACATGGACTCCGACTCAGATCGTCTGGCATGTAGATGGAATAATTTATAATACGCTGGATATTACTCCTTCGGCACTAAACGCATTTCAAAAAAAATTTTTTATAATTCTTAACCTTGCTGTTGGCGGCGGTTGGCCCGGAAATCCTGACAGTACAACAATCTTCCCTCAATCACTGCAGATAGATTACGTTCGGGTGTATGCTGATTCAGCATCTTATCCTTCAACGACAATTGAATCGCCTCTAAACAATTCAACATTCAACGCAAACTCAAATATTTTAATTACTGCAAATGCATCTTATCCAAAAGGCGATATTAAAAAAGTAGAGTTTTATCAGGACCATGAAAAAATTGGCGAGACTGATGTTAGTCCCTATCAAATGACGTGGAATAATGTTTCCGCTGGTAATTATAAAATCAGATCCATTGCTTACACAAACGATGGCTTATCAATTAAATCTGATTTTACAAATATCACCGTTGGCGGCGGTGCAAACGCTTCTCCTTACGGAGGAACGCCCGCACAAATTCCCGGAACTATTGAAGCTGAAAATTATGATCTCGGCGGACAGAATGTTTCATTCGGTTCTACCGCTGCAATTAATACCGGAGGGTTTTACAGATTGTCGGATGGAATTGATATTGAACAATGTACCGACATAAACGGCGGCTACGATGTTTTTAATAATCAGCTTGGTGAATGGATGCAATACACAGTTAATGTAAATCAAACCGGAACATATCAAATCTCTGCTCGCGTTGCTTCAATTTTAAATTCCAGTGCAATGCATTTTGAAGTTGATGGAACAAACGTAACTGGTACAATAAATGTAACAAGCACAGGCGGCTGGCAGACGTGGTCAACAGTAACTTCGAATAGTTTTAATCTGCAGGCGGGAACTCATACAATAAAACTTGTTGTTGAATCTGGTTTGTTCAGCATTAATAAATTTGATGTTTATCCGCCGAACACTGCGCCGTCAATAAATTTATTATATCCAACAGGTGGAGAACAACTCGCTTCGGGCAATATAATTAATATTAAATGGACAAGTGCTTTGGTAAATCAAGTTGAAATCGGATATACAACAAATGGCGGAACGAGCTGGTCTTTTATTACAACCGGAACAGAGGCAAGGTTTGGCGTGTGGCGCTGGAAAGTTCCATCAATTACATCAACCGATTGTAAGATCATAATTTTTAATAAGGATAATGTTTCTATCAAAGATTCTTCTAAGTCTTCTTTTTCAATAAGCAGTTCTATAAATGCAGTGGAAAATAATTCTAATACACCAATGCATTTTTCGCTCGATCAAAACTATCCCAATCCGTTTAATCCAACAACATCAATCAGCTTTCAACTTTCAAAAAGCGGTTTTGTTACTTTGAAAGTCTTTGATGTTCTTGGAAATGTTGTAAGCACATTGGTGAATGGTTATAAATCAGAAGGCAAATATTCAATCAACTTCGATGCATCTCATCTTACAAGCGGAATCTATTATTATCAGCTTCGTGCGGAGAAATTTCTTTCAACCAAAAAAATGTTACTGATGAAATGATCGCTGCAGTAGAGACGCAAAGCTTTGCGTCTCTACGAAATATTCAAAATAATTTTTCCGATATTTTTATTTGCTTCAATGCGCTTGTGTGCCTCCGAAACATCTTTCCAATCATAAATTTTATCGATTATTGGTTTCAACTTTCCGTTTGAAAATTTATCGAGCGCATAGGAAGAAAATTCTTTAACAAGATTAGTTCGGTAATCAAGGCTTCTTGAGCGAAGCGCAGAGCCGATTATCGAGAGCCGCTTGCTAACCATGTTTCTTAAATCAAGCTCGCTTATTTTGCTTCCGCCAAGAGTAGAAAGCATGATAAGCCTTCCGTCAACCCTCAAGCAATTAATATTTTTTTGGAAATATGGCCCGCCGATAAAATCGATTATAACATCAACACCTTGATTTTCGGTGTATTTCATTACTTCATTGAAAAAATCTTCCTGCTTATAATCGATTGCCTTTTCCGCTCCAAGTTTAATGCAAGCTTCATGTTTTTCTGGTGAAGAAGTAACAATAATTTTTGCATTAAATTCTTTTGCAAATTGAATTGCCGCTGTTCCAACTCCGCTTGCGCCGGCATGAATTAAAACTGCTTCGCCGTTCTGAATTTTTCCGTAATAAATTAACGCCTGGTATGCTGTTAAAAAAACTTCTGGAATTGCAGCCGCTTCCGCCAAGCTTAAATTATTCGGAATGGGCATTGCCATTTCCTCTTCGATAACTGCATACTCCGCATAGCCTCCGCCTGGAATTAAACCAAA
Source organism: Bacteroidota bacterium (assembly GCA_021824145.1). Lineage (GTDB taxonomy): Bacteria > Bacteroidota > Ignavibacteria > Ignavibacteriales > Ignavibacteriaceae > FEN-1297. The sequence goes on from JAKALM010000016.1 coordinate 16,974, forward strand.
AACTTTATCTCCCTTTTTCCATTTCGTAACTTCGCTTCCGATTTCGTCAACCACTCCGGAAATCTCTAAACCTAAAATTGGACTTGCGCCTTTCGGCGGCGGATATTTTCCTTCACGCTGCATTATATCAGCGCGGTTAACACCAGCGGCTTCTACTTTTATTAATATTTGTTTTAAATTTGGTTTAGGTTTTTCGAATTCACCAATTTTTAATTCATCGGCTGTGCAGCCGTCTTTGTATAGAATTGCTTTCATAAAATTACCTCAATTTATATATATCTCAGCTATATGAATCGCTGTTAACTTTCATTTACAATTGAAAGTTAAATTTCTTAAAATTAAATTAGATGTGAAATAATAAAGAAAGGATAAAAATTGACAACCATATCCTCCGAGACAATAAAAAACCTTTACTATACAAATGTAATTTTTGAACTTCATCAAGCTAGTGAGAAAATATTATTATTTGAAAAAAAATATAATAAGGATTTTTCATCATTTGAAAAAAACATAAAAGAAACCAAAGATGAAAATTATGAAATGTGGGATGATTATATGGAATGGAAGGCATATCAAAATTCTTATCAACAGCTTTTAATTCAGAAAAAAGATATAGAAGATGGTAACATTAAAGTTACTTGATGAATCAGAAGTAATAGAAAAGTATGATTTTCTTGAATATAAAATTTTTCCGAAAGGATTTTATATTAAAATAAAAGCGTACATAAAAGATAATTCCGAATTATTTATAAGAGAATATTCCGACGAATATGAAAGAAATTATTCTTATCATTGGCAAAAAAAAGATGGCAGCTTGTTAATCAGATGGGATAATGCGCCGCATTATAAAGATATTACAACATTTCCCCACCATAAACATATCGGTAATAAAGTCCTTCCCAGCAATGAAAACATATTAAAAGAAGTTTTGGAATTTATTAAAAAGACAATTTAATGATGCATTAATCTTAATGGGGTTTGATTTAATCGTTAAAAATATTTTTTAGTGTTGGATTTTATTTTACAAATTAATTAATTTGCATCCAGTTAAATATGACTCTGCAATTTTTATTTAGGGGAGTCAATTCTAACTCGCTTCAAATTTTCTAAGTTACTTTGTTCTGAAAAATAATGTGCTATTGTATTGTAAATTAATTGCCTTCAAGCGGGGCAGCAAATAAACATAAACTAAAATAAATGGTGAGGTACAATATGGTGCTCAACAAAGTCAGTGCAGTAATAACTCAAGAATCGGTAGATACAACTAATACCGATTTAAAGAAGATCGGCTCGGATCATAACTATTTAATTTCCTTAACATCAGAAGAACGGCAGGCATTGCCTAAGCCCGGCACAAAAAGTCTTGATTTTATGGAAAAGTGTTTAGCGCTCGGTAAGCAGAATCCAAATTTTCTTCCCCGTAATTTCAGTCTTGAAGAAATGGAAAAGGACATAAGTCTTTATAGAATGATGAACCAGATAAATCAACCATTATCAGCTTTAGCTCAAAAATTTGCCGACACAACAACAGAAGCGTATGCAGAAGGCTATATTTCTGCATTAAAAATTTACAATTTAGCAAAAGACGCTGGTGAAGAATTGGCTGGTTTTGATGATGTGATCGATGAACTAGCACAAAGATTTACGCGTAAATCTAAGTTAAAAACTACCACGCCGCCAACGGCTTGACAATTTGTCGCATTTTTGTCAAAACGATCCTATAAAAAGGTTCATTTTCCATCATTTTTGATAGGTTGATGAACCTTTTTTGTTGATTGGCTGTTCATGGGGTGTCATCGATGAACATTCGGTAATAGTGGATTGACTTCTTTTGATGATAGTTGAACTAAAACTGTTGAATGATAAACATGGCAGATGAACTTTCTATCCAGTCGTGTTCATAGTTCCTCTTTTCGGGATGGGCATTCAATCAGATTGGATAAAGCTTAAATAAAAATTGATCGGTGATGTATCTTTGAAGCGGGAGGATGAACGTTGAAAATACAAAATTTGTTTTTGCCTCTGTTGAAATGAAATTATTTCTTCTATTTTTGCATTAACATAATCTTTTTAAGGTGGAATATTGACTGACTTCGAATCGGCATTTCTTCAAATCAAATCGCTTGCAGAAACCTTCAAGCAAAATGAAACTAAATTCCTTTCAACCTCTTACCAGGAAGCAGATGTAAGAAATGATTTCATTAATAAATTCTTCATTGCTTTAGGTTGGGACGTAAGACACGAACATCAATTAAATCCCTATGAGCAGGAAGTAAAGGTTGAAAAGCCTGTGCTCATTGCAAGCCAGCAAAAGCGTGCCGATTATGCTTTCTTTATAGATCCTAATTATAGAGACGTTAAATTCTTTGCCGAAGCAAAAAAGCCAAGCCGTAACCTTTTTAATAAAGATGATTATTTTCAAACCTGCCGCTACGGATGGAACGCCGGTACTCCTATCGCTGTTCTTACAGACTTTGAAGAGTTCCACATTTTAGACTGCCGTTTTAAACCGGATATTAATAACATCATTGATAATAAGATTGAAAGATTTCATTACTCCGATTACCTTGATAAAGAAAAACTATCTAAAATTTACTATCTCTTTTCGCGCGAAGCTGTAGCAAACAATTCTTTAGAAAAATTTGCGGACAGCCTTCCTAAGCCCCGCGGTAAATCGGGCAAAAAAGGATTATTCAAGGGCGGCTATCAATCTATTGATGAATCTTTCCTTGAAGAGCTTGATGAAATCCGGCTTTCACTTGCTAAAGCTTTTAAAAATAATAACCAGGAATTAAACAGCGATGAACTTACCGAAATGACTCAGCGGACTATCGACCGTCTCGTGTTCATTAGATTTCTTGAAGATAAAATAATTGAACCGGATGATTATATTGGAAAATTTGCTGTCTCTAAAAAGCCATGGGAAGATTTTATTTCTGCTTCACGTACATTCGACGCTAAATACAACGGCATTGTATTTAAGAAACATAAAATAGACACAAATACTTTTCTGGAACCGGATGAAAAAATTTTTTCCTCTATCTGCAATAATCTTGCGCATAAAAATGCGCCATATAACTTTGACCAGATTCCTATTCATATTCTCGGCTCTATCTATGAAAGATTTCTCGGCAAGGTTGTTACTGCTACGGATAAGCGTGTTAAAATTGATGATAAGCCCGAAGTTAGAAAAGCCGGTGGAGTTTATTACACTCCTCAATATATTGTAAACTACATTGTCGATAATACTGTTGGCAAATTAATTGAAGGTAAAGAGCCGAAAGAAATTGCAAATATGAGGTTCGCAGATATTTCATGCGGCAGCGGTTCTTTTCTTATTACTGTGTTTGACAGGCTTCTCGATTACCATAAGAAATGGTATCAGAAGAATCCCAAGCAGGCAAAGAAGGACGGATGCCATCTGGACGACGGTAAGTGGGTATTGTCATTAAAGCAAAAGCAAAAAATTCTTACACAGAATATTTACGGTGTGGATATCGACCATCAAGCTGTGGAAGTTACACAGCTATCACTTTATCTAAAGCTGCTTGAAGACGAGACAACAGCAACTGCAAACGATACATGGGTAATGTTTAAAGAAAAGCTTCTGCCAAGCTTAAATAAAAATATTATATGCGGAAACTCCTTAATCGGCACAGACATTTTTGAAGAAGATTTATTCACACCCCTCTCCTTACTAAGGAGAGGGGCTGGGGGTGAGGTCGACGAACTGAAACTCAAGCCCATGAACTTTGAAGACGCCTTTCCCGACATAATGAAGAACGGCGGCTTCGATGCGATTGTGGGTAATCCACCATATGTAAATCTGGTTTCACTTGACGAATTTGAAAGGAAATATTTCCAAAAGAATTACAAAACATGTAAAAATAAAAGTGATTTGTATTCCTTCTTTTTAGAGAAAGCAGTATTACTCTCTAAAAAGGATTCTTTTAAATTTGGATATATAGTCCCACATACTTGGACTGCAACAGAAAGCTTTGAACCTCTTAGAAAAATCCTTATAGATAATGACTATATTGAAAGCATTACTGTTTTGGGTTTTAATGTTTTTAAAAAAGTTATTGTAAGTACGCTAATAGTTATATGTTCTCCTGGAAATCACTCAATAAGAGTACTTAACAATAAATTTAACGAGAAATTTAAAATAAGTACTAAAACATTATTAGCTAATAATTATCATATAGACCTGGATTGGAATCAAAATAGACAAGCATTATTAGATAAATTAAAACTAAAAACCATTCCTCTTGAGAATATTATACAGTTTTCAAGAGGAATAAAGACTAGTAATGATAAAAGATTTATTTCAACTATACAAAAAAATTCGGACTATAAAAGAATATTTCGTGGTCGAAATATAAAAGCATATCAATTAAACTGGAATGGGGAGTATATTTGGTACAGACCTGATTTGATGAAACAAAAAGTTGGTTGTCTCCCCCATTCAAAAGAATTTTTTGAGGCGCCTCAAAAACTTATAACGCAAAGAGTAAATAGTTCGATGCAATTACTTGTTGCTTATGATAATGAGAAGAATTATTTTCTTGATACAACTAATGTTTCTAGATATGATTCTTGGGATAAGAAACACTCTTTTAAATATATTTGTGCAGTACTTAATTCAAAACTAATTAATTATTGGTATTGTAATAATTATAAGATGCCTACAATTGGGCTTTATGAATTACATTCCATTCCTTTCAAGCAGGTCGATTTCAAAATAAATTTAGAAAAATCACTTCACGATAAACTCGTTCATCTTGTTGATCAAATGCTCGAATCAAAAAAGAAATTGCAAGAAGTAAAAACCGAAAGCGAAAAAAACTACCTTGAAAACAAATGCAATACAATCGACAGGCAAATAGACACCATCGTTTACGAGCTATACGGTTTAACGGAAGACGAAATTAAAATAGTGGAAGGAAATTAACCTCACCCCTTCCCCTCTCCTTAGTAAGGAGAGGGGTTTATTAGTCCCTCTCCTTCATAAGGAGAGGGTGGCTTTAGCCGGGTGAGGTCAAAAGGTATAACATGACAATACACTACAACAAACAATCCGAAAAGCAAAACCGGAGACTCCTGCGCAAAAACCAAACGCAAGCTGAAGAATTAGTTTGGATGTATCTAAGAAAAAGACAAATGAAAAATCAAAAATTCAGAAGGCAATATTCAATTGATAAATACGTCATCGACTTCTACTGCCCCCAACTAAAATTAGCTGTTGAGCTTGACGGAGACGTGCATGACATGCCGGAACAAAAAGAACATGATATTGATAGACAAAATTATTTGGAAAAATTCGGTATTAAATTTCTGCGAATAAGAAACAAAGAACTGTTCGGTAATCCGAACAAAGCTTTTGAAAAAATAGAAAAAGTTATCGGCAGCTTATTATGCAGTTAGTAAGGGAGGACAAAATAGAAACCGAAAAAATTTCTAATAACATGATAGATTACTTGTCTGTGCATTTATTTTTTTGCTATTATTATACATGCAGACTAAAGTCCGCGCTTTAAAATTGACAAAAGGTTTTGTGTCAGCCGCAATTTTTATTTGGAAATAGAAATGCAACCGCAAAAAAATAAAATATATTATTCATCAACCTTCGCTTCCCGCGCCATTAACTTTTTCCTCAATTTTACTCCACATAGCGGCCTTCCCAAAAACATTCAAACAATGAATCCGTATGAAACAGAAGAAGTAAAAAACATCATTATAGAATTCTACAAAAAATATTTTGATGACAACCACAATAGAATTTTAGCGCTCGGAATAAATCCTGGAAGGTTTGGCGGCGGCATTACTGGTATCTCATTTACTGATCCAATTGCGCTCGAAAAGTACTGCGGTATTAAAAATAGCTTCGATAAAAAGAAAGAAATCTCCAGTGAATTTATTTATTCTTTTATTTCAAAGTTCGGCGGCACTGAAAGGTTTTATTCAAAATATTTTATTAGCGCGCTTTATCCGCTTGCACTTATTAAAGACGGCCTGAACTATAATTACTACGATGAAAAAAAACTGTATAAAATTTTGAAGCCTGCGATTGTAGAATCTATTAAAGCCCACATTGAATTTGGTACAAGAACGAATTTGGTAATTTGCCTTGGGCGGAAGAACGGTTTCTACCTAAAAGAAATAAATGAAGAGAATAATTTTTTTGAAAAAATAATTGTGCTCGATCATCCGAGGTACATTATGCAATACAAAAGAAAAGCGATGAACAAATACCTGAAAGATTATCTTCAAGCTTTTAATAATTCATAAGAACAAATCATCTGGAATTATGGAGAATTGGAATTTTGTCTGCATACATTATTCCGTTCTTCACAACTGCAGCAAATCGTTTAAAACTCCGTAAGCAGTGTCGATGAGCGTGGGATTTTCCTGCACAATCATAATTGGATTCATCAAATCAGTTTCTATTCGCAGTACCGAACCGCTTCCTGTTACTTTAGAAAAAATATGATCGTCTGGAACTTCTTCAACAGCAACCCGGGTAATTAATTTTTCATCTTTATAAAATGCGCGGCACACAAGCTTAAGATGATACCCGCGCTCATAAGCATTTTGCGCCTGCGCCGGAGTATAATCTCTTATTCCTTCTCTCAGAACATCAAAAGGAGTAATTGAAACATCCATCAAAACATTAGTTAAAACTGCTATTTTTGCGGCGGCATCCCAGCCGTCAACATCATTTGCAAAATCTGATTCCACAAATCCCAGCTGCTGCGCTTCTTTAAGAGCATGATCAAAAGAATTTCCATTTTCCATTTGAGAAAAAATAAAATTTGTAGTTGAATTTAAAACCCCAGAAAGCCCATTTACCTTGCAGCCCTTCAGCCCATTTTTGTAAAGATTGAAAATCGGCGCGCCATCCATTACAGCCGACTCGAACAAAAACTTACAATTATTTTTTTGTGCAAGCGAATGAAGCTCTTGATAAGCAAATGCTTCCGGGCCTTTGTTTGCAGAGACAACATGCTTCCCGCGACTTAAAGCATTTTTCACATGTGAAATTGCTGGCTCGCCCTTTTCTTTGATTGACAGAGTCGTCAGTTCGACTAGTACATCGTAATCCAAATTTTTTATTGCTTCCTCAACGCTCATATCGGAATAATCTGCGTTGTGTTTTGAAAATCTTCCGCTCTTCTCAAATTCATTGAATGTTTTTTCTAAATTAACCCCATGCTGATTAATTATGGCTCCGTGCGAATTGGTAAATATTCCAACAACGATTGGATTAAAACCTGCAAGCTTCGGAAATTTTTCTTTCGGTGAAATTAAAACTTCTGCAACTTTTCTTCCCACATTGCCGAAGCCGATAAATAATAATTTCGGTTGTACGGATTTCGTTTTTGTCATTTTAAATTTTTCTTTGTAATTGATTTTACTTCATTTACCAATCTGTTTATTTCATCCATCGTATTGTATAAAGAAATTCCTGCCCTAATCAATCCGCCTTTTTCAAACAAACCCAAGACTTCAATGGCGCGGATAGCATAAAAGTTTCCATCCCAAACACAAATTCCTTTTTCACCAAATTTTTTGCACGCTTCTGAGGGTTCGATGCCGTCAATAGTAAATGAAACCGTCGGCGCCCTAAGTTGATCATTAAACGGCTGCCCATAAATTGTAACTCCATTTATTTTTTTCAGTTCACTATAAAGTGTTGAAGCAAGATGATGTTCATGTAAATTAATATTTTTCATTGCATCAACAAGCTTGGAACGCAAATTATTTCCCTCGCCAAAAGAAGCGATGTATTCTACGGCAGCTTTTACACCGGCAATAGCCGCATGGTTGAGTGTCCCAGTTTCAACTCTATTTGGAGCTTTAGGATCTTGTGTTCGAAGCCTGTCTGTTTGAAGTTGTTCAAGCAAGCCTTCTCGGGAATATAAAATTCCAACATGCGGACCATAAAATTTATAAGCCGAGCAAATTAGAAAATCAACACCTAAAGATTTAACATCAATTGAAAAATGCGGCGCGTAATGAACTGCATCAACCATCAGCCATGCGCCAACTTCATAAGTAAGCTGGCGAACTAATCTAATATTGTTTACTGTTCCAAGCGCATTTGATGACATTCCAATTGCAACAAGCCGTGTGCGCTCATTAATTTTTTCTTTGAAATCAAAATAATCTAGAGTGCCGTCCTGTTTAAGCAAAACTTCTCTTACAATAATTCCCTGCTCGCGCAAATTAAGCCACGGTCCGCGGTTTGCTTCGTGATCAAGTTGTGTAATTACAATTTCATCGCCTCTTTGCAGCGATCTTCCGATTGCTTTGCTCAAAGAAAAATTAAGCGTGGTCATGTTTGCGCCGAATGAAATACAAGCCGGACTTTCTGCACCAAGAAATTCCGCGGCAGTTTTTCTTGCTTGAAAAATTATTTCATCAGATTCAATTGAAGTGGGAAAATATCCGTGAGTGTTTGCATTTGAATTTTTATAATAATTTGAAATTGCATCTATTACTTGTTGTGGAACTTGACTTCCCCCTGGACCATCTAGATAAGCCAATTGATATCCATTCACTCTTTTACTCAGTGATGGAAAATCATTTCTTCGTTTAATAATATCTTTGATTTGTTCCGCTTTTGCTTTCATCTAAAAATTTCCTTTTTGATGATGGAAATAAATTATGAGTTATTCAAAATTCTTTTTTAGAAAACTTAAAATTGCTTTACTTACAGCTTCGGGATTTTCAATTGGTGTCATGTGCGCCGCCTTAGGAATTAAAACAAACTCCGATGATTTAATTTTATCCGCCATACTTTTCATTACTTCGGGCGGAGATAATTTGTCTTCTTCACCGCAAATAACCAACGTGGGAATTTTTATTTTTTCCAAATAAGGTGTTGTGTCGGTTCTGCCCTGCATTGCAAGCAAACAGCCTTTTACGCCTACCGGATCCGACTTTAATGATCTTGTTAATGTTTCTTTATATTCTTTTAAATTCTTAACCGACTCTTCAGTAAAACATCCCGACACAAAATCTTCAACAAATTTTTGAACTCCTAATTCATTAATTTTTTTAATGCCTGCCGCCCGTTTAAGTTTTCCTTCGTTATTATCTGCTTCTGGTTTTGTATCGCAAAGAATTAATCCGCCTAGTATTTCTTCAAATCTTTCAACAGCACGCAGAGAAATATAGCCGCCCATCGAAAGCCCGCAGACAACTGGTTTATCAAGTTTAAGTTCATTAATAATTTCTTCAAGATCATCAACAAAAGATTCCATCGTAAATTGTCCGTCGCCACAGGGAGAACCTCCAAGCCCGCGAATATCATAAGAAATGCAGAAATATGTTTTCTGCAAAATTGAAATTACATTTTCCCACATTAAATGATCGTAAGGGAAACCATGGATAAAAATGATTGGAGTGGCTACTGAGTTCCCTTGTTTGTATATTGAAATAATTTGTTTTTGGGATTTCATAGATTCTGCTTCAACTTAATTTATTTGCAATTATATCATTAATAAAATTAAGGATTATATCATGAAAAATAAATTTCAATCTATTTTGATTATATCTATTATTTTAACTTTCCAATCATTTGCCCAGCAAGATTCAACATTAAACAAATGGATTCCTTCCGCAATTGCCGGCTTGAATATAAGCCAGCTTGCTTTAAGCAACTGGACTCAGGGCGGCGAAAATTCATTAACCTGGACACTAAACGGAAATTTAGGATTAAAATATTCTTCAACGGAATGGATTTTTAAAAACAGCCTAAAAGTTGCTTATGGAAGAACAAAACTAGGCGGTTCAGATTTTAAAACAAACGATAACGAATTTTATATGGAAGATGTTTTATCAAGATCATTCGGCTGGGCAGTTGATCCGTTTATCAGCAACACAATTCGAACAACTGTTACCGCGGGATATAATTATACAAACAATACGGCAATTGAAATTGCAAACTTTTTTGACCCTGGTTATGTAACGCAAAGCTTGGGATTTACTTATGATAAACTTTCTAACTTTAATACGCGGCTCGGTATAGGTTTTCAAGAGGTTTTTACAAATAAATTCAGGCAGTATTCGGATGATCCAAATACAGTAAACAAAGTTGAAGCTTTTAAACTTGAAACTGGTATTCAATCTGTAACCAGCGGTAAATTTAATGTGGCACAAAATTTATTATTCACCAGCAGCTTAACGTTATTTTCAAGATTCGAAAGCCTTGATGTTTGGGATGTTCGCTGGGATAACGCTTTGATTGCAAAAATAAACGACTGGATGAATGTAAATTTAACTTATCTTTTAATTTACCAGAAAGACCAATCTCTTACGACCCAAATGAAAGAAGGTCTTCAAATAGGTATTGTTTATGCGATTCTTTAATTGAATTATTTCTTGAAAAAGAAAATGTTTTGCATCAAACAGCCGATGCAAATTCTAAAAATATTTTTTAATATTTTTTGGCTGTTTTAGAAAATATATTTTTATGATATGAAGATTGCATTTCTCACTTCGGAAGCTGTGCCGTTTGCTAAAACCGGCGGACTTGCTGATGTTGCCGGTGCGCTTCCAAAAGCATTGGAGCTTTTAGGATGTGAAGTTAAACTTTTCATTCCCAAATATTATTTAATCGACGAAGAAGAATTTAATCTGCATTATAATTGGGAGATTGGCGAAATCCCAATAAAAATTTCCAAGCACACTCGTTCCGTTCACGTTTATCAATCACTTTTGCCAGGCTCTAATGTTGAGGTTAATTTTATTGACTGCCCACATTATTACCACCGCGATCAAATTTATACCGACGGCTTTGATGAGGATGAAAGATTTATTCTTTTCAACCGGGGCGTTATTGAAACTCTGCAGCGAATGAAATGGGCGCCGGATATTATTCATTGCAATGATTGGCCAACCGGCTTGGCTCCGCTTTACTTAAAAGAGAATTACGCGTGGGATAAATTATTCCAATCTACTGCTTCGCTTTTTACAATTCATAACATCGGCTATCAAGGAAGATTTTCAAAAGACTCAATTAAACATGCATCGATCCGGGAAGATTTATTTTATCCTGGCAGTCCGGTTGAATACCACGGTGATTTTTCTTTCATGAAAACCGGAATAATGTTTTCGGATATTATCAACACTGTTAGCGAGACTTACGCGAAAGAAATTTTAACGCCGGAGTTTGGCGCCGGAATGGAAAATTCTCTTGATAAAAGAAAAGATGATCTGTACGGAATTTTAAACGGCGTTGATTATTCAGAATGGAACCCGCTGACTGATAAATTTATTCCTTATCATTATTCTTCCGATGATTTGAAAAACAAAATCAAAATTAAACAAGAGCTTCTTAAAAAATTTAAAATAGAGTTTGATGAAAAAATTCCGTTGATTGGAATTGTTTCTCGGATGGTTAGTCAAAAAGGATTTGATTTAGTTGAAGAAGCCGCGAACGATCTGATGAAGTTAAATGCTCAGTGGATTATACTTGGCAGCGGAGAAGACCGCTACGAAGAAATGTTTAGAAATCTTCAGCAGACTTATCCGGATAAAGTCGCCGTTTATATTGGCTTTAACAATGAGCTTTCACATTTAGTTGAAGCTGGTGCGGATATTTTTTTAATGCCTTCGCTTTATGAACCTTGCGGGCTTAATCAAATTTACAGCTTGAAATACGGCACTGTTCCGGTTGTTAGAAAAACCGGCGGACTTGCCGATACTGTAATTGACCGTAAGATTCATAATTCGGGAACCGGCTTTACGTTCACGGATTATTCTGCAAAAGCATTAATAGATGCGGTAAAGAAAACGATTGACGCTTACGCCGAAAGAGAATCCTGGCAAAAAATTCAAGTAAACGGAATGGCGGAGAATTTTTCGTGGGAAAATTCTGCAAAAAAATATATTGATCTTTATAAACTCGCCGCTCAAAAAAAGCAAAATTCTAAAGCTTAACAATCATTTTATAAAAATGATTGTTATTCAATTCAAATAACTTTAGTTTTCTCAAAGATTATTCTAATTCTTTGTAAAACCTAAAACTGAAATGACAACAGAACTTACAAAATGGAGAATTAAATGAACGCCGCTGATACAATAAACACCCCGGAAAAAACTAAGCAAAGCACAAGAGTTTCATCAATTGATGCATTCAGAGGATTCACTGTGCTTGCAATGATTTTTGTTATTCAAGTTGCTGGTTATACCAACCTGCCTTTAACAATGTCCTGGTTCGGAAGCCCGCCGGTTTCAACTTTCAAACACGCCGGCGATGCAATTAACGCAACTGGAATTGGATTAACTTTTACAGACCTTGTCGCTCCTTTCTTTGTTTTTATTGTTGGAATGGTTTTGCCGTTAAGTAAAAAAAGAAGAGGCGCCGAGTGGTGGAAGCACGTTGGTAAAAGAACTTTCTTGCTTATCGCTCTTGGAGTAATTTATATTTCGCTTGCGCTTGGTTCCACAAACGAATGGGGCGGCTTATCTTACTGGTGGGGAATTCTTCAGGCAATCGGAGTTGCTTATTTTATGGGCGCCGCATCAATGATGCTGAATAAATGGCAGCGATGGATTTTAGTTTTTGTAATTGCCGGCTTTCATCTTTTTATGTCGATGAATTTCAATTGGTGGCTGCATCTCGGCGATCCGAGCAAAGGATTTTGGACAATCGCAAATCTTTCCGGCGATCCGCTTAGGCCGCTTACAATTCATTGCACACCGTGGGCTTCAATATCATACGGAATGATTACAATTGTCGGAACGCTGCTCGGAGAATCTTTGCTAAGCCATTCGCATAAAACAATAATTACACAATCAATTTTAATCGGCGTAGTTCTTTGCGCAATCGGTTATGCACTTCATTTATATGATTGGCCAAACTTTGCAATGAATAAAGACACGGTTTCTGCGTCTTACGCAATTTTCACTTCGGGATTTTCTGCAATCACTTTTCTAATCTTTTATTTAATTATGGACGTTGCAAAATATCAAAAGTGGGCGTGGGCATTTATCGTGTTTGGATCAAATGCGCTGCTTGGTTATTTCCTTCAACCGATCGTTAGAATTTTCGCTTTTGCTTTGGGTTTCAAACCATATTTAATCGGCTTAAGCGGCTGGTACGCAATGTTTATCGGACTTGTTTGGACGGCGGTTCTTTGGCTGGTTCTATTGTGGTGCAACAAACGAAATATTTATTGGAGAATATAAAAATAAAATGAAGGATTTAGATTTCGATCCTTACAAAACGAAAAATGAATTCCGGCAAAACTACAAGCTTCATGACCTTGCTGAAACCTACGGCAAAAATCTTTTAATACAATGGGGTTTTGAATTTAAGGAATTCGGAAAAGACAACCGTCATCAAAAAGTTTGGGAAGGCGGCGAAGACCAGCCGGATTTGATTATCGAATATAAAGGTAAAAGAGCTTTAATTGATTGGAAAGGAAAACACCATCCTGCGTGGCTTGCTAACCAGCGAGCAGTAAACTCTTATGAAAATTGGAATAACAAATTAAAACTTCCGGTGCTTATTTGTTTTGCATTGTTCAACAATAATGATTCATTTCTTGAATTTAAATTTGCCTGTCTGGGAGTTCACAAATATTCTTCATCCGAAAAGAAAGAGTGGGACAAAAACACAACAGTTGAATTTCAAAAAGATTTGCCCGATTTTTCGAAACCAAACGTACTGATGTATCTTATTTAATTCTGCCAACGCTGTTTTATATTTCTGAGAAAATATTTTATGCTTTTTAATTTAAAGCTAAAACAAGATTTAGAAATAGTTTTCAGAACCTCAAATTCATCCGATGAATTATTTGATTCTTTCCGCGTTGCAATTGATAATAAATTTGATGACGAAGATCTTTATAAAATTTTACTTAGGAATAAGGCTCTTTCCGCCGATGAAATTTCTATGTTCGCGGAAAAAATCTGTAAAGAATTCCCAGACCTTTCTTATAACATTTATTTTTGCGTTGCACAGCTTTTTGAGTCGATTTCATCTTATGGAAAATATCTGGATAGATCATTTACATATTACATAAAAGCTGCCGGCAGCAAGCCAGCTCTTCACGAACCATATATGGCAATTGCAAAAATGTATAATGCCGATTTTAATATTCCAAAGTTTGAATCGATTGTGAATGCTATTGAAGACGCTTTACAAAATGTTAATTTAAAAAGCTCGCTTTGCTTTGCACTTTCAGACCTTTATAAAAAAATTAACAATAATGAAAAAAGCTTGGACTATCAAAAGTTGGGGGAAACTTATCAAAGGGATGGTAAATAATTTTAATAATAATAGCCTATTGAAAAATAGAAGAACGTATCTCCAAAGCTAAGCGGATTTCCCGGAAGATTTTTCACAAACAAAAAACTTTTCCCAATAGAAAAATCTGCTGGACCGATTGGCGTATCAAAAGAAAGCGTTGTACCGATTCCATGCCTTAAATCTTTAAATCTAATTTCTTCCTGTTCCGGCCATGCATATCCCAAATCGTATCTAGCTTTAAAATAAGTATCAAAGAAAATTTTAAATGGAAGTTCATATCGATATTCTAATGAAGCAAGAAATATTTGCCTTCCCCTAAACTCGTTATCGCGCATACCGAAAAATGAATTTTGCCCGCCGAGAGAATATTGCTCGCTAAGCGGTAAGGTTTTATCTGCAAAACCTAGTTCAAATCTTGGAGAAAGTGTGCTTGCGCCGCCAAAAGTAAAATAGCTTTTATAATAAAAATTAATATTTGTAAAGCCAATATCTCCACCAAGAATTGTTTGTGCCGATTCGTACTCGCCTTTAAAATAAAATCCGCGCCGGGGATATGGATATTTGTCCTGCGTATCTATCGTAGAACTTGCTTTCAAACTTACTATATTATCTCGATATGGCATTTGAAGATTCTGCTGCAAATTTTCAACTTGGTCAACTTGGTATTTCCCTTCAAAAATCAAATTACCAAAACGTTCTACTTGGGTTCCAAGCGATACCGATCCGCCGTAAAAAATTTGCCGGTATTCGCCATTCTGCTTTCTTTCAAAATGAGATGTGCCTTTAAAAACATCCTGATCATAAGTATAAATATCATCAAACTTATAATATGCATTTATTTTATAAGTTAAGTATGTATTAAAAATTCTATTCGATTTATGTTCAAGACTGTAAGCTCTGTTTCTTGTTCCACCAAAAAGTAAAAGCCCTAACTCTGTTCCTGAGCCGAAAAGATTTTCATCTACCAGATCAAGACTAAGCTGCGCTTTATTTTCGTTATCTATTCTAAAACCAACGCGCAGCAGGCTTGCTGTTTTCTCTTTAACATCTATTATCAAAGTATTTTTGTCTCCATCCCTCTTAACATTCAGAAAAATTTCGTCAAACAGATTTGTACTTCGCAAGTTTGTCAAGCCCTGCTTGATATCATTATAGTTAAAATAATCACCAGCTTTTAAAGGAAGCTCTCTTGTAATTATTGTGGGAAGCGTATACTTATTTCCCTCAATTTTAATTGAAGTAATTTTGCCTTCATCAAAATAAATATTTAGCGCTCCTGATTTTTCATCAAAATCTACTTTTTGAACTTCTGCTAAAGAAAATCCTTTTTGTCTATAAAGATTTAAAACTTGAATTAATTTTGTTACGAGCCTTTGCGCATTATAAGGAGCGTTTATCATTGTATTTAGAATTGAATATGCATTTGCTCTATTAATTAAGGTAACGCCGATAATGTTTACCGTATTTACTTGCGGATTTTCTATGGCAACAAAATTTATTTTAGCATAATTTTTATACTGATTTACTTCTGCTTTAAGGCTTTTATAATTACCGCTTGAATAAATAGTATTTAAATCTTTCAAGATTTCAAAATTGGAAACAGAATCTTGCGTAGCATATTTTTGAATATATGGTGATTCTAAACTGCTGGTGTTGCTGTCAACCAAAACATCGTGTACATAAAATTCCTTCAAACCTAATTTTTTATAAAATAACGAATCTATTTGTAATTTTATTTTTTCTGCTAACGGAATTGCTGCTTTATAGCCTTGTGAGATTAAAGAATCTGGATGAGAAAAATCATTAATTGCAATGTCATCAAGATCGGGCGTAATAATACTGTTAGCAAGCCTTAGCTGTGCTTCGTTCAATCGTCTCATTGGAATGCTTACAACTTGATCTGCAACTTCCCAAGGAAGAGACAGTTCTCCTTCCGGATGCAATTCGCTTGTGGTGTTAACGGCAATTATATAATCACCGCCTAGCTCAGATGCAATTTTTACAGGAATATTTGCAACTAATCCACCATCAACAAGAGTTAGTGAATCGACATTTACGGGAGACAAAAAAAATGAAACGCTTGAACTTGCCCGCATTGCTTCGCTTAAAGATCCGCCGTCTAAAATTACGGGCTGCCCAGTAACCAAGTTCGTGCAAACTGCCCTATACTTTTTTGCTAATTCATCAAAACTGGAATCTATGTGAATGGGCGCTTGAAAGGTAAGTAGATTTAAAAAATTTGAAAGTTTCTGTCCGCTGTTTAACGAAGTTGGCAGAACTAAGCCCAGCCCTTTTAACCTTAAAGAAAAAATTGCTTTGTCTTCTGTAATTTTTTGATCGACAAATAATTCTCTTCTATTTGTTTCTCTATCCGACGATAATAAATTATCCCAATCTGTATTCTGTGCTATTGAATCCAATTGATCTAAAGTATAACCAGATGCATATAGCCCGCCAACAATGCTTCCCATACTAGTACCAACAATTATATTTATTGGTATATTAAAATCTTTTAATGCCTTCAGTACTCCAATTTGAGCCAACCCTCTGGCTCCGCCGCCGCTCAATGCAACAGCAATTTCGGGCATTTGGGAAGAAACGTTTTCAGATAATCCAAAAGGCAATCTCTTTATTTTTGTTTCAACAGTTAAAGTATGTGTGGTTTGTGCAAATGACAAATTAAGAATTAAAGGAAGGGAAATTAAAAATATTTTTTTTAAGAATATCATTTATATAAATGTATTGTGTCTCCAAGAAAAAATAATTTTTCTCCACCTAATTAAATACATCTCTCAACAAAACTTAATTTCAATTTTTTGAAGCCACAGAAGAATTTAAATTTCAGATAAAATATAAAATTAACGTTTTCTTTTTTGCTGTACTTTTGCGTTTTGTTCGGCGGCTTCCATCAGCTTGGCCATAAATCCTTTTGATTTTTTAGGATTGTTTACAGGCTGCAGCTCCATTCCATCGTGTTTATGATTTATATAATATTGCTGGCCAATTGAAAACAAGTTAAACATAAAATAATATAAGTTTAAACCTGCAGGAAAACTCATAAACAACAGCGTTAAGAAAATTGGCATTATATAAATTAATGCCGCCTGTTTGGGATCTTTAACAGTCATCTTTTGCTGAATGAACTGTGTAATGCCCATCAACAAAGCTAAGCCGCTAATTTGATCAATATTAAAAAATGGAATTTTAAACGGCAACGTATAAATAACATCTGGACGTGAAAGATCAGTAATCCAAAAAACAAACGGTTGTTGGCGAAGTTCGATGGCAACTTTAAGCAAGCCCCACAACGCAATAAATACGGGCATTTGTAAAAGTATCGGCAAACAACCACCGGCGGGATTAACACCGTAAGTCGAATAAAGCTTCATCGTTTCTTTATTCATTTTCTGTGGATCGTCTTTATACTTTTCTTTCAACTCATTTATTTTGGGTTGAAGCAGTTGCATTTTCTTCATTGATTGAAAACTCGATTTAGTCAATGGATATAAAACGAGCTTTATAATTAGTGAAAAAACAACTATTACCCAGCCATAGTTGGGTATAAATAAATGCAAGAAATTGAAAAGAGGAAGAAGAACATACTGAGCAATGGGTTGAACTATAAATTTAAGCCATGCCATACTGCTAAACTCAACCATCTGATCAAAATTATTTCCGTAAGATTTAAGAATATTATAATCTGCCGGGCCGATATAAATAGTAAAGTTTCTTTGTTCAAAGTTCGAATTATTAAATGGAAGAGCCAATCTAATATTATAATAAGATCTCTCGCCATTGTTCATATATGCAACTTTGGTTCCTTCGATATTTGCGCCATCGACTTTTGAAGGATCTTGTGGAGCAATAATCGCTGCAAAATATTTATTGCGAGCAGCTATCCAATCAACTCGGCCTTTAAAATCCTTTTCTACCTTTTCATCGTTTTTTGAAGCTTCTACAACAACATGTTCCCCGCCATAATATACGCTGGCATTTGAATAAATTGCTTCGTCAACTGAATTTTCCTCAACAAATCTTAATCCTTTATTCCAAACAAAATCAATATCGTTGTCGCTTATAATATTTCCCAGCCCAACAAGCTGCAGATTACATTGCATGCTGTATTTATCACCAAAGAAAATATATTTTTTCTCAATATATTTGTCTGGGGCAACATTATAGATAAAAGAAATTACTAAAGAATCTTTTCCAGAAATTCTATAATATGGTTTGCCTGCCAAAGTTTCAAAATTTATTTTTGATGTATTTATCGCCTTTCCGTCAGATGAAACGAACAACAAATCTGGCCCACCACCACCTTCAGGATAATTCACAAGCTGAACGTGCGTGTCATAAAAATTTGTATCTTTCTTGGCGTTAGTAGAATACCAATTTTTATATTTTTTCAAAAAGTATTTTTTTATATCCCCGCCCTTGCTAGTTAATTCTAATTTTACAAGATCGTTTTCAATTGTAATTGTTTTATCTGTTCCAATTGAAGAAGAAAAATATTTTCCAAACATCAGGCTATCGCCTACGGCCAAATGCTGATTTGAAACCGATTGCTTATTTATTGTCGGTTTTTTATTCTCATCTTTTTGAAATTTATTAGTGTCCTTATTTACCAGGGTTGTATCTTGTGGTTTTTCAAATTTGTTCGGTTGCTGTGGTGAATTTAAGTAGAGCCACAAAACCAAAATTGCGCCCATCAGAACAAAAGCTATCGTTGTTTTTTTATCCATTAAATTTCCATCAAATTAGCGGATCATATCCGCCCTTGTTAAAAGGATTGCATCTTAAAATTCGCCAAGTTGCTTTGGCTCCGCCTTTAATTACGCCATACTTTTGAAACGCTTGAACCGCATATTCAGAACATGTTGGGTAAAATCTACAGGACGGCGGAAACATGGGCGATAAGAATTTTTGATACCCCCGAATAAGTAATACAAAAATTTTTCTCATCGCATTTTTTTTCTAATAATTGTTATAATCTCCAATACCGAGGGCATAAAATCGTTCAAATATAAATTTCTATTTTCTTTCTGAGTAAAAGATTGAGAAGAAAAAATTATTTTAATGTCTAATTTTTTTTCCAAACATTCGTTAAGTATTGCGCCTTTGTTTAATCTAAAAGATTCTTTAATTAATCTTTTTACTCTATTTCTCCAAACAGCACTTCCTTGCTTTTTGCTTACTACAGCAGCAATTTTCAATCCAGCATTATTTTTTGCTTTATTAAAAGAATAAATTGCTTTAATTGTTTTGTTTGATGAATAAACTGTGCTGCCAGTGGAATATATTGTTTCAAAATCTTTTCTTTTTTTAATCCTTTCTTTTTTAGAAAGACTAA
The DNA here is from genome assembly GCA_021824145.1 of Bacteroidota bacterium. Classification (GTDB taxonomy): domain Bacteria; phylum Bacteroidota; class Ignavibacteria; order Ignavibacteriales; family Ignavibacteriaceae; genus FEN-1297. The sequence goes on from JAKALM010000016.1 coordinate 36,587, forward strand.
AATTTTTCAAAGCTATTTTTTCTCACTACTAACAGTTAATTTTTTTCTTCCCTTTGCTCTTCTTCTAGCTAAAACTTTTTTTCCATTTTTACTTTTTATTCTTTCGCGAAAGCCGTGCTTATTTTTTCTTTTTCTTTTGCTTGGCTGAAAAGTCCTTTTCATTTAAAAACTCCTTATATAAATCATTTTTAATTAAGAACTACAAATATACAACAAACAATTTTTTATTTCATAATACAGAAATGGTACCTAAATTAAATTATTTTTAAATTATTGAAAAATTAATTTGCTCGATAATATTTTACTTCATATTTTTTCATCAAGCGTGACAGCCAAAACCTTGTTAATATTTTGTTAACAACCGTGTTTTGTGAAAATGTTTCACGGGAGCTTCTTTTGGATTTTGGGGTTTTTTAAATTTAATTTTTGTTGATATTTTAAAATAAGCGCCCTAAGTTGTTTTGTTTTAATGTTTTATTGACACCAACTTAATGTTGGTTTTTTGTTGATAACTTTTTGTACTTAAAAATTTTACTTAAAATAATGTTATTTTTTCTATTTTTTAAAACCCTGGTTTGTTAATAAGTCTTTATGATTGATACCATTTTTACAGAAAATCACACAATTCAAGAGCCCAATTTAATTTGGAGAGAGTGCCTCAAAACCATCAAAGAAAACGTCACCCTAATGACTTATAATACTTGGTTCGTCCCTATAAAACCAATAGAATTAAAAAATTCGGTGTTGAAAATTCAACTGCCTAGTAGATTTTTTTGGGAATGGATCGACGAACATTATAATACTTTAATAACAAAAACCATTCACGAAATTATTGGTCCCGAAGCCAAGCTTGCTTATGTTATAATAGATGTGCCAACAGCTGAAGAAAACAACAAAACACAAGAACCAAAACAACAAATTAAAGCCCCCGAAGATCAAAAACCAAAACCAGAATTTGAAACTTTTTTAAATCCAAGATATACCTTTGAGAATTTTATAAAAGGAGAGGGAAATCAACTTGCGCGGGCTGCTGCGGGAGCTATTAGCGACAACCCTGGCGGAACTTCATTTAATCCACTTTTTGTTTATGGCGGTGTTGGTCTTGGGAAGACGCACTTAATCCAAGCAATTGGAAATAAAATTTTACAAAATTATCCAGATAAAAAAGTAATTTATTTATCTGCCGATATTTTTACTATTGAATTTGTTGAGGCAATACAAACCAATAGATTAAACGATTTTTCTCAGTTTTATAGAAAAATGGATGTGTTAATTATTGACGATATTCAGTTTCTTATGGGAAAGGAAAAAACACAGGATTTGTTTTTCCAAATTTTTAATACGCTCCACCAATCAAGAAAACAAATTATACTATCCAGCGATAAGCCGCCAAAAGATTTGAAGGGTTTGGATGAACGATTAATATCAAGATTTCAGTGGGGATTAACTGCAGACATTCAACCGCCTGACTTAGAAACTAGAATTGCTATTCTTAAAAGAAAAGCCGAAGATTATGGAATGAATGTTTTGGGAGACATTCTTGAATATATTGCAACAAATATTACATCAAATATTCGTGAACTTGAGGGCTGTTTAATTAAACTTCTCGCAAATGCATCTTTAAATTCAAAAGAAATAAATCTAGAACTAGCAAAAAAAACAGTAAAAGAAATTGCAACAGATAGAAAAGTAAATATTAACATTGAATCAATAACAAAAGTTATTTGTGATTATTTTAAAATTGATGAAAATAAAATAAGAGACAAAACTCGGAAAAAAGAAATTGTTATGGCGCGGCAGGTTGCAATGTATCTTTCAAAAGAAATGACAAAATCTTCACTAAAAACTATTGGGTTGCATTTTGGCGGAAGAGATCACGCAACAGTTATTCACTCATGTTCAACGATTGAAAACTTAAAACAATCAGACACTTATTATAAAGACTTAATAGAAACCTTAAGAAGCAATATTGAACTTAATTGCTCCTAATCATTTAAATAAATAACAAACAAAAAAAGTTCCCACAGCAGGAACTTTTTTTATTTTAAATACTTGTTGATTGTTTGTTTATAATTATAATATAATCTGTTAATATTTAGTTGGTAATAAACACACTGTTAATTTCTCGATAATTCTTAAAAGTTATTCACATCAATAATTATTAAAAATCATTTAATTAAATCTAAAAAACAGACTTAATATCCTAATTAACAAATTAACATTACATTTATTAATATTAATTATTAATTAATTACCTTATTATTAATAATAAGTGTGTGGAATAAACAAATTTTAAAATCAACTAATTATAATTTTATTGATTATTATAAACTTTTAAACTAATTTTTATTTATGACAATGTAAGGTTAAGATATATTTATGAAAAATTCGAAAGGAATGTTTGTGAAAAGAAATTACTTATTTCTTGTCTTTTTTGTTTTTGGTTTAATTAGTTTTGGAGGATGTTCTTCAACATCGAACAACAGCGTTACATTTACTAACTATACACAGGGAGACCTTTATATAAATTTTAGGGGTTCTTTAATTAATGTTCCTGCAGGGCAAAATTCAGTAATAAAAGAAATACCCAAAGGAACATATAATTACGCAACAACATTTTCGGTTCCAGCCGGAACAACAAGTTCAAGTTCACAAGGAAATTTAAACGGAACAATAAAAGTTCAGGCAGGTACAAAAATTTTATTTTTATATTCCAGTACTTTTTCTAATGGTGCTTATACTGTTTTTGTTACGATGTCTAACAGTGATGACCAAAATGCAACAACACTAACAGCTCCATAAATATTAAATATTCAAGAAAAAACATTAAAATATTTTTTAAAATTCATTTCAGAAATTAACCACAACACTTAACTATATCGTTGAGATTAGTAAGTATTTTTTGTATTTTTTGTCGCTTCAAAAGGAGATTATTTAGATGGAATTTAAAGTTAACAGCAAGGTTTTAGAAAAACTATTATCAAAAATAATCCCGGCAGTTCCTAACAGAACACCAATGCCGATATTAGAAAATTTTTTATTTGATATTAAAGAAGGTGCATTAACTGTAAGCGCTACCGATCTTGAAATTGCACTAAGATCATCAATAAACGTTTCGGCAGATGACAACATAAAAATGGTTATCCCTGCGCGTTTGTTATATGATATTTTAAGAACGCTGGATGAAACACAAATTAAATTTGAAACCGAGCCAAATTCAAAATTAAAACTAACAACCGAGAATGGAACTTATAATTTAAGTTATACCTCTCCAGAGGATTTTCCCGCAATCCCCTCTGTTAATGAAGAAAAACAAATAAAAATAAGTGGAAGTGAACTAAAAAAAGCAATCGACCAAACATCCTTTGCAATGAGTAAAGAAGACATGCGGCCAGCAATGACGGGCACACTTTTAGAATTTACAGGAGATGGATTAAAGTTTGTAACAACAGATGGGCATAGGCTTGTTAAGTTAGTTAATAAAAACATTAAGACAGAATTAGAAGAACAATATATAATTCCCGAAAGAGCAATCTCGGTATTGTCAAAACAACTTACCGATAATGAAGTAAAAATTTGTTTAAGTAAAACCAACATTTCATTTAACATTGGAGATTTGGAATTTATATCTCGTCTAATTGGAGATAAATATCCATCATACAACAGCGTCATTCCTTTGGAGAATGAAAATTCCATGAAAGTTAAGACCAGCGATCTTCTTTCAACAATAAAAAGGATGAGTTTGTTTTCTGCTTCAAGTTCAAAGCAGGTAAAATTTTCTATTAAAAAAAATAATTTAGAAGTTTCTGCCGAAGATATAGACCACGGTTCTAACGCAAAAGAAAAAATTGCTTGTGAATATGTTGGCGAGGCTATGGATATTGGTTTTAATACTTCGTATGTAAACGATGTATTATCTCATGTAAATGGCGAAGAAGTAATTTTTAAATTACATTCTCCTACAAAAGCCTGTATTATTGAACCATCATCAATTAAGGAAGACGAAGAATTGATGATGCTTCTTATGCCGGTTCGATTAAATAATTAATATGATTTTGTCCTCCATTCATTTGAAAAACTTTAGGAGCCATAAAAATACTTACTTAGATTTTTCCGATGAATTGAACTATATTGTTGGAGGAAATGGACAGGGAAAAACATCAATTTTAGAAGCAATCTATTATCTTTGTACTACAAAAAACTGCAGTTCAAAATCTGATAGTGAAGTTGTTCGGTTTAAAGAAGATGATTTTGAAATAATGGGTGAATTTAAAAATTCAACGCAAAACACAGCAAGAATTTTTTATTCACTTAAGGAAAACAAAAAATATTATTTTCAAAACGGAAAGCAGATTTATCGTGCGGCAGAAATAATAGGTAAGTTTCCCGTTGTTTTATTAACACCTGCGGATCATTCTATAACCCAAGGACCGCCAAGCGACAGAAGAAAATTTGTTGATTCGGTAATTTCCCAAGCGAGCGAAACGTATTTAAATTTCTTGTTGGATTACAATAAAACCTTAAGACACCGCTCAACAATACTTAACCATCTCAAAGAGTCTCGAAGAGAAGATTTATATGGCGAGCTTGAAGCATGGACTCAGAAATTGGTTCGAACAGGAACGGAAATAATAAAACGAAGAAAAATTTTTATTGATGAATTTAATTCGTTTGTTAAGTCATCATATAAAATTATTATGGAAGATAACGAGATTCCGGAAATTTCATACTTCTATTTAAATGGCTGCGATCAAGTAGAAGTTGAAAAATATTTTTATGGTTTGATATCTGAAAAAGAAGAAGAAGAAATTAGAAGGGCTACAAATTTATTTGGGCCGCATAGAGATGATTTTATTTTTAAAGTAAACCAAATAAATCTTAAAGATTTTGGTTCTCAAGGCCAACACAAAACATTTCAAACTGCGTTAAGATTTGCGCAGTATTTTTATCTTAAAGATAAAATAGGAAGGCAACCGCTGTTTTTGCTTGATGATGTTTTTGGTGAATTAGACAGCAAGCGTTCTATTAAGATCAGTGAATATTTGAAAAAAGTTGGCCAAGCGTTTATAACATTAACAGATTTTACAAACTATGATTTTTTAATAAAAAACGAAAAAGACAGAACAATTCTTTTGAATAATGGAGAAATTAGCTATGCCTGATAGTTTCAGAAGCTTAGCCGAAATATTTGACAAGGAACCCGGATTAAAAAATATAAAAAAAATCATTAACGAATCGGATGTTATAAGAGAGTTTAATAAAATATTTCCTGATTTCGAAAAGGTTGTTGTTCCTGTAAAAGTTGTAAAAAAAATTTTGTTTTTAAGAGTTGAAAATCCAACATGGAGAAGCGAATTAAAATTCAAGGAAAAGCTTATAATAGATAAAATCAATAAGTATTTTAATGAGCAAAGGATTTTAAAAATTAATTTTAGCAGATAAAGTGAAATTGAATTAAAAGTAAATGGAAATTAAATATGTCAGATGAAAAAAATACTGCAGAATATAGTGCCAAAAGTATAAATGTATTAAAAGGCCTTGAAGCTGTTAGAAAAAGACCCGCAATGTATATTGGAGATGTTGGTACGCGCGGTCTTCACCATTTAGTTAACGAAGTTGTTGACAATAGCATTGACGAAGCACTTGCAGGATATGCCGACAATATTGTTATTATAATAAACAAGGACGACAGCGTTACGGTTGAAGATAATGGCCGCGGCATTCCAGTCGACATGCACCCCGAAGAAAAAAAATCTGCACTTGAAGTTGTGATGACCGTTCTTCATGCTGGCGGAAAGTTTGATAAAAATACTTATAAAGTTTCAGGTGGATTGCATGGTGTTGGAGTTTCGGTTGTTAATGCTCTTTCGGAATGGCTCCAAGTAGAAGTAAAGAGAGATGGAAAGGTTTACTTTCAGGAATATAAAAGAGGCGTGGCGGTTAAACCAGTTAAGGAAATTGGGAAAGCTAAGAAAAATGAATCCGGCACTAAAACTACTTTTTATCCAGACAAAGAAATTTTCAAATCGTTTAAATTTAAGTTTGATACACTTGCCGAAAGAATGCGAGAGCTTGCCTATCTCAATAAAAACATAACAATCAAAATTAAAGACGAAAGAAACGGCGGCGAAGAAGAAACTTTTCACTTTAAAGGCGGGCTTATCGAGTTTGTAAAATATCTTGACGAAACCAGAGAGCCGCTGCACAAAACAATTTATATTGAAGGGGAAAAAGACAATACGCCGATAGAAATCGCATTTCAATATAGCGACACATACAGCGAAAATATTTTTTCGTATGTAAACAACATAAACACACACGAAGGCGGCACACATTTAGTTGGATTTAAAACTGCGTTAACAAGAACATTTAACAATTACGCCAGCAAAAACGGTTTGATTAAGGAAGGGAGCAAAATCAACTTAACCGGCGATGATTTTAGGGAAGGCTTAACCGCGGTAATTTCTGTTAAGGTTGCCGAACCGCAGTTCGAAGGACAAACTAAAACAAAGCTTGGAAACAGCGAAACAAAATCCGCTGTTGAAACCCTGGTTGGAGAAAAACTTGCAGAATTTTTAGAAGAAAATCCTAGCGTCGGGAAAAAAATAATTGAAAAATGTATGCGCGCAGCAGAGGCCCGCGAAGCCGCAAGAAAGGCGCGCGATCTTGCAAGAAGAAAAAATGCTCTCGATAGCATGAACCTTCCCGGAAAACTTGCTGACTGTTCGATTACAGATCCCGAACATTGTGAAGTTTATATTGTTGAAGGCGATTCCGCAGGCGGTTCTGCAAAACAAGGGCGCGACAGAAGATTTCAGGCAATACTTCCACTAAAAGGAAAAATCCTTAATGTCGAAAAAGCCAACATGAATAAAATTCTTGAGAACAATGAAATTAAAGCAATTATTTCCGCAATTGGCGCTGGGCTTGGTGCTGACTTTGATTCAACAAAAGCGCGCTATGGAAAAATTATTTTAATGACAGATGCCGATGTAGATGGAAGCCATATTAGAACGTTACTGTTGACTTTTATTTACAGGCATATGCAAGAATTAATTAATCAAGGTAAAGTTTATATTGCTCAGCCGCCGCTTTATAAAATTAAAAAAGGTAAAGAAGAATTTTATGCTTTTGATGACGGCGAGCGCGATGAAATATTAAAGCGATTGAAAGTTAATAGCAAAAGTGCTACTGAAGAAGTAAAAGGCGAAGTCGAAGAAGAAGGCTCTATTAAAGGCGTAACTATTTCAAGATACAAAGGACTTGGCGAAATGAATCCCGAACAATTATGGGAAACAACAATGAATCCAGAAACCAGAACAGTTCTTCAGGTTACATTGGAAAGCGCCGCTGCTGCCGATAAAATATTTGAAACGTTAATGGGAGACGCAGTTGAGCCGCGCCGAGAATTTATTGAAAAGAATGCGAAGTATGTTCGCAATCTAGATATCTAAAAATTTAATATAAAGACTAAAAGATAATGGCAACTATATTCGAAAAAATAATTCCTGTTTCTTTAGAAGAAGAAATGAAATCTTCTTACATCGACTATTCAATGTCTGTAATTGTTGCTCGCGCACTTCCAGATGTAAGGGATGGATTAAAACCAGTTCACCGAAGAGTTTTGTTTGGAATGTCTGAGCTTGGAGTAGCATACAACAAACCTTACAAGAAATCCGCAAGAATTGTTGGGGAGGTTTTGGGTAAATACCATCCACACGGAGACACAGCTGTTTATGATACCATGGTGAGAATGGTTCAAGATTTTTCTTTGCGATATCCTTTGGTTGATGGCCAGGGTAATTTTGGATCAGTTGACGGCGATTCTCCTGCTGCAATGCGTTATACAGAAGCCAGGCTTGCCAGGATCGCAGATGAAATGCTTCGCGATCTTGATAAAAATACAGTAGACTTTGCGCCAAACTTTGATGACTCTCTTCAAGAGCCGACAGTTTTGCCATCTTATTTACCAAACTTGCTTGTAAATGGCTCTAGCGGAATTGCTGTTGGAATGGCGACAAATATTCCACCGCACAATCTAAATGAAGTAATAGACGGACTTGTTGCATTAATTAAAAATCCAGAATTGACTTCCGAAAAATTAATGAAATTTGTAACCGCTCCGGATTTTCCAACTGGCGGAATTATTTACGGCTACGAAGGAGTTAAAGAAGCTTATACAACGGGAAGAGGAAGAATTATTGTCCGTGCAAAAGCAAATGTAGAAACTCTAAAAAACAGCAGAGAAAATATTGTCATAACAGAACTTCCTTATCAAGTAAACAAAGCAAATTTAATTGAAAAAATTGCCGACCTGGTTCGCGAAGGAAAAATTAATGATATTTCAAATATTCGCGATGAATCCGATCGCGATGGAATGCGTGTTGTAATTGAATTGAAACGCGATGCACAGCCGTCTGTTGTGTTGAACCAACTATTCAAACACACGCAAATGCAGACAACGTTTGGCGTAATAATGCTGGCACTTGTCCACGGCGTTCCAAAAGTTCTTACGCTTAAAGAAACAATGCAGCATTTTCTTACGCACAGAATGGATGTTCTTATTAAAAGAACAAGATTCGATCTTGACGCCGCCGAACGGCGCGCTCATATTTTAGAAGGCTACATTATTGCTCTTGATAATATTGATGAAGTTATTGAGACGATAAAAAAATCAAGAGACGTTGAAACAGCAAAAACCAACTTGATGAGAAAATTCAAGCTGAGCGAAATTCAGGCAAAAGCAATTCTTGATATGCGGCTTCAAAGATTGACCGGATTGGAAAGAAAGAAAATAGAAGACGAATATAGAGAAGTAATAAAATTAATTGAAAAACTAAAAGGAATTTTAGGAAGCGAAGAAAAAAGATTTTTAATTATTAAAGATGAACTTCTAGAACTCAAAGAGAAATACGGGGACGAAAGAAGAACGGAAATCATCCACAATTATGAAGAATTTTCCCTTGAAGACATCATTGCCGAAGAAGATGTAGTTGTTACAATTTCGCACAAAGGATTTATAAAAAGATTTCCAGTAAGCGGATATAGAAAACAAGGACGAGGAGGGAAAGGCGTAACCGGCGCTGGTACGAAGGACGATGATTTTATTGAACATATGTTTATAGCATCAACGCATCATTATATTTTATTCTTCACCGACAAAGGGAAAGTTTATTGGTTAAAAGTTTTTGAAATTCCAGAAGGCGGCAGAGCAACTCGCGGAAGGTCAGTATTGAATTTAATTGAGAAAGATCAGGACGAAGAAATAACAGCTTTTGTTGCAGTTAAAGAATTTAAAGATGATAATTATTTAATCATGGCAACCGAGCGCGGAACAATTAAGAAAACGGTTTTATCGGCTTACGGCAATGTTCGTAAAGGTGGAATCAATGCCATCAACATTGTGAAAGGCGATAGGCTTATTGCTGTTAAAATGTCTGACGGAAGCAATGATATTGTTCTTGGAACGAAGAGTGGATTTGCAATTCGATTTAATGAAAAAGATGTTCGTGATATGGGCAGAGTTGCAACAGGCGTTCGCGGAGTTAAGCTTGGCAAGGGAGATATAGTCGTCGGGCTTTTGGTGATTAAAAGAAATGATAATATTCTTGTTGTTACAGAAAACGGTTACGGCAAGCGATCCGACATAAACGATTACCGAATTACGCATCGCGGCGGAAAAGGTGTTATCACCGTTAAGACAAACGAAAAAGTTGGCAAGATGATTGCAATGATGGAAGTTGTTGATGGGGATGAATTAGTCATTATCTCATCTCGCGGAATGGTAATTAGGCAAAGCGTGAAAGATATCCGCGTTATGGGAAGAAATACTCAGGGCGTAAGAGTGATTCGATTGAATGAAGGAGATAAGATAGCTGATATTGCTAAAGTTGTTCCAGAAGAAGACGAAGGTGAAGGAAGCAACGGCAAAGAAGGAAATTAAATTTTAAAATCTTGAGCAAAAGAGCAGACAAAAATCTGCTCTTTTTATAGTGAGATAAAAAATTAATTTAGAATAATCTGTCTAACTTTTTATATTTGAAATATTAATATCAAAAATTCGGGGATCTATCATGTTACGAAAAATATTATCAATTGGTTTTTGTTTTATTTTTTCAATTCCGTTTAATCTTTTTTCTCAACACGAAATAAAAATTGCTGAAACGGAAAGCAAAGTTCCTGAACTTGAACAATTTCATGAAATAATTTACTCAATATGGCACACTGCATATCCGGCAAAAGATTGCGCCGCACTTAGAAGCTATACAAAAGAAGTAAATATTTTATCTGAGAAAATTAATTCTGCAAAACTGCCCGGAATTCTTCGGGACAAAAAAGCGAAGTGGGAAAAAGGATTGATTGAATTTAAAAAATCTGTAGATGAATATAATAAGCAAGCGGATGGAACTAACGATGCTGCACTATTAAAAGCCGCCGAAGAATTACATTCGAATTACGAAATACTCGTTAGAATTATTCGTCCGGTTTCAAAAGAGATTGACGAATTTCATAAAGTGCTTTATGTAATTTATCATACTTATTTACCAAACAAAGAATATGATAATATTCATTCAGCGAGCAGTAACCTTTTAACCAAAGCAGAAGCAATTACGAAAGCAAAAATTCCGAGCAAATTTGAATCGAAGTCCGAAAAGATCAAATCGGCTGCAACTGATTTATTAGATGCAGTAAAAAGTTTAAGCTCGCTTGATAAATCCATAGCTACCGGAGATATTGACGCAGCTGTTGAAAATATTCATACAAAATACCAAAAGCTCGAAGAACTTTTCTAAGCGATTTATAACCACTTCAATTTGCATTGACATTTCACAATTCAATTTGCAAAATATGAATTATGAAAACTGCTTTTGTAAGGTTTTATGAAGAGCTGAACTACTTTCTTCCTAAAGAAAAAAAGAAAGTAAGATTTGAGCATAATTTTAAAGGCTCTCCATCGGTTAAAGATATGATTGAATCTCTTGGAGTTCCGCACTGCGAAGTTGATTTAATTTTGGTTAACGGAACTTCGGTTGATTTTAAATATCTAGTTAAAGATAAAGACAACATTAGTGTTTATCCGGTTTTTGAATCTTTAGACATAAAAAAAGTTCAACACTTAAGAGCAGAACCTCTCCGGCTTCCTAAGTTTATTCTTGATGTCCACCTTGGTGCTTTGGCAAAATATTTGAGAATGTTTGGAATCGATTCTCTTTATAGAAATAATTTTTCCGACAAAGAATTAATAAAAATTTCATTGGAAGAAAGAAGAACAATTCTTACAAGGGATATTAGTCTTTTAAAAAATGGGAATGTAATGCGCGGATATTTTGTACGAAACATCATTCCGGAAGAACAAGCGAAAGAAATTATTATTAGATTTGATCTTAGAAGAAAAATTAAAAAATTTTCTCGTTGTCTTGAATGTAATTCTAACTTGATAGAAATTGAAAAAGAAAAAATAATTAATCAGCTTCCACCCAAAGTTAGAGCAGTTCAAAATAAGTTTTATATTTGTGAAAAATGTAATAAGCTTTTCTGGCAAGGCAGCCATTTTAATAATATGAATGTAATGGCTGACAAAATCCTTTCCGGATTAAAAATAATTTGTTCATAACCACCTGTGTTATAAATAAAAAATTAGATGCAGATTTTTATTCGTACAATCCTGTTTGCCTTATTGGTATTTCTTGTTGAATTTTATTTTCTGCGGAAGTTTAGAAAATCTTTTGAAATCATTTTTAAAAAAACCGCCAATATAAAAATTCGCAAGGCAATCAAAATTTTTGTCAGCATCATAAATATTTACCCAGCATTTCTGATATTGGATTGGGTTCTTGCTGAGATTACAGATGCACCAGTTTTCATTCCGCAAAATATTTTTTTTGATTGGATAATTCTTTTTCCGTTTTGGATTTTCATCTTAATTGCCATCCAATGCAATCTATTATTTTTGATTATAGATTTTATCAATATTCTTTCAATTTCGATAAGAAAAAGATTTAAAGAAAAGTATTATTCTGCCGAAGCTGCTATTATTTTAATTTTGATTGTGTCATTTGGAATTTATGTTCCAGCAAGAGTTATTTATGATTACAACACAATTCAAATAAGAAGTGTTGATTATGAGAAAAAAAACCTTCCCGCACAGTTAAATAATTTTTGCATTGTTCTTATTTCGGATATTCATGCTGATAGATATACAAACGCAGCCAGACTTCAAAAATTTATTAACGGTGTAAATTCAACAAATCCAGATATTGTTTTAATCGGCGGCGATATGATTAGCTCGTCTTCAGAATATATTGATACCGCCGCAAAATATTTAGGAATGATAAAATCAAAATTCGGAATCTATTCTTGCGTCGGCGATCATGATAACTGGGCATACAGAAATGATTCACAAAAAAGTCTTGAAGAAATTGAAAGTGTACTTAAAAAGCATAATATTTTTATGATTGATGATGGAAACAAAGCATTAAACATAAATGGGGCAAGCGTTGAGATTACTTTTATAACCAACACATATGTTGAGCACATTACAAATTCGATTTTGGACAAACTAACTTCGGATACAACAAATTTTGGTTTGAAAATATTAATCAGCCACCAGCCCAAACAAAATATTGTTGATAAAGCTGTAAAAGCAAACTATGATCTTATTTTTGCTGGACATACCCACGGCGGCCAAATAACATTTTTATTTCCTTTTAAAAATTTAACGCCAACTATGCTTGAAACAAAATATATCCGGGGCAATTTCAATTTTGGCAAAACACTAATGATAGTTACACGCGGCTTAGGAATGTCGCTCATTCCGATGCGATACAATTCTACGCCGGAAATAACAGTTATCAATATTTCTAAATGAATATTTTGCAATTGCACCAAATAAATTATTTTTGCATGGTTTGCTAACCAATTAAATTTTTATTCATGCAAAAATTTATTTTAAGTGAAATAAATATCTATCCCATCAAATCGCTTGGTGGAATAATCTTAAAAACCGCAATGGTAGAAAAAAGAGGTTTGAGGCTTGATCGTCGCTGGATGCTGGTTGATGACGAAAACAAATTTATTTCACAGAGAGAATATCCCCAAATGGCTCTTATAAAAGTTGAAGCTGGGGTTAACGGATTGAAAGTAAGCCATAAGAAGTATTTTGGTGAAAGCATTTTCATTCCATTTAACAATCATACAGTAGAAGAAATAGAAGTAAAAATTTGGAATGATGTCTGTTTAGCACAATTATTAAATAAAAATTATGGAAGTTGGTTTTCGAAAATTCTTGGTATAAAATGTAATCTTGTTTTCATGCCAGATGGCAGCATACGGAAAGTTGATACTAAATATTCTAATGGAAATGAAATTGTAAGTTTTGCGGATGCATATCCTTTTTTGTTAATTGGACAATCTTCTCTTGATGAATTAAATTCAAAATTAAGTGCGCCAGTTCCAATGAATCGATTTAGGCCTAATTTGGTTTTTACAGGCGGGAATGCTTTTGTTGAAGATAAATGGAAAAAATTTAAAATTGGAGATGTTGAATTCGAATGTGTTAAGCCATGCGCGCGATGTACAATTACCACAGTAAACCAGGATACAGCGGAAATGAAAAAAGAACCGCTAGCTACGCTTTCAAAATTTAGAAAATTTGGGAACAAAGTTTTATTTGGCCAAAACCTTATTCACAAAGGAGAAGGAGTTATTAAAATTGGTGATGAGCTGACAATATTAGAGGAAAAAATCGATATATGAAATTAAAAAACATATTAATATATTAAACTTAAAATAGAGATTTATTTATGGGAAATAATAGACCATCGTGGGACGAATATTTTTTAAAACTTGCAATGCTTGCCTCAGAGAGATCTACTTGCCCAAGGATGCATTGCGGATGTGTTTTTGTAAAAGATAGGTTTGTACTTGCAACCGGTTACAACGGATCTTTGCCCGGCCATCCACATTGCGATGATGTTGGCTGCCTCGTTGTTGATAATCATTGTGTAAGAACCAACCATGCAGAGATTAACGCATTAACTCAAGCAGCAATACACGGAGTCAATATAAAAGGAGCCACAGCATATATTACAAACATGTCTTGTACAACGTGTGCAAAAGCTTTGATTGCTGCCGGAATTATTCGAGTTGTTGTGTTTTCAGATTTTCACGATACTCTTGCAACTCAGTTTTACTCTGAATCTGGAGTTGAAATTGTAAAGCTTGATATGCCGGATAGAATGATAAAATATGATATTGAAAAATATTCTTCGGCAAGAAAAACAGAGAAGTCTAAATAAAAAACATTAAATGGTAAAATAAAATTTATAGAGATGGTATGTAGCCATCTCTATATTTTAATTAATATTCTTATTTATGCCTGAACTGTCAACAATTCTTCTTCAATTGCTTTTCGAAGAGTTTCTTTTGGCAAAGCGCCAACAGCCATTTTCGGTTGGCCCTCTTTCGGAACAAACAATAAAGATGGGATACTTCTAATCCCAAATGCGGCGCCCAACTCTTGTTCAACGTCTGTGTTTATTTTATAGAAATTTACTTTACCAGCAAGCTCTTTTGAAAGCTCTTCCATTACAGGTGCAACCATACGACAAGGACCGCACCACGGTGCCCAAAAGTCAATTACGCACGGAAGGTCTCCTTCAAATTTCCATTCCTGGTTTACTTCATAATTAAAAACTTTTTTAAGAAAAGTTTCTTTGGTTAAATCTTCTGGCATTTTTTTACCTTTTAATTAATTTATTACTTGTTCGACTAAAATTTTATGAAAGAGATTATACTCTTTCTAAAGCAGAAAGAAGTTTTGATTTTACATCTTCTGCAAAAGCTTCCATATCTTTATTTTCTAAAAGTTGAGGCATAACCATTGGGTTAAAGACAGATACAACGGTCTTTTCATTCTTCTCATATACAATAACATTGCATGGAAGCAATAAACCAAGTTCCTCTTCAATCTGCAGTGCCTTGTGTGCAATTGGCGGGTTGCATGCGCCTAGAATTTTATACTTCTTAAAATCTACATTTAGTTTCTTTTTAAGAGTTTCCTTTACATCTATTTCTGTCAATACACCAAAGCCTTCTTTTTTGAGTTCGTCAGTGATTTTTTCAACTGCTTGCTCAAATGAAAGGTTGGTTGTTTTTGAATATCCATATTTCATATTATCTCATCTCCATTAATTGTTTTTCAATTATATCTTGTTGTTTGAACCCCACAAATACTTTGCTAATCATTCCATCCTTAACAGCTACCGTTGTTGGTGTAGCTTTTATTCCAAAGATTCTTGCTGCCTGCATATCTTTTGAAATATCAACATCAAAAACATTTTTATAATTTTTTTGCAAATCTTTAATTACGGGAGTTTGCATTTTGCAAGCCCTACAGCTTGGACTAAAAAAATAAACAAGTCCTGCAGTTCCATTTTTTTCAAGTAATTTGAGTTTTCCGGATAAACCGGTTAGTTTCTTGCCCTTTGTGCTCTTTGCAGCAAAAACCATTATAAGCTGCAAACTCATGAAAACCGCAATAACTCCTAAAACTATATAAACGAAAATCATCATAAAATTATTCTCTTAAATTAATTTTTATCTTTTTCTTTAACGGTTTTTATATTTAGTCGGACATAACAAGGGCAAAAACTTGTTGCTCCAGTAAAGAACATTATAATTGCCAAAAAGCCCAGCAAAAATGCCATTCCACCAGATATTTGGTGGGTTAAAAATAATATAAGAATAACGAGCGCAAATGCTATTCTTATCAATCTATCAAATGTTCCTACATTTTTTCTCATAAATTTGATTCAAATTATTTTAAATTATTTCTATTCCAACTAATTATTCCACCAGAAAGATTTGCGCTGTTAAATCCTTTTTTCTTTAACTTTATTGCCGCAGTCAAGCTTCTGTTTCCCGAACGGCAATAGCAAATTATTTCTTTATTTTTAAACCTTGTCAACTCGTCCAGCCTATTTTCAAGTTCATATAATGGAATGTGAAAAGAACCTTTTATTAAATTTTCTTTTCGTTCCATTGGTGTTCTTACATCCAACAAAATTACATTGATGCTTTTTTTAAGCATCTCAGCAGCTTCAATTGGATTGTAGTGTTTTATTGTTTTGTTTCTAAAATATCTTCTTATATAAAGAAGAATAACTAAAGCGGCAAAAATCAGCAAAATAATTTGAGTTGTCGTCATAATTCTCTCATCAATTAATATATTTTTTGCCGCAAATATACGATACATTCACTACGAAAAGGATTCAGCAGTATGTTCTAAAATATATTTTGTTAAAAATTTAAGCTGAAATATGTCTTAGTGTGATTTATATTCGGCTTTATTAACCATAAGACAATAATGAAAAAACCAGTAATTGTTGCAAGGAACAAAACAATTGTTTTAAGGTAAAATATGGTATTGTCCTTGATTAATTAGGTATAATATTTAATTATATTATTAATTAAACAAACATTGACAAAAATCCTAAATTTATTTATGTTCGCATAAAATTTTGGATGAGAAATGAAGACGTTTTGGAAAGTAGCATTGGGCGTGTTGTTATTAATTTCATTATTCGGAGCTTTTTTCCCAATAAACTCTGGTAATTTAATCCCTGTTTCTATTAATGCTGCCGATGTAGCTTGGATGCTTACAGCAACCGGATTAGTATTGTTGATGACTCCTGGACTTTCGTTTTTTTACGGCGGAATGGTTAGTTCAAAAAATATTATTTCTACAATGCTTCAAAGTTTTATTGCAATGGGAGTAATTAGCATTTTATGGATTTTTGTAGGGTTCAGTTTGGCCTTTGGAAAAGATATTGGTGGAATTATAGGAAATCCATTCACATTTTTTATGTTTAGGAATGTTGGATTATCAATTTATCCAAGCTTAGCACCAACAATTCCACTACTTCTTTTTGCTTTGTTCCAATTAAAGTTTGCAATTATAACTCCAGCACTGATAACAGGTTCTTTCGCTGAGAGAGTTAAGTTTTCATCTTACATTGTATTTATGATTATGTTTAGTCTTTTTATTTATGCGCCCCTTGCCCATATGACATGGCATCCCGATGGAATTTTGAGGAAGCTTGGTGTTTTGGATTTTGCTGGAGGAACAGTTGTCCATATTTCTGCTGGTTTGGCTGCATTAGCTGGTGCAATAAAATTAGGCAGAAGAAATTCTCATATAAATGGAGAAAAGCATGAGCCGGCAAATATTCCATACGTAATTTTAGGTACCGGACTGCTTTGGTTTGGGTGGTTTGGATTCAATGCTGGATCAGCGCTTGGTGCAAATGCAACCGCTGTGCTGGCATTTGGAACAACTAACACGGCATCAGCAGCTGCTGCAATTGCATGGATTCTTTTAGATGCAATTAGAGGGCGCAAACCATCAGCCCTTGGCGCTTGTGTTGGTGCAGTTGTTGGGCTTGTAGCAATTACCCCAGCTGCCGGCTATGTTGATATTGGCGCAAGTATTTTTATTGGAACCTCAGCAAGCATAATTAGTAATTTGGCAGTTTCTTGGAAAACTAGATCAACACTTGATGATACACTTGATGTTTTTCCTTGTCATGGCCTTGGTGGAATAGTAGGAATGATTCTTACGGCGGTATTTGCACAAAAAGTTGGTTTAATTTACGGACACACAGAGACTTTTATTGCTCACCTTATTGGATTATCAATCGTTTCCACATTTACTTTTGGCGGTTCATTTCTTTTATACAAAATAACAGATTTAATTACTCCGTTACGAGTGACTGAACATGAAGAAATATTGGGCTTGGATTTGAGCCAGCACGGCGAATCTATTAATACAAATAATTTTTCTGAAGAATTCGTTTTGGAAAGGAAAATCAAGGAAATACTAATTGAAAAGATTTGAATTTTCTATATTGAAAAATAATTGCTCAAATGAATTTTGATATTACTTTACATTATTGTTTCGGGTAGTATATCGCATTCAGAGTGTATTCAAAGCGAATTCAGAGTGTATTCAAATTCTTTGATAGATTTTCGATCAACCAAAAGATGATTGGCAAAATAAAAGTTAACCCGTTGTTCGAATTAAGCTAGGCATGTTTAAAATGGTTCAAAGGTCTGTTGTTAAAGAATTTATTCATGTACTGCATGCATTTTAGTGGATGGACAATTTCCGAAAAATCTGGTTTGTGCTTTTTGGTTATAAACACTTTACAATTTTCAAACCGTTTCCTTTCTTAATTTATGCAACTGGTTTATAAAATATAATTTGTTATACATTCAATTATTAAGAATGATTTAATCTACAGAAATGATTAATGGATTAAAACCGAATAGAATTTATCCACAAACGAAGATATAATCATAAACGAGCTAAGTTAACTAATCATTTGAATTGTTTTTTAGAAGTGAATGAGAACAAAAAAATCCCTATGTTTTTTTGACATAGGGATATTAAAAAATAAGTTTAATTAAAATTTAAAGTCTACACCGAGATCTATTCCAGAATATCCTAAAGTACCAAAACCAATTCTTCCAGTTACTGCAACAGTTGGTGATACCCAATATCTTAAACCACCCTGAGCCGCCAACCACAATCCGCCATAAGTTGGAGAAGAATAATTATAGCCGGATGGACCGCTCCAGCTTACAGAACCAGCATCATATGCAAGTACAAGTCCGGCATAAGGATCTAACTCGTCATTGTTAACAACAAAGTGATAATTTCCCTGAAGACCAATTAATATATTGGTATATTTCCACTGACCAGCAAAATAATTTTCGCTATAACCCCAGTATCTAAAAATTCCACCAATTCCAACCAAACCAAAATTTTCCATGTTGATTGCATATTCATAACTAGCGCCAAAGTCAGGTGTACTTCCTAAAAAAGCAAATCCAATAGAAGGACCCAAATAATTTTTATTGGCTTCAAATTGTGCATTTGCAGTAGCGGCAAACATAATTAAAGTGACCATAACAAATGCGGTAAAAACAAACAACTTCCTTTGCATAATTCTCCTCCATTAAATTGTTTTATGTAAGTTATTTTTTGATGGCCGTATTATTATAATATTTTTTCCCCAATGAATAAAGTTTTTTAAATAAAATTTATTCAAAAAAAAAGATTTTGTTTTATTATCAGAATTAGGCTAGAAATAATTTTTTCCAACAGTAACAAAGTAGATTTTGCCCTTATAAAGTAAGTTGGTAGTTGAAATATTTTTGAAGTCTCTACTATTAAAAATGCTTATTCCCTCGCCGGTGCCAATCCAAATATAGCCAAGAGAATCCTGACAAACAGATACAACATTATCTGAGATCAATCCGTCTTTCATCGTGTAATTATGAAAAGGTAATATTTGCCCAAGAAGTGTCTTATAAGACAAAATACTAAGAACGCAGAGAAATATAAAAATTTGTTTTCTCATCTATTTTTAAGTCATGGTTATTCTTAAACTTAATAAAAAAACCAATTAAATAACTTGAATGTATAAACAACAATGTAATATTAATTAACTTTAATATATTTTTGTGTCCGAGATATTTCATAAACAAATTATGCAAAATTTCAGATTAAAAGTTTTTCGCTCAGTTGCAAGTAATTTGAGTTTTACAAAAGCCGCAAACGAACTTTTTATAACTCAGCCGGCAATTACCAAACACATCCATTCGTTAGAAAAGGAATTTGGGTTAAGATTATTTAATCGTAAAGGTAATAAAATTTATTTAACGCCCGCCGGAAATGTTTTGCTCGAATATTCAAATAAGATTTCTAATCTTGAACTAAAACTAGAAAATGAATTAAATAAATTTAAAGAGAAATTAACTGGTAAGTTAAGAATAGGCGCAAGTACTACAATTGCTCAATATGTTATTCCACAAGTAATTTCAAAATTTCATGATAAATTTCCAAATGTAAAGTTAACATTGCTCTCTGGGAATACAGAACAGATTGCAGATGCCCTAAATAAAAGTGAAATTGATTTGGGAATAGTTGAAGGGAAGGTTAAAAATCGAGATATACGATATATTCATTTTATTTCCGATGAGCTAGTTGTTGCCGCAAACCCCAAAAATAATTTGTTCACAAAGGAAGAAATTTCTTTTCAGGAACTTTTATCGCTGCCGCTTATTTTGAGAGAAAGGGGTTCCGGCACTCTGGAAGTTATTGAGCATGCATTAAAATCCAAGAAAATAAAACTCTCTTCATTAAATATAGTTATGTACTTAGGAAGCACAGAAGCTATCAAACGTTATTTGGAAAACGACAATAGCATCGGATTTATTTCTACACGAGCCATTGAACGCGAATTAAGTTTGGGGACATTAAAAATAATTAAAGTTAAAGATTTTAAAATAACCCGCAGTTTTGATTTCATTACTCTCCAAGGATCAAATCCAACACAATCGGCAGCACAATTTATAAAATTCACAAAGAATCTTTATAACCAAAAGTAATAACGTATAACAAATTTCAATTTGAGTGTGCAAATACCACAGAATATTTTTGTCCATTCTTTTTATAACAATAAAAACCGACAAATAATATGAATGAAGATAAAAAGCCATTACAGAAAAAAATTTCAACAAAAGAAATTGTTTTTTTTGCTGGATTAATATTTTGTTTATCACCGCTAGCATCGCCTCCGATTGCTTTAGCAATAGGACTAATTATAGCTTTAACAATTGGTCATCCTTTTATTCATTTAAATCACAAAGCAACAAAAATTTTGCTTCAGGTTTCAGTTGTCGGATTAGGATTTGGAATGAACCTTGGCAAAATTATGCAAGTTGGCAAAGAAGGAATAATGTTCACAATAGTTTCAATTTTTGGAACACTGGGGCTTGGATTTATAATCGGCAAATGGCTAAGCATTCATAAAAAAACTTCTCATTTAATTTCTTCTGGAACAGCAATCTGCGGCGGAAGTGCAATTGCAGCTGTCGGCCCTATTTTAAATGCAAATGATCAAGAGATGTCGGTAGCCTTAGGAACAGTTTTTATTCTTAACTCAATTGCGCTTTTTATATTTCCGATGATTGGGCATTGGTTGAATTTGTCGCAAACACAATTTGGATTTTGGGCAGGCATTGCAATTCACGATACAAGTTCAGTCGTTGGCGCCGCTGCAAAATATGGAAAAGTTGCTTTACAAACAGCAACCACAGTTAAGCTTGCGCGCGCACTTTGGATTGTACCTGTTGCACTTCTTACTTCCGTATTCTTTAAAAATAAAACATCAAAAATTTCAATTCCCTATTTTATTTTCCTTTTTATCTTAGCATCAATTTTGCGGACGTACATTTTGCCAGTTGCAGAAATTTCTGGCCTCATTGTTAATGCGGCAACTGTTGGATTAACAGTTACACTTTTTCTAATTGGTGCCGGCCTTTCAAAAAATGTTTTGAAAAGTGTTGGAGTAAAACCATTGCTTCAAGGCGTAATGCTTTGGGTAATAATTTCTGTAAGTTCATTGTTTATAATTTTGAAACTTGTAAATTGAAAATACTTCATTATTTTGATTCTATAATTTTTTAATCGGCGAATCACACTTTACATTTTAAAGCTTCTTATCAAATTCCTTTTTGATATTAAAAGTGTATCACTTATTTTTTTGGTTATTATTTAATCAAAAAAAATATATTAAATAAGAATTTTTTCGGAGAGGCATGATGAATCTCTATTTTCGATTACAACTTCGACTAACCTTATTTTTGACTTTATTCGTTCTCGCATTTTCTAGCCACATAAATGCTCAAAATAAAGATTCTCTTTATACTGCACAAAACTATTCCAAGCAAGAATACATGATTCCGATGCGTGATGGTGTAAAACTATTTACCGTTGTTTATTCTCCGCGCGACACTTCAATCGATTATCCAATACTTCTTAACCGCACGCCATATAGCGTTGGTCCATATGGTAAAGACAATTATAAGTCAGAACTTGGTCCCTCGGATCTGTTCGAAAAAGAAAAATTCATCTTTGTTTATCAGGATGTTCGTGGAAGATTTATGTCCGAAGGAACTTTTGTCGAAATGCGTCCTTACATTGCAAAAAAGAAAAGCAACAAAGATGTAGATGAATCCAGTGACACTTACGATACAATTGACTGGCTGATAAAACATGTTTCAAACAACAACGGCAAAGTTGGTATTTACGGCATTTCTTATCCTGGCTTTTATGCAGCAATGGCAACAATTGATGCGCACCCCGCGCTCAAAGCGGCTTCTCCGCAAGCACCAATTGCAGATTGGTTTATTGACGATGACTTTCACCGCCACGGCGCTTTCTGGCTGCCTCATGCTTTCTGGTTTTATACAGTATTTGGAATCCCACGTCCAGTACCCATCGATCATTGGCAGGCACCGGTGTTTACAACTTCCAACCCGGACGGCTACGATTTCTTTTTGAAGATGGGCTCATTTAAAAACACAACAGAAAAATTCTTTAAGCACAAAATTCCTTTCTGGGATACTTTGATGGCTCATCCGGATTACGACGATTTCTGGCAAGCACGCAACACGCTTCCTCATTTTAAAAATATTAAACCAGCGGTAATGACTGTCGGCGGCTGGTTTGATGCGGAAGATCTTTACGGCGCGCTTAATACATACAAATCAATCGAAAAGAATAACCCGCAAATTCATAATACTTTGGTTATGGGACCGTGGTATCACGGCGGATGGGAAAGATCGATAGGCGAGAATCTGGGCGATATTCATTTCGGCAGCAATACGAGCGTATTTTATCAAGATAGTATCGAGTTTCCATTCTTCAATTATTATTTGAAAGGAATAGGCAATCCACAAATACCCGAAGCTTATGTCTTCGAAACTGGTGCGAATGGGTGGAAGAAGTTTGATGAGTGGCCGCCGAAAAATGTAAAGGAAGAAAATTTATTTTTCGAAAAAGATAAAGGACTGTCATTCGTTTCTTCTGAAGAAAAAGGAAAATCCTTTGACGAATATATCAGCGACCCAAATCATCCCGTACCCTACACAAATCATATTACAGAACGAATGATCCGCAGATACATGGATGAAGACCAGCGTTTTGCATCTAAAAGAAATGATGTACTGGTTTATGAAACCAAACCTCTTGATGAAGATATTACAATCGCCGGACCAATTGAAGCGAATCTTTTTGTCTCCACTTCCGGAACAGATGCTGATTGGGTTGTAAAGCTAATTGATGTTTTTCCAGATACCGCGAAAAATTTTTCTCCCAATCCGTGTGAAGTTAAAATGGGAGGCTATCAGATGATGGTTCGCGGAGATATTATTCGCGGCAAATATAGAAACAGCTATTCAAAGCCGGAGCCGTTTGTGCCGAACAAAATAACTAAAGTAAGTTTTCAGCTTCAGGATATTTTCCATTCTTTTAAAAAAGGCCATCGGATAATGGTGCAGGTGCAGAGCAGTTGGTTTCCGCTTGCAGACCGCAATCCACAAAAGTTTGAAAATATTTATTTTGCTAAGGATTCTGATTTTCAGAAAGCAACGCAAAGAGTATTTCATTCAAAGGAATATCCTTCTAATTTGAAAGTATTAATATTGAAATGAAAATATAAATTAGATAAATATGATCATTGATAAACTAGAAAATATCTGCAACTACTCCGGGCTGGGAGAGAGAATTAATAAAGCCCTCCATTTTCTTAAGCAGAGTAATTTTAAAAAGATGGATAGCGGACGCTTTGAAATTGATGGATCAAATATTTATGCTACGATCAGTCGTTACCAATCTAAGTCATTAGAAAACAGCAAATGGGAATCTCATAAAAAATATATTGATGTTCAGTTCGTTGCTGAAGGAAGTGAGCAAATCGGATATTCAAATTTGAATAACATGATAGTTAAAGAAATTTATAGCGAAGAGAAAGACGTTCAATTTCTCGAAGGTGAAGGCGATTTTATAACTGCAGAGAAAGGCACTTTTGTAATCTTTTTCCCGCAGGACGTACACATGCCGGGAATTTCAATTTTAAATAGCCAGCAAAGTTTTGTAACAAAAGTTGTTGTAAAAGTAAAAATAGATTAAAAAATTTTGAAAGGACTTAATATTGTTAAAACAATTATTCAGAACAAAAAGTCTTGATGCTTTGGTTCACGAAGGGGAAGAGCCGGAACATCAGCTTAAGCGTGTGCTCGGTGCGTTCGATGTAACAATGCTTGGCATCGGCGCAATTATAGGTGCGGGAATATTTGCCACTATCGGCACAGCCGCAGCTGGCGATTTATCTAGGCCTGGCGCAGGTCCTGCGCTAATGTTTTCTTTTGTACTAACGGCAGTGGCATGCGGGTTTGCTGCTTTATGTTACGCCGAGTTTGCTTCAATGGTTCCTATCTCAGGAAGCGCATATACTTATTCTTACGGAACATTGGGTGAACTAGTTGCTTGGATTATAGGATGGGATTTAATAATTGAATATGCCGTTGGTAATGTTGCTGTTGCAATAAGCTGGGCCAATTATTTTAAAACATTAGTTGCGGGATTCGGAGTAAACATTCCCGATTGGATGTCTATCGATTATCGTACGGCAGCAAAAATTCCCGGCTTGCTTGAACATGCGCCGCACGCATTCGGCATTCCGATCGTTTTCAATTTGCCTGCTTTTTCTATAGTTGCTTTGATAACAGTTGTTTTAGTAATCGGAATTCGTGAAAGTTCAAGATTAAATACTATAATGGTTCTTATTAAACTTGCGGTGTTGGGATTGTTTATCTGGATAGGATTTCATTACGTAAAGCCTGCAAACTGGACTCCTTTTGCACCAAATGGTTGGTCGGGAATTCAAGCCGGTGCTGCAGTTGTGTTTTTTGCTTACATCGGATTTGATGCCGTCTCAACGGTTGCTGAGGAAGTTAAAAATCCTAAACGAGATCTTCCCATAGGAATAATAGGCTCATTAATTATTAGTACAATTATTTATGTCTTGGTTGCCGCCGTCTTTACAGGAATTATTCCTTTTAAAGCATTAGTTAAAACACTTGCAACAAGCCAAGCAGAGCCGCTCACCCTTGCTATTCAGTATGCCAACATTGAAAAGTGGGGTAACTTTCTTGTTGGCATTATTGCCTTTGGATCGGTCATTGCTCATACTGCGGTGCTTTTAGTATTCCAGCTTGGACAACCGCGCATTTTCTTTTCGATGGCAAGAGACGGACTGTTGCCGCAAAGCTTTGCAAAGGTTCATCCGAAGTTTAAGACCCCATATGTTACTACAATTCTTACGGGATTGGCTGTTGGTATAACGGCAATGTTTACAACAATCGATGAAATGGTTGATCTAACAAATATCGGAACCTTGTTTGCGTTTATACTTGTTGCTGCCGGAATATTAATTCTTCGTAAAAAAGAACCGGATAGACCTCGTGCTTTTAAAACACCGTGGGTTCCTGTAATTCCTGTACTTGGTATAATTGCTTGTCTATATTTAATCCTCGGCTTACCGTGGATTACTTATATAAGATTTATAATTTGGTTGTTGGTTGGGTTGGTTGTTTATTTTGCTTATGGTTATAAGAAGAGTAAACTGCATAAAGAAATTAAAGCTCAAGAAAATTAGAATCTCGGAAAGTAATGTATGATTGCATGACTCAAAACAAAAAGTTGTTTGTCATGCAATCATATAATTGTACAAATTTAAATTATAAATTTATTCCTCCTAAATAATTATTATTAAAAATGTCTGAACCCAAACTTTTGCGCGGACTTGGATTGAAAGAAGCAACCGCGCTTAATATGATTGATATGATCGGCATCGGTCCGTTTATTGTATTGCCAATTGTAATTCAAGAAATGAATGGCCCGCAGTGTTTGCTCGCGTGGGTTCTAGGAGCTGTTCTTGCGTTTATGGATGGCGCTGTTTGGTCAGAGCTTGGTGCCGCAATGCCGGCTGCGGGCGGCAGCTATGTTTTCCTAAAAGAAATTTATGGCCCAAAGCGATGGGGGAAATTATTTTCTTTCCTTTTAATTTGGCAGACAATCTTTCAAGCGCCGTTGGTTATTGCTTCAGGTGCTATTGGATTTTCTCAGTACTTTACTTTTCTGGTTCCGCTCAACTCAATTGAACAAAAAATTGTTTCGGGACTTTTAGTAATTGCAATTGTTATTCTTCTTTACCGGAAGATTACTACTGTTGGAAAAATTTCTTTATTCCTTTGGATTGGAGTTATTGCAACAATTTTGTGGCTGATATTCGGTGGCGTAACTCATTTCAATCCTAAAATTGCTTTTGATTTCCCGCCAAATGCATTTGATTTTTCTTTTATCTTTTTTGTAGGACTTGGCAGCGCATCTGTTCAAACAATTTATACTTATCTTGGCTACTATAACATCTGTAACCTTGGTTCAGAATTAAAAGAACCGGATAAAAATATTCCTAAAAGTATTTTCATTTCAATTATCGGAATAGCAATTCTATATTTGGCAATGCAGCTAAGCGTACTAGGTGTTGTACCATGGCGCGAAGCAATGAAATCGCAGTTTATAGTCAGCACATTTGTTCAAAAAATTTATGGATCGGATGCGGCAATCATTGCAACGGTTTTAATTTTGTGGATTGCATTCTCGTCATTATTTTCTGCAACGCTTGGTTACTCAAGAATTCCATATGCGGCGGCAACCGATGGAACATTCTTTAAAATATTTGCAAAGACTCATCCAAAGAAAAATTTTCCTCACGTTTCTTTATTAGTGCTTGGTGCAATTGCATTTGTTTTCAGTTTATTGTTCAGATTGAAAGAAGTTATAAGCGCAATACTTGCGATGAGAATTCTAGTTCAGTTTATCGGTCAAGCAGTTGGAATAATGATATTAAGAAAAACCAAACCGGCAAACTTCTTCCCTTTCAAAATGTGGCTGTATCCCCTTCCGGCTCTTATTGCTATTTTGATGTGGATTGGAATTTTCTTCTCAACAGGAATGTACTTTGCGCTTGGCGGAATTATTGTAATGTCTATCGGTGTGTTAGTATTTTTGATTCGTTCTTATATTAATGGGAGCCGGCCATTCGAAAATTAAAACGGAGGTGCATTTAAGTGCATCTCCGTATTAAGTTTAATTAGTTTGTTTATTTCCTTTATTAAAATGAAGCTGGCCTCTTTTACCAAGTTCAACTTTAATTTTATCTCCGTCTAAAAACTTTCCTGCAAGAAGTTCCTGCGAAAGCGGATTAACCAAATGGCGCTGTATTGTTCGCTTCAATGGCCGTGCGCCGAAAGTAACATCATAACCGAGCTTAGCTAGCCAATCCTTCGCTTCATCATTAACATCAAGAACGATTTCCTTTTGGCTGAGCATTTTCTGCACATTTTCAATTTGAAGATCAACAATTTTTCTGATTTCATTTCTCGTCAATGGTTTGAAAAGAACTACTTCATCAATCCTATTTAAGAATTCTGGACGAATTGTTTTTCTTAAAAGATCAGTTAGCTGATAGCGAAGTTCTCCAAGTACATTTTCGATTTCTGCCTCATCAACATTTTCCAGTTTTTCTTGAATTAAATGTGATCCAAGATTTGAAGTCATAATTATAATTGTATTCTTGAAATTGACAGTTCTTCCTTGGTTGTCAGTTAATCTTCCGTCATCTAAAACCTGAAGCAGAACATTAAAGACATCCGGATGAGCCTTTTCAATTTCATCTAGAAGAACGACCGAATAAGGTCTTCGCCTAACAGCTTCTGTTAATTGTCCGCCTTCTTCGTAACCAATGTAGCCAGGAGGGGCGCCAATTAATCTTGAGACAGAAAATTTCTCCATGTATTCAGACATATCGATTCTTATCATAGCATGTTCATCATCAAAAAGAAATTCTGCCAACGCACGTGCAAGCTCTGTCTTACCAACGCCTGTAGTTCCAAGAAAGATAAACGAACCAAGCGGACGATTAATATCCTGCATTCCGGTTCTAGACCTGCGGATTGCGTTGGCAACTGCATAAACTGCTTCATCCTGCCCAACAACTCTTTTGTGTAATTCATCTTCAAGGCGAAGAAGTTTACTCCTTTCACTTTCAAGCATTTTGTTAACAGGAATGCCCGTCCACTTGGAAACTATTTCCGCAATATCTTCGGAGTCAACTTCTTCCTTCAACATTTTCTGGTCCTTCTGAATTTCAGACAGCTTTTTTGTTTCTTCGTTAAGTTGCTTTTCAAGTGTTACAATTTTGCCGTATCTTAGTTCGGCAACTTTGCCAAGGTCGCCTTCACGCTCGTACTTTTCAGCCATTGCTTTTGTATTTTCAATTTCACTTTTCATAGAGCGTATCTTCTGGATTTTTTCTTTCTCTAAATTCCAGTGCATCTTAAATTTATTTCTTTCTTCTTCAAGATCGCCAAGCTCTTCTTTAAGTTCATCAAGTCGTTTTGCAGAAGCTTCGTCTTTTTCTCTCTTCAAAGCTTCGCGCTCAATTTCAAGCTGTTTAATTTTTCTTTCAACGTTATCAAGCTCTTCAGGCATTGAGTCAATTTCAATTCTTATTTTCGAAGCAGCTTCATCAATCAGGTCGATAGCTTTGTCGGGCAGAAATCTTTCGGTGATGTAACGGTTAGAAAGCTGTGCCGCTGCAACAATTGCACCATCGGTTATCCTAACTCCGTGGTGAACTTCGTATCGTTCTTTTAATCCTCTAAGAATTGAAATAGTATCTTCTTCAGATGGTTCGGTTACAAGAACCGGCTGGAATCTTCTTTCAAGCGCTGCGTCTTTTTCAATATGTTTTTTGTATTCATCCAAAGTTGTGGCGCCAATTGCATGAAGCTCGCCACGGGCTAATGCCGGCTTTAAAATATTCGCCGCATCCATAGAGCCTTGAACAGAGCCTGCACCGACAAGAGTATGAAGTTCATCTATGAATAAAATAATCTCTCCGTTAGATTCTTGAACTTCTTTTAGAACAGCTTTCATTCTCTCTTCAAACTGACCGCGAAACTGTGTACCCGCAACAAGAGCGCCCATATCAAGAGCAACGATTCTTTTTGTTTTCAAGTTTTCAGGAACATCTCCGGCAATTATTCTATGAGCAATGCCTTCGGCGATAGCCGTTTTTCCAACACCAGGCTCGCCGATAAGAACAGGATTGTTCTTGGTTCTTCTGGAAAGTACTTGAAGCACTCGTCTTATTTCTTCATCTCTTCCAATTACTGGATCTAACTTGCCGGCACGAGCAAGCTCATTTAAGTCGCGGCCGTATTTTTCTAATGCCTGATAAGTATCTTCGGGATTTTGAGTTGTTACTCTTTGAGTTCCACGAACATCTTTTAAGGCTGTTAAAATTTCATCGTGAGAAATTCCATTTTCTTTTAGAAGTCTTCCAGCTTTTCCTTCATCCTTTGATATAGCAAGAAGCAAATGTTCTGTTGATACATATTCATCTTTAAGATTTCGTGCTTCTTCGGCTGCTGAATCAATCAGCTTTGCCATTTGATTTGACATTTGTTGATTACCAATACCGGCACCACTTATTTTGGGTAATGCTTCGAGTAATTCGTTTACTTTTACTTTAAGCCTTGATACATTGCCCCCGGTTTTCTGAATAATTGTTTCAGCTATATTGCCGCTTTCCTGAACGAGAGCAGCAAGAATATGTTCCGGTTCCAGAATTTGATTGTTATAGTTCTGCGCAATTTCAATTGCTGTTTGAACAATCTCCTGTGCTTTTACTGTAAACTTATTAAAGTTAAATGCCATGTTTTTTCTCCCAAAATGAAGCTCATTTTAAAGTGAGTCTCACTTAATGTTCTCGCTTGATATTACAACTTTTTAATCTCTGTGTACCAGTCGCTCGATTGTTCGAGAAGCTTGTTAAGTTTGCTTACAAGCTTGTGGGGATCGGTTAAGCT
This sequence comes from Bacteroidota bacterium, assembly GCA_021824145.1. GTDB lineage: Bacteria > Bacteroidota > Ignavibacteria > Ignavibacteriales > Ignavibacteriaceae > FEN-1297. The sequence goes on from JAKALM010000016.1 coordinate 66,434, forward strand.
TCCGTCTAACAAAAGCGCAGACTCAAAAAGCTCCTCCACAACATTTGAGATATATTCATCTTTAGAGTTTGCTTTGAATACTTTAAGCAAATTGCGGATTAGCTTGTGGTCTCGGTTAACCTCAAAGATTTTTTTAGGTACACTCAAATCTTTATTAGTCATGCGCATAATCTTCTGCATAGTTGAAGACATGCTGTCATCTGGATTAACAAGAACTGCCGGGCTGCCGGAGAGACGCTTTGATTCTTTCACGTCGGTCACACGATCGCCGAGGATATCTTTTATGCGTGCAAGAAGACTATCAAAATGCTTTGCGTCGTCTTTACTTAAATCTTCAAGCTTATCTTTATTTCCTTCGGTATCCTTAAATTTGTCTAAATTCTTTAAGTCGATTGAATCCACAGATTTCAATTCATAGTCTTTATATTTTCTGATAGAGCTAAGAACAAACTCATCAAGAGGATCATAAAGATAAAATACTTCGAGGCCTTTGTTCTTAAAGATTTCAAGATGAGGATCTTGGGCAACTGCATCTCTGCTGGTTCCAAATGCGTAATAAATTTCTTTCTGGCCTTCTTTAAATCTAGAAACGTACTCATCGAAAGAAGATAAACCATCAGCATCATTATTGAATGAGGAATTAAATCTTAAAAGCTGCTGGAACTTATCGGCATTTGCGAAGTCTGTGTATCCAAGCTTGAAGTATCTTCCATGTTCTTTCCAAAACTCTACATATTTTTCTGGTTCATCTTTTGCTTTCTTTATAAGATAACTTAATATTTGTCCGGTAATATTCTGAGAAATCTTTGTGAAGATGATATTTTCCTGCAAAGTTTCTCTTGATATATTTAGAGGCAAATCTTCAGAATCTACGACTCCTTTTATAAAACCAAGATATTCTGGAAGCAAGTCCTTGTTTTTATGCTGAATTAAAACCCGTCTTACATAAAGATCGAGTCCATAATCTTCCCTATTATATCCGAAGAAATCATATGTTTTCTTTGGAACAAAGAGCAGAGCATTAAACTGAATTGGTGCATCAACGGAAACGTGTAAAACATCTGCCGGCGGCTCTGAATCGTAAGTTAAGAATTTGTAGAACTCATCATACTGTTCTTTCTTTATAGAGGACTTTGGTTCACGCCAGAGAGCGGCGATAGTGTTTATCTTTTCCTTTTCGAGATAGATAGGAAAAGAGATAAAGTTTGAATGTTTCTTGATGATGGTTTCGAGTCTGTATTTATCTGCAAAATCTTTTGTGTCTTCTTTTAGGTGGACTTCAATAGTTGTTCCTCTCTGAAGCTTTTCGTCTAGCTCTATAATTTCATAATCACCAAGTCCATTTGAGCGCCATTCGATAGCTGGTTCATCTTTCTTAAATGATTTAGTTTTAATTACTACTTCTTCTGCTACCATGAATACAGAGTAGAAGCCAACGCCAAATTTGCCAATGATATTATTTGCATCAGATTTGTTTTCTTTAAGCTGCTTTAAGAATTCAGCGGAACCGGATTTTGCAATTGTGCCTATGTTGGTTATCAACTCATCTTTAGTCATTCCAATTCCAGTATCGGAAATTGTAATAAATTTTTTCTTTTCATCAAAGTTTATTTTGATTTCGAGGGGCAAGCCATTATCTTGGATATCGGTACCCTTGTTCGATTCAAATCTTAATTTGTCTAAAGCATCAGACGAGTTTGAAATTAACTCTCTTAGAAAAATTTCTCTACTGGTATAAAGTGAGTGAACCAGAATATCGAGAAGCTGTTTTACTTCAGCTTTGAATTCATATTTTTTTGCTGTTGATTGAGCAGAATCCATCATTACCTCTTTAATTTTTTAGATTTATGTTCATTGTTAAAATAATAAGATTTATTTTCTTAGTTTCGATAGTTTTTCAAATAAAGAAATTTCTTCGCTAGTTAAGTTTTGAGGAATTGTTAAATTAACTTTAACGAATAAATCTCCTCTTTCCTTTTTGTCTGGAATTTGCATTCCCAAGTTTTTCATTCTAAGCATAGTTCCGTTATTTGTTCCTTTGGGAATCATAATGTTGATTGTTTTTCCATCCAACGTTTTAATAGATTTTTTCCCACCTAAGATTGCTGTGTAGATATCCACATCCAAATTATAAAATAAATCATTGCCTGTTCTTTTATAATAAGGATGTTCGTCAATATTTATTGTAATATATAAATCACCCTGCTCGCCGCCAGAAGAGCTTGCGCCGCCTTGTCCTTTTAAGCGAAGCCTTTTTCCTTGTTCGGTTCCAGGGATTATTTTAAGTTTCAACCGCTTGCCTCCAACAGAGAATTCACGTTCGGTGCCAGAGAAAGCCTCTTCTAAAGTTATATTTAAAACAGCGTCAAAATCCTTTCCTTTGCGCGGCTGGGATTTTCTGCTAAACCTATTTTTAGTTTCGAATCCGCCGCCAAAAAAGCTTTCGAAGAAATCTGAGAAACCGCCCCCACCGAATATATCGCCGAAATTTCCACTAGAGAAATTGTAAGAAGAACGTCCGCCGCCGGAATTAAATTGGCTGAACCAATCATTTGCGTTATTACCTCCAGATGTTTGATACTGTTTCCAATTAGCGCCAAGCTGATCGTATTTTTTTCTTTTCTCGGGGTCGCTTAATACTTCATTGGCTTCCGAAATTTCTTTAAATTTTTCCTCGGCTTGTTTATCTCCCGGATTACGATCGGGATGATATTTTTTTGCAAGCTGCCTGTAGGCTTTTTTTATATCATCTTGTGTAGAATTTTTATTTACGCCAAGAATCTTATAGTAATCTTTAAACTCCATAATACGAACAACCTTTTTATAAACAATCTTAAGTTACTAATTTAAAATGAAAGGGTAACATTTGCGTTACCCTTTCAAGACCAAAATATTTTCAACCACTTTTACTTTACTTTGATCGGAATTTCTTTTGGCTTTGCTTCTTCGGCTTTTGGAACAGTAATAATTAATTGACCATCTTTGAATTCAGCATCAATTTTATTTTCATTTATTTTGCTGGGCAGCGAGAACGATCTAAAATATTTTCCATAAGCTCTTTCCATTCGATGGAACTTTGCATCTTTTGTTTCTTTCTCTTGCTTACGTTCTCCGCTTATATTAAGCATGCCATCCACATATGAAATTTTAACCTCGTCTTTATTTACACCTGGCAAATCGAGTCTTAAGACAAAATTATCTTTATCTTCTGTAATATCTGTTAAAGGAGTCCACACAGCATTTTCATATTCTTCTATATCGGAAGATTCCATCAAGCCAAATCTACTTCCAAGAGAATTGAAAAGTCTGTTAAACTCACGTTCAACATTTAACAATTCACGAGTTGGGTTCCATTTTACTATTGACATATTTATATCCTCCAATCTTTAACAAATTTATTTTAAGATTTAGTTAATTAAAATTTGTCATTTGCAATCATAACTGTTTCAAGTAATATGCCAGCAACAGCACACATCCTAACACATTGTAAATAAATGAATTATAAAAATTTGACATTATTTATGGCAATGCGACATAATGGCGTATTGTTTGACGAATCATCAACAGCAATGACCTTTTTGGCATTTATGTAAGCATATATGACATATATTATAACTATTTAGATTAAATGATGAAAGCAGAATAAAAATTCTTAAAAAAAATCAGTCTAAACCAAATAAAAGTGTGATTATTCATTTTATATGAAATTAACTTTAATGAACATGCTGGTAATTCTGCTTGTGTTAAGATATTAGAGCGTATCTGGAGCGTATCTAAAGCGAAGGGGAATTGGTGTTAAATTTATTTAATGTAGAAGAAAGGGCATTATTAAAATAAGCGATAGGCTGGGTTTTGATCAAGGGTCAAGCTTGGAATGATGAAAACTGTTAATTTTAATGACGCACATAATAATACATTGCCTCTATATGATATGATGAAAATTGCTAATTGAGATTTCAATTTTAATTATTTAATTTTGCAATCTTTAATTTTAAGAATTAAGTAATAGGCTTTTGGGTAATGACCTCAAAATCGGAAACGCTGAAGTCATACGCTTCACGAAGAGAAGAATTACCAGAAGACACGATTGCGGCGCTTGCTACTCCACCCGGAATTGGTGCTATATCAGTAATCAGAATAAGCGGACCAAAATCTTTCCAAGCTACAGATAAAATATTTTTTGGTAAGACAAAAATAATTGATGCGGCTTCACACACAATTCATTATGGTAAAATATCCGGCGATGGAATTAATTTTATCGATGATGTGCTGGTATATATTTATCGAGAGCCAAATTCATACACAGGCGAAGACAGTGTAGAAATAAGCACGCATGGAAGTCCATTAATTTCTAGTAAAATAATCGAGCTATTATTACAAGATAACATCCGGATGGCTGAGCCTGGAGAATTTACCAAGAGAGCATTTTTGAATAATAGAATCGATTTAGCACAAGCAGAAGCCGTAGCTGATATAATTAACTCGAGGACAGAAGCATCATTAAGGGGTGCGAGAAATCAACTTGATGGTGTTTTATCGGCGAAAGTTCATGAATTAAGAAATTCGTTAATTAATTCATCATCATTTGTGGAATTGAGCTTAGACTTTGCAGAAGAAAATCTTGAATTTATTGACAATAAAGAATTAGACGAAAAGATTCAAAATATAATTAGAGATATCGAGCAGCTATTAAATACATATTCATTTGGAAGAATAATAAGGGACGGTGTAAATGTTGCGTTGGTTGGCCAACCAAATGTGGGCAAGTCATCGATACTTAATTATATACTTAAGGAGTCGAGAGCAATAGTAAGTAAAATTCCGGGAACCACAAGAGATGTGATAAGAGAAGAAGTTTCAGTTGATGGAATTTTATATCGTTTATTTGATACAGCCGGGATTAGATTTTCGGAAGATGAAGTTGAAAAGGAAGGAATACTAAGAAGCAGGCAAGCAATCAAAGATGCAGACATTGTAATTTTTATATACGATGTTGAACAGAAAATAGATTCAGCGCTATTAGACGAAATATACAAATTAGCGGATAAAGACAAAGTAATTGTGGTTCTGAACAAGATAGACATAGCACCAAAGATAACTTTGAAAGCTGATGTTTATGTTTCAGCTTTAACCGGGGCTGGAATGAACGAAATGTTTGAGAAATTAAAAACAGCAACACTAGGTAATTCGGTTTACAGTGAAAAGACAGCAATAGTATCGAATCTAAGGCATTATGAATGCTTAAAGAAAGCAAAAGAATATCTGATAAATGCCAGAAATTCAATATCAGCACGATTAAGCGGCGAATTTATATCGGTGGATTTGAGGAATGCGGAAAACAGTCTAGGAGAAATTATAGGCGAAGTGACCTCTGATGATATTTTGAACAATATTTTTATGAAATTCTGTATAGGGAAATAGGATAGTCCGTTGTTCTTTGTACAGAAGTAAAAGCAAGAAATATGTGTGTAAATGTTAAAAGTTGTTGAAATTATTTTGAAGAAAAATAGCAATAAGGGCATTTGTTTGAGCTAATAAGAAATAAAGCAAATCCCTTGAAAAATGGATTAGAGATATTGGAGAAGTGGAATAGTAAAGCAATGGAATTAATAAAGCTGCTCATTTATTCTAGAGGACAAGCTATCAAAATAATTTGTTTTTCGTGTAATGATTTATTAAAAATAAGTTTCACGTGAAACGAGGTTAGGTAAGAAATTTAGTAATTCTATTTGTTTCACGTGAAACGGGATTTAATTAATTTTTGATTTATTTAAGTTATGATTAGAGAATTTGATGTAATTGTGGTTGGCGGCGGACATGCAGGAATTGAAGCGGCTTGTTCGGCTGCGAACATGGGTTGTTCTGTTGGATTAATTACTATGGACAAATTTGCAATAGGAAGAATGTCATGCAATCCAGCTATAGGCGGAACCGCCAAAGGACATTTGGTAAGAGAAATAGATGCTCTTGGGGGAATGATGGGAAAAATTGCCGACAGAACGGGAATACAATTTAGGATGTTAAACAAATCCAAGGGTCCAGCTGTTTGGTCACCAAGATGCCAATCGGATAGAAAACTTTATTCTGAGGAAGCCCACAGGGTAGTATCCAACACAAACGGACTTGAGATTATAGAAGCATCAGTTGTGAATATTTTAGCCGAAGGGAAAAAAGTTAAAGGAGTAATTACTGCAAACGGAGAAGAAATAAAATGCTCGGCCTTGATATTATCATCAGGAACATTCTTAAATGGGCTGATGCATACTGGTTTAAAATCGGTACAGGGGGGCAGATATGGTGAAGAACCTGCAATTGGGATTACGCAATCATTAATAAATTTAGGTTTTGAAGCTGGCAGATTGAAAACCGGAACGCCACCCAGACTAAATAAAAATACTATTAATTGGAGTATATTGGAAGAACAACCGGGGGATGAAAATCCGCAACCATTTTCTCACGATACCGAAATAAATGAATTTCCATATCTTCCTCAGATGAGCTGTTATATTACATATACCGATGAAAATGTTCACAAAGTTTTGGAAAAAGGATTTGATGAATCGCCATTATTCACGGGCAGAATTAAAGGAGTTGGTCCGCGGTATTGCCCATCTATTGAGGATAAAATTGTAAGATTTGCGGATAAAAACAAACATCAATTATTCCTTGAGCCAGAAGGTTTGGACAGTGATCAAATTTATTTAAATGGCTTCTCAACATCTTTGTCTGCAGAAATTCAAATTGAAGCATTGCACAAAATAAGGGGGCTTGAAGAAGTTGAAATGGTGCGTCCTGGATATGCAGTAGAATATGATTACTTTCCTCCCAGTCAAGTAGACTTAACATTGGAGACAAAACTAATCGAAGGTTTGTATTTTGCAGGGCAGATTAATGGGACATCGGGATATGAAGAAGCAGCAGCGCAAGGAATAGTGGCGGGAATTAATGCAGCGTTAAAGGTGCAGGGCAAACCAGAATTTGTATTAAAGAGAAGCGAAGCATACATCGGCGTTTTGATTGATGATTTAGTAACGAAATCGACATACGAACCGTACAGAATGTTTACATCCAGAGCAGAACACAGATTACTGCTTAGGCAAGACAATGCAGATAGAAGGCTTATGAAGTATGGGCACAAATTCGGTTTAATCTCGGATCAATTATTTTCTGAAGTAATAGAAAGAGAAGAGTTAATTTATAAAAGTGTTGATTTATTTAATGAAATTAAGCTTCACGCAAGGATAGTCAATCCATTTTTAGAATCTAAAGGATCATCGGGAATTGATTCGGCAGAGACAATATCAAAATTGTGTAAACGTTCGGAATTATCACTGAAAGAAATAATTGGGTTAAACGGAACAGAACAAAATCAAATTGTAAATAAGTTGAAGTTAGATGAGAAAGCACTTGAACAAGTTGAAGTTGAATTGAAATATGAAGGATATATAAAGCGGCAATTTGAAATGGTTGACAGATTAGAGAGATATGAAGACGCAAAGATTCCTTTAACATTAAACTATTTATCATTGAAAGCATTATCCGCAGAAGGAAGAGAGAAATTAAATAAAATAAAGCCGCGTTCAATTGGTCAAGCTTCAAGAATATCTGGAGTTACGCCTTCAGATATTGCAATATTATTGGTATATTTGAAAAACTAAATAAGAGGATTTCTTATGGTTGATGTACAAGAACTGTACTATAAGGAGTTACAAAAATTTAATTGGGAAAATGGATTTAATCCAGATCCGATGAAAGTGGAACGATTAGCTTATTTTGCTGAGCTTGTCGCTGAGAAAAATGAAAAAGTAAATTTAATTTCTAGAAAAGATGTAGATTCAATTATTGAAAACCATATTTTTCTATCTTCTTATGCTACAAAATACCTACCGGAAAAGTGTACAAATTTTTTAGATATAGGAACCGGCGGAGGATTTCCTGGGATACCGCTTGCAATATTAAGACCAGAAACGAAGGGAGTTTTAATCGATTCAACTGGGAAAAAAGTTGAAGCAGTTAAAGAGTTTGTTGATAAATTAAAACTAAGCAATGTTACGGTAGTAAACGACCGTGTAGAAAATCCAGAATTTATCTCAATGTATTCAGAATCTTTTGATCTGGTAGTTAGCCGTGCGACAGTACCTTTAATTATACTATTCAGATATGCTTTGCCGTTAGTTAAAAACAAGGCATTTTTAGCATCGATAAAGGGCGGAGATTTAGAAGATGAATTTCAGAAGACACTTCTTAAATACAAAGCATACATAAAAAAATCTACAATCTTTGAATTGTATTATAAACCATCAAATGTAAGAAATCAAAAAGGCAAGAAACTAGTTTTATTGGAAATAAATAAATAAAAGATCAAATTCTCAAAAAGCTTTATATTCTTTTTCCGATAATGATATAGAAAAATTTCGAATGAAATTCCGTGGGTTAATGGGCAATTGTTGTATAAGGCAATCCAGTGCAGCTAGAAGTTCTTGTTTTCTAAAATAATTTTTTTGAAGTATTGAGCAGTAAAAATTTTTTAGCGCTGCAGGAAAGAAATTATGATTAGAAAATATGCCGAGGGGTTCAATTAATTAAAAATCTATTTATTATATTTGTTCAAGCCTATGGAGTTTGCCGGCAACCATTCTTTGAGATTACAATTAAGGACAACTCCTTCAAAATATTATTAACATTATTAGGAAAAGCATGAAAGAGATTCATAAAAATAATCCATGGCATTGTGTTTTGCCTGGAAAAAATATACCAGAAATTTTAAATGGAGTTATCGAAATTCCCAGGGGTTCTAATGCAAAGTATGAATTGGATAAAGCAAGCGGTTTATTAAGACTTGACCGTGTTTTGCTATCTGCTGTACATTACCCGGCGAACTACGGATTTATACCACAGACAATTGCAGATGACAATGACCCGCTTGATATTCTTGTTATCTCTTCAATTGAAGCCGAGCCATTAAGTATAATAGAGGCAAAAGTTATAGGTGTAATGCATATGATTGATGATAATGAAAGAGATGAAAAGATTATTTCCGTTGCCCAAAACGATATGGCAGTAAATTATATAAACAACTTAACAGAACTTCCGCCGCATACAATGACAGAATTAAAAAGATTTTTTGAGGATTATAAAAAGCTAGAACACAAGCACGTTGAAGTAAATGAATTTAGAGAAAAGGAATTTGCATTCAAAATTATAGAAGAAAGTCTGAATAGATATAATTTAAAATATGGAAATGAAAAGAACGATTATTAAGGAAATTGATATTTGAAATGAAAAATAGATTTATAATTATATTCAACCATATAAAAAAGTTTAATTAAACTCTTTCAACTTATCTACAAGAGAAAGAAGCCTTTGAATATAGCGGTCAACCAATTTGCTTTCTTCGGGTGAAAGGTCTCCGTAGCGGGAAAGTTTTTTTGAAGAACTGTCTATTAAAATACTCCACAAATAAACAGCTTGCGATTGAACTATGCGGCTTTCGTAAGTTGTTTGAGGGGTTAATGAAAACTTGGTAAACATTTCTTTATTTACAGATTGTATTTCTTTAATTATCGTATAAATTTTTTCTTTGGTTTCATTATCATAGGATTTTTCAACAATATTTGTAACGCTGTTGTTTGAATTGCTTTTAAGCACCGATTCAATTTCGTTTAATCCTTCTTCGATAAACTTAGCAGTTACCGATAGGCTTCTTCGGTGATTTTCGGGGAGTAATTTTTTTGTGTCCATAATTGAGCTCTTAAAAATTTATTATTGTTACACTGAGAACCACTGAGTACTCACAGAGAAATTAAAATGTGTTCAGTTATTAATTTGTATAATCTTTATCTTCTATCTCTTTAATGCTTCTTGCAACTGCTTTAACTAAAAACGGGTCGCTGCTTGTTTTACTTAATTCAACTAAGTATGGCAGAGCTTCCTTAGCTCTTAAGCTGCCCAATATTTCCGCAGCTCTAACCGGTGTTGAAGGCTCAGGATGCTTTAATGCACGAATCAATTTTTGTATAAATGATTCTTGTTCAAGAGCAGATTGATTAGCGCCGCAATGCGGACAGACTTCGATTCCTTTGGGAATTTCGTTCCAGCAGTTAGAGCAGTAATAAATCATAAACAATTCAAAAACGTTTTGACATTAACTCTGATTTATTTATGCAACAAAACTTTCTTTAATCCATCTTTAACAGATTGAGGAAGAGGAGCTTTCATTAAATCAGAAATTGTTTTTTCAACATCATAATCAATTCGCTTTAACTGAATTTCTCCATTTTCAAAGACTGCATAACAAGCTTGACCGCCATCGCGGGCAAGACCAACGCTGCCAGGATTTACTATCAATTCAGAACCCATCTTCTTTTTATACTGAACGTGGGTATGACCGACAAGTATATATTCAGCAACAATTCCCTCAAGCTCTTCTGTAATTTCATCTTGATTTAAATACTTAAACATATCTCCTTGAGGCGAAGCATGAGCTAAATAAAAAGAAGAATCTTCATAACCATCAGCAGGGTTGTCTAATTGGAACGAATCGATCGTCGGCATATTTCTTAAAAAACGAATATCAATTTCATCTAGTAATGTTTTGTGCCATTCGCGAGTAGAGATTGAATATTCTCTGAAAGTTCCCATGCAATTACAATCGACATCGTATCCAAGAGCGTTATCATGGTTTCCACGAACATAGAAATTAGCATTTTCTCTTAAGAATTTGACACATTCTTTCGGATGGGGGCCATAATCAACAACATCACCAAGAAATATAAGGCTATCATAATCGTTTTCTTTATCAATTACAGCTTGCAGCGCAGGTAAGTTTGCGTGGATATCTGATAGAATTAAAATTTTCATAGGTTAATTTTCCTTTTGGTAGAAGCAAAAAACTCCTACTTGATTAATAATTATTAATTAAGCAGGAGTTATCAATTCCTTTCAAGAATGGAATATTAAGCGAACTCCATCGCTATCTCAAAAATAAACTTTATATGGAATACTAACAATCTTTACAACAATAGTTTGATTCCACCAACATTACATAAATCCTTTTAGAATAATTAAGCCTTCTCCTCCTATATCTTCGAAATTCAAAAATAACTTTTACGGCCATTTCCATAAAAGCAACAGCGACTTTTATGGAATTTATCATTTTCGTCAAACATCTTACTATTCTTAAATATTTTTTATAAAATGAATTTTATTATAAGGCAAATAAAAAAGAAATTATCTTATCGATTTGTATCCTCCTAAAATTCCATTTTTAGATAGAACAATTTGCCATAGCTGATTCTTTCTTGCTCTAAAGGAACCAGCACTCGATAATAAAAAATACTTCCACATTTTAAAAAATCTCTCGTCATACCTCTGCTTGATAGAAGCCCAGTTATTTATAAAGTTATCATACCAGGCCATTAACGTTTTGTCATAATCAGCGCCGAAATTATGAATATCTTCTATTATGAATAAACCTTCTATTGCTTTACTGAGCTGAGCAATTGAAGGAAGCATACCGTTGGGAAATATGTATTTATGTGTCCATGCATCAGTGCTTTTAACTGAGCGCTCTGAACCTATTGTGTGGAGTAAAAAAATGCCATCATCTTTTAGACAGCGGTCGGCAGTTCTAAAATATTCGCTGTAATTTTTATAGCCAACATGCTCAATCATACCGACTGAAACTATTCTATCAAATTTTTCATTTGTTTCCCGGTAATCTTGCAATCTAAATTCAACAGGCAGACCCTTGCACAGTTCCTTTCCGAGAGCTACTTGTTCTTTTGATACCGTTAAACCCACTACTTCAGCGTTATATTTTTCGGCGGCATATTTTCCAAAGGCGCCCCAGCCGCAGCCTATATCCAGAACCTTCATCCCCGGTTGAAGATAGAGTTTTTTGCAAATCAACTCCAATTTATTTTCTTGAGCTTCATCTAAAGTATTAACATTCTTCCAATAAGCGCAGCTGTAATTCATACGTTTATCGAGCATTTTAATAAATAAATCGTTGCCCAAGTCATAATGCCTTTTGCCGATAATAAAAGCTCTTCTTCTTGCTTGCATGTTTATCAGCCAAAACCCGGAAAGCTGTAATGCAATTTTTAGATTTCTTTTTACTTTGCTGTCAAGGTTGGCGCGAAGTATTTTAAAAATCATTTCATCTAGATTTTCCACAGTCCACCAGCCATCCATGAATGATTCGCCGAGTCCCAATTCCACTTCAGATATTACACGTTTATAAAATTTTTCATCGTGCACTTGGATATCGCAAGAATTACTTCCATTAACTTTTATACCAGCCAGAGAAAATAATTCGTCTACAAGGTATTTATACTTGTCATTAGACATAGAAATGTTTCCCTAAATAAATCATATCTGTCCAAAATAATAAAAAATAAATCCCTCAAATAAAGGTGGTAAATTAGTTTTGGAAAAAATAAAAACACCAAGCTTTATCGAGGGATTCAATGGTAAATGTAACACTTTTTAGTCAG
>JAKALM010000029.1 GCA_021824145.1 Bacteroidota bacterium
ACTATAAAATGGGTGAACTTCTTAGTAAGAAATAATATTGAAATATATTTATTCGGAATGTCCAAATTTAATAAGAGCGATTATGATGAAAGCAATTTTCTAAAAATAGATTCTCTGCAAATGCCAAACGAACTTTTTAATAAATCTGATGGTGCATTATCAAAATTAAATTATTTAAAAGCTATTCCAAGAATTAAAAAAATTATTAGAGAATTTAAGCCTGATATTTTACACTCTCATTACGCCTCAAGCTACGGATTATTAGGTGCCTTAACCGGTTTTCATCCTTTTGTTGTTTCAGTTTACGGTTCAGATGTATTCAATTTTCCTAAGAGAAATATCCTGAATAAAAATATTTTCAAATTTAATTTATCTAAAGCTGATAAAATTCTTTCAACAAGTAACGTTATGGCAAACGAAATTGAAAATTATTCTCCCAAAATAATTGAAGTTGTTCCATTTGGAATTGATTTAGGAATGTTCAAACCTTTAGCTGTTAAAAATAAATTATTTGAAGAAAATGATATTGTAATTGGAACTGTAAAAACTTTAGAAGAAAAGTACGGGATTGAGTATCTTATCCGCGCTTTTAAATTGGTAAAAGAAAAGAATTCTGAAATTCCATTAAAATTATTAATTGTTGGCCAAGGGACAAAAGAAAACTATTTTAAAAAATTGGTTTCTGAATTGGGCATTTCTAAATTTACAAAATTTACTGGATTCATTAACCCCAAAGAAATTTCTTATTATCATAATTTAATTGATATTCCTGTATTTGTCTCTTTGGAAGAAAGTTTTGGTGTGTCGATTTTGGAAGCTAGTGCGTGTGCTAAACCGGTTATTGTTTCAAATGTTGGTGGACTGATTGAAGTAGTAGAAAATAATGTTACTGGAATAATAGTTGAAAATCATAATGTTGATGAAACTGCTGCTGCGATTGAAAAGCTTTTACTTGATAAATCTTTGAGAACGAATTTAGGAATGAAAGGAAGAGAACGCGTAAATGCTTTATTTAATTTCAATGATAATGTTAAACAAATGATAAATATTTACAATAAGATTTTATCTAAGAAAGATTAAAAGGATTAATTTTTTTGGAATCTAAAAATTTGAAATCGCTTGTTTCAGTTATAATTCCTTGCCGAAATGAAGCAGAGTACATTGAAAAAACAATTCATTCATTGTATAATCAAAAAAACGTTCCCGGTGAAATAGAAATTTTAGTAGTCGATGGAATGAGCACAGATGGAACGCAAGAATTATTAAACAAAATGTCATCAGAAGATGGTAGATTAAAGTTAATTCAAAATCCTAAAAAAATTACTCCTATTGCAATGAATCTTGGAATTAAAAATGCTCATGGGGAATATATTGCAATTATGGGCGCTCATTCCGAGTATGATGAAAATTATTTATCTGAATGTATAAAACTTTTTGAAAAAGATTCTGCAATAATGTGCACTGGCGGACCGATTTTTAGCGAAGGCCGAACAAATTTTGGTAAAGCTGCGGCACTTGCAATGTCGCATCCAATTGGAGTTGGGAATGCAAAACATCGATTTCCCAATTATGAAGGTTTTGCAGAAGGTGCAGGATTTCCAGTTTTTAAAAAAGAAGTTTTTGAAAAAATTGGATTATATGATGAAAGCTTAATTAGAAACCAGGATGATGAATTAAATTTTAGATTAACAAAAGCAGGATACAAAGTTTATCTTTCACCAAAAGTAAAAAGCAAATATTATGTAAGAGACCATCCTAAGAAACTGTTTGCTCAATATTTCAATTATGGCTTTTGGCGTGTTGCAACATTAAAAAAACATGGTACCGCTGTTTCTTTTCGTCAATTAATTCCTACATTATTCTATTTAACAATAATAATAACAATTATAATTGCACCGCTTTTAACAATAAATGCTTTAATTACAATTTTTACAATTCCTGTTATTTATTTGGTTATTATTGCTATATTTACAGCAAAAATAATTAAGGAAAAGGGAATCAAAATTGGGTTCAGGTTTCCTCTTGCAATTATGATTCTTCATTTCTCTTACGCGTTCGGCTTTTTAAAAGGAATAAGCCTTTTTTTTAGAAAAGAATGAGTTTATGGTTATTAAATATTGCTTTTAGTGTTTTGTTTTTCCCATTATTTAGAATTGAAGATGAGAAAACAAACAAAATATTTTGTTTTCCTATTTCAAATTGCGGTATTAAATTTGAAAAGCGAAAATAATTATGGAAAAAGATTTTATAAATTTTCATAAACCATTTGTCACAGATGATGAAATAAAAGAGGTTGTCGAGACTGTTCGCTCCGGATGGTGGACGACAGGTCCAAAGACTATCGAATTCGAAAAGGAATTTAATCATTATATCGGTTCAAGTTATTCCTTAGCAGTTTCATCTTGGACAGCAGCCGCTCATCTAGCTTTGGAAGCTATTGGGCTTCAAAAGGGTGATGAAGTAATTTTACCCTCAATGACTTTTACTGCCACTGCAGAAATTGTTTGTTATTTCAATGCCAAACCGGTTATTGTTGATGTTCAAAAAAAATCCCTAAATATAAATCCTTTAGAAATTGAAAAAGCTATTACTAGCAGAACAAAGGCAATAATACCAGTTCATTACGGCGGAAACCCTTGCGACATGAGCGAGATAATTGAACTGGCTGATCAATATAATCTCAAAATTATTGAGGATGCTGCTCATGCATTGCCTTCTTGGTATAAAGGCAAGCTTGTTGGAAATATTGGAGATGTTACTTGTTTTAGTTTTTATGTAACAAAAACTTTAGCCACCGGTGAAGGTGGAATGATTTGTACAAATAATAAAGAAATCGCCGATAGATGTTCAATTATGCGTTTGCATGGCATAAATAAAGATGCATGGAAACGTTACAGCAACGAAGGCTCATGGTATTATGAAGTTGTTGCACCAGGATATAAATATAATTTTACAGATATACAAGCAGCATTAGGAATTGCCCAGCTTAAAAAAATTGATTTGATGCATCAAGAGAGAAAAAAAATATTTGAAAAATATAACAAAGTATTTTCTCAAAATGAGCTTATTCAGCTTTATGAATATGAAGAGGATCGAAAACCTTCTTATCACCTTTATCCTATCTTTTTAAATTTGGAACAACTGAAAATAAACAGATCTCAGTTTATTGACGAGATGAAAAAAGTTGGTATTGGCGCTAGTGTTCATTTCATTCCTCTTTATAGACATCCTTATTATAAAAATACTTTTGGATTAGAAGAAAAAAACTTTCCAGTTTCTGAATTTATGTATCCAAGAATAATTACGCTTCCGATTTGGCCAGGAATGACAGATAATCAAATTTACCGAGTTGCAGAAAGCGTAAATACAATTTCAAAGAAATATAAAAAATGATGAACAATAAAAATCAAAACGATTTTAGGTTCTATTTTATTTTTAAAAGAATATTTGATGTATTTATTGCATTATTCTTTCTGATTTTGCTAAGTCCTGTTTTTCTTATTATCTCAGTTACAATTCTTATTACTTCGGGTTATCCAATTATATTTTATCAAGAAAGAATGGGGAAAGACTGGAAATTATTTAAGATTTTAAAATTTAGAACTATGGTTATAGATGCTGACAAGATTGGCCCTGGAATTACTTCTTCGAATGATAGAAGAATTACTCCCTTTGGTAAATTTTTAAGAAAATTAAAATTGGACGAACTGCCTCAATTGATAAACGTTATTAGAGGTGATATGAGTTTAATAGGTCCCAGGCCAGAATTACCAAAATATGTAAATTGTTTTAAGAATGATTATTCTTCAATATTGAATATAAAGCCTGGAATTACTGATTACGCCTCCATAAAATTTATTGATGAGGAAAGCTTAATCTCTAATGACAATAGAGAGTCTGATTATTTAAATAAAATTCTTCCATCAAAAATTGTTTTATATAAAAAGTATCTTAACGAAATCAGTTTTCTTACAGATTTAAAAATTTTATTTTCAACTTTAAAGGGGTTAGTTTCATGAGAAATTATGATTCGAACTTTACATCATCTAACTTAATGAGAAAATTATTATTCATCTTATTTGATTTAATTTCTTTTACCGCTTCAATTATTTTAGCTTTTGCCATTAAAGATGACTCAACGTTTTTGTTTTTTAACACCACTAATGCTCTTGCCATTCTTTCAATTTTTATAATTATCAAAATCTCGATTTTCTTTTTTTTCAAGCTTTATGATATTTCCTGGCGTTATGTCTCTCTTCATGATCTTGCCAATATTAGTAAAGCATGCTTAATTAGCAATGGTGCTTTGTTTATTATAATCTATGGATTCAATCTTCACGTTTTTGCTGGCTTTCCTAAAATTGTTTTATTAATAGATATGATTTTTACCTTTCTTCTTTCTTCTGGATTTAAAATTTCTAAAAGAATGTATCTTGAGGTGATGAGGCAAAGCATCGGCAACTCGGATTTGAAAAAAACATTAATTATAGGCGCTGGAAGCAGCGGCGAACAGCTGTTAAGAGATATTCACAGAAGTCATCCAAGAAAAATATTCCCAGTTGGTTTTGTTGATGATGATTTATCTAAACAAAATTTATACTATCAGGGGATTAAAGTCTTAGGAAGAACAGATCAACTTGCTGAAATTATTAAAAAATATAATATCGATATGGTATTGATTTCTGTTCTTACAGCCGATAGAAATTTCCACCGGAGGATTTTAAATATTGCCAGAACATCTGGAGTAAAAGATGTTAAAGTTGTCTCTTCAATTAATGATGTCTCTAATTCTATCAAAGTTGGAATGAATGATATTAGAGATATTGATGTATGCGATTTAATTGGCCGCCAAGCAGTTTCGATTAATACAAAGGTTATAAGCGGATATCTAAAAGAAAAGAAAGTTTTAATATCTGGAGCCGCAGGCTCTATTGGTAGTGAAATTGCAAGGCAAGTTGCTTTCTATGAACCAGATCAAATTGCCATAGTAGATATAAATGAAAGTGATCTTGCTGATCTTGAATTACAGCTCAAACGAACATTCCCTTCAACTGAAATTAAAATGTTTTTGTGCGATATTTCTAATAAACTAAAAGTTGAAAGAATGTTTGATGAATTTAGGCCGGAAGTTGTATTTCATGCGGCAGCGTATAAACATGTTCCTGTAATGGAAAAATTTCCCGAAGAAGCTGTAAGAGTAAATATTATTGGAACTCATATCTTATCATCTATTTCAACTAAATATGGTGTTGAGAATTTTATTTTAATCTCAACAGATAAAGCTGTAAATCCAGCTAGCATTATGGGCGTGTCAAAACGAATTGCAGAAAATATTGTTACTGGAATTGGAAAAGGAAGTAATTCACGATTTGTGGCAGTTCGTTTTGGAAATGTTATCGGAAGCCGAGGAAGCGCTTTACCAATTTTTATTGACCAATTGAAAAATGGCGGGCCGATAACAATTACACATCCGGAAATGAAGCGGTATTTTATGACCATTCCCGAAGCAGTTGCGCTTGTGCTTCAGGCTGCCGCAACTGGAAAGAATGGTGATGTTTTTATTCTTGATATGGGTGAGCCAATTAAGATTGTTGATTTAGCAACAGAATTAATTCTTTTAAATAATTTGATTCCTGGTAAAGATATAAAAATTGAATTTACAGGAATTAGAGAAGGCGAAAAACTCTTTGAGGAAGTTCTAACTGCCGAAGAAGGCGTAATTAAAACTTCTCATGAAAAAATCTTTAAGTCTCGTCTGGTTTATATGCACAATGAAGAATCGATAAATGAAATGGTGAAAGAGTTTACAGAGATGCTTAACTTTTCTTCTAAGGAAGATTGGATTGCTATATTTAAATACTATGTACCAACTTTTAATCCAACTTCAAGTATAGATCAATTCGATACTGAAACTGGAAGTGGAATTTTGCCGCTTCAAGCTAATTCTTAAAACTGATTTAGATTTTAAAATAAATTGTATATTTGAAATACTTGCAATTTTTACCTAATCATTAAACGCTTTGCTTAGCGGATGAAATTCATTCCAAAGAAATTGAAACATTTTATTATGATTGTCATTTTAGTATATACTGGAAAGATTTTCCCGCAAGTTGAAACAGTTCCTGTTGATCATCCTGTTTATCAATTTCTTAAAGAAATGCAGGTTAAAGGAATTCTTAAAAATTATAATGATGTTGTCCTTCCACTTTCAAAGCAGCAAGTTATTAATGATTTGAAACAGATTGAAAGTAATGTTGGAAAATTGGATGAAACGGAAAAACAATTTTTAATTCGTATGGAAGAAAAAATTGGGTTTAATTTTGAGGGTGAAAAAAGCAGCGTGAATATTTTTAATAACTTTCCTCAAAACTTCGGAGGGAATTTAATTTCCGATTCACAAAAACACTTGTATAGTTATATTGATACTTCAATTTCATTTTTCATCGATCCAGTCTTAGAAGGTAAATATATTTATTCCAGTTTGTATATTAACAACAGTGAATTGATGAATATTGGTGGAACAATAAGAGGGAGTTACGATAATTGGCTTGGGTTTTATTTGCAAGGAACTAACGGAAGTGAATTCGGAAATAGAAATGTTGCTGAAATAGATAAAAGAATTGAGCAGAGCTATACTTTTAATCAAACTAAAATTAATTTTTTTGATGAGACCAAAGGATATATTCGCCTGCAAAAAGGCATTGTTGATTTGCAGCTTGGAAGAGAAAGAGTTCTTTGGGGAAATGGTTATATAAATCGAACTATTCTTTCCGATAATCCGCAGATGTTTGATTTCATTCGTTTCGACATAACTTATAAAAAATTAAGTTATAATTTTTTGCATGGATGGCTTGTTCAAAAACCAATTGTTCAACATATAGATTCGTTAATTGGCGATGTTAAATTTAAGTCGTCTAAATATGTTGCTATCAGCAGACTTGGTTATCAAGCAAATAATTCGCTTTCATTTGGACTTACTCAAATGATGATTTATTCCGACCGTCCATTTGAATTAGCTTATTTGAATCCTTTTCTATTTTGGGAATCTGCTCAGCGTTCATTAAATGATCTTGATAATTCTTTTCTCGCATTTGACGGAAGATATTTAATTACAGACGGATTGGAAATTTCCTCATCAATAATTTTTGATGATATAAATTTTTCTTATTTATTTAAAGGCGAGTGGGCAAGAAGTAATAACGGTGAAGAATGGCAGGCTGGAGCAATAATAACTTCTCCGCTGCTGCCAAATAATTTGGTTTTAAAATTAGAATATATGCAAGCGCGTCCTTATATCTTTTCTCATCCTGGAATTGGAGAAGCACTAACTTACACGAATAACGGTTATCTTTTAGGCAGCAATTTGCAGCCTAATTCAACAAGATTTTCAACTGAAATAAGCTACCGTGTTTCATCAAGATCATTAATTGATATTATGTATTCACACACTCTTCATGGTAATAATATTTATGATGCAAACGGAAATCTAATTACAAATTACGGCGGAAATGTATTTAATAATTTTTCTTTTTATGCTTCAGATTATTCCTATTTGCTTGGCGGAATACGTGAGCTTTATGATGATGTAAATTTTAACTTTCAGTATGAAATTTTATCAGGTTATTATTTAAATCTAAATTATGAATATAGAAGAAGTAAAACTTTAGGGAAAGAAGTCCATGAAAATATTCTGTGGACTAACTTTATCATTAATTTTGAATAGTAAAAATGAAATTTAGTTTATAATATGAAAAATATTTCTAGAATTGTACTGATTTTTTTAATATTAAGCATATCGGCTTTTGCACAAAATTATAAGATTATTGAGTCAACAAACGATCATATTAAAATTGAGTTTAACTTCGAGAACAGCTACAGAGTAATTGATACTTTAATTGACGGAAAAACATTTCAGTATATTTCAAATGGAAATTTTTCATTAAGAAAAATAGGTGAACCTTGGCTGCCATCTTTTTATGTTGATTTAGGTATCCCTTTTAATTCAACTCCAAAAGTAAAATTGCTGTCGATAGATAAAGTAGTTTATCAAAATAAATTTATTTTGCCATTACCAAAATACGATCCTTCTGAAAAACAATTATCTATTAATGATTTGGATGAAAAAATTTATGGGACAAATAGTTTTTTCCCTTCTCAGTCCGCTGAAGTAATTGACGATTATGTTTATCGTTATTCAAGAGTTGTTGTATTAAATTCATCTCCATTTCAATTTAATCCTGTTACAAAAGAACTTATACTCAATAAAAAAATTCAAGTTGAAGTCGATTTTAATACTTCATCAAGTATTCTTGCTCAATCGGTTGGAAGAATAAATGATCCACAAACTAACTCATTTATAAATAACTTTGTTGTAAATAAACAGCAGGCTATTAATTGGACTGGTGTCAGAAAGCCTGCCACGCTTTCAAAAACTGCTTCAACTCAAAATTACTGGTACAATCCAAACAAAAATTATTATCAAATTTATCTAAACAAAAAAGGAATATATAGAATAACGTATGATCAATTAGCTGCTGCTGGAATGCAGATAAATAATGTTCCACTCAATAAATTGGAATTGTATAATAATGGAAGTGAAGTACCAATTTACATTACTGATTTAAATAACGACGGAATTTTTAATTCGGGCGACTATTTTGAATTTGCAGGCTATCCGCCAATTGCAACTCCCTATGCAGCTCAGAATATTTACAACAATGACAACGTTTATTTCTTTTCAGTTCAAGCTGACTCTGACGGATTGAGATATAAAATTACTGATGGTTATCCTAATACTTGGGATCGAACTTTTCAAACTAATTTGACAACTCTTCATTTTGAAAGAGATTCTTTATATGAAAATCTTGGTTATGCTGGTGATGATCATAGAGATTTTTGGTTGTGGGATAATATTACAGGGCAAAATGGAAATGTGCAGCATGACTTTGAATATACTTTTAATAGCTTAAAAGAGATGAATGCAGATTCTGCTTATATTACAATTAAAGTGCAGCTGCAAGGTTTAACAACATCTGCTAGTTGCAGTGAAAATCATAAAGCTTATGTAAGTCTCAACAGCATGCCTATTGATGCAATCTCATGGTCGGCACAAAATACAGCTACGTTTGTTAGAACAATAAAAATAGCAAATGATAGTTTTCATCTTTATCCTACTGGAAATCTTTTACAAGTTAAGGTTTTAGGCGATGCTTGCCCAACAATAAATAGTGATGAGGTTGCAGTTAATTGGTTTGAAATAAATTATTGGAGAGATAACCGTGCTGATACAAATCATATTGATTTCAGTAGCCCGCCAAACGTAAATGGCAAGATTGAATTTTGGACTTGGCGCTGGATAAGAGATTCTATAAAAGTATTTATTCCGCAAAAGAATGAAATAATTAAAAATGCACTTGTTCCGCACGATCAATATAATTCAGCAATCTTTGTAGATTCAGTTAGATCAAATTTGCCGGTTGATTATTTCTGTACTGGGTATGATTATTATTTATCACCAGATTCTATTGTTCAAAGTGTACAATCCGATTTAAGAAATACAAATAACGGCGCTGATTATATTATTATTGCTCATCCAAATTTTAAATCTGTTGCAGAAAAATTAGCAAACTTCAGGCAAAATAATTTTCCGGATTCAACAATTACAAATCCAAGAATTAAAATTGTATATGTAAATCAAATATATAATGAATTCTCAAATGGGCTTCTCGATCCTTTTGCACTTCAAGCTTTTGTTCAGTATGCGTTCTATAATTGGCAAAAACCTTCGCCAACCTATGTAGTTTTGCTTGGGGATATGAGCCATGATTACATGCATCTCCTTTCGTCAAGCCGTCCTAATTTTGTTCCATCAATTCCATTTTACACTTATACTTATGGCGAAGGCGTAAGTGATAATATGATTGTAGCTGTTAGTGGCAATAGTATCCATCCAGATTTAGCAATCGGAAGATTATCTTGCGAGACAGTGGACGAAGGAAATGTTCTTGTTGATAAGCTGATAAATTATCCAGCTGATAATTCTAAAGATTGGAAGAGGAATGTTTTATTACTTTCATCAGGTATAGATCAAGCTGATGAAGCTGCTTTGGGCTTAAATCAAGCAAGTGTTCAGCTTGAACAAACCTATCTTGTTCCAAATGGATTTAAGTCAACTAAAGTAATGCGCTATCCGAATCAACCTGATTATATCCCTTTCCAAGGTGGCGGACCTGAAATTCGAGATAAAATTGATCAAGGAACTGTTCTAACAAATTATTACGGCCACGGTGGAGGTTATCAATGGGACCTTACTTTTCTTAATGACGATATTTATTTATTGAATAACGGCGGAAGACTACCATTAATTCTTAGCTTGACTTGTTATACTGCTCATTTCGACGATCAAGATGTTTTTGGAGAACAGTTTAATAAAGTCCCAGGAAAAGGAAGTATTGGCTTTTTCGGAAATGTTGGTTTAACTTATTGGAATGTTGCTACAAATTTTGATAATGACATTTTCAGAGAAATTTTTGATAACAAAAATTTTATTTCTGGAAAAGTATTCCAATATTTTAAAGATTATGAACCTGCCTATGGATATAATACAAGCCAGATTGCGTTATTAACTTATCTTGGTGATCCGCTGTTTAAGCTGGCTTTACCTAACAAACCGGATTTTAGTGTATCATCTTCCGATATTACTTTAACCAAAGATAATGCGGTTGTAAACGATACTCTTCAAGTAAAAGTAAATGTTCAAAATTACGGAATAGTTTTTCCGAATGATTCAGTTACAGTTCAGCTTTTTGTGCAGTCTTCAGATACTTCTTATCAATTAGCTGCTCAAAAGTTGCCAAGTTTTAGCTTGGAAGATTCCGTTTATTTTACATGGGTTCCAGCAAAACCAGGGCTTTTTACTTTAACTGCTAAGGTTAATGAAATAAATATTATTACTGAAGAAGATCACTCAGATAATTCAGCTTCAGTTTCTTTTCCAGTTTATAATTTAAACAATCCAAACATACTTTCACCGATTGATGGATATTCAACTTCTAATAATTATGTTGAATTTAAAATTGCTGATATCGTTGGAAATTTGAATTATAATTTATCTTACTACATCCAGGTTGATACAAATTTAACTTTTTCATCATCAATAAATTCTCCAACTTTATTCGGCTCCGATGGTTTGGTTAATTGGAAACTGCCAAATTTGAATAAAGGAATTTATTATTGGCGTACAAGAATTTATGATGGAAAAGATTCAAGCGGATGGAGCCAGCCGCGTACTTTTTCAATTACCAACTCAAATCAAAATGGATATTATATTTATGGTAAACAGTTTGGCATGTTTAATTCATATAATATGAACGTTTCCGATTCTGGAATTGTTTTAAATACAAATTACCTTCCGCCAAAACCTTCTAATAAAACTTTTATAGAAGATTTTAATTATTCTCCATCATCATTTGATTCAACTGGATTTACAGCAATTGCAACAGATGGAACTTATTTATACTGCGGAAATATTTGGTATTATGCGCTAAGAAATAATTCAAACGGGTTTTCAAATATTTATAAATTTGGTACTGGTTATAATGGAACCGTAAAAGGACAGTATTATGGTACTCTTCCAAATTTCTTTGCGCCGATAAAAGATGTTATGTTTTATTTCAGAGACGGATACATTTATGTTGCTGATGGCGATCCTTATAGTTTGCTAAGAGTTGATAAAATAACAGGCGATACAACTAGAATTAGAATAAATTCTGGAATGTACCGATATGACAATACAAAAATTCAAAACGGGTCTTTTTATTTAGCTGCCGATAGCAATTACGTTTATAATTTAGCAATCAAAGACAGCATTGGAAATTATAAATATTTTCTTCGGACTTTCGATCCGAATAATAACTGGGCATTAGCTAAACCAGATATGCAATTGAGCGGAACAAGCTATACCGGTTTCACAAATTTCTTTGCCGCTGATGGATATATATTTCCTTATGAAAATTATCAAAGCGGTTTTATGCGAAGATTAAGACTTTCAGACGGAGTTTTTGAAGAAGAATGGGTAACTTGTACTCCGTTCCAAAATTATTATGCATGGTGTTATGATTTCGTTAATAATATTGTTTACGCCTCAGTGTTTAATCCAAGCGGCGGAACGACAAAAATATCAAAGTTTAAAGGAAGATATTTAGATGGCTTAGGAACAGTTACAACAAATGCAATTGGCCCGGCTAGTAAATGGAACAGTATAAACTTCAATATAGAAAATAGTAATCAAAATCCATCTTTTAATGCAATGCTGCTGGGAGAAAATTCTTCAACAAAGCTTTGGGATACTGTTAATACAAATCTTTATACCGGTTATAATATTGCAAATATGGATGCTAATAAATATCAGTTCATAAAATTGAATTTTAATTTCTGGGATTCATCTTTTGTCTCCTCATCTCCGGTTAAACTAAAATCAATTTTAGTAAATTATTCTTCATTGCCGGATATTTCTTTGGCAAAAGGTGATCTCAATTTTAATTCAGATTCTATTCTGCAAGGTGTTCCGCTTAATATAAATTTGAAGGTTCACAATTATGGACTTTCTAACATAGATTCATCAACTGTAAAATTATTTCTTAACTCTGCTGGAAGTCCTTTCTTCACTAAGAATATTTCTATCCTTGCAGATAGTTCTGTTGATATAAATACCACTCTTTCTACTACTAATTTAAATTCATTGAATGATATTAGTGCAGAAGCTGATTACAGCGGAAGAGAGTTTTATTCATTTAATAATGTTATCGATAATAAATTTTTTGTTTTAAGAGATTCTATTAAGCCGACGTTCTCAATTACATTTGATGGTAAAGAAATAGTTAATGGTGATATTGTCTCTGCTAAACCGAAAATAGTTTTTTCGCTAAAAGACAATAGTCCTATTCCGCTCGATACAACAGATTTTTCAATTGTATTCGATAATAATCCTTTTATATTTAACAGTTCGAATGTTCAATTCTCTTATAATCCCTATCCGAATTCTCAAGCTAACATTACTTGGAATCCAAAACTTACCGACGGACAGCATACTTTATATATAATGACAAAAGATGCTTCCGGAAATTATTCGGATTCAACAGCAGTTCAAATAATGTTTTTTGTTTATAATCAATCTGATATTTTAAATGTTTATAATTTCCCAAATCCGTTTAAAACGGAAACATATTTTACTTTCCAATTAACAGGCTCTAATGTTCCAGATGAATTACGAATAAAAATCTATACAGTTGCCGGAAGATTAATCAGAGAAATTAATATTCCTCCTTCAGAACTTCATCTTGGTTTTAACAGAATAAGTTGGGATGGCAGAGACCAAGATGGCGATAATATTGCAAATGGTATCTATTTTTATAAAATTATATATAAAAATGGCGACGTTGTAAAAGATGTCACTCAAAAATTAGCAAGAGTTCAATAAGTTGAAATAATATTAATTCAACTAGTTGTGTGAATTAGATTGTAAGCTGTTGAAACGGCTCTAATAAAGCATGTTTTTCATATTAGGAGGCTGTCCAAAAAGTAATGTTGTCATCACGAGCGAAGCGAAGTGATCTGAATTTTGAATTAAAAACAAAAGATTGCTTCGTCGTTTCACTCCTCGCAATGACTTCTACTCTACTTTTTGGTTAGCCCTTTAATAAAATCACTCTTTTATTTAGTAACTGTTTCAACAGTTTTCTATGATTAATTTTTAATTCATACAACTGGTTAATTCATTTTCTTTTTTGCATTTCTAATTACAGGAAGGTTTTTTCCTAAGAATAAGGAGAGGTTCAGATGTGTGGTATAGTTGGTTATATAGGCAATAAGAATTGTGTCCCTATTCTAATAAATGGTTTAAAACGTTTAGAATATCGTGGATACGATTCTGCAGGAATCGGAATTATTCTTAACAACCATTCAGAGGTAATTAAGAATAAAGGGAAAGTTTCTCTTCTTGAAGAAAAAATTGAAAAGATGAATTTGCAGGCAGCTCTTGGTATTGGCCATACACGCTGGGCAACTCATGGAGTTCCGAATGAAATTAATGCGCATCCACATTATAACAAATCGAAAAATTTATTTGTAATTCATAACGGAATAATTGAGAATTATCAAATTCTAAAAACAGGTCTTGAAAAGTTCGGATATGAATTTGTGAGCCAAACAGATTCCGAAGTTCTTCCGCATTTAATAGATAGCTTTTTAGTTAAAGGTCATTCTCTCTTTAAATCTGTTCAATTGGCCTTAGCAGAAGTGGAAGGTACTTACGGAATTGCAGTTATTTATCAAGGCGAGCCTGATAAAATAGTTGTTGCAAGAAAAGGTTCTCCGCTTGTTGTAGGAATTGGTGAGCAGGAAAATTTTGTTGCCTCGGATGTCTCTGCAATCTTAGCGCATACCAAACAAATTGTTTATTTGGAAGACGGTGAAGTAGTTGAAGTTTGTAAAGACCGTTTTACGGCAAAAACTATCATGGATAAAGAAATTGAAAAGGAAATTCATGAAATTACAATGAGTCTTGATGAGATTAACAAAGGCGGCTATCCGCATTTTATGCTTAAAGAAATTATGGAACAATCTTCATCTGTTTGTAATTCGATGAGAGGCAGGCTGCTTCTAAATGAAGGGACTTCAAAGCTGGGCGGTTTAGAAAATGTTATTGATCAGTTAGTCAATTCAAAAAGAATTATTATTTCTGCTTGCGGAACTTCGTGGCATGCTGGACTTGTTGGTGAATACATGTTTGAGCAGTTTGCACGAATACCAACTGAAGTTGAATACGCATCTGAATTCCGTTATAGAAATCCAATTGTAAACAAAGACGACACAATATTTTTTATTTCTCAAAGCGGTGAAACTGCTGATACTCTTGCAGCTTTAAGGGAAGCAAAAATTAGAGGAGCTTTGGTTCTTGGTATTTGCAACGTTGTAGGTAGTTCAATTGCCAGAGAAAGTTTATCAGGAGTTTATACCCATGCAGGACCGGAGATTGGCGTAGCATCAACAAAAGCTTTTACATCTCAGTTAGTAGTTCTTGCATTAATTACTTTACTTATTGCACGTAAAAAAGATATGAGTTTAGTCGATGGAAAATCAATTGCAGAAGAAATGCAGAAAATTCCAGATAAGATTTCTGCTATATTAAAATTGAACGATCAAATAGAAAAAATTGCGAGTGAATTTAAAGATGTAAAAAACTTTCTTTATCTTGGAAGAGGTTATAACTTTCCTGTAGCTTTGGAAGGCGCATTAAAGCTTAAAGAAATTTCTTATATCCATGCTGAAGGTTACCCCGCCGCAGAAATGAAACATGGTCCAATTGCGTTAATTGATGAAAACATGCCCGTTGTATTTATCGCTCCAAAAGATTCCACTTACGAAAAAATTATCAGCAATATCCAAGAGATTAAGGCGCGGAAGGGAAGAATTATTGCAATCGCAAGCGAGAGTGATGACAACATTGACAAACTTGTAGATTATTCAATTAAAATTCCTGATACAATCAGAATGCTGATGCCTATTCTTACTGTCATTCCGCTTCAATTGCTGGCTTATCATATTGCAGTTAAAAAAGGTTTGAATGTAGATCAACCAAGAAATTTAGCAAAAAGCGTTACTGTAGAATAATACAATAAACTGAATAAAAATTTTTATCTATTTTTTGTCCTTTTGCTAAAGACTTTCATAAATTATTTTCCTATCTTATTTAGTATAATAATTCAAACATATAATGGTTGTATACAAAATAAACCATTTAAATATGATAAAACTCACAAGGTTGAACTAAATAGAAAGGAAAGGGGGCTTTTATGTCCCGAAAAAATATTCTAATCATGGGTGCTGCAGGCCGCGATTTTCATAATTTTAATGTTTACTTCCGAAATAACGATGACTACAATGTTGTTGCTTTTACAGCCACACAAATTCCAAATATTGACGGAAGATTTTATCCTTCGGAACTTGCTGGTAAATTATATCCTAAAGGAATTAAAATTTATGATGAAAAAAAACTAGTCGATCTAATTAAAGAATTAAAAGTTGATGAAGTTGTCTTTTCTTATTCTGATGTTCCTTTTAATTATGTAATGACTAAAGCATCAATTGTAAATTCTGCCGGAGTATCATTTAGGCTTCTTGGCAATAACGAAACAATGATAAAAAGCTCTAAGCCTGTTGTATCAGTTATTGCTGTTAGAACAGGTTCAGGTAAGTCTCAAACTTCAAGAAAGGTTGTTCAAGTTTTAAGAGAAGCTGGAAAGAGAGTTGTATCAATTCGCCATCCAATGCCTTACGGAGATTTGGTAAAACAAAAAGTTCAAAGATTTGCTACGATTGAAGATCTGAAAAAACATGAATGCACTATTGAGGAGATGGAAGAGTACGAGCCGCATATAGTAATGGGAAGCATTATCTATGCTGGTGTGGATTATGAAGCAATTTTAAGAGAAGCTGAAAAAGAAGCCGATGTTATTATTTGGGATGGCGGCAATAATGATATACCATTCTATCAATCTGATGTTGTTTTTACTGTTGTAGATCCTCATAGAGCCGGGCATGAATTAACTTATTTCCCGGGCAACACTTCTTTACGTATTGCTGATGCTGCAATAATTAATAAGATTGATTCTGCTGAGCCAAAAAATCTGAAGCTTGTTCGAGAAAATATTAGGACGGTGAATCCGAACGCAAAAATTATTGAAGCTGCTTCTCCATTATTTGTTGACCATCCGGAATTAATTGAAGGGAAAAAAGTTTTGGTTGTAGAGGATGGTCCGACACTCACTCATGGAGAAATGGAATACGGCGCTGGAATGATTGCCGCCTGGAATTACGGTGCTGCGGAAATTATCGATCCGCGTCCATTTACTGTTAACTCAATTCATGATACTTACAAAAAATATCCTAAGATCGGCAGGCTTCTTCCTGCAATGGGATACGGTGAACTGCAGATAAAAGATCTTGAAGCAACTATAAATAATACAGTTTGCGATTCTGTCATTATAGGAACTCCGATTGACCTTGGAAGGATATTGAAAATAAACAAACCTTCTGTTAGAGTTAAGTATGAACTGCAGGAAATTGGCGCCGTAACAGTCAGAAGTATTCTAAAAGAAAAAGGAATTATCTGAATAAATTAAATCTGTAATATTATACAATTGACGAATATATATATTCCGAATTTTCAATTATTTGGGAATTATTATTCATTTTATCTAAAATATTACTTTGCATCAAATATATTTATTTATAAATTTAAACCAATTGTGTGAATTAGATTGTAAGCAGTTGAAACGGCTATAATAAAGCACGTTTTTCATATTAACGGGCTGTCCCAAAAGTAATGTTGTCATCACGAGTGAAGCGAAGTGATCTGAATTTTGAATTAAAAACAAAAGATTGCTTCGTCGTTTCACTCCTCGCAATGACTTCTACTCTACTTTTTGGACATCCCCTTAATAAAATCACTATTTTATTTAGTAACTGTTTCAACAGTTTTCTATGATTAATTTTTTAATTCATACAAAAGGTAAATTTAAGTAATTAACATTTTAATTTAACAAGGATAGTTATGGCAGTAAACATGAAAGGGAAAAGTTTAGTTTCTATTAACGATCTTTCCCATGAAGAAATTTGGCAAATATTTGAATTAAGTGCTTCACTTAAGTTAAAACAAATTACCGGCGAGCAGCACCATTTGCTTAAAGGAAAAACATTGGGAATGATATTCTCCAAACCTTCTACAAGAACTCGTGTTTCTTTTGAAGTTGGTATTTATCAGCTCGGCGGAATTGGAATGTACTTTGGGCCGAATGATCTTCAGCTTAAAAGAAGCGAGAGCATTCCGGATACCGCTAAAGTTTTGTCGCGTTATCTTAGTGGAATTATGATTAGAACATTCGACCATCAAGATGTTGTTGATCTTGCAAAGTACGCCTCTATTCCGGTAATCAATGGTTTGACTGACTTGCTTCATCCATGCCAGGTATTAACTGATCTATTCACAGTTTACGAAAAGAAAAAAGTTCTTAAAGGACTTAAGCTTGCGTATGTTGGCGACGGAAATAATATGGCGCACAGCCTTCTGCACGGCTGCTCTAAAGTCGGAATGAATATTTCTATTGCATCGCCGAAAGATTATCAGCCGCAAAAACTAATTGTTGATAACGCAATTAGGAATGCAAAATCTTCCGGAAGCAAAATTGAAATACTTGAAGATCCTTTTGAAGCCGTGAAAGATGCTGATGTAATTTATACAGATGTTTGGGCAAGCATGGGTCAAGAATCCGAATCGGAAAAAAGAAAGAAGATATTTAAAAATTACCAGGTGAACCCAAATTTAGTTAAGAATGCAAAGAAAGATTATTTATTTATGCATTGCCTTCCCGCTCACAGAGGCGATGAAGTAGTTGATGAAATTGCAGATTCTCCTAACTCTGTAATTTTTGATGAAGCCGAAAACAGGCTGCATGTTCAAAAAGCTATTATGGCTTTGGTAATGTAAAATTTTATATGATGCGTAATCAAATAAATTTTGAAATTATTGATGGTTTATATAAATTTGGCACACAAATTTTGAAGGGCAGATAGCTCAGTCGGTAGAGCAAAGGACTGAAAATCCTTGTGTCGGCGGTTCGATTCCGTCTCTGCCCAC
>JAKALM010000002.1 GCA_021824145.1 Bacteroidota bacterium
GGAAGAAGAAAAATATTCGATGCGTAATTTAAAGAAGCAATTCCACCTTGAGGAACAGAGTTAAAAAAATACCTATCAGCAAGCAAATAAATTTGACTTATTGATTCAATTAAAATTGTGATAATTAACGAATAATTTAAGATGGACAGATTGTTCTTCGACTTTATAAAACTAATTATGTTTAATCTTACTTTTGATTTTATTTTAAATAAAAGAAATATTAATTGAAGAAAACTTCCCGCTATATAGCCATAAGGAATTGTGTAGACGCCGACTTTCCCCGAAAAAATAATAACAATAATGATTATCGAAATATTCAAAAATAACTGAGAATATGCTGGCAGCTTAAATTCGAATTCGGCTTGCAGATAAGCTGCTAAAACTGAAAATGAAGTATTTAGCGGAATGGTTATTAAAAAAATTCTAAATACTTCAAGTGCCGAATTGAATATAGATATTGATCCCGGTTGGATATATAATTTTATAATAACATTCGATAAAAAAAATAACGCTGCTGATAATACAATGCTCCAAATAGTAAATTGCCAGAAAGTTATGTTGATAAATTTTTTCGAACTTTCCGGCTCATTAATTTTTATACGGTTATAGTTTGGAATAAAATAATTTTGACTAAGATAGAGTATAATCGAATTGATAGTTAATGGAAGCACCGCTCCAACTAAATAAAGGTCGTATTGTGCATTTAAACCGAAAAAATTTGCAAACACTATTTCACGAATTAATCCTAAACCTTTTCCCACCAAACCTACGGCAGTAATTAAAATTGAAGCTCCCGCAACCGTAGATGTAAAATTTTTTTTCATTAGATCTAAGGAGTGATAACTTTCTTAAAATAATCTAAAGTTATTTTCAAACCTTCAGATCTATCAACCTTAGGTGCCCATCCTAAAATCCTTTTTGCTTTCTCGATATTCGGCTGCCGAATTTTGGGATCATCTTCCGGAAGTTCTTTATAGATAATTTTAGTTTTCGCGCCGGTTAATTTTATTATTTCTTCTGCAAATTGTTTAATAGTTATTTCTGCAGGGTTACCAATATTTACCGGATTGTTTTCATTAGACATTAATAGTTTGAAAATGCCATCGACCAAGTCCGATACATAACAAAAACTTCTTGTTTGCGAACCATCTCCAAAAACAGTTAAATCTTCTCCTCGAAGTGCTTGCCCGACAAAGGCAGGTAAAACTCTTCCATCATCAAGCCTCATTCGAGGGCCGTATGTATTAAATATTCTAACAATACGTGTATCAACTCCGTGGTAACGATGGTAAGCCATTGTCATGGCTTCTGCAAAACGCTTAGCTTCATCATAAACTCCACGCGGGCCAATTGGATTTACATTTCCCCAATAGTCTTCTGTTTGCGGATGAACACTGGGATCACCATAAACTTCTGAAGTTGAAGCTAGCAGCATTCTTGCCTTTTTTTCTTTTGCTAAACCCAAAACTTTATGAGTTCCTAATGAACCAACTTTTAAAGTTTGAATCGGAAGTTTTAAATAATCAATCGGACTTGCAGGAGAAGCAAAATGAAGTACGTAATCAATTCTTCCGGGCAAAAATATATAATTAGTAATATCATGTTTCACAAAAGAAAAATTTTCATTCCCCGCTAGATGGGAAATATTATTTATATTGCCAGTGATAAGATTATCGACACAAATAACTTTAAATCCTTCAGCAATTAATCGATCGCACAAATGTGAACCGAGAAATCCTGCGCCTCCAGTAACAACTGCCGTTGGTTTATACAAATTCTATCTCCTTATTTTTCTTTTTTGAAAATATACATTTTTTTATATTCATAAATGCTCGAGAAACACATCAATAAAAAAACAAAAATTCCTCCAATGATGGACGAGAAGATCGGTCGAGGTGAAACAGCACTTAATGGTGGAACTGCTGAATCCAAAACTTGAACTGTTGGAAGATCTTTATTTTCTTGGATTAACTCTTTATAATATTGCTGCTGCAGCAATGAATAAACTTCATTTTGAATTTTTACTTCACGAAGCAAGTTTGCCAATTTTTTCCCAAGCTCTGGTACATCTTTAAATGTAAGCAGATAATCTTGGTTACCCATTTCCATTTTGGAATACTGGTCTTTCAATTGCTGCAATTTTTCTTTTAATGCAATTAAGGTTTTGTTATCTTCTTTTAGATTAGATTCTAAAGTTCCAATTTCAATTTCAGTTTTTACAATTTCAGCTCTGATATTTGCGGCGGCATCAATTGCAGCATTAACTTGCTGCGGCAATGAAACAGTTTTATTTTTTTCTTGGAAAAACATTAATTCATTTTCGACAGAGTCTAATCGAGCTTTTGTCTGTGTCAATTGCTGGCCAATAAACTCTCGTGTTTTCTGTGCTTTAGAAATTAATTTATCGCGATTAATTTTATCAAGTGCTTCAACAAAACTGTTGGAAAGATCTGCGGCTAAATTTTTTATTGAATCTTTCTGACTTCCAAAAATTGGGAACAGAGAAGTTGATACATTTACGCTTAACGAAATTATCCCTTCTTTAGACACTTCAACGTTTAGTTCTTTATCTAATTTCTCAGCAGCTTTAAATTTATTCTTAATTCCATAAAACGATTCTATATTATTTTTTTCAATTACATAAAGCGCTGCTGATCTGCTTTTCAAAATTTCCATGTAAAGCTGTGAATTGCCAGAAGCACCTTCACCAAGTAATAAATTTGAGAAATCTTGACCACCCAACAAACTTTGAACTCCACCTAATCTGTTGTTTTGTTCCGGCGGCAAAACTGTAACTTTAGCTTGATACGTTAGAGGATAAATAAAAAATAAAATTAGGAAGATAATAACAATTGAAAGAATCGTTATTTGAGAAATTTTCTTTCTGTTAATAATGATAATATTTAATATTTCATGATAGCTCAATTTTCTATTTCCTCGATGCAACTACGACTGCAACAGTGGCAGCTACTATTGCTGCTAATTGTCCTACAACTTGAAGCGAGGTAGTAAACACATCCCAAAATTTTGGTGCTGGTGGCTCTTCAGGTACCCAAATTGCATCGCCAGGATATAATTGATCAACTTTACTTGCATAAACCCACTCGCCAGAGTTTGCTCTTATAACTCGAACATCGCCGGTTTCAGCTCTCCATCCATAACCGCCAGCCATGCGAATGTAATCTTCAACCTTTAAATTTTTTTGATAAATTATATCTCCAGGATTTATAACTTGCCCAAGCATAATAATATAATTTTTAGCTTCCGGCACATTTATAACATCTCCGTTTTTTAAAACAACATCTTCCGATTCATCATTATTAATAAAGAGAGCATTAAAATCGACAACTACTTTACCTTTTCGCTGCCGCGACTTTGCTTTGAAGTAGTCATATTCATCGTCAGTCATATCTTTTCGCTGCATTTCTTTTAATCGATCATATTCAGGATCATTTTCAACAGTTCCTAAATTCCTAAATAAACTTGCATCAACTAAAGAAGCATCTTTCAAAAAACCGCCGGCTTCCTCTATAACCTCTTTTAAAGTTGTTTTATCTTCAATAATTTTATAATAGCCAGGATATTTTACCCAGCCTTCTACTTTAACAAATCTATCAATATAATATTGAGGAATTTCCCTGACTAATATCATATCCTGCTTATTGAGTAAAATATTTTTTTCTTTTAACTGATTAAATGAATAGTAATAACTTTTTTGATTTTTACCTATTGGATCGAATTTAACAACTTCAATTGAATCAGTTTTTGCTTTGCTTAAAAAGCCCCCAGCTAATTTTATAAAATCACTTACCGTTTCTCCATTTATATATTCATAAATTCCAGGATATTTTACTTCACCTCTAATTGAAACAACCTCATCAACTTTGTCTACAATAACAGCATCACCTTCTCTAAGCATCGGATTATTATTTTTGTCTCCAAATCTTAAATACTTCAAAAAGTCATATGCTTTTGAAGAGCTATCTCTACCGATAATTTTAATATTTCTATAATTTGAAGTTTTTGATAAACCGTATGAATTTGAAATCAAATCAATCAATCTTGAATTTCCAGGAAGAGTGTAAGAAGAAGGTTTATTAACGTCGCCAAGCAAAGAAACTTTAATTTTTCTAAAGTCAACTAATGAAATAAACACATCAACATTTTTATAATATTTATTAATAAGAGAATCTATTTTTTCTTTAGAATCAGCTAAAGTTGAATTGCGAAGATCAACGGCGCCAACCTTTGGAATAAACAGAAAGCCTTCCTGGTTAATCATCAGGTTAAAAGATAAATCTTGGACACCATTTATCGAAATAAATAATTTATCTCCAGGCCCTACTATATATTCTTTGGGATTAACACTGCCATCGGTAGCTTCTACCATATAATTCTGCGCAATAACAGAATCCATTTTGCCGGCAAATGATCTTTCTTTATAATCCGGAAAATTTTGGGAAAATAATGATTGGCTAAGTAAGACTGATAAGATTATTAATAATAAAAAAAATTTTTCCAATTCAGTAAAACGTTTAAAAATATTCCTTAAGAAAATACAATTATGAACTCCTTTATTCAGCCATTTGGCAAGCATATTTTAATTTCTCTTTGTAAAAATTAGGAAATAATTCATTTAGTTCAAACCTTTAGAGTTATTTTCCTTAGAGAAAATATACAAATTATTGCGCTGATTGTTGGTCCAATTGCTAATAATAACAAAATGTAATATTGATAATTTATTTTAATAAACCTTTGAAATTCAACTAAGCTGGAAAAATTATAAATTAAAATATAAAATGCAGCCAATGAAATAATACTGGAAATAATTCCGATAATTATTCCATTCAAGATGATTGGCATTTTAACTGTTGATAACTTAGCGCCAACCAACTTCATCGTTTCAAGTTCTTCGTATTTCGATTTTGTTATTAGTTTCATTGTACTATAAACAACATAAATTGCAATCAGAAATAATATAGCTGTAATGATGAATATATATTTCTTTATTTTGTTTATCCATGATAGAACTTTATAAATAAATTCTTTTTGAAATACAACTTCATCTACACCATTCATTTTCGAAAGTGAATTTATAATTTTATTCATTGAATCGCGCTCAATAAAACTTTCATTTAAAGTTATTAAGAATGATGCTGGAAGCGGATTATAATCAAGAATCGTTCTAAAGTCTTCTCCAGTTTCTTTTATAAAATTTTGTGCCGCTTGGTTTTTATCTATATATGAAATTTTATTTATATATTTTTTGCCTGATAAACTTGCTTTCAACTCGGCAATATCTCCGGTCTTTAATGAATCTTTTAAAAATACATTTATATTTACATTAGTAGTAATTTTTCGCTGAAGTTCATTTGAAAGTTGAATTGTAATAAGTGAAGCAGCAATTAGAAACACAGCAATGCTTGTTGAAATTAATGAAAGGAAAAAAGAGGATTTTGCCCTGCCAATTAATTTAAATGCTTCTCGCAGCCAAAAATTTATCATTGCTCTAATTTATTTAGTAAAAATTTTGTACAAAATTAAATCATTTAGAAATTAGATTCATCAATCCATCTGGTAATTAACCATTTACTAGTTTGCGGATTTTTTGTTAAAGTCATATTTACACGGCCATCTAATCTTTCAATATCTGTCGGACTAAAAGTAATTGTTAAATTAAATCCACGAACAATATTAGCAGAAGAAGAATCAATAGTAGACAATACTATATTATTCCAAATTAAATCAAGGCGCTGCGAGTTTTGAAAAAGACCGTAAGTAGTTTTCATCTCTTCATCTCTTCCCCACGAAACATCAACACCTTGATCATAATCTCTATAAGTAAAAATAAAATTTTCATCAATTAGATTTCCGTATATAATCGTATCTCTAAAAGTATAAGCATATTGAAAGTTTTGAAAAACTCCATCGATAGTTTTCTGATCCGAAATGGTTGACGAAGGATTATTTGAACTTTCATCTAAAGAGGGCGCAAAAGGATTTTTACAACCTGTAAATAACAAAAGTACAATCAAATATGGAGTTATTTTTTTATTAATATGTCCTCCCTTTTAATTCGCTCCAACTTGGCAAATCGCTATTTTTAGTATCCTGCCAAAAATAAATACTCCAGATAGATCTGGAATCTCTAATCATATTAAATCTTAAAGCACCTTGATAGTTTTGTGGAAAATTTGGGTCTGTAGTTGGCACAGATAAATTATAAGAAGCTGTGTAAATTAAACTATCACCTTGCGGACTTTCTGATGCATTTGATAAAGTAAGAGTTATCGGCAAAGATTGAGGAACTTTTGCAATCAAATTATTAAAATATTGTTCTTCATTTTTCTTTCCCCAATCTTCTGATAACGCTGGGAACTGCGAAAGCGCACTGCTTGAAGGTGAGAATACAAAAACTTTTTGGGAATATGAAGGATCTGATAAACAAGAAAGATAATTTTCTACACTTTTATCTTGTAATGAATTAATAAAATTTGAAATTAATATATCCGGAGTAACAGCTTGCTGGTAATTTGATCGAGGTTGATTAGGTGTTTCGGCGCTGCGAGTAGTAAATAAGTCGCATCCATTTATCAAAAGTAAAAAAATTATAAAAGGCAAAAACTTCATCAGCAATTTGATCTATATTTAGAAAATAAATTGGATCAAAATTAAACTTAAATTTTTTGATCATTACAATTCTATTCTACCAACTACAGCCCGTCCTATTGTTGCTTCATCTGCAAATTCTAAATCACCGCCAATGGGCAAACCGCGTGCAATTCTCGAAACTTTAATTCCTAAAGGTTTTATCAATTTGGCAAGATACAAAGTTGTTGTCTCCCCTTCTGTATCAGGATTTATAGCTAAAATAATTTCTTTGATATCTTCGGTTTCAAATCTTTTTAATAACTCCTTTATTTTTAAAGATTCTGCACTAACACCAGAAAGAGGTGAAAGTACACCACCTAAAACATGATATACGCCATTAAACTCATTAGTTTTTTCAATTGCAATTACATCGCTTACATCTTCAACTACACAAACAATTTTATTATCTCTTTTTTGATTCTTACAAATTTCACAAAATTCTTCTTCTGACAAATTAAAACATCTTGAACAAAATTTTAATTTAGTCTTTAATTCTAAAATAGCATTAACAAGATTCTCAACAGACTCTTTGTCACTTTTTAAAAGATGAAGAGCCAATCTTTGAGCGGTCTTTTTACCAATGCTAGGTAATTTACTCAACTCTTCAATTGCTGAAACTAATGGCTCGGCTATTTGCAATTTAAAATCCTGGAATATTAAAACCTGGAGGCAACATACCTTTTGTAACTTTAGACATTTCTTCTTCGGCTAATTTATTTGCAGAATGCAATGCTTTATTTACAGCGGCAACAACCAAATCTTCTAATATTTCTTTTTCGTCTTTATTTATGACTTGCGGGTCAATAACTACAGAAACTAATTCTTTATTACCGTTTGCAGTAGCTTTTATCATTCCACCGCCAGCTTCTTCGCTAACAGTTA
This sequence comes from Bacteroidota bacterium, assembly GCA_021824145.1. Classification (GTDB taxonomy): domain Bacteria; phylum Bacteroidota; class Ignavibacteria; order Ignavibacteriales; family Ignavibacteriaceae; genus FEN-1297. The sequence goes on from JAKALM010000002.1 coordinate 7,534, forward strand.
AATCTCCAAGTTTGCTCTGAACCTTTTGCATCTCATCTTGTAATTTTTGAACTTGTTTCAACATTCCTTGCATTCCGCCTTTCATTTATCGCCTCCTGTCTATTTTATTCTACACTTTTAGTTATTTATATTTGATAAATTTTATAGTAAATATAATATAAACGATTGACTTTTTATATCTAATTTTTATAATTTCTACTACAGAATTAATAAAGGATATATCAGGGTTGAATAAAAACAACAACAATAATCATTTCGGAGAAGAACTTCATAAAAAAGAATTACTTTTTGATGAAAAAGATTACTTCATTCTTGAATATTTTGATTTTATAAATTCAAATGGAGATAAAAAAGTTAAAATCAAAAATTTGGGTGAAAAATTTGCTTTTATCAACTCATTCTTTTTTGATTATTTGAAGGAATATCATATCCCTGCCGCTTTTGTCAGAAATCATGACAAAAATTCTCTCAAATTTATTAAACATAAAAGATTTCCTTTCGGTATAAAAATTTTAAATATTATTGATAAAAGAACCGCAAAAATTTTTGGACATAAAGAAGGTGAAATTCTCAATCTTCCCATTTTTGAATTGCATTATGGCAATGGTAAAGATTCTATGATTGCTGAAAGCCATTTAATTACGTTTGATTTATGTTCAATAGAAGAGTTAAAAATAATTAACAGAATATGTTCAAAAATTAATGCTGTACTAAAATCTTATTTTGAAAGAAGAGGCTATCTTCTTGCAGAAGCTACGTGCCACTTTGGTAAAAATGAAGATAAGATTTTTGTTGTTGACGATTTCACTCCACAAAGTTTGAAAATTATTCCTATCAATAAAACTGAAAAATCAATAGATCCTTATAAATTCTCCACTTCGTCTGAAATCAAGCACTATACAGATCACCTTTTCAATATGATGAGCGCTTAAAAAATGCCTACAAAATACGGATATTCTACTCTTGGAATAATATCAATAAGTGTGTTCATTATTATTGCTTTTAGTTTTTTCGTAAACAATAACTTTGAAAAATTAATTTTAATTGTTCTTCCTATTATATTTCTTTTATTTTCACTTTATTTTTTTAGAGACCCCGAACGAACCACGCCGCTAGGCGATAAAATAATAGTTTCGCCTGCAGATGGTAAAGTGCTTTTTATTAAAGATGTTTATGATAATAAATTTATCAATGGCAAAGCAAAACAAATTTCTATTTTCATGTCTCCTTTAGATGTTCACGTAAACAGAATTCCAATTTCCGGAAAGATTGAATATCTTAAATATTTTAAAGGCAAATATATTGCAGCTTTTGATGATAAAGCTTCAGAAGAAAATGAGCGTGCCGAATTTGGAATTGAAAGTAAATTTGGAAAAATCTTATTTACACAAGTTGCTGGATTTATAGCCAGAAGAATAGTCTATCACATTAAATTGGGTGATACGGTAAAATCTGGCGAAAGATTTGGAATGATAAAATTTGGCAGCAGGGCTGATATTGTAGTTCCAGATAATTGGCAGCCTAAAGTAAAAAAAAACGAACATGTAAAAGCTGGAGAAACTATCTTATTTGAATTGACAAATTGAAAATGAATCGTTTTAGAGTAACTCCTTCTGTTATCCCAAACCTATTTACCGCAATGAATATGTTCTGCGGATTCCTTTCAATTATTAATGCAAGCCAAAGTAAATTTTCTTATGCCGCATGGTTAATTGTAATTGCAGCAATCTTTGATGCTCTAGACGGAATGATGGCAAGATTAACAAACTCCAGCAGCGAACTTGGTGTTGAACTTGATTCGTTATCTGATGTCATCAGCTTTGGTGCTGCACCTGCATTTTTAATTTATGAAATACAATTAATTAATTATAATTCACTTGGCGTAATTATTAGTTCGTCACTTATGATTGCTGGTGGATTTAGATTAGCAAGATTTAATGTTCAGCTTGTAGGTTTTAGCAAAGAATATTTTAAAGGACTGCCAATTCCATCTTCTGCAATAACGCTAGCAGCTTTCATTCTATCTTTTTACAAACCTGGAATTGGAATTGAAAGCCCTTATTCTTCTTTTACTATACCTTTGGTTTTAGTTTTATCAGCGTTAATGGTTAGTTCAATAAAATATGATACACTTCCAAAATTTAGCTTAAAAGGAATAAAAGAAAAACCTTATCATTTCGGCTTTGTTATCCTTTCTTTAATTATTTTACTTTTGACCTCCGGCAAGGCATTGTTCTTTATCTTTGTTTTCATCATTCTATTTGGTATTTTTCGTCATCTTTTTTATTTGTTAGCTAAAAAAATTTGACGAAATTTTCTCTCATTACTAAATAATTAGATAAAGAATCTAGGAATTTAAATTTGTTTAAAGCAAAAGTTATAATAAAGAGGCGCCCTTCTATTTTGGATCCGCAAGGTGTTGCGGTTGAAAAAGGAGCTTTTCATCTTGGACTTACTAATATTAAAGATACAAGAATCGGAAAGTTTATTGAGTTTACTGTTGATACATCAGATAAAATTGCCGCAGAAAAGGAAGTTACAGAATATTGCAGTAAATTGTTAGCAAATCCAATTATGGAAGATTTTGAATTCACTTTGGAAAGCATGAAATGAAACCAAAGTTTGGTGTTGTTGTTTTCCCTGGTTCTAATTGCGACCACGATGCTTATTATGCACTAAAAAAAATTATGAATGTTGACGTTAGTTTTTTATGGCATAAAGAAAATGACTTGCAAAATTCTAATGTAATAATTCTTCCTGGTGGATTTTCTTATGGCGACTACTTGCGTTGCGGTGCTATTGCTAGATTTTCTCCCATTATGAATTCTATTATTAACTTCGCCAACAATGGCGGTTATGTTGTTGGAATTTGTAACGGTTTTCAAGTTCTTTTAGAGGCAGGATTACTGCCTGGAGTTATGATTAAAAATGAATCATTAAAATTTGTTTGCAAGGACGTTTATTTATCTGTTGAAAATAGAAATTCAATTTTCACTTCCAGCATTACTAGAGAACGCCCAATTAAAATTCCAATTGCACATGGTGAAGGTAATTACTTTGCTGATGATGAAACATTAAAAGAGCTATTAGATAATGATCAAATAGCTTTCAAATATTCTTCACTTGACGGCAAGACTGATGATGAATCAAACCCAAATGGTTCAACAATGAATATTGCAGGCATAGTAAACAAAAAAGGAAATGTACTTGGATTGATGCCTCACCCAGAAAGAGCTTGCGATCCTATTCTTGGCAGATCTGACGGAAAAATGTTTTTCGATTCCATCTTAAATAATTTAAATTAAAAAGGTGATCAAATGTTTGACAATATGGGCATGGGCGAACTTTTAATAATATTGTTAGTAGTTTTAATTCTTTTTGGTTCAAAAAAGATTCCCGATCTTGCACAAGGACTTGGAAAAGGAATCAAAGAATTCAAAAAAGCTATGAGAGATGTTCAAGACGATATAAAAATTTCCGATAATGAAAAGAAAAACGATACTGAGAAGAAATAGATTTTAATTGATTTTGTTTTGAACATAAAATAAAATATTTATTAATATTTTTAGGAAATATAATGTTAGAAGATTTAAGTTTTGGCAAATTATTAATTATTCTTCTTGTGGTAATGGTGTTATTCGGTTCTAAAAAAATTCCGGATCTCGCACAAGGATTAGGAAAAGGAATCCGTGAATTTAAAAAAGCTTTAAAAGACGAAGAAACTTCACCGGATAACCAAGAGAAAAAAACTGAGAACAAACAAGTTTCTTAATCAGTTATTCTTCAAATTATTTCGAATCTTAATTTAATACTGCAAATTTTACTAATTAAACTGCGGGATTAACGTTGCTGCCGTATAAAAATTATTTTCAAAAATTAGATCAATTAAAAAGTGGTAAACTTTCTCTAGTTGAAAATGTAAATTACTTTTTAAATAGAATTCACCAGAATAATCATCTTAATGCTTTTAACTTTGTATTTGAAGATGATGCTATTAAACAAGCAGAAGAAATTGATGCAAAAATAATTCGTGGTAAATACGGTAAACTTGCAGGAATGGTAATTGCGATAAAAGATGTCTTATCCATTAAAGATAAACCAAATACTTGCTCTTCAAAAATTTTGAAAGATTTTACTGCACTTTATAACGCAACTGTAATTCAAAAATTAATTGATGAAGATGCAATCATCATCGGAAAAACTAACTGTGATGAATTTGCTATGGGTTCTTCAAACGAGAATTCTGCATTTGGTAATGTTTTAAATCCAATTGATAATGAGAGAGTTCCAGGTGGATCAAGTGGAGGCTCTGCTGCTGCTGTTGCCGCCGAACTTTGTGATACTGCTTTAGGAACTGATACTGGAGGCTCGATTAGGCAACCAGCATCTTTTTGCGGTGTTTATGGATTAAAACCAACTTATGGAAGAGTTTCGCGTTTCGGTTTAACTGCTTTTGCATCTTCTTTCGATTCAATTGGCCCTTTTGCAAATAATACTGAAGATACAACTGCAGTTCTGGAAGTAATATCCGGCTGGGATGAGCACGATTCAACTTCTTCTAAAAATATCGTCCCAGATTTTTCAAATAATTTATCTTTTAATGGTAAAAAATTAAGACTTGGTTTTGCTAAAGAATATTTTGGCGACGGAATTTCTACAGAAGTAAAATCCGAAATTGAAAAAATAATTGAAAAACTTTCTAAACAAGGTTTTGAAATTGAAGAGATTCATCTTCCACATTCTGAATATACAATAGCAACTTACTATATTTTAACCACTGCCGAGGCATCTTCCAATCTTGCAAGATATGATGGCGCAAGATATGGTTTTAGATCTAATGAAGGTTCATCTTTAATCGATATGTATAAGAATTCCCGCTCAGAAGGATTTGGCAGCGAAGTAAAAAGAAGAATTATGCTTGGCACCTATGTTTTATCTGCTGGCTACTATGACGCATATTATAGGAAAGCGCAAAAAGTAAGAAGATTGATTAAACAAGATTTTGATGAAACATTTAAAAAAGTTGATATAATCTTAACTCCTACTTCACCAACAACTGCATTTAAATTCGGCGAAAAAACTACCGACCCACTTGAAATGTATTTATCTGATATTTATACTACTTCTGCAAACCTTGCCGGAATACCAGGAATTAACATCCCAATCGCAAAAGATTCGAATGGTCTGCCGATTGGACTACAGCTTATGGCAAATCAATTTGATGAAATGAATTTGCTTAAGATGAGCTATTACATTCAAGAAAATGTATTATAATTTAGTTTGCCTTAAACCCTAATTGGCAAAATTACAAATGGAATACCTTGCCTATAAAATTTTCTTTGAACTGCAAAAACTATATAATTATGAAGCCATTTAGTCATAAATGATTCTTCGGGAAATACTAACTGTCCGCCAAAGAAAACCACATTATGAAACTTGGAAGTAATTTGCGGGACAAGATTATTAATTTCATCAACAACGTCTGTACCAACTGAGGTAAATGCCTCAGCATAATAATTATGTTCTTTCATATACTTAACATATCGATTAGCTTCAGTATCAATATGTTTATCAAGATTTTCAATTTCATCAACACCTTTAAAATTTCCGGCATCAACCGAACCAACTTGAACAAAAACATAATTTTTATATGTACCGCCAAACAATCTGAACACACTTAAAAGTGTATGAAGCCCTAAACCATTAAATCCATTCACAAGAATTGCAGCAGTTTTTCCTTTCGGATCGAATTTAGGTTCATCTTTTACTTCCTCTTCATTATCACCTTGGATATTATAAATTGATGCTTCAACAGAATCAACAATTGTATCTAATCTTCTGAGAAGATCGGCTGCGATTAAATAATGTTTCTTTATAATCAATGTTAAAGCTACAAGTCCAGCGGTAATTACTAAAGTAATCCATCCACCTTCACCAAACTTAATTATAAGAACAGAAATTAAAATAAATGAAGTTAATATTAATCCTACCCCATTCAACAATAATTTCCTTAACCATTTATTTTCGGATTTTCTAACCTGCCACCAATGTTTTACCATACCCAACTGGGATAAACTAAATGTTATAAAAACATTTATACTATAAAGTACTATTAAAAAATCTACTGAGCCTCTTGAAACTAACATCATTATCAAAGAAGTAATTCCCATTAAAAGAATTCCATTTTGAGTAACGAGTCGATCGCTAAGCATTGCAAACCTAGTTGGAAACCATCTGTCAAGCGCCATATTAGCTAAAACTCTTGGGCCATCTAAAAATCCAGTTTGAGCTGCAATAAATAAAAGAATTGCTTCGGAAAGTAAAGTAATAAGAACGAAAAAGAATCCAATATGTCCGCCCCAATTTGCCGACATATTTGTAAACAAAATAGCATTTAAAGTTTTACCAGGCTGATCTTCAACTTTAAATAATAAATAGGCAATCATTAAACCGATTACTGTAATTGAAAGTGAAAATGCCATGTAATGCATTGTTCTTTTTGCAGTGGCAACTCTTGGTTCTCTTAAAATTGGAAGTCCATTACTAACTGCTTCTATTCCTGTAAATGTACCAGCTCCCATACTATAAGCTCTCATCACTATAAACAAAACTCCAAATAAGCCTAATGTTCCAAATGATTTTGAAAGTTCTTGTCCCGTAGCATTATATACTTCATGAAATTTTATTGCATGAGAAATAATTGCATAACCGATTGCAAACAAATGTGTAAAAACAAAAAGAAGAAATACTGGGACTAAAGGTATAACTGCTTCTTTAATTCCTCTTAAATTTAAAAGTAATAAAATTATAACTCCAACAACTGCAAATTCCAATTTATATGAATACCAACTTTGCGGTAAAAAGCTAAAAATTGCATCAGCACCGCTCGCTATAGAAATTGTAATTGTAAGAACATAGTCGATGAGAAGAGCACATCCTGAAACCATACCAACGTTTGGTGAAAGTAATTTACTTGCAACAAGATAGCCGCCACCTCCGGATGGGAAAAGTTCAATAATATGAGAATAACTAGCGGCAATTATAAATATAGTTATTCCTGTACCTAAAGCAACAAAAATTCCAAGATATGGATGTCCGCCTAATGCTTTGAACGCTTCTGCAGGCCCATAGCAACTTGATGAAAGACCATCAGAACCGAGACCAACCCAGGCTAAGAAAGCAATTAGTGAAAGCTTATGAAAAATTTTTTGATCATGCGGATCCCGTGCGCCGCCAACAATTATTGTTTTAATTTTCTTGAAGCTTGAAGAAGTATCCATAGACTTGAATAAACTTTAAATATTAATTTTGATTGAAGAAAAAGGAGAAGTAAGTATTTGTGCAGATGTTTAATTCTAAATATCTATTTAGTAAATAAATTGGTGTCATTTTTACCTAAATTGTTTTGTACAAAAATAGAGCTAAAAAAATTTAATCCCAAAGTTATTACACTAAACGTGACCAACAATAAATAGATAAAAGTATTAAAAATTAAAATTGATTTTTCTTATCTTTGTAAAAAAATTTTTGAAAAATATAAAGGGAAACCTTAGATGAGTATTTTAGTTAATAAAAAAACCCGACTTGTTGTTCAAGGAATAACCGGCGGAGAAGGTTCTTTTCATACTCAACAGATGATTGAATATGGAACAAAAGTAGTTGCTGGTGTTACACCAGGAAAAGGTGGAACAGAATTTTTAGGAATTCCAATTTATAATACAGTTGAACAAGCTGTTAAAGAACAAGAAGCAAACACTTCTGTAATATTTGTACCGCCGGCATTTGCTAGTGATGCAATTTTAGAAGCAGCAAACGCTGGAATAAAAGTTATAATCTGTATTACGGAAGGCATTCCTGCTGCTGATATGGTGAAGGTTTATAATTCTATTAAAAACAAAGGCGTTGTATTGATTGGCCCAAATTGCCCTGGAGTAATTTCACCTGGCAAAGCTAAAATAGGAATTATGCCTGGCTTCATTCACAAAGAAGGAAAAATTGGGGTGGTTTCCCGCAGTGGTACTTTAACTTACGAGGCTGTTAAACAATTAACTGATATAAAACTTGGCCAATCAACTTGTGTTGGAATAGGCGGTGATCCAGTAATTGGCTCAAGGTTTGTTGATATCATTAAATTGTTCAATGATGATCCTGAGACCCAAGGAATTGTTATGATTGGAGAAATTGGCGGTACCGCCGAAGAAGAAGCTGCTGCATTCATAAAGAAATATGTTAACAAACCTGTTGTTGGATTTATCGCCGGAAGAACAGCACCTCCAGGACGAAGAATGGGGCACGCCGGTGCAATTATTTCTGGCGGCAAAGGAACTGCTGCTGAAAAAATGGAAGCAATGAAAAAAGCAGGAATTAAAGTAATAGACAGTCCTGCCGAAATTGGCTCAACAATGATAAAAGCAATTGAAGCGCTTAAGAAAAATTCGGCTTCCAAGAAAAAGTCTACAACAAAACCAGCAAAAAAATCTACAAAATCTTTATTGAAAAAGAATGTTAAGACCAGTGCTAAAAAAGTTGTAAAAAAAAACAGTTAAGAAGAAAAAATAAATTTGAAAAAAATAACTAGGAGAAAACTTGAGTAATAGAACACTTGCAATTATTAAACCTGATGGCGTTAGAAAAAATTTAATTGGCCAAATCATTACAAAAATTACTGATGCAGGTTTCAAAATTAAAGCCATAAAAATGTTAAAGCTAACTAAAGATTCAGCAGGCGGTTTTTACGAAGTTCATAAAGAACGTGCATTCTTTAATGATTTGATTGAATACATGACTTCAGGGCCATGTGTTCCAATTGCACTTGAAAAAGAAAATGCTGTTGCAGATTTCAGAAAATTAATAGGCGCAACAGACCCACTTCAAGCTGAAGAAGGTACAATCAGAAAACTATATGCAGCAAATAAAGCTGAAAATGTAATCCACGGTTCTGATTCTGATGAAAATGCAGCAATTGAAATTGCGCATTTTTTTTCAAGAAAAGAATTATTAGAAAATTTTGGTTTATAAAAATTAATTTCAAAAACTAAATAAGAATGGCCAAGTTGTTTGGTCATTCTTTTTATTTTTTAATTCTTTTTTCAACACAATTTATTATGAAAAAAATATTATTTCTTTTATGCGGAATTATGCTGATAGTTATAAATGGCTATTCGCAAAACCATCAAAAAAAAGAAAAACTTACAATCGGAGCTGATCGATTACTATCTGAATATTTTAATTTGATTAAAGGAAAACGAATTGGATTAGTAACTAACGAATCTGGAATTTTATCAAATGGTACACCTCTTGTCGATACACTTGCAAATATTCATGATGTAAAATTAGTCGCTCTTTTTGGTCCTGAACATGGAGTTAGAAGCGATAATCCTGCCGGAAAAAGTGTTGATAATTCAGTTGATTCTAAAACTGGAATAAAAGTTTATTCATTGTACGGCAAAAACAAAAAGCCAACACCAGAAATGCTTAAGAATGTTGATGTTCTTGTTTATGATATTCAGGATGTTGGTGCGAGATTTTATACTTTCATTTCAACTTTATTTTACGTTGTTCAAGCTGGAGATGAGAATCATATCCCAATAATTGTATTGGATAGGCCAAATCCAATTAATGGTATTAATGTCGAAGGTCCAATTAGAAAAGAAGATGAAGCCTCATTCGTTGGAATTGCACCGTTGCCAATAGTAACAGGAATGACAATTGGTGAGCTAGCGAAATTATATGCCGGCGAGCATTATATCGGAAAAAATTTGACTCCTAACTTAACAATCATCAAGATGAAAAATTGGAAACGGAATTCTTATCTCGATCAATATTCATTACCGTGGATAAACCCATCGCCAAATATTCCAGACTTAGAAACTGCAATCGTTTATCCTGGAACCTGTTTAATCGAAGGGACAAATGTTTCTGAAGGCAGAGGCACTTTACATCCTTTCTTAACAATTGGAGCACCATTTATAAACTCTGATTCACTAATAAAAAAATTAGTTGATTTAAAAATTCCTGGCGTAAATTTAAAACCTATTTCTTATATCCCAATTGACATTCCTAAAATGGCAACAGACCCAAAATACAAAGGACAAAATTGTAACGGAATTTCAATTCATATAATTGATAGAGAGAAGTTTAGGACAGTTGATTTTGGAATAAAGTTAATTTGTGCACTCCATTCACTTTATCCAGATAAATTTAAATTTCGAGATGCAGGTTTTGATAGGCTAAGCGGTGATAAATCTGTTAGAGAAAATATTTTAGCCGGAATTTCGCCTAATAAAATTGAAAGATCTTGGAATAAAGAATTAAAAGATTTTCTAAAAGTAAGAAAAAAATATTTACTATATTAATCGGTCTTTTATTTAGACCAAAAGGAAACTATAATGAAAAAATTTCTGATCATTTTATTTTTAAGTACAATTATTTTCGGATGCGGAAAAAAAACTAGTGATAAACCTTCTGATCTTAATGCAAAATTAAAAGTTGATACTACCACAATTAAAACTTCACCGATTGATAACCCTAATCAAAAATTTAATCTTGCATATAAATTTGAAAAAGGAAAATCATATCAATATAGAATTGCATCTTTTTCTGAAGATAATTTAAATATCAAAGCTGACACAAACGTTACAAAGAAAATTAAGCAAAGCGTCATTTATATTTTTAATGTTGCTCTGCAAAACCAAGATAAAGATGGAGTAATGGAATTTTCTTGTGAAATTAAGTCAATCCTTTTTAATGCTTCAGATGGCGGACAAATGATGATGTACAATTCGGGTGATGCAAATGATTCTTCTGATTTAGAAAGATATGCGCAGTACGCTTCTTTAATTAATAATCCGTTTAGTATTCGAGTCGGAAAAGCTGGTGGAATTTTAGAAATATTTCATATTGATAAAATTGTTAATAAATTTATTGAGCTAAATAAAAAAGCTCCTTCATCTGTAAATCAGGAACAAAGAGATTATTTAAATAATACAGTTTCTCAAGGTTCATTAAAACCATTAGTAACTCAATTGTTCCGTGAATTGCCTTCAAATACAATTGCAAAAGATTCATCTTGGTCATTTACTCAACCTCCTTCTCCTTTTTTAATATTCAAGCTTGTAAATACAAACTTGTTTAAGGTAGGAGGACTTGAAAAATATAATGGCGATACAGTTGCAATTCTTGATGCAGGACTAAAAACGATTGTTACTGGAGATACTAAATACGAAGAACGCGGTGCCAAATTTAATTTTACAAAACCGGTTACGTCAGCAGACGGAGCAATTTATTTTAATGTTACCAAGGGATGTGTTCAAAAATCTAATATTAAAACGCACATTCATATCTATTTTACGATGGAAGCACCATCACCAAAAGGGATACAAAAAGGTAATAAAACTGAAGATATAACTAATACGAATATTGTTGAATTGCTATAATATAATTTATGCTCTTAATCTTGTTCAATTTCATTTTGAACAAGATTAAGAGATAGGCTAATTTTTACTTTAAAATTAGATGGCCGAGTTTATCCCTCTTTGTTTTAAGATATTTTACATTATTTTCGTTAGGAGGAATTTCGATTGGAATTCTTTCAACAATTTCCAAACCATATCCCTTCAACCCAATTACTTTTTTCGGATTGTTTGTTAGTAATTTTATTTTTCTTACACCTAAATCCAATAAAATTTGAGCACCAATTCCATAGTCGCGCAAATCGGGCTTAAAACCAAGCGCTTCATTTGCTTCAACAGTATCTTTGCCTTCATCTTGAAGTTTATAAGCTTTGATTTTATTTTGCAGGCCAATGCCTCTTCCCTCTTGCCTCATGTAAACAATAACACCATTTTCTTCTTTCCCAATCATATCAAGCGAAGCATTTAATTGATCATGACAATCGCAGCGAAGTGAATGAAAAACATCGCCAGTTAAACATTCAGAATGCATTCTAACAAGAATTGGTTTTGAATGATCAATTTTTCCTTTAACCATAGCAATATGCTCTTTATGGTCAACAAGGCTTTTATAAATCTTTACTTTAAAATTACCATGCTTTGTAGGAAGTTTTGCTTCTGCAACTTTTTCAATTAATCTATCTTTCTGAAGCCGATATTTAATTAAATCTTTTACAGTTAAAATTTTTAGTTTAAATTTTTCCGCAATTTTAATTAAATCTGGCACGCGAGCCATCTCCCCATTATCATGAAGAATTTCGCACAGAACACCTGCTGGCTTCAAATTAGAGAGTTTGCAAATATCTACAACAGCTTCTGTATGTCCAGCACGCCTCAAAACACCTTCATCAAAAGCACGAAGAGGGAAAATATGCCCTGGTCGCGCAAAGTCTTCAGCTTTACTTTTATCATCAATAATTTTTTTTATTGTCAGTGCTCTATCAGCAGCAGAGATACCAGTAGTTGTTCCTTCTTTTGCATCAATTGTAACTGTAAATTGCGTACCATGCAACGCTGAATTTGAATCGACCATTAATGGAAGTCCAAGTTCATCTAGTCTATTTCCACTAACAGCAGCACAAATCATTCCCCTTCCATATTTGGTCATAAAGTTAACAACTTCTGGGGTTACATATTCAGCTGCACAAACAAAATCACCTTCGTTCTCTCTGTCTTCATCGTCTACAATAATTAAAAGCTTTCCATTTTTAATTTCTTCAATAGCTTCTTCAACTGAACAAAACATTTTCATACCTTAATTTTTACTCAATCTGATTTACAACTTATTAAGTTATATAAAAAACAGATTGATTTATTTAGTTTCTTCTTTCGTTCCAGACGGTAAAATTGTTGCGATAGCAGAACGTTCATATTTAAGCTTAACATTATCGCTAACTTGAACAAGAACCGTCTTCTCATCAATATGAACAATTGTACCGTGGAGACCACCACTTGTAATTATCTTATCGCCCTTCTGCATATTTGAAAGCATTTTTTCTCTTTCTTTTGCTCTTTTTTGCTGCGGTCTGATAATCATGAAATAAAATATTAAGAAGATAGCACCGAACATAATTATTGTGCTAATTAAACTTCCACCGCCGCCGCCGCCATTAGGCGGAGGTGCCATTGCTAATAAAGATTCCAATTAATCCTCCGATTTATTATTTACGTTTAATGATATTTTGTTAATTATTTTTGATTTCCAATTTATAAAATTACCTTCATTAATTTGATGCCTTGCTTCTTTGACAAGATTCAAATAAAAATGCAGATTATGAATGCTTGCAAGTTCAAGCGCTAAAATTTCCCCAGCAATAAAAAGATGCCTTAAGTATGCTCGAGTGAAATTTTTACAAGTATAACAACTACACTGTTCATCAACCGGATTAAAATCATTTCTATATCTTGCATTTCGCATCGATAAAACACCATCTGAAGTAAACAAATTTGAATTCCGAGCGTTGCGAGTCGGCATCACGCAGTCAAACATGTCAACTCCTCTTTCTATTGCTTCAAGAATATTTTCTGGCCTGCCAACACCCATTAAATACCTTGGTCTATCTTTCGGCAAAAAATCAGTAGTAAAATTTACTAATTCATACATTAAATCTGTCGGTTCACCAACTGCCAATCCACCGATTGAATATGCGTCAAAATCTATTTTTAAAAGTTCAGTCGCAGATTTTTCCCGAAGATCTTTATAAATGCTTCCTTGAACTATTCCGAACAAAAATTGTTTATGTCCATAAAGCGGTACAGATTTTTCAAATGCTTGTTTATTTAATATTGCCCAGTCAGAAGTTAGTTGAACTGATTTTTTCGCATATTCATAATCGCACGGATAAGGTGTGCATTCATCCAAAGACATCATAATATCAGAACCAATACTTCGCTGAATTCCAATTACTTTTTCAGGCGTAAAAAAATGTTTTGAGCCATCTATATGCGAACGAAATTCAACACCGTTTGATTTTAGCTTTCTTAATTCAGAAAGACTAAAAACTTGATATCCGCCGCTGTCTGTAAGAATTGGTTTTTTCCAATTCATAAAATTATGAAGGCCGCCTGCTTGCTCAAGTATTTCCGTTCCAGGCCTTAAATAAAGATGATAAGTATTTGAAAGAACAACTTGTGCTTGAATATCATTTTCTAAAAAATTTTGATTTACAGCTTTTACAGTTCCTTGGGTTCCAACCGGCATGAAGATTGGCGTTTCTACTTTTCCATGATCAGTTTCAAAAAAACCGGTTCGTGCTTTAGAAAATTTATCATTCGCTGTTATATTTAGCTTTAACAAAGCAACCTATTCTACGTAATCAAATCTAGTTATTATTCAGGCTACAAATTTAACGTTATTTATCTTCAAGAACCAAAAGTTTATGAAAATTGAAATCTGAAAAAATTGATTTATTAATACAAAAATGAATAAAAATTTTAAATTCACTAAAAATTCTCAAAAAAATGGATATAATCTTCTTAACAATTGTTATTAAGATTTTTGTGTTATAAATATTTCATATTTCTTCTTATCTTTGCCGTTAAATTTTAGCTTTTTATAATATTTTTTTAGAAACAAAGCATAGGATAAAATATGCCGCAAAACAAAAGAAGAGTTGTAGTTACCGGAATGGGCGCTTTAACTCCAATTGGATTAACAGTTGATGATTTTTGGAATGGAATGATGGAAAGTAAAAGTGGATGTGCGACAATTACGAGTTTTGATACTTCAAAATTAGATACAAAATTTGGATGCGAGCTAAAAGGATTTGAAGTTACAAAATACATCGATAAAAAAACTGCACGAAGAATGGATAGGTATGCCCAATATGCAATGGCAGCTTCTATTCAAGCTGTTAATGACAGCGAACTAAAACCAGAAAATCTATCTGAAGAAGAAAAATCAAGAATTGGTGTTATATTTGGCAGCGGCATTGGAGGCATAGAAACCTTTTATAATCAATCAGTAATTAATCATACTGAAGGTCCGCAGCGAATATCTCCATTCTTTATTCCAATGTTAATTCCAGATATTGCAAGCGGTTATATTTCGATTCATTATGGATTTAGAGGGCCAAATTATTGTATAGTTTCAGCTTGCGCAACTGCTAATAATAATATGATTGATGGATTTATGCTCATCCAAAATGGAATTGCAGATATTATAATTACTGGTGGAAGCGAGGCTTCAATAAATGAAATTAGTCTTGGTGGTTTTAACGCATCGAAAGCATTATCCACAAGAAACGATTCTCCCGAAACTGCAAGCCGTCCATTCGATTCAACTCGTGATGGTTTTGTGATGGGTGAAGGCGGCGGCGCATTAGTTCTTGAAGAATTAGAGCATGCAAAAAATAGAGGTGCAAAAATTTACGCTGAAGTAATTGGTATGGGACTCTCTGCAGATGCTTATCATATTACTGCCCCACATCCTGAAGGAACTGGTGCATTGTTAGCAATGGAAATGGCAATTAAAAATGCTGGCATAAAAAAAGAACAAGTTGATTATATTAATATGCACGGTACTTCAACTCAACTTGGTGATATTGCCGAGACAAAAGCAATTAAAAAAGTTTTTGGCGATCATGCTTACAAGATGAATATTTCTTCTACAAAAAGCATGACTGGACATTTGCTTGGAGCTGCCGGTGCTGTTGAAGCTATTGCATCTATTCTTGCAATCAAAAATAATATGGTACCTCCAACTATCAACTTTGTAAATCCAGATCCGGAATGCGATTTGAATTATACTTTTAACAAGCCACAAGCCAGAGAAGTTAATATTGCAATGAGTAATGCATTTGGATTCGGCGGGCATAACACCTCGGTTATTTTTCAAAAATATACTGACTAGTTAAAAATTTCTTCTTGATTAATTGCTTGCTGAAAATTTTCTGCAAGCATTTTTTTTATCAACACATATTCTTTTCTACAAAATAAAATAATTCTTTAATAATTAAAGAAAGTATTTCTAAACTGCTTTTATAATATTTTATATTTTAATTTAATAATGTGAATTAAAATTTTTGATTACAATTATTCCTTTTCTTAAGTTATAACAAAACTAAAAACAATAATTTTTAAAGGCAGGCAATGGATAGATCATTAGTTACTACAGCATTCTCGATTGATGGTTATAAAATTGTTAAAAATTTAGGAATCGTAAGAGGAATTACAGTTCGCTCCAGAAACATTTTTGGAACAATCGGTGGAACTCTGCAAACTATATTCGGCGGAAATATTACACTTTTTACTGAGCTTTGTGAAAAGACACGCGAAGAATCTTTTGAGCTGATGGTGCAGCATGCTGATGCAATGGGCGCAAATGCAGTTATTGGGGCACGATACGATACAACTGATGTGCTACAAGGTGTAAGCGAAGTACTTTGTTATGGCACTGCAGTAATTGTAGAAAAAATTTAAGAATTAATTCTTATTTCAAAAGTAATTTTCATCTGTTATAAAAAATACTTTAATTAAGAGGAGTTTATATCAAACCAATAAGTACTGAGAATTCAGAACATTATGTTTGGGGAAACTATTGTGAAGGTTGGCATTTTCTTAAAAACGATGAGTTAAGCATAATTCGAGAAAAAATGCCTTCAGGAACTTTTGAGATAAAACATTACCATAATAAATCCAGACAATTTTTTTACATTCTAAATGGCGAAGCTTCTATGGAAACAACCGAAGGTATTTTCATACTGAGGGAAAACGAAGGAATTGAAATCCCACCAATGATGCCTCATAAAATTTTAAATAATTCAGATGCCGATCTGAACTTCATTGTTGTTTCAGTGCCTAAAAGTCATGGAGATAGAGTTGTGCTAGAAATATAATATAATTATTAGGATAATTATTAGCTTATATTTAATTAAAAATAAAAATTTTTATAACCTTGAATAAACATTTTAAAGAATCGGAAATTAATTCTAAAACAACAACTCTTTTAATCAAAAATATGGTTTGTAACCGATGCATAAAAGTTGTTGGCGAGGAATTTAAAAAGTTAGGGCTTGATGTAAGGAGTATAACATTAGGAGAAGTAATTATAGATGGTGAAAAAGATAAATTACCCCTTAATAAAATAAAAATGATTCTTGAAGAAAATGGTTTTGAACTAATAGAAAATAAATCGGCAAAAATAATTGAAAAAATAAAACTTACAATTTTAGAATTAATTCGTCATGATAATTTGGGACAGTTTGCAAATGAAAATTTCTCTGAAATAATTGTTGAAAAACTTGGACTAGATTACCATTATCTAAGTTCACTTTTCTCTTCAGTAGAAAATATTACAATAGAACAATTTGTAATACTTCAGAAAATTGAAAGAGTAAAAGAATTACTAAAATATAATGAGTTAACTTTAAGCGAAATAGCTTACAAACTTAGCTATAGCAGTGTCCAACATCTCTCTAATCAATTCAGAAAAGTTACAGGAATGACAGCAAGCCAATTTAAAAATATGACTTCAAACACTAGAAAACCTCTCGATAAACTAAAATAATTACACATTCTAAATCTTTATTAAAATCATATAATATTTTTTTAAAATTTTATAACACATTACTTTTTCATAATCATTATTTTTGTTTCGAAAGTAAGATTCAATAATCATTTAAAGGATGAAATATGAAAACTCAAGAATTAAAAATTGATGGAATGACTTGTCATCACTGTGTAATGGCAGTGAAAAAAGAACTAAGCAAACTAGAAAATGTTAAAATTGAGGACGTAAAAATAGGAAGTGCAATTTTACAATATGACGAAAATAAAGTAAGTGAAAAAGAATTATCAGATGCTATTGAAGAGGCTGGATACAAAGTAGTTCAATAATTCTTTAATTATTTTTTGTTTGTTTGGGTTTAGAAATGGAATATAAAAAAATAAATACTTTCACATTACCAGTTGAAGGAATGACTTGTGCTAGTTGTGTAGCAAGAGTTGAAAAAGCTTTGAAGAAAGTTGAAGGTGTTGACAATGTTAATGTGAATTTTGCAACTGAGAATGTTACTTTATCATTTGATAGTAGCAAAGTTGATCTAACTAGACTTGCCGAAATTGTTGAAGATGCGGGTTATAAATTAATTACTCTGTCAAAAGAAGAAAAAGAAGAAACGGATGAAACAACAATTGATTTTAAGCAGACAGAAAATTTAGAACAGAAAAAAACTTACAAAGAGTTAAAACATGAATTTGTTTTTGCAGCTGTAATCACAATTCCAATTATGGTTTTTAGTATGGCTAGCATGACAACTTGGTTTCACAAGTATGTTGCTGTTAATATTGACTATGTTAACCGCTTAGTTTTTCTTGCAACAACTCTAGTAATGTTCATTTCGGGAAAAAGATTTTTTAGCATTTCTTGGAGGCTCCTTAAACATTTTTCTGCTGATATGAATACTTTAGTTGCCGTTGGTACTGGAACGGCTTATGTGTATAGTACAACTGTAGTATTATTTCCCAAAATTCTTTCTATTAACTCAACTCATAACAATATTTATTTTGATTCTGCTGCTGCAATTATAGCTTTAATTCTAATGGGAAGGTTGTTAGAAGCACGAGCAAAAGAAAAAACTTCTAATGCAATTAAGAAGCTTATTGGCCTACAACCAAAGACTGCAAGAGTCATTAGAAATGGCGCTGAAAAAGATGTTCCGATAAATGAAGTTGTAAAAGATGATATAATAATAATTCGGCCTGGAGAAAAAATTCCAGTTGATGGAATAATTTTAAAAGGATTTTCTTCTATAGATGAATCGACGATTACAGGAGAAAGTATAACTGTTGATAAAAAAATAAATGATAAAGTTATTGGCAGTACAATTAATAAAAACGGAAGCATTGAAGTAAAAGCTACAGCTATTGGCAAGGATACTATCATTTCACAAATAATAAAAATGGTTGAACAAGCACAAGGATCTAAAGCGCCAATACAAAGTTTAGCTGATAAAATTGCCTCTATATTTGTACCAATAGTAATTAGTATTGCATTATTTACTTTTTTAATATGGTATTTTATTTTAGGCGTTTCTTTTACTTTTGCGATGATTAACTTCATAGCAGTTCTTGTAATAGCATGTCCGTGTTCCCTTGGCTTAGCTACTCCGACTGCGATAATGGTTGGAACTGGTGTTGGGGCTTCACATGGAATTTTAATCAAGAATGCAGAAAGTTTAGAACTCGCTCATAAAATTGATACAGTTGTATTAGATAAGACTGGAACAATAACTAAAGGCAAACCTGTTGTTACTGATGTAATTCCTTTAAATGGAAATACAAATCATTCAAATGATTTTGATGATGATGAATTAATTCGCTTAACTGCATCATTAGAGAACAAATCTGAACATCCATTAGGAAAAGCTATTGTAGATTATGCAAAACATAAAAATATTTTATTGTCTAATGTGGATAAATTTAATTCAAATACAGGATTTGGTATAACTGGAATAGTAAACGGCTATAATATTATCGTTGGTAATGAATCAATGATGATAGAAAATTCAATTAATACAAAAGCATCTACAAATTATATACTTAAATTATCGCAGCAAGGGAAAACGCCTGTTTATGTTTCATTAAATGGTGAACTAGCTGGAATAATAGCTATCGCCGATATAATTCAAACAACTTCTAAAGATGCAATATCTAAATTAAAGAAAATGAATATTGAAGTTGTTATGATAACTGGAGACAATGAAAGAACGGCTAAATTTATTGCTGCCGAAGTTGGTATTGATAAAGTTATCTCTAACGTATTACCTCAAGATAAAGCAAAGAATATAAAAAAATTGCAAGAATCTGGTAAAATAGTTGCAATGGTTGGCGATGGAATTAACGATTCACCGGCTTTAGCACAAGCTAATGTTGGTATTGCAATAGGAACTGGAACAGATATAGCAATAGAGGCTTCTGATATTACTCTAGTAAAGGGCGATTTATTGGGCGTTGTTAATGCAATTCAATTATCTAATAAAACTTTAAGAACAATTAAACAGAATTTATTCTGGGCATTCATATATAATTTAATTGGTATTCCTGTTGCAGCATTTGGATTATTAAATCCAATTTATGCAGCTGCCGCAATGTCATTTAGTTCAGTAAGTGTTGTTTCAAATTCACTTATTCTTAGAAAAGTGAAATTTGATTAGCATAATTTTTTAGAATTAAATTTTATTATTACTTAAAATCTCGCTTTTATATTTACAAAAGATTGATTGTATCGCTCAATAAATTATATGGGTAATTATTGTAGATAGCATGGCTGCCTTGTATTATTTATAAAAAAGTTTTATGTTAAAATTAAACATAATTGATTTCCTTCAGTAAGTTTCACACTCCCGTCCTAACTGATTTAAAATAGTATTTTTGAATGCTGAACTAGTTTTAAAATCAACAGCTAATTTGTTGTCAACTTCTAATATTATTATGAATTTAATTAATAGCTGATCTAACATTTTTTGAAAAAAGATTGGAAACTATGTTTGATGAAGATGAAATTTATTCATGGTAGAAATAATTCTAATTTGAATTTTTTAGAAAGTGATAAAACATTAAATTCATTATTAAATTTTCTTACAGAAGGAATAATTGTTGTAGATAAAAATGGGAAATTTCTAGTTTTTAACCTTTCTGCTAAAAAAATACTTGGAATTGGATCTCAAAATGTTAGTCCAGCAAAATGGTCTGAGGTGTATGGTTGTTTTAAACCAGATACTTTTAATATTTATCCTTCTGAAGATCTTCCTTTATCATTAGCTTTAAAAGGGATGACAATTATAAATGAAATTATTTATATAAAAAATCAGATTCAATCTAGCGGAAGATATATTTCAGTATCAGCTTGTCCTATAAAAAATAAAAATGGAATAATCAATGGCGGTATTGTAATATTAACTGATATAACTGATAAAAAGGAAGCTGAAACTGACTTAAATAATAACAGTGAAAGATTTAAAACATTATTTAAAGGTTATCCGATTCCATCTTATGTATGGCAAAAAAAAGATGACGATTTCATTTTTGTAGATTTTAACATTTCTGCAGAATATTTCTCAAAAAATAATATTCAAAAATATTTAGGTGTAAAACTTCACGAAATGTACAGCGATACTCCCTATTTAAATGAAATTCAAGCCGACTTTCAAAAATGTTTTAATGAAAAAAGTAATTTTAAAAAAGAGAGTACATATAAATTTCTTCACACCGGTGAAATAAATGAACTATTATTCAATTATGTATTTATCCACCCAGATTTAATATTAATACACGCAGAAGATGTTACTGAACGTAAAAAGAATATTGATAAATTAAAAATGCTTTCTAATGCAATTGAACAAACAGCCGATAGCGTAGTGATAACAAATACTGATGGTAATATCGAATATGTTAATTCAGCTTTTGAAGAAACGACAGGATATAAAAAAAATGAAATTATCGGACTTACACCACGAATCCTTAAATCAGGGAAACATGATAAAAAATTTTACGAGAAGTTGTGGAATGAAATATTAAATGGTAATACATATAAAGGTGTAATATTCAATAAGAAAAAAAATGGAGAAAATTATATAAGTGATCAAACCATAACTCCGATTAAAGATGAATTTGGACATATTACAAATTATGTATCAGTATTAAAAGATATTACAGAATTGAGAAAACAACAAGAGCAAGAATTTCAATTACAAATTGCCCATGAATTACAGCAAAGATTTTTTAAAAATGATTTTACTGTACCAGGTTTTGATATTGCTGGAGGAACTTATTCAGCCGTAAAAACTTGTGGCGATTATTTTGATTTCGTCTCTTTGAATGATGGAAGCATTGGAATTATAATTGCAGATGTTTGTGGACATGGCTTAGGGGCTGCATTGATTATGACAGAGACACGTGCTTTTCTTAAAATTATAACAAAAACTGAACAAGATCCTGGTACAATTCTAACTTTGCTAAATAAAGAATTGTATTCAGACTTGGATGAAAATCATTTTGTAACATTAATATTCGGACGACTTGATCCCATCAATAATTTATTCAACTATTCTAATGCTGGTCATCTTCCTATTTATTTATTAAATAAATATGGCGAATTAAAAACAGAAATGGGAAGCAATGGAATTCCTCTTGGAGTTGTTGACAATTATAAATATTCTACAAGTAAAAAGATAAAATTAATTTCAAAAGATATTTTAGTATTTCTTACGGATGGAATAATTGAAACAAAGACAGAAGATGAAATTGAATTGAGTTCAGATGGATTTCTTAAAATTTTAAAAGAATATCATGATGCTAGTTCAAAACAAATTATAGAAAATATCTATAAATACACTCGCTATTATTCAAAAGGCGAGGTTCAAGAAGATGATATTACATCAATAGTTTGTAAAGTTATAAAAGATTAAGACTTATATTTAACACAATTCTATAAATTTTATAAAATAAAAAACCCCCATCAAAATGGGGGTTCTAAAATTTTTCTAATTAAAAATATTATTTCATTGCATCAAGAACAGTTTGTGCAACTTTCGCATAAACTGGATCTGTTTTTGCTTTTAGCATACACTCTTTTGCTTTTTTCATATCATTCTTTTTGCTATAAGCAACTCCCATATAATAGTAAGGTCCACCTTCACCAATTGTTTTTCTATATTTCAATGCATTTTCTGCGGCTTCAATTGTTCTGTCATATTGATTAGTTAAAAAATAATCTCTTGCCAAATTAAGATAAGCTATATCAGAATTATTGTAACTTACAGCTTTCTTTAAGTATTCGATTGCTTTCTTATAATTTTTACTTTTTTCAGCAGCAGAAGCTAAAGCATTATAAGAAAGTGATAAATTAAATTTAACTGCTGCAATTTTTGCCGAGTCATCTTTAACAATTTCTAAAACCTTTTCAAAACTATTAGCAGCATCCTGATATTTACCCAAATTGTAGTAAACACTTCCTAAATCATTATACGAAGCATCAAATTGTGGATTTGCTTTAATTGCTTCATTATATGCTTGTATGGATTTTTCATGATTACCTAACTTTTCTTGTGCAACGCCTATTTGATAGTAAATTCTATAATCTTTATTGTCAGCTTTCAATGCATTTTCAAAATCGGTTACCGCACCTTTATAATCACCTTTTTGAATTTTATCTAAGCCATCATTAAATGGTTTCACCGCTGCAGAGTCCATAGTTTGTGAGTA
This sequence comes from Bacteroidota bacterium, assembly GCA_021824145.1. Classification (GTDB taxonomy): domain Bacteria; phylum Bacteroidota; class Ignavibacteria; order Ignavibacteriales; family Ignavibacteriaceae; genus FEN-1297. The sequence continues at coordinate 30,687 of JAKALM010000002.1, forward strand.
AGCAATGTGTGTAAAAAACAAGATTATTAAAACGTTGAACAATAAATGTGTTCTTTTTTTCATGTATATCTCCATTTTAAATTGAAAAAAAATAGCGATTATAATTTTTTATCATCAATCGCAAATTATTTTAGTTTGAAACTTATATTTAGCCGCAATTAAATTAATTACCACAATTTGGTTTTACAAAATATTAGACTTTATTAAAAAATACAATGTTTCTTTTTATCAATTGTGAAATTATTAACAATCATTTTCGACTTTTTACCTAGCAAATTTATGTTATAACTAACTATAAAATTTCCCTTCCACAGGTTATTTTTATTATTTATTTTAAACAAGAAGCCTTTCTGCATTTCGCATTTTTTGAAATATATTGGAGAGTTAAATGGTACGCAATTTAGCTGGTATTTTAATTGGATATATTGCTATGGTTATTTTTATGTTTATCACTTTTACAATTCTTTATAAACTTCTTGGAACCGAAGGTTCATTCGATCCCGGTACTTTTCATGTTTCTAATAATTGGATTGTATTTAGTATTATTTTAAGCTTTTTAGCAGCTATTGATGGAGGCTGGGTTTGCATGTTAATTTCAAAAAATAAAAATGCTGTGTTATTTTTAGCCGGATTAGTTTTAGTCATCGGACTAATTTCTTCTTTCACAAAAATGAATGAATCCAGTGTTATAAAAGACAAACCGAGAATTGGGAAAGTTACAAATACCATAGCAATGCAAAATGCTGTTCAACCAAATTTTGTACTAATTTTAAATCCTATTCTAGGAGCAATTGGAATTTTTTCAGGTTCAAAGCTAAAAAAAGAACAGAAGACTTAGATTACTAATTTAAAATTTTTTTTATAACCGAATGAATCCAGAATTAAAATTTATAGGCTATATCGAGACGCCTTATAAAAAAATTGAAGACTGTCCTAAAAATATTCAATTTGATGGGCCTGAATGTAAAATTATTTTAGATAAGCAATTTGAAAATGGTTTACTTGGCCTTATCAATGGTCAAGAAATTTTGGTACTTTATTGGTTAGAAAATTCAGATAGAAGTTTACTTCAACAAACCTCCAAAAGTAATGGGAAATTTATTGGCGTTTTTTCAATAAGAACTCCAAATAGGCCAAATCCAATTGGTGCAGCAGTAATCAAAATAAAAAAAATTGATAATTCAATAATTTTTGTAAATGGGCTTGATTGCTTAGATGGCACACCTCTAATCGATATCAAACCAGCTATCTTAAATGAACGTATTGATCCAAATTCGCCTAATCAGTTTTTTAAATAAAATTTTTTTTGATATAACAAATAACTACAGGCCAAGTTGGACATGATCTTCAATAATTTTGAATTTTATAGATTAAAAACTTGTTTAAAAGTGAATTTTAAATCGTCATTAACTGGAATTAATAGAAGCGAAGGTCTTTTAATATGAAACTCTGTTAAACTAATATCAAACCCACCTGTAACAATAAGCTGACTGTTTGTCCAATTTGAAACCGCATTTATATAAACATCTTTAGTGATACCATGAAAAGTAAGTTTACCCCAAATCTGAAGGCTATCACTTTTCTGAGTTACAGAAGAACTAATAAATCTAGCGTCTGGATAATTAATTGCTTCAACAACTTCCATCGCATGAGAATCACGATTTGAATTTCCACTGTCAAATGAAGTAACATCAACTTGAACAGCTACACCCTTCACCAGCTTATTTTTTTCATCAACATCAGTTATGCAATAAGCATCTTTGCTAGTAGATTCTATTTCATGTAAAGGATGGGTAAGTTTATAAGTAATAAAAGATTCATTCTTAATTGCTTGAAGCTGCTTTACTTGAGAAAAAATAAATGAACTTGCCGCTAAAATTATAATTAATACTAAACTAGATTTCTTCAACATAAATTCCTCCAAACTAAATTGTAATTACAATTAATGAAGTTGCGAAAACAGCAGTTGTTAAATAACCTGAGATCTGATGAAAGTGTGCTTGGTCCATATTAAATATCCTTTTATGTCTGATAGTAGAACCAAGAATTGGGGTTATAATCATTCCAAGAACATGAATCCATGCCAAAGTTTTATGAATGGCAACTGTTCCACCTTCATCTCTTCTTATTAGTGGCGGCGGAGATAAAATTGCAAGAAGCCCTGTTAATGAATAAGAAATTATTGTAGCAGCTATTATATTTTGATGAACGTCTCCAAGATATCTTTTTCCATCAATAACCTGCTGGCCAAAGTAATCTGCTGTAAGCATCAAAGCTAAGGTTGTAAAACCACCTATTTGATGTGCAGTTAACATCGTCCTGCGAATTTTTAATTCTTGAATTCTTTCTTGAGGCGAAAGCTTACCAACTAATCCAATTTCTCGAAAGAGCCCTTTTTCACCCCATAAAAAGTTTTCTCCAAAACTAATGTCTGCTGGAAGCAACTTTGGCTTTTGCATTGGAGGTAAGGCAAGGCTTGTTGTGTTTGTATCAGAAGCAAAACTATTAATTTTTGAAACATCTGCATACAAATTTACATTACTTCCTATTCCAGATGGAAGTTCAATCTCTTGCGCAAAGTTAAAATGACTAAAGAACACTATCAGAACCACCAATAAAAGGGAAAATTTTTTCATAAGTTTGATTCTAGAATAAGAAATTTGCAAAGCTATAGCTGGGCTATGGGTTGAATAAGTTAATCTTTTTTTTGGAAGATCGTTCATCTTACCTCTTATGATTTAAAAATAAAATGGCAACACTTTTAAAAAATTGTAAAAAGTTCATTCGGCTTTTGATCGGAATAAACTTTTAACAAGATTCTATAGATGTTGCCTTCAAAATTGTTTTTAGAAACTTAAAAATATTCTTTTGTAAATCCAATCTCTCAAGTTTAGTTGATGATTATAAACACAATTCAAGAATGTAGAATTGATAATAAGTCTTGACAAATTTTTATCTCGGTGTTATATTAGCACTCGCTTTTTGAGAGTGCTAATAATTATCCATAAGTATAAAATAAATTGGAGGTTAACATATGGCAAAAATTAATTTAAAACCACTGGCAGATAGAGTAATCATTAAGCCAAGTGAAGCAGAAGAAAAAACCAAAGGTGGAATTATCCTACCAGATACCGCCAAGGAAAAACCAATTGAAGGAACAGTTGTAGCAGTTGGTCCAGGCAAAACTTCTGACGATGGAAAGCTTGTAAAACTTGAAGTTAAAGTTGGTGATAAGGTATTGTATGGAAAATACAGCGGTACAGAAGTTACAGTTGAAGGTGATGAATATTTAATTATGAGAGAAAGCGATATTTTCGCAATAATTGGTTAATAAAGAATTTGAAAATTAAAATATCGGAGGAATAAATATGGCTTCAAAATTAATCGAATATAATTCGGAAGCACGCACAAAATTAAAGAGTGGTGTAGATAAATTAGCTAATGCTGTTAAAGTTACATTAGGACCAAAAGGACGTAATGTAATTTTAGAAAAAAAATTCGGTGCATCAACAGTTACTAAAGATGGTGTTTCTGTTGCAAAAGAAATTGAACTTGAAGATGCAGTGGAAAATATGGGCGCACAAATGGTTCGCGAAGTTGCTTCTAAAACTAGTGATGTTGCAGGAGATGGCACAACAACAGCTACGGTTTTAGCTCAGGCAATTTATAGAGAAGGTTTGAAGAATGTAACTGCCGGCGCAAATCCTATGGATTTAAAAAGAGGAATTGATCTAGCAGTTACTAAAGTTGTTGAGTACTTAAAGAAAGTTAGTCGTGATGTAGAAGGCAGAAATGAGATTGCACAAGTTGGCGCTATTTCAGCTAATAATGATAAATCAATTGGCGATTTAATTGCCGATGCAATGGAAAAAGTTGGTAAAGATGGTGTTATTACTGTTGAAGAAGCAAAAGGAACCGAAACTGGATTAGATGTAGTTGAAGGAATGCAATTCGATCGCGGATATCTTTCACCATATTTCGTTACAAATACCGAAACAATGGAAACAATTCTCGAAGATCCTTATATCTTAATTCATGATAAAAAAATCTCTGCAATGAAGGATCTTTTACCGGTACTTGAAAAAGTTGCACAACAAGGTAAGGCAATGCTCATCATAGCAGAAGACCTTGAAGGAGAAGCTTTAGCAACATTGGTTGTAAATAAAATTCGTGGAACTCTTAGAGTTGCTGCTGTTAAAGCTCCAGGTTTTGGAGATAGAAGAAAAGCTATGCTTGAAGATATTGCAGTATTAACCGGCGGTACAGTAATTTCTGAAGAACGCGGATTTAAATTAGAGAATGCTACAATTTCATATTTAGGCACAGCAAAGAAAGTAGTTATTGATAAAGATAATACAACTATTGTTGAAGGTGCTGGAAAATCCGATGAAATAAAGAAAAGAATTAATGAAATTAAAGCACAAATTGAAAAGACTACTTCAGATTACGATAAAGAAAAACTTCAAGAAAGACTTGCAAAACTTTCTGGTGGCGTTGCAGTATTAAAAATTGGCGCATCCACCGAAGTTGAAATGAAAGAGAAAAAAGCAAGGGTTGAAGATGCTCTTCATGCAACACGTGCTGCTGTTGAAGAAGGAATTGTTGCTGGAGGCGGTGTTACTTTAGTTAGAGCTACAACTGTACTTGAAAAATTAGAAGGAGACAATTTAGACCAGACAACTGGTGTAAAGATTGTTGAAAAAGCTCTTGAAGAACCTTTAAGACAAATTGTTAACAATGCAGGACTTGAAGGATCTGTTGTTCTTCAAAAAGTTAAAGAAGGAAAAGACGATTTCGGCTTTAATGCTGCTACAGAAACATACGAACACTTAATTAAAGCTGGCGTAATTGATCCAACAAAAGTTACTAGAACAGCTTTAGAGAATGCTGCTTCTGTCGCTTCACTTCTTCTTACCACTGAAGCTGTAGTTTATGAGAAGAAAGAAAAAGAACCTCCAATGCCACCAATGCCAGCCGGCGGCGGAATGGGAGACATGTACTAAAGAGTTCAAGTTTAAGTTCATAAAATTGGATTTAAATTATCTAACCTTAAGGCGGAAGTTATTTCCGCCTTTTTTTATCTTTTCAACAATCATTTTCTTAAAATCAAATTTTATATTCTTTATAATAGAAATTGCTATATTTAACATTAATTGTTGAACTAATTTTTAAATCTCAAAATTTTGGGAGAGAGTAATTGACTTCTGAAGAACTTGATGCACTTCTAAAAGAAGCTTATGAACATTTAAGCCAAGGCCGTTACAGAATGGCTTTGACAGCTGCAAAGCAAGTTTACGACGAACGTCAATATGATTATAATGCGGCTACTTGCTTTGCCTGGGCATTACTTGAAAATGGTTTTCCTTCTCAAGCCTTAGAAATGGCTAATCTTGCAGTTCAAATTAGTGGTGATGAAGTAAATTCTAGATTGTACCGAGGATTTCTTTTAATGAGGATGAGCATTTTTGAAGGCGCTATTTCTGATCTTAATTGGGCAATAAAAAAGAAACCAGATTTGCTTGCTTGGGCACATTTAAATAAAGCACGAGCTTTAGGAGGATTAGGAAGATTTTTTGAAGGACTTGAAGAAATTGAGAAGGCAATTGAAATAGATAATGGAAAAACTCCAAAGCTTTTAAAAGTTAGAGATTGGTTTAGAAAAACTCTTGGATATGATGAAAAGTTTTTCAATGGAATTTTTTCAAAGAAAAAATCCATAATGAATGAGGCTGAAATATCTTTTAAAGAAAAAGAATATTGGTTTTCACTTTGGGCAGCTAGAGAAACCTTAAACTCCCCTTCTTTAAAGCAAGAGCACACAGCCGCCCATATCCTTGAGCTCGAATCTCTGTATTCAATGTTTCAAATGAAAAATGCTTTTATGATTGCCGAATCATTAAAAGAAGAATTATCTGACGATCTAAATTTTCAAAATATTTATCAAAAAATTGCAAAGTATTTTAAAAATGAAGAACTGTCTTCAATTGAAGATTTTGTAACAACCGAAACCAAAAGGACAGATTTTGAAATTTATGAGAATAAGTTTTATCACATTTACCAGATTAAAACTTATGATCTTATAGAAAATTTACGTTCCGAAAAAAGAACATTTTTACTACAATTCAATGAAGATACAGTTAGATACATAGGTGTTGAAGTTATTCTTGATAATCCATTTTTCAAAAATAAAAGAATGGATGTTGACGGTACAGCAGTTTGGTTTTTAAATAATACTGAAGTTGGACGCCATCATTTTTTAATTGCAATGGAAAAAGATTGGAAGATGGTAGAATTTGTTCAGAGTTGGGGAACTGATAATCCTGGCTTTTGGAAAGAAGGACAAGGAAGAGTTGATATTTATCTTGAAAATAATCTTGTTTGCTCGCGATGGTTTTTAGTTGGTCAATCCGAAATATTTAATTTTGAGGAAACTGTTATCCCATCGGAAGATTCAAACTCATTAGAAAAACCTGCAACTGACCAACCAAATAAATTAAACGAGTCAAATTTAAAGCCTCAAGAAACTAAATCTCTTGAAGAACTATTGCTGGAGTTGGATAGTTTTATCGGACTTCAAAATGTAAAACAATCTATGCGAGATTTTGTTGACTATTTGAAATTCATAAATGAAAGAAAAAAACTAGGATTAAAAACTCAAGATAACTTTGCAATCCATTCGGTCTTTTTAGGAAATCCGGGGACTGGCAAAACTACAATAGCTAGACTACTTGGAAAAATTTTCAAAGCAATGGGAATACTTAAAAATGGTCATGTAATCGAAGTTGACCGCGCAGGATTGGTTGGACAATATATTGGTGAAACAGCACAAAAAACTAATAAGGTAATTGATGAAGCCATCGGTGGTCTTCTTTTTATTGACGAAGCTTATACTTTGAAAAAAGAAGGCAATCAACAAGATTTTGGACAAGAAGCAATTGATATTTTGCTAAAAAGAATGGAAGACAGTAAAGGCGATTTTGTTGTAATTGCAGCTGGATATCCAGAAGAGATGAATGCATTTATTAATTCCAATCCGGGATTAAAATCGCGCTTTAATCATTTTTTTAAATTCGACGATTACACTCCAGACGAATTGGTCGATATTTTTAAGCTTACTTCAAGTAAAGAAGAATATAATATTAAAGACGAAGCTTTGGAACTTCTCAAAAAGCAATTTATAAATCTTTATAGAAAAAGAGATAAAACTTTTGGAAACGCCAGACTAGTAAGAAATTATTTCAATGAAATTAAAATTCATATTAGTAAAAGATATTTAAAACTTTCAGAATCTGAGCGAACTAAAGAATCCATGGTAACAATCTACCCAGAAGATATTATTTCTTTATTTGAAAGTTCTGAAAATAAAATTGTGAAAATTGGAATTGACGAAGATGCTTTAGCAAAAGTCTTGAAAAAATTAAACGATTTGATTGGTCTTGAATCCGTAAAAAAAGAAATTAGTGAAACAGTTAAACTTGCCAGATTTTATTCTGAACAAGGCGAAAATCTTCAGAATAAATTTTCTTCTCATATGATATTTCTTGGAAACCCTGGAACTGGAAAAACTACAGTTGCACGGCTTTACAGCGAACTGTTTTCAGCATTGGGAATTTTACCCAAAGGCCATCTTGTTGAAGTTGATCGGCAAGGATTAATAGCTAGTTTTGTAGGGCAAACTGCCGAGAAGACTAAAGCTGCAATTGATAAAGCCATTGGCGGAACAATGTTCATTGATGAAGCATATACATTAATTAAATCAGTTGAAGGCAGCGGGTCAGATTTTGGTAAAGAAGCTTTAGATACACTTTTAAAAAGAATGGAAGATGATAGAGGTAAATTTATTGTTATCGCTGCCGGCTATACAGAAGAAATGAATAACTTCATTAATTCAAACCCAGGTTTACAATCAAGATTTACAAAAAGAATTTATTTTGAAGATTATACTCCAGATGAACTTTTAAAGATTACCGAGAAACTTCTTGAAAGCAAAAGTTTTGTTTTAGATGAAGAAGCACGAGATCCATTAAAAAAACATTACAATACAATTTTCAGAAACCGCGATAAATCATTTGGGAATGCAAGAATTGTTAGAGATATAGTCGAAAATGCATTAAAAAATCAATTACTACGAGTTGCAGATATTCCAGCAGAAGAAAGACACGAAGAAGTTTTAAAGTATATATTACTTGAAGATATTAGTGCTTTGGTCGAACCTCAAAAAGAAAAAGAAATAATTAAAGTTGAAGGTGACCCGGAACTTTTAGAAAAATATATAAAAGAATTAAAAGCATTATCTGGACTTGAATCAGTTAAAAAATCTATTGATAAACTAATCAGTAGTTTGAAAGTTGCTAAACTTCGTAAACAACGCGGGCTAAATGTTATACCAAAAAATTTAAATTCAGTTTTTATGGGAAATCCTGGGACCGGTAAAACAACTGTTGCCAGACTTATTAGTAAAATATACAAGGAAATGGGAATTTTAGAAAAAGGTCATTTAATTGAAGTTGATCGATCAAGCTTGGTTGCAGGTTATCAAGGACAAACTGCTACTAAAACAAATGACATAATTGATAAATCTCTCGGTGGCACTTTATTCATTGACGAAGCTTATACTCTTGCACGAGGAAGTCATGATTTTGGTCAGGAAGCAATCGATACACTTCTAAAAAGAATGGAAGATGATCAAGGGAAATTTGTTGTTATAGTTGCCGGTTATTCAGAAGAAATGAAAGAATTTTTAGATTCAAATCCTGGTGTTCAATCACGGTTTCCCAATATATTTTACTTTGAAGATTATGAACCACGTCAAATGCTTGAAATTGCAAATGATATTAGTGAAAAAAACGGATATAATATTGATGAAGGCGCTTGGCAGCTTCTTCTTGAAATTTTCACAAAACTTTATGCTAAAAGAGATAAAAATTTTGGCAATGCCAGAACAGTAAAAAACATTTTATATAAAGCGATAAGCAATCAAGAAGAAAGAATATTATCTATCTATGAGCCCGACGTTACTGATTTAACAACCATTACTTATGAAGATGTAAACAAAATTGAATTAACTGAATATTAGGGTTTATTTCGAAAAAATCTTTTCTCATTTCTTTGTTTTACAATTTATAAAAAAAACCTCCCGAATAAATCGGGAGGCTATCCTCTTTAAAATTATTAAAGAGGTCATCGGCTTTGCTTGAGGAAAATCATCAAACCAAATTTATTTTTTTCATAAAACCAATTCTTCTATCAACAAGACTAAAAAAAACATGCCAAAGAAAATGCCAGGAATTTCTTATTGAATATTTTGATTTTAATAAAATTTAGAGATTAAATAATAATTTGATTTCATGTTAATGCGAATAATCTGCACTTTATGAAAATTATTCAGAATTGGTTGAAGTGGACCTAAATAACTATAGAATTAAAATTTAATTTTAAAGTTCAATTGTGCTTGGTTTGTATTAAAAGGTTGAAAACTGGAAATGCTTAATTGATTTTTCCCAGTGAAAAATAGAAGATCAATTTGGCTGTATAACCAAACTGCCGCCAAAGAAATTAAAGAAATATTTTTCATTTTATAAGAACTATTATATTCATTATATCTTTGTTGAATTAAAGTGGGATCAATTTCATCAAGATATAATCTTTCTTTTTTATTGCTGTTAATGATAAAGTAAATTGATGATCCTAAAGTTAAAGCACATAATGAAGTTAGAATTGTACCTTTCAGGCCTTCGCCTAAGTAAAGATGCCCCCATCCTGGAAAGATTACTGACCTAATTGCTGCTTGTTTTAAATCTGCACTTGGTTCTTCGATATGAATTAATTTTGGAATATACACAGTATCAGTTTTTGTTTTGATTATTTGCTTTTCACTTTCCAATATTTGAAAATAATCATTTTTTACTTGATCAAAAAAAGAAATTATTTTTGGTGAAGTTGAAATAGAATCAAACGAAAAAGCTGTATCAATTTTTAAAATATTAAGAAAGCTTTCTTTCGCTCCCATTTCGTCTTGTAAAGAATATTGTGCTATGCCTTTTAATTTATAAATTTCTATAAGATTTTCATCTGTAATCTTTCCTTTATGCTCCAACAATTCATTTGCATTAATTATTACTTGGTTATATTGAAATGATTCAAGTTGATTTTTTAGGCTGGTAATAGAATTCTGATTTTCCTGTGCAAATATCATTAAAGGAAACAACAAAAATAAAAGTAATAATATTTTAAATTTGGTCATATTATTTAAGCAGCACCATCTTCTTAGAACTTGTAAAATAATCTGAAGAAAGTGTGTATATATAAACTCCACTTGCTAAAGTATTTCCGTTATTGTCTTTTCCATTCCAAGTGTACTTATACTCGCCAGGAGAAAAAGTATTTGTTACTATATTTCTCACATGCGTTCCCAATATATTATAAACATCCAATGAAACTTTTGCAGTTTTACTAATTTTAAAGGCAATTTGTGTTGAAGGATTAAATGGATTAGGATAATTATCTTCCAATTCAAAATTTTGTGGATTAGAGTAATTATTATTTGTAATTCCAGTAACCAAACTTAATTTTTCCACACTAGTTACCGGCAAACCATCTTGGTCAAGCCCTCCAAAAACATAAATTGATCCATTAAAACTAACAACCTCAGGATCTTTCCTAGCGAAATTTAACGAAGGTCCATTTTCAATTTCAAGTTCACTTTTCTTTAAATCTATTTCTGCAACAGATGAAAGTGCATGATGAAGTTCATCATATCCGCCAATAATATAAATTACACTATCGCTTCCCAAAACAGCTACACCACCAGCTCTAGGTCTTTCCAATTCTAATGGCAGTTGTGAAAAGGTTTTTGTTACAGTATTAAAAACATAAATAGAATTTAGAAGTACACTTTCCGCCCCACCAAAAATATAAATATCATTACCAACAACTACAGACATTTGTTGTGCAGGATTTTGAAATTTAAATCCTCCATTATCATCATAAGTTACTTTATTGGAATCAAAATTATATTCAAAAAGATATTTTGATGTCATACCAGAATATAATCCTCCAAAAACATAAAGTTTACCATTAACTACATGGCCGGTAGCATATGAACGGAAAAAGTTGGAATCAACACTTTCAACGTAAGGTGGGGTTTTTAAATTCCATATTTCTAAGGAACCAGAATTAAGATTATTTCCTCCAAAATAAATAATGCTGTCTGAATAATTGTCGGCTACAAAATTCGCTCTAGGATAGTTCATCTTTCCTGCAATCGACCAGTTGTTAGATTGAATATCATATTCTTGAATGAGGTTTAGATTTGTATTTAATTTTGATGAAAAACCTCCTAAGACATAAATTGCTGATCCTTTAACAACAGCTTGGCCTCCTGATACTGAATTAGGCATATCACCTACTACAGACCAAGTTTGAGCATATAATTCAATTGAAATTATAGTTATTAGTAAAATAAAATATTTCATTATTTATAATTTACTGATTTTTCTGTTTGCCTAATAAACAAGTATAATGCCATTATCTCATTGAGTAAATTGTTTAAAATTTAGTTTATAAGTAAAGGTTTTGCCGGCAGTTATTGTGATTTCTTTTCTTATAGGCGAATAATTTTCGTTTTTTATTATCAATGTATAATTACCAGGGCTCAACATTATTGAATCCATCGGAGTTGTTCCAATTAATTTGTCATTAATATAAATATTTCCATAGGGATTAACGTAACATTTTAAATATCCGATAAAATTATTAAAGTTTAGTTTTACTACTTTGTTTTCTCCAGAAGCTATTTTTATTTTTTCAAAAACAGGAGATGGATATTTTGCGTTTGTAAATTTTAAAGAATGAATCCCTGGTTTTAGTATATAATTCCAAATTGGAGTTATGCCAACTTCGTTAGAATCAATTGCAACTCTTGCCCAAGGATAAGAATCAATAGTTACACTTCCAGATATTATGTTTGATGAATTTTCGTTTTTAACTTTAGTTTCTAAATTTTCTAACTTTTTATTACTACTAATTTCATTTTTAGGATCAACATTTTCATTTACTTTTTGAGAATTTTCTACAGTTGGTATTTTTTGTAAAGAATTTTTTTCCGACGTCTGCAATATGCTAACCGGTTGTTTGGTATTTTCAATTTGTTTATTACTAAATAATTTGGGAAAGGTAAAAAAAACTACAGCCGTGGCGATGATTAAACCTAATGATGATATAATTAAAACATTCTTCATTCTCTTTTTTAAAGGAGAATTCAAAATGATAATTTGATCATCATCTAAAACACCTAATAATTTTAATGCTTCTGCTGAGGATTTTATTCGTTTATCCAAATTTATCTGCAGCATATTTTTAATTATCAACTGGATTTCTTCAGGAAGATGATCCAATTTCGCTTTACATTTATCTACATCGAAATTTAGAATATTATTAATCGTTTCACCAACATCAGCTCCCAAGACTGGATTTTCTTTTGTGTAAAGCTCATAGCTTACCAAACCTGCCGAAAATAAATCTGTTTGTTGAGATCTTTCTCCGCGAATTTGCTCTGGCGCCATATAGCTTGGCGTACCAACAATTGACGAACTATTTGTTAAATGGTTTTCATTCAAAACCAATGCAAGTCCAAAGTCTGCAATTTTTAATAATAGCTTCGAATTGACTAAAATATTTTCCGGTTTAATATCTCTGTGAATTATTTGATTTTGATGTGCAGCATTTAATCCTTTTAGGAGTTGAATTATAAGATATTTTTTATCCTGATTTGATAAATTATTGTTGTTAATTATTTCTCTTAAATTCTGGCTTTCAAAATATTCAAATGAAATGTAAAAGAAATTTTTATAGGTACCGAAATCTAAAACTTTAATCAAATTAGGATGATCTAGCTGCGCAAGAATTTTTGCTTCTCTTTTAAATCTTTCTAAAATGGTTTTATCTGAAAGTCCTTCTGTATTTAGAGTTTTTAAAAGTATTTTTTTGCCCAAATAAATATGATTTGCTATATATACACTTGTCTCACCATCTTTTTTCAGGCAATTTATAATCTCAAATTTATCAAACAATATTTCGGCAGATATTTGGTTCATCTAGTAAAATAAATCAAATGTTTTCACCAAGTTCTTTAATTTTTAATTGAATCCATCTTACTGAAACTCCTAAAGATTTAGCAGCAAGAGTTCTATTACCTTCGTATTCTTGCAAACGTTTTTTTAAAAGCATTATTTCAAAATCTTTAAGTGTTCCTTTAATAGCAATTTCATCTGTTTCTTCTTCAATTACAATATGATCTGGAACTATTTTATTATCATCACATAAAATAAGTGCTCGCTGAACAACATTCTCTAGTTGGCGAACATTTCCAGGCCAGTTGAAGTCTTCCAATATTTTAAGCGCTTTAGGATCTATATGGATTTTTTTATTAGAAAATTTTTTAATAAAATGATCCACCAATAAGGCGATGTCTCCTTTTCTTTCTCGTAATGGAGGCACCTTAATCGGAAATACATTTAGCCTATAAAAAAGATCTTCTCTAAATTTACCTTCTTTTGATAATTGTTTTAAATCTTTATTGGTTGCGGCAATTACTCTTGCATCAACTTTGATAACTTGAGTATCGCCTAATCTAATAATTTCTTTATTTTGAAGAACACGCAGCAGCTTTGCTTGTAGAGCGATTGAAATATCGGCAATTTCGTCAAGGAAAAAAGTTCCATTATTAGCAACTTCAAATAGACCTTTCTTATCAGAATTTGCACCTGTAAAAGCTCCTTTTTTATATCCAAACAATTCACTTTCTAAAAGTGTATCCGGAATAGATCCGCAAAACTGAGCCAGATATGGTTTATCTTTCCTAGTACTTAAAGTATGAATAGCCTTTGCAATAAGCTCTTTTCCGGTTCCGCTTTCTCCAAGAAGTAAAACTGTTGCATCAGTTGCTGCAACTTTGTGAATCAATTCTGCCATCTTTTGCATTGCAGAACTCTTTCCAATTATTTCTGGAATTGTTTTACTTATCTGCAACTGATTTTTCAATATTATATTTTCTGCTTGAAGCTCCTGCATTTTAATAATTTTGTCTAATGCAAGAGAAACAAGATTGGAAAAGAAATCAAGGAATACAAGATTTCCTTCATTAAAATCTTTCCTATTGTTTAAGCTATCTACCAATATAACTCCCCAAATTTTTTCTCCATGCTTAATCGGTACGCCTAAAATAGATTTGATATTATGAATCTGGATACTTTTAAATTGCGAAACATTCGGATCACTTTGAACATCGTGATATAAGCATGGTTCTCTTTTATCAATAACCTTTTGTAAAACACCAGATGAAAAAACTGAAAGATCATCAATATTTTCCTGTTGAATATTTCTTGCCGCAATAATGTTGAACTTATTTTCTTCCGAATCATATTTTACAAATAATCCGCGCTCTGCATTAATAACTTTAATTACCAAATCCAATGTTTCCTGTATAAGTGAATCTTCTAATATAACAGAATTTAATGCCTGGCTAATTTGATAAAGTGTATTAAACTGCTCTTTGGAAATTAGTTTTATTTTTTCAGTATTATAATCAATCATATAATTTTATTTTTTATTTCACATTAAAAGTGGCTGGGAGAGACCTGCATCTGTTTTGAAATTGATCTATTACCCAAAGTACCCAATAATAATTTTTTGTGCTTAGAGGAGTGGTCAATTGGTACGATACAGAATCTGAAGAAATATTTTCTCCTCTAAATACTAACTGCGAATTTGCAAAATCGTTTGTGTAAACTTCTATCATATAGGTAAAGGGATATCCAGTTTTATATCTTTGCCACATAAATAAAGGAGTTGCTGAAACTGTTGTATCATTAGCTGGATAAAGAACCGAAACACCATTTTTAATTACTCTGGTTACATTACTGCTCCCAACATTATATTCATTTTGAAAATGATCTTTTGCAACAATATTAAAATCTAAGCCAATAGTTTGCTCAATATCAGTAATATTTAAATCCTGAGTAGAAAGTACTGTTTCATAAAACTTACTTGCTGCATTGAAATCTAATGCTTTTTTAAGATTAAGCTGAGAATTTTCTACAAAAACTGTATCAATATCATTATCCTTATCGGAAACTTTTGAATTTACATAAAGCTGATATGATTGCCCCGGCGGTGTAAATTGATTTGTAACAACTGTATAAATTGAAATACTATCAAGCGTAGGAATTTGAAATAAATAGATGAATGAATCTAAAGTTTTTGAACTGCCCCAGGCAATATTAATCGTATCTGCTCTAAATCCATTTTTTTGAAAAATAAGTTTACCATTAACAGGCAAAATATTTCCTATTGAAAAATTTCCATTATTATCTGTATTTACTATAATGTTTGACGGACCCCAATAAACCGAAACACCAGAAATCCCATCATGCGGAATGCTATATGTTTGAACTTTTCCAGTGATAGTCACAAAAGCATAATTCGGATTATTTGGATCTAATGGATTATTTTTTGGTGCATTGCACGACATAAAGTAAAATGAAATAGTAAATAAATTTAGACTCACTATCCATTTCATAAAAATATTAAATCCCGTTTTCTTCAAGCAAATTCCATGAAATTATAGTATCAATTATATAAAACATATTGATGTTTACTTGTTGCAAAAAGCACTTTTATAATGAGTTGAATTAATATCAAAACAGTTGTTTGATTTTAACTTAGTTAAAAAGATTGTTATTTTGTAGTCAAGTGAATCTAAGTAAATTGTTTTAAAAATTTCTTATTAAAATATTATTCTTACCAACTAAAAGGAATAATTATGGTTAATTTTATTCAAGAAACAATTGATGAAGCGAAAAAGGGATTAAGTGAAGGCGGTATTCCGATTGGTTCAATCTTAGTAAAAGACAATAAAATTATTGGAAGAGGCCATAATAAAAGAGTTCAGGAAAATAATCCAATTGTTCATGCAGAAATTGATTGTTTAATTAATGCCGGAAGAATTGGAACTTATAAAAACACAGTTCTTTATTCTACCTTAATGCCTTGTTACTTATGCGCTGGCGCCATTGTACAATTTGGGATAAAAAAAGTAATTGTTGGAGAATCAAAAACTTTTTCCGGTGCTTTAGAGTTTATGAAATCTCATGGTGTTGAAGTAATTGATCTAAATAACCAAGAATGTATTGAAATGATGGAAAAATTTATTGATACTAATCCGAATCTTTGGAATGAAGATATTGGCGAATTATAATTTCTAATCATCAATTTCAAGTTTGCATAAATCAAACCACGTATAAGGTTGTGGTGTTGATGAAAGAGTTCCAAATAAAACTACTTTTAAGCTGTCCCCTTTATTTGCTGAAATTGTATCATATGCAATATATTGTTCCCATCTTTTACTTTTAATTGAAATTGTCTTTCTTAGTGAAATAGAATCATTTTGAATATAATATAATTCTGCCTGTGCAATTAGATTTGTTACCTTACTCCAAACTGAAAATTTATAAACATGACTTCCTGGAATTGCTGCAACTTTTGTACTAGCAAAGGCACCATCTTCTCTAGACTTTAAAAAGATAGAAAAAAATCCTCCATCCTGTGGCGCAACCATTTGGATTTTCAATAGCGGCGCTTCAGGGCAACTCCATTCTTTTAGTGTGGGAATACCGAATTCTTCAAAGGAAGGATTAGCTATCAATTGCGTTTTCTGTCTCACCAGCTGCGGCTGAGGAGGAAGTTCATTACAAGAAACAATCTGAAAGAAAAAAATAGATATTATTAGCATGAGAAAATTTTTTGATTTCATTTCTCATCACCATGTTATTGATTTAAAATCAATTACTATATCTTAATTTTATCTGAACTGAATATATTTGAGAACTTAGACTTACAATTTCATTAATGATATAAAGGTTTTCTTCACCTATTTAAATATAAAGTATAAAAAATTATTAAGTAATTCTATAATCTTTATATATAATTTTAGAATTATCAAATTAAACAAAAAATTTATTACTCAAGATCTTCAAATTTTGTTTTCACTGATATTATATCAATAATTTTGTTCTTATCAACAACTACAGAGCTTAATTTATTTCCGGTGTAAATTGATGTATCAATATAAACTACATTGTTTTGCTCATGAAAAAATACTTCTTCTCTCCTTGTATGACCGACAACTTGCAATTTCCCGATATTAAGCAATTCCTCTCTCGTCCACAAAATTCCATGTTCATTATATAAGTCGTTAACTAAAATATTATCGAAGACTGATAAATTATTCTGAAAATTTTTAGGAAGTTTATTTTTATAATATTTGGATACACCGGCGTGCGAAATAAAACAGTCATCCTCATCAATATAAATAGGCGCGCTCAATATTATTTTTAAGTGCTGTTCTATTTTATCAAGTTTATTTTCGTATGAAGCTAGAGTTTTTTCATAACCGTTGTAAAGCCAAGTTTGCCCCATTTCACTGTTTGGCTGATTAATAAAGTAATAGAACATATAGTCGTGATTACCTGGCGTAAAATTAATTTTTTCGTTTTTTATAAATTCGATTACTTCAAAAGAGAAATTTCCTCTGTCAACTAAATCTCCTACACTGTAAATTTTAATTTGCGGATATTTGTCTTTTACAATTCCGACCAGTTCTTTTAATGTAAAATAACATCCGTGTATGTCTCCAATAACAGCAATCATAAAGTATAAAAGAATTAATAGATAGAATTTTTTACAATTATTTTATAACGATATAAAATTTTCTATAAAATAATTTTTTAAAAATTAAGTTGAGGAATAAGGTTTTTTTAAAAAGCGATTAAAGATAATTATTCTCTTTAGCATATTTAAGAAGCTCGTCTCTAAAATTTGGATGAGCAATTTCAATCAAAGCCTTCACTCTTTCTCTTATAGTTTTTCCAAAAAGCTGTGCATGTCCGTATTCGGTAACAACATAATGAACATCGCCTCTAGTGGTAATAACTCCGGCACCAGGTTTTAGAAAAGGAACAATTCTTGATATTTTAAAATCTTTAGTTGTAGATGGCAGTGCAATAATTGGTTTGCCGCCTTCAGAATGTGCCGCACCTCTGATAAAATCCAGTTGGCCGCCAAAGCCGCTGTATAATTTTGGCCCGATTGAATCTGAACAAACCTGCCCAGTTAGATCTATTTCTATTGCTGAATTTATTGCAACCATTTTATTATTCTTTGCAATTACAAATGGGTCATTAACATATTCCTGGCGATGGAACTCAATCATCGGATTGTTATTAATAAAATTATAAAGCTTTTTGGTACCCAGAACAAATCCGGCAACTATTTTTCCTGGGTGTAGAGTTTTCATTTCATTAGTAATTATTCCCTTTTCAACCAAATCAATTGCACCGTCCGAAAACATTTCAGAATGAATTCCGAGTGCTTTTCTATCGGCAAGATATTTCAAAACAAAATCCGGAATAGCTCCAATCCCCATCTGCAGCGTTGAGCCGTCCTCTATAAGTTCTGCAATATTGTACGCTAATTTTTTATTTATCTCTGTAATTTCTGGCGAGGCATCTCTTTCGCCTTGTGGAAGTTCAGCAATTTCTTCATTTACTTCCACAATATATTTTATTTTGTTAATATGAATAAAGCTGTCGCCTAAAGTTCTTGGCATATTCTTATTGACTTGTGCAATTATAACCTTTGCTTTTTCAGCTCCGGTTTTAGTTAATCCGACTTCAACGCCAAAACTGCAGAAGCCATGTTCATCTGGCGGGGAAACATGAATTAATGCTACATCAAGATTTATATAACCTTTAGCAAAGAGCAGCGGAGTTTCATAAAGGAATATTGGAGTAAAGTCTGCTCTTCCTTGCCGCACTGCATCCCTGCTGTTGCCGCCGATAAAAAATGCATTGTGCCTAAAATGTCCTTCCATTTCGGGGTTCATGTAAGCTACATTGCCAACAGCTAAAGCATGCATTATTTCTACATCTTTTAGTTCATCTTTCCTTTTTACTAACGCATTTATTAGCACTGTTGGAAATGCACAGTTAGAGTGCGCTAATATTTTATCTCCGGATTTAATTACCTTAACAGCTTCTTCCGCCGATACAATTTTTTGATTGTACGATTGGAGTATATTGAAAGGAATTGAATTTTTAGATTTTATTTCTTCTGTTGCTACCATATTTCATCATTCATTGTTATCGTATTAACGTATGATTCTTTAATCGATACTTTTACTATTTCTAAAACCAAATGAATTTTTTGATTCAATCGGTTTATAATAATCTTTTTAATTTGTTGAAAATATTCTGAGCTTTCTGTATTCTAGATTAAAAATATTTGCAATAGCTTCATTTGAACAAGAGCCTTGATAAGTACAAACTCCTTTCGACAAGCCGTCATCTCCAAGCAATGCGTTTGCTAATCCGTTATCGGCAATATTTTGAATATACCCGAGTGAAGCATTATTCAATCCGTAGCTTGCTGTTTTGGAAACCAGCGCAGGCATGTTTGGAACACAATAATGAATTACGTTATGTGTACTATAAATAGGATCTGAAATTGTTGTTACATGGCTTGTCTCTATGCAGCCGCCTTGATCAATCGAGACATCAATAATCACCGATCCATTTTTCATATTCTTTACCATTTCTTCGGTAACAAGATGAGGAGTTTTTTCACCTTTAATTAAAACTGCTCCGATTAAAACATCTGCAAATTTAACTCCACGGGAAATTGTATAAGGATTTGCCATTACTGTTGTAATTTTTTGACGGAATGCTGAGTCAATTCTTCTAAGTCTATTTAAATCTTTATCAATTACAATAACCTGAGCTCCTCTGCCAAGTGCAGCTCGTGCTGCTGTTGTTCCAACTACACCGGCGCCTAAAATTACAACTGCTGCTGGCGCAACTCCCGTAATACCACCGAGTAAAATTCCTCTTCCGCCTTTTACATAACTTTCCAGGTATCTTTCGGCAATTTGAATTGAAAGCTGACCGGCAATTTCACTCATTGAATGAAGCACAGGCAATCCGGTTTCATTTTCAATAAGCTCATAACCAATTGCAGTTACATTTTTCTGAAGCAGTTTTTCAATTGTTGTTTTAGTGCTTACTGCAAGATGCAGAAATGAAAAAAGAATTTGATTTTCCTGAAGAAGTTCTGTCTCATCATCTGTAAGAGGAGAAACTTTTGCAATTAATTCTGCTCTGCGGTAAACTTCTTCCTGGCTGTAAACAATTACCGCCCCGGTTTGCGAATAATCTTCATCGCTTAAATTACTGCCTTCTCCAGCACCGCTTTGAATATAGACTGTATGCCCAGCTCTAATCAAAGCATCCACTCCGGCAGGCGCAAGTGCTACGCGTTTTTCTTCAAATATGTTTTCTTTTGGAATGCCTATTCTCATATCAATTATTTAGATTTTGTTTATATCAAACCTACTTATTAAGTGTTTAACTTTCAATATTTTTATATTTATTAAACTGGAGTAATCGCTTTCTTTCCGGACAGCACAGCAGCAACATTCTTAGCAGCAAGCAGCGCCATGTTTGTTCTTGCTTCTTCTGTTGCACTGCCAATATGCGGAAGGATAACAACATTTTTCAATTTATAAAATTCTTCATTTAAATTCGGCTCATTTTCAAAAACATCCAATCCGGCGCAGCGTATATTTTTCTTTTTAAGAAGTTTTATCAATTCTTTTTCATCAATAATTTCACCGCGGGCAGTGTTTATTAGGATTGAATTTTTTTTTATCAAACTTAATTTATCTTTATTCAACAAATGGAAAGTTTCAGAATTTAGCGGCAGATGAATTGAAACAATATCCGAAACACTCAGCAATTTTTCAATTGAGACTTTTTTTGCATTTGTTTCGGCTTCGAGAGAATTATTTCTTGATCTGTTAAAATAAATGATCTTCATTCCGAAAGATTTAGCTCGTACAGCAACAGCCGCTCCGATTCTGCCAGCACCTAAAATTCCGAGAGTTTTATTTTTCAATTCCATTCCAAGAAGAAGCTGAGGCGCCCAACCGGTAAATTTTTTTTGCATTAATAATTTTTCGGCTTCTACAATTCTTCTAGCACAAGCAAGCACTAGCGCAATTGCTAAATCAGCAGTTGAATCAGTAAGGACATCCGGAGTGTTAGTAACAATTATATTTTTTTTCTTTGCATAGGCAACGTCAATATTGTTAAAGCCAACGGCGTAATTAGCAATCACCTTGCAATTCTTCATTTGATCTAAAACTTCTTTATCAAACTTATCGGTAAGAAGTGAAATTACAGCATCAGAATTTTTAATATTTTTAATAAGTTCACTATTTGATATTGCTGTATCTTTTCGGTAGACAGAAACTTGATACCCATAACTATTTAAATAATCAATAGCCGGCTGAGGAATACTCCTTGTAATAAATACTTTTTGCATAGTTAAAATATTTGTGGAAAAATTATTATTAAATTGGTTTATAAATTTTCTGAAAAATTACCCTTTTCAAAATTCTAAATAAATCAAGAATGAAACTTGTAATAGAAATTAAAATCCGAATAACAATCGTACAATAAATACTGCGCCAAGAACTCCAGCAATATCAGCAATTAAACCAGCAGGAAGTGAATGTCTAATATTTTTAATATTCACCGCGCCAAAGTAAACCGCCAATACATAAAATGTAGTTTCGGAGCTTCCGTACAAAGTTGAAACTAAAATTCCTATCGGTGAATCTGGTCCATGAACAGAAATAATTTCTGCCATTACTCCAAGTGAGCCGCTTCCGGATAACGGACGCATTAACGCCATCGGCATTGCTTCAGCAGGCATTCCAATTAAATTAGTAATTGGATGTAAGATATAAATTAACCAGTTCATAGCTCCGCCGGCTCTAAAAATTCCTATTGCAACAAGCATTGCAACAAGGTAAGGAATTATTCTTACTGCAATGTTAAAACCTTCTTTGGCGCCTTCGACAAACTTTTCATAAACTTTTACTTTTTTAATTGCACCATATCCGATAAAAATTACAATTAATAGCGGGATTGCAATTGTTGAAAATATTTGGATTACACTTTTGAATAATTCTGGAGTAACGAATCCGAATAAAGAAGAAAATATTTTACCAGCTCCGGTATTTACAAATATCAGAACGGCGGCGATGATAGCAAGAATAAAAGCAAATGCCCTTAAATTTGATTTCAT
The DNA here is from genome assembly GCA_021824145.1 of Bacteroidota bacterium. GTDB lineage: Bacteria > Bacteroidota > Ignavibacteria > Ignavibacteriales > Ignavibacteriaceae > FEN-1297. The sequence continues at coordinate 52,890 of JAKALM010000002.1, forward strand.
CCATTCTGAAAATTGTCCTTTTTTAATAGGAAATTTTTCAAGTGTTTTAGCAGCGGTTATTCCGGCAACAGTAGCACAGAAAGAGCCGAACAAAGAAGTACCGATTATAATTGCCGGTTCGCTGCTTCCGGCTGCGGCACGTATTGCTATTGCCGTTGCAGGAATTAATGTCATCCCCGCAGTATTTATAGCTAGGAAAGTACACATTGCATTTGTAGCTGTGCCTTTATTAGGATTTAAAGTATCCAATTCTTCCATTGCCTTCAATCCAAATGGAGTAGCGGCGTTGCTTAACCCAAGCATGTTAGCGGAAATATTCATTATCATCGAGCCCATTGCAGGATGATCAACAGGCACTTCCGGAAATAATCTTTTTGTTAACGGAGTTAACCATCTTGCAATTATTTTAATAAGTCCGGCTTCATCGGCAACTTTCATTACTCCAAGCCACATTGCCATTATGCCAATTAAACCCAAGGCTATTGTAACTGCTGTTCCGGCATATTCCAAAACTGCATTTGTAACTTCTCTAATTTTTAGGAAGGAAACATCTTCAAGAACAATATGAGCACTTGCTGTGGTTGGAGTAATTAAGCTGTCAATTTTTACTTTACCGTTGATATCATCTTTCTCACCAACTGCAGCAGCGATATCTCTCCAAATTTTTGGATCGGTTTTACTAACTATAAAACTAATTGAATTTTTTGAAGCATCAGAATGAATAGCAACTTTTGCAGCTTCTTTTATATCTGAAGAAATATTTTCTTTATAAAATTTATTAAAATCAGAAAGATTAACATTTAAAGTTGCTTGATAATTTTTTTCTTGCCCTTTAATAAATGGTTCTTGAAAATTTATGATTACCGGAAGCGGTTCATTATTTCTATATTTATTTTGGCTCTGATCAACAAGATCAGTTGTAATTGCGGCGCCAATCCCCAAAAACAAAAGTGCAAGCCAGACGTAATTCAGCATTAAGCAACTCCGTTGTTAAATATTTTTTACCACCTTAAATTTTTTATAAAAAGGAAATGAATGATTTCCTTTTTTATTTGATACAATAATTCTAATTACATGTTCCCCTTCTGTAATATAACCAGGATCTTGCCCCAGCATAGTTCGATTAAAGTTTAAAATTCCAGTTGAAGGATCAAAAGAATTATCAGAAACAATAACCGAATCAAATTCAACTTTGATAGATGTTTGATCAATTCCGTTTGAATCTTTTATTTGAAATGATAAGTTTAAGCTGTCAGAATTAAAAACTGAATCTGCAGTTAAAGATGAAATTGTTGGAACTCCGGCACTAAAATATCTGCAGATCCCTCTGAAAATTCCCCAAGCCTCAATCTTATTAAATTCTTCAAGCACTAATCTTTGTGCTTCAAAATGTTGAGTATTAAATCCGCATTCAACTAAGACTGCGGGTAATTTAGTTAATCTTAAAACTGAAAATCCCATTCCAGGATAAATCCAATAATCCGAATAAGTGCCATCAAAAGAACCTGGTCCTCCGGAATTTCTCATAGCATAAGCAATATCTCTTTGAATATATTTTGCTAAATCATGATTGCAAGGTTCATATTCATAATTTGTATCAAGCGCATGATAATAAGTGGAAGTATAATCCGTAAAATAATCATCAGATTTCCCCGGCGCATTATGATGAATACTGATAAAGACATCAGCACCGCTATTATTAGCCATAACCGATCGTTCCTTTAAAGCAACTGGCGAATCTGAAGTGCGAGATAGAAAAACAATTGCACCTGCTTCTTGAAGATAATCTCTTAATGCTAATGCAACACGTAAATTTAAATCTGCTTCAACGGCAATTCCTTTATAACCTTTATTGTTTCTATCAGTTCCGCCATGCCCCGGATCAAGAAAAAATTTTTTTCCGTAAATGCACTTTGAATATTGATTATAAAAATTAATTTTAGCTTCGGGATTTTTTAATTCGATAGGAACTTCATAATAAACTTCTTTACTTGAAGAACACCCTATTAAAGTTAAGCCAGCAATGAGTAATGCAAATATATTTTTCAGATTATCCCCCAATTTCTTCAACAGCATGAATTTCCTCAGTATCAATAATTACAATTTTTTTCAAGATTGATAAATCAAATACTCCATCCAAGTTTTTTTTGTATTTAAGCAAGTAATGTTGCTTAACTTCTTCTATTATTTTTTGGTCATCTACTATTTTCATTTTTCCCAAAATATTAATTGTTAAAAATCCATATGTCGGAGTGAAGTTTTTTGATTTTTTAACTTTTTCATTTTTAACAATTGTAAAGGAAACATTAGAGTCAAAATGTAAATTTTGAAAAAGTTCGTTTTCATCATCAAAAAATATATAGATATTTTTATTTAGATAAAGATAAGGAGTTACAAATTGCGTGAGTTTATCATTATTAAGTATCAATGCAACAATTCCAGATGAACTTGCATTTAATTCTTTTTCAATTATTTCAATATCTCTAATCTGTTTAATTATTTTTTTCATATCATTTAACTTTTAAATTTTCATTTAAATTTATAAAAATAATTGGAAAAGTTTCACCCTATTTAGATCATTTTTTATTTTTTAAAATAATTACTAGTTTTTAGTACTATTTGAAATTAAGAGACAATACATTTTTTAAATTTATTTGAAAATGAACATTGCCAACAATGATTAAAGTCTTTTTCATATTTTTTACCGCGAATTGAAATTACCATCTTTTCCAAATCTGTTTTTACTTCAATTAATTTTTTTTCTGTTATTTCCTCAACATAAATTTTTTTCGGAGATTTTATAAAAATCAATCTAATCTCTATATTTTTTATCGCAGCAAATAATTTGCTCACAATATATGAATAAAAACGTAATTGCACAGCATAGTTTTCAATCTTACTTTTGAATTCATTTTCTTTAATAGAATCAGTTTTATAATCTACAATGATAATTTTATCATTTTCAAAAATTAATTTATCAATTATTCCATACAGGTAGTAATCATTTTCTTTTATATAAATTTCAAATTCATTTTTATATTTTTTAAACTTTTTCAGATTTTCATATTCTTTAGAATTATAAAAAATCAATAAGTCATTTTTAATTTCTTCAGCTAATTCGTTAATAACTTTTTCACTTTCATCAAATTCGAATTCGGACATTAAAATTTCATTTATATTCTTATTTACTTCTTCAAATTTTAATTCAGCTTGCAAAATTTTGTGAATTACAGTCCCTTTTACATTTGAATAATTTCTTTGAGAGTTTTCGTTTGCACTTTCTTGTTCATCAATTAAAGAATCTTCTTGCTCATTAAATTCATATGTCAATAAATTGCTATTTTCTCTTTGCCAATTTTTGAATTGGTTGTACAAACGAACAAATCCTATATCATAAGTAAGATGATATTTCAATGGACATTGCTTAAATACTGAAAGCTTTGTTGCTGATACAATTTCACTTGAAGGAATTTCAACTATCTTATCAACGAACAAATTTTTAATTTTTATTATTTCGTCGTTATTAACATTAAACAAATTTGATTTTTCAATGACCTTCACTATGGGAATTTTAACTTCCAAATCTTTTGTATAATAGTTATAATCATCTTTTACTCTGCTTAAAAATTCTAATTCAGATTGAATTTTAAAACTGTCATTGTCAAAATTAATTCCAAATCCTTTTTGAAATAATCCAATAAAGGTATCATCCTTATATTGTTTATCTTTTTCAATTGAAGCTGAAATAAAAAGATAATTTTTTGCTCGTGTAATTCCTACATATAGTAAACGCTTTATTTCTGCAAGTTCTTTTTTCTGAATTAACAAATTGTTTATTCCAATTATGGGAGCCGCTTTATAATCGGAAGAATAATTATTTTCAATCGGCACTTTTGTCAATATTCCAAAATTTTTGTTTACAGAAATTGATTTGGACTTCACACTGCCTTTTATCGAAGTCTCTTCACATTTATATAGAAACACTACTGGAAACTCTAAGCCTTTAGCTTGGTGTAAAGTCATTATTTTTATTGAATTCGATTCTTGAGAAACTAAAGCTTGCGATTCATCCTCGGTCTTTTCAATTGAGTCTCGTAAAAAATTTATATAATCATATAAAGTTTTAAAGCCGATTGATAAATAATTCAAAGTTAGTTTAATTAACTTTTCAATATTAGCAAGCTCTTGAGTTCCATTTGCTTTCGAAGCGATTACAGATATGAAATTTGATTCGTTAAATATTTTTCTTAGTAAATAAGTTGCATTAAAGTTTTTAGAAAGGAATAGATTTTCATTTAGTGTTTGAACAATTTTTTTTGTTTTATCGTTTTTAAGACTATATTCTTTTAAATTCTCCCACAAATTTTTATTACTCAAAGATGAAATTTCAAAAATAATTGAATCTGAAAGTGAGAAAAAAGGAGATCTTAATATTCCAACTAACGCAGTATCATTATTTACATCTGCAAGAAACGAAAAATAATTGTATATATCATAAATGGATTGTCTTTGATAAAATCCTTTCCCACCAACAATTAAAAATGGTACATTATATTTTACAAAAACTTTTTCTAGCTCTGAAAAAGATTTTCTTCTTCTACAAAGTATTGCAATATCATTCCATGAAGTCTCTTTATCATTTAAAACTAAATTTAGAATTCTATTTGCTACCATTTCAGCTTCCGGATATAAGATTTCTTCACCAGTTTTATTTTTTGTTTTATCATCAATCTGTAGCAGGAATTCAATTTTTCCTTGATAATCATCGTCTCTTGCGCAAACTAAATTTGAATGACCAACTTCGTTGAACATTAGATTTGGATGGTCAAATAAATTTTTAAATAGAACATTTGTGAACAAACAAATATTCGGAGCCATTCTAAAGCTATCGGGAAGAGTTAGCAAAGATTCCGAACCGGACACCATTGTAATTTCATTTTTTGTTTGATTGAATACTTCAAGCTCAGCATCTCGAAACATATAAATGCTTTGCTTTTCATCTCCCACAACAAAGAGATTTCCTTTTTTTAAATAATCTAAAATTGGCAAGAATATATTGTATTGAAGTTCATTTGTATCTTGATATTCATCAATCATTATATATTTATATTTATCAGAAATATCATTCCGAACATTTTCAATTTCTAATATTTTTTTTGTGTAAAGCAGAATATCTTCATAATCAAGAAAACCATTATCAGATTTCTTTTTATCATATTTCTCCAAAATTTTTTCAAAAAATATTACTGCTATTTTTCCGAACTTTGCTAATTCGTATTCTATTTTTTCGTGATTTTTTTCAATTGTTAATAATTTTAAATCCTTAAAAAAATTTTCTACAACTTTTACTTCATAAGATAATTTATCCCGTAATTCATCTGACAAATAACCTTGTTTCTTTATCTCTCCATCATTCTTAATTATATTTTCATTAATAGAATCAAGCAGTGCTTTTTGATTTTCTATATCTTTTTCATCAGCAAACTTTGCCATATCCAAACTAACTAAAATGGCAGATTCATTTTCTGGTTTTAAAGACAATATTGAATTATTTATTTTTTTTAGTGAGGAGATAAAAAGAGAATAATTATCATCAATTATTTTTTTATAATAATCTAAAAATGTATTGTAAAAGATTTTTGCGATCTCAATTTCAGGTTTGGAATAAATATTTTTAGCTACACTTAAAACGTTTTTTCTATCTTTAATTAATAATTTCATTTCCTCAGCAAATTTATTCTTCGAAGCAAAGAGCCTAATCATGTATTTCAGATTTTCTGATTCTTTAGGATCTTTAATCGAAGACTTTATGACTTCATCTACAGATAGCTCAATTAATTCATTTGAAGTCTGCTCATCAATTGCAGAAAAATTTGCATCTAATTCTGCTTCAACAGGGTGATCGCGAAGTATGTCTATGCAAAATGAATGAATTGTAGAAATATTCGCTGATACTAATTGACGTCGAATAATTTCAAGATGATTGATTTCATTTTTATCTTTGCTTTCAGATATTCTATCTTCAATTAAAAGTGCAATTTTATTATACAGTTCGCTTGCAGCTTTATCCGTAAAAGTTATAGCAGCAATATTTCTGAGTGGAATCTTTTCTTCGGTTACAATTTTTAAATATCTTTTAGACAGCACAAATGTTTTTCCAGAACCAGCATTTGCAGTAAGTGAAATATGCTTTTTATATTCAAGAGCTTTGGATTGATATTCAGTAAGATTATCCATTCAGAGGCACCTTTGATACTAAGTTTATTTATTCAATTTTGGTAAAGTTATTTTAAATGTAGCGCCGTTATTTTCTTTACTTAATAAAATTATATTTCCATTAATCCCTTCGATAAATCTCTTAGCTAATTTCAATCCAAGCCCCATACCTTTATTTTTGGTTGTAAAATTTAACTCAAATATTTTTTCTTGAATTTCAGAAGGAATCCCTTTTCCATTATCGCTTACAATTAAAATAAATTTATCGTTTTCTTGTTCCAGTTTAATTACTATTTTATTTGCTGAAGCTTGAATAGAATTCCGGATTAAATTAATTAATAATCTTCTAAACTGGCTTTTATCAGCTTCAATAATTGCTGCATCCAATTTTGTAATTGTTTCAATTTTAATTTGTTCCTCGACAAAAAGATTAATAGTGTCTTTAATTATTGGAATTAAATCAACTTCTTCAATTTTATAATTTGGCATTCTTGCAAAACGAGAAAATTCAGATGCAATCAAACTTAAATTTTCAATTTGACTTAAAATTGTGTTCGACACTTTTTCAAATATCGAATCAAAATTTTTATTCTTATCTCGATAAGAAACAATTAACTGTTGAACAGCTAATTTCATTGGTGTCAGAGGATTTTTAATTTCGTGAGCAACCTGTTTTGCCATTTCTTTCCAAGCATTTTCTCTTTCTAATTCAGCAAGCTCAGTTTGATTTTTTTGTAATTCTTTTGTCATAAAATTAAATCCAGATAACAACTCTTTCATTTCGCCTTTTACATTTGTATTTAGTTCAACATTTAAATCTCCGTGTGCAATCGATGCAGTTGCTTTTGTTAATCTTCTTATTGGGAGTGAAATTCTATTCGCTAAAAATGTACTTAACAAAATCATTACTAATGTTGCAAACGAATAAATTCCGAACATAAAAACATCGATATCCATTACAGAGTAAGTTAATCTTACTTTATTAAAGGCGTCGTTTACACCCATTATTAGCGGACGACCATCAATTGTAACTTTTTTATAAAAAGAATCGTAATAAAAATTTTCTATTTTTTCCTGTGTTAGAAACTCTCTATAACTTAAATAATTTAATTGATAATATGCTTCGGGATTTAGTTTGTCTGAAAACAATCCAACTTTATAATATTGATCTTTTGAATTAAAGATTTTTGTTGAACCTTCATATACGGTAAAAGTAATTCCAAGGTCATTACCAGCATTGTTGAATGCTTCTATATAATCATGTGATGGAATTTCAACAATTTCTTCGTTTATAATATTTTCCACATAATTTAGCCTCTCGCTCAATTCATTTTGAATTGCACTCTCAGTCCTTTGCCTAATAATCTGCCGATTATAAATAGCAAGAACAATAACTGGAATAATAGAAATAAATAGAAACGCAATTAGAAGTTGGGCTCTAAAACTATATTTGTAATTTTTAAATTTAAGAATTAAAATAGTTAAGAGTAAAAATATTATAAAGATACTGTGAATTAAAAAAATCTTAAAAAAATTAAATAAGTTCCACGAAAGTCTTTTTTCTTTTGTAAGCACAGCTGTTATCTGATGGGTATTTCCCGATTTAGTTTTTAGAATGTAAGCATAAAAGAATTCGTCATTTAATTTTATTTCTTGCCAAACCTCATTGTCGGGCGAGAATTGAGCATTTAAAATTGGGCTGATTTGAATTCTTGATGGATAAATATCACCATAAACATGAGTTAATTTTGAATCAGAGAATTCAAAAATTTTAAGCTGATTAACATCAATTACAGAATTTATAATATTTTTATTTGATTCTAAAAAATCCGGAATATTGTTTGAGCCAAGATTCTGCAGATCAAAACCTACCGAGGCAGTGATATAACCAACTTTAATTTCTCGATCGAAAAGAGGAATAATGCCTATAAAAATTTTTTTTGTTGAATCGCCTGGAATAGCTTTCTCAATTATTTTAATTCCTTCGCTTGAATAATTTTTGAAATCATTTATTAGTGTTTCACCTAAGTTTATCCCGGAATTAAATCCACCTAGTCGGTTTTGATATCTATCCCAAATTGTAAGAGAAGAATTTAACGATTCTCTCTGCAATGAGCTATTTGCCCAGAGTTTAAAAGCGTCGGCATCAAAGTTCGAATTACGATCATAAAAATCAGAAATAATATTTTGGTCTCTGGCTGAATTAGTAAGAGTTTCTTCTAATAAAAATCTTAGCAGATTATCATTCGGTCTATTAATTTCAACAGCAGTAGTTTTAAGTGAAGCTTTTTCAAGTTCAAGATTAAAATAATTCAGAAGAGTAATTGATATTACTGATGCAGCAAGAGTTAGATAAACAAAATTAAATTCATTATGAATTTTCCCAAATACAATTTCATATGAAACCAAAAAAATGATGCTAATAAAAATAAAACTCAGCAGCGGAGTAATTAGAGGTTCGTTCTGTAGATAGATAAACAGTATTCCAAGAATAATATAGCTTACATATATTGTTAAAAAAATTAATTTCTGTTTCGCTCTATCTACATTTTTTACAAATGAAATAAGGATCAAAATAAAAGCCGCCATCAAAATTACTAAAGCCGTTCCCATCATTAAAAGATTTAAATTCATAATTATGGATGGAAGATTAGGAATTAAATTCGGCTCTTTGAAATACCTTAAAGTTGAATCAAATATTATGCTTCTCACAGCAGAGCTTAAAGCTCTAAGTGTTAATAAAAAGATAAAAGTTATCGGAAAATAAAAAATGATCAGCCACTTTTTATTTACGAATTTGGTTAAATGTTCATCTTTTAAATAATCAACAAGATATTTTAAAACATTGATGGCTATAATTAATGCAAAAAGAACTGTAATAAAAAATTCAATTGGCGATTTAACAATTCCATCACCAAAAGTTGATGAAAAATATGCTGGATCAACTAATTTGCCTTGAATAATATTTGATGGGAATCCAATTTTATAAATTAGCAACCGCATGCCAAAACAATAGAGGGCTAAAATCAAAATTTTAATTAATCTGTATTTTAATTCAATAAATTCTTTTCTAAAACCAATAGCCAAAAATAATGCTGCAATTATTATTAATATTGATTGAATTTGCCCCGTAAGTTGATAAAATGAATCTGCTGTTAAATTTAGTGTTGGTTTGAAAAAAGTAACATTCCCAATTTTATCATTTTGTTTATTTAATAAATCAAAAGAATATTTTCTGCCATCTCTAGTTTCCTCTGAAAAAGGTGAATAATTCAGATTTATTTGCGTTTTAAATTTATTTGAAAGTTCTTTTGAAAAATTGATTTGCTCAAAATATGGATTTTTAATTGTATAATGTTTTTCAATCGGCAAGCTTATTACAAAATAAAAGAGGTCATTATCTGATAAAATTGTATCTGTAACTGTCAAATAAGTTGTTAAGTAACCATCATAAAAGTGTATATGGCCTGAAGGAAATGAAAGTGGAAGAATATCATTTTGTGGAATAGCAATTTTAGAATTCCATGCAATTAGTCTTCCATTAGGTGCTAGAATTTCAACCGAGTAATCGTCAAAATCTGAATTGTTCACAGCTCTAATTAAAGCACCATAAGAATTGTTTCGCGGATTCAACACTTTCCGAAGTCTATTCTTTAAATCAATATTTTTTTCTAAAATTTTATTTTCTTTTTCATTAAGAATAGAATTTATTGAAGATTGAATTAATAGAATTTTATCGGAAAGAATTTTATTCCAATTATTCTCTAAATGTTGAACAAAATAAGGAGAGGCAATACCAATTAAAATAATCAGAAGTAAAATAAAAAAGACGACAGCAAAATATTTTCTATCGCCTTTAATCTTATTAAAAAATCTCCCAAACATTAATTAATAGTAATTTGAGTTATTTTCCATTTTTTGCCTGTATTCTTTAAAGAGACATAAACTTGTGCTTGGTCTCGTTTTCCTTTATAAATGTAATCATAGATGCCGGTAGAATACATTCCCGATTCATCTTCTTGTATATTGGATAAATTGAAAGAAACAGATTGATAATTTTTAAAATATTCATCTAGAACATAATATGCCTGGTTTGAACTGTAATAACCATTAACACCATTTGATAAACTTAAATAAATCTGTGAATCAAAATATTTTGAATAATTAGAAACATTTCTTTTTAAAACACCACTTTCTATTTTATGAAATACTAAAATAGCGTTTTCCTTAATACTATTTTTTTCTTGAATATTTTCCGTCCATCTTTCTTGTGCAAGATTTGAAAAGCATAACAGAACAAAAATAATTGAAACTGAAATAATTAAAATATTTCTATTCATTGCCGCAAAGTTAAATTGATTAATGAGTTAATTCGTTATTTTAAAAATCATCAAATCAAAAATTATATGTTAATATATAACATCTTAATGTCTATTTAAAGAATTGCTATTTAAAGAATTTCGTACCAATGGAACAACTTTAGTTTTAAGTTCTACATTACCTTTTACTGTTTGGAAAGCCCAATCAAAAACTATTCTAGTAGAAGTTATATTTTTAATCCTAATTTTAGCGTAATGATTATCCCAAGTCCAAATAACATAAGTATGGCCAACACTTGCTACCTCATCTTTAGTTGGAGACCAGCCAGAAGTTGGGGCGTAAGGAATATCATAAATATCATTTGTTGGTCCCATATCCTGAATATCGCTGTCATTCCAAACATCAACATAAAAACTGCCATTGTAATTTTCAAAAAAGAAATCGGAAGAAATATCGTTATACGGAACAACTGAAAAAGTTGTAAATGAAAACCCGGAAGTGCTTGGATATTTTCGATAATCAAAAATTGATACATTAAATCCTTCGGGTCTTGGCGTAGCGCTTACATTATCATAACTCAAATCACTTTCATTTCCATTATAATCATACGCAGTTACAGCATAATAAAAGGTAGTTCCATTAGATGCGCCATAATCAGAATAATAATTATTTGTTGTTGACCCAAGTAAAGTATACTTGCCGTTGTAACTATAAGCATAATAAATATTATAACCGGCAACATCTCTTTCATGATTGTAATTCCAAGATATATTAACTTGGTTATCGCCATTTACAACAGTTAAACCAGTAGGAGGTGAAGGTGGTGTGTTATCAATTTTCATAAAATCATTATTTTGACACGCAGCGAAGATAAAAATTGATAAAAATGATATAATATAAAGTGATTTCTTTTTCATTTTATTGCCTCTTCAATTTAGATCAATTTTAAGAAGCCAAAATGAATGCCATTGTATTATTAAGTTTTTTGAAGATTTAGTTGGAACTCGAGATTTAATTTGTATTTTTTAATATACAAGATGTATAGAATTTATTAATATCTTACAGCTTAATAAACTTATCTTTATAAAACATTAATTTGTTGTTAACCGTTGCCACTGGTTTACCAGTTAACAATCTTTTATCAAATGGTGAGTTTTTTGATTTGCTTTTGGATCTGCTTAAATCAACCGTCCAAATTTCATCCAAATCTAAAATTGTAAAATTTGCTTTTTCTCCAACTTCAAATTTTGGAATTGGAATATTTAAAATCTTTCTTGGATTGATTGCCATTTTTTCAATCAATTTTTCTAAACTTAGTATTTTTTTATGAAATAGTTCGGTCAACGACAATCCAATTTGAGTCTCGAGCCCAATTATTCCATTTGGTGCATATTCAAACTCTGCTTCTTTTTCTTCAAGTGAATGTGGTGCATGATCGCTTGCAATACAGTCAATTGTTCCATCTTGAAGGCCAAGAAGTATTTCATTAACGTCGTTTTGTGTTCTTAGAGGCGGATTCATTTTTGTATTTGTGTCATATGTTCTAACAGCATCATCAGTTAAAGTAAAATGATGAGGCGTAACTTCTGCTGTAATTCTTAATCCTTTTTTCTTTGCTTCTCGAACCATCTCAACAGATTTTTTTGTACTGATATGAGCAATATGAATTCTTCCACCGGTATATTCGGATACAATAATATCTCTCATTACAATTAAATCTTCAGCAATTGATGGAATTGGAGGCAAGCCAAGCATTGTTGAATTTAATCCTTCATTCATTGCACCGCCTGCAAGAGATTCATCTTCACAATGTTCAATTATTGGAAGGTCAAACATATTTGAATATTCCAATGCTCTTTTTAAAATACCAGCGGTTTTAACTGCAGATCCATCATCCGAAAAACCTTTAACTCCAGCTTCTTTTAATTCTGCCATAGGAGAAATTACTTCGCCTTTTCGCCCAAGAGTTGCTGCTCCTATTACTTCAACATCTACAAGATGATTTGCGGCTTGTTTTTTTATGAATTCAACAACCTCTGCTGTGTCAACTGCAGGTTCAGTATTAGGCATACAAGCTATACCAGTGAATCCTCCATTTGCTGCTGCATTGCAACCAGTTAAAACTGTTTCTTCGTCCTCCCTGCCAGGTTCTCTAAGATGCACATGCATATCAAAAAAGCCGGGAGTGATTACTTTTCCCGAAAAATCATATTCGTGAGAATCATTTTTATCTTCTTTAGTAAGATTTCCAATTTTTGAAATAATTCCATCGGTCAAAAGGATGTCAATTCCCTTTCGATTTAAATTTTGGTTTGGATTAATTAAAGTTACATTTTTTAATATCGTTTTCATTAAAAACCTATTTAGTTTAAAGTTCCCAAAAGATATAAGACCGCCATTCTTATTGCTACGCCATTTGTAACTTGTTGTAAGATTATTTGATTTAAACCATCGGCAACTGCGGAAGATAATTCAACACCTCTGTTAATTGGACCAGGATGAAGTATCAAAATATCTTTTCCGTTTTTTTCTAACCTTTCCTCGGTAATACCAAAATACTTTGCATATTCTCTAATTGATGGAAAGTATTCTCGAGCTTTCCTTTCAAGTTGAATACGTAAAACATTTAGTACATCGTTTTCTTGAATTGCTTCATCAATGTTGTGAATTACCTTAACACCAAGTTCTTCTATATAGCGAGGAATCATTGTTAGAGGACCGCATACCGAAACATCCGCACCCATGGTTTTCAAACCATAAATATTTGATAACGCAACTCGGCTGTGTGCAATATCTCCCACAATGCAAACTTTCAATCCTTCAAGCCGTCTTAATTTTTCTCTAATTGAATACATATCCAATAAAGCTTGAGTTGGATGTTCATGAATTCCATCTCCAGCATTAATAATATTTGCATCACAAATTTTTGTTAAGAACAAAGGTGAACCTGCGGCAGAATGCCTGACAACAACCATATCAACTTTCATCGCTTCGATGTTTCTCATCGTATCTTTGAATGATTCACCTTTACTAACGCTGCTTGATGAAACAGCAAAATTTATTGAATCAGCTGATAGTCTTTTTTCAGCAAGTTCAAATGAAATGCGAGTTCGGGTTGAATTTTCGTAAAATAAATTGACAACTGTTTTACCTTGAAGAGTTGGAACTCTTTTAATTGGTCTTTCTAAAACTTCTCTAAATGTAGTAGCTGTATCCAAAATTAGCTGAATATCTTCTTTAGGAACACCTTGAAGCCCTAATAAATGTTTGCTAGATAGCGGCATAAATACTCTCTTATAAAATTTATTCTTCTTTAGAATCTATAACATAAATTGAATCTTCACCATCAATTTCTACCATTTTTACTTTTATTTCTTCATCATTAGAAGTAGGAACATTTTTCCCAACATAATCAGCTCTAATTGGAAGTTCTCGATGCCCTCTATCAATTAAAACGCATAGTTGAATTGTGTTGGGACGGCCGAGATCCATAATAGCATTAAGCGCTGAACGCACTGTTCTTCCTGTAAATAAAACATCATCAATCAAAATTATATTCTTATCATTTATATCAAATGTAATATTGGAAACAGAAACTTCCGGCTGCTTTAACCGAACTCGAAAATCATCACGATATAAAGTTACATCTAAAACCCCAAGCGGCAGTTCAATTTTTTCAATTTCTTTAATTTTTGAAAAAATTCTATTCGCTAAAAATTCTCCTCTGGTTCTCATACCCATCAATACCAAATTTTGCGAACCTTTATTTCTTTCCAAAATTTCGTGCGCAATTCTGGTAATAATTCTGTTTAAGCCGGCTTGATCTACTATTTTTGATTTTATTTTCATATATAAAAAATCCTCTTTGGCTAAATGCCGCAGAGGTTCTCATTTTAATTTCTATTTTTTATTTTCATCCTTTTCCATCTCTCTGGATAGAGTTAAAGGTCATTTAATTAACAATACAAAACTAAAACTAATCACTTTAAAAGTAAATACTCGAATTAAAGAGAAATAAAAAAAGGGATCCTTTTAAGATCCCTTAAGTTAAAATTATAAAAACTATTTATTTAAAATTTTAAATTCTATTCTTCTATTTAAAGCTCGTCCTTCAGCAGTTTTATTAGACATTACCGGATTTGAAGATCCTAAACCAACAGTAGTAAGTCTATCTGATGAAACACCTTTAGAAACTAAAAATTTCTTAACGGTTTCGGCTCTTTCTAAGGATAATTTTTGGTTAGCTTTTTCTGAACCAAGATTATCAGTATATCCTTGGATCTCAACCTTAATATCCGGATGGGTCAATAAAATTTCGGCTGCGTTGTATAAAATTGGAAGTGATTCTGGGCGTAATGAAGTTTTACCAAAATCAAAATTAACTCCAATTAAAACCCAATTGCTTGGAGGAGTTGTACTGCCACCAACAACTGTAGGCGTATTACGCTTTACTATATCTTCAATTCTATTGTAATCAACTTCAGTTGGCTGAGTTTGATATTTCTTAACTATATCTTCAATTTTCGCATAATCAACAGCGCTAATTCCTTCATATTCATCATTCAAATGTGATCTTTCACCTTTTGCAAAGTAATATAAAAGACCAACATTCATGGTCATATAAGTATCTGTGTTTCCCCCTAGAAGTCCACCTGAATTTGTACCATATGCGCCATCAAATTTACTTGTTGTAACGGTACTATAACCTAATTCAGTATTAAGTTTCCAATTTTTCCCAAGATTCCATTCTGCACCAAAACTAAAATTAAGTTTATAGTCAGTATCAGATTTATTTAAATTTGCTGTAGGCGAATTTTTTACAGTATAAGCAACACCGCCCACTCCAACTCCTAAAAATGGAGAAATTGGTTCAACAGGAGCTAAGTAGTAAAGTAAATCAAAATTTCCTGCAATTGTATTGTTTGTAACTTTAACTGCACCAACTTTCCCTTCAAATTGAAGAAAATTTCCATTTAATCTTACACCTACGTGCTCAGAAAAGTTTCTTTGAATTGAAAGATAACCTCCAAAATTTCCAGCGCCTGTAACTGTTGTATTTGTGCTTACATATCTGTCAAAAATTCCACCAAATCCAAATGCCCAGCTATTTTGTGCCAGCCAATCATATCTTGCACTAGTTTGTGCGTATGATGTAGCGAGAAATGAAAACAATGTCATAATGCAGGCAAATACTATTTTTTTCATCTATTCTCCAAATATTTTATTTTAAATTGTTATTAAAAAGTTATATTAATTTTATAATAACAATCCTTTCTATCTTAAGTTATTTGAATATTTTGTTAAAAACAATATTTAATATAAATAATTTTATAATTGTGATTATGATTTTGGATTTTTTGAATCAAGAGATTAATTTAGTTTTTTGTATTTTTAAATAATGATTAAATAAAAATTTATTACCTTCGGGGTGTAGCGCAGCCCGGTTAGCGCGCTTCGTTCGGGACGAAGAGGTCCCCGGTTCGAATCCGGGCACCCCGACAACAAAACGAGACAAACAAATGGCACAAAATCATTCTTTCGATATTGTTTCAGAAATAGATTTTCAAGAAGCTGATAATGCGGTTAACCAAGCTATTAAAGAAATTCATCAGCGGTATGATTTGAAAGACTCTCAAACCGAAATTGAATTGAATAAAAAAGACAAATTTATTTCTATTAATACTAGAGATGATTATTCCTTAAAGGCCAGCATCGATATTCTTCAAACCAAATTTATAAGAAGAGGAATTTCTGTGAAAGCTTTAAAAATTGGAGAGCCTGAACCTGCAGCTAGCGGTAGATTAAAATTAAGAATTGATCTCCAAAGCGGAATTTCTACGGAGAACGCGAAAATTATCACTAAAATGATTAAAGATTCTAAACTAAAAGTTAACGCACAAATTCAAGATGAACAAATACGCGTGCAAGCTCCCAAAATAGACGATCTTCAAGCGGTAATTAAAATGGTTAAAGAAGCTGAGTTAAGTTTTCCTACACAATTCGTTAACATGAAATAGCTTTTAGCTAAGAGGCATATGCCCTCAACAACTTTTCCCTTCCCAATGAATTAACAATCATAAATTCCTCTTCTGTTGCCTTTTCTTTGTCGCCATAATATTTATTTTCTACACTATCCTTTTGATTATCGGATTTTATTACGAGAGAAGAAAGAACTTCCAATTTCTTCACTACCAAATTATTACAGTCTTCGGCATCAATTTTTCCTTCAAGCAAATACGGACCCATCGAAAGAGTATGCTCAGCATATTTTGAATACACATTTGGAAATATTACTGCTTCAAAAGTTCCGGTTAAATCTTCAAGCGATAGAAACTTCATTATTTTTTCATTCTTAGTTCTTATTCGTTTTGATGTCATGTACCAACCTATCATCTTAACATTTTTGCCACGGTATTTGTTCATATCTTTAGCATGAATAATTGAAGGATCGTTGATAAACTTTTTATAAAAATAAAGCGGATGGCGTGTAACCATATAATCAAAACTTTCATATTCGTACATACATATTTCTTCAAGGCTGTAATTGATGTTTGTCTTCACTTGCTGTTCAAGCTGAAACGTTTCGTTCATAAAAAGATCATTATAATTCTGATCTAAAATTCTACGGCGGTTCATGTAAATATCCAAAAGGCGCAAAAGTTCCGGACGCGTTTGCTTAAAACATCCCAATGCACCGCATTTTATTAAAATCGAAGTCTCTTCGTAAGCCAAGCCAGTACGTATTAGAAAATCCGGAAGAGAAACAAATCGCCCATTCTCTTTTCTTTCTGCCAGAATTTTATCAATAGAATTTTGTGAAAGATTTTTTACAGCCATTAACCCAATACGAATATTTTTGCCGCGGCCGGTATACTCATATTTACTTTGATTTATGCACGGCAGATGAATCTTTAATCCCATTCTTTTTGCTTCTTGAATGTAAACCGCAGCGGAATAAAAGCCGCCGCCGTTACTTAAAACACTTGCTATAAATTCTGCCGGATAATGTGCCTTAAGAAAAGCAACCTGAAAAGAAAGCAAAGCAAAAGATGCACTGTGTGCCTTGCAAAAAGAATATCCTGCAAACGATTCAATTTGCCGCCATAATTCATTTGTTTGTTCATCAGTTAGGTTTTTACCTCTGCATGACGTATAAAATTTACGAACAATCTGTTCCATCGCTTTATGAGAGCGCATCTTTCCGCTCATTGCTCTGCGCATTAAATCAGCTTCTTCAAATGTAAGTCCCGCAATATAATGAGCAACTTTAATAACATCTTCTTGATAAATCATCACTCCGTAAGTTTCGCCAAGATATTTTTCCATTTCAGGAATTAAATATTTTCTTCTTTCAGGATTTTTGTGCCTTGCAATAAATTCCTGCATCATTCCGCTTTCGGCAACACCGGGGCGAATAATCGAGCTTGCTGCCGTCAACATTTCAAAAGTTTGTACATCAAGCCGGCGAAGCAATGAACGCATTCCCGGTGATTCAATATAAAAACAACCGATCGTGTTTCCGGTTCTTATCAAATTTTTTGTGGCTTCATCATTAAACAACATTTCAAAATCGAAAATATCAAAACCAACCGCAGCTGTGTTTCGAGGAATTATCGGATAAAGCATGTGAATGCTTAGGCTATTGCGCCATTGCGGTGGCATCTTATAAGCAGAAGCAATATCAATATTTAGATTTTGATCAAATTTCATAACATATATAGTGAACATTTGCACACTATATTTATGTTTTTCTGCAGCCAAAATCAAGGAAAGAATTGAGAGAAGAAAATTTGATAGTAAAAATTTTATCGAGGATATTTAATAAAAATTATTCAAAATAGGAAGCTAAAAATAGAGGTATTCAAAGTAGTTGATAAGATAGTTAAATTTTATTTGAACTAAAGAAAGGAAACTTAAAATGGAAAAAAAACACACAACCGACGAAGACTTAGTTTGGATTTGCCAGTATTGCGGCGAACCAAATTCAATTTGGATTGATTTAACAATTGAAGGCAAACAGGACTTTATAGAAGAGTGCAGTATCTGCTGCCGACCTAATAGAATTATAATTTCAATGGACGAGAATAACAATATCTTCATCGAATCAAGACATTATGATGAATGACAGTTATTCCTTAATAAAATACTGCTGTTTTGTCGAGTATATCACTCCATTCTTGCAAAATTATTTGCAATAAAAAAATTATTTCAACTAATATAACATCAATCCATAATCATTCTAAGAAATGATGAACTGTCTTCATCATCTTTATTGTTCTCTGCATTAACATTATTTGTTTTCTCTTTTGCCCAATTATATCTTGAAGCATCAAAATTGAAACCGCTTTGAGGAGTTTCTTTATCGTCAGTCTTATCTTCCAAAGTTGATTTGGGGCTTTTTACACGAAGGATAGTTGGGATATCTAAATTTTCCGAATCGATTTCTGTATCTTTATTCTCTAAGAAATTAAAACCTCCTCTAAAAGTATCTGCTGGCTGTGTTTTTGTATTTTTTGCCTTTGCTCCAAATCCTTGGTGAGAAGATTCAAAGCCAGTTGCAATTACTGTGTAAGAAACATAATCATTCATCTCTTCTTTTCTTACGCAGCCAAAAATAACATTTGCTTCTTCGCCGGCAGCTTCAAATATTACATTATTTCCTTCATTTATTTCCTGCATCGTTAAATTGCTTGAGCCAGTAACATTCAACAATACACTTTTAGCGCCTTTAATATTTACGCCTTCTAACAACGGGCTTGATATTGCTTTTTGAGCCGCTTCAATTGCACGATTTTCTCCGCTGGCAATTCCGCATCCCATTAAAGCTTCACCGCTTTGATTCATTACTGCACGAACATCAGCAAAGTCAACATTTATTAGTCCCTCAATTGTTATGATGTCGGCAATTCCTCTTGTTGCTTCATAAAGGACTTCATTTGGTTTATCAAATGCAGCAAAAGCATTTATGCTTTTATCAAGAATGCTTAGAAGTCTTTCATTTGGAATTATGATTAAACTGTCAACATGCTGTTTTAACTCCTGAATTCCCTGCTCTGCATTGAGCATTCTTTTTTTACCTTCCCATCTAAAAGGTTTGGTAACAATTCCTACAACTAATGAACCAATACTTTTTGCAATTGAGGCAACAACCGGTGCACCGCCTGTACCGGTTCCTCCGCCCATTCCGGCGGTAACAAAAACCATATCACTTCCTGAAAGAACTTCAGCAAGTTTTTCACGGTCTTCTTCCAAAGATTTTTTACCGACATTAGGATCAGCTCCAGCACCGAGTCCGCGGGTAATGCTTGTGCCTACTTGAATTTTATGAGTTGCACTGCTGCTATTGAGAACTTGCGCATCGGTATTAACTGCTACATATTCAACTCCGGTAAGTCCTCTCTTAATCATGCTCTCGATGGCATTACAGCCGCCGCCGCCTACGCCAACTACTTTTAAAATTGCTGACATTGGCTTTCCTGTATCAAGTGTTGCAAAGCGCGCCATTGTGTACCTCCTTGTTTTGAATTATTATAGTTCATCAAAAAATTGTTGTACTCTTTTTACAAGTAATGAAATTTTATTTTTACCCTGAGTTTTTTTGGGTTTAATTAATATCTGATATTCGCTTGATTTTCCTCCAGGAATTCCTCTTATAAGCCCTGCTACAGTTGCAAATTCTGGACTTTCAATTTCATTTGATAAACCAGAACCTAGCTCCTGCGGAACTCCAATACGTGTTGGCAAACCAAAAACTTCTTCTGCTAATTCTATGCATCCTTTTAACAATGAACCACCACCAGTTAATACAATTCCTGCTTTAATTTTATTTTTAAATCCAGCACTTCTTATTTCATTGTCAATAAGAGTGAAGAGTTCGCGCATTCTTAAACTAATAATTTGTGTTAGAAGACTGATTGGAATCTTTGCATTTCCTCTCGCTCCAACACCGCGAATAAGAATATCTTCATCTTTTATAATTGCTGACTCAGATGCATATCCAAATTCTTTTTTAAGTTTTTCAGCTTCTTCAGTAACTACACCGAGAGATTCTCTAATATCATTTGTAACTTGATTACCAGCCACTCCAATTACTTTAGAATGTTTAATAGCTTTATTATGGAATATTGCAATATCAGTTGTGCCGCCGCCAATATCAATTAAAGCAACGCCCAAATCTTTTTCACTTTCTTCTAATACCGAAGAACTAGACGCAATTGGTTGAAGAATATAATCTTGAACTTGAAAGCCTGCGCGTTCAACAGATTTTTTTATATTTTGAATTGCTGGAATGGAAGCAAGAACAATATGATTTGTAGCTTCTAGTCTTGAACCTGACATTCCAATTGGATTTTCGATTCCTCCTTGATAATCAACAGAAAATTCTTCAGGAATTATATGAAGAATTTGTCTATCGGACGGAATTCTAATTGTTCTTACATCTGCTTCTAATCTTTCAAGATCTGCTTTTGTAATTTCTCTATCCTCGCCGCTGATCGTAATATAATTTCTATGTCGAATACTTGTAATATGTTCCCCGGCAACGCCAACGTTTACAAATGTTACTTCTAAACCAGCCCTATTTGAAGCGATTGAAACTGCTTCTTTTATTGCTTCTGCTGTTTTACCAATATTTGCAACAAGGCCTTTATGTAATCCTCCAGAAGGTGCAACTCCAAATCCCAAAATATTAATTTTATTACCTTCGTCAGTTCTTTCTGCAATAACTGCACAAACTTTTGTCGTTCCTAAATCAAGGCCTACAATTATATTCTTCTTCATTCACTCAAACCTATTTTTTCGGCAGAGCCGAGATATATTTCGTTAGCAAATCTTAAATCAATGTATTCACTGCTATCAGCCAAACTGCTGCCATTAGTCATTCCATTTAGCATTAAATCAAGATAAACCATTTTTTTAGCAGCTTCTCCTTTACCAAAAAGTACTGGCGGCTTTAAGCCAGAAAATGTTAGCACAATATCTCCGCCATTTCTAAGATTAATTTCTGAAAGTCTTTTATATAAACTTTCGTTGGTTAATTTCATGGCTTCGATAATTCTAAATGATTGTTTAATTTCATCAGTTTTCAGATATGATAAAAGCTGAACTTTTTGATCATTAGCCAAATTACTGATTACCGGCAAATCTACATATTTTGTATTTGGAAGCATTGGAAGGATTTGGAATTCATCTGAAATAAAATGCGGTTCACCAGATGAAATTAATACTGCTTCCAATTTCTTTTCAGTTAAATAAACTTTTACTATTTGATTTCCTAAATCTTCCAAATCAACTTTTTTTATATAAGGATGTTTTTCAAATTTTTCTTTAATCGAAAAAAGATTAAGAGTTCGATATTGTGTGCTGTCATCTAACTTTGTAAAAGAGAGATATTCGCTTACCGGCAGAAGCTTATTACCGGTTATTTCGATCATCTTAATTACTCCTTTGTTTGTTTTTTTGTTCGATGAAAATATCAAATAAGTAATACAAGAAATTAATATTACAAACAGAAACAGTTCTAATATCTTGCTTAATTTTTGATTCATTGATTATCATGCTTTAATAAGTTCAACAAATTTTTCACCAAATTTCCAAATATCACCGGCGCCCATTGTAACAATTATATCGCCGTCTCTTTTTATTTCTAACAACTTGTGAGGAATTTCATTTTTGTCTTTTACATAAATAACATTTTTGTGTCCGAACTTTCTTGCGGCTTCAGCAATCAATTCACCGGAGATTCCATTAATCGGTAATTCCCTTGCAGGATAAACATCCGTACAAATAAAAATATCTGTATTAAGAAATGATCTTCCAAACTCTTGATAAAAATCTCTTGTCCGCGAATAAAGATGAGGTTGAAAAACTGCAACTAATCTTCTATCCCAGCCGCTTCTAATTCCGGCAAGTGTAGCACTCGTTTCAGTTGGATGATGCGCATAATCATCAATAACTAAAATTTCTTTATTATATTTTATTTCAAATCTTCTGTAAACGCCAGTGAAAGATTCTAATGCTTTTTTAATTACATTGAAATCAATACCAAGCTCTTTGGCAATGCAAACGGCAACCAGTGAATTTTTTACGTTATGAACTCCTGGAATCTTCAAATTTAATTTTCCAAGTTCTTCACCTTTATACTTTACAATGAACGAACTTGAAAATTCATTATGAATAATATCGGTTGCACGAATATCTGCCTGAGCAGTTAGTCCATAAGTAATGATTTTTTTATTTATTTGCGGAATAATATCCTGAAGTGCTGGTTCATCCATACACAAAACTACAAATCCATAAAACGGGACTTTGTTTGCAAACTCGATGAATGCCGATTTAATATCATCCAAATCTTTGTAAGTATCAAGATGCTCACTTTCCAAAGTTGTTATTGCCGCAATTGTTGGAGTCAATTTCAAAAAAGTCCGGTCAAATTCATCAGCTTCAACAACAATAAATTCACCTTGGCCTAATCGTGCATTTGTTCCGCCAAGTCCGCTAAGTTTTCCGCCGACAATAATTGTTGGATCAATTCCACCTTCAGTTAAAGTTAGTCCAACCATAGAGGTAGTTGTAGTTTTACCATGAGTTCCTGCGATGCCAATTCCGTATTTCATTCTCATGCATTCGGCTAACATTTCCGAACGTTTAATAATTGGAATCTTTTTTTCAATTGCTGCTGTAATTTCGGGATTGTCTAAAGTTACAGCAGATGAATAAACTAAAACATCTACATCTTTTAAATTATCAGCTGAATGTCCTTCGTAAATTTTCATTCCTAAGCTGCTCAACCTTGAAGTTATATCGCTTAAAGATTTATCAGAGCCTGAAATTTCAAAACCTTGGTTTAAAAGTATTTCAGCAATTCCGCTCATTCCAATTCCGCCAATGCCAACAAAGTGAACTTTTTTAATATTCTTAAACATTTAATTCGTTTCCAATTTATCTTTTATATTCTGAAATCTTTCAATAAGATAATCTTCATTTTCATAATCATATGGCCTAATAATTAATGGCCTCATTCTATGCTTCAACTTAATTCTAACTATTCTAAAAGCTCTGTTCTTTAATCTTCTTTTAGGATTAGAAATTTTTACTTCAGATACACTTTCCATCAAAAATGATTTTTTTGAAAATCGATTCACAAAAGAAATTTTTTCTTCAGTAATTTCCAAATATTTATTAAGATATAAATTATATAGAAGACTGATTAATGAAACGAAAACTATTATAGCGAAGAAATAAATTATCGGATCTTTTGTAATTAAATGAAATGAATCCTCAACAAATTCACCACGAATAATTGCATACAAAAGGAAAACTACAAAATATATTATAGTAGATTGATAATAGAACGACATATTATATTTAAAAATATTTTTATTGTTTTCGTTCATATAGCCCGAGCATATTTAATAGCATTCTTAGCAATAACTTCTGCAGCATCAGGTTTAGCTAATGCAATTGCATTTTTTTTGAGTTCATCTAATTTTTTAGAATCAAAAATAATTGAGAAGATTTTTTCTGATAATTCATTATTAAGATTTTTATCTTCTATTAAAATTGTTGCATTTCTTTCGGATAAAGATTTTGCATTTATGTATTGATGATTCTCTGCTACATTCGGTGAAGGAACCAATATTGAAGGAATTCCTAAATTTAAAACTTCAGCAATTGTTGTTGCACCGGCTCTCGCTAAAAGAATATTGCAAGCAGAATAAGCAGAATTCATATCATCAATAAATGGAAAAACTTTTGTAAAATTTGAATTAAGGTTTTTATATTTTTCAATATAATTACTTCCTGTTTGCCAGATTACTTGTATTTTTTTTTCTTCAAATTTTTTAATCATCTTTGCAACTGCTTCATTAATTGAATGTGCCCCAAGACTGCCGCCAAGCACAAGTAAAGTTTTAAATTCTTGCGACAAATTAAATTTACCCAGTGCTTCAATTTTATTAATCAAATTAATACTTGATCTGACTGGGTTACCAGTTAACAGTAATTTTTCAGAATTACGAAAATATTTTTTCGAATCTTCAAAACTAATGTGGATTTCATCGGCATATTTTTCAAGTAATCTAGTTGTAACACCAGGATAACTATTTTGTTCAATTAAAATTATTTTTGCGCCAAAAACGGATGAACCAAAAATTGCCGGGCCGGAAACATATCCGCCAGAGCCAATAGCAACATTTGGTTTAAATTTCATATTTATAAAAATTGATTGAATTATCGAGACTAAAACTTTCAAGGGGAATAAAATATTTTCAAAATTAATTTTTCTGGAAAAGCCTTTTATCCATATCGATTTAAATTTATATCCGAGCTGCGGGACTACTCTTCCTTCAATTTTTGATTTTGTCCCTACAAATAAAATTTCTGCTTCTGGGATTAAAGATTTTATCTTTTCAGCAACAGCAACTGCCGGAAACAAATGGCCGCCGGTTCCTCCGCCAGCAAATAAAAATCGATATGGAGTTCTACTTACGCTCATGCTTTACTTACTTCATTTATAATTTGATTTTCCACCAGTTTGACCATTGAATTTGATAATGCAATATTCACTAAAATTCCAATTGAAATACACAAAAATATTAATGATGTTCCACCGTAGCTAATAAACGGCAACGGCAAACCAGTGGTTGGAACCAAGCCAGTGGCTACAGCAATATTTACAAATGCATAAACCACGGTTGAAAAAGTTATTCCAAAAGCTAATAGCTGGCCGAATCTATCTTTAGCTTTTTTAGCAACTAAAATTCCAGCAAAGAACAGAACCAAATAACTCATCATTACAATTGCAGCCCCAATGAATCCAAGTTCTTCACCTAAAATTGCGAAAATAAAATCGCCATAAGCTTCCGGTAAAAATAAATTACTTTGTAAACTTTGTCCCATTCCCATTCCAAAAATATGGCCGCTTCCCAAGCCTAGCAGAGCTTGTTTAACTTGAATATTCGGTTCACCGCCGTGTTGTGTACTGCTAATAAAAGTTAAAATTCTACTTCTTGAGTGAGCAAAAAGCATTGCTACAATTGCACCTGCAACAAGACATCCAAACGCAGAAATAAAAATATGTTTAAACTTTGCACCGCCTACATACAATAAAATCAAGGAAACAAAAATAAGAAGCACACCATTACTAACATTCGGTTGAATTAAAATTAATCCAGAAATTAAAATTGTCCAGAAGAATAAGTAAAGAAAACCTTCTTTAAATTTTCCGAGTATTTCTTTTTTACTTTCTAAAAGAGCTGCTAGATGAATAATCAAAATCAATTTTGCAACATCTGCAGGCTGAAAAGAAAAAAAGCCCAAGTGAATCCAGCGCCCAGCACCTTTAATATCGGGAGCCACAAAAAGTGTAACTAAAAGAATTAAAGAAATTCCTAAAATTGCCGGCTTGCTAAATTCTTTATAAATATCATAGGGAATAAAACTGAACAAAATCATGAAAACAATTCCAAGTACAACTTTAAAAAAGTGTGAATTGAATAAATGGAAAAGACTGTCAAATTTGAATTCACTATAAGTGCTGCTAGCGCTCATAACTATTATTAAGCCCAATAGCATTAAAACGAAAGCATCAAAAAATATTATTAGTGCCAATTTTTTCATTTAAAGCCTATTTACTGCTTCTTTAAAAACTTTCCCGCGGTGTTCGTAATTATCGAACATATCAAAGCTTGCACAAGCAGGTGAAAGAAGAACAACTTCATTTTGCCTTGCTTCATTGTTTGCTGCATGAATTACTTCTTCCAAACTTTGTTTAATTTCTACTTTAACAAAAGAATGAAAGAAATTAAAAACTTTATCTGCCGAAGAACCAATTGCATAAATCTTAACAACTTTATTTTTTACAAGGTCTTTGATTTTATTGTAATCGTTTCCTTTATCTTGTCCGCCTAAAATTAGAAATATTGGTTCATTAAAACTTCTTAAAGCGTACCAAACAGAATCAACATTTGTTGCTTTAGAATCATTAATATATTTTACTCCTTCAATTACTCTTACTAGCTCAAGACGATGCTCAACACCTTTGAACGAGCTTAGCGCTTCTTTAATTTTATTATTATCAGCATTAAACAACTTTGCAACATTGATTACAGCCATCGCGTTAGCAATGTTGTGCTCGCCTTTCAAATTTATATCGTTGATGGAACATTCAAATAATTTTTTATCTTCTTTTTTGAAAATTACTTTTTCATCCCTTACGCTGCAGCCGTTAGCCTGATCGGATGAAAGAGAGAAATAGAAATTTTGGCTACCAAATTTTTTAATTGAATCACTCAAAGTAGAATCATCAAAATTCAGAATAAGAAAATCATTCTTATCTTGATTTTTGAAAATTTTTAGCTTTGAGTTAATATAATTTTCAAATTTATTTTCATATCTATTTAAATGGTCTGGAGTAATATTTAGAATAACTGCAACTTTTGGTTTGAATTTATCAATTAAATCAAGTTGAAAGCTAGAGACTTCAAGCGAGACAAATTCATTTTCTTTAACATCGAGTGCAATTTCAGAAAAAGCTGTGCCGATATTTCCAGCTTCATATGTTTTAAAACCACAATTATTCATTACATGAGTGCACAAGCTTGTTGTAGTAGTTTTACCATTTGTACCAGTTATTGCAATTATATTTCCTTTACAAAAAGAAGCAGCTAGTTCTATTTCACTAATCATAGGAATATTTTTTTTACTGGCTTTCTTTAAAATTTCAGCATTAGATGGAACTCCAGGACTTACAATCATCAAATCACAATTAAAAATTTTTTCAGAATGATTTCCTATTTCAAAATCAATTTTCAGCTCTTTTAATTTTTTTATTGAGTCTTTTAATTTTGTTTCGGAACCAGAATCGCTTACAAATGGAAATCCTCCGAGCTTTTGAATTAATTTTGCAGCACCAATTCCGCTTCTAACTGCGCCAATTATAGATATTTTCTTATCTTTAATTTCCATTACCTAACCTTAAATGATGCTAAGCTAATTATTGCAAGAATAATTGCAATGATATAAAACCTCATTACAATTTTTGGTTCCGGCCAACCGAGCATTTCAAAATGATGATGAATAGGAGCCATCTTAAAAATTCTTTTTCCTTCACCATATTTTTTCTTTGTGTACTTAAAATAAACTCTCTGAATAATTACTGAAACAGTTTCCATAAAAAATATTCCGCCAAGAATTGGAATTAATAATTCTTTCTTAATAAGGACAGAAAGAATTCCAAATGCACCACCGATTGCAAGTGAGCCAGTGTCTCCCATAAAAACCTGCGCTGGGTAAGAGTTAAACCAAAGGAATCCTAACGATGCACCGACTAAGGCAGAAACAAAAACTGTTAATTCTCCTGAACCAGGTAAGTACATAATGTTAAGATAATATGCATAAATTGCATTTCCGCTAACATAACTAATTAACGCAAGTGCAAGCATTACTATTGTAGTTACGCCAATCGCTAAACCATCTAGTCCGTCAGTTAAATTAACAGCATTAGAAGTTGCAGTGATTATAAAAATAACTACAGGTATATACAAATATGAAAAATCAAAATTTACATTTTTTAAAAAAGGAACTGTTGTTAAAGTATTAACTCCTGCAAATTGAGGAGAAAAATAAATTACAGCGCCGACAATTAAACCAATAATCACTTGTCCTAAAAGTTTATAGCGAGCAATTAAACCGTTAGGATATTTTTTAATAACTTTTAAATAATCATCTAAAAAGCCTACAGCACTAAGCCAAACAGTGCCAACTAAAATTAAAATTATATAAATGCTTTTAATATCTGCCCAAAGTAAAACCGGAATAACAACTGAAAGAATTAATATTATTCCGCCCATAGTCGGAGTTCCTGCTTTTGACCAATGAGATTTTGGCCCATCAACTTTCTTTGCTTCACCAATTTGTTTTTTCTGTAAAATAGAAATTAATTTTGGGCCAAGATAAAGTGAAAGAAATAATCCAGTGATTGCAGCGATTGCAGATCTAAAAGTTAAGAACCGGAATAATCTAAATCCCGGTGGGCTAAAAATCTTATTTATATAATCAAATAAATAGTAAAGCATTAATCATGCGCCTTATCTTCAATAATTTTTACAAATTCTTCCATCTTCATTCCCCTAGAACCCTTCACCAAAACAATTGAACTTTTGTAACTTAATTCCGTTAAAGTTTTTTCCAAAAGTTTTCTATCCATAAAATGTGTTGAATCAACTTCTAATTTTTTCAATTCAATATGTAGGTTTATCATTTGACTGCCAATTAAAAAAGCTTTAGTAATTTTGTTCCGCTTTATAACTTTAGCAAGTTCAATATGTAATTTTACACTATTTTCACCAAGCTCGAGCATGTCACCAAGTATTACAATTCTGTTTTCATGATTTTTTATTTTGCTCATTAAATCAATTGCATATTTCATCGATTCTGGATTTGCATTGTATGTATCATCAATCAAAATACATTTTTTAATCTTTTTAACATTCAACCTTTTATCAACTGGTTTAAATTTTGCAAGACCATTTGCTATTTCTATTTTGTTTAATCCCAACTTTAAAGCAACCGCAGCTGAGGCAAGAAAATTTTGCGCATTTTGTTCGCCACATAAATTAAGCTGTTGTTCAAATTTTTTGTCTTTATATAAGATTTCAATTTCAGGTTTGCCTTCATCATTATATTTTTTTATTGCGCCTTTTACATCAGCTGCACTGCTAAAGCCGAAGGTAATTCTTTTAGAATAATTGAGCATTGTTTTATTCAACATTACATCATCGTTATTGATGAAAACATAACCATTCTTTGTGGCAACGGCGTCAAACAAAGCAGATTTTTCTTCTAAAACTCCTTTTCTATTTTTTAAAAATTCTAAATGAGAATTTCCGATATTTGTTATTAAAGCATAATCTGGTTGAGCGATCTTAGCTGTGTATGCAATCTCTCCAAAATGATTTGTGCCAAATTCTAATATCAGAAATTCATGTTCATCAGTTGTACTTAACAAAGTTAGTGGAACTCCAATATGATTATTGTTGTTTCCAACTGTTTTATTAATTTTATATTTGACACTCAGAATTGCAGCAAGCATTTCTTTAGTTGTAGTTTTCCCAGCACTTCCCGTGATGCCAATAATTTTTGTATTTAATTTATTTCGCCAAGTTTTTGCTATTTCACCAAGAGCAAGAACAGTGTCACGAACTGTCATTACTGGAATTGAAAGGTTATTAAATTCAGATAATTTTTTTTCATTTATAATTACTATTGAAGCACCTTTCTTTACAGCTTCATTAACAAAATCATGCCCGTCAAATTTATCACCTTTAATGGCAATGAATATTGAACCTTTCTGTACTAGTCTTGAATCAATAAAAACTGAAGTTGCAGGAATATAGCTTTCAGGCTTATAAACAGCAGCAGTTGGAATTTCAAATAAGTCGTCTATAGTTAAAATATTTTTTTTCATTTCATTAAATATTTTTCAGCAATTTCTTTATCGGAAAAATGATTTCTAATCCCTTTAATTTCTTGATAATTTTCATGTCCTTTGCCAGCAATTAAAATAACAGCATCATCTTCAGAATTCTGAATAGCAAATTTGATTGCCTCTTCTCTATTCTCAATAACTTTAAAATTATTTTTTTCAATTCCAGCTTTGATTTCTTCAATAATCTGAAATGGATCTTCAAATCTTGGATTATCAGAAGTAACAATTGCCATTTTACTTTTATCGGAAGCAATTTTACCCATTAAAGGTCTTTTTGATTTATCTCGATTTCCTCCGCATCCGAAGACAGTATAAATGCGCTTCTCATCTTTTACAATTTTCTCAATTGCAATTAATGTTTTCTCAAGACTATCAGGAGTATGAGAATAATCAACAATAACTTTTTTTGCACCGTTTCCAACAACTTCAAATCTGCCAGGGACTTGTTTTGTATTTCTAATTCCTTCAATTGCTTTTTTTTCATCAACACCAAGTAAAACTGTTGCTGCAAAAGCGGCAATTGCATTGTAAGCGTTAAACTCGCCTACTAAGGAAGTTGATACATTATAATTTTTTTGATTGTATTCAATTACAAAAGAAGTTCCACTTAAATCATATTGAATATTTTTCAAATGAAAATCAGATTTAGGAGAAGTTCCGTATGAAAAATGTTTTGCTTTTGAGCTGCTAATCATTACTTGGCTATTTTCATCATCAAGATTATAAATGCCAAAAGAAGATTCGTCGAGAGAATCAAACAAAATCTTTTTTGCGTTTAAATAATTTTCAAAACTTTGGTGAAAGTCTAAATGGTCTAAAGTTAAATTTGTAAAAATGGCGGCACTAAAATTAAGCCCATAAACTCTGCTCAAAGCTAGTGAGTGCGATGAAACCTCCATTACAGCATGGGAACATTTTTCAGTAATCATCTCTAAAAACAGTTCATTCAAATCGCTTGATTCGGGAGTTGTCATTGAAGACTTAATTTCTTTTTCTCCAATAAAATTCGCAATGGTTCCGACTAAGCCAACTTTGTGTCCTGCTGCTTCTAAAATGCTTTTAACAAAATATGAAGTTGTGGTTTTACCATTTGTACCGGTTATTCCAATTAGCTTTATTTTTTTTGAAGGTTCTTTAAAAAATGAATTTGAAATTTCAGCCAATGCAATCCGACTGTTTTTGACTAGAATTTTTGCAATTTTATCATGTGTAAATATTTCATCCGGAACACTCAGATTGTCTTCAAGAATAATGGCAATGGCGCCCTTATTTATTGCATCAAGGATATAGTTATGTCCATCCGTTTTATATCCTTTTATTGCGACGAAAACTGAATTTTTTATAACTCTGCGCGAATCGTAATAGATACCAGAAACGTCTTTACGCTGCGCTTCTCCAATAACTTGGATTGTTTTTACGCTATTTATTAATTGAGTTAATTCCATTAATAAACCACTGCTCCTGCAACCATTTGTTCTTTACAATTTAACTCGCAGAAAATGCCTGGTTGAATTTGATCGCCCGGCTGAATACTTTGCGAAACGACTCTTCCAGAACCATAAATTTTATATTTAATTCCAAGCTTCGATAAAATCAGTATGGCATCTTTTAATGAATAATTTTTTAAATCTGGCATATTATTAATTTTTTGAAGCGACAAAAAATATTTTGTTGAATCGGTAGAATTTGAAGTAGTTAAATTTTGAGGTTTTGATTCACTTGCATTTTTTGTAATCAAAATATCTTTTTGAATAGGAATATTTTGAAAATCTTTAAATTGACTTGGATTTAAATCAATAATTTTTTCAGCAACGTTTTTGAAAATAGGAGCGGCAACAGAACCGCCATATCTTCCAACAGTAGGAGAATTTACTAATATTAAACAAACTATTTGAGGATTATCTGCCGGGAAAAATCCAACAAACGAAGAGTTATATTGTTCTTTAGAATATTTACCATCAATTAATTTCTGCGATGTTCCAGTCTTTCCGCCAACAGTAACAGATTTTAATTGAGCATTAGTACCTGTTCCTTCTTTTACAACTCCAACCAATAAATTTCTCATTCTCAAAGAAGTATTTTCTGAAATTACTCTTCTAATTTCTTTTGGCGAACTTTGATAAATCAATTGTCCATTGTGCCCAACTTCTTTTTCAATTATTTGTGGCTGAAATAAAACTCCACCATTAACTATCGCCGCATATGCACTAATCAATTGAATTGGAGTTACCATTACCCCATATCCAAAGGACATAAATTCTTTTGTAACCTGTCCCCATTCATTGGGCTTTCTCAGTAAACCTCTTACTTCGCCAGGCAGTTCAACCGATGTATAATTCCCAAATCCGAATGCACGCAAATATTTGTAAAAAGTATCATCATCCAAACGTTGGACTAATTTAGACATCCCAATATTGCTTGATTCTTCAATTACTCCGCGAACAGTTAGCCACTGACTTTTATGCGCATCGGTTATGTAAACATTTTTAAATTTAAATCTTCCGTTCTCTACATAAATATTTTCATCCAGATTACAAAGGTTTTTATCAAGAAGAGCTGCCATTGTAAAAGATTTAAATGTTGAGCCTGGTTCATAAGAATCTGTAACTGCTCTATCTCGCCTAACCGTATCGCTAAACTTCCAATATTCATTCGGATCATAATCTGCTGAATTAGCCAGAGCTAAAATTTGACCATTGTTTGGATTCATAATAATACCGACAGCAGAAGTACCGCCAAATTTTTCCAATCCATCATTTAATTCTTGTTCTAAAATTGATTGGTAAGTTTTATCAATAGTTAGATAAATACTTGCACCAGGAACCGCTGCTTTTGTTTGCGATTCTTCAACTGTAATCATATCACCAATTGCATCGCGAAGAACTACCATACTTCCATCTTGTCCGGATAATAAATCATCACATGATCTCTCAATTCCATCAACACCTTTATAATCACTTCCAACATAACCAAGAACATGTGATGCCAAATCTTTATAATAATAAACTGTTGTCGGATCCTCTCTATAGAATAATCCGTTTATTTTAAAATCTTTTACCAATAATGCTTTTTCACTTGGAGCTTTTTTCAAAATACAAATAGTTTTACCAGAATCATTCATAGCTGAAAGATAAGATTGTTTACTTCCTCCAAATACAGTAGAAAATTTATTTGCAATTTTTATTTTATCTTTTTTTGTTATCATTCTTAGGTCAACATAAAAAGAAACATCATTTCGGTTATAAACAAGAAGCAGATTATTCCTATCATAAATTAATCCTCGCTCGGCAAGAACTTTCTCTACAACAATCTGCTGACGCTTTGCAAAAAACTTAAGGTTATCACTTTTTATAATTTGTATATCAAAAAGTCTAATTAGTAAAGCAGCGAAAAAAACTACAATAAATACAATTACTATTAAAGCTCTTGAGTTACTCATATTTTTTATCTAATTGCTTGGATATTTTTTCAATCTTATCTTTATCAACTTTTAGCACAATGGTTGGGTCAGTTCTTTTAATCATTCCTAAATCATTTTCTGCAATGTTCACAATCCTTTCTTCCGATAACAATGCTTGATCTTGAGCTATCAAATTTATTTTCCAATTTTTCAAATCACTTAATTTTTCTTCGGTAAGTACTTTTTCTTTTGTTGATTTTTCACATTCAAGCCGCACACCAACATAAATTAATGTCATTAACGTAGAGCTTACAAAAGCAAAGAGTATAAAAAAAATAATTGGCTTAGCGCTTTTTTTCATATTCTTTCTGCTGCTCTTAATTTAGCACTTCTGGCTCGATAATTAATCCGAATTTCATCATCGCTTGGAACAACCGGTTTTTTTGTAAGAATGTTAAGTCTTCTTTCTTTATTGCATTTACAGACTGGATAATCTTTTGGGCAAATACAATCTAGAGTTTCATATTTAAATATTTCTTTTACAATTCTGTCTTCAAGTGAATGATAGGAAAGAATTACTATTCTTCCTCCTCTAGTCAACAATTCAATTGATTTATGTAAAAATTTTTCTAATTGCCCTAATTCGTCATTCACATAAATTCTAAAAGCTTGGAATACTCTTGACAAAGTTTTAATTCTAAATTTTGGAGAAGTAATATCTTCTATAATTTTAGCTAATGAAGTTGTAGTATTTATTTTACTTATTTTTCTAAATTCACAAATTTTTCTAGCAATTTTTCTAGAATTTTTTTCTTCACCATATTTATAAATTATATTTGCTAATTCTTCTTCTGAGTAAGAGTTTATAATTTCTGAAGCATCTACACCTTTAGATTTATCCATTCTTAAATCCAATTTCGCTTCACTTCTAAACGAAAAACCGGCTTCAATATTGTCTAATTGGAAAGAAGAAACTCCAAGGTCAGCAAAAATTCCATTATAACCATCTAATGATTCAATTTTTGTTATCACATCAATCTGCGAGAAATTATAATTATAAATTTTTATTCTATGTTCTTGATTGAATTTTTTTTTCGAAAACTTGAACGCGTCAAGATCAACATCTGTCGAAATTAGCAAAGCATCTGGATTTAAATTTTTCAATATTCCTTGAGAGTGTCCGCCAAATCCAAGTGTTGCATCAAAATAAATTCCTGATTTTTCGGTAATCAGATATTGTAAGGACTCATTTAATAATACAGGCGTATGATGGTAATTCATCATTGTGCCATTACTTCTGCTGCTATTTGTTCGTAAGTTTCTGGAGTTTGCTTTAAATATTCTTCGAAGACTTTTGGATTCCAGAGTTCGATTTTCTTTAAAGCTCCTAAAATCAAAACTTCCTTTTCAATTTTTGCATGTTGCAAAAGGCTTTGAGGAATTAATATTCTAGACTGAGAATCTAAAGTATCATCAGAAGCATTTTGCAAAATCATTCTAATAAATTTTCCATCTTTTGGCTGATAGGCATTTAGTTCCAACAATTTTGCTTCAATTTGCTGCCATTGATCCAGTGGATAGACATCAATGCAATTTACAGTTCCAATTGTCATAACAAACGTATCATTTGCTTCAGCAGAGACATGCTTTCTTAGTTTTGCAGGAATACTAACTCTGCCTTTCGAATCAACTGAATATGTAAATTGTCCTCTAAACAAATTCAATTCCAATTTTTGGTTTTTTCACCACAATTCCCCACTACTCCCCAAAATAAGGGAAAAAATATCATAATGTCAAGAAAAATCTTTTGATTTTTGGGTAAAAAACATACTTTAAGTGACATTTTGGATATTTTTGGCCAGCGTAAGTAATTTAATATTATAACTTAAAAGAAATAATTAAAGTAAAATATTAAATACAAGAATTTCCCCACATTTTTTATTTTTTTCAAGAGCCATCTGCCGGGATCGAACCGGCGACCTGCGCATTACGAATGCGCTGCTCTACCAGCTGAGCTAAGATGGCTTAATAAAAAGAAAATGGTAAATGCAATATTTCATTTACCATCTTTTACAGAAAAAATAAATCAATTTATCTTAATTTTTTCTTATGACGATTTTTTCTTAATCTTTTTTTCCTTTTATGAGTAGACATTTTATGTCTTTTTCTTTTTCTGCCGCAAGGCATTAGTTACCTCCAATTGATTGATTATTATGTGATTTTAAAAGTTCTTCCGCTTTTTTTCCATATTCTGAATTAGGGTCTAGCTTAACAGCTTTTTCTAACCATTCTTTTGATTTATTTAAATTTCCAGCTGCTAAATTAACTATACCCAAATCTAAAAATCCAATTTGATGCTTAGGATCATATTTTAGAGCTTGTTCCATTTGATTTATTGCTTCGTCATAGTTTTGTAAATTATAATAACAAATCCCCATATCAATTCTAGCATCAGGATCAGAAGGGACTAATGAAAGATACTGTTTATAATTTACTATTGCCTGCTCGTACATTCCAGAATCATTTTTTAGGTGTGCTAATTCCAAAATTGATTTTGAATCTTTGGGATTATTTTTAACAACTTCTTCCAATGAATTAATTTTTTGAATATTTGCTAAATCTACACCGGAGTTTTGATCCATATTTTTAACCGAAGTACTACTAGGCGAAATTATCGAATCAAAAACACCAGAAAACATTAAAATTATTAATGCAACTCCAAGTCCAATTGCTATAATAGTTATTGATTTGATTTTATTTAAATTTTTCTTTTGTGGATTAATAATATTTTGTTTAATACTATTAT
The DNA here is from genome assembly GCA_021824145.1 of Bacteroidota bacterium. Classification (GTDB taxonomy): domain Bacteria; phylum Bacteroidota; class Ignavibacteria; order Ignavibacteriales; family Ignavibacteriaceae; genus FEN-1297. Next base: position 89,118 of record JAKALM010000002.1, read on the forward strand.
TAGGTTTCCCTTTTTTATTTGTATTTTGTTTCTTAGTATAAGCTTTAGGTACGTTTAAATTATCTGATGCAGGCAATTTTCTGTTTGATAACTTTACTCCGCAGCTTACACAATTTGAATTATTAATATCATTTTCTTCCCCGCAATTATCGCATATAATTTTATTTAAATTATCAACTGAAGCTTCCGCACTAGCAGACTGCTGAAAACTTTCAGTTGAATCACTTTCATGTTTACTTAAATTAAAACCACAATCAGGGCAAAATTTATATTTTCTGTCAAATTTAGAACCACACTCAGGACAAAACTTAACCATTCGATTTCGACTCTTTCATACCTTGATCTACAAGTTCTTTAAAATCTTTTGAAAATTTAAATGTTGGGACGTAATGCTCTGGAACATAAACAGATTCACCAGTTTTGGGATTTCTAGCTTGTCTAGAATTTTTCTTTTTTACTTTATAACTTCCAAAACCACGGATTTCAATTCCTTTTCCTTCTTTTAAGGTTTCTATAACAGTTTTAAAAAAACCTTCAATAATAGCTTCTGTTTCTAATTTTGTTAGCCCTGTTCCCGATGCAACTTTATCAACAATATCTGCCTTCGTCATGATTATACCCTATATTTTTATAATTACTATATAAATCATTATAATTTCAAGATTTAAATTATCAAACAATATAAATAAAATCAAATCAAAAGCTAATATCTTAAAGTATCCAAATCTAACAAATAAGTCTCAAATTGATAATGTTTTCTCAGTAATTCAATTGTTTAAACTCAATAATATAGAAAAATAAAAAAAATTACTATGGTACAATACTTGTAAAATAATTCAAAAATTATGGAAGAAAAATGGAACTGTTACAAATAATAATTTTCACTCTCAAGTTATTTGCTTTAACATCAACTATTATTGTTCTCATTTCCTATTTTATTTTTAAGCTTAAAGATAGGAATAGAATAAAGCCTTACATGAAGCAAACAGTTCCAGATTTATCTAAAAATTTTGAGGTTGAACAATTAGCTATAAAAGAAGAAAAAATTAACACCAGACCAAATCGTTTCAAAATTCTGAATGAAGAACCATCGATCATTACTAATCAAAAGCAAAATATAAATAAGGGAAATTCTATAATCTATCGAAAGAACAATTTAATTCCTTCAACAAATAATTTAAGTAATAATTTTAATATTTATGATTATTATGCAAATAGTAATTTCGAACCAATGCATAAGATTAAATTATAAAAAACTTAAATATTGATTCTAAATGTTTTAGAATATTTAATTCATCTTTCCAAATTTTCTATCATTTTTTTCACATCGTACGGAGCAGCTTTTCCACCTAAATATTTATGAAACCAATCAAGATGTGCATCGTAATATAATGGCATTGATTTAATATAATTAGGCCAGTGTCCGTCATTTTTAAAAATAATTAATCTGGAATCTATACCAAGAGTTTGTAATGTTGTAAAATATTCTATGCTTTGGGTATATGGTACTCTATAATCTTTTTCACCAGTAATAATTAGCGCGGGTGTTGAAAAATTTTTAACATAATTTGAAGGAGACCATTTTTCGTAATCATTTGAATTCCATGGCTGCCCTTTCAACTCCCAATTTGGAAACCAAAGTTCTTCAGTTGATCCCCAAAAAGATTTTAGATCATAAAGTCCCATCATTGACGCTAAACATTTGAATCTTTTTGTCTTTGCTTGAAACCAATTCATCATGTATCCGCCATAGGACCATCCCATTGCACCCACTCTATTTTTATCTACATAAGGTAAGTTTTGAAGTGAGTCGGTAACATCCATTAAATCCTCAAAAACTTTTCCTCCCCAATCACCAGAAATTTCCGCAGTAAACTTTTGGCCATAACCAGTAGAGCCATGCGGATTTGGAAAAGCAACAACATATCCAGCACCAGGATATACTTGCCAATCACCGCGAAATGAATCCATCCACTGCATTTGCGGACCTCCGTGAACATTAAGAATTAGTGGATATTTTTTATTTGGATCAAAATCATGCGGCTTAACAATAAAAACTTCTATTTTATCTCCACCAGAACCTTTAATCCACAACTTTTCAGCAGGCCTAACATCAACTTCATCTAAAATTTGTTTATTGAAGTTTGTCATTTCAATATTTAAATCATTTGTAAGATTTAATAAATAAATTTCTCCAGGTTTATCTACTGATCTTGCAAGATAATATATGTATTTCCCATTTGGTGAAATGTCAAAACCAAAAATTGATTTTTCCCCGCTAACTTCATTAATTTTTTCAGAATTAATATCGATATTATAAATTGGAGAATACCCCTCATATTCACCAGTGAAATAAATCGATTTTGAATCTGGTGCCCATTTAAAATCATCGACCCAATTATCAAATTTTTCAGTAATTACTTTTGAAGTTTTCGACATCCTATCGTAAAGAGCAATTCTAAATCTATCTGATTCATAGTTTGGAATTTCTTGAGTTCTGTAAGCGATATATTTTCCATCGGGTGAATAAATTGGCCAGCCATCCCAAGCTTTATTATTTTTTGTTATGTCAATCGCTGAACCTCCGGTTACAGGAACAATCCAAAGATCTGCATTTGTTGAAGCTTCAGGATGAGGATCATGGTTTGAAACAAAACATAGTTCTTTACTATCCGGTGAGAAGTTATAACCAACGCCGCCTCCAAGCATAAACGTTGGTGAAACAAATTTACCTGGAGTAACATCAACATATTTATGTTTTATTAAATCATAAATAAAAATATGAGTATACTTACCGCTGGAGTAATCAGTCCAATGCCTAAATAAAAGATGGTCAGCTAGATATGCTTGAATCGGGCCATTCGATGTTGCAGAATCAATTTCCTTATTACAATTTTCGTTATCACCACAACTTGGATAAACATCGGTAGAGAAAGCAACAAATTCACCATTTGGCGAAATTATCGGCGCATCAACTCCAGATTGAATAAAAGTAATTTGACTTGTTTTATCATCCTCAAAAGAATAATAAAATAATTCAGGTACGCCATTTCTAGTTGATATAAAATAAACTCCATTATCATCACTAGACCAGATTGGATCATAATCTTGTTGTTCACTTAGAGAAATGTTACGAATATCAGTTCCGTCAGATTTCATAACATAAATTTCCGAATTTGAACTTCCTTTCGATAAGTTATAATCAGTTACGGTAAAAGCAATCATCTCTCCTTTATTTGAAACCACTGGCGCACCAACATTCTTAATCTTATAAAGGTCGTCAATTGTAAATGCTTTTTTCTGAGGATAAATTGTTGAACAAAAAATTAATGCTAAGGCAAAGGAAATATAACTTTTCATAAATTTTAACGTCTTATTTTTTTACTAAATAAAATTAAACTTTGGGTAATCTTTCTATATAAGAACTGTTTGAAAGTACTGCAAAGGTTTCTATTTTTTTCAATTCTTCTAAATTGAAACAATTCATATAACTCATAGAACTTCTTAGTCCATCAGAAATACTATCAATAACATTTTTTACTACACCTTTATAACCAACCATAGTTTCTTCGCCTTCAATAAATTCATTTCTCATTTTTACTCCAAAAGAAGCAGAACCACGATATTTTTTCCAAAGCTGCCCATTATATTTAATCACTTCACCAGGGGTTTCTTTTGTTCCAGAAAGCATTCGTCCAAGCATAACTGCATCGGCACCTAATGCCATCGCCTTAGCAACGTCTCCAGGACTTTTTATTCCGCCATCTGCTATAATTTGGATTTTTAAATTCATTTCTTGTCTTGCAAATAAAACACTTAATAAAGACGAAACTTGACCAATTCCAATCCCGGTTTGTATTGAAGTTGTACAAACACTGCCACTGCCAATGCCAACTCTAACAGCATCTGCACCGGCGCTTTCCATTTGTCTTAAGCTTGCGCCATGAGCAATATTTCCGATAATAATTTTAACATCAAATCTCTTCTTTAATTCTTCAGTTCTTTTTAGTACAGCATGATTGTTTGCATTGGCTGTGTCAATGCAAATTATACTATGATGTTCAGCTAATTTTTCAATAACATCCAAAGAGGTATTTAGCGCAATTGAAACAGACTTAATCCCATTTTGTTCCGTATGATTATTTAGCACTTCTTCAAGCGATGAATCAAATCGATTTAAAATTCCTAAACAGCCTAATCGATTTAATTCTTCTGCCATTTCAATTCCCGTAACAGATTCCATCGGACTGGAAATTACTGGCAATGCAAGATTCAAATCCAAAAATTTACATGATGTAGCGGCTTCTGTCCTAGAACGAATTCTGGATATTTCCACTGGTATTAAGCTAATATCATCATAAGTAAGTGATTGATGATAATCATTCAAATCTTTTTTAGAATATATTTTCATACAGATTTATCCCTAGTTATAATTTATAAAAATTTCACGGTTAATTATTTGAAAAGTAATTTGGAAATAAATTCTTACTCAATAAGAGTTTCGATTTCATTTAATAAGTAATCCATTTTTTTTGTTACAGCTAAAACTGGTTCTGGAGAATTCATATCAACACCAGCAGATTTCAAAATATTGATTGGATAATCAGAACTACCAGACATTAAAAAGTTTAAATATTTTTTCACTGCGGGTTCGCCTTCTTCTTTTACTTTTTTTACAAGTGCTTCAGATGCTGCAAACCCTGTAGCATATTGATATACATAAAAGTTATAATAAAAATGCGGAACTCTTGTCCAAGTATAATCTTCTTCTTCATCAATAATCATTTCTGGCCCCCAATATTTTTGATAAAGCTCTCTGTAAAGTTTACAAAGCAAATCTGGCGTTAGAGCAATTCCACTTTCAACTTTTTCATAAACCGAAGATTCAAATTCTGCAAACATAACTTGTCGATAAAAAGTTGATGTTATGTTGCTTAAATATTTTTCCATCAAATCCAGCTTTTCAATTTTCGATTCAGAATTATCAATTAAATAATCAAGTAATAATGATTCATTAAAAGTTGAAGCTACTTCCGCAAGAAAAATTGAATAGTTCGCATATGGATAGGGCTGAGAGTTTCCCGTGTAAAATGAATGCATATTATGCCCCATTTCATGTGCAAGGGTAAAAACATCATTAAGCAAACCATTCCAATTTAAAAGCACATAAGGATGAATGCCAAATGTAGTTCCCGATGAATAGGCACCACTTCTTTTTGCTTGAGTTTCATGAACATCAATCCAGCGGTTATTAAAAGCTTTTTTCAGCGAAGATAAATATTCTTCACCTAATAATTTTAATGCTTTCAAAACAATTTCTTTTGCTTCTTCAAAAGAATATTTTTTTTCTGGTCCATTTTGAAATAAATTAACATATACATCATACGGATGAAGTTCATCGAGTTTTAATATTTTTTTCTTTAATGATGCCCATCTATGAAGCGGCTTAAAATTAATATTTGCTGAGCGGATTAATTCATCATATACAGATACTGGAATATTATTTCTATCTAATGCAGCTTCTCTGGTTGAATTATATTTCCTGGCTTTTGCTGTAAAAATATTTGTTTTTAAATTCCCATTAAAAAGAACAGAGAAAGTGTTAGCATAGTTCTTATATTCAGATAAATAATTTTTAAATGCTCTTTCTCTAAAATTTCTGTTTAAAGAATACATTGCTGTATAATATCTGCCATGAGATATTTCAAAATCATTTCCCTCGTCGTCTTTTATTATTGGAAATTTCATATCTGCATTTGTAAACATTGAAAAAGCATTGTAAGGTACTTGCGTTATTTCACTAGACTGCGCTAATAGTTCTTCAAGTTCTTTTTTAAGAGTGTGATTTTTTGTCCTTAACAAATCATCAAAAAAATGCTTATAAACTTTTAATTCATTTTTAGAATCAATTAAAAGTTTTAATTTTTCTACCGGAATTTCTAATAACTCTGGACGAATAAATGAAGCAGCGGATGAAACCTTTGTTGCTAGATTCAAAATCCTTTCATCCATCGCTTGATATTTAAATACTTTCATATTGCTGTCTTTAGCAAGTGAAGCATATAAATGGAGTCTGTCTATTTTCATTCCAATTGAATCATCAAACTGTAAGCACTCTAATAAAACATTGGAATCTTCCGAGAGTTTACCTTCAAATTTTTTATAATTAGAAATATTTTTTTCAACCCAAATAAAATCTTCTTCCCATTTATTATCTGTTTCATAAATGTGAGATAAATCCCATTTATATTTTTCTTCAATTTCATCTCTCGTTGGAAGAGATACAGAATCAGAAATAGAAAATTTTTTTATTTCAAATACATTAAAAGGCATAGCAGTATTTCCCAAATAAAAATAAGCACAAATAAATTCGAATTTGAATTTTAAAATATATGGTTTAATAAGAACATTCAAGAATTATTAATTCTTAGAATATTGAAAGAAATAATTGATGTGAAAATGAGGATGAACAATTAGAATGAACTACTTAATACAATTTTTAGGTTTCCTGTAAAATTATGGAAATTTATCGCCAGCCTTTCAGGGGAATATCCCTTTAAAGTTGAGGTTAAATTTTCTGTATTTCTCGTCAACTTTTGGCTGTATAATGAAACAAGATTTTTATTGGTAACAAAAATTTCAACATAACCAGCTTTGTAATTTTCTATTCCAATATTTATTTCCGATAAAGGTTCTTCAAGATTTGTATTTTCAACATCGTAATAAGTGATGTTGTTAGCGTTAATCATAAATGTAAAAGAATTATAGTAATTCAAAATTATCGGTTCATTAATATTTGAATCTCTGTTATTGGGATCGTAAACTTCATTTCGGCAATCGATAATAAAAAGCAGAGCTGTACAAATAAAAAATCTGGATATTATTTTTATTTTACTAACATCCATAAAATTAAAAATTATTTTAATACATTTACGCTATCAATTCCTTTACTAAAATTTTCAAAAGTTTGCCGCCCGAGAATAAAAATTTCTCTTCTTCCATATTTATCAAATATAAATGATGCCGGAATACCGCCATTCCACTTTGGACTTAACATTTTCATTATTTCCATTCCACTTTTCTCATCAACAATGAAAACAGGCAAATCAAATTTTTCTTTTTTAAGAAATGGCAAAATAACTGAATCTTTTTTTGATGATAAATCAACAGTTAAATTTAGGAAATCTACATCATCTTTGTATGTTTTATATAATTTTTGAATATCGCGTAGTTCTTTAACACTTGGTTCTGACCAAGTTGCCCAAACATTAATAAATAAAGTTCTTCCGTATCTATTTTCTATTTTATTTCTTAACTGAGCAGCATCAATTATGTTTACTTCTGGATAGGAAATTGTATTCGATGATATTTGTTTATTATCATTTTTTTCTGAACAAGAAACAATGTATAGAGCAACTAAAAATAATATCACTAACTTTATTAAATGTTTTCCCACAATTTTCCTTTGATAAATTTTTGCACATCTATTTAATAAAATGAAGTCCATTCAAAAAGTAAGAATAATTATTTGAACGGGCAATATATTAACATAGCTCTATTTATTTTAAAATTGATATAAGGGCGTGAAATTTTTTTGAAGTAATTTTGTTTCAATTAAACCATTTCCATTACGGTCCTGGCAGCTGTAACTTTTCCTACAAACTTTGATGTATATTCTGCCTGAAGTCTTGGCGCTTCTTTTTCAGCATAAGTTAAGTAATCGTCTATTGATTGACATTCATACTGAATTATATATGTCACTTCACCTTCTAAGCTAGTTGGAATTCTAACTTTAAACATTCTATGGTTATTAAAATATCCAGTATGCAAAATATCTGGAATATGCTTGTCCTTCATCCACTGAAACCACTCTTGTTCAACTTCCTTTTTTACTATTGTGGTTATGCTATAAGTAATCATAACTTATTATAAATATTTTTATTTATACATTTAAAATTAAAAAAGATGTGTCGAACTTAGATTTTTTTTTATAAAGATGCTATTCAATTTTAAACTAAATAATTTTTCATTGAAAGTATTTTTTTAGTCTTGCGTAAAAATCTTTTTTCTGAATTAAAATTCTAATGAAAATAAGTTTAGTGATTCGCAACACACAAGAAAATTAAATATGGAAAATTAAATTATGAACCACTATTTTTTAAGTGGCTCTTTCAAAAGGTTCTCCCCTGCCTTTTGATGCAAGGAGCTAAAGCCCAGTAATCGCCCGGTTACAGGGCTTTTTTAATTTATAAAATCATTCATTCAAAATCTTAATTTTTATTTTTTCTTTGATGGAATATAATCTAGCGGAAGCATGTGCGAGATTCTTTCTTGTGTCCAATATCCATATTCATCAAATGGAAATTGATTATAAATATTTCCAAGTGTGTCGATTAAAACATAACCTGAATTGAATTTTAAAATACTCGGAGGATTATTAATGGAATTCAAATATTCAACTCCTAAAAAACCGTTGTAATAAAAACGAACATGAGATGTTAGTTCATCAGGTTCAATCTTTAATTTTTTCGGATCCAAATAATTGCCAGAACCTGTTAGTAATTTTTCTAAATTGCCTGATAATAATTTAAAGCCTTCATCTTCAATTTTATTTCTTGCAACAGATGACAAAAAATGTCTAAGCGATCCTCTATAACAATATAATCTATTACTTTCCCAAATTTGTTTTTCCTTTTCATCTCTAGGTTTTAATAGTAAAAATTTTGGCAATACTAAAAATTGAATTTTAACATTTGGTTTATATTCAAATTTCACAAGAAGTAATTCTATTCTATATCCTAATGCACCATTTACTACAATAATTGTACTGTCTGAAGAAGCAGTTAAAATATTGTTGTTTTCATCTTCATTAAAATTTAAGACTTCCGGATTTAAAATCTTACAATAGTCTGAATATTCATCTGTCCCTAAAAATTCTTCTGTAAAAGTTTTAAGTTCATCTTTCCATTGTGTAGGTTTATTCGCAGTAATTAATATTTCGCTCGAATATATTTCCTTTGGTGTTAAATTGAAATTATGTTCAATAGATTTTTGACTTATTATTTTAATCGGAATGCTTTGCCATTGATAACCGACATGAGAAACAACTAAAAAATAAGACCCTTCAGGTACATTATCTATTTCAAATTTTCCATTCTTGTCGGTTGCTGCTCCAATTGTAGTTGAGCTTAAAAAAACATTTACATCAGAAATTGGAAGTGAAGTAGTGGAATCGATAACTTTGCCCCAAATTTTTGCTTTTATTCCTATTTGTGCATTTAACTGTTCAAAACCAAATAACAGTATAAAAACAAATAATATAAAATTTATTCTACGAATTTTATTAACCCTTTTATATGTTTATTCTTTTCATAAACTTCAAAAATAAAAATTTTGAAACTTGATTTTACAAATCATCAGCTAGTAGTTTATTAATTTTTTTACTGTTCTATTTTCTTTTCCTTATTCTTTTCTACTCGTGACTTATCTTTCTCATTACGATTTGAAGAAGATTTTTTAATTTCATTTTTATTTTTCCCCGGCTCATTTCTTTTTGTTGAGTTTCTTAAATTTTGTTTGTTAACATTATTCCGATTTTCTTTTTTAGGCTGATTTATATTTGTTCTATTCTCTTCCCGGATTTTTTCCTTTTGTACCGATCTTTCATTATTTATAGGTCGAGGTGGATTATTTTGATAGACCGGTTCTTTTCTTGGCGGATTTTCAATTTGCCTTAGATCATTTCTTGCCGGTGGATTAACAACTGGTACATTTGGAGATTGTGGTTCGTTGTGTATTGTTGCTGGACTTACTTGACGAGTTTCTGGTATTCTTACTTTTATTATTCTTCTATTTCCAGCAGATAATTCTTCTCTTATAGGATTTATAGGTTCAATTTTTCTATTTGTCATTTGTTCAATCGTTCTTATATCCGGAGCTCTTCCTCCGCTTTGATTTCTAATATTTTGTATACCTGGAGTTTCAGTTCTTGTTCTATATTTAATAACATCATGATTGACAAAACGATTTTCCGGAACTACTATCCAAATATTTGTAGCATGTGTATTATAAATTAATGTTTGGTTAACTGTTGGAGGAAAAAGTGGTGCCCATCCAATGTAACCGCCATTATGATACCACTTAACTCTTGCTGGTTGCCAATCGTAACTTGGAAACCAAACCCATCCAACAGATTCATCATAATTCCAATAACCATAATGATAAACAATCCATCCGTAAGGTTCGTTCGAAACCCACATCCAGCCATCATTTGTCCATGCCCAATATCCATCGGAATATGGTTGCCAGCCTGCTTGATAATCAGGTCGCCAAACTGTTCCCATTCCAGGAATACTCATCCATTGACCGTAATTATTTAATTCAGCAAAAGTTGGATTAGGATTCTGAACAACTATACTTTGATTGGTTGTTGCACATCCAAAAAATATTACGACTGAAAATGAAACTATAATAAAAAATAACTTTTTCATCTTACACACTCTTAGAATTTTATAATTTTAATTCTAACAAAAAATAACTTATATCATCAAATGAGTTAAACCAACTTTCATACCACTATCAGTTTTCACTTATTCAATAATTTGCACGTAAATACTGTATAATAAATTATTAAATGTGTCTTATTTACTTAACGATTAAATAAAAATTTTATTTCAGACATAAAGTTTAATTCCGGAATCAATTTAAATTAAATTCATTTCAATCATTACTATTATGATTCATATTTTTAAGAATTTCTATTCCTTCTTCTACCTCTTGCCGCGGAAGATTTCCTTTAATAAGATCATTATCGGATTTTTCTAAAAGTCTTTTGTAAAAAGAAATACCATCAAGTTTATATTGAGAATTAAAATCAATCAAATCAAAAATTATATCTTCAGCTTTATCAAATTTTCCGGTGAATTCATAATAAAAGAATAAACTTTCTTCGGTTCTAATATTAATTTCTTGATCTTCTATCTTCTCAACAACATTATCAATTTTACTTAATTGACTCGGTTCAATTAAAATGGGTGAATTTTTCAATCCTTCAACAAAAAGATTTAATGACCGTTCATACTTTTCTAAACTTTTTTTAGAAAAGCTTTGAAGTTCATAAATATCGGCTTCCTCTTTAAATAGAACGCCTAATAAATAACAGTTCGGCGCTAAAAGTGATTCATTATTCCCAATCATTTTGATTAATTGTGAATCAGAAATACTATTTATAAGCAATCTGTCAAATCCAAATAATTCTTTTGTAACTTGATCAATTTCTTTAAACGCTTCCTCAAAATCTTTTCCTTGTTTTAAAAATACTAATCGTGCAAGAACTTTAGTTAAGACATCAATCATTCTCTTTATGTAATCTTTTGTCAGCATAAAATTATTCTTTCAAGTTATTACTTTTAATGAATTACAACTATCCTTCCGGTAATTTTTCCATTAAGAATTAAATCAACTTTACTTTTCAATTCTTCTAGCGAACATTCTTGATAGATTAAATTAAGATTATCGGGTTTCCATTCTGCTGAAAGTTTGTTCCAAATTTTAAATCTTAAATCCATTTCGCAATGTGCAGAATCGATTCCCAACAAATTTACTCCTCGAAGTATAAAAGGATAGACAGTTGAATTTAGAATTGGAGACTGAGTAAGTCCGCAAGTAGCAACGCTCCCATTATATTTTGTTGATTTTATAGAAGTTGCCAAAATATTTCCACCAACAGTATCAATAACAGCATCCCACTTGGTTTTCAATAATGCTTTACTTGATGAATTATCTGCATCTTCCCTCTTCAAAATTTTTTTTGCGCCAATCGATTTTAAAAAATTTTCTTTATCAATTTTACCCGTTGCTGCAGCAACATTGTAACCAGCTTTTGATAGTATGGTAACGGCCAAAGAGCCAACACCTCCGGTAGCACCAGTTACAAGAACTTCACCTTCTGACTTTTTTAATCCGTTTCCTTCTAACTTTTCGAGCGCAAGTGCAGCAGTAAAACCAGCCGTACCAAATATCATACTTTCTTTTAAAGATAATCCCTTAGGAAGTTTTACAATCCATTCTTTAGGTACTCGAATATATTCTCCAAATCCTCCAGAAGTATTCATCCCGAGATCGAATCCAGTTACAATAACTTCATCCCCAATTATAAAATCATTTACAGATGATTCTTCAACAACACCTGCAGCATCAATTCCAGGAGTGTGGGGGTATTTTCTTGTAACACCTTTGTTGCCAGTTGCTGAAAGTGCATCTTTATAATTTAGAGAAGAATATTTAACACGAATTAAAACATCGCCAGAAGGTAAATCATTAATAGTTTTTTCGTCAATCTTGATGTTAAAGTTTCCGTCATCTTCTTCCACTAACATTGCTTTAAATTTTTTATAATTGTCCATTTTATCCAAAAATAATTTTTAATAATAATTAAATTTTAAATATGATTTTATGAATGTCAAAGCTATTTTAAAGTCAAGAATATAAAATCAAGCTTTGAACTCACTTTTGAGTTTTTATTTGGCTAAGTTTATGATCCTTATCTATTTCCCCTAAATTGTCTTTCTATATGTACTAATTCTTTTTTATATTTGACACTTGAAAATCAATATTCATCTAAATGAACGAAAAGTACGAAGCAGTTATCGGATTAGAAGTCCACGCACAATTACTCACTGAATCAAAAGCATTTTGCGGATGCTCAACTAAATTTGGAAATTCTCCAAACAGTAATGTTTGTCCTATTTGTTTAGGTCATCCTGGAGTTTTGCCAGTACTCAATAAAAAAGTTGTTGAGTTCACTGTGCTTATGGGATTGGCAACCAATTGCACAATAAATGAAAAATCAATCTTTGCTCGAAAAAATTATTTTTATCCTGATCTTCCAAAAGGATTTCAAACTTCGCAATATGAAGAACCGATTTGCGAACATGGTCATATAAATATTGAATTTCAAGACGGGACTACAAAAAAGATTGGCATCACAAGAATTCATATGGAAGAAGATGCCGGAAAACTAATTCATGATCAATCTTATAATTCTTTAATCGATGTAAATCGCTGCGGTGTCCCTTTGATGGAAATTGTTAGTGAGCCTGACATACGAAGTTCAACTGAAGCATATCTTTACCTAACTAAAATAAAACAGATTGTTCAATATCTTGGAATTTGCGACGGCAACATGGAAGAAGGTTCTCTTCGATGCGATGCAAATGTTTCTGTAAGATTAAAAGGTGAAAAAAAATTCGGTACGAAAACTGAAATTAAAAATATGAATTCATTCCGGAATGTTGAACGTGCGATTAATTTTGAAATTGATAGACAAATTGAAATATTGGAAGACGACGGAAAAATAACTCAAGAAACTTTATTGTGGGACGCAGATTTAAACCAAGCTTTCTCTATGCGAAGCAAAGAAGAAGCCCATGATTATAGATACTTTCCCGAGCCTGATCTAATGCCGGTAATTGTAAATGAAGATTGGAAAAATGAAATCTCAAGAAAAATGCCTGAATTGCCGGATGAAAGAAAAGACAAATTAATTTTAAAATACAATCTTCCTAAATATGATGCTGAAGTCTTAACTCAAACAAAATCAATAGCTGATTATTTTGAGAAAGTAATTGAGACAACCGACGATTATAAATCTGCAAGCAATTGGATAATGACTGATGTTTTAAAAGTTGTAAACGATGAGAAAATTGATATACAAGATTTTTCAGTTCAGCCAGAAAATCTTGGCGAGCTTCTCAATCTAATTAAAAATGGAACGATCAGCGGAAAAATTGCTAAAGAAGTTTTTCAAGAAATGTTGAAAGAGAACAGAACTCCATCTGAAATTGTCAAAGAAAAAAACCTTGTTCAAATTTCCGATTCTGTTGAGATAGAAAGAATTGTGGAAACGGTTTTAACTAATAACAAAAGCCAAGTTAAACAATATATAAATGGTGAAGAAAAAGTTTTTGGATTTTTCGTTGGCCAAGTTATGAAGGAAACCAAAGGGAAAGCAAATCCTAAAACTGTTAATGAGTTATTAAGAAAAAAATTAGAATTATTAAAAAGTTAATTCAATAAAAATTTGAAATAAAATCTGGAGAAATAAATTGTCCTTCAAAAACGGATTAAAAAGATTTTTCGGTATAAAATCGGAAGAAGAACTAAAAAAAATAAAAACGCCAAAAGAAAAAGCAAAAGAATTTTTTGAATCTCTATTGTTTGCAGGCATTGCTGCTTTCTTTATAATTACATTTGTAATTCAAAATACAAGAATTCCAACCGGCTCGATGGAAGATACAATTCTTGTGGGTGATTTTGTTTTGGTAAATAAATTTATCTACGGTTCCGAATCTCCAAAATATATACCTTTTACACAAATTGAAATTCCTCATTTCAGATTGCCAGCATTTCGAAATCCAAGAAGAAAAGATATTGTTGTATTTGAATTTCCAGGGATGAAGGATCAACTTCATGCAACTGAACGTGGTGTAAATTATGTTAAACGCTGTATCGGGCTTCCAGGCGATACAATTCAAGTTATTAACAAAGTTGTTTACGTAAATCATAAACAATTCTGGATTCCACCGCACATTTTATATATTGCCGGTTATACAAAACCTGCTGGTGAGGTTAACGATCAAATATTCCCAAACGGAATGCCATGGAATGAAGATAATTACGGACCGCTTATTGTTCCTAAGAAAGGCTATACAATTCAGTTGAACGCAAACAATGTTGCACAATGGGCAATTACAATAGATCGAGAATATGACAAAAGAGTTGTTGATGTAAATAATGGAGTAGTTACAATTGAAGGTAAACCAGTTACTTCTTATACTTTTAAAAAAGATTATTACTTTATGATGGGCGATAACCGAGATGACAGCCTTGACAGCCGCTTTTGGGGTTTTGTTTCTAGAGATATGATTGAAGGCGAAGCTTTCATTACTTTATTCTCGTGGAATCGTGATATTCCTTTTACAGATTTCTTTAGGTTGATTGGTTCTATTAGACCGGATAGAATTCTCCTACTTTTGCATTGAAATTAAATTAATAATCTTATAATATAATTTTGCAGGGCGGGAATATTTCCTGCCCTTTTTAATTAAAAAAGAAATAAAAAATTATGGATCTTCTAAATATTGATTACGAAAAATATAATTTGAAAAATGGACTGGAAGTAATTTTATTCCAAGATTCAAATTTGCCTCTGGTTGCCTCAAACATTTGGTATAAAGTCGGTTCTGCAAATGAAAGAAAAGGTAAAACCGGCCTTGCACATCTTTTTGAACACATGATGTTTCAAGGCTCAGAAAATGTTCCTAAAGAAATGCACTTCAAATATATCCAAGAAGCTGGCGGAAGCTTAAATGGATCAACTAGTTTCGATAGAACAAATTATTATGAAAAAGTTCCGTCTAACTATCTTGAATTAATTCTTTGGCTTGAGTCTGATAGAATGGGTTATTTTATACCAGCATTAACTCAAGAAAAATTAGATAATCAAAGAAGTGTTGTAAAAAATGAAAGACTTGAAAGATACGATAATCAGCCTTACGGACTTGCATGGGAATTAATAATTTCAAATTTATATTCTTCCGAGCATCCGTACAGCTGGCCAACAATTGGATTCATCCAGGATATTTTAAATTACAATTTGGAAGATGTAACCGAATTCTTTAAAACTTACTATTCGCCTTCCAATGCTTCACTTGTTATTGCTGGAGATTTCGATAATTCAAAAACTAAAGACTTAATTGAAAAATATTTTGGAAATATCTCAACAGACAAAAAAGTAAGTCAACCTACAAAAAATAATTCCGAATTAAAAAATAATATTTTTCTTTCGCACAAAGACAACGTTCAACTTGAACGAATTTATCTAACTTGGCATTCGGATAAAGCTTATAGCGAATATGATGCTTCATTGGATGTACTTTCTGATATTCTTTCCGGATCAAAAAGTTCACGTCTTTATAAAAATTTAGTTTTCGAAAAAGAGATTGCGCAAGATGTAACTGCATATCAGTTTTCCGGAAAACTAACCGGATTCTTCACAATTATTGCAACTGCTAAACCCGGAGTAAAATTAGAAATATTAAAAGAAGAAATCTTAAAAGAGTTAAATAATATTAGATCAAATGGAGTTACCGAAAAAGAATTGATCAAATCGAAGAATGGTATAAAATCCGGTTTTATATATTCAATGCAAAATTTGGATTCGCTTGCCGATCAAATTAATTCTTATAATTTCTTTTTGGGAGAACCAAATTCATTTAATTTTGATCTTAAAAGGTTTGAAGAAGTTACGAATGAAAAATTGAAATCAGCAATTGAAAAATATTTTTCCAAGCCTTTTGTTGAATTACAAATTATTCCCAAATCTGACAGCATTATTAAGGAAGGAAATAATTTATGATAAATAGAACAATAAAACCTTTTCCTTCCGATGAAATTAATTTTTCATTGCCAGAAATTGAAAAATTTAAATTAGAAAATGAATTGGAAGTCTTTTTTATAAAAAAATCAAAACTTCCGATCATTCAGATGAACTTAATTATCAATGCCGGCAGTGTGTTTGATGAAGAGAAAAAAGGGTTATCAAATTTATTTTCTATGACTGTTGATGAAGGAGCCGGTAAATACAACTCACTTGAACTTAGCGACGAATTTGAAACTCTTGGTTCTCACTTTAGTGTTTCCAGCAGTGAAGATCATGTCTATTTTTCACTTCAAACATTAACTGAAAATTTTGAAAGATCTTTAGAACTTTTATCGCTCGTAATTACATCGCCCCATCTTTATGAAAAAGATTTTTTACGCGAGCAAAGAAAAATAATAACTCGATTACTTCAGCAGCAGGATGAGCCTGACGAAATAGCTGATTTAGTTTTTGAATATTGTTTGTTTGGGAAAACAAATCCATATGCTTTCCCAGTTACAGGTTACGAAAGCAGTGTGAAAAATATTTCAGTAAACGACATCAAAAATTTTTACTCAAAATATATTTTACCAAATAATTCTTCTTTAATTGTTGTTGGCGATATTGAGAAATATGAGTTAATAAATAGTTTAAATAAGTATTTCAAAGATTGGAAAGCAAAAAATATTTTTAAAGAACTTGAATTTCCGCTTATGCCAAGCAAAAAAAATATTTTTCTTGTAGATAAAAAAAATTCAGTGCAGAGCGAAATTCGTGTTGGCCATCTTTCAACAAAACGAAATGATAATAAATATTTTCCCAAATTGATTTTGAATACTATTCTTGGCGGACAATTTACCAGCAGAATCAATCTAAATCTTCGTGAAAAAAAAGGTTATACATACGGCGCACATTCGCGGTTTAATTATTTAAAAGAATGCGGCAATTTTTATATTACAACTTCAGTTGCTTCCGAGAATACTGCGAATGCCATAAAAGAAATTTTTAATGAACTTATCGGGATACAAAAAGGAGTAACTCCAGAGGAATTAGAATTTGCTAAATCTTCATTGATTAGAAAATTTCCATCAAATTTTGAAACTTACAAACAAATAGCTTCTAACTTAATTGGAACTGTAATTCATTCACTGCCAGAGGATTATTTTAATTCTTATATAACTAATGTTAAAGAAGTAACAATTGAAGATGTAAATTCTGCAGCAGAAAAATATATTTTGCCAAATGAATCTATTATAGTAATTGTTGGCAGCAAAAATATTTTAGAAGATCAGCTTTCAGAAATTGATGATGTTACAATTACCGAAGTTGATTTTTATGGTAAGAAACTTAGTAAATGAATTGTCTTAAAGTAATTATTTTTTAATTAGATGAAATTTTATTTTTATTTAAATTCATCACAATAGAAGGTGTGATAAATTTATAACCAATTTTAATTAAGCTTAAAATTTCTGGTTTTAACAATTCGAAATCATCAGCATAAACTGAAATTAATTTATTATCTCCGATATGCGTTTTTAAAACTAAATTTCTAAAATTTATTTTAATATCAGCGCTGCTTTCGTTGGGAATTACATCCAAACTGCTTGACCTAATTAATTTTATATTTCTTTTTGCAAATTCTCTTTGAATAAAATTAAAAGAAGATGAATGATAAATTTTAGAATTGTCATCAATTACAAAAAATATTGCACTTGAAAAATCAGATATGATTGATCTAATTGCGATGCCTAGCCTATATTCCGAATAATCCGGACTAAGTTTGTAATCAGCATCTTTAATATCATCATTTAAATAAACTGCCAGTTCTTTTCTATTTGCATTTAAGTCTGAAGCTAATTTTAAGCTTTCTTTTGAAGGGATAACCGCTGCCACTAATGTTTGTGGAAAATCTGTAATAGATTTTATTTGTTTTGCGTTAAGTTTTTCCAAATCAAAAACAATTAAACCAATATTACCAGTATTCCTTCTAATATTTTCATTATAATTAAATTCAGCTGTAAGTTCTTTATGATTATTAGAAAAAATTTGAATTATAGTTTTACCTCCAATTTTTTTTTCAATAGATTGGATGTAAACATTGGAAAGATAAAACGAGCTATAAATTTCAGAAAGTACAACAGGAATTGGTAAATCTTTTGGAAGATCAACTTTATATGAATAGACATTTGTATTTGATTCATCTTTGTTCAAATCTTTTATCCAAGTATCCTCAATTCCAAAATCGTGAATGTCAACTAAAAATTGACTATTAATAAAATTTGAATTGAAATCTTTTCCCTTTTTTTTAAGTACACCTTCAAAATATTTTGCAACTATTAAATTTGCCACTAATGTAAAAACAGCTAGTCCTAATAATATCTGAATAATTTTTTTTTTAGCAGAAGAAATATACATTTATAAAATTCTGATTTAATTATTTTTATGAGTTTTTAAATTTCGGTTTCCTTTTTTCTATAAAAGCAGTTGTTCCCTCTTTAAAATCTTCAGTTCCGCAGCACAAAGTAAAAATACTTGCTTCTCTTGCTAATCCTTCTTTTAAAGATAATACTTTTGAAGCATTAACAGCTTCAATAGCATGACGAATTGTTACTCTTGATTTAGCTGCAATTTTATTTGCGAGTTCTAATGCTTTTGTCATTAATTCTTTTTGAGAATAGACATGGTTTACTAATCCAATTCTGAAAGCTTCATTTGCATCAATCATACTTCCAGTTAAAATATATTCTATTGCTCGTCCAGAATTAATTAGATGTGAAAGTCTTTGAGTACCGCCGTAACCGGGTATTATTCCCAAATTAACTTCTGGTTGCCCAAACTGTGCATTTTCTGATGCAATTCTAAAATGACATGCAAGCGCTAGTTCACATCCGCCGCCTAATGCAAACCCGTTTACAGCAGCAATAACAGGTTTGTGAGAGTTTTCTATTAAGTTAAAAATCTCTTGCCCATGCTCAGAAAATTTTTTTGCCGCGAGCATATCAAGTTTATTTAATTCGGAAATATCGGCTCCAGCAACAAAAGCTTTTTCTCCGCTTCCTGTTAGAATAATTACTGAAACATCATCATTATTGTTTAGCTCAGTTATTATGGATTTAAGTTCATTCATAGTTTGAATATTTAAAGCGTTAAGCTTGTCGGGACGATTTATTGTTACAACAGCAACGCTTTCATTTATAGCTAATATTAAATTGTTATAATCCATGATATTCCCTTTCTTAGAAACTTATGTATAATGGAAGCCGTACCTTTAAATCTACAGATAAATATTGATTAGTTTGGAAATATGTATAGGAAGCTAAAACTTCCATCATAAACATTGATAAACCAGTACCAACACTAAAACCGACTTTTGAATTATCTTCGAGATAATTGCTTTTACCGCTGGCAGCTTTGAATTGATGTAATTTTTGAAAGTATGTATAATCAAATGAAACTTCTACAATCGGCATAAAGAGCACGATATTTTCAACAAGTGGAGGGAAATAATATCTTGCTCCAAAGCTAACAGGCAACGCATTAGTTGAATAGTTCGATAAATCTGAAACTTCATAAAGCTCTTGAGAACCAGGAAACTGATCAAAGCCAATTTTGCCAAACAAAAATATTGGAAGATATTCGTCATCAGTATAAGACAATTCTACATTAAAGCCGTAGCCTAAATCTGATGAATTTGCAAAATAATTTATTGGCAATCTTGGGCCAACACCAAAAGCAACGAAAAGTCCTCTAGCTTTATCAATCGGACCTTTTTGTGCGTAAGCAAAACCGAATCCTAAAAGTATAATAAAAAAAGTAGTACGCATAATCAAACGAAATGAATTCATGCTTCTAAAATACAAAATTAAAATTTATAGATAAAAATTTTACTTGTTTGATTTCTTTATTAAGATAGTTATTGAGATGAAGATCAAAGTGAAAGCTAACTGAGTTGGCAACAAATATGACCCCCAATTTTTTGCAACTTCAAAGAATCCATCCCATGACTGATATTGAGCAGCAAAAAGTAAATGAATCATTATTTTAGAATTACTTCCGAAAGCAAGTAATCCACCCCAAAGTACCGTAAAAGTGAATATGGAAATCCAGTAAATGTTTTGAAAATATTTTATAAGAAAGCTAAGAGAAGCAGACATCAACAATAAAGAAAGCAAACCTATTATATCAAATTTTGATTTATCTAACGGAACAAATTCGTAAGCAAATAAAAATAGAATTATAAAGAATGTGTATCTAAATTGTGAATTGAAAGTTGACTGAATAAAAAACAAAAATGTAAAAAACATTAGTAACTGGGGTAAATTCCATATCAAGTAAATAGGAAAATCAAAAATGGAAGACAATCCAAATTCATAAAAATAGTCGGGATCACCAATTTCTATTTTTTTAGTAAAATAAAGGACTAACAAAACTAAAATTAAAGGAAGGAAAATCCATCCAAGTGGCTGGAATGTTTCATTATATTTTGGCCGTATTAAAATTTCTTTCAATTTAGGGAAAAGTGTGGATCGAAATATTATTATTAAAGGAAGAAATAAACTTAAATAAAATCTAAAGCCGAAAAATATAAAGTAGCAATCAAGATTTAGATACCTTAACAGAACGCCAATAGCATTAACTAAAATTATAGTAAATAAAATTAACGATGATTTTATTTTTATTTCAGCAATTTCCAATTAATGAATTCTTTCAGGTGAATTTTTAATTTCTGTTTTTTTCAATTCCGTTCCAATCCCATATTTATAAACCAATTTACCGCCAAGTTCGCCAGTTTGATAAACAAGGAATACTCCTATTATTGAAAGAATTACAAAAAAATATTTAATACTTCCTTCAAATTTTTTTCTTATCACAACAAAAGTGCGTAATACCAAAATGCCAGCAAAATACCAAAGTGTAAAATTCGCAAAGTCAGAATGATTTTCAATTGACTGCATTGAAATTGATGCACCGGCTTTACTTAAAATACGCGCTGCATCTTCTGCCGAGTTGCCAGTAAGCACTGCAGCAACTGCACCAATTACTCCAAGAAATAAAATTAAATGCGCAGTTTTTGAAAAAAAATCTTTTTTTACAAAAGAGCCGATAATTTCCAGGAGAGCATACACTATAAAAAGTGCGATTGGAAAGTGAACTATTTTTGGGTGAAGATTTGCCAGAAAATCCATATTGTTTCCTTGGTAAAAATAATTTAAAAATATAATTTATTTTTCATCCACATAAAACTAAGCCGCCGTTAACATTTAATATTTCACCGTTAATATTGTTCGCTAACTCCGAAGCTAAAAATAAAACTGGTCCGGCAATATCTTCAGGACTAGCAATTTTTTTAATTGGAAAGTTATTCCTTATTTCTTCTTTATATTTTTCATCAGCAAAAACATTTTTGGTCATATCTGTAATTACCCAGCCTGGAGCGACGCAATTTACATTTATATTAAATTCACCAAGCTCTGCCGCCAGCGATTTTGTAAAAGAAATTATTCCACCTTTTGAAGCAGCATAATGTGAATAAAAAGGTTCTCCTCTTTGTCCGGCAGTTGAAGAAATATTTATTATTCTGCCAAAATTATTTTTTTTCATTATTGGAATTAAAGCTTTAGTAAAAACAAAAGTCCCAGTTAAATTTATTCTAATTGTTTCTTCCCATTCTTCAATGCTCATTTCATCAGATTTCCCAAATTTCCAAATGCCAGCATTATTTACAAGAATATCAACCTTGCCAAATTCTGATATAATTTTGTTTACCTTTTTTTCAATTCCGAATAAATCATTTAAATCAATTTTGTAAGCTTTAATTTTTATAATTGAATTAAGTTCATCCACAATTTTAGAAGCGCAGCTTTCAGATGAATTATAAGTAAAAGCAATTTGTGAATTAGCTTTTGCGAATAACCGTACACAAGCTTCGCCAATGCCTTTTGAACCGCCAGTTATAAGAACAGTTTTTCCTGTTAAGTCAATCATAATTAATATTTAACTTTAAATAAAAATAATCCATTTGGTGGAACAGCTTCTCCCGCCTGCTCACGATTTTTTTGAAAAAAAATATTCTCAATATAATATTCATCTTTATCAACAGCATTTAAAAGAGTGCCTATAATTGTTCTAACCATACCATGTAAAAATCTATCTCCTTCAATTTTAAAAATTATCAATCCTTTAGTTTCTTTCCAATGTGCCTCGTAAATATTACAAATTTTATTTTCTGTTTCTGAATTTTTTCTCGAAAAAGATGTAAAATCTTTTTTGCCATAAAATTTTTTACTAAGCTCGTTTAGTTTAGTGCAATTTATTTCGCGATGAATAAAATAAGAGTAATTGTGAAAAAATGGAGATTTATATTTTGAAAATAGATAAAGGTAAGTCCTTTTTTTAGCATCAAATCTTGCGTGAAAATTTGGATCCACTTTTTGAATATTAATTATCGAAATATCAACAGGCAAAATTGAATTAAGCGAATATTTAAATTTATATAAATCAATTTCTGCTTCAGTTCTAAAATTTGCTGCTTGACCAATTGCATGTACTCCGGCATCGGTTCTTCCGGAACCAATTAAATTAATTTTTTCATTTAATAGAATTTCAATAGAATCAGAAATTATTTGTTGAATAGTTTTCGCATTTTTTTGAATTTGCCAGCCGGCATAATTCGTTCCATCATATTGAATTATTAATTTATAATTATTCAAGCTTTTTATTCCCACGAAAATTCATCAAACAATATTTTATTTTAATGAAGGAAATTTTAGTCACTTTATTTTTCCTTTGGTTAAAATTCATAATTTGGATTATTTTAATTCTAAGCTTTTTTCAATTATTTATATTTTAATTTCATCATTCTTAAATTAAATAAATTTTATAAATATTCGATAATAAATTGGTGTAGTGCGTTAATTTAAAAAAATTAGTTTTGATTAAAATCTATAAATTATAAAATGTCAAAAATTAGTTACGGAAAACAAACTAAAAGCAAACAGAAAACAAAGATTAAAAGCAGCTTTGATTTTGCCGAATCTCATTTATATAAAATTGTAAATTCGATTCAAGATGTAATTATAATTTTTGATAAATCTGGCCGATTTATAAAAATTTTTGAAACTACTGCAAAAAAAAATTTATTTAAACCCGCCAATGAATTTACCAGTAAAACTTTGCATGATATTTATCCAAAATATCAAGCAGACTATTTTTTAGATAAAATTAAAAAGACTTTCCGATCTAAAAATCCAATTGAGTTTGAGTTTTCATTATTATTAAAAAGAAAAACTTTTTGGTTCTTAGGAATTTTACGAAAGCTGGACACAAATCATGTAATATTGTTGGCTAGAGATATTACCAAAATGAAAACAGCTCAAGTTTCCAAAAAGGAATCTCAAGAATTATTTCAACTGGTTTGGGAAAACTCAGCCGACGGGATGCGCCTAACAAATGGCGATGGAATTATTTTGACCGTTAATAATGCATTCTGCCGAATGGTTGACAAAAATAAATCAGAATTGGAAGGGAAACCATTATCAATAATTTATCCTAAAGACAAAAGTGCAGTTACTTTAAAAGAATATTCAGAGCGATTTAAGAGTAAAACAGTCAATGCTTACTTTGAAGCCGAATCAATTTTATGGAATTCTAAAAAAATTTGGTTTGGAGTCTCAAACTCTTTCTTTGAATTTGAAAATCAAGAACCTTATTTGTTAAGTATTTTTAGAGATATTACAAAAAGAAAAGAATCTGAGAAACAAATAGTAATGTTAGCTCAAGCATTGAAGAATATTGGTGAATGCGTAAGTATAACAAATCTTCAAGGTGAAATACTTTTTGTAAATTCTGCATTCTTAAAAACTTTTGGTTATAAAGAAGATGAACTACTTGGCAAAAATATTGAGATCATTCAATCAAATAAGAAGTCAAAAGTAAGCTATGAAAAAATATTCTTTGAAACACTCAAAGGTGGATGGCAAGGCGAACAAATCAATCGCCAAAAAAATGGCACCGAATTTCCAGTATTTTTAAGTTCATCTACAATTTTGGATGAAAACGGAAGCCCTGTAGCATTAATAGGAATTACACAGGATATTACTGATAGAAAACTTGCCGAAGAAAAAATTAATCAAACGCTATCTCTTCTAAATGCAACGCTAGAATCAACTGCTGATGGTATTTTAGTTGTTGATATCAATGGCAAAGTAACTGGAATAAACCAAAAATTTATACAAATGTGGAAAATTCCAGCAGAGTTATTAAATACAAAAGAAGATATAAATATATTGTCTTTTGTAAAGGATCAATTAATAAATTATGAAGAATTTATTTCAAAGGTCAATTGGATTTACAAACATCCTGAAGTTGAAAGTTTCGATAAAATAGAACTAAAAGATCAAAGAGTATATGAACGATATTCAATCCCGCAAAGATTGGGCAATCAAATTGTTGGAAGAGTTTGGAGTTTTCATGATATAACTGAAAAAAGTAAATCAGAAAAAGCTTTAGTAGAAAGCGAAAAAAGATTTCGTTCATTATTCGAAACTTCGGCTGAAGGAATTTGTTTAATGTCCGATAAATTTGAGGAATGCAACGAACAATTTTTAATTTTATTTAATTGCTCTAAGGAAGAAATCATCGGTCATTTTCCTTGGGAATATTCACCAGAATTTCAACCAGATGGAAGGAACTCAAAAGAATCAGCCTTAGAAAAAATAAATAATGCACTTAAAGGAATTCCTCAATACTTTTACTGGCAGCATAAGAGAAAAGATAATTCTCTAATAGATACTGAAATTTCATTAAAAAGTTTTCCGCTTGAAGGTAAAAATCTAATTCAGGCCGTACTTCATGACATTACTGAGCGCAAAAAGTTTGAAAGAATTCAAAAAGCATTGTACTCAATATCAGAAGCAGTTAATACTACTGAAGATATGCAAACATTGTACACTCAAATTCATAAAGTTATTAAAACATTAATGCCTGCTGAAAATTTTTATATCGCTTTATATGATGAAAAATATGATTTACTTACATTTCCATATTTTGTTGATGAATTTGATGTGCAGCCAGGGCCGCGAAAACCTGGCAGAGGTTTAACCGAATATGTTTTAAGAGCTGGAGTAGATTTGATAATTACTAGCGAAGATGATATTAAATTACGAAAGTTAGGCGAAGTTGATTTAGTTGGTGAACCATCGGCTGTTTGGGTTGGTGTTGTACTGAAGCATGAAGGTAAAGTAATAGGCGTAATGGCTGTTCAAGATTATCATAATGAAAAAGCTTATGGAGAAACAGAGAAACAAATTTTAGTTTTCGTTTCTGAACAAATTGCATTAGCAATTGAAAGAAAGAGAACTTCGGAAGAATTAATTAACTATACTAAACAACTACAAGCAAATAAAAATTTATTAGAAGAAAGAGCAAGAGAACTTGCTCACTTAAATGCTCAGCTTGCAGATTCAGAAAAAATGCTGAAGGAGCTAAACTCAAGTAAAGATAAATTATTTTCAATTATTGCACATGATCTAAAAAGCCCTTTCCAACCATTAATTGGACTCTCGGAAATTTTAATTGAAGAATATGATTCGCTTACTCAAGAAGAAAGAGATCGGTTTATACGAGAATTAAACAACACAATAAAAAACCAATATAAATTAGTTGAAAATTTATTAGATTGGTCAAGAATTCAAACGGGGCGCATGGAATTTTTACCAGAAAAAATAAATTTAGCCGATAGCGTTGATTCAAATATTAGTTTACTCAGTCAAAATGCTTTAATAAAAAATATTGAACTAATAAATCAGGTTCCAAATGATATTTTCGTAATTGCAGATTTGAACATGCTTCAATCAGTAATTCAGAATCTTGTTTCCAATGCAATAAAGTTTACAAAACCAAATGGGAAAGTTACAATTTCATCACAAACCAGAAAAAATGATATTGAAATTTCAATTGCTGATAATGGTGTTGGAATGTTGCAAGAAGTAAAAGAAAATTTATTTAAAATAGATAAACATCAATCAACATTGGGAACTGCTCAGGAAAAAGGAACAGGCTTGGGTTTAATTATATGCAAAGAACTTGTTGAAAAAAATGGAGGAAAAATTTGGGTTGAAAGCGAAATTAACAAAGGAAGTAAATTCACTTTTACATTGCGGAAAGCATAACTGTTTTTAACATTTATAAAATTATTTTATGTAGACAGTTTTTGCATTCATAAACTCTTTAATGCCTAACAACGATAGTTCTCTGCCATAACCTGATTCCTTTATACCTCCAAATGGTAACCTTGGGTCAGATTTTACCAATTCATTAACAAAACAACAACCGGCATTTAATTCGTCTTTGGCAATTCTTTCACCTCTTTCTTTATCCGAAGTAAAAACTGCTGCACCCAAACCAAAAGTTGTATCGTTCGCAATTTTTATTCCCTCTGTTTCGTCCTTAACTTTAATTAATGATGCAACTGGACCAAATAATTCTTCATTGTAAGCGGGCATACCAGCGTGAACATTTGTTAAAACTGTCGGTGGATAGTAAGCCCCAGTTGAATTTGGAACTTCACCACCAAGTAAAATATTTGCCCCCAAGCCAGTACTTTTTAGAACTTGCGTATGAAGTTCATTCCTTAGGTCAGTTCTTGCCTGAGGACCAAGATCATTTTTCTTATCAAATGGATCGCCCATCATTTTAGATTTCATTTTCTGAACAAACAATTTTTCAAATTCATTGTAAATTGAATCTACTATAATAAATCTTTTTGCAGCTATACAGCTTTGTCCGCCGTTTATCAATCTTGAATTAACACAAATTGTAGAAGATGTTTCAAGATCTGCATCTTCGAGTATTAAGTAGGGATCGCTGCCGCCAAGTTCTAAAACTGTTTTCTTTAAAACTGAACCCGCCATTGCTGCAACAGATTTACCTGCTTCAACGCTTCCCGTTAATGTTACTGCCGCAATGTTTTTATTTTCAATTATAGATTTAATATTTTTTGATGAGACGATTAAAGATCTAAATAAATTTTCTGGAAATCCTGCTTCATGAAAAATTTCTTCAATCGCTAAAGCACAACCCATAACATTTGAAGAATGCTTAAGTACTCCAGCATTTCCAGCCATTAAATTTGGAGCAGCAAACCTAAACACTTGCCAAAATGGAAAATTCCATGGCATGATTGCCAAAACAACCCCAAGAGGTTTGTAAGTAACAAAACTTTTTGACGCATCGGTTTCAATCAGTTCGTCTGAAAGAAATTTTTCTGCATTATCAGCAAAATAATCGCAAACCCACGCACACTTTTCAACTTCGGAAATTGATTGAGAAATTGGTTTACCCATTTCCAAAGTCATAATCTCAGCCCATTTATCTTTTTTTAATCTTAACACTTCTGCAGCTTTTTTCATCTTTGCAGATCTATAACTAAAATCAGTTTTTCGCCATGATAAAAATTCTTGATTCGAAGAAGTAAGTATTTTTTCTACATTAGCTTCAGCCATTTCTTGATAAATTTTAATTTCTTCGTTTGTAGTGGGATTAATTGATTTTATCATTTTAACTCCCTTATCTTCTGTTTAATTATTTTAAGATTAAAATTTTTTTACTTTACTCTTTTAATTACAACTAAAGTTTTATCGTCCGAATATTCACCATGTTTAGAGAATTTTATAACATCATCAAGAATTTTATAAGTAATTTCTTTTGGCGAAAGATTTTTATTTTTTACTAAAACATTGCCTAAACGTGTTTCGCCATAATTTTCAAAATTTGTATTTGCCGCATCTGTAACTCCATCAGAATAAATTAAAAGTACATCTCCTTCAGAAAAATTTATGCTGTCAATAGTAAATTTTGCACTTGGAGATGGGCCTAAAACAGGACCAGTTGGCAGAAGCGTGTTTATTTTATTAGATCCAGCTTTTACAAACATTGGAGGATTATGCCCTGCATTTGCATAGAGAAATAGTCCACTTTTATCAGTTGAGAATTCACCGTAAAATAAAGACGCAAATTTTTCATCTTTAAATATTTTATTAACTAGTGAATTCATCCTCTGCATTAATGGAGCTATTTTTATTTCGAAGCTGCATGCCATTCTAAGAGCACCCGAAATATACATTGCTTCTGCAGCTGCACTTACACCTTTGCTTGCAGCGTCGCCAACAGCAACGCCTAATCTATCGCCATCATTTCCAATATCAATATAATCGAACAAATCGCCGCCAACTATTTCTGCCGGATCGGAGACACCAAATAAAATATAGTTATGAAATTTATATTCATGTTCAGGCAAAATTCCTTTTTGAATTTCGCGTGCTTTGTTCAAATCATTTTTTAGAGATGTTGCTCTCTGTGAATATCTCATCTGCTTAATTTGAGAAGTGAGAGCAGTTGCAATAATGCTAAGCCTTAAACGTAAATCTTCATCAATATTTTCGCTGTTAAGTGCAAGAAGATATTCATAATAAATTTTTCCGTTAAATTTTATCCTAGATCCAACTCCGGAAGCAGAGTATTTCATAATTCCTTTTTTTCGAAGAATTTCATTCGTTTCACTTCCCAAAATTGTTCGTTCTTTGGCAATTAAATCGAAGAAAGGATAATCTTTAATACTTACGCGAAATTTTTGTTTAATCTTTTCAAGTTTGCCGGTTTGATAAACAAGCTCATAGTCACCCTTTTCGGAATCAAGTTTCCATATTCTTCCACCGTTTACATGAATATTTTCCATTTCAACAATTTGATTCAACACAGCAATTAGCATCTCCTTTTCGCTTTCATATTTTTGAGATGCTAAATTTTCTATGGTTTTATATAATTTTCTTTGATCCATTATTTTTTATGCTCGATATATATTTACTTTGATAATATTAATTGTTTCCCCAATTGTTTTTCTCACATTATTTTTCTAGAACCTGGTTTTACCAATGGAATATTATTTTTGCAAAGCTCACAATCATCGCTCAAAAAAGATACAACGTCCATTTTAACAGCGCTTATTTGCGGATAGCCAAAATTTACTTTTCCATTACTTCTATCTACAATTGAACCTACACCAACAACTTCAGCTCCAAAACTTTTTACAATTTCAATCACTTCAAAAACAGAGCCGCCGGTAGTTATTACATCTTCACATACTAAAACTTTTTCTCCTTTTTCAAGCGAAAAACCTCTACGCAATGATAATGTTTTTTCTTCGCGCTCGGCAAAAATTGATTTTTTATTTAACTGCCGCGCAACTTCTTGTCCCACAATAATACCGCCAATAGCTGGCGAAATAACTGTGTCTATTATAATATTATTAAAGTAATCGACAATGTTGCTGCAAATTTTTTCTGTGTATTCAGGATACTGAAGAACTTTTGCACATTGAAAATACAAATTACTATGTCTTCCTGAAGTTAAAAGAAAATGTCCTTCGAGCAAAGCTCCCGTACTTTTAAATATTTGTAATATTTCATTTTCATTCAAGCTCATTTAAAAATTCCTCCATTTCAAAAGCAGATTTTTTATCACCAACCGCTTTTGCTTTTTCGATTCCTTTATGATAAAGAAGTTTTGCTTCATTTATTTGATTTAATTTTTCTTTTAACTGTGCATATTGAATATAAACTGGAACATAATTTGGGTCTTTTTCCAACAAAAACTGAAAATATTTTTCAGCGTTAGAAAAATCTTTTTGAGATAAATATTCTAATCCAATTCCATAGATTGTAAAAGAATCATTAGGATCTTTTTCAAAAAGTTTTAGAAGTGCTTCAAGCCGATTTTTCATTTCGCAATCTCATCAATCTTTTTTGCGAGATTAAAATCGTTTTGAGTAACACCACCAGCACTGTGAGTAGAAATTGTAATCTTTACCTTGTTCCAAGAATGTAAAAATATATCTGGATGATGATCCATCTTTTCAGCTTCATTGCCAACTTTATTCACAAATAAAAGAGCGCTTTTAAAATCCTTTAGCAGAAATTCCTTAGTAATGCTATTATTTTTAAATATCCAGTTGGTAATTTCTTTTAATTTCTCATCTATTTCATTTGACGACAAGATTTTCATATAACCTAATCAACATCTATAAATAAACGATTCAAAATTAAACATAAAAAAAGCGTATTAAAAGTAATACGCTTTTTAATTAATTATTAAGTTGTTAAAAACACATAAATACAATTTTGATTAAACTTCGCTCGAATCAGTTTTTTCTTTTTCTTCATGTGTGTCATCAACGTTCGAATCATCCTCAAGGAAAATTAACTCTTCAGCATTTTCAAAATGCTTTGCAATTATTTTTGCACCGTCTTTAAAAGTGCCTCGAAGAATTTCCTCAGCAAGCTGATCTTCAACATATTTTTGAATTGCGCGTCTTAACGGACGTGCACCAAATTTTGGATCAAAGCCTTTTTCAACAAGGAAATTTTTTGCCGATAAATCAAGAGTAAGGACCATTTTATTTTCGTGAATGTTTTTATAAATCTCCTTCAACTCAATATCAATAATCTTTAATATATCTTCTTTCTCCAAATTTCTGAATACAATTGTTTCGTCAACACGATTCAAAAATTCCGGATTAAAAAGTTTTCTCATTGCGTCTTCAACAGTATTCTTCAAAGTTGAATATTTATCTTCAGCAGATTCACTACCAAATCCAAAAGAGCCGATATTTTTTATGTCACGCGCACCAACATTGGTGGTCATTATTATAATCGTATTTTTGAAATCAACTTTTCTGCCCAGGCTGTCCGTCAATACTCCATCATCCAAAACTTGGAGAAGTATGCTAAAAATATCGGGATGTGCTTTTTCAATTTCATCAAATAAAACTACAGAATATGGTCTTCTTCTAACTTTTTCTGTAAGCTGACCGCCTTCTTCGTAACCAACATATCCTGGAGGTGCGCCAACTAATCTTGATAACGAAAACTTTTCCATGTACTCGCTCATATCAATTCTGATTAAAGCATTATCTGAATCGAATAAATATTTTGCAAGTACCTTGCAAAGTTCTGTTTTTCCAACACCAGTAGGACCCAAGAATATAAAACTGCCAATTGGTCGGTTTGGATTTTTTAATCCTGCTCGGGTTCTTCTGATTGCTTTTGTCAATTTAGAAACAGCTTCATCTTGACCCACAATATAATCCTTTAATGCTGTTTCCATATTTAATAATTTTTCCGATTCAGTTTGAGCAACACGATTAACTGGAATTCCAGTCATCATTGCAACAACAGTAGCAATATCTTCTTCATTAACGTCATGAACAATATCCTTTGTTTTAGCTTCCCATTCACGCTTAGCAATTTCAAGATCTGATTGTAAATTCCTTTCTTTATCCCTTAGTCTAGCAGCTTCTTCATAATCTTGTTTCTTAACAACAGCAGCTTTTTCCTGTCTAACTTTTTCTATTTCTTCTTCCAAAGTAAGAACTTCTTGGGGAACTTCGAAATTACCCATATGAACTCTGGAACCAGCCTCATCAATAACATCAATAGCTTTATCCGGCAAATGGCGATCAGTTATATAACGATTACTAAGCTTAACTGCAGAGTCAATTGCATCTTTTGTATATCTTACATGATGATGTTCTTCGTATTTGAATTTTATGTTATTTAAAATTTGGATTGTTTCTTCGTAACTTGGCGGCTCAACCATTACTTTTTGGAACCGCCTGTCTAAAGCTCCATCTGTTTCAATATACTTGCGATATTCATCCAAAGTTGTTGCGCCAATACATTGAATATCTCCTCTTGCAAGTGCAGGCTTAAACATATTTGAAGCATCGAGTGACCCAGAAGCTCCGCCAGCACCAACAATTGTATGAAGCTCATCAATAAATAGAATTACATCTTTAGCTTTTTCAAGCTCATTCATTAATGCTTTCATTCTTTCTTCAAATTGGCCGCGGTATTTTGTACCGGCAACTAATCCAGCTAAATCTAATGTAACAACTCTTTTCTCTTGTAAAATCCTTGGTACTTTTTTCTGAACTATTTTTAATGCTAGTCCTTCTGCAATTGCAGTTTTACCAACACCAGGTTCACCAATTAAAACTGGATTGTTCTTTTTCCTTCTGCTTAGAACTTGTGCAACTCGTTCAATTTCCTTTTCTCTTCCTACAACTGGATCGAGTTTATCTTCAACAGCAAGTTTTGTAAGGTCTCGCCCAAAGTTATCAAGTACTGGAGTTTTTGTTCTTTCTATTTTTTTATCCGGAGGTGGAACTGCAGATCCTGATTCTTTAGGGTTTTTACTACTTAGCATTGCGTTTAATTCAGCGCGAGCAGCATCATAAGTTACATTAAACTGATGAAGTATTTGAGTTGCAATATTATCTTCATCTCGTAAGAGTGAAAGCAAAAGATGTTCTGTACCAATTACATCGGCTTTATAAATTTTAGATTCAATTTGGGTGATTTTTAAAACTTTTTCAGCTTGTTTTGTTAATGGAATATTACCAATAGTTAAAGTACCGCCAGAAGTTCTAACTGTATCTTCAATTGCTTTTTTAAGTTTCATCAAATCGCAATCTAAATTTCTTAGAATTCTTACAGCGACACCTTGTCCTTCACGAATAATTCCTAATAAAAGATGCTCTGTTCCAATATAATCATGACCAAGCCTTAAAGCTTCTTCCCTGCTTAATCTAATTACATCTTGTAGTCTATCTGAAAAATTTCCGTCCATAATATTTTCCTTATTTCCTTTTAAATTTTACATTGCCCAAAAGCAACATAAAAGCTCATTACAATATAAAAATACTAATCTCATCAATCAACACAGCTTAATTTCGCTTAAAAATTTGCAAAACGTATTTATTTACAACACATAAATAGATTTTATTCAAAATATTTAAAATAAATGTGACGTTTAATAAATTTTTCAATTTTCCTAACTGGAATTAGTTTAATTTTGCAAAAATCAATACAATAATTTTCATTTTTCTAAAAATTTTACCCTTTACCATTTTATTCATCATTTGATCAAAGAGATGTTTTTAATTTATAATCGAGAAGAGTTTAAAAATAATTAAATTCTGATATCCGATTTCAGATTATTATCGATCTAAAATAGAAAAAAATTTTTATTAAGCAAAATTTTTATCTTTTATAATTTTTAGACAAAATTTCCATTAGCAAAAGTTTAATAACTAAATTGTATAGACAAATTCTATTTCATAATTCCATTTTAACTTTAAGATGAAATTTTTACTTTCTATATTTTAAATAATTCATTTTTATCTTTAGAAAAGAAAAAGTATTTATAAAATAAATGTACGAAAAGAAATACGTTTTAAAGAGATTTAAAGAAACTACAATTGCAAAGCCTGTAATTGATGAATCAAAATTTGTAATAAAGTATAATCAAGAACTTAATCCCGCGCAGTTTGAAGCGGCATCTGCTGTAGATGGGGCCTATCTTATAATTGCTGGAGCTGGAACTGGTAAAACTCGAACTTTAGTTTATCGTGTTGCAAGACTAGTAGAACTTGGTTACGATCCAAAATCGATATTACTTTTAACCTTTACAAGAAAAGCAGCAAATGAAATGATGAACCGAGCTGCAATTCTTTTAGATAACCGCTGTTCAAAAGTAAATGGCGGAACTTTTCATTCTTTTGCTAATTTGACTTTAAGAAAATATGCTAAAGCTGCTGGAATTGATTCTTCATTTACAATTCTTGACCAAAGCGATAGTGAAGATGTTATTAATTTGATTCGATCTCAAGCAGGCATTATTACTAAAGAAAAAAGATTCCCCAATAAACAAACTCTCCATAAAGTTTTTAGTTTAAGTGTAAACACCGGCAAGCCAGTTGAAGCAATTATTGAAGAAGATTATCCGCACTTTGAAGAACTTCTGGATAAAATTTTAGATATTCAAAAAGTATATCTGCATTATAAACAAAAAAATAATTTGCTTGATTACGATGATCTTCTTGTATATCTAAAAAATTTCCTGCTTGATTTTGGCGCTGGTGCAAAATCACTTTTGTCATCAATTAAATTTGTAATGGTGGATGAATATCAAGATACAAATAAATTGCAAGCTGATATTGTAAAAGGCTTAACTCAACTTAATAACAATATTATGGTTGTTGGCGATGATTCTCAATCAATTTACTCTTTTCGCGGCGCCAATTTCAAAAATATAATTGAATTTCCAAAGCTCTTTAAAGATGTAAAAATTATAAAACTTGAAGAGAATTTTCGAAGTGTACAGCCAGTTTTAAATTTTACTAATCATATAATTGAAAATGCTATTGAAAAGTATGAAAAACATCTTTACACAAGAAAATCCGGAGGAGAGCTTCCTTTAATAATTGCAGCAACTACAGAAAATTTACAATCAAAATTTATAGTAGAAAAAATTCTCGACTTAAGAGAAGAAGGAGTTCCTCTGCGGGATATTGCAGTTCTTTTTAGGTCTTCTTTCTTTTCATTCGATTTGGAAATTGAATTAGCTAAAGCGAACATTCCATTTCAGAAATTTGGCGGGATGAAATTTATAGAAACAGCCCACGTTAAAGATGTGCTTGCTTTTTTAAGAATCGCAGCAAATCCAAAAGATGTTGTTAGCTGGTACCGCGTTCTTTTGCTTCATGAAGGAGTTGGGCCAAAAACTGCGCAGCGTATTCTGGATGAATTAGCAACTGCAAAATTAACTATAAAAGCTAATCCAGATTCTATTACTTCATTTAAGTACAATGAAAAAATTGCAAACTTATTTCAACTTTTATATAAACTTCATACTGAAAAAACTCTGCCGTCTGAAAAAGCTCAGCTTACTATGGATTATTATTATCCATTGTTTAAAGATAAATATGACGATTTCAACAAACGTAAAAAAGATTTAGACATATTTTTAAATATTACAGAAAATTATAAATCGCTTGATTCCCTTCTTGCCGACATGGCAATCGAACCAATTATCGACAGCGTAGTTGATATTGGAAATGAAGATAAAGAAAATGAATTTGTAACTCTTTCAACAATTCATTCTGCAAAAGGATTAGAATGGCATTCAGTTTTTATTATTCATTTGGTTGAAGGATTTTTTCCATCAAGCCGATCCGCCGATAAGATTGAAACACTTGAAGAAGAACGCCGCTTGATGTACGTTGCTGCAACAAGAGCTAAGCAAAATCTTTTTATGACTTATCCAATGAACATGTTTGATCGTGAAGCAGGAATGACTTTATCAAAACCATCAAGATTTATTACTGAAACAAATTCCGATTTAGCAGACGGCAGATTGTTGGAAGAAGAATATTAAAATTACTCTGATGATTCAAATTTTTATAGCTATAATATTATTCGTAATTTTTTTTGTAATAAATCTACTTATAATCCTATTTACTAAAACCAGAAACATAAATTACTCTGATAAAAAAGCAGAAAATAAAATCTCAGTTGTTGTAGCTGCTAAAAACGAAGAGAAAAACATTTCGAATTTAATCCAATCATTAAAAGACTCGGATTTTTCTTCAGAAAATTTTGAAGTTATCATTGTAGATGATGAATCAAAAGACAATACATTTTTAAAAGCACAAAATGCTGCAAATGGATTAAACAATTTTCAAATTCATAAATGCAAAAACAAAATTTTCCCAGCCAAAAAAGGAGCACTTAATTTTGGAATCAACTTAGCATCTAATGAATTTATATTAATTACTGATGCTGATTGCCTTCCTTCAAAAGGATGGTTAAAATCTTATTCAAATAAGTTTAATGAAGGATTTGATTTTATTTCCGGTGCTGCTCCATTTATTCAAAGTAATTCATTGGTAAATAAGATTTCTTGTTTTGAAAATTTGCGGAGTTCTTTACTTAACTTTACAACTGCAAATTTGAAGATTCCATATTCTGCTGCTGCAAGAAATTTTGGATTCAGAAAATCTTCATTTGAAAAAATAAAAGGATATTCCAACACAACAGAAACATTAAGCGGTGATGATGATTTGCTTTTAAGAGAAGCGATAAAAAATCATTTAAAGATTGGAACGATTTCTGGAGATAGATCAAAAGTTTATTCTAACACAAAAAAAACTTTTAAAGAATATTTGAAGCAAAAATCCCGTCATACAAAAACATCTTTTTATTATCTTCCGATTCATAAATTGTTATTAGGATTTTGGCATTTACTAAATTTATTATTTTTATTTTCCTCAATTTTTATTTTTTTCAATCCTATTTTCATTTTCCCTATTGGAATTAAATTATTTTTAGATATTATCGTTGTTTTATTTACTCAAAAGAATTTTGGGTATAAATTTAATGTGGCTGAAATAATTTACCTCCAAATTATTTATGAATGTTTTTTAATTATAAATTTTATAAATGCTATTTTTAAAAAAGATAATTGGAATTAAGTTCCGCAAAACCATTTAAGATGAAATATTTATTTTGTTTTTCTTTTGATTTCAAATTCCAAAAAATTATTTTTGAACTCAAAGTTAGGGAAAGGATATATGGATTATAAGTTTCTTGCAGATAAAGCTATTGAAGCAAAGGGGATTTCGCATCCACCATATTCAAATTTTCACGTGGGCGCTGCACTTCTTACAGAAGAAAATAAAATTTACCTTGGCGGAAATATTGAAACTTCATCTTATAGTTTAACAATTTGCGCTGAAAGAACAGCAGTGTTCAAAGCATTTTCTGAAGGTGAAAGAAAATTTAAAGCTGTTGCAATTGCAAGTGACTCACCGGATTTTTGCCCGCCATGCGGATCTTGCAGGCAAGTGCTAATGGATCTTTGCGGTGATATTGATGTTGTAATGATTAACCACAAAGAAGAATTAAAAACTTTGAAGTTATCTCAGTTGCTGCCATTCGCTTTTGGAGATAAAGATTTAAAATAAATTTTAATAAAGGTATTATTTAATTATGATGGAAAGAGCTCCACACTCAATGCCAAAAGAAACCGGCTGGATAGAAGTTATTGCCGGCTGTATGTTCAGTGGAAAAACTGAAGAACTTATCCGCCGGTTAAGAAGAGCAAAAATTGCAAAACAAAAAGTGCAAATTTTTAAACCAAGAATTGATACAAGATATTCAATTTCAGATATTGTCTCGCACAGTGAACAATCACTTCCGTCAATTTTAATTGATGACATAAATGAAGTTTTAAATTATTCTAAAGAAGCAGAAGTTATCGGAATTGATGAAGCACAATTTTTTTCAAATGATATTGTAAGCGTCTGTAACAAATTAGCAGATCAAGGTAAACGGGTAATTGTTGCCGGACTTGATCAAGATTATAGAGGAATTCCTTTTGAACCAATGCCGCAGCTTTTAGCTATTTCAGAATACATTACAAAAACTTTGGCAATTTGTGTTGTGTGCGGAAATCCTGCTGACAAAACTCAAAGAAAAACAACAACCGCAGAAAGAGTTGTCGTCGGTGCAGCGGATATATATGAAGCACGCTGCCGAAAATGTCATTATATCCCACAAGAAAGTTAGAGAAAAATTATGGATCCAATTTCGATTTTGAGGGGAATAATTGGGCTTGTTGTAATTATTGGTATTGCATTTCTTTTTTCAAATAATAAAAGAAAAGTAGACTGGCGAATGGTAGGTATTGGTCTTGTCATTCAATTTGTTATTGCAATTTTTATTATTCAAGGTGAAGCACTGCGCTCCTTTTTCTTTCCGCTTGGCTGGGTTAAGGATGCAGTAAATTGGCTGGGAAATGCCGTGGTTGCCGTTTTAGGATTTACAATTGAAGGAAGCCAATTCGTTTTTGGAAAACTAGCAAACAGCAATACTTCAGATAGTCTCGGCTTCTTTTTTGCATTCCAAGTTTTACCAACAATAATATTTGTCTCCACACTTTCGGCAATACTTTATTATTTTGGAATTTTGCAATTGGTTGTAAAAGGAATGGCATATGTTATGTCTAAACTATTAAAAACCAGTGGAGCAGAATCTCTTTCAAACACAGCAAACATTTTTCTTGGACAAACTGAAGCGCCGTTATTAATCAGGCCATATATTGCTAAAATGACTAACTCCGAATTATTAACAATTATGATTGGAGGCATGGCAACAATCTCTGCAGCTTTAATTGCAAGTTATAGCCAAGTGCTTGGGCAAGCTTATGCTGAGGCATTAAAAATTCCTCTTCAAGCTGCTCAGTTAAAATTTGCAGTTGAATTATTAGCTGCTAGCACAATGGCAGCGCCAGCTTCGCTTGTAGTTGCAAAAATACTTTTTCCTGAAACAGATGAACCGGTAACAAAAGGCACTGTAAAAATTAAAGTTGAAAAAACTTCATCAAATGTTATTGAAGCTGCGGCTACTGGAGCTTCTGATGGGCTTTGGCTTGCTTTAAATGTTGCCGGAATGCTTATAGCATTTATAGCTTTGATAGCAATGTTAAATTATATTCTTTTCGGAATTGGAAATTTATTTAATCTTAATTCAATTTTAACAGCAAATTTTGGGCATCCATTATCAATGCAATTAATTTTTGGAATACTATTAAAATATTTAGCAATTGGAATTGGTGTCCCTGCAAAAGATGCATTTCAATTCGGAAGTTTAATTGGAACCAAAACAGTATTAAATGAGTTTGTTGCTTATGTAGATTTATCTAATCTAATCAAAGCTGGGCAACTTAGCGAAAAAGGAATTACTATGGCAACATATGCATTATGCGGATTTGCAAACTTTTCGTCCATTGCAATACAAATTGGTGGAATTAGTCCCATGGCGCCAAATCGTAAAAAAGATATTGCTGCATTTGGATTAAAAGCTGTACTTGGCGGCGCTCTTGCAACCTTAATGACAGCAACTTTAGCAGGAATTTTAGTTCATTAAAAAAATGGTTAATCTAAATTCAAAATATCAAGAACTGATCGATCAGCTTAAAAGAGAAATTCCCGCCCACCCAGATCTTTCAATTATTTTAGGCAGTGGCTTAGGCGATTTTGTTAATGAAATTAAACTTATAAAATCAATTCCAACATCATCAATAAAAAATTATCCTCCATCAACTATAAAAGGACACGAAGGCAAAATCCACTTTGGTGAATATTCGGGCAAAAATATTTTAATTTTTCAAGGAAGAATTCACTTTTATGAAGGTTACAATATTTCTGAATGCGTTCTTCCTGTTTTTATTTCGCACAAATTAAATAGCAAGAAAATAATCCTTACAAATGCTGCTGGAGGTATTAATCCGTTATTTACTCCTGGTGACTTAATGTTGATTGAATCTGTTAACGGAATTGCAATTAAAAAAGAACTTTCTGATTTAATCGGTATTCCAACAATCGATGGTAAAAACAATTTAATTAATTTCCCATCGCCAAAGTTAAATGAGATTATTAAAAAGGCGGCTCTATTGGAAAAAATTGATCTTAAAGAAGGAGTTTATTGGTACGTTAAAGGACCAAGCTATGAGACTCCATCCGAAATTAAAATGATAAAAAAATTTGGTGGAGATGCAGTAGGTATGTCAACTGTTCATGAATCAATTTTTGCTGCATATCTTGGTTTAGAAACTGCTTCCATTTCCTGCATCACTAATTTTGCTGCTGGTATTTCTGGTAAAAAATTAAACCATGAGGAAGTAACCGAAACCGCCAATAAAGTTAAATATAAATTTGAAAGATTAGTAAAAAAAATCATCTCGCTAATTTGAAATACTCACCTTTTTTGAACTTTTCATTGGCTTTTTATTTTTTTATTTAAAATGATTAATAAAGAAGTATTGTTAAATTTATTGACTTTATAGCACTTATCAGGTAATTTTGACTTTTAATTTTTAAAAATTCACTATAAGAAATATTCAGATATGAAAGAACTCAGATTCAGATTAATTTTGATCCTCGGTGCAGTCGTATTATCAGTTTACCTCTTATATCCGACCTACGTAAATTATCAAAACAATAAAAAGATTGATAAAATATTAGCTCAGAAAAGAGAAATTATTAAAACTGATAATCCGCATATTACAAATGATGCACTAGATGATAAATTAAAAATGATTGAAGACAGTATAAAAGCTGTTGATCCTTCAATCAATAGAGATAAACTCAAAAGTTTAAAGCTTGGGTTGGATCTTCAAGGTGGTATGCGAGTCGTTCTTGAAGTAAACACCGGTAAACTTCTTGAAAAGCTAGCTAAGTCACCCGACGATGTAATAAAGCAAGTTTTAGCTGAAGCAGAAAAAGAAGCAACTCTTTCTAATGCATCCGTTGTTGATATAGTTGCAAATAAACTAAAAGCCAGAGGAATTCGATTAAGCAGATATTATGGCAATATTAGAGAAGATGATAGTCAAATTATAAGTGATTTGAAAAAAAATACTGAAGATGCGGTTAGCCGAGCAATGGAAATTATTCGAAACAGAGTTGATCAATACGGAGTGTCCGAACCAACTATTCAGCGTGAGGGTACAAGAAGAATAATTGTTGAATTGCCCGGTGTTGCAAGGGAAGAAGAAGCAAAACAGCTTTTGCAAGGAACTGCTTTACTTGAATTCAAAATTGTAAAAGATCCAGAGTTCACTGTATCAGTAATGAAAAAAATTGATGATGTTTTAGCCGGAAATGTTTCATTAGATTCAACACAAACCGACACAACACAGGCAGCAAATAAAACTCAAACTAAAAAAGAATCTGCTTCTAAATCAGATACATCAACTAAACAATTAACCGCTGAAGAATTTGCAAAAAAACATCCATTCTTTTCGGTTGCCATTTTAAATCAAAGATCGCAAACAGCAGATGCTTATGTTAAAGCTGAAGATAGAGATAAATTAAAATTATGGCTCTCCAGGCCTGATGTCCAAAAAGTAATCCCCGATAATTGCCAGTTTGTTTTTTCAGCTAAACCTTTCGGGTATCAAAACGGACAAGCATTTTATGTTTTATATTGTGTTGATAAAAACCCTGAACTTACCGGCGGTGTAATTACAAACGCAGTTGCTACTATTAGCCCCGAAACTTCTGCACCAATTGTAAATATGGAAATGAATTCTGAAGGTGCTTCAGATTGGGCAAGAATTACTGGCGCAAATATTCATAAAAGAATTGCGATTATCTTAGATGGTGTTGTTTATTCTGCACCGGTTGTTAATCAAAAAATTACAGGCGGCCGTTCACAAATAGAAGGAATGGCTGATTTACAAGAAGCTCAGCTTCTTGCCATAGTTCTTAAAGCAGGTGCACTTCCAGCTCCAGTTGATATTATTGAAGAAAGAACTGTTGGACCATCACTAGGACAGGATTCAATTAACGATGGTGTTAATTCAACAGTAATCGGTTTTCTTGTAGTCAGTTTCTTTATGATAATATACTATCAAAGAGCCGGAACAATTGCAGCAGCTTCACTAATATTTACAATCCTATTTATTTTAGGTGCATTAGCTGGATTTAAAGCAACTTTAACTTTGCCTGGTATTGCAGGTATTATATTAACTATAGGAATGGCTGTGGACGCAAACGTTCTTATCTATGAAAGAATTAGAGAAGAACTTGAAACCGGTAAAACAATGAAAGCTTCTGTTGACAGCGGTTTCTCTAAAGCTTATTCAGCTATTATTGACTCGAATATAACAACTTTTATTACCGGCGTCATTCTTTATCAATTTGGAACCGGTCCTGTTCAAGGATTTGCTTTAACATTGATGATAGGATTGATTGCCAGTTTATTCAGCGCATTAATTATTGCTCGTGTTGTATTCGATTATATGGTTCAAAAAGGATTAAAAATTACACTTGGATAAATTAACTTTAACCTTTGCTTACAAAGGCTAAATAGAAGGAATTATTAAATGAGAATTTTCGAACATATTCAAATAGATTGGTTAGGAAAAAGAAAAATTTTCTATGCTGTATCTTTAAGTTTATTTATTATTGGCTGGGCAACCGTTTTTATTCGCGGGCTGCATTTCGGTATTGATTTCAAAGGCGGTACTGAAATTGTTCTCGAATTTCAAAAACCTGTTAATGTCAGTTCACTTAGAGATTATCTTAGTAATATTGGTTTAGGAAATGTTGAGTTAAAAACTTTCGGAAGCCAAACAGGAGTTCTTGTTAGAACTGAAATGCAGCAGCTTCCAAAATCTCTTTTCCCAAATGTTATAAACAGTGTAAATGCATCTATAGAAAAAACTTTGCCAGGTTTGCCATTTAAAGTTATTGACACTACTGGTGCTTCAGTCACTTATCAATTTGCAAATGCAGATACTACAAATATTTTGGTTTCAAGTTTGTTTGCACAAGGTTTCCAAACAGGCAAAGTTTCTGAGGAACCTACCAATACTCAAATGATTGTAAGAGTTGGAATTGCTGACTGGTTAAAGGAAAATCTTTCAACAAAATTGAGTGATAATCCATTCAAAGTAGTAAAAGAAGATCATGTTGGTCCAAAGGTTGGAAATGAATTAAAAACAAATGCAATTCTCGCAATATTTTTATCGCTTGTTGGAATTTTGATATACTTAGCATTTAGATTCAAATTCATTTTTGCTCTTGGAGCAGTTGTTGCTCTTTTCCATGATGTTCTTATTACAATCGGATTATATGCTGCATTATATGGAGTTATTCCAGGATTAAATCTTGAGATTGATCTAACTGTAGTTGCAGCATTCTTAACTCTTATCGGTTATTCGGTTAACGACACTGTTATTGTATTTGATAGAGTTAGAGAAAATTTGAAAATTCATAAAACTATGGATTTAGAAGAATTAATAAATCAAAGTGTTAACAGAACGATGAGCAGAACTATTCTTACTGCGGGTACGGTTTTATTAGCTGTTTTAGTACTGCTAATCTTTGGCGGTGAAGTGCTAAGAGCATTTTCTTTCACATTGTTCTTTGGTACAATCACCGGTACTTACTCATCAATTTTTATTGCAAGTGCTTTAGTACTTGAATACGCAAATAAATTTGGTAAAAAAGTTCAATTCTAAAATTAATCTTCGGTAATTTTTGAAGCCGGTATTTTTACCGGCTTTTTTTTGCTTCTTCTTTCCAATCATATCAATTTTATATTGAACATAAAAATTTAAATTTATATTTTAACTGCAAATAATTTATTAACTATCAGGAGTTTACATGGGTAAAGGTGATAGAAAATCTAAGAGAGGAAAAATTTGGAGGGGAAGCCACGGTAAAACAAGACCGAAACATTCTAAGAAAATTACAATTGATAAAAGTAAAAAAGAGAAAGCGGAATAAAGCTTTATAAGTAATGACTACTCTTCAAACTTTACTTAAAGAAATTGAATAATACCTTTAACATTTCAAAATATTTTGTATAATTAAGTATTGTAAATTCAATCATTTGGGAAAAGGGTTCGTTAAATGGATGTTCACTTGAAAGTTACAAACTGCAAAAACAAATTCAGTGTTTAAAGAACTAATTGCAAGCCACCAATGTAAATGCCGCATATTGTTGTGCAAGATTTAATTAGTTAAAGGGGCAATTGGTTCTGAAATATTCGACTATCTGACAATCTATCCGACTGTAATTTTATTTACCGGTTACTAATAAAACATTTATTATAATTTTAAAAAGATATGAGGAATTATGATTAACAATTTAGTCTCCTTCCAGCTTACCGAACAGGAATTAACGGCTTTAAGGGAAGCCAATAGCACAATAAACACAATATTAAAACCCAAGTTAATATCAGTGCCTGATGATCGTCGACAATCAATGCCCAAAATGGGTGATAAGAATGTTCCTTTTGTAAGCAAGTCGCTCGAATATGCAGATAAGAATCCCCAATTTGTTCCGGCATTCTTAAATGTTCCAGAATTAAAGACAGACTTTAATGCCGTAACAATTCTTTCTGAATTCTATAATTCATTATTTCCTATTGT
Source organism: Bacteroidota bacterium (assembly GCA_021824145.1). Lineage (GTDB taxonomy): Bacteria > Bacteroidota > Ignavibacteria > Ignavibacteriales > Ignavibacteriaceae > FEN-1297. The sequence goes on from JAKALM010000002.1 coordinate 133,379, forward strand.
AAGCTTAATCAGCGATACTATGATGGAAAGCGGCAGCGAAGCTTACTCTGCGTCATTGTTATTTTATGAATCTGCAAAGCTTGGCACAAAGATGAACGTACCCGGCGCTAAAGAAATAGCTGATGATCTTGGAAAGCGTTTTAAGAGTCAGGGTAACTCCAGCGGCGGTGATGGAAACAATCCACCTGCAAATCCACAATAATCAGTTTATTTAGATGCCCAACGTCTTTAAGATATTGGATATCTAGGATAAAACATTGAAGGTTGCTTCCTAAAACCTTCAATGTTGCTAAGCAATTCAGTATCCTTCAAGGTCTAACACAGTGACCTTGGAGGATAGTGTGTAAGGTGAGTTACGGAATATGCTTTACCATGTAACTCTGGCTTTGGAGTTCGGAAATAAATGCAATTTAGTTATTATGTGCGGTGTCGAACATATTTTCTAAAATGATATTTGTTAATAGCTCATGCATTGAAGTTTAGAACAGAATATAATTGAGTTATTAAGTGACGTAACGGAGTAAATAGGCAATATGAATTGTGATAGGAACACAGGTTAATTTAGTTCAGAACTCCGATTTCGGAGATCAGAACTCCGATTTCGGAGTAATAGGTGCGTGAACGCACAAAATGTCATGATTGGTTAAGCTTACAAATGTTTAACAGACAAGAAAGGAGATAAAAAGCAAAAAAAAATGTTTCAGAAAAATCCCCGGCGCAGGCAGCACCGGGGACAAAGCAAACAAATAAAGTGATCTGGTGACCACAACAGCCTTGCGAGCTGTTAAGAAATTTGTTTGCGTAGTAAATATAAATATTCCGCCATAAATGTAAATAACATTTTATGGAGTAAAACCATGAAAAAGATTTTCTTTATTTTGTTTTTAACCGTCACATCTTTAGCATATAGCGCAAATGTGTATTTTGATTATGATCCTTCGGATCATCAACCACTTGATGGACTTTCATACTATTCACAGTCTTATGGCCGTGCATGTATGAGTTACCATATACTTACAGTTTCATCATTTTTTGTAGTCGATTCTTATTGTGCCAAAGTACAATACCCAGATGGTCATTGGAGCGATTGGCAATGTTCCCAAAGTGGAGGCTGGTGCTTTACACAAGCTGGAACTTATCATATTGAAGGTTGTGTTCATGTTGTATATGATATGAACGGACAAAATAACTACTATATGTACTCCAATATTTTAACTTTTTATGTAATTGACAATTTAGTTCCTGCAACAACTCAGAATTTAAGTATTGGTGCAAATCCAGGTAATAATTTAGTAAAATTAACATGGACTGCGAATTCTGAATATGATTTATCCCTTTATGAAATATGGAGAGAGGTCGATGAATTTGGAACTGGATATGTTAGTCTTGCAACAACAACAAATACATCTTATGTAGATCAAGAAATGTATTATGCCCCTGGAGCGGGACTTGTTAATAGTCGTTATAAAGTTAGAGCATTAGATATTAATAGCAATTATTCAGGTTACAGCTCGGAAGTATCTTCAAGAACAGAACCAATGAACAAACAATCTTTTATGAACATTAATGCTAGTAATTATGATTATGATCTTAAGAACTTCCCAAATCCTTTCAATCCACAAACAAATATTACTTATTCAATAAAAGAAACTGGATTAATTCAACTAAAGGTATATAATATGCTGGGGAAAGAAATCGTGACATTAGTAAATGAAGATAAAAACCCTGGTATATATTCTGTTTCCTTTGATGGCACAAATTTACCAAGTGGAATTTATATATGTACCATGAAAGCAGATAACAATACTAAAAATCAAAAACTACTATTAATGAAATAGTATTATTCTATAATAAATATTGGGCAATCCCTTAACAATTGCCATATAGATTTGGGGATTGCCCATTTAAAAAACTGAGGTTAATATGAAAAAAATAATTGTTTTAATAATAGTTTTATTCAGCTTCTGTTCATTCTCCCAAGTAAATGATAAGTCCGAAATTTTTTCAAGCTTTAAGTTCGGAGCTCTTGCCGGGGTGAATTTGTCTAATCTAATAGGCGGTGTTTTTACTATTGAAGGCAAAACAAATCTAACTTCAAATCTTAACATTAAATTATCGGCGGGATATTCAACCATAAATAAAAAGGAAGGTTATAATGTAAAAACTTATGGCCCTGTCGTTGTCAATAATGTAACCACATATCAAATTTCATCATATAATGTTGATAAAATATTATATGATGTTTTTCCGGTGTCTGTGGGGTTTGAATATGTTTTTCTCCATAATAATTTTTCTCCTTATGGAATAGTCGAAACTGGTTATAATTTCTATACTTTCCACACTCAAGTTTCATATAATATAATTCCAAACGGGCGTTCTTATAATTCAGCAGAAGAAGTGCCATCAGAATATAAAGGTACGCCGCCTGTTATTACTAAAGCGGCTTCGTATAGATTCGCGCTAGGATTAGGTACAACTTATAAAATATCCAACGGAATAAATTTGGATATAAGATATTTGTTTCAAGCTAACAAATACATCGAAAATACGCACCAGATTTTATTTGGCATCAATTTTTAATAATATAATGAAAAGAAGTAATCCATAAAAAAGTGGCATAATATAATGGATAAGTTAATGATAAAGTACTGTTGTGTCTTTTTATATTTGGTTCTCACAAATAATGTAGTTGCTCAATCAATTGATTCAGAATCTTTTTCCAAAGGCAAAAAGGCTAATGTATCTTTTAAAAATTTCATCGATAAAAAATTCCCTTATACCTATTCTAATAATGTTTTGCAATCTATTAAAATGGAGATTTATAAAAAGGAATCAGATAATATTAGGATGGACAGTTTAACTGCGATTTCATTGAACGGTGCAAGATCAAAACATTCCTTACAGTACAATCAAAATGGAATGTTATCAATATGGCTTGTTAAAACTAATACTGGCTCTGGATGGTACAATAATTTTCTTACTACATTTATTTACGATATTAATAATAATTTAATAATCAAAGCACAACTTAGTTGGAACATTAGCAAATGGGACAGCTCCAACAGTATTATTTATTATTATAATGAACAGGGAAAACTTTTCCAAGAATTATATCAAACATATACTGGAACTGATTGGCTGAATTCATACAGAACAACATATAGATATTATGATATAAGTGGAGATATTGATACGGCAATAATTGAAACCTGGGTAAATAATCAATGGCAAAAAAGCGAGCTTATACATTATTTCTACTCCGAACAAAATAGAAAAGATTCTATTTTATTTTATATATGGAACGGCAGCGGATGGCAGTATGATAGGAAAACAAATTTTTATTATAATAATTCCAGCACAAGTCCGGATTCAATGCTTGCAACATACTGGGGCGGCGGTGACTTGTGGATGAATTATTTTAAAAGTGTAATGACAAACGATTCAAACAATAATAAAATTGAACAAACGGACCAGACCTGGCAGGCTTTTTACTGGCAGAATTTCCAAAGTTGGTTTTTGACTTATAACAATTTTAACTTTGTTACATCGGCATATTGCAAATTATGGGATGGTAAAAATTGGGTAGATGGGGACGGCAATTTCACTATAAGTAATCCAAATGGATTCATGGCTGGTTTTGTAACAAATAGGATCGATATTTATTATTCAAATATTACTGGTATAGCTGACGAAAAGGAATCGCAAGAGTTTAATTTTTATTTATCTCAAAATTATCCTAATCCATTTAATCCAACTACCATAATAAATTATTATATTCCAAAAACATGCTTAGTAACCCTTAAGGTATATAATATTTTAGGGAAAGAAGTAGCTTCATTAGTTAACGAAGAAAAAGCACCAGGTAATCATCAAGTACAATTTAATGCAGCGGGTCTTGCAAGCGGGATTTATATTTATAGAATTAATGCAGGTGCGTTTACAAAATCTAAGCTTATGATTTTGGAAAAATAGAAATGAAAGTGTTACAAAATATTATTCACCTGCTTTTTTACTCGTAACATATTTTATTATCTCAGCTTTTTCCATCGTAATCAATCCGCCGCTATTTGCGCGTTCAAAAATATCGTTAAGTATCGATAAGAAGGAATCTATCTTACTAACTTCATCCACAATTTCAATTACTATCGGCATGTCTTCAGACAATCTTAATATTTTTGAAGTGTGTATTCTGCTTGTCCTGCCAAACCCCATAATACCTTTAAAGACTGTGGTGCCTGCAAGCCCGGCTTTTCTGGCTTCATTAACAATCTTTTCATAAACGGGGATATGATCAATATGATCAGACTCGCCGATGAAGATCCGAATTAATTTTGCATCACCTTTTAATTCCATTTTATCCTCCGGATATAATTTTCCCAATTAAATATGCAATGAACACCGCGCCAATCGAAAGCACTACGTTCAAAATAATATTTGTTCCCGCTAAAAGAAATTCCGAATCTCTCATCAAATTTATAGTTTCAAAAGAAAAGGTTGAAAATGTTGTTAAGCTTCCACAGAAGCCGGTAGTCAGCAAGATCCTCATTTGCGGACTTATTAATTCATTTTTGTCCAAATAAAACATTACAAATCCAATTATAAAGCTGCCTACAATATTTACAGCAAGGGTTCCATAAGGCAGAGTTGAAGGAAGAAATTTATAAACAACGTTTGTAACCCAGTATCTTGCAGCACCTCCAACAGCCGCTCCAATTGTAACTATGATATAATTTTGCAATTTGATTACTCCTAAAATTATTTATTATTGTTACAAGGTATGAGTTATTAGTCCAAGAATTTAAGGACGGTTTCTGCAAAAGCAGTATCATCAAAAAATTTGCTATTAAGATGATAAGGCGAACTCCATCGCCGGTACAAAATATTTAAATGAATATCCTAAATCAATATTAGGTTTATGAATGATTTATTTATTTTACCTTCACAATCACCATCGTCATATCATCATTTTGCACTGCACCGCTGCGGAAATTGTTTAGTGAATCCCAAATTTCACTCATTATTTCATTTGATGTTTTCTGAGTTTTATTTTTTAAGATTTCCGAAAGTTTATCTTCACCGAATAAATCAAGATTGTTGTTCATCGCTTCTGTAATTCCGTCAGAAAAGAAAGCAAAGGTTTGTCCGGATTTTAATTCTACTTCTTCTTCAATTAATGTTTTTTCAAAAATTATTCCCTTTTCTAAGCCCACACCAATTCCTTTTGTTCTGTAGGAATGAACCGTGCCATTAGCAGCAATTAGTAGCGGCAAATGTCCAGCACGGCAAAACGTAACTTTTTTCTTTTCAATATCAAACAAAGCAAGTGTTATTGTTACAAAGGAATTTCTTTCAATTGAATCATAAAATTTTCTATTCAAATCAATTAAAATATCTTTTGGAGATTTATCTGCTGAGCAAGAAAGTTGAATCATTGTTTGAAGCTTTGTCATATAAAGAGAAGCTGAAAGACCTTTCCCGGAAACATCTCCAATAATGACAAATAATTTATTATCAGATACTTGTATAAGGTCATAGTAATCACCGCCTACTTGCATAGCTGGAATCATTTCACCGCAAATATCTAGGCCGCTAATGTTTGGAATGCATTTGGGCAGCAGCCCTTGCTGAATTTTTCTTGCTAACGAAAGATCTCTTTCCATCTTAAGCTTTTCTGCTTCTGATTCATAAAGCCTAGCATTCTCAATTGATATTGCAGCTTGATTTGCAGTAGCATTTAATAGTTCCAAATCTTTGCCAGCAAACTGCGAACCAGAATGTTTTAAACCAAATAAGAGAAGGCCAATAATTTTTGATTTAATCATCATCGGTATTATAGTAAAAATTCCCTCTTCAATTAAGCTTGATGATAATTCCGGGAATACAGATGCAAATTCATTTTGTTCGATAATTACATTTTTAGAAATCAATAATTTTTTTTCAACAACTTGCTGAAGTTTTTTAATATTTACAATTAGATCTTTATGTGAAATACCAACGCTTCTTACAAGATGAAATTCTTCATCAGTTTTAGTACCGATTATAATTCCAAACCGGTCTATCTTCAAAGCTTCAACAAAAATTGATTTCATTGAATCAAGAATATTATCCAAACCAACAAGTATAGCAACATCATTACTAAATTTGATTAACACTCTTTGATAAGCAAATTGTTCCGGATAAAATTGTGCAGTTAGAAAATCTTGTATCCTATCTTTAGTAGATTGGAACACAACTGCAAAACCAATAAAAATAACTCCGGCAATTATACTTTGAAATTCAGTTCCAATAGCCTCACTAATGCCCTGCCCTAAAACGTAAATAACTAAAAAATAAATTACTGCTAATGTTACAGTTGCAATACCGTATAACAAAGTATTCTTAATAACAACGCTTACATCCATTAGCTGATATTTGAAAATTGAGTACGCAAATCCAATTGGTACTAATATTATTAAAATAATAGGAGTGTAATATTGCGGTGAATTAAATATTGTATCTGAAATAATTGGAGCAATAGTAGCAGTATATAAGACTGCTACAATTGCAATGGCAAACGCAATTAAAATAATTAATACCGGTTTTTTTTCTTCTTTAGTTTTTAATCTTCTATAATTTATAACAAGAGAAATGAAGGCGATGATTTCGACCACAGATGACATAGTTCCCAAATATTTACTCAAAATATTAATATCTGAGATTTTTCCTACTATGGTTCTATTGATAATAGCCGCAACAAATAGTAGTGCTAAAAGTGCCGGAATAATAAATAATAACCGATTTACAAATTTCTTTTCTATTAACTTGAAGGGTTTGGGAAAAGTCCAGAACAAAGAAAGGAATAAAAATGGAGTAGAGCATATACCTATTGCAGCTAATAATATTGCTATTATATATGGAATTGGATTATTTAAGATTATTTCTTGTGTAACAGTGGTTGGAATAAATAATGAAACAGAACTTAAAACAAAAGCTACCCCAATTCCATAAAATAGCTTCTGAACCCTTCCATTTGGTTTTGCCATAAATACAATAAATCCAATTAGCATTTGCATAAAAGCAAACAATACATTCGCAAGGTTTCCAATTTGAATTAATTTCTTAATATAAACCCTGGTATTAATAAATTTTCCGTCTTTTATAATAGTATAGTCTGCATAGTCTCCAGATTTAACTTTATTTAAAATTAATTGCGCAGCTGATGGATTTGGCAGATCGACATTATTTATTTTTACAAGTTGATCTCCGTTCCTTATCCCAGCATTCCATGTAACGCCTCCAACTTTAACGCTTTCAAAAAATATTTTTCCCTTATTTGGCTCGGATTCTTTTTGCACCCACAAACATTCATCATTAGATTGGACTCGAACTTCAATTACAAAGTATAATTGAATTACCGCAGTTAATAATAAGATGGCGGAGAGTGCCACAATTAGTTTTGATTTATTCTTTAAATAAAATTCTTTTACTTTATCCATCTGATGTTTAGTTAAATTAAATTAAAATTTTAGGATAATTTCTGCTGCGTAAGATTAAACCTTGAAAATAAAACTAACCAATTTTCTGTAAACAAAAAAATGAAACTATCTAACTCTAATTACTAATAAAGTCATATCATCAGACTGCATTGCTCCATGTGCAAACATTTGAACTTCTTCTTTAATCTTATTCATAATTTCTTGAGCTGTCAAACCTTCAAGATTTTCTGCTATACTCTCAAGCCGTTCATCTCCAAAATCATCATCATTCACATTTTTAGCTTCAGTAATACCGTCAGTAAATAAAATAATTATATCATCTTTTTGTAAAACGATTTCTTCCGAAAGATATGGGGAAATCGTTTTCATAACGCCAAAGATTATTCCACCTTTTTCAAGTTTTTGAATTTTCCCGTTTCTAATTAACAGCGGTGGGTTATGACCAGCATTTACATAACGAATTTTTCTTTTTTCATTTTCAAACAGTGCCCAAAAAAAAGTAATAAATTTTCCATCCGAAGTATTTTCTGTTACCAAATCATTAATAAGTGCAGTTGCTTCGACGATCTCCATTTCTTGTCTGCAAATTGTTTTTAAGAATGCCTGTAAATTTGCCATTAATAGTGCTGCCGGAACGCCTTTGCCGGAAACATCACCAATCGCAATACAAAAGGAGTTATCATTTAATGAAATTATATCATAATAATCGCCGCCAACTTGCTGTGAAGTAAGATTAAAAACTGCTATATCGAAGTTTGAAAATTCAGGGATTTTTCCTGGCAAAAGATTAGTTTGAATTCCTCTTGCAATCTCAAGCTCTTCTTCCATTTTCTGTTTTTCTAAGGCTTCCTTAAACAACCTCCTATTTTCAAGTGAAATAATTGCAAGACTTCCAATTGAATAAATGAATTCAATATCAGCTTCGGAATATTTCTGATTGTTAATCCTTTTACCAAGAATAATTAAACCTTTCACCTGGCTTTGAATTTGCATGGGAACAACGAGTTCAATTCCAATATTAAATAATTCGGGAAATTTATTTTCAATATCAGATTCAATTAAAGGATTATCTAATTTTGACAAATCAGTTGAAGTAAGGCTAGATAATAATTGATCCTCAGAAAATTTTGAATCTATAATTTGCACTTTGCCATCTAAAAAAGTTACAACAGCAAACTTTGAAACTAGAAATTGTCCAATTACTGAATAAACTAATAATTTCACAACTCGTGAAGATTCTGAAAACAACCCGAACTCTTTGCTTAACTCAAAAAGCGAGTTTAACCTTTGCACTCTTGAATCTAAAGTTCTGTTGACAATTTTTATTTCGTTTACTGTTAAAGAGTTTTGTATTGCTGAGGCAGAAATATTAAGAATTGTTTTTAAGAATTCTATGTCATCTTCAGTAAATGGTAATTTATTTAGCTTTTCGCCAAGACAAACAATTCCAAGACATTCATCAGATGAGCTAATTTTTTCTACTGCCTGGAACTTATAATCATTAATAAATTTTTGAAGATCAATATTATTTTCAAAATCATTTTGAACAGTTAACTGTGGAAAATTTCTTTTTTGTTCTTCCGAAATTCCTTTGGATGATTTTAAAATCAGTTTCCCTTCTTTGCAAATAGCGATCAATCCTTTTGTCGATAAAAATTTTCCCATGCAAGTTAGGAGAACATTATTTAATATAAAATCGAGATCTAAGCTGCTATTTATTATTCTGCTGAACTCAACTAACGCAGTTAGATTTCTTTTAACTTTAATGTTTTCAGAATTGTTCATTCTAATGAGTGGTATTTAAATTCTTTGAAAGCAAAACCTGATTGTATTTCCCTGGAACTGAAACATATTTCACTTCATCCATTAATGATTTCATCAAATACATACCTAAGCCGCCAACTCTGTGCTGCCTATAATATTTCTGTAGGTCTGGATCTGGAATGGTATCTGGATTAAATGGAATTCCATGATCAATAATTACAATTGTAAATTTTTTATTGTTGTATTTCAATTTAATAGTGATCTCACCCTCTGGAAAAGACTTATAAGCATGCTTAATAATATTTGTGCAGGCTTCATCTACTGCAAGAATAATATTATCAACAACTTCGGAACTAAAGCCAATTTCTAAAGCAGTAGCGTATACAAAGTCTCTAATTGAAGAGAGATTAGTTGTATTGCTTTTAACTACTAATTCTTTTTCCCGTATTTTTTTATTATCTGTTTTCAAGTTTCTTAGTCTCACTAAATTTATTTATGGCCTCTTCTTCAGATTTATAAATCTCATATAAAAGAGGAAATCCAAGCAAATCAAAAATGTTAAAGACTTTATCGCTCATAGTGGTAAGTTTAATATCGCCGCTATTGTCTCTTATCTTTTCAATAAATGCCATAAAAACACCTAAACCAGCGCTGCTGATATAAGACAAATCCTTAAAGTTTACCACAATTGAATATTTGCTTTTTTCGATAAGATTTGAAAAAGTATTTTCAAGGATTGGCGCAGTATGAGCATCCAAATAACCTTTTAAATAAACAACATTAACATCACCTGCATCTTTAATTGAGGTGCTGAATTCAGCCATTATCTAACTCCATTCCGTCAAGGCTCGGTACCTCGCCGAGGTTGACATTTATTAATTTTTTTTGTTTCCACTTTAATATAACTAAAGTAATATCATCATGTTGTGAATTATTTTGTGAAAATAAAGTTACCTCTTTTATAACTTTATTTGAAATTTCATCAGCATTAAGGCTGCAATTTTCTATTAGGATTTTCTCAAATTGTTTTTCGCCAAAATCTTCTAAATTTTTATTTTTAGCTTCTGTAATTCCATCAGTATATAAAACAATTGTGTCTTCATCTTTTAAATTTATTTCTACTTCTTCTAACGAATTTATAAATTGTTGCCCAAAATTTAATCCTAAACCAATTCCAGATGGCTTAAGATTTTCAATAATATTATCCCTTATTAAAACAATTGGACAATGCCCTGCTCTAGAAATAAACAGCTTTTCTTTTTTAATATCAATTAATCCATAAGCTGCACTTACAAAATTTTTTCTATCTAATGTTCTTTCAAGAATTTCATTTGCTTTGATTAAAATTTCTTTAGGCCGTTCAATTGTTTTTGCAAGAGATTCAAAAATACCTTTGATTTCAGCCATTATAAATGCAGCTGAAATCCCTTTGCCAGAAACGTCGGCAATTATAAAACCAAGTTTGTTTTCGCTAATTTTAAAGAAATCATAATAATCGCCGCCAACTTCAAAAGCAGGAATAAACACAGAAGAAATATTTATTTTATCAAACTTCGGATTTTCAGCAGGCAGAATTTTCCTTTGAATCTCCCTTGCTACATCAAGTTCTTTTTCCAGTCTCTCCTTTTCAATTGATTCTTCTAACAATATTGAATTTTCAATTGCAACTGATGCGTAATCAGAAAAGGTATCAATCGCATTTTTATCTTCATCGTCAAAGGAAATATCGTTTTTCTTTGCGGCAAAAAGATAACCTTTAATCTCGTTATGCGCTTTTAATGGAGCTGCAGTAAGGAAGAATAATTCTTCACTTAGTTCAAGACGAGTAAAATATTTTTTTAAATTAATAATAAATGAATCATCAGAAATTTTTCCAAGGTTATTATCAAAAACAAATTTAGTTAAATTGTTGGCGTCATAATAACCAATGTTTTTGTTTGCTAAAGATTTAAATTCATTACCTTCTTTCCAAGCTATCCAAGCTGCATTCGCATTACAAACTTTAATAGCAATTTCAGTAACAGTATCAGCTAATTCTTTGAAATCTACTGATTCCATTATCAACTTACTGAAATACTGTAAAAAATTTACTTCTTGAGCTTTTCTATCAAATGCTTCTGCAGTTGGTAAGTGGAAAAGAGTTGTAAAAAACAAAATACTAAAGTAAATAGCTCCATATGTCATCATAACTTTAAAGAAATGACTGAGCGCCGGAGAAAATTCTAACATTACCTGTGAATGATTACTTGAAGAAGAGCCATTTGCTAGGTTAACAACGAATAAAATGGAAATAATAACTGATAGAATTAAAAGAGAAATTTTTTCTTTTTTAACTAAAAATGCTATCCAAGAAATTCTAATTGAGTTTATGAAAATTAATAAAATTGAAATGATGAAGAATGTATCTTTAATATAACTTAAATCGGGAATGTTTTTTAATGTTCCCGAAAAGCTAGCAAGAAAAAAGAAGACAATCATTGTATTAAAATAAGTGCTTACATTTTTCTTTTGCCTGTAAAAATACAATTCTTTAAATGCAAGTAATATTATGGCAAGCGAACTTAAAATTTCAAAAGAATAAATAAACGAAATTAAATTGTACAAAATACCGGGGTTAGAAATTTGCGCCTCTGCTTGATTGTACCAAAGCCCAAAAATTGCCTTTGAAAATGTAAGAAGAAAAAACATTATTGCATTTAAAATTCCAACGTTTATAACAAGTGCAAGTGGATCAATAGGTTTGGAATGGATTAAATCCAGCAGGTAAAAGAAAAGAGATAGAAATGTAAATGTTAGAAGAGTTTCGTTTATTATTTCAGATACAATTGAATTTTGTGTTGAAATAAAAACGCGGAAAATGAAAAAGAATAAAGCAATTATCCAAAATAATTGAAATTTAAAATTAGATTTTATCTCTACGCCATTAATTTTTAAGAAATTTAGCTTTATCAATTTAATTTCCAATTAAAAATTTAAATCTGCAAATAAAATTATTATAACAGATTACAAAATAATAATTTTATGTATTCCTTTGGAGATTAAATTACATCAAAAATCCATTTTTGTAAAGATAAGATGGGATAGACGGGCAATTTTTAGGATAGAAGATATTTTTTTACTGTTCTATTAAATCAAGATTTTAGAATAAATTGCCTTAAATCTCAACAGATTTTTTTGTTGGTTTGGATGGAACATTTTTCTTCAATTCCTTTTGCATTTGTTCCATTTCTTTTTGAAACATTTCCATTTGTTTTTGAAATTCTTTCATTTGTCTTTGTATATTTTGCTGACGGTCATAATTTGTCGAATCGTTCATAAAAAATTTGAAGATTGATGCAAGAGAATCTGGATTCATTTTAAAACCAAAATTCTTAAATCTTTTTTTCAAAATAGAATCCATTTTAGGGTTTCCAAATGTATAAGTTGAATCGAAACCGTAAGCTCTGAAATTAAAACCTTTTGATGAATCACTGTAAAAATATTTATAATTCTTTCCTGGGTGGGAAGGAAAACGAAATGAAAATGATCTGAGATAATTTGTTAGGCTATCTAAATTAATATTCAATTCGTTCATTTCGGGTAAATTAATTTGAGGTATTTCAACTTTAGGAATATGAACTCTGCAAATATTACTGTCAATATAAACTTCAAAATTTTTATCCCAAGAAGAATCCTTCTTTAACTTTGCAAAACCTTGGCCAAATTGAATGTTAAAATTTGAAAATTGCTTCCCAAATTCTTGCATATTTTTCTGCATTTCTTTAGACCATCTTTGCATCTCTTTATTAAATTCTTGCTGATTGAATGAATATTGATCAGAAAATATTGAATCCGGAGTTAAGAAAATATACTTATTAGTTTTTGTCGATTTTATATCGTTTATAATTTGAGCAACTTTTTGGGCATTATAAAGTTTTTCATAATTCGGAGGAATTACTTTTTGTAAATTATATCTATCCACATTAGTAGCAAATGAAATTAAATCTGCTGCAAGTGCTTTATTATAATTCCAGATATTAGGATTTATTGCAACAGTATTTTTATCATTAACAAGTACTTGAGACTGCAGATCAGAAACATGAGACGTCAATATTGAATCTAATTGTTTCTGCTGTTTTACATTTAGGTTCAATCCCTTTATAAAATTCTCTAAGTTGCTGCTATTTGGAGTTAAACCTGCTGTTTTAATTTCAAAAAATTGATTCCCGTTTTTATCGGAACCAAGCTGTAAATATTGCTTCCTATCATTATTAAGCGGAAGCCGATTATAAAAAGCAAAATTGAAAATATCTTCATTAGTTAAATCAGCCGCAAACAAAAGTGGTTTTAAATTTTGTTTATAGAAAGCTGTTATGTTAGATTTTTGCTGTTCAACAACTTTATCAATTAACAGAGGATTATATTTCAGAACAATCATAAGAATAATGCTAAGTGCAATAATTCCATAAACCGGAGAGTATTTTTTATATTTTTGATACCAAGGACTTTTTACTCTTAAATTTGAAGCAAGCCGGGTTTCAAAAAAGGGATTTTCTGGGATTGGCTTAACAGAAGAATAAGTCAATTGTTTTATTTTTTTTAACTCTGCAAGTTTTTCTTGTAATTGTTTAGAAAATTTTAATTCTTCTTCTAATTTCTTAATATCTTCTTCAGACAACTCATTATCAATGTATGCTGAAAGCTGTTCATATTTTTTATTGTACAAACGTTTCATAACATTAACTCCCGCTCATAAGGTTTTAATAGGTTCCTTAAACCTTCTCGTGCTCTAAATATCCTTGACTTTACCGTGCCAATCTCACATTGAATAGACTCAGAAATTTCTTGATAACTTAAGCCTTCAATATCTTTAAGCATAAGTGGAATTCTTAACTTATCTGGTAATTTGGAAATAGCTTTATGAACAATTTCTTTTATGTCTGTATCTTCAGAATTAGGATTATATCCTAAATCATTTTCATTATCTTTAATTGGGGTGAAAATATTTCTAATTTTAATTTTTCTTAGATAATCTTTGCATTTATTTACTGTAATTCTATATAACCAAGTTGTAAATTGCGATTCAAAACGAAAACCGCCAAGATTTTTATAAACCGTTAGAAACACTTCTTGAGCAATATCATCTACTTGATCATTATTTCCTAAAGTCAGATAAATAATATTTCTTACTTTTTCTTTGTGTCTTTGTACTAAAGTATTGAAAGTTGATTCATCACCTTCAATAAATCTTTTTATAAGCGAAAAATCGTCATCCAAATTTAATATTTGTGGTAACGGCAAATCTTCTTTCTCTTTTTTAATTTTCATTTTTTTAGACGCAAATATTGAAATGATTGTTCCCTAAAATGAACTAATATTGGTTATAATCAAATTTTTAATTATAGTCGATTTATTATTATGATAAACGAAACAAAACAAGGATAATAAATATTGTTTGTTAAGTTGCTAAATAGTTATTTTTTTAATTAAAATCATTTTTATAATGTGATTAAAAAATTAATTTCAATGTTTAAAGTTATTATAAAATTCTAAATATTTGTTGTGATCTAATTTTTTTTATAATAAAATCTATTGCAAAAATTGCTACATCTAATTAAATTGATAATAAAATTTTAGGAGTTATTCATGAAGCAAAAATATCACGAGCAGTATAATGCCGTTGTCATCGAACTAAAAGGAAATGTAATGGGCGGTGATGATACAAAAGAATTTAATGAACTTCTTCACAAAATTTTGGATGAAGGCAAGAAAAATGTTGTTGTAGATTTATCTGAAGTAAAATTTATGAATAGCTCCGGTTTAGGTATGTTGATTGGCGGGCTAACTACAATGAAAAAAGGAAATGGAACTTTAAAACTTGCCAGAACAACTGAGAAAATTGAGAGCTTATTACTTATAACAAAATTGAGTACTATCTTCGAATCCTTTGAGACAGTTGAAGAAGCAATAAAAAGCTTTGGTAATTAATTTTTTTTGATATAAGTTTTTATTTAAAACTCCGGATTTAAATATTCGGAGTTTTTATTTTGTTTAACCAATTTTTTTACAATTTATTATCTTTTTAGGAATTATTAAATGAGTGTAACAGTACTTGTGGGGAGCCAGTGGGGCGACGAAGGTAAAGGAAAAATTGTTGATATTCTTAGCGAAAATTTTGAAATAGTTACAAGATATCAAGGCGGAGCTAATGCTGGACATACAGTTAGAATTGGCGACAAACAATACATCCTTCATTTAATTCCTTCTGGTATACTGCGCGAAAATGTAATTTGTGTTATAGGAAATGGTGTTGTAATAGATCCGGTTGCTTTATTAGATGAAATTAAACTGCTTGAGCAAAATAATATTAAAGTCGATGGAAGATTGTTTATAAGTCATAATGCACATTTAATAATGCCTTATCATAAATTATTAGATTCAATTAGTGAAAGTGGAGATAATAAGATTGGAACTACTGGCCGAGGGATTGGACCTTGTTATATTGATAAATATGCAAGAAAAGGAATTAAAATAGTTGATCTTTTAAATAGGAAAGTTCTTGAAGAAAAAATAAGAGAGAATTTAAAAGAGAAAAACAATTTATTAAAAAAAGTTTATGAACACGAAGAGCTTGATGTAGAAGAAATAATAAAACAATATGTTGAATTTGATAAAGCCATAGATAAATATATTAAAGACGTTCCAGCTTATCTTAATACAGCCATAGCTGAAGGTAAATCTATATTATTAGAAGGCGCACAAGGTGCACTATTGGATGTAGATCATGGAACATATCCTTATGTTACTTCTTCAAGCCCCACTTCTGGCGGCGCTTGCACAGGAAGCGGTATTCCGCCGAATAAAATAGATTCTGTAGTTGGAATTGTTAAAGCATATACTACACGTGTCGGTTATGGCCCTTTTCCAACTGAATTATTAGATGACGAAGGGGAAAAATTAAGAAAAATTGGCGTTGAATACGGAGCTACAACAGGTAGGCCAAGAAGATGCGGATGGTTTGATGCTTTTCTTGTTAATTACTCAGCAATGATTAATGGAATTAATTCAGTAGCAGTTACAAAACTGGATGTACTTAGCAATTTTGAAGAAATAAAAGTCTGCATAGGATATGAATTGGATGGGAAACAATTAAAATCTTTTCCTACTGATGTTGAACGCTTATCAAAAGTAAAACCTATTTATGAAACTTTAAAAGGCTGGAATAAAGATATTTCGGAATGTCATTCATATTCCGAATTACCAGAAGCGACAAAAGATTATTTAAAATTCATAGAAAATAAAGCCGGTATTAATATTAAAATAATTTCGATTGGACCTAAGCGGCAACAAACTTTTTATAAATAAATTTTATATTTAATCGGTTTATACCTTTTATACGCCATTAATGTTTCTTAAGTTATACTGCTCAAAAATTCTTATAGCATAATAGAGGAATTCCACTTATGAAAATGTCCGGAGGTCCTGCTTCAATTAATTTCAAAATTACATTAATTATTATTGCAGTATTTATTGCTAGTGGAACGCTTTATTACACTCAAAAACTTGTTCAGGAATTACAAACAAAAGAAAGGCAAATTGTTCAGCTATACGCTAAAGGAATTCAGTATGTAGCCAATACAACAAGCACTGATGTTGATATTACTTTTTTATTTGAAAATATTTTAAAACCAATTGATTTCCCCCTTATTAACAGTGACCCGAATAATAAAGTTACAATTTTAAATAAGGCAGATATTAAAGATGTACGTAATATTAATTACGATACAACATTATCTAAAGAAAAACTTGAAAAGTTCTTTGAGGAAAAAATAAAGGAGATGGATCAAGTTCATAAACCAATTGAAGTTACTTACAAAGATTCTGTCGTACTCCAAAAAATCCATTACGGTGATTCTGATTTAATTATACAATTAAAATATTATCCCTATCTGCAAATCTTAATTGCAGCATTATTTATAATAATTGGTTACATAGGTTTTAGTAATATTAAAAGAAGCGAGCAAAGCAATATTTGGGTAGGAATGGCAAAAGAAACTGCTCATCAATTTGGAACTCCAATATCGAGTTTAATGGGTTGGGTTGAAATGTTAAAACTAAGTTACTCAAATCCAGATAAAGTTTTAGACATTACCGAAGAAATAAATAATGATGTAGAAAAACTAAATAAGATAACATATCGTTTTTCTAAAATTGGCGCCACTCCCGAATTAAAAGTAAAAATTATTTATGATGAAATAAAAAAAGTTGTAGATTATTATCAACGAAGACTTCCGCAAACAGGAAGAAATATTGAAATTTCAATTGAAGGAGATAAAGAAGTTTGTTCCGAATTAAATTCAGAATTATTTGAGTGGGTGATTGAAAATCTTATTAAAAATGCTTTGGATGCAATTGAAATAAAAGAAGGAAAAATTAATTTCTTAATAAAGACATTAAAAAGTAATGTTGAAATTGAAGTTACAGATAATGGAAAAGGCATTGAGATGAAAAGGAGAAAAGATATTTTTCGTCCTGGATATAGTACTAAGAGACGCGGCTGGGGACTTGGTTTAAGCTTATCAAAAAGAATTGTTGAAACTTATCATAATGGAAAAATATTTGTTAAATCTTCTACACAAAATCAAGGCACAACATTCAAAATTATTTTGAAAAAAGTTTAACTCATTTCAAGCATTTTTTCTATCGGTTTTAATGCTTTTTCAATTGTATCTTCAGGTAATATAATTTCGGGAACTTTGTTTTTCATGCAAAGGTATAACTTTTCTAATGTATTTAATTTCATGTAAGGGCATTCATTGCAATTACAATTATTCTCTGGTGGTGCAGCTATAAATATTTTTTCTGGAACGGCTTTTTCCATTTGATGAAGAATTCCAGATTCAGTAGCCACAATATATTTCTTACCATTATCTTCAATTACAAATTTTAAAAGCTTGGTTGTTGAACCGATAAAATCCGCACGAGCTAAAACCGCTTCTTCACATTCTGGATGTGCTATTATTTTTGCATCCGGAAATTTTATTTTAAGATCTATTATTTTACGTTCACTAAAAGTTTCATGAACAATACATGAACCATCCCATAAAAGCATTTCCCTTCCAGTTTTTTTCATCAAATATTTACCAAGATTTCTGTCTGGAGAAAATAAAATTGGTTTATCTTTCGGAATTTGGTTGATAATTTTTTCAGCGTTGCTTGAAGTACATATAATATCACTTAATGCTTTAACATCTGCAGAACAATTAATATATGAAATGGCTAAATGATTAGGATATTTTTCTCTAAATGATTTAAATATTTCTGCCGGACAGCTATCTGCTAAAGAACATCCTGCTTCTAAATCCGGTAATAAAACTTGTTTGTTTGGGTTTAATATTTTAGCTGTCTCTGCCATAAAATGAACACCTGCAAAAACAATTACATCAGCATCGGTAGATTTTGCTTTCCTAGCTAATTCCAAACTATCGCCTACAAAATCAGCTAAATCTTGAATCTCTGATTCTTGATAATAATGAGCAAGAATAACTGCGTTCATATCTTTTTTCAAACGGTTTATTTCAACTTCAAAATCAATATCCGTATTAATATTCGAACTAATCATTTTATAGCTCCTAAATAAATTTCACACTCAAAGTTAACAAAAAATTGAAAAAATTTGTCTCAAATTAATTGATTAAAACAAGGATTCTTAAAAATACACAATTAAAGAGTTTATATTTTTTAAAATTCCAAACATTTTGTTGGCATATTAATTGTGAAATCACTTATGAAATAGTTTTAAGCACATTCCCTCATAATTTTCAATCTATACTGGCGAGTTGATAAAATACTCGCCAGTCCCACTTTAAATAGACAATTTAATAAGTAGAATTGTTCCACAAAGTAAAATTTACCTGTAACCTTGAAAAGTTATGATAAGAAAGGCTTAAAAAAATAAAAAATCAAAGATTATTAATGGCACACCAATTGAAACATAAATAGTGAAAATAGAAAATAGTTTTAAGCATAGCATCCCTCCACAAGAATGTCACTCAAACTGCCGGATAATCCCTCATCCGGCAGTCCTTTTTTAAACAGAAAATTTTTTTGATTTTAATTTTAAGATTTGATGATGGTTAATATTATTCAAATGAGTGATATTATGAAATTAGATCAAGCATTACATTGATACTTGAAATTATTTCACTTTTTCCTGCTTCAACATCTACTAAAATTTTGCCTATATCAGAAATCAAAACAAATTTTATCTTTTCATTTCTATTCTTTTTATCATGCAGCATTATGTCGATCAAAACCTCTTTATTCATCTCTTTCAATTTATTTGAAAGCTTTATTTTTAATGGCAAGTTAATCAGCTTATCAAATTTACTGTTTTTTAGTAATCCAATTTTGTTAGATAAAATAAGTGCACATATAATTCCAGCCGTTACAGCTTCGCCATGTTTTATATTAAAATTTAAGTTTGTTTCAAAAGCATGAGCAAAAGTATGACCTAAATTTAAAATTTTTCTTAATCCAGATTCTTTTTCATCTTGCGATACAACTGCGGCTTTGACTGATGCAGATATTGCAATAACATCTATTAATATTTTATCATTCAACTCATAAATATTTTCTAAATTCTTTTCTAAAAAAGAAAAAAATTTTGGTTCGGTTAAATAAGCATACTTAATTATCTCTCCCAAACCAGATTTCAATTCACTATGCGGCAATGATTTTAAAAAATCTGTATCAATTAAAACAAATTTAGGCTGATAAAAAGCGCCAATCATATTTTTTTTCTTTTCGAAATTTATTCCAGTTTTACCTCCGATTGAGCTATCGACTGCAGCTAAAAGAGTTGTAGGAATGTGGATTAATTGAATTCCTCTCATAAAAGTAGCAGCTACATATCCGGCTAAATCACCAGTTACTCCTCCTCCAATTGCAATTATTGCAGAATCTCTTCCAAAATTATTATTTATCATATATGCATAAATCTTATTCAATTCAATATAAGATTTAGATTCTTCACCAGATTTTAAAGTATAATAATTTACTTTGAAATAATTAGAATTTATTTCACTTCTAATAATATTGGAGTATATCTTTTCGACCTTTTCATCGACTATAACAAGAAGATGTTTATTAATTTTATATTTTTTTAATAACTCGTTTAAATTACTTACAATAGATTTTCCAATTAAAATGGGATAAGAATTTTCTTTCAAATCAACAATAACTTTTTTTGCCATAATGAATTCCTTAATTGAAAAAATTATTTATTAAATTGTATAAGCTTAGCAAGCTTATCAACTAAAATGCCCATAGGTATATTATTTGTTTCAATAGTAATATCAGCTTGTTCATAAAATTTTTTTCTTTTATTTAATAACTCATCTATTTTTTTTATAAATTCATCTTTTTCTAAATTGACAGTATTATCTCTTGTTAATACTGGTCTGTCTCTTTTAAATCTTAATCTCTTATATGCAGATTCTGGTGAAATCTTAAGATAAATTATTTTCCCTTTTTTTTTCATTAAATCAATATTGCTTTGACTTGTAACAGTACCGCCGCCAAGGGCAATAATTAAATTATCTTTTTCAGATAATTCTAATAATGTTTCATTTTCTAATTTTCTAAAATATTCCTCACCTTTTTCCTCAAATATTTTTGAAACTTTTTTACCTTCTTTTTTTTCAATTACAAAATCTAGGTCATAAAAATCCCACCCTAATGTATTTGCCAGAATTGGTCCAATTGTGCTTTTGCCAGACCCCATAAATCCAGTCAAATATATTTTATTTATCATTTTTAATTTTCAACTTCATTATGATTATCAACATTACTTACAAAAATAGTTTTCTAAAATTTAAGAACATAAAGTTGAGTTTATTTATAGAAGAGATTTTTAAAATGAATATGCAATACCTAAATCAAATGCAACA
The DNA here is from genome assembly GCA_021824145.1 of Bacteroidota bacterium. Classification (GTDB taxonomy): domain Bacteria; phylum Bacteroidota; class Ignavibacteria; order Ignavibacteriales; family Ignavibacteriaceae; genus FEN-1297. Next base: position 154,548 of record JAKALM010000002.1, read on the forward strand.
CCATCAACATTAATTTTGGAAACAAATGAATTCTGAGAAAGATCAAGCAGGTTTCCATTATAATTTACTACTTGCTTGGTGTATGTATTTTTTACTGTAAATTGAGGATCTCTAAATTTCATTCCACCATGAATAATGATATCATTAGTAAGCAGATAATCCATTGACACCGAAACATGAATTCCATAAGCAAGTTGTGTTTCGGTACTGTTCACAGATGCATCACCAAAATTCCTAATGTGTTTGCCATAATAAAGTGCTGCTCCTCCACCCATCAAAAATTTATATCTTTCCAGAGAAAGAGGAAGTAAATAATAAATTGAAAATTCTAATGGAACGAGCATAAATCCATCTGTTACATTAATTGTTACAGTTTTATTTCCGGAAAAAACCGTAAGATTAGGCCCAACATCTGTTTTTGTCATCATCTCTGTGTTAAAACCTAAAATAATATCATCACTTAATTTGTATTTAAAATAAACTCCAGGATTAACAATTCCCTGCAAAGGTAAGGCTGTATTTCTTAAAACAACATCAGAAGAATTAGGGTATAAATAAATTTTTGCCGAAGTGGTATATACTGCATTTACCCCAATCATAAACTTGCTACCATTATATTGGGCAAATAGCGAAGAAGAAATTAAAATTAAAATTGTAAAAAATTTTTTAACCATATTTTTACAATTATTATCTGTTTAAATTCATATAACAATTTGATCATTTCCTTTTAAAAATCAAAACCCCCGATTAAGTACTTAACCGGGGGTGTTTTTCAAATCAAATAAAACTTATTGACCATAAAATTGAGAACGGTTATCAACTATATCAGCATCTTTTTTCAACTTTGCCAGCCATTCAGAAAAGAAAGAATTTTTCATTTGCTGAATAATGTTATCTCGAATCGAATTTCTTTGAATATTATATGCTGAAGAATCGAACGGTGTACGAGATAATACTTTAATTAAATAATATCCGCGTTCGCCTTTAATAGGTTCTGATATTTTATTTATTGGAAGTTCTAAAGATTTCGAAGAAAAACTATAGTCAACTCCAATTGTTGGAATAGAACCTGAATTTGTAAATTCACCAGTTTGGTTAACAATTGCTTTTGGATCAATCGATGTTGCTTGAGTTAAATCTCCGTTAATTTTCGATTTAATTTGCTCAGCAACTTTCTTAGCAAGCTCATATTTCTTTTCTTTTATAACTTCAGGTTTAATTTGGTTTTTAACTTGATCAAAAGATTTAACACCTTCATTTATAACATCAGAAACTTCCACAACAACATAGCCAGAAGAACTTCTTAAAGCATCGCTAATAGAATTCAAGCTATTGTTAAAGGCAAAATCTGTAATGCTTTTCCCTACACCTATTCCAGGCACAAAATAAGCATCTTTAGTAAATGTTGGAGTTTCTCTTACTATGTAGTTCATCAATTTAGCTTCTTTATCAAAACCATCTTTTTTGGCTAAATAAGAAAAATCTTTTGCATTGCTAAGTAATTGATCTTTAGTTCCAGCAGATGCTTTAATTGGATTAACAAGCTTTTCAACAATATATTTTGTATCCGATTTACCAGTTACTTTAATTATATGATATCCATAATTTGTTTTAACCGGTTTTTGAACTACGCCTATCTTACCGCTAAATGCCGCCTTCTCAAACTCTGGAACCATTTGTCCTTTTCCAAACCAACCTAAATCTCCACCTTTAATTGCACTCCCTGGATCTTTTGAATATTCTTTTGCTAGCGTTGAAAAATCAGCTCCTTTTTGAAGCTGATCATAAATTTTCATTGCTTCTTCAAGATTTTTAGCATCATCGCCATATTGATTAATTAAAATATGAGAAGCTCTAACCATTTCTTCTTTAGAAGGAACAGATCCAATTACATGATACAATACATATCCTTCATTCGATGCTGCTGGTCCAACTATGGAGCCTGGCTTTGCAGAAGCAATCTGATTTGATATTGATGCTGGAAAAGCTGAGATTGATAATGTATCAACTGAATAAGGCATTGATGAAAATTGTTCAACTAATGTTTTAAATGTTGTTGTATCGTTATCAGTTTGCTCAATTATATTTTCAAGATTCATTTTAATGTTAGATGAATCTTCAGATGATGGAACCGTTGGGAATAAAACATATTTTAATTTTCTTTGGGGCTTAATTTCGAACTTATCAAGATGTTGATTATAATAATTTTTTAATTCATCATCAGAAACTTTTATGTTAGCATCTGGAAATTCGGATAAACTTACTAAAGCATATTGATCATTCATTTTTACAGTTTGATCGATAAATTGTCTTTTTATTTGGGCTTCGCTTACAGTAATTGAAGCTAACAACATACTTTGTAGTTTTTGTGTTAATTGATTTTGACGGATATAATCTTCTGCTTGAATTAATGCCTGTGAATTTTTAGGATCATATAAAGCATTTAAATAAAGCTGGCGATTAAATTTACCTGTTGAATCTATAAAACTTCTTTTCAAAAATTCAGGTGGATTGGGACTTAAAATTATATCCCTTATTTCCTGATCAGATACGGAAATACCGTATTTTTTAATTTCTTGTGAAAGCAATGTTTGAGTAACTAAAGCATCCCAAACTTGATCACGAAATTGATCATTATCTTCATCTGGTACATCTTTTCCAGATTGTTGCTTTAAATTTTCACGTTCATTTTCCATTGCCTTGTTGAATTCTTGATAAGTGATTTTTACACCATTTATTGAACCAACATTATTTGTCCTTAACCCGAATACTTCCATTATATTTGAATCAGAAATAATCATAAAAAGAACAAAAATAACACCAACTCCTATTATAAAGGCCGGTGCTAAACTCCTCATTTTGGCCATCATAGCCATGCTGTATCATCTCCAGAAGTTAATTAAAAAATTAAGAAGTCAAAAATAGACACATATGAACATAAAAGCAATTTAATTTTATATTGGTAATATTTAATTTAAGAATGAAAAAGCTATTAATATTTGTAAATAATTATCTCAATAGTTATGATTATAAATTTTAATATTAAATTTCCTGTTAGAATAATAAAATATTCTATTTTGGTACTTTAAGTAAGTTGACTTTCTTAATCTTCCAGTATATATTTCTTAATAAACTATAATTAAAGAGGGTTATAAAATGATAGAAAATAATGATTTTCTGAAATATGTTCCTATTTTCTCTGAGTTAGATGATAGTACTCTTGATCAAATATCAAAATTAGGAGTAAGAAAAAGCTTCACAAAGGACTCAGTTGTGCTTTTTGAACATGAAACTGGTTCTGCTCTATTTGTTATCATCGATGGAAAAGTAAAAGTTTCTAGAGTTAGCGACGATGGAAAAGAAGTTATCCTAACAATTCTTGGAGAATCTGATTTTTTTGGTGAAATGGCAATTTTAGACGGTCAATCACGTTCGGCTAATGTAACCGCAATGGAAGATTCCGAATTATTTATTATTCAAAGAAGTGAATTCTTAAATCTACTTCACATCCACCCAGAAATAGCTGTTGCTTTACTTCAGGAATTGACACAAAGATTACGTTCTGCCGATATGAAAATTAAATCTTTATCATTAAAAGATGCAGAAGGTAAAGTTGCTACTGTTATACTTCAGCTTGCAGATGATATAGGAAAAATCAAACAAGGAACTGTTGAAATTGAAAAACTTCCATATCAACATGACTTAGCTAATATGGCTGGAACTTCTAGAGAAACAATTTCTAGAACTTTACATTCCTTTGCTAAAAAAGGAATGGTAGAACTTGATGGATCCAGGTTACGAATTCTTGACTATGAAAAATTTAAAGAGATGTATAGTTAGTAATAATCTATTAGAAAGAAATAAGTGATGACAGGGAAAGTTGATCTTCACACTCATACATCTTATTCTGATGGATTTTATTCACCCAATGAACTTATATTAAAAGCTAAAAATTCCGGCATAGACATTATTAGCATAACAGATCACGATAATGTTGCCGGAATTCTTGAAGCTATCGAAATTGGGAAAAAATTTGGAATAGAAGTTATTCCTGGACTAGAAATCAGTTCAGATATAAAAGATAGAGAGATACATATATTAGCTTATTTTTTTGAGCCGGAGAATCCCGAACTTGAAAGATATTTAGCTTTTTTTAGAGAAGAAAGATTAAAAAGAGCAATTAGAATTGTTAATAAGCTAAAATCTATCGGATTTAATATCAAAATTGAAGATGTACTTGAAAGATCTCAAAACTCTGCGGTTGGAAGACCGCACATAGCGCAAACATTGCTAGATATGGGATTAATCTCATCCTATTATGAAGCGTTTAATAAGTATATTGGCAATGGCTGCCCTGCTTATGAAAAGAAGGTTCATCTTTCTCCACAAAGTGCATTTAAAATTATTAATGACGCGAGCGGGCTCAGCTTTATTGCTCATCCTGGATATATGACTGAATCCTTATTGAAAGAATTAATAACTGCAGGAGTAGATGGAATTGAAGTGATACATCCATCTCATACACCACAGCAAATAAAATTTTATAGAGGAATTGTAAACGAATATTTTCTTTTAGAATCCGGTGGATCTGATTTCCATGGCGGGAAACGAGAAGATGAAAATAATTTAGGAAAATATTTTGTTAGCACAACCGTTGTAGATGCAATGAGACGAAGATTGCTTAAAAATACAGCATAAATTTTTTAAAGATAAACCATAATATATATGAATATAATTGAAGGAAATTTTTCAACTTCGAATAATAAATTTGCAATTATTGTTAGCAGATTTAATGAATTTATTGGGCAAAATTTATTGGAAGGAGCATTAGACTGTTTGAAAAAACATAATTGCTCTGAAGAAAATATCGATATTATTAAAGTCCCTGGTGCTTTTGAGATTCCATTTGCGGCCCAAAAATTAGCTGAACAAAAAAAATATAATGCAATAATATGTTTAGGCGCTGTAATAAGAGGAGCTACGCCACATTTTGACTTTGTTGCAAATTCTGCTAGTAATGGTATTTCTCAAGTTTCACTTAAATATAACATTCCAATTGCGTTTGGAGTTTTGACAACAGACAATATTGAGCAAGCAATTGAAAGATCTGGAACAAAATCTGGCAATAAAGGATGGGATGCTGCACTTACTGCAATTGAAATGGCAGATTTAGCAAATAAAATTTAGTTAGCATTCACCTTCCCTAATTATGTTTCAACTTATGCACAAAATTAGAACCTCATATTAATTATGAACTTTTATTTTATATTTGATTAAACTAAAAAAATTTTTTTGAATTGAAGCATTACCAACAATATTTTGCTCACAATTAAATTTAGGAGAGATGAAATAATAATTTTGATACTTTTTTACTTTAAACTATAGGAATTTAAATGAAGATATTGAACAGTATCTTTTTCATTCTCCTAATTACATTTTCAGCATTATCTCAACAGACTTCAAATTGGAGAAATTATACTGACATGAAAAATGTTCAGTCAATTATTTCATCTGCAAATAATATTTGGGCAGCAACAAGCGGTGGAGGCTTTCAATATTCAATTACAGAAAATAATTATAAAACTTTACATAAATCTGATGGATTAAATGGCATAAATTTAACAGCTGTAACGGTTGATAATGAAGGTAAAATTTGGTTTGGTAGTGCAGAAGGAGTTATAGATGTTTATGACCCAACTAATAACTCTATAAAATCTGTTTTAGATATATATAATTCAAATCAAACAGCGAAACAAATAAATGAATTAAAATCTTCTGGTGATACTATTTTTGTTTCAACAAGCTTTGGAATTTCGTTGATCAATTCTAAAAACTTATTCTTCTACGATACTTTCTTTAAGTTTGGAAATTTCCCATCGAATATACAAGTAAATAGTACTACCAAATTAAATTTGCTTTATGCTTGTACTTCAGAAGGAGTTGCAATTCAGAAACAAGGCGCTACAAATTTATCAGCTCCAGAATCTTGGAATAATTATACTACATCGGATGGACTACCTTCTAACTATGTTAATAAATTAATTCAATATAAAGATACAATACTTGCAGCAACATCTTCTGGAATTGCTTCTTTTAATGGAAGTAAATGGAATTATTTTATTCCAAGTTTAAAAGGAAATATAAATGATATTCTAGCTTTAAACGATACACTTTTTATTCTTTCTAGCAATTCAATTTATGTTTATCTGAATGGAACAATTGTAAAAACTTATTCAATTAGTTCTCCCGCAGTTGAAATTTCTTATTCAAATTTAGGCCTATTAGCAGCAAGCTCAAATGGAATAATAGAAGTTTATAACAATTCTACTGCAAACACATTAGCGCCAAATAGCCCTGAAACAAATCAATTTCCTTCTTTATCAATTGATAATAATGATGTTTTATGGTGTGCAAGCGGAACAGATGTAACAGGAAAAGGATTTTATAAATTTAATAATAATACATGGACAAATTACAATATTTCTAATACACCAGAGCTTTTATCCAATTCATTCCATTTCGTTTATTCTTCTCCAGATAACTCTACTTATTTCGGTAATTGGGGAAAAGGTTTTATCAAAATACAAAACAATTCAATTAATACTTTTTATTCCAATACTGGAATGCAGGGAATTTTAAAAGATACAATGTTTATTGTTACTACTGGAATATCTGTTGACTCAAAAAATAATTTATGGATTTTAAACTATAGTGCTGCCGATTTAAAACCACTAAATATGCTATCAACCGATAGCACTTGGTATCACTTCCACGTCCCTTCTACCGGAAATCAGTACATAGAAAAATTTTATAATCTTGCAATTGATCAAAATGACACGAAATGGTTTTGCAGTACAGATCCGAACAGAACCGGTTTATATTATTTTAATGAAAATAAAACATATACCGATCCTTCTGATGACAAATATGGATATTTGACTACTTCGGATGGATTGAATAGCAATACTATAAATTGTATTGTTGTTGATGAAAGAGGTGATTTGTGGGTAGGCACAAATCTAGGCGTCAACGTAATTTCAAATACTTTGAGCATAACACAAAATGCGACTCCACAATTTAGTATAACAAGTGTATTTACTCTTAGGCAGCAAACAATTAATTGTATTGCAGTAGATCCAATAAATGAAAAATGGATTGGGACAAACCAAGGTTTGCTTTTAGTAAACTCGGATGGTTCTGAATTGCTTGCAGCTTATAATACAAAAAACAGCCCATTATTAAGCGATCAAATTACTAGCATTACTGTTGATAAAAACAATGGAACTGTATACGTCGGAACTGATCAAGGCTTAACTTCATTTCAAACACCAGCAATAAAACCGCAGGATACTTTTACAAAACTTTTCATATATCCAAGTCCATTTGTTTTGAAAAGCCAAAACAATAACTTGACGATAGACGGCTTAATTAAAGATTCAGAAATTAAAATATTATCTATTACTGGAAAGCTTATAAAAGACTTTTCTTCTCCTGGTGGTAGGGTTGCATATTGGGATGGAACAGATTCAAACGGTAACTTAGTGAACTCAGGAATATATTTAATTGTAGCATTCGATAAAGATGGCAACAATGTTTTTACCGGTAAAATTGCAGTGTTACGATGATCAAAAGCCTGATATTTAAAAACATATTAAAATGAAACTATTCTAGTTAATGATAGACCTCTCCAATATCTCTTTACAATTCAATGGCAAGTATCTCTTCAAGGATGTAAATTATAAAATTAATTCTGGAGATAGGATTTCGCTAGTTGGGGCAAACGGCACTGGAAAATCTTCTTTATTAAAAATCATTTGTGGCGAAATTCAGCCAGAATCCGGCAAGATTTTTAAACGAAAAGATATAAGCATAGGATACCTGCCACAAGAAAATGTTACATTTAAAGGGAAAACATTAATTAAAGAAGCACATTTAGCGCTAACTGATATTCTTTATTTGCATGAAAAAGAAAATGAAATAACAAAAGAGCTTTCAAGTGAAAACATTTCAGAAGAAAAGCGTGAAGATCTTATCAATCAATTAGGCGAAGTTCACCATCGATTAGAAGAATTAGATTCTTACAGCGCTTCATCAAAAGTTGAAAAAATTCTTTTGGGCCTTGGATTTGAAGAAGATGACTTTGAAAGGATGACAGACGAATTTTCCGGCGGATGGCAAATGCGAATTGCTCTTTCAAAAATTTTGATTTCACAAAATGACATATTATTGATGGATGAGCCAACTAATCATTTGGATTTAGATTCTCTTGAATGGTTAGTAAATTTTTTGAAAACTTATAAAGGAGCATTATTAATCGTTTCGCACGATAAATTCTTCATAAATACTGTTACAAGAAAAACTCTTGAAATTTATCTTGGTAAGTTCAATACTTTTAACGGCGACTATGATGCTTATCTGAAATTCAAAGAAGAAAGAGACCAGCAGGTTGCGAATCAATATATTTTGCAGCAGAAAAAAATTAAAGAAACCGAAAAGTTTATTGAAAGATTTAAATACAAAGCTACAAAAGCAAAACAAGTTCAAAGCAGAATCAAACAACTTGAAAAAATATCATTAGTAGAACTGCCAGACTTTAAAGATGATATTTCTATTAAATTCCCCGATCCCCCACAAAGTGGCAAAATAGTTTTAGAATTAAAATCTGTTTCTAAATCTTATGGACCAAAAATAATTTTTGATAATCTCAATTTTCTAATTGAACGTGGAGATAAAATTGCATTTGTCGGTCCTAATGGCGCAGGTAAAACAACTTTAGCGAAAATTATTGCAAATGTTGTTAATATAGATGGCGGAGAACGTTTAATAGGACATAATACCATAATTTCTTATTATGCTCAAGATGTTGCTGATAATCTGAACCCGGATTTAGATATTTTAGAAACCATTGAAACGATTTCTGAAAATCAAACAATAGGTCAGCTTCGGTCGCTTCTTGGATCATTTTTATTTTCAGGTGATGATGTTTTCAAAAAAGTTGGTATACTTTCCGGCGGTGAGAAGAGCCGCGTGGCATTAGCTAAAATTCTTCTAACAAAATCTAACTTAATTATACTTGATGAACCCACAAACCATCTTGATATTTCGTCTAAACTTATTCTCCAAAAAGCGCTCCAAGAATTTCAAGGTTCATTAATTCTTGTTTCACATGATATAAATTTTTTAGAACCAGTTGTTAATAAAGTTATTGAGATTAGAAAAAGATCAGTAAAATCTTTTATTGGAGGAATTGATTACTATATTCAGAAAAGAGAAGATTTTCTTTTTAAAGAAGACAATAGTTTACCATTAAAAAAAAGTGACCAAGAAAATATTTCAAGAAAAGAGAAAAAAAGAATTGAAGCTGAACAAAGACAAAAAAAATACGAGGCAACTAAAGATTTAGTAAAAATGATTCAAAAACTTGAAGAAGAAATTGGAATACTTGAAAAAAAAGAAAAAGAACTTGAGAATGACTTACTGCAATCAGAAACTTATAATAATCCGATTAAAGCCAGAGAAATGACAATTGAATTTAATAAAGTTAAAGAAATTCTTGAAAAAAATATTTCTGAATGGGAAAAGCTAACAGAAAAACTTTTATTGATTGAACAAAAATTTAACTAGACTTTTATACTCAAAAATTCTTCAGCAAGTGCAATGCCTCCATAAAGCGCCGCATCATCGCCCAAATCATTTGAAACAATTTCAACATGTTTGGCAATATCTTTTAAAACATTTTCATTAAAAGATTTTTTAATAATCGGAAGCATAAATTTATCTAATGCTTCAATTAGTCCGCCGCCAAGAACTATTGTATCGAAATTCATTAAGTTAGCAACATTGGCAAGTACCTGGCCAATTACTTCGCATGCTTTTGAAATGTGTTTAATAGTAAGTTTATCATTTGCTTTCACTGCCTGCGAAAGGATTCTGCTTTTAACTGGTTTATTTGGAAATGATAGTTTTTTAATAATACTTTTTTTATTTGATTTGATGTCTTCTAAAATATCTCTTACTATTGATGCCCGGCTGGCAACTGCTTCGAAACATCCTTTTTTTCCGCACCCGCAAATTGGCCCTTCTCTATTAATAATCATATGACCAATTTCTCCAGCAGCATAACTTGTACCTCGATAGATTTTTCCATCTAAAATTATTGCGCCGCCTATTCCTGTGCCTATAAAGACTGCAAGCATATTTTTAGCTTTTTTTGCAATACCAAATTTTTTTAATCCAAGTGCTCCCATATTAACATCATTTTCTATCAATACCGGGAAAGGAATTTTTTCTTGAAGCTTTTCACTTACATGAAATTTTTTTAATCCTAAGTTTGGAGCCAATCCAACTACTCCCGAATATGGATTTAATGAGCCGGGAATTCCTAAGCATACAGCTTTGATATTTTTAGATTTTATTCCAGCTTCCTTAATCAACGAATTAATTATTTTTACTAAGCTGATGATATATTCTTTTTGGCTTCCCCCCGCTATGGTTGGGTTCTTAACTCTTGCTATTATGCCTTCTTCGGAATTAATTAAACCGGCAAGAATTTTTGTCCCTCCCATATCGATGCTAATAATATATTTTTTTTCCAAAATACCCTCAGCTATAAATTTTAATATAGATTAACTAGTTGAATATAATTTATAAGTTTTTAAAATCTTAATTATAATTTAAGATTTGAATTCCAATGAACAAAATTTTGCTTAAATTGTTTTTATAATTGAAAATTTTATATAAAAATGTTAAAGATAAAACCATTAAAAAAATTCGGGCAAAATTATTTAACTGATAATAATATTTTGAACAAAATTGTTAAAGAAATTTCACCTTCTTTAGATGACAATTTGATTGAGATCGGTCCAGGTTTAGGAGCATTAACCGGAAGGCTAATCTCATTTACACCAAATATGACAGCTATTGAAATAGATACACGAGTTGTTGAAGATCTTGCCCTCAAGTTTCCAGAATTAAGGTTAATTCATTCTGATTTTCTTAAGATTAATCTAAAAGACTTGTTTCAGAATAAAAATAAAAAACTTAGAATTGTAGGAAACATTCCATATAATTTAACCTCGCCAATTTTATTCAAAATGATAAATGCATCTGAATTAATTTATGATTCTATTTTGATGGTTCAGTTAGAAGTAGCTAAACGTATGATAGCAAAAAAAGGAGTGAAAGATTATGGAATTCTTGCAGTTCTAATTCAGCACTTTGCAGAAGTGAATTTATGCTTTAAAGTTTCCGCAAATGTTTTTTATCCAAAACCAAAGGTAGATTCTGCGGTTATCCATTTAAATTTTAAGGAAGAATTTATCGATAAAAACAAAAAAGAAATTTTCATTCAAATTGTAAAAGCTGCATTCGGAAATAGAAGAAAAACTTTAAAAAATTCGCTCAGCAATAGTATATTTGCTGGCATAAATTTTTCGGATTCAAATATTGATCTTTCACTACGTGCTGAACAATTAGATGAAAAGGATTTTATCAAACTTGCAGATTTTGCTTTAGATAAAATCCAAAATGAAAATTTTACAATTAATTATTAATTAGCTGCTTTCTGCTGAATGGAAATTATCAAAACTTTTATAGTAAAATTAAAAGCCTATGATTTGGTAGTCGTAGTTTTTTACTTCTTTCTAACATTAATAAATTTAATTTTTAATTACGACATTAAACACTGGCTTATATGGACAATTATTAATCTTGGAATAATTACTTTCACGTTTACTATTGCTTATTTTGAAAATAAAAGTGACAATAAAATCTGGAGAATAATTCATTACTGGTATATCGCACCTTTAATTCTCTTAACTTTTAAAGAACTTTATTACCAGATTGCACCAATTCGCCAACAGGATTTTGACTGGCTTTTCATCGAAATAGATAGATGGATGTTCGGAACTGATCCGACAAAATGTTTGATGAATATTGCATTTCCAGCATTGACAGAATTACTACAGATTGTTTACAGCATGTTTTATTTCTTGCCAGTAATACTTTCATTAGCTTTATTAAGAAAAAAAAGATATGAAGATCTTGACTTTGCAGTATTTATGATCATTTATGGTTTCTATCTAAGCTATTTAGGATATTTTATTTTGCCTGCTATAGGGCCAAGGTTTACTTTACATAATTTTTCTAAGATAGACCAGTTGCTGCCAGGTGTATTCTTAACACCTATTCTAAGAAACATGATTGATTTCGGGGAATCAATTCCACATGGTACAATTCACCCAGCAGCAATTGTGCAAAGAGACGCTTTCCCCAGCGGTCATACAATGATTACGCTAATTGTTATGTATCTATCTGTAAAACTAAAAAGCCGTACTAGATACTTTTTTATACCTATTGGAACATTACTAATATTCTCTACGGTTTATCTTTGGTATCATTATGTAATTGATTTATTAGGCGGCTTAGCATTTATGATTTTTGCTGTTTGGAGCGGAAAAATAATTTTTAACTGGTGGAAGCGAATTCACGGAGAAGAAGAATTTAAGTATGGAAGAAGTGATTAGTTATTATGGCTGATAAAAAAACACAAGTAAAACGTATTTTTGAATCAATTGCTTTTAAATATGATTTATTAAATCACCTGCTCAGTTTTGGTACTGATTTTTACTGGCGAAAAGCTGCATTGAGATTAACTAAAATTACTCCCGAATCAATTCTTCTTGATGTTGCTTGCGGTACCGGAGATTTTGCTATTGCTGCAAGAAAGTTAGGTGTTAAAAAAATTTTTGGCGCAGATTTTTCTTTTAATATGCTTAAGCTGTTTAACACAAAAAGCAACTGGATTGTTGGTAAAAATGTCCAAATGGTTGCCGAAAAAATTCCGATTAAAAATAATTCTGTTACAAACATTACTGTAGCATTTGGAGTAAGAAATTTCTACAACATACAGGAAGGTTTCAATTCTTTCTTCAATGCTTTGAAAGAAAATGGGAAAGCAACTATACTTGAATTCCGGATGCCGACAAATCCGATTTTCAAATTTCTTTACAAATTTTATTTTAAAAAAATATTACCAATTGTGGGCGGAATAATTTCAGGTGATAAAGAAGCTTATAAATATCTTCCCCGTTCTGTTGAAGAGTTTGATGAGAAAATAGATTTGCCCGAACTTTTGAAAAATTCGGGCTTCAGAAAAATTGAAAAATATAACTTAACTCTGGGAATTGTCCAGGTTATAATTGCCGTTAAATAAATATTACCAAAATAGTAAAGCTTATTTAACGTTATAACTAATTAAGCTTTGCGACACAGTACTTGTCGTGTCTGAAAAATTAATTCCGCCGCCGCTAAATGCATCAAGTATAGTTCCATTACCTTGCATCTGAACTACTCCAATATTATCAACTAACCAAGCATAAGCTGTAAAATTTGATGTAGTTGCCGGTGCAAAGGGATTACTTAAGTTAGGAATTGAAAGTGTTAAAATATATTGAACTTTTGCTGCAGATTTTGTTACTGTTCCGGTAGTTAGATTTAATGGGATCTGCTCAATTCCTTTATAATAAGCCACTACTTTTACAAGATTAAAAGTTATGGCTCCTAATTTTAACGATAGATTAAATACTGGCCAAGACCCTCCATCTTGAAAAGGAAATTGAAAAGCAGTTAATTGTGCATCTATTTGGATGTACTGTAATAATGAATCTGGAATTGTTTGAGATAGGCCCGAAGTATCAATAGCAAAATAAACACCATTATTATTTTTTAAAAATAACGATGTTGATGTTGTAGTAAAGCTTCCAAATGTAATTGTATCAATTTCATTTTGATATGTTGTTGAACCATAAGTTGTAGTTCCATTATAAGTTGCAGATCTTGTTCCAGATTGCTGTGTTCCGTTTGAATCGGTTCTTACAACAGAATATTTATAATATGTTCCATCGCTGTTTGGGAAATAACTGCTTCCAGGGCTATTTGTAGTTTGCGGTGATGTTGAATTGGATTTACATGCATTAAATAAAAATGCAAATAAAAACAAGCTTACAATTACTAGCATCTTCCTTTTCATAATTGCTCCGTTTGTTGTATAATTAAATTGATTAATTTCTTGAAAGCTTTGGCTCTATGACTTATTTCATTTTTTTCATTCATATTTAATTCAGCTGATGTAACATCATAACCATCTGGAATAAATAAAGGATCATATCCAAATCCATTTGTACCACGCGGCGTTGAGATAATTTTACCTTTAACTTCTCCACTTGAAGTTAAAAAATTCTTTCCGTTATAATATACTGCCGAACAAATAAATTTAGCAAGGTGGGGTTCTGGTAGTGTCTTTAGATCATATAAAAGTTTTTTATTATTTTCTTCATCAGTCGCATTTTCTCCAGCATATCTTGCAGAATAAACTCCAGGCTTTCCATTCAGTTGATCAACTGAAATACCTGAATCATCACTCATTGTTGGAATTTTATACTTATCAAAAATGATTTTTGCTTTTATTTTTGCGTTTTCTTCAAATGTGCTTCCATCCTCAACAATAGTTGGTACATCATTTATATCAAGCAGTGAAATAAGCTGAATATCTCTACCGAAAATTAAATGACTAACTTCTTTTATCTTTCCTTTATTTTGAGTAGCAAAAATAATTTTTCTCATTTCAATTTTTTTTTGCATTGAATTTATAATAGAAATTTATAATTGCACCGATTGCAGTCATTGAATTTAATATTGAGAAAACTAAATCATTAAGTATAAAAGCATATACCATCAATGAAAAACTACCAATAAAATTAAGAATCAAAAATTGCATATTAGCTTTACAATCTTTCTCTTTTATCGTTTGATATGTTTGCGGTATCCAGCCGGAAGCTACAGCCGCAAGTCCAATATAACCCATAATGTGCATAAATTTCTTGTAATTCCTTATTTAATTTTTAAAATAAATTTTTATTTGTTATTATCAGATGTCTCATTAAAAATTTCTTCCATCACTTCAAAAGCATATCTTAAATGTGGTATAACGATCGATCCTCCAACGATCAAAGCTATATTAAAACTTTCCATAAGTTCTTCCTTAGTCGCTCCTTCTTGAATTGATCTATCGATATGATAAAAAATGCAGTCATTGCATCTTAAAACCATAGATGCAACTAATCCCATCAATTCTTTTACTTTAGCATTTAGTGCACCATTTATATAAGCTTTATTATCTAGCGCAAAAAATTTATTAAAATCTCTGAAACCCGAATTTAGAATTTTATCATTCATATCTAATCTATATTTCCGGGTTTCTGTAGTGCTTTTTTTCATATAATTCCCTTTTATTATTTGTTAAACATTTTGAAAATTTTTGGGAAGCAATATAAGTAATATTGTTTTTGATAAAAATAATTTTGTAAATCAACTGAAAATCAGCAATTATTAAGTATTCCGAATCACAGAAAAAGTTAAACTTTTACCGCCGAGATTCTGTCTTAATCAATATAAAAGATAGAGTTAAACGAATTAATTCCATTGATGTAATAATTTTTCTATAAGCTTCAAAAATCAGTCTTTGTGATTTTATAGATAAAAATTTCGATGATTCTGAATTAATTTTTAAACTGAATTTATTCTAATTGTTTTGATAAGAATAAATTTGAATTTTAGTTTCACCAACAAAAAAAAATTATGAAAATCCCACTAAAAAAACTTTATAAAATTTTATTTGCTTCAGCAGCAATAATAATTTTATTTTCAACTAAAATAGAAGCACAATATTTTGGCCGAAATAAAGTAATGTACGATGATTTTAATTTTAAAGTGCTCCATACAAAACATTTTAAAATTTTATATTATCCCGAAGAAAAAGATGCGGTTGATTATGCTGCAAGAATGGCTGAACGCTGGTATGAAAGGCATTCTGAAATATTGGATGATACTCTAAAAGGGCCTCAGTTGATGATTTTATATGATGGGTTCCCACAATTTGCCGAAACAAATGTAACTCAAGAAATGATTGGACAAGGAACTGGCGGATTTACTGAACCGACTGAAAGAAGAATAGTATTGCCATTTGCCGGACCACTTTCAGAAACTGATCATGTAATTGGACATGAATTGGTTCATGCTTTCCAATTTGATATTACCAGCAAAAATAATCTGTCTAAACAAGGTATGCCTGCAGCAGCCCAAATGCCTCTTTGGTTTATTGAAGGTATGGCAGAATATTTTTCCATCGGTCCGAATGATCCAAATACTGCAATGTGGATGAGAGAAGCTTCGCTAAAAAAACTTCCTGATATTTCTGATCTAGAAAATCCAAAATATTTTCCTTATCGCTATGGGCAATCATTGCTCGCATTCATCGGTGGTAAATACGGCAACGATAAAATTGGCGAATTGTTAAGAACATGGGCTTACATTGGAAATGAAAAGAAAGCTATTGAAAAAGTTTTTGGAATTTCTCCAGATTCTCTTTCTAACCAATGGCATGCAGCTATTCATGCCCAATATGATTCTCTTGCCAAAATAACCGATAAACCTGAAAAATATGGAAATGTTTTAATCTCCACGAAGAACGGTGGTGATATGAATATTTCTCCTGTACTTAGTCCAGATGGAAAACATTTAATATTCTTTTCTTCAAAAGATCTTTTTTCAATCGATCTATTTCTTGCAGATGCAAAGACTGGAAAAATTGAAAGGAATGTTTTTAAAACAGAATTTAACACTCACCTAGAAAATTTAGAATTCATTAGTTCCGCAGGTGCATGGGATCCTTCTGGTAAAAAATTTGTTTTTGCAGCAGTAGAAGATGGGCGTCCTGTATTGACTATTCTTGATGTGGATGACGCAAGCGTTAAACAAGTTATTCGATTCCCTAAACTAGCCGAAATTTTTAACCCATCATGGTCGCCAGACGGAAGATATATTGTATTTTCTGCTTTAGCAAATGGTCTATCAAATCTTTTTGTTTATGATTTAGAAACTCAAACCTCACGTCAGTTAACAGATGATGCTTATGCAGAACTTCAACCTGCTTGGTCGCCGGATGGAAAAGAAATTTTGTATTCAACAGATAGATTTACCACTCGTCTATCTAATTTAGATTATGGAAAATATCAATTAGCAATTATGAATTTTGAAACCGGAAAAATTGAAAGGCTCCCAGGTTTTTCTGATGCAAAGGAAATAAATCCGCAATGGTCTAGTGATGGGAAAAGTATTTATTTCATTTCCGATCATAATGGAATAAATAATTTATATAGACTTGATCTTGCAAATAATAAAACTTATCAGATTACAAATTTATTTGGCGGAGTTAGCGGAATAACTGATTTAAGTCCTGCTTTATCAGTTGCGGCAAATTCAAATGAATTAGTTTATAGCGTTTTCCAAAATGACAAATATGAAATTTATAAAATCGATTCTACTGAAATTTTAAATGGTAAAGATGTACAACCTGCATTTGCTGGCAATAATCCTGGAGTATTGCCACCTTCACATCAAGTGAATAATACATTTTTAACTAACTTAAATAATCCTTATTTAGGTTTGCCAACAGATAGTACAAATTTTAAAATTACTGATTACAGTCCTTCACTTCGTTTAGTTGGAGTTGGCCAGCCATCTTTAGCTGCAGGTGTAGATGCCTTTGGAACTTATATCGGCGGCGGTGTTGCATTATTTTGGAGTGATATGTTAGGTAATTATAACCTTGCTACTGCTCTGCAAATTTCAAGTGGAAATGGATTCACAAATATTTCAGGTTTAGTCGGTTATATGAATACTGAACATCGTTTAAATTGGGGCGGAGCGATTCAGCAAATACCGTATTATATGATGGGATATGCTGCCGGTTATGATTCGGTGAATGGGCAGCTTGCTTACGTTCAGCAGCAATACTTGTACAAGGAAACTGACAGAGAAATAAATGGAATTTTAGCTTATCCGTTTAGTGATGTTTCGCGTGTTGAATTTTCATTAGGCTATACTAATATATCGTTTACTAATCAAGTTACAACTCAAGCAGTCTCATTAGATAATGGGAATGTCTTAATAAATCAAACTGACAATTTACCAGCTCCTGCATCTTTAAGTATTGGAACCATTAGTACAGCTTTAGTTTTTGATAACAGCTATTATGGCGCCACTGGACCTTTATTGGGTTCACGTTATCGATTTGAAGTTTCTCCTGCATTTGGAAATTTAGATTGGGTAAATATTCTTGCTGATTATAGGCAATATTTTATGCCGGTTCGTCCGTTTACAATTGCTTTTCGGGCTCTTCATTTTGGAAGATATGGCAAAAGTGCCGATGACCCAAGATTAACACCAGAATACCTTGGTTATCCTGGATTAGTTCGTGGTTATGATTTTAATTCTTACAGTTCTAGCGAACCTTATGATTATCTACTTGGCAGTAAAATGCTAATCGGTAATGCAGAACTTCGTTTTCCACTGCTTGGCGCTTTGGGAATTGGTCCCGGATTTTACGGATACTTCCCAGTTGAATTTGCTGCATTTTATGATGCTGGTGTTGCATGGTTTAATGATGAGAAACCATCATTCATGGGCGGTGATAGAAAACCTGTAACAAGTTATGGTGTAGCTTTAAGAGCAAATTTGTTTGGCTATGCTGTTGGTGAAGTTGATTTTGTTCATCCGAATAATCATCCTGGTACTGGTTGGATTTGGGAATTTAATCTTACTGAAGGTTTCTAAACAAATCATTATCGGTAGGGACGTTGAATGCAACGTCTCTACCGAGACATTTATTTTTACTCTCCAACTAATTTAACTTTTGCCCAAAAACTTATTGGTTCCATAGCAGATGAATTGAAATTTCCTCTGCCGCCGCCTCTACCGCCAAATCCACTTCTACGGCCGCCGCTCCTCATACCACCGCCGCCAAAATCATCTCCGCCTTCGCCTCCTATGCCGCCTTCCGGAGGTTGAAATCCTCCTCCTTCTCCTCCGCCGCTAAATCCTTCACCACCGCTGTTTCTTCTTGCTTCAAAAGAGCCGGTTTCTAAGCCAACACTAATAGTACTGCCAGTATCTGCATTTATAGCATAGTTAGCACCATTTTTGAATGAAAGCGGAATTTTCATTTCATAGACCATTCTTCCTTCATTCAAACCAATTTTTAATTGCATCCCTTTCAACTCAGAAAGATTTACTCTAGTTGATTCATTGTTTGGCCCTACAATTTCCATTTCTCTCTGATTATTAATTATTCTTTCTTTCATTTCATCTTGATTAGGCCTCTCACCTTGCTGCATATTCGATCCATCTCTTTGGAAATTCCCTCGATTCATTCCTAAGAAACCAAGAGGAAATCTAATTCCAAATTTCTTATCATCGCTTCCTGTCCTATCAATCCAAACGGTTAAACCCATTCTTAATATTTTCATTTGAAGATCGTTATCGGAAGTTACAAAGCACAGATATAAATTATCGTTATCATTTTGTACGCCGACGAGTGCATTCAGTTTATCCATCATTACTAAAGAATTTCCCCAATCGTTGTCATTTCCATCAATTGTAATATTTTGTGTTCTCCATTTACTGGTTAATTCTGTATCGCCGCAGCCTGTAAAAATTAGAACCAATGTAATAACAAGTAGAGACGGGATATATTTCGTCCTTACAAAATTTAACCAGGCACGATATAATACGTTGTTTAATTTTTTCAATTTAATCCTCCGTGAATTGATAATATTTATGCTGGAAATTTGACAAATAAATATAAGAAAGGTTTTAACCGGGGATATATTTTTGACCTGAATCAATGTTATAGAAGCGCATTGCTATGAGTCTCTATATTAAAACAATTTACGAAACTTTGTTCTGTTCAACAACCGGTGCGGGTTTTAATATTTCTTCTGATGATTTATTAGAAGAATTATTCCACAATGTAATAAATCCAAAAACTCCAGCAGCAATTGCGGCAATTCCACTGGTTGCTAAGCTCCAGCGCGGACTAGCATATTCACCAATCCATCCTATTATCGGTCCCCCGATTGGTGTTGAACCTATAAACGCAACAGACCATAAAGCAACAACTCGGCTGCGCATACTTGGTTCGCTCTCAAGTTGAAGAAGTGTATCTCCTTGAGAAGTAAATATTATTGAGAAAACTCCAACAACTACCATCGCAACTAATGCGATATGAAAAGTTGGTGAAAGTGATGCGATTACGATAGCAATTCCAAATGCAATTGCAGTTTTAATCAAGCCTTTAACAGAAGTTTTTTTTCTGCTTGCCGTAGCTAAACCGCCCACTACTGCTCCTATTCCCATCGCAGAATTTAAAAATGCAAAATAGCTTGCGTTGCCATTAAAAGTAAATTTAGCTACAAGGGGAAGGTTTACCTGAAATTCATAAGTTAATGTTCCGATAATTGCCATCATCAGCAAAACATTCCGTAATAGCGCAGTATTCTTAACATATCTAAAACCTTCACGAAGCTGGCCTTTGGCTTTCTTAACTGGTTCAACAACTAGCAGCTCTTCTTTTCGCATCATAAAAAGGCAAATAATTATTGCAGCATATGAAGCAGCATTTATTAAAAAGCACGGTGCAAGCCCGAAAGCTGCGATTAATACGCCGGCAATTGCAGGACCAATAACTCTACTTAGATTAAACTCCGTTGAAAATAGAGTAATAGCATTTCTTAATTCTTGGCTTCCTACCATTTCAAGAATAAAAGTTCTGCGTGTTGGATTGTCTATTGCATTGATAAACCCAAGCCCGCCTGCGAGGATATAAATCATCCACAATTTAATTGCATTAACAGCGACAAGAATTCCTAAAATTAAGGCAAGCAATCCGGAAAGGCCTTGAGTATAATAAAGTATTTTTATTTTTTGAACGCGATCCGCAATTACTCCGCCCATTGCACCAAATAATAAAACAGGTAAAAACTGAAGAGCAGTTACTAATCCCAAAGCAGTTCCGGAATTTGTCAATTTCAATACTAGCCATGCTTGCCCAATGGTTTGCATCCATATTCCGGGTAATGAAATACTTTGCCCAATAATATATAAACGAAAATTTCTATTCTTAAGCGAAGAGAAAGTATTGCTGCTAAAATTTTTAATATAATTATTCATTGAAAAGCTGAATAAACTTTTTGAAGAAATTTGATTGTAGGATACGTCCTATTTACAAAAAAATATTAATGAATTATTTCTGAAAAATTAGCTAATACTAATCGATTTAGAACAAACAAAAACAATTACTAAATCAATCGTGTTAACAAATAAGCTGCCGCTGCAATTGCAGCAGATAAAGGAATTGTAAGAATCCAAGCCCAAATAATTCTTCCTGCAACTCCCCATCTTACCGCTGTTAATCTTTTTATCGAACCGACGCCTGTAATTGAACCTGTTATTGTGTGAGTTGTACTAACAGGAATTCCCATTGCGGTTGACATAAACAAAGTTGAAGCTGCACCAAGTTCAGCACAAAATCCATCAACCGGCTTAAGCTTTGCAACGCGCTGCCCAAGTGTTTTAACAATTCTCCAGCCGCCAAAAATAGTACCTAAAGCCATTGCAATATGACAAGCTATTACAACCCAGAATGGGATATAAAATTTATCAATTAAATGTGTACTGAAAAGTAAACCGGCAATAATTCCCATAGTTTTTTGAGCATCGTTTCCACCATGACCTAGGCTATAAAGGGAAGCAGAAATTAATTGTCCTTTTCTAAAAATATGATCAACTTTTTGAGGGACGCTTTTGCTAAATAATCTGTAAATTAATATACCAAATCCAACTCCAAGAATTAAACCGAGAATAGGAGAAATAAAAATAAAAAGAACAGTTTTTATAATTCCGCTAGCAACTAATGAAGATGCGCCTGCTTTAACCATTGCCGCCCCCATCAGTCCGCCAATTAATGCGTGCGAGGAGCTTGTTGGTAATCCAAAGTACCAAGTAATAATATTCCAAATACTTGCACCGGCTAATGATGCAAATACAATAGATTGATCAACAATTCGAATATCAACAATTCCCTTTCCAATTGTGCCAGCAACATGCAAACCAAAAAACAAGAAAGCTATAAAATTGAAAAATGCAGCCCAAGCTACTGCAAGTTTTGGTGATAGAACTCTAGTTGAAACAACAGTAGCAACAGAGTTTGCGGCATCATGAAAGCCATTTAAGAAGTCAAAAATTAATGCTAATAGAATGATGAGGATTATTGAAATAGTCACTGCTAAGCCTGCTTAACAATTATTGATTCAATAATTTTTGCAACGTCTTCGCATTGATCAAGCAATTTTTCAGTATTTAGGAAAATATCTTTCCACTTCATAATATAAATTGCGTCAAAACCGCCGCTGAACAATTCTGCAATAGCCTCATTGCGTAGTTGGTCACCTAAATTTTCTAAATTATTTACTTGGCGGCAATATTCATGGATTGAATTGCCTTTTTTAAGATTTCTCAAACCATTCACTGCTTTTGTAATATAATCTATTGAAGTATCTATTAATTTCAGAACTTCTAAAAATTTCTTGTTTACCTTATCAACATTATAAATAGTCATCATATTAGATATTTTTAGAATCAGATCTACAATATTATCAAGTTCGTGAGCAAGTGAATGTATATCTTCTCTATCGATTGGAGTAATAAATGTATTATTAAGTTTCTCAAATATTTCGTAAGTAATTTTATCTGCAGCATGTTCAATGTTTTTAATTTTCTGGACTTCACTTCCAGTAAAATTTTCAGAACTAACGCTATCTTGTATTTGTTTTGATGCGCTTACACAATAATTTGCAAGGTTATCAAACATATCGAAGAATTCATACTCTTTAGGTAAAAAACTTAAACCCATCTTTAACCTTCTTTAATAAAATTTACTTGTTAAAAATACGAGTAATTTTTCTTCTGAAAAAATAAAATGTTGAATAAAGTTTTTAATGAAAATTTCTTTTAATAAAAAATTTAAATGAATTGGTGAGATAAACTTATTGTTAATGTGCAAATGAATTTTTTCTACAAGCAGATTTGATTATTCCAATCTCTTCTTAAATCTTAACGAGCTTGCAAATAAGATCACTACTCCGAAAAGCAAAAGCATTGTTGTTTCTGGAATCAATTCAATGAATGACGCACCTTTTAAAATAACTGCACGTAAAATTACGATATAATAACGCAGCGGAATTAAATAAGTAATGTATTGAATTATTTTGGGCATATTTTCAATTGGGAAAGCAAAACCGGATAAATAAATCATCGGCATCATTATTCCGAATTGTGCAACCATCATAGCTTGCTGTTGAGTTTTTGAAACAGTAGAGATAAATAGTCCAATACCTAAAGTAGTAAGCACAAAAAGGAATGAAGAGAAAACTAAAAATATAAAGCTTCCTCTAATTCCAATATCAAACCAAAAAACCATAACGCATATTACAATTAGTACATCGATAAAACCTAAAATAATAAATGGTACAACTTTTCCAATTATCAATTGAAAAGGTTTTATTGGAGTAACAATTAATTGTTCAAGAGTTCCAATCTCTCTTTCTTTAACTATTGCCATGGACATTAAGATTGTTGTAATTACCATAAGAATTAATCCCATTATGCTTGGAACCATAAATACTCTTGTTTTCAGATCTGGGTTATACCAGACACGAATTACAGGAGAAATATTTCCTGCAATTGGATTTTTCATTCCAGTTTTATTAGCAGTTTGCAGCAAAATATTTTTAGAATAACTATTAACAATTCCTTGAACATATCCAAATGCAATTAAAGTTTTATTTCCGTCAGAACCATCAAACACAGCTTGTACGGGAACTGTTTGCATTCTATTTATTTTTTTTTCAAAATCTTTTGGAATTACCAAAGCCCATAAAACTTTACCTTTATTAATATCCTCAGTAATTTGACTATAGCTATTAACGTAATCATCAATTTCAAAATAACCTGAGCGTTCAAATTTTTCAATGAAATCTCTGCTGGTTACAGATTTATCCTGATCATAAATTGCAGTGTGAACTGTATTCACATCCATATTTGCAGCATAGCCAAGTACTAAAAGCTGAATCACCGGTGCGAGAAAAACAATTCCGAATAACCTTGGATCTCTCTTTAATTGAAGAAACTCTTTAATAATAATTTTTAATATTACTTTCATTTTAGCCTATTTTAAATTTTGTAATTAATCATTAAGCAGTTTTTGATTTCTTATTTATTAAAGATGAAAGAGTAAGCATTACTAATGCAAAGATTAATAAGTAAATAAGCTGCGGCCAAAACGCTTCAAGGCCTGCTCCTTTTAATAAAACCGCCCTAAGAATTATAAGAAAAAATTTTGCCGGAGTAATGTTTGAAAGAATTTGTACAAAGCCAGGCATACTTTCTATCGGAAATATGTAACCGGACAATAACATCGAAGGAAGCATAGACACCAGCGTTGCAATTTGGAAAGCTACTTGCTGTGTATCTGCAATACTTGATACGAATATGCCAAGGTTCAGTGTTGCAAATAGGAAAAGCAAAGTTGAAAAGAAAAGAAGGATAATATTTCCTTTTATTGTAATTCCAAAAAGAATATATCCGGCAATAAGAATAAAGGCGGCAATCATCAAAGCAATAATTGTATAAGGTATTGTTTTGCCGATAAGAAGTTCGAACGAAGTAAGCGGCGATACATTTATTTGTTCAATTGTTCCCCTTTCTTTTTCACGCACAATAGATAGTGAAATAGAAACAACGGCAGTTATAATCAAAATCATTGCTATCAAGCCTGGAATTAGAAAATAAGTTGAATTGAGTTCGGGATTAAACCAGAATGCAGGCCTTAAATCAATTGGTATATAAGATTTTCTTCCAATTACTGCCAGAACTCTGTTTTGAATTTTTTGAGAATAAAAAGCTGTTGCTGCATTTATGTAACTTATAATTATTGATGCTGAATTAGCGTCAACGCCATCAATTAAAATTTGAAGATCTGCAGTTTGCTTAGAATATATTTTCTTCGAAAAATCTTCAGGAAATACAATAACACATTGTGCTTCTTTTGTATCGAGCACTTCTTTAATTTTATTTTCGTCATGGATATAACCGACAAGGTCAAAATAGTCTGAGCTAGTTAATGACTTTACAAAGTTTCTGCTGTCTGTCGATTTATCTCTGTCATAAATAATCATTTTAATATGATGAACATCGAAATTAATTGCGTATCCAAATATCACGAGAAGAAGAATTGGAAAAACAAAAAGTACGTATAGCATCCTTTTATCTCGCTTAAGCTGTCGAACTTCTTTTTTTGCTATTGCTTTAATTCTATTCAACATTTTTTTTTGAATCCTTTTCCAAAAGGTAGATGAATACATCTTCCAGAGTGGGTACAATTTTATCAATTCTCAAAACATTAATTGATCTTTCATCAGTCAATATTTTTTTAATCAATCTGCGTCCTTCAATTTCATCTTCTACACTTATGTGAATATAATTTCCAAAGATGGAGGTTTCCCTAACCCAGGGTTCTTTTGATAAAATGTCTAAGGCATCCACAACTCTATTACATTCAATTTCTAAAATTGAATTTGTAAGATATTTTGTTTTTAATTCCTGAGAGTTTCCGCTGGCAATAATGCCGCCTGCATTAATTAAAGTAATTGTATTACAGAACTCAGCTTCATCTAGATAGTGAGTTGTAACAAATACAGTAACGCCGCTTTGTGAAAGCTCATTAATCAAATCCCAAAAATTTCTTCTCGAAATCGGATCAACACCGCCGGTAGGCTCATCAAGAAAGACAATTTTTGGTTCATGAATTACTGCAATAGCAAGTGCGAGTCTTTGTTTTATTCCACCAGGCAATGAGCCGGTAAGAAATTTTTCTTTCCCTTCTAGAAAAGCAACTTTTAAAACCCACTTTTTTCTTTCCGCAAGCTTGCGTTTATAAAGCCCATAAACACCACCATAAAAATTAATATTTTCTTCAACTGTAAGATCATTATAAAGAGAAAATCTTTGAGACATATAACCAATGTTGGCTTTAACTTTATCAGGTTGTTTCATAACGCTGAAACCGCCAACAATTGCATCGCCAGAAGTTGGTTCTAGAATTCCACAAAGCATCTTTATAGCGGTTGATTTTCCAGCTCCGTTAGCTCCTAGAAAGCCAAAAATTTCTCCTTGCTTTACGTTGAAAGAAATTTCGTTTACAGCAGTAAAGCTTCCAAATTTTTTTGTTAATGCAGTTACTTCTATTGAGTTCATTACATCCCAGTTAATTAATAGATTTTCTTTCCAACTGATTTATCTAGCCTTACTTTTGACATTTCATAATCGACTAACGAATTTACATAGTTGGTTTTAGCTGCCAATAATGCTGTTTCGGCATCTATTAAATCGGTGCTCGAAGCAATTTGGTTATTATATTTGTCTTTTATCATTCTATAATTTTCTTCAGCTTGTTCCACGCCAAGTTTTGAAACTTTCACTTTATCATAAGATCTTTTAAAAGTTAAGTAATTTTGATAAACTTCTATTTCAACAGCATCTTTCAACTGAGAAAGTGAAACTTCAGCTTGAATTTTATTCTGTTCGGCTATTGTTGTTTGAGATGAAGTTAAACCCCAATTCCACAACGACCAACTTAACTGAACACCAACGTCCCATGTGTTTTTAAATTCATCAACTGCAGGAAGATAACGTGAATTAGGTTTGCTGTAATAATAATCGCCAATAAGAAATAATGATGGGAACCATGATGATTGCGAAGCAGTTATATTCTTATTACTTGCATCAACTCTGTATTGCAAAGACTTTAATTCATTTCTATTGTTTTTCGCTTCAGAGATTAGATTATTCAGATTATATTCAACTATTGCTGTCGAAATATCACCAACTTCAATTTCTGTTTTTGAATCAAGAGGTAAACCAATTGATTGGTTAAATGTCATTCTTGCAATGTCAAGCAAATTATCCGCCTCAATTTTTTGAAGTTGAATTGAAGAATATTGAACTTCAATTTTTAAAACATCATTCTTAGTTGCCAATCCATTAGCAGCAAAATTTTTTGTGTCATCTAAATGTTGTTTCATTTGTTGTAAGTTTTCTTCGAGTACTTTATCATTTTGTTGTGCTTTATAATAATTCCAAAATCCACTTAGAATTTTTAATGCTTCATCATTTTTATTACCATTAAAATCAGACTCTGCAGCTTTTAAATTTAATTGAGCTATATCTTTCAAAGAAGTTAGTCTAAAACCAGTAAATAATGGTTGCTGCAGACTTAGCTTTAAAGAATAATTATCCAAAATTACAGGAGAGATTTGGATTGGTTTAGGTAAAATTGGCAAAGATACTTCAAACGGAGGAATATCGCTTAAGCGCATATAGCCAGCAGAAAAACCTAGTTGAGGTAATAACTGTGAGTTTGCAGAAGTTACTTGAGCAGTTGCGCTAATCAATTTGGAATGTGAAATTTTCAGCTCCTTACTATTTTTCATACCAATTTCAAGACTTTCTCTTAACGTTAATTTAGTTACTTGAGAAAATAAACTCGAAATAGATATTAAAGTTATTATCAATATTTTTTTCATATAATTTCCTTAAAATTCTTTTAGATAAGAGCAAAATTCATTTAGATGAAGGTTGTTTTGATTCATTAATTAAATGAATGAAAACATTTTCAAGTGATGTTGGGATAATTCTATGATCAATCATTTGAATATTATTATCTGCAATTAATTTCTCTATTGGAGGAAGATCTTTATGATAATCATCCAATGCTATATTTAATCTATCTCCAAACATCTGAACTTCATAATTACTTTTTTCTTTCAATAATTTGTAAGCTTTTATTATTGGGGCGCAAACTATTTCAACAATAGTTTTTTTAATTGACGCCTTTACATTTTTAGGAGTGTCAAAGCTTAAAACTTCTCCATTATTGAGCAATACAACCCGGTTGCATCTCTCAGCTTCGTCCAAATATGGAGTTGACATAAAAATTGTAACTCCGTCTTTTTGCAAGTTAGAAAGTATCTTCCAAAAATCTCTTCGCGAAACTGGATCAACACCAGTTGTAGGTTCATCTAAAAAAATTATTTTGGGTTTATGAATTAATGTGCATGCAAGTGCAAGCTTCTGTTTCATACCTCCAGAAAGATTGTCAGCTAAACGTGATCGGAATGGGGAAAGTCTTGTAAATTCTAACAATTCATCTCTTCTCGATTTATAATCTTTAACTCCGTGAAGGTTAGCGAAGAACTCAATATTTTCATCAATTGTCAGATCACCATACAAGCTAAATTTTTGTGAAAGATAGCCAATTTCTTTTTGAATTTTATTTCTGTCTTTTGCTAAATCTAATCCAAAAAGCTCTGCTGAGCCGCTATTAGGTGTTAGTAATCCACAAAGCAACCTAATGCTTGTAGTTTTACCAGCTCCATCCGGTCCTACTAATCCAAACATTTCAGCATTATTTACATCAAATGAAATTCCATTTAGTGCGCGAACATTTCCATAATTTTTGACAATATTATTTACATTTATTGCTGTATCCATTTTGATTTCCTAATTTCAGATATTCTGATCCAATATATTTTTTTTTATAAATTTTATTTTATCAGAATTTCTGCATCAGCAGGCATTCCATCTTTCAATGAAAAATCTGAATTGTGTATATGAATTTTTACTGCATATACTAGTTTAGTACGTTCATCTTTAGTTTGAATATTTTTGGGTGTGAACTCAGCATCTGGTGAAATGTAAATAACTTTTCCATTGAAATTTTTATTTGGATAAGAATCAACTTGAACATTAGCTTTTTGGCCAAGCTTTACTTTGCCTAATTCAGTCTCAGGAATATATATGACTAAATCAACGTAACTCAAATCAGAAATCATAACCAAAGATGAAAGTGGCGCAACACTTTCGCCAGCTTCAATAAACTTTTTAACTACAAATCCACTAATTGGTGCTGTAACATATGAATCGCTAATATTTTTTTTGAGAAGACTAACTGATGCTATTTGTCTATTTAAGTTTGCTTCGGCTTGTTTTATTTCTTCTGGACGCGCTAAATTTTTAATTTTCTTAAAATTTTCTTTAGATGAATTTAATTGTGCGCTTGCAATATCGTATTTAGCAAGTATGTCGTCCCATTGCTGTTTAGTTATTGATTTTGAATTATATAACTTTTCATTTCTCTTCATAGTTGATTCGGCAAGTTCAAAATTTGCCTTAGCTTGTTTAACAGCATCTTCAGCTTGCTTAATATCTTCAGCTCTTGCCCCTTGTTTCAAAAGTGTTAATTGAGCTTGGGCTGCATCAGCGCCCGCCTCAGCTTGCTGTAATTGAATTGACAACAAGTCATGATCTATTGTCATTAACGTATCACCAGCACTTACTTTATCGCCTTCATTAAAATTTAATTTTTTAATTTGTCCGCTAACTTTTGCAGATACTGTAACATTCGTAGCTTCAATGGTTCCAGAAGCAATTATTTTATTATGATTGCTTCCATCTCCACATCCGATTCCAATTACTAATAATGATAAAATTGTGAGATGAAAAATAATTTTCATTGGATAACTCCATGATTTAATTTATTAAATTCTTTTTTGCCCTTGTCGGTTGTAATACCATAAATTATAAGCTCAATAGTTTCCTTTAAAGCTTCAAGCATTGTAAAACGATTGTTTATAATGAACGTTGGATTTACAACTGCCCGAATAGAGGCAATAAATAAAGTAACAATAATTTCGGGTTTCTTTTTTACAAAATAACCTTCTTTTTGCCCTTGGCTTATTATGCTTGTTAAAAAAGATGTCATTTTTTTTGTTCTGAAATCGTCAATCTCCCTCCAAATATCTGGAGCGTAATGGTGAATATCTTTAATAACGTCAAAATTCATTTTTAACATAATTTCGCCAACTGTTTCAAAGATTTTAAATAATTTCAGAACAGCATTCCCTTTTGTACCTAATGCTTCATCAACTAGTTTAGAATTTTTAAGCAAAAACCTATTTGCTATTTCTCTAATCAATTCTTCTTTGGATGAAAAATTTCTGTAGATTGTTTTTTTACTAACATGCATTTCTGCAGCAATTTGGTCAATTGTTGTTCTATAAAATCCGCCATTCATGAACTTTTGAGTGGCAAATTCTATAATTTTTTCTTTATCATCGTTCATTTTAATACGTTGGGAACTTTATTTGTTTTTTACGTTTCCAAAATAAATAATGGAAACTATTTTGTCAACATTTAGTTTCCGTTAAAATTGATTTTTTTTATTAAGGACAATAATCAAAGATGACTAAAATTAAGTTGAATATTAATTTTACAATCTAATTCCGGTTCAACTCAAATCTGTTTGCAATCAAATCTATTTCATTTAATAAATCGATAAGATCATTTATAGTAGTAAAAGGATTCATCAAACTTGTGCGAAGATAAGTTTTATTTTTTACTTCTGTTTGAACAATGAAAAACTTTCCTTCTTCTATAATTGTTTTTCTTATGTAACGGTTTATCAAATTAAGTTCATCTTCGCTCTTTAACTTGTCTATAAATCTAAAGCAAATAATATTACTTTCCGGTTCAACTGCTAATTCGTAATTTTTTCTGTCCTTTATTACCTCTGCAAACTGCTTTCCTAAATCGAAAAGAGAAGTAATAATTTCATCAAATATTTTTAAACCGTAAGTTCTAATAATAGAATAAACTTTTAAACTCATCGTATTTTTGGTACATTCAAAAGTTCTTTTGCCTAAATTGTACCAATCTTTTTCTTCTTTTTGATCCCATAGATAGGAAGCTTTTTGTGAAAATGTTTCGTAAGATTGTTGCCCATCTTTAAATATTACAGCAGTAACAAGTGAAGGATGCATTAAAGTTTTGTGAAAATCGATAATTACCGAATCTGCTTTTTCAATTCCTTTTACAAGATATTTATATTTTTCGGAAAATACCGCTGGACCGCCATGTGCTGCATCTACATGAAGCCAAAGATTTTTTCTTTCACAAAAATCTGCTAATTCTTCTAATGGATCAAAAAGGCCTAATGATGTTGAACAAGAATTTGCCACAACTCCAATTATTTCTATTCCGCTATTAATATTTTCTTCAAAAGCTTTATTCAAATTTTGCGAATCTAGTTTGAATTTTTTATTAACTGGAACTTTAATAATTCCTTCATCACCCCAACCCATAATTCTAACAGAACGATCTATTGAATAATGAGATTCTTCCGACACAAGAATTGCTGTTTTATATTTTGATCCTTCCTTCCAAATATTATAATTTGTTTTAGCTTGTCTTAATGCTAACAATGCAGTCAGATTTCCCAAAGTTCCACCTGAAGTTAAAACACCTTCAGCAAAATCATTCATACCAATCGATTTTGCCAAAATTTTTATAATCAATTTTTCAAGAGATATACCAACAGAACCCATTTCATAAACGCCTGTTGCATTGTTCATAAATGAACTAATAAAATCAGATAAAGCAGCAATTGGCAATGCTGGTGGAACTTGATGACCTAAATATTTTGGCATGTGTAAATGAATGGAATTGTCAATCACTTTAGAAAAATATTCATTTATTTTTAGATTAGGCGAATCTGAATAATCTTTTTCCCAAAAATTATATGTCTCATCTGGTTGTTTATATGGAAGCACTTTCATTATCGAATTATTATTAATCGATTCAATTAGATAATCAGATAAATCATCGACTAATTTGTGCGCAATATTTCTAAAAGAATTTATATCAAAAGCATTTTCAATTAAATTTTTCATACTTCAATCCGTTAATTTTTCTATAAAGCTAAACTATTTAAAATCATTATCATAAATTTCTAATAATATTAATAAATTTGATGACACTGTAATTTACTTCTTTTAGTAATTAAAATTTTTGCCTCTCAAAAAACAAAATTGTAATTTTAATACGAGCTTTATTAAGTGATAAATATTATCTAAATAATTTGAAATGGGGTGCTACATGAAAAGAAGAGAATTTATAAAATCAAGTTCTACTGCAGCAATAGCTTTTGGATCTTCTGTTTACATAGGAAATTTTTCAAAACTCTTTCCAAAAAATTTAAACTTTGCCGAAAATTATGATTTAGTTGCTGTTAAAGGCAGCGAACCAGATTTAATGTTTGATAAAGCTATGGAATCATTTGGCGGGTTAAAAACTTTTGTTAAAAAAGGTCAAACTGTTGTAATTAAACCCAATATTGGCTGGGATACTTCTCCTGAAAGAGCCGCAAATACAAATCCAAAATTAGTAAAAAGAATTATCGAACATTGTTTCAACGCTGGTGCGAAAGAAATTTTTGTATTTGATCATACTTGCGATAATTGGACACGTTGCTATGCCAACAGTGGCATTGAAAAATATGCAAAAGAAGCTGGTGCAAAAGTTGTTTCGGGTGCTAGCGAAAATTATTATCATGAAGTTCAGATTAAATCTGGTAAGAATTTAAAATCCGCAAAAGTTCATGAATTAATTTTAAGTTCGGATGTTTTTATAAATGTACCTGTTTTAAAAAACCATGGCAGCGGAAGAATAACTTCTGGAATGAAAAATTTAATGGGAATTGTTTGGGACAGAGGCTATTGGCATCAAAACAATCTTCATCAATGTATTGCCGATTTTGTTACATTCAGAAAACCAGATTTGACAATAGTAGATGCCTATAATGTTATGATGCGAAATGGACCTCGTGGTTCTTCAGTAAATGATTTGGCATTAATGAAATCATTAATTGTTTCTAGAGATATTTTAGCTGCTGATGCAGCTTCAGCTAAATTATTTGGAATAAATCCGGAAGATGTTCCTTATATAAATTATGCAGATGAATTAAAAATTGGAATTAAGGATTTATCAAAATTAAAAATCAATAGAATTAAGATGTAAGATTTAATTTTCTTGAGGGGAAAACTCTTATATGAAATTATCTCGCCTTAAAATATTACGAATTATAATTTCACTAATATTTTTTATCTTATTATCAGCTTTGTTTTTAGATTTTAAGAATTTTTTTTCACCAAAGTTCACAAACTATTTTACATATCTTCAATTTTTTCCATCTTTATTAAAATTCTTAAACCACCAAGGAATTGCAGCTGCCGGCTTCATCTTTATTTTAATAATAACAATAATATTTGGCAGAATATATTGTTCAAGTCTTTGTCCTCTTGGAACTTTACAAGATATTTTTTCAAGAATATCAAAAATTATTTTTAAGAAAAAACACTTTCATCATAGAAAGCCGCAAAGTTTATTGAGATATTCATTACTAAGTTTTTCTATTCTGTCGTGGATTTTGGGCAGTTTAATTGTAATTATTTTACTTGACCCATATAGCAATTTTGGTAGAATCTTTACTCAAATTTTTAAGCAAATTTTATTATTATTAAATAATCTGCTAGCTGAATTACTTACAAAGTTCGATATTTATTTACTATACACAATTGAATTTAATAAAATAAATCCAAGTTTGATTATATATCCCGTCTTATTTCTTATTTCAGTTTTTTTATTTTCATTTTTATCCGGAAGATTATTTTGCAACACAATTTGCCCAGTAGGTACTCTTCTTGGACTAATTTCAAAATTTTCTTTATTCAAAATAAAAATAGATTCAAAGAATTGTATTAGTTGTAATTTATGTGAGCGTGTTTGTAAATCCGAATGTATAGATAAAATTAATAAAGAAGTTGACTTTAGCCGCTGTGTAAGCTGTTATAACTGTTTATCGGTTTGCCCAACCAATGGTGTAAAAATCTCGTCAAATTTTAAAAAAGAACCAAATAGCGGTCCAGAATTTATAGATTATCAAAAAAGAAAATTTTTAGCCTCTGTTTTTACTTTATTGATTGGAACACTTAAACCAACACTTTCGCAAAGTAAAATAGTTGCAAAAAAATTAAGTAAAATCGCTATCATTAAAAAAAATCCTATAACTCCGCCAGGTTCATTCAGTTTAGATAATTTTAACTTTTTATGTACAGCATGTCATTTATGCATCAGCGCCTGCCCTACGCAAGTTCTTCAACCATCTTTTTTAGATTATGGAATCCAAGGGTTACTTCAACCAAAGATGGATTATAATATCAACTTTTGCAATTTTGAGTGTGTTATTTGTAGTCAAGTTTGTCCAACTGGAGCAATAACTCCAATTCAACTTGAAAAGAAAAAAATTACACAGCTTGGTAAAGTAAATTTCATAAAAGATAACTGTATAGTTTACACTGAAAAAACAGATTGTGGTGCTTGCGCCGAACATTGCCCTTCAAAAGCAATTACAATGATTCCATATGAAAAAATTAAAGCACCAGAAATTACTGACGAGTATTGTATTGGCTGTGGGGCATGCGAATATATTTGTCCGGTAAAACCATATAAAGCAATTTATGTTGAAGGAAATCAGGTACATCAAATTGCAAAAAAGAAAGTAGACAAAAAGATTGAAGAAAAAATAAATTATAACGATGACTTTCCATTTTAATTTATTTTTTTGATTGATTTAATTTAATTAGAAAAATCCATCACTCTTTTTTTGTAATTGCTTTCAATTGCTAATTCAATAATTCTGATAGTGGTTAAAGCTTCATTAGGCTTAACAGCTAATTCTTTTCCTTCGGAAATTACATCATAAATATTATTGAAGAATTTCTGATAAGCTCCCGGAATTGTTTCGATTTTTTCATTTATGTTTTTCCCATTAACATTCGTATCAATAATTCCCCAATTTTCTTCCGGTTCCTTTCCCCAATCCTTTGAATTAAGATAACCAGTTTTCTTCAATGTATCTTCTTGTGGATCTAATCCATATTTAATAAATGAACCTTCAGTTCCATGAAGTGTAAATCTTGGAAGTGGAATCTTAGAAAGAAAATTGCTTTTCAGAGTTACTTTTAATTTTCCATAAGATAAAATGATTTCAAAACTATCAATAATTTTTCCATTTGGTCTTTGAATTCTTAAGTCGGCAAAAATCGTTTCCGGTTTTCCAAACAAACAAATAACTTGATCAATCAAATGTGGCCCAATATCATATAACAATCCGGTTCCTGGTAATTTTTCTTCTTTCCAAGAATTAGGTTTTATAAAATTTCTGAATCTGTCGAAATGAGATTCGAATTCTACCAAAACTCCTAATAAATTTTCTTCAATTATTTTTTTAACTGTTAAATAATCTCCATCCCACCTTCGATTTTGGAAAACTGTTAGCATCAATTTATTTTCATCAGCAATTTCAATTAATTCTTTTGCCTCAGATGAAGTAACAGTAAACGGTTTCTCAACTATTACATGCTTACCCGCTAATATTGCATCTTTTGCCATTTTAAAATGAAGATAATTTGGAGTGTTAATAATAACTAAATCAATTTCTTCATCATTTAATATTTCGGAAAAATCTCTTACTATTTCAACTTGTGGATATAGTTGTTTTGATCTTTCACTATGCCGTTCAACTATTTTTCTTAAATTGAAATTAGGATTTGCATTTAAAAATGGTGCGTGAAAATATTCACCTGACATTCCAAAACCAACTAAGGCAGTATTTATTTTTTTGTGCATTATTTTTATTGTTTTACTTTAGTTATTAAAAATTACAAATTTTATGTTTATAATTTAATTAAATGAATTTATAAATTTAATATTACGATGAGTATACAATATCAAATTTTAGGAAAGCCAGGAAAAGACAATGCATTGATGGTTTGGATGAATGCAGGTACCAAAATGTACAGATTATTATTCGATTGTGGTGAAAATATTTTTGCGGATTTAAAACCATCGGAAATAACTTCAATTGATTATATTTTTTTCTCTCATTTTCACTTAGATCATGCTTCAGGTTTTGATTATTTCTTCCGAAGGAATTATGACCGGGTAAGTAAACCAATTTATATCTTTGGTCCTGAAGGGACAACTAAATTCATTCAGCACCACATGCTTGGTTTTAAATGGAATTTAATTAATAATATTCCAGGTGAATGGATTATTAGTGATATTTCAGATAATCAACTTGTAACTTCAAAATTTTACACTTCAGAAGGATTTTCTAAAAGACATAAAATTAACAAGAAAAAATTTGATGGGATTTTAATTAATAATAATCACTTCAAAGTAAAAGTTTCATTGCTGAATCATATTATACCATCAGCAGCATTTATAGTTACTGAAAAAGATTGGTCTAATATTGATAAAGAGGAATTAACAAGTTTTGGTTTAACTGCTGGCCCATGGCTTGAAAAATTAAAAAATCCTTCAACCGATGAGACGAAAATAATACAAATAGATGGAAAGTCATTCAACTTGAAAAAGTTAAAAAAACTTCTTTTAAAAAAGCACGAAGGAGATAGTATAGCATATCTTACAGATTTTTTATATGATCAATTTTCCAAGACAAGAGTAAAAAAATTGATTAAGAACTGTAAAACGCTTGTATGCGAAAGTCAATATTCCAGCAGCGATGCAGCGTTGGCAAAAAAAAATTATCATCTCACTTCTTTGCAAAGTGCACGAATTGCTAAAAGTTCTAATGCGTCAAAATTAATTTTATTCCATATTTCAGAAAGATATAATTTCGATAAACGATATCATCGTCTGCTTGAAGAGGCAAGAACAATTTTCCCCAACACATTTTTACCATTAAATTGGCCATAAATTTTTAATTTTTGGATTTCAACTCTTTTAATAAAAATTCGCCGGTCAAACTTTTTTTATTTTTTATAATTGATTCCGGAGTTCCTTCTGCAATAATTTTCCCCCCATCTTCACCACCACCGGGGCCTAAATCAATAATCCAATCAGCTGTTTTTATTACATCTAAATTATGTTCAACTACAACAACAGTATTACCCTTATCTACAAGCTTACTTAAAACTCCAAGTAGAATATTTACATCTTCAAAATGAAGACCCGTGGTTGGTTCATCTAAAATGTAAAGAGTTTTTCCGGTACTAACTTTACTTAATTCAGTCGCTAATTTTACCCGTTGAGCTTCACCTCCGGAAAGCGTTGTTGCCTGCTGCCCTAATTTTATGTAGCCGAGTCCTACATCATTAATTGCTTTTATTTTTCTTTTAATTCTAGGAAGGTCTTCAAAAAAATCTAATGCTTCGCTTACTCTCATTTCTAGCACATCTGCAATTGATTTTGTTTTGTACAATACTTCAAGAGTTTCTCTGTTATATCTTTTTCCATGGCAAGATTCACATTCAACATAAACATCCGGCAAAAAACTCATTTCAATTTTTTTTAGTCCATCTCCGCCGCATTCTTCACATCTGCCGCCCGCAACATTAAAACTAAACCTGCCGGTACTGTAGCCGCGCATTTTAGATTCAGGAAGCTGTGAGTAAAGGTCTCTAATAAAAGTAAAAAGTCCAGTATAAGTTGCTGGATTTGATCTTGGAGTTCTTCCAATCGGAGATTGATCAATTTCAATTATCTTGTCAATGTTTTCCAATCCCTCTATTGAATCATATGGCAAAGGAACTGTTTTAGAATTATAAATTTTGTTTATCAAAATTTTGACAAGTGTTTCATTCATCAAGGAAGATTTACCTGAGCCGCTTACTCCAGTAATTAAAGTAAATGTACCAAGAGGAATTTTTAATGTTACATTCTGAAGGTTATGGCCTTTTGCACCTTTAAGAATTATAAAATTCCCATTTCCTTTTCTTCTTGCTTGCGGAATAGAAATTTCTTTTTTGTTAGTTAGATAAGATAATGTCAAAGAATTAATTCCATTTTGCGACTCGACCAATTTAGTCGTTTCACCGGCAAGACAGACTTCACCACCATGTTCACCAGCGCCAGGGCCAAGATCAATCATATAGTCCGAACTTTCAATCGTCTCTCTATCATGTTCAACAACAATAACAGTGTTCCCTAAGTCTCTTAAATTTTTGAGCGAATTAATTAATTTGATATTATCGCTTTGATGAAGGCCAATGCTTGGTTCATCCAAGACATAAAGAACGCCAGCTAATTGAGAACCAATTTGCGTTGCCAATCTTATTCTTTGCGATTCACCACCAGACAAAGTTCTTGCCGATCGATTCAAGGTCAAATAATCTAATCCAACATTAAGTAAAAATCTTAACCTTTCAGTAATTTCTTTTAAAATTGGTTTAGCAATTATTGAATTTCTTCCGGAGATGTTTATGCCTTTAAAAAACTCTTCACATTTTTTAATTGAGAATTTTGTTACTTCGCTTATATTTAAACCTTGAAATTTGACCGCCAATGATTCTTGCTTTAATCTTCCTCCATTACAAGTTTGACATGGGAAAGTATTCATGTATGATTCAACCCACTCTCTAATATTATTCGAAGAA
Source organism: Bacteroidota bacterium (assembly GCA_021824145.1). Taxonomy (GTDB): domain Bacteria; phylum Bacteroidota; class Ignavibacteria; order Ignavibacteriales; family Ignavibacteriaceae; genus FEN-1297. The sequence continues at coordinate 192,854 of JAKALM010000002.1, forward strand.
GTTGTGTTATAGTAATTCTTCAAATAATTTATCAATCCTGAAAATCTATGAAAGTATGTTACAGGCTTTCCGCTGCCATAAGAATAAGAAAATGCTATTTTATCTTTACTTCCATAAAGAAAAATTTCTTTTTGTTCTTCAGTCAAATCCTTTAACGGAGTATCGAAATTGAATCCATATTTTTCACACACTGAGCTTAGTTGATTAAAGAACCAAATTGATCGCGGTTTACCAAGTGGCGATAAAGCTTCTTCATTAATAGATTTATTCCAATCGGGAATTATCAGATTAATATCTAGTTCTTTTTTCTCGCCCAATCCCTCACAATCTGGACAAGAGCCATAAGGTGAATTAAATGAAAAAGAATTTGGTGCTAATTCTCTGTAACTAATTCCGCACTCTAAGCAAGCTAAATGTCTACTGTAAATATGATCGTGAGAATTATCATTAATAATTACAATTCCATTGCCATAATTCAAAGCAACTTCAATAGACTCAGTTAATCGGTTTCTAGAATTTTCATTTACTGTAAGTTTATCAACTACGATTTCAATGTTATGGATTTTATATCTATCAACTTGAAAATTTTTTGTTATCTCATAAAATTCATTATCTACTCTAACTTTTAAAAATCCATCTGAAAGAATTTCTTCGAACAATTCACGATAGTGGCCTTTTCTTCCACGAATAACTGGTGATAGTACAAAAACTTTTTTATTATTCGATGCTGATATCACCGAATCAATTATCTGCGAGGATGATTGTTTTGTTACTGGTTTGCCGCAGTTATAACAATGTGGAGTGCCAAGTCTTGCATATAAAAGTCTTAAGTAATCATAAATTTCTGTTACTGTGCCAACAGTGGACCTTGGATTTCCTGAAGTTGATTTTTGTTCAATTGAAATAGCTGGGCTCAAACCTTCAATAAGGTCTACGTCTGGTTTTTCAAGCATATCCAGAAATTGCCTTGCATAAGCCGAAAGAGACTCGATATATCGCCTTTGTCCTTCTGCATAAATTGTATCAAATGCTAAGGAAGATTTACCTGAACCGGACAACCCAGTAATTACTATAAAGGAATCTCGCGGAATTTCTAAATCAATATTCTTAAGATTATGCTCTCGAGCGCCTTTAATTATTATATTTTCTTTTAACACATTCAGCCAAATTTTGAAAATTTAAAATATTATATTAGTTATCATGCATTAGAAAATCAATTTAATTTGAGATGTATCATAAGGCTTTTTTCTAATATTTTATTTTGTAAAGATGCAAGTAGTTAAGGAAATTAAAACAATAAAGAAATCAACTGAAGTAAAACTTAAAGAAAAAAATTCAGTTTTTATTGGCAACGCATACTTTATTTCCTCTGATAATGAAGTTCAATCAATTTTAGGCATGGTAAAGAAAAAATTTTTTGATGCTAACCATCATTGCTATGCTTATAAATTAAGTAACGATAATTTTAAGTTTTCTGATGATGGCGAACCAAATGGTACTGCTGGAAAAAGAATTCTAAATGCTATTGAGCATTTTAATTTGAGAAATTGTTTAGTAGTTGTCACTCGATATTTTGGTGGAACAAAACTAGGTGTTGGACCTTTAGGAAAAACTTATTATTCAACAGCTCTTCAGACTCTAAATTCATCTGAATTAATTATTCATAAGCCTTATTATATAGTAAAAATTAATTGCGATTTTGTATTTCTAAATCTTCTTCATCGATTCATAGCAAAATATGATTGCAACGTTATTGAAACAAAGTATGAAGAAAATGTTAAATTTACTTTCTACATCAATGCCAATGATAAAGATTTATTTTTTTCTGAAATAATCGAAGCATCTAATGGAAAAATTGAAATTTCTGCTAAAGATGACGTAATTTTCTTGTAAAATTTTGTATAAAAATATTTATTATTTACCTTGATAAAAATACAAACATTAACGAAATTTAACGTGAGCAATAATTTTTGATGTAAAATGTCAACAAAAGAAGAAATAAACCAAATTGCGGGAAAGCTCGCTGACCTTACTTTCAGTCTGCTTGCAGGTTGCCAGGAAAAAGAAAGCAGGCTTGCCGAACAACATGGACTCACACAAGCTGAGTTCAGATGTTTACGATTATTTGGAACTGACGAAAGCGTCAATAATAAAAAAATTGCTGAGAGGATGAATCTTAGCCCAAGTAGACTTACAAGAATTATTGATGGTTTGGTAGCTAAGGATTATATCATCAGAGAAATTGATAACACGGATAGAAGAAATATGCGTGTTTCTCTTTCTGCTAAAGGCGCTCAAATTGTACAACTGTTAAACTCTGCTTATGTTGATATTCATAAAGAGATTTTAACTGATATTGATGAAACTCAGCACAAGCCTTTAATTTCGGCAATGACAAGTTTGCTTTCAGCAGTTCAGAGATGGAATGCAAAGCCATAATTTTTAGGCGAGTTGAACTAATTACAACAATTTAGCGAATCTTTCAGTCTTAAATTTGTTTTCTTTTAATTTCATTAGAAAACATTTTTATCCATTCTAGATCTGAAATAAGTTCGCTTAGATTTAAAAATCCTTGTTGTGATAATTCAAAATAAACTTCATCAAAGTGGGATTTAAACTGCTCATCAGTGTGAGAAATTATTTTTTTAATTTGATTGATCACTTTATTAATATTTTCCGAAAAATCTTTTTTAATTTCGTCAAGATTTGATATTTCAGATGCAGAATAATTTTTTTGTACTATTCGCAGTAGGCCATTAACATATTTTGCAGTAAAGATTAAATCATCAAAATCTTTTTCATTATTGTTTTTCAAAACCTCTTCGTAAATCCGGAGAAGCTCAGCTTTCCTTTTCAATTTAGATTTAGAAAACTTTTCAACTTGTGCAATATATTCCGAAGCTTGCGTTACAAATTCATCCATTTTAAATTCTTTTATATTTTAATTCCCAATCCAATTCCGTCTCCAATTGGAAGTATCGTTGTTTTTAAATTTTGTTGAGAAGTAAACATCTCATTAAATTCTCTGATAATTTTAGTTGAAGTTTTTTGTTGTTTAGGTACATTTGAAGAAGCTGCAAATCCATGCCACAAAAGATTATCCACAAAAATTACTCCTCTCTTTCTAAGCAAAGGCAATGATAAATCAAATAATTTTTTGTAGTCAAGCTTATCTGCGTCAAGAAAAATTAAATCAAATTTTTGATCAAGCTTTGGCATTACTTCAACTGCATTTCCGAAAATTAATTTTATTTTATTCTCTAATTTGGATTTTTTTATATTTTCTTTTGCCAAAGCAATGTTATCTTTACTCTTTTCAATTGTATAGACCAAAGATTTCTTACCTAAATTTCGCGCAATTCTGATTGATGAATATGCTATTGCAGTACCGAGTTCAAGAACAAATTTTGGTTTCTGAATTAAAGTTATTACTTCGAGAAACTTAGCAGAATCTTTTTTTAAAATCGGAATTTTATTTTTATTTGCGAATATTTCCATTTCGGTAATAAGCGGATCATCATTCCGAAGAAATTTTTCTAAATATTTTTTTTGAGATGTGTATAGAATGTTATCCATATATTATCCTAACTTTTAATTTCCATTATTATTAAAGAAAAAATTTCCTTGAAATTAAAAATATTATTTAACAAGCACCATCTTGTTTCCATAATTTTTTCCACCAAGTGTTAAGATGTAATAATAAACTCCGCTGGCACATTTAATTCCTCTATCCGACTTCCCATCCCAAGTTAATGTATTTATTCCTGCTTCTGAAACTCCATTAAATAAGATTTTCACGGTTTGTCCAATAGCGTTTAATATAACTAGTTTGGCAATTTCATTACCTTTAGAAATAAATGAAATATTTGTGGTTGATGAAAATGGATTTGGATAATTATTACTTAGCACATTATTAAATTCAATACTGTTTTTAAGTGTACCCGAAGCAATATTTAGCTGCCCATATTTAAAATTGTAATAGCCAGACGATGGTTCACGCAAATTATTTCCAATAGTATCAGAATAAGTAAAATAAAAATTAATTATTTGACCATTAATCAATTGAGGCATTGTATAATAATACTTCAAAGAGCCATCATATGAAAGATTGGAAGTAACAAAATTTGTATCGTTAGTTGAATAATGTATCTCAGCAGAATTACTTTGAATTCCATTTTGCGAGAAAAATATTTTGTTAATATTAAAATTATTAGAGGAATCCGATATATTAGGAAATTCAATAGCTTTTTCAGCTGAGATTAATCCATACCCGCGGTCATTATTTGGAGTTGCATAATTATCAGCTGTTTCTAATAAAATATTTCTAGCTTGTACATTAGTTAAATATGGGAATGCAGAAAGTAAAAGAGCACCGCATCCGCTTGCTATAGGAGTTGCTGCAGAGGTACCGTCATTATAATCATAAGCATTATATCCAATTGCAACTGCTGCACCATAAACATTAACTCCTTGGGCTACTACATCTGGTTTTATTCTTCCGTCGTAAGTTGGGCCATGAGAACTAAAATAAGCAACTTTATTATTTGCATCGACAGCACCAACAGCAATTATATGAAGACCATCAGCCGGAGTGTCAATATAATACCACGCTTGGTTTCCTTCATTCCCAGCTGCTGTAAATGTTAGTACGCCTCTCTGAAATGCAAGTTCAACAGCTTTCGCACATATGGTAGTTTTTCCGTCCATATCTTTATAAGTGTAAGAATATGTTGTATCGTCAAAAATATTGTAGCCTAAAGAACTAGTTGTAATATCGACACCTAATCCTTCCATCCACTCAAGCGCTGCAGCATAATTATCTTCTTCGATATGCGATTCACTTCTGTCATCTTCGGTTTTTGCAAGAATAAAACTAGCATTATAGGCGGCACCAATTAATGAACTATCTTTATATCCGCCTAAGATTGAAAATACATAAGTACCGTGTAAACCAGATTCTGGAGAATCTCCAGGTTGCGGTGCAGTTGATGAATCATGAAAAACAAAATTATATTCTCCAATAATTTTTTTATTTACTAATGATTCATGATCTCTCCAATGAAATCCATTATCCAAAATTCCAATTATCACTCCTTTGCCATTTATGCCTTTTGAATGAACAATTGGAATATCTGATAATTTTAATTGACCATAAGCTGGGCCATAATCTATTTGTGAAAAATTATTCCCGATTTTTTTAAGCTGATGCATAACTTCCATTTTTTCAGGATTAAATTTTAATATTCTAACTAGATCAATTTCTTTAACAAATGAGAATTCTTCGATTTTATTTTTTTGATCTTCAGTTAAATACGCAGAAACAGCATTAAACCAATTCAATTTATTTTCAATCTTGATTCCTAAATTTTCCAATTGTGCTATATAATCTTTTCTAATTGGTAGATCTTCATATGTTATAATTTTATCAGCGGGCATTACTTTTTCTCTTCTTTCAATTGCTCTTTCTGATAATTGACTTAGCGCTTCTTGATAAATAGCGCTCGATTTATTTAACGAATTTATCTTACTTATTGTTTTATCTTTAAAATAAATTAAATACTTGCTTTGTGAGTATACAATTGACGGAAATAGAATTAAAAGCAGAAGAATATTTTTCATAGGAGAACTTGAATAATTTAACTTTTATAATTGTAAAAAATTTATTGAGGTTTAATATATTATTTTCAAGCTGAAACTAAAAAGTAAAACGATAGGAATGTGTTTTAATGTATAATTTTAAAAATTCTATTCCATCTAACAGCTCTAAAAAAATTCTTTGCAGATGAGTTATTTCTTCGCCAAGACCAATATATTAATTCTGCTTTTCCAATAATATTATTTTCTGGTAAGAATCCCCAATAACGACTGTCCATACTTTCATCGCGATAATCTCCCATTACAAAAAAATAATTTTTCTTGAAAGTATAATTTCTTGTAGGCTTTCCATTAATAGTAATTACAGTACCTTCAACATTTACTGCAGTATTTCCCATTTCCCTATCTATCAGCGTTTCCCACATACTTATATTTTTGGGATTAATTTCTACTGCCATACCTTTCTTTGGAACTACTAAAGGGCCATAATTATCACTATTCCAATTGAATCCTTGAGGAAAAATTCTCGGATCTCTCGATCCACTTTTTTGAAAAGATATATTAGAAATTATTGCTGTTGGCGAAGCAGGATTTACTTTACCATTTATATACACAACTTTATTCATTATCAGAAGCGTATCTCCAGGACAACCGATAATTCTTTTGATAAAATCAAGATTTTCTTTGGGTTCAATTTCGTTCAAGTAACCAGGGAAGCGAAATACAATTATATCATTTCTTTGTGGTTTACTAATATTAAAAATTCTTTTTGATGGAATTTCTATTGTTGTAAATGGAAGAAATCTTGGAGTCGAAAATGAATATGCAATTTTGTTAACGATTATAAAGTCTCCAGCCAATAAAGTATTCTCCATCGACTCTGTCGGAATAGTGTCAGCTTCAATAAGAAAAGTTTTTATAATAATTGCAGCTAAAAGAGCAATTAAAATATATCTTATGAAATGTCTTTTTTTTAACTGATAAATAATTGAAGAGTTCTCAGCTTGGATACTAACTTTTGATTTATTTCCATCGCCATCAAAATCTGTCAAGATTCTCTTCCCAATTAATCTTCAATTTGAAGCACAGCTAAAAATGCTTCTTGTGGTATTTCTACATTCCCAACTTGTTTCATTCTTTTCTTTCCTTCTTTTTGTTTTTCAAGAAGTTTTCTTTTTCTAGAAATATCACCGCCGTAACATTTAGCTAAGACATTTTTGCGTAGTGCTTTAACTACAGATTTAGAAATTACTTTTGACCCGATCGCTGCTTGGATGTCTATTTCAAACATCTGTCTCGGAATTAAATCTTTTAACTTTGCACAAACTTTTCTACCCCAGTCATACGATTTAGATTTATGTACAATCATCGAAAGTGCATCCACTGGCTCACCATTAAGCAGAATATCAAGTTTAACTAAATCTGATTCCTTATAACCAATATATTCATAATCGAAAGATGCATAACCGCGAGACATAGATTTTAATTTATCATAAAAGTCGAAAATAATTTCTGAAAGTGGGAACTCATATTGAAGGTCAGCTCTTGTAGGATCGATATAAGTTGTATTTTTATAAACTCCTCTTTTATCCATCGCAAGTTTCATTATGTTGCCAACATACTCACTAGGACAAACAATCTGTGCTTTCACATAAGGTTCTTCAACTCTTTCTATATCTCCTATCGGAGGCATCTCTGCCGGATTATCAACCACTAGTTTTTCATTTTTTCGGTTATAAACGTAATACTCAACATTCGGCAAAGTTGTAATGATAGATTGATTATATTCCCGTAAAAGTCTTTCTTGAACTATTTCCATATGAAGTAATCCAAGGAATCCGCATCTAAATCCAAAGCCCAATGCAGCAGAAGTTTCCGGTTGATAAATTAACGCAGAATCATTCAAACGAAATTTTTCGAGTGCGTCACGCAAGTCTTCAAACTCATCAGCATCAGTAGGATAAAGGCCGCTATAAACCATTGGCTTAACATCTTTGTATCCAGGAAGAGGTTGCTCTGCGCCAAATTTTGCATGAGTTACAGTATCACCAACCTTAATGTTGTGTACTTCTTTAATTCCAGAAATAAGATACCCAACATTTCCTGCCGACAATTCATCTGTTTTTATTTTCTTTAATCCAAGCACACCTATTTCTTCTGCTTCAATTTCTTTTTCAACAGCAAAATATTTTATCTTGTCATTGGTTTTCAGTGTACCGTTAAAAATTCTGATATAGGCAATTGCACCTCTGTATGCGTCAAAAATGGAATCGAAGATTAGCGCTTGAAGCGGCGCATTAGGGTCCCCAGAAGGCGAAGGAATTTTTTTAACAACTGCTTCTAAAATTTCTTTAATTCCAACTTTAGATTTTGCACTTGCAAGTAAAATTTCCTCTGAACCGCAGCCTAATAAATCTATAACTTGACCTTTTACCTTGTCAACTTCTGCACTTGGTAAATCAATTTTATTTAATACAGGAATTATCTCAAGCCCTGCATCAATAGCTAAATATAGATTACTTATTGTTTGGGCTTCAACTCCTTGGGCGGCATCAACAACAAGTAAAGCTCCTTCGCATGCAGCTAAAGACCTTGATACTTCATATGAGAAATCGACATGCCCAGGAGTATCTATTAAATTTAAAATGTACTCATTATTATCACTCGCTTTATATTTCATCTGAATTGCATGCGATTTTATAGTTATTCCACGTTCTCTTTCCAATTCAAGATCATCAAGGACTTGGGCTTTTGCTTCTCTTTCTGAAATTGTTCCGGTTAATTCCAGCAAGCAATCAGCTATTGTTGATTTACCATGATCAATATGTGCAATGATGCAAAAATTTCTAATATTATTCATAAATTCCAAAAGATTGAATGCCAAATATAATTAGGTGAAAAGAATATTGAAAGGAATTCAAATATACTTAGTGCTTTATATTATTTTGCTTTAAAAAATCAAAATTAGTTTTAATAATTAGTTGAAGGAATTTATAGTTGATTTTTTCTAATTATTAATCATTTCTAATATTACACCTTCACGCAAAGCATATTCTGAAATAGTAATTTTTTCTATCTTAAATAATTCAAAGATTTTGTTTAGAATAATTAATCCTGCAGGTAGAATATCAGCACGTTTTTTATCGATGAATTTAATTTTTTGTCTTTCTTGCAATTTCTTTGCATGAATAATTTTATAAGTAATATCTTTCAACTGTGCTTGGTTAAATGAATATCCATTTAAAGATTTATATTCTACATCTGATATTCTATTACGAATCATTGAAGCTGCAGATTGAATAGTACCCGATGTTCCCACAGCAATATCAAAATTATTATTAAATAAAATTTTTTTATTAGATATAATTTGTTCTTCAACATACTTCTTGCATAATTTATTTGCTGCGTCGGAAAGTATATAGTTCGGGAAAAATTTTTTAGTCAATCTTACAGCACCAACCTTGATACTTTCAGCAAATATTATTTTGCCATTTTCACCTAATATAATTTCTGTACTTCCACCGCCGATATCGATACAAAGAACTTTTTTATCGAAAAGATTTAAAGCTTTCTTTGCTCCTTGAAAAATCAGATTAGCTTCATGTTTGCCTTTTATAATTTCTACAACAATTCCGGTTTTTTTAAGAACTGTTTGGATAAATTCATTATTATTTTTTGCTTCCCTAACAGCACTTGTTGCAACTGCTTTTATTTGTGCATTATATTTTGATGCAAGTTTTTTAAACCTTAATAAAATTTCTAAAGCATGTTTTTCTTCTTCCAAAGAAATCATTTTGAAGTCATCTTTTGAATTAGAACCTAACCTTATAACTTCTCTTTCACGATCTATAATTTTAAAAGATCCGTCAGCTTTAATTTTGACAATTATAAGGTGAAATGAATTTGTACCCATGTCAATTGCCGCAAAATAATCTTTATGCATTGAAATTGACATAACATTCTTTAAATTATTTTTGAATAATTTTTTTGTTTAAAATTTGCTCACATAAACTATAAACATCTTCAACATTAACATCATCTATTAAATCCGATTTTCTTAAAAAGAATTTATTATGTCCAATTGGTGCCCAATTAAAAGGATTTGTCGGGCCAAAAATTGATATTTGTGGTGTTTCAGTAGTTCCTGCTACATGCATAATTCCAGTGTCGTTGGAAATAAATAAATCTGACTTCGAAACCAATGCGGCTACTTCAGAAATTTTTTTATTTAGAAATAATGCAGTTTCAAAATTCGAATTCTTTTGGATATAATTGATTTCGTTTAAGTCAGAATTACTCCCCGTCAAATAAAAATTAACTGAATAATTTTCTTTTAGTTTTTCCATTAAAGCTAAATATTTTTTAAGCGACCATCGATTAGGAATTTTACCAGCACCAACATGAAATCCAATTAGTAAACCTTTCTTATCTTGATTAATTGATGAAATAAATTTTTCTGCTGTTGCAATATCATCATTATCAAAATAAATATCCGATTTGAAATTGTCTGTGTTAATACCGAAAGGCCGAACAATATCTAAACTTCTTTCACTTACGTTTGAATCCGGATGCTTTCGCCAATCGATGTCAACTAATCTATCGAATAGGAATGCACTTTTGTTTTTTTTCCCATCCAAAGATTTTGGTCCTATTCTGATTTTAGAATTTGAAAATCTAGAAATTAGATTGCTTGTGAACGAAATTGAAACAGTGACAGGGACAATGCAAACGTCGTACTGATTTCGCAATACTTTGAAAAAGCGAGAAAGGTAGAATGGATTAAAAATCTTTTTCTTATCGAATACAAAAAGCTGATTAATGAATTTATTTTTTATTAAACCGCTATAATTTGATGGGCTTACAATTAGCACAATATTACAATCTGGATAAGTTTCCTTCACTGCTCTAAAAAGCGAAACACCAGCCAACACATCACCTAGTTGATTATGCTGACGAACGATTAAAATATTTTTTGGATATCCTATATCTACACTTGTATTTTCAGCAACTGAAAAAAATTTCTTGAAGAATCCATATACAAAATTGGATAAAATATTTTCAGCCATCCGCTTTATGAATTTTCTTTTTCTGACTTTTTATCATTCTTTATTTCTATAAAGTCAACTTCTTCAGCATCTTTATATTTAGACTCGGTTTTGTTTTGTCTTGTCGTTTGGTTACCGCTTCTTGCGGCTGGAATAAAATATCTGAGAAATAATCCTACACCTTTAAACAAAATATAAATTGCAAATATCCAAAAAATTAACTCGATCATTACCCTTCAATCCTTCTCGATTCAGGTTTAAAATATTCCGTATATCCTCTATCTTCTCTAAAAATTTGTTTAAATAGTTCTTCAAAATCATCTTCGCTATTAACAAAATCTATTTCAGAAGAATTAACTATTAACAATGGAGTTTCATTATATCTAAAGAAAAAATGATTGTATGCTTCACTTAATTCTTCTATGTAACTCAACGATAAATTTCTTTCAATTTTTCTATTACGCCGTTTTATGTTAAACATTAATCTATCAACGCTTGATTGCAGATAAACAACAAGGTCAGGTTTGCGCAAATTTCTAGATAAAAGCGGAAACAATGTTTCATAAAGTTTAAGTTCTTCACCAGATAAATTCAAATACGCAAAAACTTTATCTTTTTCAAAAAGATAATCGCACACAATGTATTCTGTAAATAAATTTTCTTGATTTAGCTCCTGCTGCTGTTTGAATCTATTTATAAGAAAAAACATTTGAGTTTGAAATGCATATCTCCTTCTATCACCATAAAATTTTTCCAAAAATGGATTTACTTCAAATTGTTCAAGGATTAATTCTGCGTTTAATTTTTCTTTTAACTTGCGTGCAAGTGAAGTTTTACCCGCACCAATCACGCCTTCAACAGCGATATATTTTACTTCAAAATTTTCGTTCAATTGTGTTCTTTCGATATTAAAAAATTTTATCCGGTAATTTTTGAATAATATATTTTTCTGAAATCTCTAAACAAATATCAGAAATTTTTTTATTTAATGTTGGGTGAATTAAATTACTAGCAATTTCTGAAAGTGGAATAAGTACAAAATCGCGATAAATTATTTCTTTATGCGGAATAGTAATTTTTTCGTTTGAAAATTCCATATCATTGAAAAATAAAATATCTAAATCAATTTCTCTCGGTCCCCATTTGTTTCTTTTAATTCTGCCTATATCATTTTCAACAAATTTTAGAAAATCCAATAGTTCAATTAAGTTTAATTCTGTTTCAATTTTAATAACGGCATTAAAAAAATTTTCCTGATCTTTATATCCATATGGTGAAGTTTCATAAATTGAAGAAGTAGTAATAACATTGCATTGTTGATTTTCATTAATTTTTATAACTGAATTACGCAAATAATTTAGTTTATCTCCTTTATTAGAACCTAAACCTATGTACGAAAAATTTTTGATTACTTTGCCTTAGTTAAATAATAATAAATAATAAAGTTTTTAAGATTAAAGTTCTTCTCTAGATTTTACTACTTCAACTTCTACATAATCAACAAGACCTCCAAGAGGCGGGTTATTCTTTCGGATTCTTACTGCAACTTTTTCTATTTGAATAAATTTAGTTAAAAGTCCATCTGCAATTTTTGTAGCAAGCGCTTCAATTAAATAATATTTCTGATCTAGCGCAAGCTGATACATGAACTTATACGCTTTATCGTAATCAATTGTTTGCTTAAGGCTGTCTTTGTGTGCAGCGTCTTGAAAGTTTGTATAAATATCAACGTCTGCTTCAAACTTGCCGCCTACACTTTGCTCTTCCGACATTACACCATGATAAGCATAAAAAACTGCTTTTTTAATTCGAATTATATTCTGCATAACTTTAATAAATATTTATAATCTTACCTTGTAATTTAACACATTCCAAATGAAAACGTTTGTATTAAGATCATATAATTTATTTTGATATTATTTTTTCATTGCTATTATGCCAAAAGACCTTCCAGATTGCTGTCCATCTCTGCGGTATGAATGAAAAAGCTCTTCCATCTTAAACGAACAAAGCGATGAAGCTTGTATGTTAGATTTTATCAAACCGAAATTTAAAAGAATATCATAATTTGCACCTGCTACATCTAGAAGATATTTTTCACCTAATTGGATTAAGTACTTTTTATCAAAACGATTTGCAACTTCTTCACCAACTTCATATTTTTTTTGGCTTATTGAAGGAGCAATATAAGCAGAAATATTTTCCGCGTTTGACCCAAAAGCATTTGAAAGGGTTTGTAGAGTTTTTTGAAGTATTTTTTTTTGTGTTCCCCTCCATCCGGAATGTACCGCAGCAATAATTTTTCTTTTTTTATCATATAAGAAAATTGCGGCACAATCAGCTGTACTAATTGCTAAACCCAAATTTTTTTTGTCAGTAATCATTGCATCGCTTTCACCGCAAACTCCACCTTTAGTAACATAAATAATCTTATCATCATGATTTTGTTTCTGAATAGCTACATTGTTTATTTCTAATCCAAGTGAACTAAAAAATAATAACCTATTTTCATCAACAATTTCTTTTTCATCACCAACACTATTTGAAACATTAAAATAGAATGGAGCTTTTCTATTAGCGCCGATTTTTGTACTGAAACCAAAAATAATTTCAGGAAATTTTTTGAAGACTTGCGATTTGAGAATCAACATCTATAATCTATAATTTTTAGTGAAATTACCTATATAATTTAGTGAAATTTTTTAAAGGAAATAAAATTAAATTTCTTAATCATCTACTGATTCTTTCAATTGAGAGTATAAATGCTAAATGTTATATTGGCGCATCAAAATGAAATTAAAAAGGTAATTGATTTGAATATTTTAGTAACAAATGATGATGGTATTTATTCTCCAGGAATTTTCGCTTTAGCAAAATCCTTAAGTGAGATTGGTAATGTAACTGTAGTTGCTCCAATGCAAGAACAAAGCGCTGTAGGCCATGCAATCACAATGCAAAATCCGTTGCGTGTTACTGAAGCATGGAAGAATGGAGATTTTTTTGGATATGCAGTAAGCGGTACGCCAGCTGATTGTGTAAAAATTGGAATAAGAAATATTATGAATACCGCTCCAGATTTAGTTGTTTCCGGAATTAATCATGGTTCAAACACAGCTATAAATATTATTTATTCTGGAACAGTTTCGGCAGCAAGAGAAGCGGCTATCATGGATGTTCCATCTATGGCAGTGTCAATTACAAATCATGCTGCCAAGAATTTTGAATTTGCAGCAAGAGTATCAAAACTTTTAGCAACAGAAATTGCTGGTAAAGATATCCCTTTAGGTACTCTATTAAATGTAAATGTTCCCGATGTACCAGAAGAAAAAATTGCTGGTATCATTTTAACTAAACAGGGCAAATCAAAATGGGATGATGTTTATGAGCAGCGAATTGATCCTTACGGAAAAAATTATTATTGGCTTACAGGTAATTTAGTAGAAAGCGATACAGAATTAGATATTGATCAAGTAGCGATCAAAAAAAATTATGTCTCAGTTTCGCCAATACATTTTGACCTTACAGATTATGATACTTTTAATAAAATGAAAAACTGGAATATTGAAAGATTATTAAATGGGAAAACAAATTAAGATTCATCAAATAGATGCCTTTGCTGAAAAACCATTTCAAGGAAATCCTGCTGGAGTAACATTTGGCGATGAATTAACAAAAGAAGAAATGCAGCTTATTGCAAGAGAAATGAATCTTGCTGAAACTGCATTCTTATCAAAGTCATCAGTTGCAGATTACAATTTAAGATGGTTTACCCCTACGACAGAAGTTGATCTTTGCGGACATGCAACCATCGCATCACTTCATTTTTTATATTCAATTGGATTGCTAAAAACTAAATCCGAAATAAAATTTGATACACTTTCAGGCATTTTAAAATGTAAAGTAAAAGATGACAGATATTTTATACAGATTCCCGTTTTTAAGACAGAAGTTTTCGACGGTAATAAAAAAGAATTTTTAAATGCTTTAGGACTTTTAGAAAGTGAAATCGATAACTCAGTTCCATTTATAATTTTAGAAAATGGATATTTATATATTTATGTAAAAAACCTTCAAACAATCAAAAATTTAAAACCGAATTACAAGGAACTGTTAAAGCTTCAAAATTTTTATAATGCAGGAGGAACAATAGTCTTTACAAGAGAAACATTTGATAAAGAAAATTTCGCCCATCTCCGATTCTTCGGTCCTTATTATGGCATTGATGAAGACCCGGTTACTGGCTCTGCTAATGGACCTCTGTTGTTGGTATTAAACAAATTGGGCTTCATAAATATTAAAAATAATAATATAGATCTTTCTTTTGAGCAAGGCGACATAATTGGAAGACGCGGAAGAATTGGGGTCCATTTTTCACCACAGAACAATGAGCTTTTTATCTCAGGAAAGGCAGTTACTGTTTTGAAGGGAGAAATGTTTTTCTAAATGTTTAATTACGAAAAAATTAATCTCAATTTCTTTTTTCCGCCGTTTTATTTTTTTCTGTTTTTAATTTTACTTACAGCTTACAGCTTTTATGTTTATAGATATACCATCCCCCAAATTAGTTCTTCAAAAAAAATATTTCTGACTGGATTAAGATCTCTAGCTTTAATCTTACTTCTTTTTGTTTTCTTCGAACCAATTTTGACACTTGCCAAGAAAAAAGTACTCGAACCTATCAGCCTTATTTTTCTTGATAATTCAAGATCAATGCAGATAAACGATGGAACAAATAGAGAGCAGACTATTAAAAGTTTTGTAAATGGAATTCAGAAAAATAATTTATCAAATAATTCAATTATTTTTTCGTTTGGGACAAAAATTTCTAAATTAAATATTGACAGCTTGAATAAATTAAATTTCTCAGAAGGAAGTACAAATTTTGCAAATATATCTTCTACAATAAAAAAAATAGACCAAAATATTTCATCAATAGTTATTGCAAGCGATGGTGTAATAACAGAAGGCGCTGATCCAATTCATTCTTTAGAAAAATTAAATATCCCAATTTTTACTATTGGCATTGGAGATTCGACATCTCGAAATGATATTGCTGTAAAAAATGTTTTATTCAATGACATGATTTATGCACAAACCCCAACAGCAATAGTAGCAGCAATATCTAATATTGGATTTGGAAATAAAAATGTAACAGTTTCATTTTTTGAAAATGATGTTTTAATAGATCATAATAATATAACGCTGAGTCCGGATGGAATTCAAAATGTTGATTTTACATATACGCCTAAAAGTGGAGGAGAAAAAAAACTATCAGTTGAAGTTTCCAATATTCCGGGTGAATTTACAACTGCCAATAATAGAAAAATATTTTACTTGAAAGTATTAAGCAACAAAGTAAAGATATTACTTTTAGCCGGCAGCCCATCATCTGATGTTTCTTTTGTAAAAAACACTTTAAAATCTGATAATAATTTTACTATCAACTCTATAACTCAAGTAGCTGCAAATAAATTTATTGAAAAAAATGATCAGCAAAAATTAATAGATAGTGCAAATATATTTTTTCTTATTGGTTTTCCTTCTAAAGAAACACCGATGAATTTGTGGCAAAGTGTGATAAAAAATATTTCTGAAAAAGACATCCCATATTTTATAACGCTTTCAAGCGGAATTGATTTTTCAAAATTAAAACTTCTTCAAAGCGAACTACCATTTACAATTGGAAATATTAATAATGATTATATTGAAATCCAGCCTGATATATCAGCATATCAGCAAGACAATCCACTTCTTCAGAATAATTCTTCAAACCCAATTGGATCATGGAATAATTTACCGCCTGTATACCAACCAAATGTGGATTTGAGATCGAAACCTGAAAGCAATATTATTTCAAAAGTAAAAATAAATAATGTCCCGATGAATAGGCCTTTGATTTTAACAAAAATGCTCGGGAACAAAAAATCAATTGCAGTTTTAGCAAAAGATATTTGGAGATGGAAATTAGAAACAGCGCCAAAAAATCTTGATCTTTTTGACAGATTTATTTTAAGTAGTGTAAAGTGGCTAAACAAAAAAGAAAATCAAAAACTGGTTACAATAAAAACGTCAAAAAAGTTATATTCACTTGGTGAGCAAATAGAATTTAATGCACAGGTATACGATCAAACTTATAATCCAGTTTCTGATGCAAATGTTAATGTAAAAATAAAAACTGGAAATGAAACAAATGAAATAAATTTAAATTCATTAGGGAATGGACTATATGAAGGGACATTTCAATCAGATAAAGCTGGTGATTATTCTTATTCAGGTGATGCATCGATAGGTCAAAATAAATTAGGAAGTGATAACGGAAGTTTCAATATTGGTGAAGTTGATATTGAGATGATGAATCCGAGAATGAATTATGAATACCTTAACCTTTTAGCAAATCAAACCAATGGGAAATTTTTCTATAATTCAAATTTTCAACAACTTTTCAGTATTTTAAAACAGATAAATAAAAAATCTGAAAAAGATAAAATTGAAGTTAGCGATATTAATCTTTGGTCAAATGAATGGCTGCTGATAATTGCAATAATTTTATTTGGGATGGAATGGTTTTTCAGAAAAAGATGGGGTATGATTTAGTAATTAAAAAAATTTATAAATATATACTTTAAAAATTAAGTGGGGATCGAATGAAACTATTTAAAGAAATTTTTGATTTTTTTCTTCCAAGATTTTGTCCTTCATGCGGCAAAAAGCTTATTGTTGATGAGGAAGTCATTTGTTCGAAATGTTTAAGTAATATCCAAAGGGCAAGTGAAAGCAGGCTCCATTATGAATTTCAGAAAAAATTTTCTCATAAAGATATTATTTCAGGGTTTGCTTCGCTTTATATTTTTGAAAAGGACAAAGAGTTACAATCTATCATTCATTCGATAAAATATAATCAAAGATTTTTAACCGGAAAATTTCTAGGAGAGTTAGTTGGTAAAGAGTTTAATAAATTATTTCACATCTGGAAAATTGATTATATAATTCCAATACCTCTTCATCATTTGAAGAAAGCAGAGCGCGGATATAATCAGTCATTCTATATTGCCAAAGGAATTAGCAAACAGGCCAAGATTTTAATTAATTCCAAAGTAATAAACAGAAATCGCTTTACTCAAACTCAAACTGCTCTGAATTTACAAGAGAGAGAAAAAAATATGTGCGGTGCGTTTTCAATTAAAAATTCAAATTATATATTAGGTAAAAATATATTATTGGTAGATGATGTTATCACGACTGGCGCAACAATAAGTGAATGCGGAAAAGTTTTAAAAGATAACGGCGCAAAAAATATTTTTGCTGTTTCATTAGCCATTGCAGATTGAAAAGACGAAGTTACATTCTTTCTGGAGCATTTACTCCAAGAATAGACAAGCCATTTTTAATTACAATTTTAGTTGCTAAAGCAAGCGCCACTCTTGCTTCTGCTAACTTTCTTTCCGATCCTAAAATTCTGCAAAAAGTATAAAATTTATGAAATAATGCAGCAAGCTCTTCAAGGTAAGTACAAATACGATGAGTTTCAAAAAGCTCTGCGCTGATTAAAATTTCTTCTTTAAATTGATGAAGTTTTTTAAGCAGCTGTTGTTCTTCATTAGTTGATAGCAAATCTAAATTTTCGGTTGAAGCTTTTAAATTTTCTTTTTCTATCATCTTAAGAATGGAACAGATTCTTGCGTGTGCATATTGCAAATAAAAAACAGGATTCTCATCAGACTGTTTTTTTGCAAGTGATAAATCAAAATTCATATGAGTTGTAATATTCCTCATATTGAAAAAATATCTTACAACATCTGCGCCAACTTCGTCAACTAGCTGATCAAGAGTAATATAATTAGCTTTACGAGTTGACATTTTCACAACTTCACCACCATCCATAATTGTAACAAATTGATGTATAAGAACTTTTACTTTATCAGAATCGTACCCCAAAGCTTTTAAACCGGCAAGAACGTCTGGGTAAGTTGCATTATGGTCAGAACCAAAAATATCAATCATCAAATCATATCCGCGATTGAATTTTACTATGTGATATGCTATATCTGGAAGCCTATATGTGGGTTCGCCAGAAGACTTAACTATCACTTTATCCTGCTCATTTCCTAGTTCAATTAATTTTAGCCATGTGGCTCCATCTTTTTCATAGATCAATTTTTTTTCTTTGAATGATTCTATTGTTCCCCTTATTTTGCCTTCTTCATAGAGTGAATTTTCGTTGAAAAAGATTTTATGAATAATTTTTAATTTTTCTAAAGATTTTTTAATATCCTTAAAAATTTCTGTTTCAGCTTTTTCTTTAAATTTCCCTTCAGCAGATTCGTTTAATAATTTATCTCCAAATTCATCTAATAAACTTTTGGCAATTTCTTTGATGTATTCGCCTTGATAATAATCTTCTGGGAAATCTACTTTAATACCCAGCAGTTCCAAATATCTTAGTCTAACGGAATCGCCGAGAACTCGCATCTGTCGTCCAGCATTATTAAAATAATACTCACGGTCAACAGAGTAGCCAACACTTTCTAATAGATTAGCAATTGTATCGCCAAAAACTGCGTTCCTACCGTGGCCAACAGTCAATGGTCCAGTAGGATTTGCAGAAACAAATTCTACATTTGCTTTTTTACCAGCATACTTTTTAGAGTGACCAAAATAATTTTCCTCTGTTAAAATCTCTTTTGCAATTTTTGCGATAAATGACGGCGTGAAGAAAAAATTAATAAAACCAGGGCCAGCAATTTCTACTTTTTTAATATTTTCAGAATCATAATTCAATGAAGAAATTATTTCTTCTGCAACCTCGCGTGGCTTTCGTTTCAATTTTTTTGCAAGCAGCATTGCTGCATTTGAAGAAAGATCGCCATGCGATTCAGTCTTTGGAATATCAAATACTAGATTTAGTCCATTTAAATATTCTAATTTTTCAGCAGCTTCGTTGAAAATTAATTGTAAATATTCTTTCAAAGTGTTCCTTAAATTCTTTTAACTATTATTAAGACAATTTATTGTTTCGGTTGAAGTTTCTTAGGCCTTCCAACTTTCTTTTTAATAACCTGGTCTGGCTTTGGATTTAAAGCTGGATCAGAAACTTCCGTTATTACTGCATCGCCCCATAATTTTTCCAAATTATAAAATTCTCTATATTCTTTTTTAAATATATGCACAACAACATCAATATAATCTAACAAAACCCAATTAAGTGCATTATAACCTTCTTTGTGCCAAGAACGAATTCCTTCTTCGCGCAAGCTTTTATCAATTTCATCAGAAATCGCTTTAACTTGCGTATCAGAATCTGCGCTGCAGATAACAAAAAAATCGGCCATTGTTGTTAACTGTTGAAGGTCTAAAATTTTCACATTATAACCTTTTTTATTAAAAATAAGGTCGGCTATTCTTTCAGCCAATTGTTTTGAGTTCAATATATTTCCTCTTATTTAAATGGTTTTAAATTATTAAAATCTTTTCCAATAATTAATGAAACATCTAAAAAGTAATTACTATTCATTTGCTGAATTACATTTTTATGATCAATTCCTAAAGTATCCGCAACTTTATAGGCGTTAACCATATTTCCTGTTCTATCAATTACAATTGATTTTTCAACATCATATGAAATATAATTTCCTATTTGGACAACATCAAAATTATGATTTCGCAAATAGTCAGTTAAAGTATCCGCAACACCTGCAACTCCGCAACCATTTAAAACTTCTATTTGAATTGTTGAAGAATTTACTCTTTTTTTTACAACCAAATTAGTTGGAGTTTTTAATGATAAATTTGAATAAAGAGAATAAGATAAAAAAAAGATAATACCGACAAGCAAAAAAATTATTGAATTTAAGATGAAATTGGAAGTGAACTTATTTCTTGAATTTTTAGAATGCGTTTCTTTTGAACTTGCTTTTCCCTTCACTTATATATTAACTCTGTCTAAGATTGTAATTTTATCTATTAAAAAAAGAATCATTATTAAAACCATTATAGAATCCATAATTATAACCACCGAAGTAAGAATATGGTGAATAATAATTATATGGAAGATTACTATACTGTACAGAAATTGAAAAATCTTTCCAAGGCCTATAATTAACTGCCGCTTTGCTTATATAAATTCCATTAATACTATTATTGAATTGTTTACCAAATGTACTGTAAGGTGTATGTATAACGCTTGCATCTAGCTGTACATTTAGGTTGTTGTTGAACTTATACATCATACTGTTTGTATAAACACCTAATGCCAGTCCTTGATTGCCAAAAGTAGAATACGATAAACTATAAGATTGTTTCATCTTAAAATTATCCGGATTAATAAATCCAAATAAATTAGTTGAAGGCTGAGCCAATATTCCATCTTTAACTTCGGTTGTAGGAAATCCAGAATCTTTAAATTGAGCAAACCCGGAAATTGAGAATAAAACAAATAATATGATAAATAACTTTTTCATCACAACACCTTAGAATTTCGTGTTAATATTAAATAAATCAATTAACAAAATCAATGAATTAACTATTCAAAATATTTCAAATGTTAATTGAATTACAGAATTTTTGATATTTTATTACTCTTATCAACCAAAACAATTCTTGGTTTATAATTTTTTGCTTCTTCTTCATTCATTTGAGAATATGCAATAATTATAACTTCATCGCCAACAGCGCCTAATCGAGCTGCCGGACCATTTAAACAAATCATACCGCTGTTAGACGGTCCTTCAATAGTATAAGTTTCAAGCCTGCTTCCATTATTTACGTTTACAACTTGAACTTTTTCAAAAGGTAAAATATTTGCTTTATCCAACAATTCTTTGTCTATTGTAATACTTCCTTCATAATAAAGCTCCGACATAGTTACAGTTGCCCGATGAATTTTAGAACGGAACATTTCTCTTGTCATTAATTCTCCACAAATTTTGCGGCGAAATATAATTAGAACCATTTTAAACTTTCAAGGTTTAATATTTTCAGATTATATTTTTTTGTAACCTCTTTTACAAATCAGCATTATTTTTCATATTGCCTCTTGACATTTCAAAATTCTGATTTATATTTGCATCCAATATGAAAAATATTTCTGGGACATATTATAACACTAATAAAAACTTGAACCAAAATTCTTGGTGGTGGTGGTATAGTATGTATTATAGTATGACCCAGTGATTTTGAGATAAATAATTTTTACTAACCAACCCTTCTCAGTCAAACTGGGAAGGGTTTTTTTGTTTTATGGCGGTAATATGAATTTCAATTTATTTAAAGAACTTGCAAATGAATATAATTTGATACCAGTTTTTGAAATTATAACTGCAGATTTACTAACTCCTGTTTTGGCTTACTTAAAAATTCGAGAAAATGGAAAACAAAATTTTTTGCTTGAGTCTGTAGAAGGAACTTCAAGTATGGCTCGTTATTCGTTCATAGGAAAGAATCCTATCAAAATTATTCAAAATAAAAGATTTGAAATTTCAGAAAAATCTAATAACAATTATAAGTCATTTAATGAATCAATTTTTGAACATATACGAAATGAGTTGAAACAATTTAAGCAGCCCAAAATAGATGGGCTGCCGGATTTTACGGGAGGCATTGTAGGATATTTAGGTTATGAAAATATTTCACTTGTTGAAAAAGTAATTGAGTTTAATTCAGAAAGTTTCAACAATCCAGATTCAATCTTTGGGATTTATAATACTATTCTCGCCTTCGATCATTATAAACACCAGATAATTCTTATTACAAATGTTAAAGTAGATAATAAAACCAACCTTGAACTAGCTTATAATTCTGCAAAAAATATTTTAGCGTCGTTAAGAGCAGAATTAAAAAAACCAATTGAATATAATTCCGATTTTGATCTTGATGGAGAGATTAACGAATATTTTGAAACTGAAAATTTGTATAATCAAATTGAGTCAGGAAAACAAAACATAATTGAAGGGGATATTTTTCAAATTGTTCTTTCAAAAAGATTTTCTTCCAAATACAAAGGCGATTTACTAAATGTCTATCGCGCATTACGAATCATAAATCCTTCTCCATACATGTACTTTTTAGAATTTGAAAACGATTTTTCAATTATCGGAACTTCACCGGAAGATTTATTAAAAGTAAAAAATAGAAAAACGCAATTGCTTCCAATTGCCGGGACACGAAGACGAGGAAATTCTTTAGAAGAAGATAAAGATTTAGAGCAAGATTTGATCAAAGATCCAAAAGAAAAGGCTGAACATACAATGCTTGTTGATCTCGGAAGAAACGATCTTGGAAGAGTTTGTAAATATGGCTCTGTAAAAGTTACCGAAAACATGAAAATTCAAAAATATTCTCATGTAATGCATATGGTTTCTAAAATTGAGGGTGAACTTGCTGATGATAAAGACTCAATCGATGCTTTGATGTCATGCTTCCCTGCTGGTACAGTAACTGGCGCGCCAAAGATTCGCGCAATTCAACTAATTGATAAATATGAAAAACAAGAACGAAATATTTACGCTGGTGCTGTTGGCTATTTTGATTTTTCAGGAAATCTTGATATGTGCATTGCGATAAGAACTCTGTTTGCAAAAAAAGATATTGTTTATTGGCAAGCAGGCGCAGGAATTGTTGCTGACAGCATACCTGAATTAGAAGCAAAAGAGATTAGAAATAAATCTGCAGCAATGGTTAACGCTTTAAAATTTGCGGAGGTAATTGATGAAAATATTGGTAATTGATAATTATGATTCATTCACTTACAACTTAGTACAACTCTTAGGTAAGTTGGATTGTAAACTTGTGGTAAAGAGAAATGATGAAGTAAATGAAAATAAAATTAATGAAATAAATCCTAATAAAATTTTAATATCTCCAGGTCCTGGACGGCCTGAAGCTTCAAATGCTTCAATAACTGCTTTTGCAAAATTTAGTAAAAAAATTCCAATTCTTGGAGTTTGTCTTGGTCATCAAACGATGGGTTATGTATTTGGAGGAACAATAATTAAAGCGCCAATTTTAATGCATGGTAAAACTTCTCTTATAAAACATGACGGAAAAACAATCTTCAAAAATATTCAACAAAGTTTTACAGCAACAAGATATCATTCATTAATAATTGAAAAGAGCTCTCTTCCATCTTCACTTGAAATATCGGCAGAGTCAGAAGATGGTTGTATCATGGGAATTCGCCATAAAGAATTTCCGGTTGAAGGAATTCAATTTCATCCAGAATCTTATTTGACTAGTGAAGGAATAAACATAATAAAAAATTGGTTAGCATCATGATAAAAGAATATTTAGAAAAAATTATCAATAAAGAAGACTTATCATTTAGTGAATCTTTCTCTGCAATGAATGAAATAATGAATGGTGAAGTTAACAACTCTCAGCTTGCAGGGTTTTTAATTGCACTCAAATCAAAAGGAGAAAAACCGGCTGAAGTTGCTGGCTTTGCAAAATCGATGCAAGAAAAAAGTATTAAAATCAATTGTGAAGATGAAAATGCAATAGATGTTTGCGGAACCGGCGGTGATAATTCTGGAAGTTTTAATATTTCCACGGCTGCCGCATTTGTAGTTGCTGGCGCAGGAGTAAAAGTTGCTAAACATGGGAATAGGTCTATTTCAAGCAAAAGTGGCAGTGCAGATGTTCTGCAATCGCTTGGGGTAAATATTAATCTTTCTCAAAAACAATCTGAAGAAGCACTTAACAAAATTGGAATTACATTTCTATTTGCACCGCTTTATCATCCTGCAATGAAATACGCTTCCACAGTTAGAAAAGAACTTGGAATGAAAACAGTTTTCAATATGCTAGGGCCTTTAACAAACCCTGCTAGAGTTAAGAAACAATTAATAGGCACTTTTAATTTGAAAGCAGCAAAAACCATGTCCGAAGCTGCAAAATATCTTGAACTCAAAAAAGTATGCTTTATCTGTGGAAACGATAAATATGATGAAATTTTTCTTGGCGATTTGACAGAAGTAAATGAGTATAATCAAGGAAAAGAAATTACATCATATACATTATCGAATAAATCATTTAATTATCCGCTAATTCATCAAAATGATATTAAAGGTGACACACCTGAAGTAAATGCTCAAATTATTCTTGAAATATTTAATAATAAAAAGAGAAATGGTGCATTTCATACTGTTGCAGCAAATGCAGCCTTGGCTCTTTATGCTGCGGATTATTCAAATGACTTAAATGAGTGCATTAAGGCAGCTGAAGATTCTATTAAAAGTGGTGCAGCTTTAAATAAATTATTTAAGCTGAAAGAATTTAGTTCTTCGTTTGTTAATTATATTTTATAAAATTAAACTTTGGATACATTTGAATTTCTTAAATAAAATAATAGATAAAAAAAGAATTGAAGTATTACTTTTGAAGAAAAAATATTCATTTGCTTCTTTTGAAGCCATGCCTTTTTTCTCAGAAAAATGTTTAAGCTTTAGTTATGAAGTGAAATCAAATGAAAGCATATCAATTATTGCCGAGATAAAAAAAGCCAGCCCTTCAAAGGGATTGATAAGAGAAAATTTTGATCACATTAGTTTGGCAAAAATTTATTTTCAGCAAATAGTTAATGCCGTTTCAATTCTTACCGATAAAGATTTTTTTCAAGGTGATATTAAATTCTTAAATGATATTGCACAAATTAAAGAAGTTCCATTGCTTAGAAAAGATTTTATCATTGATGAAATACAAATTTATGAAGCAAAAGCATATGGCGCAGATATGATATTGCTGATCTGTGAAGCACTTTCAAAAAATCAGATAAAAGAATTCACTATTCTTGCGAACCATCTTGGGATGGAAGTACTTTTAGAACTTCATTCAATTGAGCAGCTTGATAAAATTAATTTTTCAATAAATAAATTTATAGGTATAAATAATCGAAATTTAATTGATTTCTCTGTCAACCTATTAACAACACAAATTATTTCAAAATACTTACCTGACGATATTGTTCTAGTTTCGGAAAGTGGGATAAATAAAAAAGAAGATATTGCTTTTTTAAAAAAATCCAGCGTCAATGCAATTTTAGTTGGCGAACATTTAATGCGTTCCGATGATATAGAATTAAAATTATCAGAACTCAAAAGCTGGTGCATGAATGAAAATTAAAGTTTGCGGAATTACTAATCTTAATGATGCTTTGATGTGCGAAAAGTTTGAGGCTGATGCACTTGGCTTTGTTTTTTATAAAAAAAGCAAAAGATATATTGAACCAGACAAAGCAAAAGAAATTATAAACAGTCTTTCTCCTTTTACATTGAAAGTAGGCGTATTTGTTAATGAGACAGCAGAGTTTGTGAATAAAATTTCTGAAAAACTAAAAATTAATTTAGCACAACTGCATGGAAATGAAGCTCCAGAAATTTCTAATAAAATAATTATTCCGGTTATTAAAAGTTTTAGAGTAGAAAACAATTTTAATTTTTCATCTTTATCTGAATATGAAAATGTTTATTGTTTATTGGATTCGTTTTCAAGAAATGAATTTGGCGGAACTGGGAAAAAATTCAATTGGCAAATAATTCCAGATAGCCTAAAAAATAAAATTATTTTAGCTGGCGGGATATCAGAAAATAATATTGAAGAAATATATAGAAATATTAATCCTATTGCGGTCGATATATCATCCTCACTTGAAAGTAAACCTGGTAAAAAAGATGAAGAAAAAACAAAAAATTTTTTTATAAAGTTTAATTCATTGAAAGAAAAATTATGTTAATAATAATGAAGCTCGATACACCGAGAGATTCCATTGAAAAAGTAAAAAATAAAATATCCGAAAGGAACTGTATCCCTCATGAAATTCCTGGTGCAAGTAAACTTGGAATTGGAATAACCGGCCCAACCAATCTCTTAATAGAAGAAGAATTTCAAACTATGGATTGTGTAGAGGAAGTTATTCGAGTAACAAAACCTTATAAACTTGTAAGCCGCGAGATGAAAAATGAAGACACAATAATTGAGATAAACAATTTAAAAATTGGCGGGAAACAATTGTCAATAATCGCCGGTCCGTGTTCCGTTGAAAGTAGACAGCAATTATTTGATATTGCAGGTGAGTTGAAAGAGTTGGGAATTAAATTTCTGAGAGCAGGCGCTTATAAACCTCGATCAAGCCCTTATTCTTTTCAAGGACTAAAAGAAAAAGGGATTGAATTTCTTTTGGATGTAAAAAAAGAATTTAATATGATGATTGTAACTGAAGCAAAAGACACTAAGTCGCTTCCATTAATATCTGAAGTTGCGGACATTATTCAAATTGGTGCACGTAATATGCAAAATTTTTCTCTGCTAGAAGAAGTTGGACAATTAAAAAATATAGTTTTATTAAAACGAGGATTAGCAGCAACAATTGAAGAATTATTAATGAGTGCTGAGTATATATTATCCCAAGGAAATTTTAATGTAATACTTTGTGAAAGAGGGATCAGAACATTTGAAACTATGACTAGAAATACATTAGACTTAAACGCCATTCCCATAATTAAAAAGCAATCTCATTTGCCCATTATAGTCGATCCATCTCATGGAATTGGAATTTGGGATAAAGTACATCCAATGGCAATGGCAGCAATTGCATGTGGTGCAGATGGTTTGATGATTGAAGTCCATAATCATCCTGACAAAGCTTTGTCAGATGGTTACCAATCATTAACACCGAAGAATTTTAAAATACTTTTAGAAAAAATTGAACAATTGGCACCAATTGTCGATAGAAAGATTGCGAGTTATGCAAGTGTTGGATAAATATAATTTACCTGATTTAAAAGGTCATTTTGGTAAATACGGCGGCAAATATGTTCCCGAAACTTTAATTACTCCATTAAAAGAATTAGAAGAAATATATTTCCAATTATCTAAAGAAAAAAATTTCTTAGATGAATTGGAAAATCTTAATAAGGAATATACAGGCCGCCCTACTCCTCTTACCTTTGCTGAAGGTTTAACTAAATATTTTGGTGGTGCAAAAATCTATTTGAAGCGCGAAGATCTTTGCCATACCGGTGCACATAAAATTAATAATGCATTAGGACAAATTCTTCTTGCAAAAAAACTTGGTAAAACTCGCATTATAGCTGAAACCGGAGCTGGGCAACATGGCGTTGCAACTGCAACAGTTTGTGCAAAATTCGGATTAAAGTGTTTTATTTATATGGGTGAAGTAGATATAGAAAGACAAAGTTTAAATGTATTTAGAATGAAACTTCTTGGCGCTGAGGTAATTCCAGTTTCATCAGGCAGTAAAACTTTAAAGGATGCTACTAACGAGGCAATTAGAGATTGGGTAACAAATGTAAAAGATACTCATTACATAATTGGCTCTGTTGTTGGGCCGCATCCCTATCCAATGATCGTACGAGAATTTCAATCTATTATTGGTAAAGAAACCAAAGTCCAAATTCAAAATGCTGAAGGAAGATTACCTAATTATATTGTTGCATGCGTTGGTGGCGGAAGCAATGCTATTGGAATTTTTTATCCATTTATTAATTCCAATGTAAAACTTATCGGCGTAGAAGCTGCTGGTTATGGAATTAACACAAATAAGCATTGTGCAACTTTAACTCTTGGACGAGAAGGAATTTTTCAAGGAATGAAGTCTTATCTTCTTCAAACTGATGAAGGACAAGTTTCCGAAGTTCATTCAATTTCTGCCGGATTAGATTATCCCGGTGTTGGACCAGAGCACAGTTATTTTAAAGATGAAGTTATTGCAGATTATTTTTCTGTCACTGACGATGAAGCTATATCCGCCACTGAATTATTATCTAAAACTGAAGGAATAATTCCCGCACTTGAATCTGCACACGCTATTGCCTTTTTAGATTATCTTATGCCTAAAACTAAAAATGGTGAAATAGTAATTGTAAATATTAGCGGAAGAGGCGACAAAGATTTGAATACAATAAAAGATAAATTGGGTTATTGAATGATTAATATCGCAAATTATATTTCAAACAAAAATAGTAAAGGTGAAAAAGTTCTTTCTGTTTTTTTAACTTCAGGATTTCCAGATAAAAACAATTTTGTAGAACTTGCATTAAAAATTTTAGATGCTGGTGCTGATATGCTTGAAATTGGATTCCCTTTCAGCGACCCTTTAGCCGATGGGCCAATTATTCAACATTCATCCCAAATTGCTCTTGAAAATGGAATAAACATTCAGAAAACTTTTAATTTCATTGAGGATATAAGAAAACACACAGATAAACCATTGATTATGATGGGATACGCGAACCCTGTTTTATCTTTCGGAACAAAAAGGTTCGCTGAAACGGCAAAAAATACTGGCGTAAATGGTGTAATCATTCCAGATATTCCAATAGAAGAATATGAAAATTTCTTTAATGAAGAATTTAGTAATTTAGATACTATCCTACTTGTTACGCCTACAACTTCCAATGATAGAATAAAATTGATTGATGAAAAAAGCAGTGGTTTTGTTTATTGTGTATCAGTAAGCGGAACAACAGGACTAAAACATCAAAACAAATTTACAAGTGTTGAATTTATAAAACGGACCTATTCAGTAATAAAAAAAAATAAAACTCTTGTAGGATTTGGGATTTCAAATGAAGAAGATGCAAAAACATTTGCGCCATTTTGTGATGGAATAATCGTCGGAAGTGCTGTAATTAGTTCTTTGATGAATGATGATAAAGGTAATTCAAAAACTTTGAAGTTAATTAAGAAATTGAAGGGAACAATAATTTGACTTAGTATTCATTTAAAACAGCTTATCTATGTTTGAATAGGGAAAATTTAATTTATTAAAAAATTCAATTTTTACATTGTATAATGATTTTAGAAATTGTACATTTGATAAGCCAAAAAGAATTATAATACAAGATTAAAAAATATTAAACATCCCTTCTGTTTATCTTTATTGTTCAGTAAGCTTTGTTTCTCCTTTTTAATTCCTGCTAAGTAATTCTTTTACAAACACAATTTTACAAAATAATTTAAGGAATTATAAAATGAACATATTTGTTGGCAACTTGTCTCGGGATGTTACCGATGATGATTTAAGAGAACTGTTTTCTAATTATGGACAAGTAAAAAGCGTAAAAATAATTAAAGATATGTTTAGCCAGGAATCGAAAGGGTTTGGCTTTATAGAAATGCCAGGACTTTCTGAAGCTCAAAAAGCCATAGGTGAATTGAACACCAAAGAATTAAAAGGCAAAAAGATTTCAGTAAATGAAGCTAGGCCTCGAAATAATGACAGAAGAGGCGGCGGAACCGGCGGCAATAGAAGAGGCGGCGGCGGCGGAAATAGAGGCGGCGGCGGTAAACGCTGGTAGTTAAATTTAATACTTAATGCATCACTGCTAATATAATTTTACTGTGATGCATTAAGTAATTTCAAAATCAATTTAGATTGAAATCCCAAATCATATTATTTTATTTTTACAATCATTTCAATTTCTAAAGGTGCATTTAAGGGAAGTTCATTAACTCCAACTGCACTACGAACATGTTTTCCTTTTTCGCCAAAAATTTTTGCAATCAATTCAGAGGCACCGTTAGCTACCTTTGGTTGATTTGTAAAATAATCAGCACTATTTACAAAAACTGTTAGTTTAACAACCTGTTCAATTTGATCTAGATTGCCAATAACACTTTTGATTACACTCAAACAATTTAATGCAGAAATTTCAGCAGCTTTTTGTGCATCAGCTTCACTTAAATCAGCTCCAATTTTACCAGTATATTTTAATTCACCTTTTACTGTTGGTAGCTGTCCGGCAGTAAAAATTAAATTATCTACTTTTAGCGCTGGAATATATGCAGCTAATGGTTTTGGAGCTTCAGGAAGTTCATAACCAAGCTCTATTATTTTTTCTTCTATCATATTTTCTCCATTTTTAATCAATAGTTGTTTTTTAGTATTTTTCTTTATTAAATGATATAAAAATTAATTTTAATTTAAAGGATTTTATTTATGACCGAAAGTAAATTTAACGAATTTGTTGAGATTGTAAAAAGACTAAGATTAGAATGTCCTTGGGACCGAGAGCAAACTAATGATTCAATTAAAGCAGCAACAATTGAAGAAGCATACGAAGTTGTTGATGCTATTGATAATAATGATTTTGTAGAATTAAAAAAAGAGCTTGGAGATTTGCTATTACATGTTGTATTTCATTCAGTTATAGCTGAAGGTGAAAATAAATTTACTTTAGATGAGGTTATTGAATCGATAAAAGAAAAATTAATAAGAAGACATCCGCATGTTTTTGGCGAAGTTGTTGTTGAAAACGCAAATGATGTGAAAAAAAATTGGGAAGCAATAAAATTAAACGAAGGAAGAAATTCTGTTTTAGATGGAGTGCCTCAAATGATGCCTTCCTTATATAGAGCATATCGGCTACAAGAAAAAGCAAGCAAAGTTGGTTTTGATTGGGAAAAAAAAGAAGACGTATGGAAAAAAGTAATTGAAGAAATTGAAGAAATGCATTATTCTGAAAAAGAAGAAACAAAAAAAGAATTGGAATCGGAAATTGGCGATGTATTTTTTGCATTAACAAATTATGCTAGATTTTTAGGCATCAATCCAGAAAATGCATTAAGATTAACAAACGAAAAGTTTATAAAAAGATTCCAATATGTAGAAAAAAAGATAAATGAATCAGGCAGGCAGATTAATCAATCAAATTTAGCTGAAATGGATATGTATTGGAATGAAAGTAAAACAAAATTATAGATAAAATATTAAAAATTTTACTTTTGATTTACAGTGTTTCCAAACTAAAATTTTCCATTTGATGAACTTTCAGTTCCATTAAATTTTTCATAAGCATTTATTATATCTTTAACAAGCTTATGTCGAACAACATCAGATTTTTCAAAATAAACGAAACCAACTCCATCTATATTTTTCAAAATATCTTTAGCTTGAATTAAACCACTAATAGTTTTAGAAGGTAAATCAATTTGAGTAATATCTCCAGTAATAATCGCTTTTGAGTTTACGCCTAATCGAGTTAGAAACATTTTCATTTGAACATCGGTGGCATTTTGAGCTTCATCTAAAATTACAAAAGCATTATTAAGAGTTCTGCCGCGCATATATGCAAGTGGAACAATCTCAACAATTTTTTTTTCAATATAATTTTTCAATTTGTCAGAAGGCATCATATCATCCAATGCATCGTATAGCGGGCGCAGATAAGGATCTATTTTTTCTCTAAAATCTCCTGGCAAAAAGCCTAAGCTTTCTCCAGCTTCAACAGCTGGGCGTGCTAAAATGATTTTGTTTACAATACCTTTTTTTAATGCTGAAACAGCAAAGGCAACAGCTAAATAAGTTTTTCCAGTACCAGCAGGACCAATAGCAAAGCAAATGTCATTCTTAATTGCAGTTTGTAAGTAATTTATTTGTCCTTGCGTTTTAGCTTTTATTACATCACTTTTAGTATAAAGAATAATTGAATCAAATTCTTTTTCGGTAATTATTTCTTTTCCTTGAGTTGTAAGATCAAGTATTGTTTCAATATCAGAATTTTTGATTGTTCCATTAGTATTAATAACATAAATCATTTCTTTAATTATTTTTTCAATAGCATTAACTTCTTCTAAAACTCCTTTTATTAATACATTTTCTCCCCTTACAATAATTGATGCATTAAATTTATCTTCAATTAATTTAAGGTTTGAATCATTCATTCCTAAAAATGTCATTAAATCTACATTTTCTAGTGTCATTCGTTTTTCAATAACTGTCATTTTATTTCCATAGAATAAAAAAAGCCCTTCTCATTAAAAATGATAAGGGCTAGAATATTTAATACACCGAACGCAAAAATCTAATTTATTTTGCCGGTGCAGGTTTATAATTCTTTTTAATTTTTTCGTACTTAGCTTTTTCCTCTTCTGTCAAATTCGGAATCTTAAAGATTTGTTTTGGATAAATTAAGTTTGGATTCTTTATTTGATCGCGGTTTGCTTTATAAATTACCGGCCATGCAAAACCATTTCCGTAAAAAGTTGGTTTCTTAGCGATGTTCCATAAGCAATCGCCTTTAACAACCGTATAATTTATTTCTTTAGGAGCTTCAACCCAAGCATCTAAAGCAGATTGCATTTGATTATGAACTTTATCAAAGAATTCTGGTAAAGCACTAATTTTATTTGCTTTTAATGCATCAAGGTCTTTTTGCCTATCAGCTTTTGGCCCTTCTTTTCTTTGTATCTTTCCATCCAACTCATTTACTGCATTTCTAAAATTATCGACATCAGCTTGAGTTGCACCAACAAGCGCATAAAGCTCTTTCATACAATCGTCATAGCTTTCTACACTTTTTGATTTTAAATTATTTACATCTGTTTGTAAAGAGCTAACTTCCTGAGTTAAACTTTGTTTCTCAGTATTTAGTCTATTCATCTCAGCTTGCCATTCATCTTTTGTCATTTTCTCCTGTGCAAAAACTGCTACGGAAAAGAAAACCAAAAGAGATAAAACAGTTAATATATTTCTACTTAATTTCATTTTAATTCCTCCAAATCCATTTTTAATTTTAATTTCATAAAAGAACATTACTTAGAAGACATTTTTTCTAAATTAGCTTTGGTCTCTTCTTTCTGTTTATTGCATTCGGCAAGTTTTTCTTGTTTTGCTGCAATTTCTTTTTCGAGACTTGCTCTTTCATCTTTCAATGAATTTGCTTGAGATTGGAGAGAATTAACTTCACTTCTCAGATTATTTAATTGAGCCATTTCTGCTTCGCTAACACCGCCGCAGCCGCTTAAAAATGCTGTTGTTACAGCAAAAGCAGTTACTATAACAGTGTTCCTAACAATTTTAGTAACTTTCATATTAGAACCTCCAAAAATTAAATTTATTAGAATGTTGATTAAAATTTTTCCGTAATAGTTCTCAATAGATTACATTAGAACAAAGAACACAAAATAATAACTAATTCATTACAAATTAAGTTTTTATAACTTATACTATATAATAAAATAGGGTAAAAAATTCAAGCGAAACGTAAAAATCAATACCTTTAATTGTTGAATAATACAATATTTTTAGATTAATCTTTTTTCCACAAAGCTTGTATAGCTATTATCTGCAATAATTAAATGATCAAAAACTGGTATTCCCAAAATTTTTCCAGATTCTACAATTTTTTTTGTTATTTCTATATCTTCAGAACTTGGTTCCGGATTTCCACTTGGATGATTATGAACTAAAATTATACTAGCAGAACTATTTTCAATTGCCGCTTTAAAAACCTCCCTTGCATGAACTACACTAGAATTTAAGCTTCCAACCGATATTGTTTCCATTTTTATAATTTTATTCGCTGTATTTAAACAAACTACAATAAATTTTTCTTTAACTTCATCTTTTAATAAGGGAATAAAAAATTCTGCAACGTCTTTGGGTGAAGTTATTTGCTTTTCTGAAAACCATTTTGATTTAGATAAAATCCTTCTGCTTATTTCAAATGCTGCTAAAAGTGTTGCAGCTTTATCTTTTCCTATACCCGAACTTTTTGTTAAGGTTGACAGAGGTTTAGACGCAAGAACAGCAAGGTTTCCCTGCAAAGTTAGCAGCTCTTGCGCTAAATCAATTACAGATTTACCTTTTGTTCCAGTTCTTAATAGAATTGCAATTAATTCTGCATCAGTAAGATTATGTGCCCCATGCATCATTAATTTTTCACGAGGCCTATCATCGCTTGGAAGTTCTTTAATTTTTAACATGTACCCCCTTTCAAATTTTTATTTACTAGATTTAAATTTATCTACTAGTTCAAATTTTCCGTCTTTATATCTAACAATATTTAAAAATTTATTAATTCTATCTTTATCAAAATAAATGTTATTATGAAATCCAAAAAAAATAATTTTTGATTCAATTTCATTAACAAGCGTTTCTCTCTCGGCATTAAAATCTTTAACTGCTGAAAATAAATAATTTGTTATATCATATCCATATAAAACATATCTATCTACATCTATACCAGTTTGATCGGAAAATTCTTTATTGAATTGTTGAAAGGTAGAATCGGTATAATCAATAAAATAATCCGAATCGAAAGTTAGTTTGTTACTTAATTCTGGATAAGTCTCAAAACCTTTTGCTAAAAACCAATCTTGATTGCCATAAATTGGAAGGTTGAAATTGTATAATACAAATTGCGAAAGTATTGCTGGTACATCTCGATTATCAGATAAAGGTAAATATATACCATCTAATTTAGATGAATCTGCTGCGATTTGAGAAATTTGCCTTTCAAAAGATGTACTATCACTATTATACTTTTGAGTGATAATTATTTTTCCGCCCAATTGTTTAAATTCTTTTGTAAATGAGTCGGCAAAAATTTTGGAATAACCTTCCTCAGCGTATAAAACAGCCATTCTTTTTTTATTTTCAACAAAGTAAATATACTCAGCCATAATTTTTCCCCTTAACTGAAAAGATGGATTTGCTTGAAAAAAGTAAGAATAAATATTTGTTAAACCGTCATCGGTTGCAGTTGGAGAAATAATCGGAATATCAGTTCCTTTAAATGCATTTAGAGTTTCTTTTACTTCATCACTATAAATGGGGCCAATAACAGCTTTTAAAGAATGTATTTTCATTAATTCATTTTTAATCTTTTGTATTTCTTTCTCATCTCGGTTAGTATTTCTAATAATTAATCCAACTTTTTGATCGTGATTTTTATTATATGCAGAAATTGCAAATTTTATTCCTTCAAGAATTTCTGAAACAGCTCTTTTATCAATATTTGCAGAATTGCTGCTTAAAGGCAATAAAGCCGCTATAACTGGAGTTGAAAATACTTCTTGTTTACTTCTTATTTCTTTGTTCAGTTTTGCTGCTTCAATGCTTTCACTTGAAGCTGGAAATTCTTTAATCAAATTATTAAATGTATTACATGCATTTAATGAATCATCATTTTGGAAGTATGATTTACCAAGCACCAAAAGTAAAAACGGTTTGGAATTTATTTTTTTAGTACTATCCAAAACCGCTTTTATTTGTGAAGGAGACAAAAAACTTAAAGCAATCTTTTCAGCACTAACTTTTGAATAATTATTATAAAATTCTGAAGAAGAATTATCTATCATTTCAGTTAATTGATTTAAGGCAGAAGTATAATCTTTAATTTCAACATAAATTTGCGCTAAAGTTAATTTTGCTTCATCAGCGTAATTACTAGAGGGATATTTTCTTAAAAATTGATTTAATACATCTTTTGCTTCGTAAAATAATTTTAATTGAAGTAAGGATTTACCATCAAAAATATATGCAATTGTTGTTTTGGGATTGAAGCTGTAATCTTTAATAATTTGATTAAAAACTTTATTCGATTCGTTAAATTGTTTTGAATTATAAAAAGAAAGCCCTTGATTAAATAAAGAATCAACTTTTGTCCAATCAGAAATTTCCTGTGGATATAAACAAATAGGGATTAAAATTAAAAGTATAAAAGCAATTAAATTTCTAGCCATCAGAAACCACAGAATTATTTAAAAGTGAATATGCTTGGTTTTTCCCATTTAAGGCTGATTGATTTTCGGGGTCTAGTTTAAGTGCAATATCAAAATATGCAATGGCGTCTTTAGTCTTTTGCGATTTCAAACAAGCTTCAGCAAGTTTTGTATAAATATCTGATGAAACATCTTCAATCTTTTCAATATATTTTAGAAAATTTTTTTCTGCTTTTCCAAACTCGCTTAACTTTAAATAAATTTTTCCGGCTAATTCATAAACTGAAGGCTCCTCGGGATTAAGCTTAATTGCTTTTTCTATTGGCATAACCGCATGAGCAAACATTCCCATGCTGTAATATGTTTCAGCATAAATTTTATTTAATTCCCAAAAATTTGAATACATTATCTCAGCTTTTTTAGCATATGCTAAAGTGTTTTCAAAATTCTTTAACTTCAATTCTATTTTTGCCAAATAAATATATGCTTCTTGAACAAGTTCAGACTGTTTTTCAAAAGAAATGAAATTTAGAAAACTATTTTTTGCCAATTCATATTCATTAAGCATGAAATGAGAATAACCCACAAAGAAGGATACGGTTGGTTCTTCTTGTGGCATAATAAAACTTAAAATATCAATAGCTTCTTCCCACTTGGAATTTCTTAAAAAAAATTGTCCGTAATATAACCTTATATCTTTGTTTTCAGGATCTTTATCAAAAATTTGTTTTAAAAGATTTGAAGCTGAATTTAAATTTCCTAATTGTTCGTAAAGATTTGAAAGTCTGAAATATAATTCTACAATGTCGGGATTTTCTTCTATAAGCGAATTATATATTTGAACAGAATGAAGAAGTTTCCCCTGAGATTCAAAATCTTGAGCTTGTTTTATTTTATGATCTAACTGATATTTCTTTTCAGACATTTTATTCCCATTCAATTGTAGATGGCGGTTTGGAACTTATATCATAAACAACTCTATTTACGCCTTTAACTTTGTTTATAATTTTGCTTGAAAGATCTGCAAGAAAATCATTATCAAATTTAAACCAATCCGCAGTCATTCCATCAACAGAAGTAACTGCACGAAGCGCTAAAACATTATCGTATGTTCTAAAATCTCCCATAACACCAACAGTCTGAATTGGTAATAAAACCGCAAAGGCCTGCCATATTTTATTATACAAATTTCTATTCTTTATTTCACTAATAAAAATATCGTCAGCTTCTCTTAAAATATCAAGTTTTTCTTTAGTTATTTCCCCCAAAATTCTAACTGCCAACCCTGGCCCAGGGAATGGATGACGTTCAATAAATTCTTCAGGGATATTTAATTCTCTTCCAACATTTCTAACTTCATCTTTAAACAATTCTCTGAAAGGTTCAATTAATTTCAAATTCATTTTTTCAGGTAAGCCGCCAACATTGTGGTGAGTTTTGATAGTGACAGAAGCGCCTTTGAACGATGTTGATTCAATTACATCAGGATAAAGAGTTCCCTGGACTAAAAATTTTACATCACCGTGTTTTTTTGCTTCTTCTTCAAAAACTTCTATAAAAGTATTTCCAATAATTTTTCTTTTCTTTTCCGGATCAGAAACGCCTTCTAGTCTTGTTAAAAATTTTTCGGAAGCATCAATGTGAATATGATTAAGATTTAATTTTTGATCGAAGAGCTCGCCAATTTTTTTGCTTTCATCTTTTCTCATTAAACCAGTATCTATATGAATGCAAATTAAATTATCGCCAATTGCTTTTTTAACTAGGACAGCAGCAACAGTTGAATCAACGCCGCCAGACAAAGCACAAATAACTTTGGAATTACCAACAGTATTTTTTATATCAGTAAGATTCTTGTCAATAAAATTATGAGGCGTCCAATCTCCTTTACATTTACAAATATCAAACAGAAAATTATGTATGATTTTTGTGCCTTCTTGTGTATGAAGAACTTCTGGATGAAATTGAACTCCGCAAATATTTTTTTCTTCATCGGAAATAGCACAGATTGGTGAATAGTCTGATTTGGCAATTATCTTAAATCCATTTGGCAATTTTGTAACATAATCGCCATGGCTCATCCATACAATTGAATTATCAGAAACATTGTTAAACAATTTAGATTTTTCTGATATTTGGATCACTGCTTTTCCATATTCCCGATTTTTTGCCGGTTCAACTTCACCATCAAAAGCTTTACAGATTAACTGAAGTCCATAACAAATTCCAAGAACAGGAATTCCTAACTTTAGAATTTCATAATTGATATTCGGGGAGTCTTCATCATAAATACTCATTGGCCCACCGGATAGAATTATTCCTATAGGATTAATTCTTTTAACTTCTTCTAAAGTAATTTTGTTATGAGGATAAATTTCAGAATAAACATTAGCTTCTCGAACTCGCCTTGCAATTAACTGAATATATTGGGCCCCGAAATCAACAATTAAAATTGTTTCTCGTTCTTTTATCATAGAATCTGTTCGTAAAAAAATAGTTAAATCTGAAATTAATTATGTTGGTAATCTTCAGTTCAGAAGGAAAAATTATACTAACAATAAAATTTGCCAACCAGTATAATCTTCAAAAAAAATCTCTAATAAATTTATCGAAGAAAATAAACTGTTAAGCTCCTATCAATTGCTTATAAGCTTCACTATCAAGAAGGTTATTCAATTCATTTTTATCTGTAATTTCAATCTTAATCATCCAACCATTTCCATAAGGATCTGTGTTAACAGTTTCAGGTACATCAATCAGCGATTTATTAATTTCTAATACTTTGCCGCTGCAAGGACCGTACAAATCGCTTACAGTTTTTACGGCTTCAATTGTTCCAAATGATTGACCAATTTTAATTTCCTTTAAATTTGGATCAATATCAACAAATACTACATCGCCTAATTCTCCCTGTGCATAATCAGTAACACCTATCGTCCCAATATTTCCTTCAACAGAAATCCATTCATGATCTTTTGTGTATTTTAAATTTTCCGGAATGTTCATTTTAACCTCGAAATAATTTTATTACTAAATTTCCCATTTAAATTAATATACCTGGGATTTTATCGATTTACAAATCGATAAATTAAACTTTTATTTATATACAAAGTGATCTAAAAATCCAGTATCAAAATTGCCGCTCAGGAATCTACCATCTTCTAAAACTTTTAGATGGAAAGGAATCGTCGTTTTAATTCCTTCAATTACAAATTCTTCCAAAGCTCTTCTTCCTCGTTCAATTGCATGTTCTCTATTCTGCCCCCAAACAATTAATTTTGCAATTAGAGAATCGTAATACGGTGGAATTGAATATGAAGTATAAATATGAGTATCAACTCGAACTCCAAATCCGCCAGGGCAATGTAGAGATTGAATTTTTCCAGGTGAAGGCCGAAATCCAAATTCCGGATCTTCTGCATTAATTCTAAATTCCATTGCATGTCCATTAGGTTTACGTGGAAGAGTTTCTATTTTCTGGCCAGCAGCTACTAAAATTTGTTGTCTTACAAGATCAACCCCATAAACCCATTCAGTTACAGGATGCTCAACTTGAATTCTTGTATTCATTTCCATGAAATAATAATTTTTATGTTTATCAACCAAGAATTCAATTGTTCCGGCGCCTTCATAATTTACTGCATGAGCGCCAAGAATTGCCGATTCGCCCATTTTCTCTCTAAGACTTTGATCGAGTACCGGCGATGGCGATTCTTCAATTAACTTTTGATGCCTCCTTTGAACTGAACAATCTCTTTCGCCGTAATGATAAACATTTCCATGCATATCACCTAAAACTTGAATTTCAACATGGCGCGGATTCTCTATAAACTTTTCTATATAAACATCTGCATTTCCAAATGCAGATTCAGCTTCTGTACGCGCCATTTGGAAAGCATTATCAAAATCTTTTTTCTCCCAAACTATTCTCATTCCTTTTCCGCCGCCGCCAGCCGAAGCTTTTATAATAACCGGGTAACCAATTTCTTCAGAAATCTTTTTACCTTCTTCTGGATCATTTATAACGCCATCACTGCCAGGAATAACCGGTACGCCATTCTTTCTCATTGTATCTTTTGCAAAAGCTTTGTCGCCCATTGCATTAATCATTTGAGGAGTTGGCCCAATAAATTTTATATCAGACTCAGAACAAATTTCTGAGAAACTTGCATTTTCTGCTAAGAATCCATAGCCTGGATGAATAGCATCTGCACCAGTTATTTGGGCTGCGGAAATTATTAAAGGTATTTTTAAATAGCTTTCTTTGCTGGAAGCAGGACCAATACATACAGCTTCGTCTGCAAAAGTAACATGGAGAGAATCTTTATCAGCTTCAGAATATACAGCAACAGTTTTTATCCCTAATTCTTTACAAGTTCTAATAATTCGTAAAGCTATTTCACCACGATTTGCAATCAGTATCTTATTAAACAAAATTCCCTCAAAATATTAGATGAGTATCAGCTTTTTTGAATTAAAAAGAGTGGCTGATTATATTCAACCGGTTTTCCATTATCAACTAAAATCTTTACAATTTTTCCACTAATATCGGACTCAATTTCATTCATTAATTTCATTGCTTCAACTATGCAAAGTACAGCTCCTGCACTAACAGTATCACCAACTTGAACATATGGATCGGCGTCTGGAGCTGGAGATCTATAAAATGTACCAACAATTGGAGATTTTACTTCATGAAGATTTGATGGGCTTTCAACAGCTGCCGGAACTTGCTCAATTGATGTTGGTTTTGGCTGAGAAACTTCAATAGGTGAAGTTTGGCTAACAACAACTTGCGGCAAATTATTAGTTCCAGATTTTAATTTCTTCGCAACTCTAATTCGTAATCCATTTTCTTCAACTTCAAGGTCTGTAATTTCGCTTGTATCAACAATCTTTACAAGTTTTTTAATTAGATTTAAATCCATTTAGTTTACCTATTAAATTAAGATTTTACTCTTTCTACATATCCCCCAACTCTTGTATCAACTCGCAAAACATCATCAACATTGATGAATAATGGAACGTTAATACTAGCACCGGTTTCAAGTTTAGCTGGTTTTGTAGCTCCAGTTGCTGTGTCGCCTCTAAAGCCAGGCTCTGTTTCAATAACTTTTAAATTAACAAATATTGGAATTTCGACGTTAATAATTTCATTACCGTTAAAAAGTATTTCTACTTCTTCACTTTCTTTTAAATAATCAACGCCAGTTCCAAAGAACTCAGCCGGAACATTTATTTGCTCAAAGGTATCATTATCCATGCAAACTAAAAAATCTCCATCTCTGTAAAGATATTGATATTTTCTTCGTTCAACACGTACAACTTCAACACTTTCACCAGCGCGGAATGTATTATCTAAAACTTTACCATTTCTTAAATTTTTTAATGTACTGCGAACAAAAGCGCCGCCTTTTCCCGGTTTTACATGCTGAAATTCAACAATTGTATATAAATCATTCTTAAACTTGATGATTAAACCATTCCTGAAATCTGAAGTATCTGCCATAATTCCTTAAAATAATTTTGAATAAATTGAGCGAAAAAAATAGCCATATAAGGCTTGAAAGTCAAGAAAGATTAAGAAATAAAAGTTTGAGGTTTTTGAAAGAAATTAGCCAATTTTTATCAAAAAACAGCAATTTTTATCAAAAAACAGCAAAAAACTTAAAATTTAAATTTAATATTTTAAAGAGGGAAGTTATCTAAAAAAAGTTATTCGAACATTTCACTATGAATAATAAAAATGTAGAGACGCACGTTTGTACGCCTCTACAAATATTGACTTTACTTCAGTAATGTCATTTTAATTGATTTTGTAAAATTACCAAATTTATATTGGCAAATATAATTTCCGCTTGCAACTTTTTGTCCAAAGTTATTTGTACCATCCCAATTTATTTCATATTGGCCTCTGGCATAACTTTGATTATTAATTAAAGTAGCAATTTCATTACCAAGAATATCATAAATTTTCATGGTTATTTTATCTGTTACCGGCAAACTAAATCTAATTTTAGTAGA
Organism: Bacteroidota bacterium; assembly: GCA_021824145.1. GTDB lineage: Bacteria > Bacteroidota > Ignavibacteria > Ignavibacteriales > Ignavibacteriaceae > FEN-1297. The sequence goes on from JAKALM010000002.1 coordinate 234,976, forward strand.
AGGATTAAAAGGATTCGGATAATTTTGATCTAGTGTATAATTATCAGGCGTAATTATCTTAACATCTTTTACACTTATTCCGGTAGTCGCATTTCCTTCAAGAACTCTAAGTGACCATCTTTTAGGATTAAGGATATTTGATTTTACAGTATCATAAGAACTTGTTGAAGTATTCCAAGTAAGTTTGGTAACAGCAATACTATCGTTAATTGCTTGATAAGGAAGGATCATATCTTCATGGTTCTTGCTAAATAAATGCGTAAAATTATCATACATTTTAGAAACAAAAGCATTCTGAATTGTTTTTACAGTATCAACAACACCAGCAGAATCAATTATTTTCAGCGCAGAATAAATTGTTGAATCACCAGGATAAAGATTTGTAATCTTCCAATTATTCATATCTTTTTTATTACCGCCCTCAAACTCTGCAGAAATAACATTGTATGGATAAGAACTCGAGAAATATAAATTTGTTTTTCCATTTCCGTCAATATCTCCTTGTCCATAACCAAAGATCGCATAACCTTTAGGAATCGGTAATTGGCTTGCTAAATCAAGCACAAAAACATCTGAAGAATCTATTTGATTTATGCTTTTTTCGGTATCAAAAGAAATCATATGAACCCAACCAGTATGCGGTACATTCCCACTATTGTCTGCAGCCGGATATGTAGGAAGATAAACTTCTTGCCTGCCGTCCTTATCAACATCTGCAGCCATACCGCCAAATAATGCAACTTCATCAAATGTACCACCAAGCTGCATATTTTGTTTTCCAGTAGTAGAATCTAAAAGTGAATAAGAATCTGCTCCATTTACATTTAGAACTGTAATGTTATCAAGATTCCAGTTATTTATTAAAATTTCTTTTTTGCCATTTCCAAGAAAGTCTGCGGCAATCATTGCATATGGTGATCCACCGTCTAATTTCCAAGCTGCTAAATTAGTACGGACACCGGTATATTCAACATTAAACCCTGAAAAACCAGGATCGTTGGTACTCCAATCTCCAGAAGCGCTAATTACATAATAAGCATCAGTAGCATTTGTGGAAGCGTTGTAAGCAACAGTTAATTCATTTTGACCATCACCGTCAACATCACTGCATTCCATATATTCGCAATTGCCTGTTGCATTTAATAAAGTTGGTGTTGAAATTAATTGTGAAGGCTGTGTTCCAAAATTATATGAACCAGCTACACCATCCCACTCAAAGATATAAATACCGTTTGCATTGCTTTGATATATTACCTCAACTTTTCCATCATTATCAAGATCGCCAAAAAGTACATAACGTGGAGTAGAACCACCGCCGCCGCTAGTCAATACTGGTGAAGTCCATACCATTTTAAGTGAATCATTACCAATTGGAATGAAAACACTTACGGTTCCATTTTTATAATAATTAGTTGCTGCAATTGCTGGTGTTCCATCACCAAATGGATCAGCAGCATAAGCAACACCACGAATACTAAGCAGACCTGTATATATACTGTCATTTGGAGGAAAGCTGTATGCAGAAACGATCTTAGCTTGTGAATATAATAGTGAAACATTTAAAAGAAGAAAGGAAATGAATAGTAAAAGTTTTTTCATTTAACTCTCCTAATTAAGTTATAAAAAAAGGCTCTAATTTTAATTTATTCTACCTGAGCCATGTATTGATTAACTTCTCTATTTGCTGTGGAGGATGCATAATCTTTTTTTATCGTATCAAACATTTCTTTTGCAGATTTATTATCCCCCGAGTTTAAGTAATTAATTCCGGCATGTAAAAGATAATCAGGATTAAGAACGTCCTCTTTGGTAACATGTGCAGCTTGTTTATAAAGATCTGCGGCTTTAGCAAAATCTTTTTTATCTGCATAATATCCTGCTTGTCCTGCAAGTGCAGTTGCTTTAAAAATATTTATACTTCCACTATAATCTTGGTAATATTTAAAAGCTTCGTCAGATTTCCCTAAAAAGTTATAACTATTTGCAAGATAAATTTTTGCAGTTTCGCCATTTTCGGTACTTCCATAATCTTCTACAATTCTTTTTAATCCAAGTGTATTTGTACCCGCTTGGCCTTCAATAGCCTCCAAATAAGCGCCGCCATCGTAAAGACTCATAACTTTAGCAAGTTGTACGCCAGCTTCTTTGTTTTGTTGGCTTCGATGATTTAGATAAAAAGCGACTAGTGCAACAACAACTATAAATGCACCTAAATACGATAACACTTGTTTCGAATTTTCTGTAATATATCCATAGGATTTATAATAAAATGAAACTAGTTTATCTTCTTTTATTTCTTTTTTTGAAAGTTTTTTCTTTTTAGTGAGCATTATTTTTTCCTGCTTTTAAATTCCGAACTTAATTAATGAAATTTTTATTCTGCGAATTTAATAATAATTTTATAAAAAACATTGATAGAAATAATTTTTTTAACAATTTAGCTTATAACTTATTTATATTAAAAAGGTTAATAATTTTAGAAAATAAATTGTGCGCCCAGAAGGAATCGAACCCTCAGCCTTCGGAACCGGAATCCGACGTTCTATCCAGTTGAACTATGGGCGCAGATTAAATAAGAAAGAAAAAATAAGATTTAAGAAATAGCGATATTGGATTTTCTACTTTTATATTTACAAAATAAAAATAAGAATATTTTCTTTATAAATCGTGATCAGAAAGTTAATTTTTAGAATTTAATGCCGAACAAGCTTGGTTATATCAAGATTTTCCAAAATATTTTTTGAATACCCAGATTGAGTTACTAAAATCATTGCATTTCCCAAATCTTCCAATGTACAAATATATTTTTGAAAAAATAATTTTAATATTGGATAAATATATCCAATTGCCGTCGAAATTTTATATGCATTCTTTAGTCCATTTATTGGCTTGATATAGCCAGGCCTGAATAAATATACTGACTTAAATGGAAGTTTCATCAAATCGTTTTCTGTTTTACCTTTTACTCTTGCCCACATAATGCGTCCTTTTTCGGAACTATCGGTTCCAGTTCCGGAAACGTAACAGAAAGTCATATCGGGATTAAGCTTTGACAGAGTAAATGCTGCCTGCTTTGTCAGGTCGTAAGTAATCCGGCTGTAATCTTTTTCTTTCATTCCAACTGAGGAAACGCCAAGGCAGAAGAAACATGCGTTGAATCCTGCTAACTGATTTTCGATTGAAGAATAATTGTAAAAATCGTTATGAATTATTTCCTTTAGCTTTTGATGTTTAATATTACAGGATTTCCTTCCAACGACTAAAACAGATTCGACTTCTGGATTTAATAGAGATTGGTAAAGGACTCCTTCGCCCACCATTCCTGTAGCACCGAAGATTATTGCTTTTATTTTCATACTTGGAAATGATTCTATCGTTTATAAAAATTGCCCACAAAAAAATTTGCGGGCAAAAGATAAAAAATACAAACAACGAAAAAATTATTTATTATAATCCACAGCTTTATCAGGATATTTAGGCGGCGGCGGCAAAACAATGGGATGTTCTTTAATCTGCTGCTTCAAATAATTTATAGCCGCATCAAGCTGAGCATCTTTTCCATCAAATGTTTCGTGAGGAGTATTATCGACTACTATATCAGGGTCAACGCCATGCCCTTCAATTAACCACTTCCCTTCAGGTCCGTAAACACCGGATTCAGCGGCAGAGGCAATTCCTCTATCTCTAAGATAATTATCGAAAGAAAGCCATATTTCTCCGCCCCAAGTTCTTGTTCCAATAACTTTTCCAAGATCTAATCTTTTGAAACCTTCGGTAAAAGCTTCTCCGTCAGAAGCTGTAAATTCATTACACAAAACAACGACATGACCTCTAAAAGCATATTGCATATTCCATGTTGGCACACCAACTCTATCTTTCCAATACATCCAAGCTTTGCGTAAAAGCTTTTCAAGAATCCAACTGTCTATATTGCCGCCGCGATTATCTCTAACATCTATAATTAAACCTTCGCGATTAAAAACCGGATAAAAATTCTTTACCCATTCAGTATAATTTCCGCCGCCCATTGCACGAAGATGAACGTAACCAATTTTTTCATTGCTTTCTTTATCAACCAATAATCTTCTTGTATATTCCCATTCATCATAGCGGAGATTTGCTTCGGCTTGTTTTGAAATCGGAACAACAATTGCATCATATTCTTTCTTGGTTTTTGAAGATAAAAGATGCACCAGCACTTGCTTTCCAATCTGATTTTCGAGCAAGAGATTTGGAGACTCAACAGAAAGTAATGAAATTCCATTTATTGATAAAATTACATCTCCTTCATTCACATTAACGCCTTGTTTAGATAAGGGAGAAATATCTTCAAGATAATCAGGTTCAGATTTATAAATATGTTCAATTTTATATCCGCCATCTTTTTTATCTTTAGTAATCAAAGCTCCAAGTGAACCAATTCCTATTTGCTGTTCTTCTCGTCGAATATCTCCGCCAACAACAAAGGTATGCAATGCAGAAAGCTCGCCAACAATTTGGCTGATTAAATCATTTAATTCATCTCTGTCTCTTACTCTATCGACAAGTGGCAAATACATTTTTAACATTTTATCGTAATCAACTCCCTGTAAATTAGGGTCGTAGAAATAATCTCTTTCAAGGCGCCAAGATTCAATAAACATTTGTTTCCATTCTTCACGCGGATCAAATGAAAAAGTCCAATTACTTAAATTTACAAGATGCTTAGAAACATCAGTAAGAGGCGCTGCCGAAGCATCAATAACATAAATTCCTTCACCTTTCCGCACAAGAATTTTCTTCCCATCATTAGATAATTCATAAGATCCAATATCATCTAGAATTGATTTTACCGAAACATCTTTATTTTTAATTTCAACGGCTTCAAGTTTTGTTTTGGCTCCAATTTCATATGGCCTATCTGTAAAGAAGAGGATTTTATCGTTCATTGATAGATTTGAATAATTACCAACCGGAACAGGAACTTCATTAACTCTATTTTGAATTCCATCGAGATCAATCTTTACATCAATTTTCTTATTAGTTTCTGTTTTGCTTTTAGATTTAGCGCTGTCCTTACTTTTTTCTTTTTCATTTTGAACTTGTAATTCATCTTCAGGCGCAAATGGGAAACGCTCATCTTTTAATAAAGCAATAGAATAAATCTTTGTAGTTTTATCGAAGAACGGCTCAGGCTGGCGTTGGCCCCAAGGACCAGATACAACAGATTGAAAAGTTCTATCTGAAAGGAAATAAATCCACTTACCATCATGACTCCAAACCGGATTGTAACTATCAATTCGATCATCAGTTAAAAAAGTTTTTTTATCATCAATTAAATTGCAAATAACGATACGAGAATTAGTATTTGCAGCTGATGAAACATAAGCAAGCCATTTGCTATCCGGCGACCAGCTTAAATCGCCAAAACCATTAAACAGAGATGAATCAATTAATCTAGTTTTCTTTGAAGATTCATCATAAACAAGCAAACGATTATTCTTATCGGTATAAACTATTTGTTTTCCGTCAGGTGATGGAATTCCCTCATAACGAAAACCTTTACCATCGTGAGTAAGCTGCTCTCCCTTGCCAATGCCATTTGAAGGATATTTCCAGAATTCAACTTCACCTGATTCATCAGATTGAATAACTAAAGATTTTCCATCTGGCATAAAACGAGCATTGCGATATCTTACGCCGGATTTTCTAGTTACTTCAACAAATCTTCCTTGTGAAGACGGCGCTACAAATACTTGCCCACGCGCAGTTAGAACAACTCTATTTCCATCCGGTGAAATATGAACTGAAGTAAGATAATCCATCGGCTTTTTAACCCACGTTGTCATCTCTTGATCAAAATCTGAAGTTAAAGAAATTGGTACAATCTTATCGGAATTAGCCGCGATATCAAAAAGATGAATATCGGCGCCGCATTGATAAACAATCTTTCCGTTATCAAGTGAAGCAGACTGTGCATCAAATCCTTTGTTGAAAGTTTCCTGCTTTAAATTTTTTCCGCTATTATCCATTGACCAAATATTCATTGTACCATCGCGGTCACTTATAAAATAAATTTTGTTATTCCAAATCATTGGGTCTTTACTGGTGCCGGTATAATCAGCAGTTAAAGGGATTGCTTCTTTTTCTCCCTTAACATACCGCCAAATATTTTGAGCAGTTCCGCCTTTATATCTTTTAGTATGGCTGCCTTGAAAAGGTAAACGAGTAAAATAAAGAGTATCGCCGGCAGCATCAAAAGCTCCATCGCTAGCTTGTTCAAGCGGTAATAAATTATTCTCTCCGGTTTTTAAATCCAGCAGACACAATTGCATATTAGGAAGAGTAGAATAATTTGAAGTTGCATAAATAATTTGATTATTATTTGCCCAACCTATGACAACTGCATTCCAACCGTTAAAAGTTCTTCTAACAGGAACGCCGCCATCAATCGGCATTGTATAAACTTCAGTTGGACCTTCATACTGACCTGAGAAAGCAACAGTTTTCCCATCGGGAGAAATTGCGGCGTTAGATTCAGTTCCTTGGCTTGTTGTTAAGCGAACTGCCGTTCCGCCATTTGTACCAACGATCCATAAGTCACCTTCAGCAGTAAAAACGATTTTATCACCATGTATTGAAGGGAACCTGTAATAACCTTCTCTAGAATTTGCGAGAGTTATAAAGGAAAAAATTATTGTGAGAAATAGTAACGATAAACGATTCACATTTGCCTCCGGGAGTTGATTAAATATTATTATACCGGTTACGGATTTTTTAGCGAAAGAAAATTTAGATAGTTGAATTAAGAGAAGCAAATAAAATTACATTGCTGAAATATAATTTTTGGGTGTTTTACATTTGGTAATCATTTTATAATAATGAAGGAGAGAAAAAATAAAATTACAGCTCCAAATAATTATTTAATAATATATTCGAGATTAACTTTAGAATCCCATTCTAATATGATTTGAATAAATCCAGGCATTACCATCAAGATAAACTTCCGCACGATAAGCGCCCTTTTTATTTACTATAAACTCACACTCATTATCAACAACCGAATCGATCAATGCACCGTTATGAATTAATCTTATTTCAGCTTTGGGAACCGGAATCAGAACCTTGAGCTTAGTTTTATCCACTTTATCAATTGAACTTCCCATATTATAAATTTTATTATTTGATTCAGCAAAGAATCTAAATCCCTTGGAATCGCTATGATAATCATTCGCAAAGAAGCATTGGCCTTTTGCCAACGCATCATAAATAATTTTTTTTGAATCTTGCAATCCGGATTTTTTATCATTTCCTTTTTTCAGTTCTTCATGAACTAACACATGTGTTCTTATTGATTTAAATAAAACTTTATAAGGAAAAATTTCGACTTCAAAAAATCCAAGTACATTATATTTATGAGCATGCGCATCAACACCACCTATTCCTGAAACTGGTCTTTTAAGATTAAGTTCATCCCAAATTCTTAAAGTTTCATCTTTTGGTTTTGATATTGATTTAAGAGGATGTAAAAAATTTTGATATTTATTTTGTTCAGTCAAATTTTCCATCCATTCAGACATGTGATTCCAGATTTCAATTCCATTAAAATCTTCGGTATCCCATTCATTCCATGGATATGCCGGATGTTCTTTCATGTGGGTACGTTTTTCATGAGGGTGAGCGATAAATCCAATACCGCCAGCGTCTTTAACTTTCTTTACATATTCCTTAGCAGAAATTCTTGTTGAGAAGGCATCTTGTATACCGAAGGCAAGGTAATGATTTTTATTTTCCTTATCATTTATTTCGCAACCAACCAGCAGAAGAGTATTGTTATACCAGCCTTCGTAACCTTCCTTTAAAGCTCTAAGAGTATTATGATCGGTAAGTAAAATAAAGTCCAGTCCAACTTCGCCGGCTAATTTCGCAATGTCCGGCACTTCCCCGGAGCCATCGGAGAAAACAGAATGTATATGTATTGCGCCAACGTATTCAAACATAAATTGAGATTAAGCAGTTATAATTTATAAATAAAGATAGGAATATTTCTTTTATGAGAAAAGATATGTATTGAGGGATTGTTGTTAAGAAGTCAGAAGCCAGTAGTCAGAAGGCAGAATAAGAAGCAGGTAAATATTCCTGTAGATAGAATAAGAGATTTGAAATTTTTTATGCTTCTAATATTGCTGATAGAGTTTTTACTTTTTAAAATTTCTAATTTTAATTCCTTACAGTCGCATGCATGTTTAATTATGAATTTTAAATTTCTTCTCCTTGCAAAGGGTTAAAAAATACTCGGCGAAGTAATTATAACGGCGGAGATCAAACGCCTCCTACCCCTCCTCCAACTAATTAAATTTTCACTATCCTTTCGGCTCGTTCGTTTCAGTCATAATCCCGCCTCTCCCAAAAGGGAGAGGCTTTATATTCTAAAAGCAAGCACTACAAAAATATTACTATCACAATTTGTGATACCATCTTTTAATTGCCTGCCTATAAAATTTTATATCCTCTTTTCTTATATTTATTACTAAAGAATCATTTTCTATTCATGGAATACATCGATACCATAGAAACATTATCAAACCCGGTTTCAGAAGTAATAAGTAAAAATATTATTACAGATAGCACTACTTCACTGAAAAGATTTTATTCGCAGTATTTCACTCCTTCTAAAATTTCTGCTTTTATAGCCTCACTATTTACAATTTCCCCAAAAACTGAAAACATAAAAATTTTAGATCCAGGTGCAGGCGCAGGCATATTAGGTTTAGTTGTTATTGACAGGCTATTGGAGTCAACAACAAAGTTAAAAAGCATTGAGGTAACGGCAATTGAAATAGATTCTGCATTATATAATCAAATTAAAAATTCTTATGAAAGCTATAAACAGAAATGCATAAGTGCAGGGATCAGTCTTTCTTACAAAATTATTACTGAGGATTTCATTAAATATGGATATTCGGAAATATTAAATTCATCTGATGATATTTCTTTGTTTTCAGAAAAAAAAGTAAGAGATCTGTATGATTTAATAATATTAAATCCCCCTTACAAAAAAATAGATAGCACATCTGACACCAGAAAATTACTAAACAAACTAGGACTTGAAACAACCAATCTTTATACTGCTTTTCTTTTTCTATCCTTAAAACTCCTTAAAGAAGATGGTCAGATAGCGGCTATTACTCCAAGGAGTTTTTGTAATGGAACTTATTTTAGGAAATTCAGAGAAATATTTTTCAGCAAACTATTCTTCCATAGAATTCATTTATATAATAATAGAAATAAAGCTTTCAGTAAGGACGATGTTCTGCAAGAAAACATAATATATTTAGTATCTCCAGTAAAGCCTCATAACAACGAAGTTCTTATTACAACAAATGATTCACCTGAAGATGAAATGTTTAAGACACAGACCATAGACCACGATTTCATTATTCAGCCTGATGATAAAGATAAAATTATCCATATAATTACTGATGACTACTCTTTAAAAATTATAGATAGAATTTCTTCTCTTAAACAAAAACTTAGTGACATCGGTGTCAGCGTCTCAACCGGAAAAATAGTTGACTTTAGAATGAAGGCTAACTTAGCTGATAATAATAACTATAATATAGCACCGCTTTTTTATCCCTTCCATTTCTCGAAGGGTAAAATACAATGGCCTGTACAGTCTGATAAAAAGAAAGAAGCAGTTTTTATAAATGATAGAACTAAAAAAGATTTAATTAAATCCGGTTATTATGTCTTTTGCAAAAGATTCAGTTCGAAAGAAGAAAAGAAAAGAATAACGGCAGCATTTTTTGATTATACTAAATTTAATTTTGAATTGATTGGTATTGAAAATCATTTGAACTATTTTCATATCTATAACAAACCACTTCCCAAAAATTTGGCATTAGGCTTAACAATCTATTTAAATTCAACTTTAGTTGATCAACACTTCAGGTTATTTAACGGGCATACACAAGTAAATGCAGATGATCTAAGATTTTTATATTATCCATCTATAGAACAATTAAACTCAATTGGAAAATATTTTACTGATGAAATTCCTGACCAGGAAGAAATCGATTCAATTTTAGAAAGGGAGTTATTTAATATGGCAAAAGATAACAATCCGGCTTTGATTAATACAAAAATTTCAGATGCTCTTTCAATACTAAAACAGCTTGGGCTTCCGAAGGATCAGCAGAATGAAAGATCAGCATTGACGCTGCTTGCATTACTTAATATAAAGCCAAATCAACTTTGGAATGAAAGCAAAGCACCTTTATTGGGTATTACTTCAATAATGGATTTTATGGAAGTACATTATGGTAAAAGGTATGCACCTAATACAAGAGAATCTGTAAGAAGGCAAACAGTACATCAATTTGTGCAAGCTGGATTAATTGTTCCTAACCCAGATAAGCCGCGACCAACTAACAGTCCAAATTTTGTATATCAAATTGAAAACGGTACTTTAAATTTGGTAAAAGCATTCAAGACGAAAGCATGGGATAATTTATTGAAGAAATATCTTTCTGGAGTCAAAACTCTTTCAGCAAAATATGCGCAAGCACGCGAATTGGAAAAAATTCCTTTAAGAGTTTCTGAAAATTTTGAAATTAATCTTTCAAAAGGGTTGCACAATGTTTTAATAGATAAAATAATAAACGAATTTTGTCCTCATTACACACCCAATGCAAAATTGATTTATATCGGCGATACAAAAAAGAAGTGGGCATATTTTAATAAAGAAGAGTTAGAAAAGCTCGGAGTTACTTTTGACAACTTACATGGTAAAATGCCCGATGTAATTGTATACTATGCAAAGAAAAGATGGCTGGTATTGATTGAAGCGGTTACAAGTCATGGGCCGATTGATCCGAAAAGAAAAATTGAGCTTGAAGAACTATTTTCAAAAAGCAAAGCAGGGTTAGTTTTCATTACAGCATTCCTCGATAAAAAATCCTGGCGAAGTTTTCGAGATGAGATAGCGTGGGAAACCGATATTTGGATTGCTGATAATCCAACACACCTTATACACATGAATGGTAAAAGATTTCTTGGACCTTATACGAAATTATAATTTTCATCAATAATAGAGACGCATCGCAATGCGTCTCTACAGCATTTTCATTTAATCAGCACCATCTTTTTATTTATATTGAAGGTACTTCCTTTCAACTGGTAGATGTACATTCCGCTTGGTAGACTACTTCCATCAAAATTAACAGAATGCTCGCCTTCAGCTTGAATTCCATCTACAAGCCTTGCTACCTCTTTACCAAGTATGTCAAATACAATAAGTGTAACATGGTCCTTTTCTTTCATCGTATAAGAAATGCTGGTTGTTGGGTTGAATGGATTAGGATAATTCTGATTTAATTGATATTCATGCGGAACTTCTCCCAATTGGACAAAGCTCTTCAGCAGCATAGGCGATGATGCTTTGCCGCTGCTAAACACCATTACATTAGCATTAGTAACAACAAGATTTTTATAATCCACACCAGCCAATCTTACTCTTAGGGCGGCGTTAGTATTTTGCAATCCGTTTACTATTTCGTTTATTTTATTATCATAGATTGATACCGTAGCAGATGAAGTGTAATCATACTCTCCAATCTTCTTAATTACGTTTCCGCTTGAAGGCTCAACCAGTTCAAATATTAAGTTAGCATTGCCTTTCCATCCTTTACTCCTTACACCAAACTCAACCGATAATGAATCATTTTTCGCAAAGCTGAATGGGGTTGTACTCATAAAAGAAGGACGAATATTATTTACTGGCAAAGTATCTTGCGTTAAAAAAGTTACCGCATTGCCTTTAATATTTCCGAATTGAGCGACAAGCATACCGTTGACTGTCGTGTCTATTAGTTCTATACGGCGGTACAGTTTTACGCTTCTAAGGTTTGTACCTGCAGAACTATTGTTTACAGCTGCCTTAAACGAGCCCGTGGATGTTCCGGCTGATGAGTTGTCTTTGGTTTGGCTCTTAACTTCGTAGGGTGAAGATGATCCTTTTACGGCTGTATAAGAAACAGATTGGGGTGAAGCTTTTTCAAGCGCTACAGGATAGCTTATAGGCGCGGACGGCGAAATATAAATTAATCCATTCCAGCTCGAATTATCTGTTGAATAAATATCGAACAAAGTTTGATTGCTGCTTGAAGTATAAAATACAGATGCACCGCCGCCGCTGCGGTTATGCCCGCAAACAGAAGTATATACTATTGAAGGATCGTAAATAACCTCATCTCTAAAAATACTGGACGTAGACCAGCTTCCGTTTAGCATGCTTCGCTCCATTGCAGCTGAGTTTTCACTGTAATAATTATCGTAAGCAATCCAGGTTACATGCGTTCTTCCTGTGCCGTCTACAGCAACCTGAGAATAAGGTGCTGCATTTGGAACTTGAGTTGAGTAATAAACATTCCCTTCATTTGTCCATGTTGTACCGTTGTAGCTTAGCAGATCGGTTGTAAGATATCCCGACGAATAAATTGTCGAGATCATGAATTTACTGCTTTGCGGATTCCATGCAACCGAGGGAAGATTCCAAAAGATGGGTGTACTAATTGACAATGGACCGCCAACCGAAAATGTACTTCCATAGTCTGATGAGTATTTGTAATGTATTTGATATCTGCCGCTATACATTTTTTTATACATAACTAAAACTTTATCCTCATCAGTAGAAACTGCAATTGAAGGCTGAAGATCAATTGTTGATGCATCTGAATCAAGACCTGTCGCCGTGGGAATATTGTTTAATGATTTTATGTATTAGTAATTTGTACTGCCAACAACTTCCTGCCAAGCAAAATAAACGTCATATCCCAAAGAGCCGTCTGATGAAGCAATGCAGGGAGTGGAAGCAGTACCGCTGCCGGAGATTTGCTGCTCTGCCGACCAAGTAGAGCCACCGTTTGTTGAATAAGTGTACCAAATTCTATTTGCAGAAGCATATAACATGTGAAGCGTGCCGTTGTAATCTTTTGTAATTTTTCTTTGGCTGCCGTAGCTTGTGGCGGCTTGTATACTTGTAGTAAGGTGTCCTTTATAATTCGCAGTATAACTTTTAGAACTTGTAAAGGTTTCATTTGTTCTTTGTGCGTTCGTGCTGCCGTCGTTCCAATTTAAAAATTGCCAGCTTGTATTGTACTGATTCACAATTGATAAAGCAGTTATATTGTACATATCGTTTGTTGGAGATGCATATTGAAAAACATAGAAAGGATTATTTGTACCATTGGCTTGAGTATATGTAGCATTACCCTGTTGCCAGTATACTTGAAAATTTCCACTGCCCGAAGCTCCTTCTAAATTATAATTAACAGTTAAAGAATATGTAGGATAAAATTTTGCATCTACTTCGCCCGTATGATCAATATTTATTGATGCTGGGTTATCATAGTATATATTAGAATTAAAATTTGTACCCTACATTCTAAATTTATTATTGGTTTGTACCAAGCCAGTATAAGTAGAAAATGTATTTGAACCATAAGCCACTGGCGTGGGTTGACCGGATGTTACAGGTTGACTATTTACGTTTAGCTGACCATAATCAGTTCCATTTACAATATTTCTAGGCGTAATTTGAAAACTGAAGCACGAATAATTTGCACCGGCATATTGAGATTGTTTTATTGTATTCCAAATAGCAAAAGTTAAATTGGTATAATTCCCATAATTTTGGGAATAGTCACTACTAGTCCATATAAATTCGTTTGTTCCATATGCAAATTTAAAATAAACATCGGGAGTTGAGTATTTGTATATTTCCGCGGAGTCGTAATCACAATCTTGATAATCCAAAGTAAAACTTTCCGAGATACCGCCCCCCGTTATAGTTACTTTGAATTTACCATAGTATACCACAAATTGATTACCATTATCATCCATTGTGCCGTTACCGCTGTTATTGTATGCTGCATCTGCTTTAACCGATAAGGTGCCCGAGCCGCTGAATATGAAATCTGGTGGAGTAATAATATTAAAGTTTTTATCCCAGTATGTTTCACCGGAAATTTTTTCAAATTTCAATTGAATTGAATTTGATCCGAAATTACTGATTGAAAAAAATAACTCCCCATTGGTAGCATAAAGGAAAGAATACGAGAATAAAATTAGTAAAAATGTCTTTTTCATAATTAACTCCTACCGTTTTTTATTGTTTTGTTCCAATTATTATTTTTGCAGAAATATCATCTTCATTATCACCGACTACAAAAATTTTATTACCTATTTCGAAAACTCCATGGTTAGCCCCGCCCGAAGGAGTATAAAGTTCACTGTAATAATGCCATGTTAAACCGTTAAAGTGAACGACGGTACCCCAGTCTCCCACAGCAAAAAAATCATTTATTGATTTGCCCCTTATTTTTCCAATTACATAGCCTATTGGATAAATCATATTATACCATCTGTCAAATTTTTTAATCGATACTTCCACTCCTCCGAATATTGATTGACCATAAGTTGGGGTAAATACAGTAGTAGATACTTCTTGATAAAATGGAACAGAATTATCTTGCCTCCACAGAGAGCCGTCATAATGAAAAACAAGATTGGCAAATGCGCTTTTCTTTTGTCCTGTTGCCCATATATTATTCGTGGAAGTTCCATTTATATCACTAAAGCTAAAATCATTAGGATCATTATAATCATAAATGATGGAAGCCTTTGAACCATTCCAGTATATTACTCTTCCTTTTCCGCCGACTAAATAAAGGTTTGAACTGCTTGTTCCCCAAATAGCTTTATATGGTGTATTGTAAAATAAAATAGAATCAAGTGGGATTGCTTGGCTGTTTACTATTTTGCTATCTATCTGCTTCCAGGTGGTTCCATCAAAATGAAATACTCCTCCTCCCGCTGTCCAGATATCGTTTTTGCCAAAGCCATAAATAGCATATCCGCCGGTACTGCTAACAGGCTGCCATTCATTACCATCATAATGTAACATCCCATACGCATTTCCATTTAATCGAACAATTCCTGTAGCATAAACATTATTTTCATCAGTTCCCCAGACATCATATAATGTGCTTTGGAATTCTCCTATAACAAATTTTTGCCATGTAATACTGTGGCTTGTAGTATCAAGTGTATTTACTGTTACTGTTTCACTTTTCAAATTACCGGATTGAGCTTGATATGTATAAGCTTTATTTGGTGAAAGATTATTATCATATATTATAGTATCAACGGTAGTAAGGGTAATACTAAACAGCAAGCTGTCATTTTTGTTTATCGTTACATTTACCGGCAAAGGAATATTATTTGCATTTAGGTTTAGCCAAACTTCCGTACACGTGATATCTGCAGCCTTTAACGACAAGCCTTTGCTGATTGGCTCCGTTGGGCTTTTGCAGCTTTGCAAAAAAATAAATGCGAAAAAAATTATAGAAATGCCAATTAGAAAAAGAAGGGAAGAATTTATCCCAAATAATCGTTTCATAAAAGCCCTATTAAATTATTAGCGTTACAAGATAACTGTTTAATATAAAAACGCCAACAATAAATCAATTAACTAAAAAGATAACTTGTAAAGACAAAAAGGAGAATCTGTAGGTTCCCCGGTAAATTTTGTATTGACAAATATTAAACCAATCAATATTTCAATCGTTTATGCAGTTTCATAAATTAAATCAGAAAAACTTACAGGTTAGATTTACGTTTAATAGTAAAAATAATTGAAGGAAAAATTAAAAAGGAAAACGTTCTTCGATCAATTGTGAAATAACATCTGCCGCAATCTTCAAAACCAATTTCTATGCGGTGCTGTCACTTTCCGCAGTCTTCTTAGTTTCTCCCGCATACTACAAATTAACTGCCGCAACTATGCTAATTCATTTCTGTGCTAGGACATCACACCCCGCCATTATGCTAATAGATTTCTGTGCGATGCTATCACATTTTGCAATGACGATAATTGATACCGCAACTATGCTAATTCATTGTGTGCAATGATATCACATCGCACAAACATTATATTTCATTTTTAAACTATGCAGGCACTTGCACTAAAGTCTTTGGAACATATTACATAGTCAGCCCTTAAAAGGTACATAAGGCATTAGAATAAAATAGATTAAATAGAAAAATGCTAAGGAATAAATGCAAGAATTAATATATTTGGATCATATCTGTCCAAAATAATAAAAAATAAATCCCTCAAATAAAGGTGGTAAATTAGTTTTGGAAAAAATAAAAACACCAAGCTTTATCGAGGGATTCAATGGTAAATGTAACACTTTTTAGTCAGA
>JAKALM010000001.1 GCA_021824145.1 Bacteroidota bacterium
TATTAAAACATATTCAAATTGAAAAACAATTGCAATAATCTTATCGATTCAATTTATAATGCATTTTAAAATAAAAAATCCCAATCTTAAATTGGGATTTTTCTTAGTAGCGGGGGCAGGACTTGAAAAGCATTTTTTTACATTTTTCTAACTTTATTATTTTTACTTGTAATCCTTTATATTATAAGATATTATAAGGGATATTCTATAAATTTGAGTTAAGACAGATTAAAAAAAATTAAATAAAAGTGTCCTCATTAGTGTCCTCATGAAGAAATAATTTTATATTTGCTGTAGATAGTTTTTATAATTTTCGTGGCAACCGAAATGACAATTAACTTTTATCTTGATAGCAGATCAAACCAGACTGAAAAAAATATAATCCTTTATCTAAGAGGATTAGGCAAGACACTCAAATTTAATACAGGGGAAAAGATCGATCCTAAACATTGGGACAACATAAAGCAAACTGTTAAACGTACATATACCGGACACCCAGAATTAAATTCTTTTCTCAATACACTCAAAGAAAGAATAATAAAGAAAATCAGATTATTGAATGTTGAAAATGATCTTATCACTTATGATATGATAAAGGATCAAGTTGAAAGTTTATTTAAGATCAAAAAACCTATTGATAGTAAGAAATTATTTTATGAGGCCTATAATCAATTCTTAGATGTAAAGAAAAACGAAAAGAGACACCGGACAATTCAAAAATATAACACACTACTGGATCACCTTAAAGCATTTGAAAAAACTAAACACTATAAACTTTCATTTGATAAAATCAATTTGAGTTTTTATGAAAAGTTTACAGCATATCTTATGCAAGATTTAGAACATTCAAATAATACCATAGGTAAATATATAAGCTGTCTTAAAACTTTTTTACATTGGACTGTAGAACGTAATATTAATACTGTTATCGATTTTACAAAATTCAAAGTTTATAATGAAAAAACTGATATTGTGGTTTTAACCGAAAAAGAATTAATGACTATCTATAGCTTGGATTTATCGAATGAAAAAACATTAGCCAAAGTAAGAGACGTCTTCTGTTTTCAATGTTTTACCGGACAAAGATTTTCTGATATTGAAAATCTAAAAAGAGATGACATTAAAGGGGATTCATGGAACTTACACACATACAAAACAAAGGATATTATTGAGATACCATTAACATCTTTAGCAAAGGAAATATTAGAACGGTATAAAGAAAATATAAATCCTTTACCAGTTTTATCTCACCAAAAAACTAATAACCTTATAAAAATAATTTGCAGAAAAGCAGAAATAAATGATCCGATTACTTTAGTTAGATATAGAGGACATGAGCGAATAGAAATTGTAAAACCTAAATATGAATTTATAACTACTCACACCGCAAGACGGACTTTTGTTACTATCTCACTTGAGAAAGGAATGAAAGCAGATACTATAATGGAAATAACCGGACATACAAGCTATAAAACTTTTAGAAAGTATGTTAAAATAACAAGTAAAGTTAAGCACCAGGAAATGAATAAATACTGGAAAAAACCATCTCACTTAAAAGTGATAAATTTTAAATAATAAATTTAATGGCAACCGAAATGACAAATGAAAATATAAATTTTGAAAAACCAATTTTAGACCGTTACAAAAACACACCATATGAAAGTTTAATTTCAAAATCTTTTGTTTGTTACGGAAAAGTGTTTAATCTTGTTTATGAAAAATATAATATGAGGTTTAAAAAAATTTATGATATAGAGTTATGGATGTTAGGTTATTATTTTAATTTTTTAGACTATTTTAGAAATGAAGCAGTTGAGATTATAAAAGAAATCTCACCAGTTGTCTCTGTAAATGAATTAGAAAAAGCTAATGTTAATGTGTATTTAATCGAAAATGAAAATGAGTTTGAAAACAAAGCAATTAAAAAAGGATTAAATATTGGGCTTAATAAAAACGAAATCTTTGAAATAATCGATATTCTAATTTTTAAGGATGCCGCGTATTTTATTAGTATAGCAGAGGATAAAAAGTATGTTTATAAAAACTCTATCAAATATGTTGAGGAAGGTAGGAATACAATTATGTTTTTGAAAGATAGCAAAGGGGATATTACAAAAACGAAAGCTATTTCCAAAGCCTTAAACGATCCTAACTATAAAAGCAATCCTTCTTTATCGTTGGATAAAACAATAAATAGGTTTATAAAACTTAATGAAACTAAAGAGAAAGATATATTGAAAATTGAAAATGAAATTAGATCACAATTAAGGAATTTAATTTAGTAAACTAAATAGAATTATTAACTTATTTATGAAAGGAATTCTAAAATGAGGGATAGTGAAAATGAAATTAATATTCCAATGACCAAGATTGAAAACTTAATAAGTCATTTAGAATTATTAGAATTAGGAGCTATTCATATTGAATCTGAATACGGTATAGGGGATGGCATTTTAACTAATAATATAGAGTTATTATTAAAACAGATCAAAGAATTAATTTCTAAATAATCTATCAGAATTAGAGAATAATTTAAAATATAGAATTATATAATTCTAAAAATAGAATTATACAATTACTGTATATACCTATCTGAAAGATTTACTTTTCAAATAAAAAAAATGAAAGGTAAATCTGATGACAAATTTAATCCTTCATAGTTTACAACCTGATGACCTTAAGGCATTAATAAAAGATTCTATTTCAGAGGCGCTTGAGGAAAAGATAAAACCACAGCAAACAGAAAAAGAAGATCAACTAATTAAACTTAATGAGGCGTGCCGTCTTTTAGGCGTTTCAAGTGTAACTATACATAACTGGAAACGTTCAGGTTTAATTCCATTCTACCGAATAAGCAATAAAATTTATTTTAAAAAGAATGAGTTAATTCAATCACTAAAAAAAGCTAAAAGGAATTATAATGAACAATGATTATATAATATTACAAAAAAGAATTGAGGAAATAATTTTATCAATTGAGAATATAATTAATTATTCGCAAGACATTTTAGAAAATCCAGATAAACCATTTATTGACAGAAATTATTTTTCTCACATCTTTAATATTTTCCATTTTCAATGGAATATGTTATTTGATACAATTGAAACAATAGAGTCATTAAAGGATAGAAATGAACTTGAAAGAATAAAATATTTACTTACAAATTTACCAGGTGAGGCGACTAATGACCACACATGAAAAATTACGAGAAAGATTTGATGCTTTACCATCTACAATAGAACAACCCAAAAACAAAAAGTTATCTAATCTTGAAAAAATTATTCGTGGCAGAAATATTTTAAAGGAAAATGTAAAAAATAAAATTTCTTTTTCTAAGCCTATATTAACCATTAATAAATTACCTTTGTTTTATCCGAGAACAATTAATGTAATACAAGGGAAAAGCGGTACACATAAAAGCAGATTAGCAGAACATCTTTGTTCAATGTTGCTTAAAAAACCAGGAACTAATATTGACTTGTTAAGTTTAGAATTAGAAGACCAAAATAAAACATCAGTTGTTTATGTTGATAGTGAGCGTAATTTATCAGAACAATACCCGTATAGTTTACAGCAAATCTTAAAAAATGCTGGATATAATATTACTGATGAACTAACTACCTTTGATTTTATTTCTTTGATAGACATTGAAAGAATAGAACGTTTTAATTCTTTTCGTGAATATTTAGATAAAATAAGAGAGGATCATAAAGGACATATATTTGTAATTTTAGATGTATTGACAGACTTAGTTGATAATTTTAATGATCCTAAACCAAGTTTACAGCTTATCGATTTATTAAACAGCACTATTAATACTTATGATATTACTTTCCTTTGTATAATACACGAGAATCCTTTTCAGGAAAAGGCAAGGGGACACTTAGGAACTGAATTATTAAATAAATCCTCTACAGCATTAAGCATTAACTATGAAAAGGACAACAAAGGAAATGATCAAGATATTATTAAGATTACTTTTCTTAAATGTAGATCGTCAAAAAGAATAGAACCTTTATATGTTAAATTCTCTCAAGAAAATAATAGGCTTGTTTTTGCCGATGCCGTAGATGTAGAAAAAGCAATTTATAGTAAAGATTCAAAAGCAAATATTTTTGAAGTGAGTAAATTTTTAGTTGATAATCTTAAGGCTATGACACCAAAGAAAGATTTAACTACACTCTTAAAGCAGGAATTTAAATGTACTGTTAGAACTATCGAAGATCGTTATAAAGATATTTTGGCGGGAGCTGGTTTAAGTACATTAGGTTATAAATTAAAAACCACTAAAAAAGGGAAACAAGTCTATTATTCGTTAATAAAGATTTTACCAGATAACCAGGAACAAATCTTTTAATTTTCAATCGAATATCTTTCTTAGAACGTTTGAAATATGAAAACCCTATATATACCCGTTTCATATTTCAATCGTTTTTTTTTATTCAAATCTAATCCGTATTAATACCGAAAAAGACTGATGCAATACTTTACATCAGTCTTAATCGATTACTAAACGTGGCAACCGTTTATTATTCCAAATATATAAAAATTAAAAGGTACTTCTAAGGCTTGTGTCATGAGGGCTATTCGAACCTCAATTTTTTTGCAGTTAGAATATAGAATATCTTTACCTGTTCCTGTCAATAAACTAATCAAAATAGATATAAAAAACATTTGTAAATTGATTCATGCTTATAAAATTAATTTATACTTTCATAGATCGATTATAAGCCACTTTTATTTATTATCTGATAAAATATATGGTAAGAAAAAATTTTAAATAAAAATTTATATAATGAAATAAATCAAAAAGGCGGGGGAAAGTGTCCTCATTAGTGTCCTCAAATAAAAAGAAAGCCTTTGTAAATTGTTAAAATACAAAGGCTTATCTCTTAGCTTAGTAGCGGGGGCAGGACTTGAACCTACAACCTTCGGGTTATGAGCCCGACGAGCTACCAATTGCTCCACCCCGCGGTTTGAAATTTTATTTTTTTATAAGGATATGCTTATTTTCAAAGCATTTAACAAATTCAAATTCAGAATTAAATTTTCATTTAAATTAAGGCGTACAAATATAAGTAATAGAGTCTCGTTAGTCAAATTTGAAAACAGGTATGCGCTAATCAGAAATTAATATGAAGGTCAATATAATTCTGAAATCTTATCCATCAATATTATTAAAGCTTGAAATCATCCCATCAATTACTTGAGAACGAGCGTGGATTTCATTCAACTTTTGAATGATTCGAAGTATCCCTTTTCTTTTTTCTTCTATTGAATCGGTTATAAATTCTCTTACATCAGGAAGATTGCATTCATCCAGCATACTTTCATAGAATCGTACTATGGCGGCTTCTTTTCTTAATGCTTCATTTAGCATTGAACATGTATTTTTACATGTATGCATACACTTTACTTCTTGTTCTTTCACATTTCACCTCATTGATAATGAGAGAATATTTTAACTAACTGTTTCTTCTAATTTATTTCCGGAAGCAACATAATTATTTGCAAGCTTTTTCCCGATTAAAAGGGCTTGTTCATTTAAAGGAATTAAATGATGATGTCTTTCCGGTAGAACTTTCTTTAATGCTCTCAAAATGTTTTCGATATTAACTATAGGCTTTCTTTGAAGAAAAGCACCTAGCAAAACCATATTTGCAACCTGCTTTTTACCTAATTTTTGTGCTTCTTCATTTGCTGGAATGCTCAATATTTCAATATCCGACCTAGTTGGAAGATTGATTATTGAAGACTGTTCAAATAATAATAATCCGCCCGGTTTCAGTTCATGTTCAAATTTATCCAATGATGGCTGATTGAGAACAATAGCAGAATCAAATCTTGAAATTATCGGAGAACTGATTCTATCTGGGGAGACAATAACTATACAATTTGCAGTTCCACCTCGCATTTCAGGTCCGTATGAAGGCATCCAGCTAACTTCCTTTTCTTCAATCATTGCGGCATAAGCAATGATTTGTCCCATAGAAAGGATTCCTTGTCCTCCAAATCCTGCAAATATTATTTCATGAGCTTTCTGCATTTTAAATTCCTTTAGAATTTCTTTTTATTTTTCCTTCGGCAATTTTATGTCGCCAAGCGGATACATCGGAAACATATTTTCTTCAAGCCATTTATTGCTTTCAACTGGTGTCATCTTCCACCCTGAGGGACAGTTTGAAACAACTTCTATAAAAGAAGTACCTCTATTAAGCTTTTGATATTCAAAAGACTTTTCGATTGCTTTCTTTAACTTTCTTACTGCATTTACAGAATGAACCGCTTGGCGCGTAACAAAATATGCCCCAGGCAAATTGGCTAAAAGATCTGTGATCTTTAATGGATATCCCATTGCTTCGTGTTTACGGCCGTAAGGCGTAGTAGATGTAACCTGTTCCAGAAGAGTGGTTGGTGCCATTTGTCCGCCTGTCATTCCATAGATTGCATTATTAATAAATATCATTAAAATATTTTCACCGCGATTTACTGCGTGAATTGTTTCTGCAGTACCGATTGCAGCAAGGTCGCCGTCGCCTTGATAGGAAAAAACAAATTTATCTGGATGAATTCTCTTAATGCCTGTTGCCACAGCAGTTGCTCTTCCATGAGCCGCTTCCTGCATGTCAATATCCATATAATCATAAGCGAAAACGGAACATCCAACAGGTGCAACTCCAATTGTTCTTTCCTGAATTCCCATTTCCTCAATTACTTCCATAAGTACACGATGTACAACGCTATGCCCACAGCCTGGGCAATAGTGAAAAGGTTTTTCTGTAAGAGTTGAGGGTTTTTTATATACTAGTTCGTAACCATTTATCTGAATTGTTTCTTGCATGATTACACCTTCCTAAACTTCACTTATGCTTAATTTTTCAATTAATGATTCCAATCGATCAACAACTTCTTCAGGAGTTGGAATCATTCCGCCCATTCTGCCTTTAAAGTAAACAGGTTTTTTACCATTAACAGCAAGCTCAACATCTTCAACCATTTGGCCCGCATTCATTTCAACCACAAGCAGAAAATTTACTTTATCAGCTAGACTGGAGATTGCTTTTTTCGGGAATGGATATAGAGTAATCGGCCTGAGTAATCCAACCCGAATCCCTTTTTCTCTGGCAATATCAACGGCTTTTTGACAAACACGTGCAGATAAACCAAAGGCAACAAGAGCAATTTCAGCGTCGTCTAAAGCAATCTCCTCATATCTAACCTCTTCCTGCATCGCAGTATATTTATCCTGAAGTTGGAAGTTAATCCCCTCCATTTTTTCCGGTTCAATAAAGAGGGAAGTAATAATATTCCTCTTTCGGTAAGCCGGTTTTCCTACGGTCGCCCATGGTTTTTCCGGTTTGGGTAGTGAACCTTCCTCCGGAAGAACAACTTTTTCCATCATTTGACCTAGTGCACCATCCGCAAGAATCATTGCTGGAGTTCTATATTTCTCTGCTAAGCGAATTGCATCGAAAACAAAGTCAGCCATCTCCTGGACAGAAGCCGGTGCTAAAACAATTAAATGATAGTCCCCGTGTCCTCCGCCTTTAGTTGCTTGAAAATAATCTCCTTGTGATGGCTGGATAGTTCCCAATCCCGGCCCTCCTCTGTTTACGTTAACAATAAGACATGGAAGCTGAGCAGAAGCTATATATGAAATTCCTTCTTGCATAAGACTAATGCCAGGACTGGAAGATGATGTCATTACCCTTCCACCAGCGCCAGCAGCCCCATATACCATATTTATAGCAGCTACTTCACTTTCTGCTTGAAGAACTATTCCATGCCTTTTTGGCATTTCGGCTGTAAAATATTCCAATATTTCAGATTGAGGTGTAATAGGATAGCCAAAGTAAGCATCAATATCTGCTCTGATTGCTGCTTCAGCTAAGGCTTCGTTGCCCTTCATTAGACGAGCTTCTCTTTTGCCGTTTGTTTTTTGTTCCATTAATAAAACCCATTATTTATGTATAACAGTTTAGATCAATAAAAAATTATATTGCTTTCTTTAAAGCTGCTTTTGGCTGACGGTAAACAGTAATTGCAACATCTGGGCACACTATTGCGCAATTAACGCATCCAGTACAATTATCTTTTATTAATTCTGCATATCTGTAACCGTGTAGGTTAATATTGTTTGACAACCCGAGGCTTTCCTGCGGACAAGCAACAATGCATAATTCACATCCTTTGCAAATGTCTCGCTCGATTATTACTGTTCCTTTGATCATAACTATTTACTTGATATTTTTAATGATTATAGAAAGGCAAGATATATGCCAAGCAAGAAATTAACGCTTAAATAAAGAATTACTGATTTGACTTTTCAAATTTAAGAAGCAGCTTGATTGGTTTCTTCTTATTTGAGAGAAGCCTTTGTGATTTTGCGTAACAAAATTATTTCTACATTCGCTTATAAATTCAACACTTATGAGTGCAGAGATTAAAAATTGATAGGGTAAATAAAGACGTATTCTGTAAAAAAATTTTGATATTTCTATTGAAGTTATAATTTCAAAATTAATTTATAGAATATAATTAACAATAAAAGTTTGAATAATTATTCTTTTACTTCAATCTTTTCAGCGGTTGAATTTCCACTTACTTCTGGATAATACATTAGATAACATTTTGCTGGTGTAATATTATATTCGCCCGGAATTTGAGCTTGAAGAATATATGAAAAATCCATTTGACTCTGTACGTTTGTTACAAAGAAAGAAACTTTGTCATCACGAAATTCTTTATCTGCATAGAACCAATGCCACGGCCTTATTCCCAAATAGTTGTTTGGATGATAGTCATTCTCACCATCAATCTCAAAATTTTTTTCATCTTTTATTACTTCAAATCCCGAAGGTAGATTATCTTCAAGAATAAAATATTGAAGATTTTTTTCTTTACATTCAACATGGGTTTTAACAAAAAGTATTTGTCCAGAAGTTACCTTCCCATCTAATTTTTGTTTTACATAAACAATCTTATCGCCTCTGTTCTCCGGCTTCAGAATGTAATAATCTCTTGTCACAATAAATTTATCATTCAAATTTGGTTTAACATCTGTTGAATAATATTCATTAATTCCAGAAAAATATAATTTACCTTCGCCCGATTTTTCTATTTTAATTTTATTTTCTCCTCGTCTTAAGATTTTATTATTCATGCCTTCAACAGTAATTGTAGGATTGTTTTTAAATACATCATTATTTGAAAATTTCTTTTCGAGTTCGAGTTTGTCATTTACAAAAACTTTTAAATTAAAATTGGGATTTAGTTCGTGAGTAAATTTTAGATAATCTGTAAGCGAATAAATTACATTTGCTGTTTCCTGAGTTGATTGCCACGAATATCCTTGTTTCTGCTGAAGCAGCCATCGGACGGCTTTTGTAATCAATTGTAAATTTGTTTTATCAAGTAAAAGAGCTTTAATTGCAATCGCAGTGCTTTGAACTTTATCTTCATGCCATGAGTAATGCCATTCTTTTCCGCTCCAATAAGCAAAGTTTTTGTCTTCATTAACAGTTTTCTGCAGTTGCAATAAAACATCCGGAAGCAATCTGTCTTCATTAAAATTGTGAAGAGAAATTGCAAGCAGAGATAACGAATATGGATTTAATTTTTCTTTTAATAGATCGCTAATCATATGTTGATAAATTTTTCCATCAAAAGTTTTTAATTGAGATGCGGTTGATAATGAATAAAGCATAAAAGCTTTTGTGGTAAAATCGAGATCACTTGAATTTTTTAATTGATCTTCAAGGCTGGAAAGTCCTTCGTAGTAAGAAAGCGAATCAACTTTATAACCAGCTTTTTTTGCAAGACTCATTCCATAAATTACATAAGCAGTCATGTATTGATTTGTTTGGTCATTTGTCCACCAGCCCCACCCACCGTCAGAATGCTGAAAATTATACAGCCGTTTTAATCCAGCGCTAACCATCTGCGGAAGTTCTTGAATTATTTTGTCGTTTAACGGAGCGTTGATTTCTTTGAAAGTGTTAGCCACAACTATCGTTGGAAGAAATCTACTCATAGTTTGTTCAACGCAGCCATAAGGATAGCCGGCAAGGTCGCCAAGAGCTTTTAAAATTGTACCGGCAAGCGAAGGCGCAGCTGAGAAAGAAAATTTTGCAGTTCGAAGATCAACCTTTGGCGGAATATTAAAAGTTAAATATTTTGTACCATCGCTAGAGAAATCGTCTGTTAAAGCTTCAACTTTTTTAATTCCATTTGGATGAATCGGAACTTTCAATTCAACAGCATCAGATTCTTCATTGGTCAATGCCTCAGCTTTTAATATCGCCTCTCCAACGGGTTCGGTTACCTTTACATTCCAATCAATTCTTACTTCCGAATCTTTATCTATATTAATTTCATAACTTTCTTTATGAAAGTTATTTAATGAATTATCAAATCCTTGCTGGTTTATTTTTGAGTTTACAATTTTCAGATTTAGGGGATCGAAATTTACTTTCACTTTTTTTGATTCGCTCAAGTAATTGTGAACAATTGTTGAAACAGTAAGTTCATCGCCCTCTTTAAAAAATCGAGGAGGTTCAATTCGAATTAAAAGATTTTTTCTAGTAATAACTTTTTGTGTAGTTTGGCCAACTAAAGAATTTTTAGTAATCCCTCTAACTGTAGCTCGCCAAGTTGTTAGGTTGTCTGGCATTTTAAAGCCTATTTCCGCTTCGCCTTTATCGTCTGTAACAATATGCGATTTCCAGATTGCAGCATCAACAAAATTTGAACGCAATGCAGGCTGCATAAAAGTATTAGATATTTCCTGCTGAGTGCTAATAGTTTCTGATTTTTCTCTGGCATCTTGAATTGACATTGCATTTACTCGCGGAATTCCTCTTCCTCCCCAAACTCTTATTGGTTGAGGGAATGGCGATGTATTCATATAGTCACCAAGATCAATGTTTTTTATCGAGTTTGATTTAACATTTATTTCTCCACCGGCTATAACATCTCCATTATCAAGCAATGCAAGCATATTGTAGTTATCTTTCCGAATATTTTTAAAAACAAAGTTGCCTAAAGAATCAACTTTGATTTTGTAAAAGAAAGAGTCATTAGTCAGCAAGGCATAAATATTTTTGAAATCAACTTTCCCTTTAATTGCTATCATCTTTCCTGAAAGCATTCCATCGCCTTTTGGACTTACATCATTTAAATTAATTTTTTTATCTGCTAAGGTTGCAATCCGGCTGGAACCATTATAATTAGAATTTTGCCTTGAATTATAAATTGGGATGTATGAATATCTTGGCGAGTAAAAGAATGATTTTATATCTTGGGTCTGATCTTCTTTAATAGCATAAATGCTTTCATCAACTACTCCAAATGATAATTCTGTATTCTTAACTGGAACGCCATAGTTGTTTGTTACCAAGATTTTATATTTTGCTTCATCTCCGGGTTTGTATATTTCTTTAGATGATTTTATTGCAATGTTCAAAAATTTTTCTTTGTCTAATACTCCAACAAGCTTTGAGGTATTGAACAGCATTCCGTCTTTCATATAAGCTGCGGCAATATTGAAACTTGGTGAATACTTTTCAGATAATTTTAATTTTATGGTTATGCTATTTCCATCGGCATGTTTTAATTCATATCCAAGAAAAGAATCAGATTCATAAGTTACCAAAACATCTGTATTATTTTGTGGAAGAATAATGAATGCGGTTATGCTGTCGCCTTTTTCATAAGAATCTTTGTCGGTTATTATCTCAAAATCTGAATGATTATAATAAAAATAATATTCCTTTCCGCTTCCAACAAAGAATGAACTTTGAGCGGAAATCTCTTTTCCTTTTTCATCTTGAGCTATAACTTTGTAATTATAGTTTCCAGAAAAAAAACCACGAGGCAAAAAAGTTAAAATTGCTTTCCCTAATGTATCGGTTGTTCCATTTAATGTATCGCTGATTGGTGTGAAATAATTTTTCTCTTGGCCCTTTTGCTGAGGATAATTTATAATAATTAAAAATTTTGTTTGGACTGGTTTATCTGAAAAATCTGATGCATTAACACGAATATTTAATGGTTCGCCTTTAGAAACAAAATATTTGTCTGGCGAAGTTGATAACGAAAAACTTCCTCTGGTAACAAAAATATTGCTTGATCCATAAACAGTGCTGCGTGAATTATCATTTACTTCCGCAGTTATTAAATAAGAGTAATCTTCTTTTGTATCTTTTCCTATTTTATAAATGAAATTTAATTTTCCATCTTTGTTTAATTCGCCAATTTGTTCCGAAATCAATTCACGCTTTCCATATTCATTAGTTAGATGAGAATTGAAACCGCCATAAAACCAAGAATACGGCGACCAATACCACCATGGTCTCCAGAAATTCTGGCGATAAATTTTTATACTTACTTTGCCATTGATAACCGGCGAGCCAAAATAGTAATCTGCAGAAACCGTGGCTTTGATTGTATCATTGGCGGCATAATGTTTTTTTTCAGTTTCAACTTTAACAAAGTATTCAGGCTTTTTATATTCTTGAACCTCAAATGAACCATAATAAGTTTGTTCACCTTTAATAACTTGAATCCAATAATTTCCAAGTTCTGCATCAGTGTCTAACTTAAATTCGCCTGACAGCGAACCAAATTCATTCGTTTTCAAAGTTTGTGAAAATATTTCCTTGTTCTTAGGAGTTTTAATTTTTATTTCGAAACTTTCACCTGGAATATTAGAAAGTTCATCGCCGTTCTTTTCTCTTAAAATTGCTTTGAAAAAAACCTGTTGGCCTGGTCGGTAAATCGGTTGATTAGTATAGATATAAGCTGTATAATTTTTCAATCCAGACCTGAAATAAAAGTAAGGATCGCTAAGGATGGTTTCATCTTTTGTTTTCGCCATCAGCAAGGTATTTTGGGTTTCAAAATTAGTTGAATCGTTTGCTGAAAATAAAACTAATCCGTTTTTGTCCGATTGTTGGGAAGCCAGCAAACTATCCTTGAACAAACCGAATTTCACTTCTGGAATTACTTTGCCAGATTTAGCGTCAACAACCATTGCCAAAATTTGCTTGCCGCTGTTTTTATAAATCATTGCAAGGTTAGAAACAGAAATTCCGCAATAAGCTACTTGTTCATCTTTAATAGCTTGAAGAATATACATCCCTGGTTTATCTATTTTGCCAATTTTAACATTCT
Organism: Bacteroidota bacterium; assembly: GCA_021824145.1. Taxonomy (GTDB): domain Bacteria; phylum Bacteroidota; class Ignavibacteria; order Ignavibacteriales; family Ignavibacteriaceae; genus FEN-1297. The sequence continues at coordinate 13,175 of JAKALM010000001.1, forward strand.
GATCTCTCTCGTAAAATCCTGGGTTCTTGATTTCTGCATTCCAGTCTTTAATTAATTTTGTGTACTGAAGCAGAGATTGACGGTCGGTTCCCCAAATATCAAAATTACGTTGAAGCTGATTCTTATCAGCTGAAATGAAAAATTTTTGCTGATCTTCTATTTTATACAGCTTGAAATGAAACAGATTGCCTGATTTAAAGTTTGAAAAAAGATTTACTGCAACCTCGCTGCCGGGGGTAAATACAGTGTAGTTTGTTAGATTAAATCTTTCTTTTACATTGTCATCAAAAACCTTTAGCAATTTTTCAGTGAAAACAGTGTAAGTACCTGCGAACAAAAAGGGAACAACAAGTATGAATATTAAACTTTTTAGTTTTGTTTTAAATAACATAACATTCTCACATTATTACCGGATCATTGTTTGATTTGAAAAAAATTGATGCCAATAATCTTTCTTCAAAATTAATAAAAGATAAGATAGGAAACTTTAGGAGAAAGAGAGAATTATTTTTCTCCAACAATCTTATTTACTAAAGTTACGCAAAGAAATGAATTTGTTATTCCGAACTTGATTCGGAATCTCTTTCTTGCGCAGTTTTTAAATGCTTAAACAAATTCAGCATTACATTTATAAGCTCTTGCGTAACTTCATTTATTTATTAAGCTTTATTGCTTCTGAAATGCTTATGAATTAGTTTGCAGCAAAAATTTTTAAAGCTAAAATGAAAAATAGATTTCTTCATACAATAATAAATTTAATACTATCATTTGTAATTGCTCAAGCACAGACCGTTAAAAAACCATTTACAATGAAAGACCAAATTGAGCTTAATGTACCTTCCAATGCTGTAATTTCCCCCAAAGGTGATAAAGTGGTTTTTACAATTCGAAAAGGCGATACCACTACAAGTCAATGGATTACACAAGTTTATATTCTAAACTTAAAGACAAAACAGTATTATCAGTTTACCCAGAATGGAAAAAGCTGCACTGATCCAAAATTTTCACCTGATGAAAAATGGATTACCTTTATTTCTAGTCGTGAGTATTTAAATGAAAAAACTGGAGAGATGGAGTCTAAAGCCAGCCAACTTTGGGCTGCACCAGTAAATGGAGGAGAAGCATTAAACTGGACTTCATTACCGGGTGGAGTCGATGAATATGTTTGGTCGAGTGATTCTAAAAAAATTGCAATTCTGTCTGATAGATATGACGAAAAGGAAGAAGAGCAAAAAGCTGAGTTAATGAAAAAGAAACTTGATGTTGAAGTATATCCGAAAAAAAATCCAGACAAAGTACTTTATATTTTTGATGTCGAAAGGAAGGAAATAGTTTCGTCTTTCACTTTGGATCCAGGTGTTGAACAAATTAAGTTTGATAATCAAGGTGATAAAATAATTTATCAAACCGATTATTCTGGCTCAGACAATGATGTTCAAAAGTTTGATATTTATGCAATCAGCTTGATGGGAAAGAAGATTCAGCTTACAAATACGCCGGGCCCAGAAACCCAACCTTCATTTTCTGCCGATGACAAACATATTGCCTTTATTACCCAAACTTTTCCTGATGAAGAAAATGCACAGAATGATTTGAATGTTATGGAACCAGATGGAAAGAATGTCATCAATTTAACCAAAGATTTTGACCAAGGAGTCGAAAGTTATATCTGGAAGGACAACATTACAATTTTATTTACAGCTGGTGATCGGACAAATACACAACTTTATCAAATAAATATTAAATCTCGAAAGATTGAAAAATTAACTAATGGCAATACAACTATTTCAAATCTTTCGCTATCCAATAACAGTAAAGATCTTTGTTATGAATTTCAGAACAGCACAACTCTTCCAGAAATTTATGTGGATGGTAAGAAGATAACTGATTTTACAAACCAATTAAATCAATTTGATTTTGGAACGCAAGAAGTTGTATCTTATAAGAGTTCTGATGGCAAGTTTAATATTGATGGCATCCTGTTTAAACCAAAAAGCTTTGATCCAAGTAAAAAATACCCTTTAATCTTAACTTTACACGGCGGTCCTTATGGAAGGTTTGAGAATATATTCCTTCAAGCTTATGGTATTAGAGATTTTAATGATGCCGGATACCTTGTCTTTGCACCAAACCCAAGAGGAAGCAGCGGTTATTCAGATGAATTTTCCCAAGCTGCGTTACATGATCTTGGCGGAGGAGATTATAAGGATATAATGGCTGGAGTTAAATATATTATTTCAAAGGGTTTTGTGGATACAAGCAAAATGGGAGTAACTGGTGGAAGTTACGGAGGTTATCTAACTAACTGGATAATTTCTCAAACTCATTTATTCAAAGCAGCAGTTTCTATGTATGGTATTTTTAGCTTCTTTACGGATTGGAGTAATTCGGTTCAGCCGCACTTTGAGAAAATGTGGTTTGGATATAACTATTGGGAAAAACCGATAAACAGTGAAAATCTATTTGTAAGCAGATCTCCAGCTTTTTATATTCAGAATATACAAACGCCTACTTTAATCCTTCATGGGACAAATGATGTTTCTACTGGACTGGCAAATTCTAAGGAAATGTATCAAGCATTACATGAACGAGGAATTCCGGTTGAGTTTGTAGTATATCCTCGCGCTGGTCATGGTCTTCGGAACGAACCTAATCAATATTTAAATACCATATATCGGTCGTTAACGTGGTTTGATAAGTATTTAAAATAAAATCAGCACATCTGGCGGGAAAATATACTTTAAAGATTAATAGCAGAGAAGTTCATTGAGCAAATCAACAAAACCCGACCATATAACCCTAAAAGTCGGATGTTTGAAAATTATCCCCAAAGGATGAAAAGTTCATAGATCAATTGTTTGAACATCCGGTGAAGGCTAATTTTGTAGTGTAAATGTTATGTTTAAAACAAAAAGAGAGGTGTAGTTGAAGTCATTAACAAAAGCTCTTATAATTTCTGTCATGATTTTGCTGGTTGGATTTACAATTGTCTCGAATGAAACTAGTCCAATGTCTGTACCGGTAAATAATATAGAAACAACTTCTGTTAATAATGACGAAAATACAGTAAGAACATCAATCGTTAATTATATAGACAAAGGGAATATGACCGCTTCCTGGTATGGACCACAGTTTCATGGCAAAACTACCGCAAACGGTGAGGTTTTCAATCAATTAGCCTACACTGCTGCCAGTAAGAGTCTTAGGTTCGGTACTCTTTTAAAGGTGACAAACCTAAGAAACAATAAATCAGTAATTGTAAGAATAAATGATAGAGGACCTTACATTGATGGAAGACAATTAGATCTTTCCAAAGCGGCTGCCCAGGCTCTAGGAATGGTAAGAAGAGGAGTGATTAGAGTAAAAGTTCAGCAGCTCAGCTTAAAGGGTGTAAACTTCCCGGTCATAACACTGAATTAGATTTTGCCAGCTAAGTTTGGTAATTTTAATTCTTCAAAATAAAACCCGGCAATTATGTCGGGTTTTTTTATTTCAATTTATTTGAGAAGAAATGATTAAATTTAGATTAAAGTTTATAATTTTATAACCAATTTAAATCCCATTTAACCCTATTGTGGAAAAATAATTATGAAGCTAAACCTAGGATGTGGCAAAGACTTAAAAGAAGGGTATGTAAACCTCGACCTTGTAGATTATGGCGGAAATATGATTCACGATATAAACTCATTTCCGTATCCTTTTGAAGACAATACTTTTGACGAAGTTTTTGCTTCCCACGTGCTTGAGCATCTGGATAGTTTCCATAAAACAGTAACTGAACTTTATAGAATTATAAAGCCCAATGGATTATTGATTGTATATGTTCCATTTTTTCTTAACACCAAATATTTTGGCGAGCCGGACCATAAAATTCCGTTTTCTATAAGATCATTTGATAATTATGAGTATATCGGCAACCGGAAATTGAAGTTTTACGAAAAATGGAAATTAAATCATCGAACCAACTACGAAGGTAAAGCCCAATTTGAAGTTCTAGAAAAGAAGTTCATAACATCCCATTTTATTCCTCTTAAATGGATGGATTATATTTTGAATATTGAGCCCGTAATCTATGAGAGATTTTTTGCAGGTATATTTTCACCCGAAGAGGTTTATTTCAAGCTGCGGATTGTAAAATAAATGATTGGACTAACTATTTTTTTCTTTAAATGCTTGGATAATTAAAAGAAGCCAACCTATTAAAAAGCTTATTCCTCCAAAAGGAGTTATTATTGCAAATACAATTGCACTGGTAACCGCATAAAGGTAAAGTGAAAATGAAAACAGAATAATTCCAATCAAAAAAAACAAAGCACTTATTAAATACTTAGTTTGTCCTGACAAAGCAATTGCTAAAATCGTAATTGAATGGAGAAGATGATAGATTACACCGGTTTTATAAATTTCCAACCTGTCTGGCGAAAGTACGTTTCTTAAACCATGTGCGCCAAAAGCTCCAATTGCAACACTGGTAAATCCGCAAATGCCGGAGATAATAATCCAAAGTTTTACATTCTTCATAAATTACCTTAGGAAATTAAAAGCGAAATAAATACATTTAATCACCAACTTGAAATTAGTAAATTAAAATCGAAAAAATTAATCCACGTACAATGAACAAATTTGAGCTAAAGTCCAATTATGAACCTTCGGGTGATCAACCGAAAGCAATAAAAGAATTAACTGAAGGAATAATTCGTGGCGACAAATTCCAAACCCTGCTTGGTGTTACAGGAAGCGGAAAAACTTTTTCTATTTCAAATGTAATTAAAGAGATTAACAAACCAACTCTCATTATTTCTCATAATAAAACTTTAGCCGCTCAGCTTTATTCGGAATTCAAATCATTTTTCCCCAATAATGCAGTTGAATTTTTTATAAGCTATTATGATTATTACCAGCCGGAAGCTTACGTCGTTTCAAGTGATTTGTATATTGAAAAAGATTTTACGATAAATGAGGAAATTGATCGTTTAAGATTAAAAGCAACAACTGCTTTGATTGAAGGAAGAAATGATGTAATTGTTGTGGCAAGTGTAAGCTGCATTTATGGAATTGGTGCACCTCAAGAATATGCAAAGCAAATTATATTTTTAAAAAAAGGATTGAATGTTCAGCGGAAAAAACTTTTACGAGATTTAATAGACATTCATTATGTAAGAAATGACGTAGATTTTACTCGCGGAACCTTTAGAGCGCGTGGCGATGTTGTAGAAATAATTCCAGCATATCAATATGACGAAGCAGTTAGAATTGAATTTTGGGATGATGATATTGAAAAACTTTCGATAATTGATTCGATAACCGGCGATGTTATTCGTGAAGTTGATTCAGTGCCGATTTATCCGGCTAAATATTTTGTCTCGGATCGAGATCAAATGCAAAAAGCAATTTATGGAATTGAAAAGGAACTGGAAGAGCAATTAAAATATTTTAGGAAAGAAGAAAAATATTTGGAGGCTCAAAGGCTTGAGCAACGTACAAAATTTGATATTGAAATGATGAAGGAAATAGGCTACTGTTCGGGAATTGAAAACTATTCCCGCCATATGGATGGTCGTAAGCCAGGAACTCGTCCTTATAACTTGATTGATTATTTTCCTAAAGACTTTCTAATGATAATCGATGAATCGCACGTTACAATTCCGCAGCTAAGAGCAATGTATAATGGTGATCGTAAACGAAAAGAAACTTTAGTTGAATACGGCTTTCGGCTTCCATCGGCACTTGATAACCGCCCTATGAAGTTTGAAGAATTTGAAGGTATGCTTAACCAAGTTATTTTTGTTAGCGCAACGCCAGCAGATTTTGAACTTGAAAAAAGCGGCGGCGTAGTGGTTGAACAAATTATCCGTCCAACCGGATTACTCGATCCGGAAATAGAAGTTCGCCCGATTAAAGGACAAATTGATGACTTGATTGGAGAAATTAGGCAACGCGCATTGCGAGAAGAAAGAATTTTGGTAACAACACTAACAAAAAAAATGGCTGAAGATTTATCTGATTATCTTGATAAAATTGGAATTAAAGTTAGATATATTCACAGCGATATCGATGCACTTGAGCGGGTTGAAATTCTTCGTGATTTAAGAATCGGTGATTTTGATGTACTTATTGGTGTCAATCTTTTAAGAGAAGGATTAGACCTTCCTGAAGTTTCTTTAGTTGCCATTATTGATGCGGATAAAGAAGGATTTTTAAGAAGTGAAAGATCGCTAATGCAAACTGCCGGAAGAACAGCAAGAAATGTGAACGGAAAAGTTATAATGTATGCTGATAAAATTACCGACTCAATGAGAAAAACAATTGATGAAACAAATAGAAGACGTGCTTTACAGACTGAATATAATAAACAAAATAATATCGAGCCGAAAACTATTTATAAAAGTATGGAAGAAATTCTTTCTTCAACATCAATTGCAGATGTAAGAAAGAGAGAAGAAAAGGAAAATTATTCTTTTACTAAAGTCGCTGAGCCAGTTCTTAAATATATGAATACTGAACAAAAGCAGGATTTAATTGATCAACTAACAGAACAAATGCATCAAGCAGCAAAAGATTTGGAATTTGAAAAAGCAGCTTCTTTAAGAGATGAAATAAATAGATTAAAGAAGTTGGTCAAGTAGATATAAAAAAGCGGCTCATTAAAGCCGCTTTTAACATTAATATGAAAAGTTAGAATTTCAATTTTCAACTTTCTCTATTCTTAATCTGAGCGATAGATCTTTTAATACTTTCTACAATTCTAAAATTAACTTCTTCTTTTTCTCTTTTTTCTAAAATTGGCAAAGCAGATTTATCTCCAATTCTTCCCAATTCATTTACGGAAATCAAACGAACAATCCAATATGGGTCATCACTAAATTTTTCGAGAAGCTTTATAGTATTATTTTTATTAGCATCATGTTGAACAAGAGTCATCACGCTTCTAATTCTTATTGGTTCCGGCTGACCGTATTCAGCAAACTTTTCAGCTTCACTGTAAGCTTTTAACGAATCAATTTTTGTTAAAGCATCAAGAGCAGCCGTTCTTATTACTTCCTGCTGGGAATTAATTTTTAGCGCTTGGTCAATTGCTGGTAAAGCTTTTGAAGAATCCAACTTAGAATATGCGGTTAATGCAGCGGCTCTTACAAAATAGTTTTTATCTTTTTCAAATTTATTCTTAAATAAATCACCCGTTTTTGAATCATTAAAGTTAGCAAGTGAATTAATTGCATTAACTTGTACTCTTGCATCTTTATCATTAAGTGCAGCAATTAAAGCCTGCTCAACACTTTCTTGTTTGCTGCTGCCTAAAATTTTTGCACATTCGGCTCTAACTGCCCAGAACGAATCTTTCTTCAAAACATTTTCAAGAGCGTTAACAGATGCTTCGCTATTTGTTTTTTCTAATTGATCTGCTGCCCAAATTCTGCCGTCAACATCTTTATCATTCTGCAGCTGATAAACAAGTTCTTCAGCAGATTTCTTGAAATCCATTTCCTTTAATAATTCATGGCCTTCATCAAAATTAACCATTAAGGGCAGGTCTTTAACATCAAACGAAAAAGTATTTTCTAGCGAATCTACCCAAACTCTTTTTATAATTTTTTCGGATGGCGTTTCAATGTAAACTTCAACTGGCATTTTATAAACTGGAGTTAAACTGTCAACTTTCTGTGTTTGATCTACTGTCATTATTAATTTGTGAATATCGGGATTGTAATTATATTTTACTTTGAATACAGGATGGCCAGCTTTATAAACCCATTCATCAAAAAACCAATAAAGATTTTGGCCGGTTGCTTCTTGTACAGCTTTTTCAAAATCATGAGTATCAACATTGTGGAATTGATATTCTTTAACATAATGTTTTATCGCTTTAAAGAATAATTGATCGCCAAGAACAAAACGAAGCATGTTAAGAACATCTGCACCTCGTGGATAAATATAAACTCCGAAAACATCATCGGGGGAATTGTATCTGTTGTACACAATAGGGCGGCGTTCACGTTTATCAGCATTAACAACCTGTTCTTGATCCTTTGACATTTCATAAACATAATGATCGTTGCCAAAAGCATGTTGTCCGTAAAGTGCTTCAAAGAAAGTTGCAAAACCTTCGTTTAGCCAGGCATTTGCCCAATTGCGGCAAGTTAACAAATCGCCAAACCATTGATGCGCAGTTTCATGAGAAACTAAATCAGTTGAGTTAGTTTGCGGCTCTGCATTCTTATCATGAAATGTTGTGTTGGTTAAAGTAATTGCAGAAACATTTTCCATTCCGCCTTCAGTAAAATCCTGAACTGTTGAAAGCGAAAGTTTATCCCATTCATAATGATGGCCGGTTACTTCAGAAAAGAATTTTAAAATATCTGGAGTATGAGAAAAATTTTCCATCGCTTCATTTGCAAATTGCGGTTCAACATAATAATAGATTGGAACATTATCCCATTTTGTTTTTAGGATTTTATATTTCCCGGCAACGATTGAATTCAAATAAACCACATGAGGTTTTTCTTCATCCCAATAAAAAGTTTTTGTGCGATCTTTTTTGTCTGTGGTAGTTTTCTTCAAAAGTCCATTTGAAACGACGACCCAATCTTCAGGCACAGTTGCAGTTAAGGAACTTGTGCTGAAATCATCTGGATAGTCGTGGCAAGGATACCAATATTGTGCATCTTCAGATTCACTTTGGCTCCATATTTCCGGAATTCTTTTGGGGTAAGCTTTATCCGGTAATATAAAGAAAATTCCTTTTTTCGGAATAGTTGAATAAGTAATTGAATAAGTTAAAGTATCATCCAAGCCATAATTCTTGTCAAGATTTATTGAAAGAATTTTACCATCATAATTAAAAGAAAGGTTTTTCCCATTTAAAATTACCTTATCAATTTTCATGTCAACGGCATTAAGGTGAATAGTTTTATAATCATTTAAAAATGGAACTATTTTTTCAGTAGCAACACCAAGTACTTCTTTCTTTTCAATATTAAAATGAAAATTTAGACCGAGGTGAATCATGTGAAATTCCTTATTTGGCGCATGATGAATTGGAAGCGGTTGAGAATGATCTCTCATTTGACCAATAGCGAATGAAGTAAGAATTAATAGGACAAATCCAATTCTACCTAAGAATTTTTGCATTTTGATCTCCTAAAAAAATGAAAAATGAATTTTAATTTTCTGAAATCTTTATAAATGTTGTTAAACTTAAAATGTAATTTATTGGAAGAATTTGTTATTTATCACTTTTGGGGAAAAATTTTGATGAACGGTAAATAGTTGATGCAAATTTTAGTTTTTAAAATTATTTATAAAAAAAATAGGCGAGATTTCATTTTTTAATTGCTCGTGTTTATAATTTATTTTTTCTAAAAATAATCCCGAGGGAGGTGCTGTATATTTTGCCGGAATATTTGATTTGTTAGTTAGAAAAAATTTTAAATCTTCAGATTTCATTTTACCACGGCCAATTTCCACTAGCGTACCAACCATTCGCCTAACCATTTTCCATAGAAAATGAGAGCCGGAAATTCTAATCAGAATTAAATCACCGATTTCTTTTAATTCAACATTTTCAATTAATACTTTGGTAGATTTTTCTTCTTTGTCTTCATCAGCAAAAGAGGAAAAATCGTTCATTCCTAAAAATTCTTTTGAAGCTGATTCCATTGCTTTAAAATTTAATTTATCTTTAATCCACCAGACGTAATTTTTGCCGAAAGCCGTCCGACGTTTAGAAATCTGATAAATATAGCTGCGCGAAACAGCATCGTGGCGGGAGTGGAATTGAGGATGTGTTTTTTCAATTTCCAAAATATTAATATCGTGGGGAATAAGATCATTAAATTTCATCTTTATGATTTCTGGTGCTAGCATTGTTTTAACCTCAAGATGTGCAATTTGGCAAAGAGCATGAACTCCGCTGTCGGTTCTTCCCGAACCTTGAATATCCAATTTTAATTTAGGAAAAATTTCTTCAGCGGCTTTAATTAACGTACCCTGAATAGTTTTTGCATTATTCTGCTTTTGCCAGCCGCTGTATCGTGTTCCGTCGTATTCTAAATAAATTTTGAAGCGAGACATCTAAAGTATTAAAAATTCAAAATGAAAAATTAAATTGATCTGATTAAAAAAAAATTAATGAAGATTTATTCTTTAAGAAATTTTGCAATTATAAAAATTATTAAGCAATTGTTTTTAGCTTAATTCAATTTCTTCTTCTGCATAATCATCTGGAGTTTCACAAACTCTTACTTTTACTTTATGAATATTAGCAGGAAGGTTTGAATTTTTAATTTCATTAAGGAAAAATCTTGTCATATTTTCAACTGTGGATTGGAAGTCAACTACAATTTTTTTAGAATTCATTTTTTCAAGGAATTCCAAAACAATTTTATCATCTTTATGCACTAAAAATGCATGATCCATTTTTTCAACAAGCGGCTCAATGGCATCTTTCAAATGATAATAATCCATTACCATTCCGCTTTCAAGAACGTCACCATCAATTTCAACAAGCATTTTATATGAATGGCCATGAATGTTTTTGCATTTACCAAAGTGTTCCGGAAGCCGGTGGCCCATTTCCCAATTAAATTCTTTTGCAATTTTCATTAAACGCCTTTTGTGTTTGGTTCCCAAATAAATTTGTGCATTTGAAGCTGGAATCTTACATCCAGTTTATCTGTCAGTATCCATTCGACTAAAGTTACAGGTTCAAGTTTCCCGAAGACAACAGAAAAAAGAACATTACATTTAGCGGAAAGATTATAATTTTTAAGCGTTTCTTTTGTCCAGTCATAATCTTCTCTTGTTCCTATTACAAACTTAACTTCGTCTTCTGGTTTTAAAAAGTTGATATTTTCATATAGATTTTTTTTCACCATTCCGCTGGATGGACATTTTAAATCCATTATGATTTTTACTTTTTCATCAATTTTATTAATTGGTAGACTGCCGCCAGTCTCCAGCAAAACTTCAAATCCATCATTGCACAATCTTTTCATTAAATCAATACTTTCATTTTGGAAAAGAGGTTCACCGCCGGTAATTTCTACCAGATTACATTGAAATTTTTTAATTTCATCAATTATTTGGTCTATTGTATAATCTTTACCTTCAAAAAAAGCATATTCTGTATCACAATAAGAACAGCGAAGATTGCAATAAGTCAGCCTAACAAAAACGCATGGAAGCCCGGCTTTTGTGCTTTCGCCTTGAATAGAAAAGTATATTTCGTTAACCTTAAGCATGTTTTTGGTTAAAATAATCAGTAATTTTCATTAAATAAGATTTCAAAATTACAAAAGATAAATTTGACATCAAACTTAGGTTTCCCTATATTTGGGCTCAAAATTTGTTAATATATTAAGGATTTTTTCGAAATGGCAAGTCATAAATCGGCTAAGAAAAGAATTCGTACTAATGCTAGAAAACGTATGGTAAATAAAATTGCCGAATCTAAAATTAAAACAGTTGTAAAAAAGGCGCTTTCAACAACCGAAAAAGAACAAGCTGAGAAATTATATAAAGAAGCAGTAGCTATTTTAGATAGAAGTACTACAAAAGGAAAAATCCACATTAATACTGCTTCCAGAAAAAAAGCTGCATTGACGAAACATTTAAACAGCTTAACAGCGGCTAAATAGTTTCTTGCACTAACTTACCTTGTGTTACAAAGGCTCTTCATTTATTTGAAGAGCCTTTTTGTTTTTTAGTCCTATTAAAATATTATTCTAAATCTTCTACAGCATCAATTCCTTCAGGCATTGGAAGGTAAAATCTAATTGGCTGTATTGTACCATCGCGCTTGATTAAACGATCAACTCGTTTTTTAATTATTACACTGTGTTCAATGTGAACATCGTCTTCTATTGCTGATCCGAAAATATAGCTTGTCCCTTTTATTAAAACGTTCTTTCCAATTCGAAGTGGATATTCATCGCTGCCCGTCATATTAACGCTTGATTCTATCCTTGCATGGTCTCCTATTACAATATTTCCTTTAATAATATCTCCAGAAAGAATTTCTACATTATTACCAATCTTAAAATTTTGTCCTTCAAAGCAAGAAAGATGGACATTTTGATGAACATTTACATTCTTGCCAAAATTTACTTTCCCGCTTATAAAAACATTTTTTCCTAGAGCAAGATTATAATTTAGCTTTACACCTTTATCAATGTGAACTCCTTTACCAATGCTGATATCAAGCGGAATATTTTTTTTATCCATTTCAATTATGTCATCAACAACAGATTCATCAATAAAAAAATCCTCCGGGTCATCAATTTCAATTATATCTTTTAATTTTTCATAAACTTTTTTTCTGGCTACTGCTTCCATTTCTTTAAGAACTGATTTATTATTAAAACCCATTACAACATATTGTTCTAATGGACTTATTGCTGTAACGGAATAACCTTTTTTATTGAATAAAGATATTAAATCAGTAATATAAATTTCATTTTGAACATTGTTGCTTGAAATTGAATATATCAATTCTACCAATTTTTTATATTTAAACGCATATACACCAGAATTAAATTCATTGTTATCAATTAATTCTTTTTTAGTATAAGAATAATTTCGATTATTATATTTAACTTGATATGGAACCTCATCAGGAAGAGATAGGATATCTTTGTGTTCCATGATCTCAATAACTTTGCCGATATCTTTTCCTGAAGAATTACCGGTATCATCTTTTTCTTTTACACGGATAATTCTTCCATAAGAGTTATCTTCAGGCTTGCCTTCATAAATTCCTGTTAGAACCATCATATCACTGTTGGTTTTTGTGAATTCTGATCGGAAGCGTTTCATTGTTGCTGCATCAATTAATCCCATATCACCTGGCAAAATATAGACGACACCATCGAATAATTTTTCATCGATTTTTTCCAGTGCAACTTGAACTGCATGGCCAGTTCCATTTTGAGTTGCTTGGTACGCAAATCCAGTAGCTTCACGCTTGCCAACAACTTCCATAACATCTTTAGCTTTAATTCCCACAACCAGAATAATATTAATGTCATGACTGCCATTCCTACAAGCATTGAACACACGTTCAACAGTTGGAATTCCCCAAATTTTATGAAGCATTTTTGATTTCTGAGATTTAATTCTTTTCCCGTGTCCAGCCGCAAGAATTACTGCAATTTCATGAACATTATAGTTCAGTGGTGAAGATAGATTTTCAGCAATATTTAAAATTTCCTGCTGTTCTTTTACTTCCATTTGAAATCCTTTTTTAATATTCAGCTATTAGTTTTTTCGATTTGATTTTTGCTAAAGTAATACAAAGCCAAATTGAAACCAAAAGTAAACCAAACTAAAGTAATTATTTCTTGATCGCCAAAATTAAATTCCGTTAAGCCGGAAACTAAGAAGGCAACAAAACCGCCGATTGTTCCAAGAGCATATGATGAAATAAACGGTATATTTTTAGTCTCTTTGAAAATTTTTAAATCAATTTTAATAATTTTAATTATTAAAAAGCAAAATGCAAGAAAACCGAAAAGCCCAAGCGTAACCAACTCATGAATAAAATTATTATGCATATGCCCTTGAATTTCTTTGTCATAATTGTGTTTATATTGTGCATACAATTTACCCAAGTCAATGTCTCCAACTCCAAAGATTGGATGATCTCGAAACATTTTTAACCCAGCATTCCACAATTCAAATCTTACACGATTGGATGGATTATAAAAATCAAATATGCTTAATAATCTGCTTTCTTTGGCGAAAGTAAAAATTAGATTATCTCCGCTGTTTGAAATGCTTTCTGGTTGAGAACTAAGTTTATCTTTAAACAGTATTTTAATCCTATTCCCTAAAGGATATTGTAATTCGTAAAATTCACCAGTGGAACTTGCAGCAAATAATCTGTTATCAGAAAACCCCCAAGTATATATTTCTGAAATTGATTTATTCAGATCAATTAATTTTAAGCTGTCATTTTCAATTGAAAATAATTTTAATCCTTGTTTGTCCGATACCAATATTTTTTTATCAATATAAAAGAACCGGCTGATATTAGATTTGTCTGAAAAATTTACTATCTCTTTTACTGGCAAGCCATTTTGTAATTTTAAAACCGTTAACGTATTTAGCCTTTGAAACATTACTAAATAATTTGAATCAACATTAACTGATGTATAACCATGAAAGTTATTTAGTCTTACTGTATCAGATAAATTTAAAGGATTTTTGAAAATTGTAAGTCCGCTGTCTAAATCCATAGCATAAAAATAATTATTTGCAGAAGCGTAAGAAATTGTAAGTCCTGAAGTAAGGAACTCATTCTTTACGTTAAAATTGCTGCCGGATTTCTGAAGAAGAAAAAATCTTGTATCTATTGAAGTAGCTACAAAATAAATATTCCATTTAGTTAATGAATAAACAGGCGCAGGCAGTTTAATATTTTTAAATAATGAAGTGTCTTTGTAGACCAAAATTCCATCTGTAAAATCGCTTATATAAGTAGTACCGCTGTCTGCAAGCACATTATAAGCCATGCCTTTGGTTTTAAAATCTTTTTCTATTTTTAATTTAGAATTTTGAAAATTATAAATTTCAACACGACTAATATTTTTTGAATAAATGAATAAAAAGATTATTGCTAAACAAATTGGAATTATAATCTTCCATTGTTTTTTCATTAAAAGTATTACAAAAATTCCGGCGCCAACGCCAATCCAGCCGGTTCTTTTATATGTTGATAGAAGAGCAACGAGAGAAACAAGAAAACCTAATGATAAAAGAATTTTGTTAATCAGTTTTGTTCTTTCGTTGATGGCAAAGGCAAATAAAAATAAAACTGTAAAGCTGGTGATTTCACTTGCTGTAATTGGATATTGAAAAAGGGAAGGCCCAGATTCTTTAATGCTGTATAAATTGTTAATATAATATTTGAATGAAAAGAATAGATAAATTAGGACTGTTATTAATGAAGCACCAATATAAATTTTAAAATAAGTTTTAACTCTTTGTTCATTAAAAGCCACGGCAATAGAAGTATAAACAAGCGGAATTAGCAATGCACGTTTGCTGAGATATAAATAAGCTTGCGGATTATTCCCAGAAAAAATTGCAGATAAAAGTTCAGCTAAAAGAAACCAGATAAAAATTAATTCTAATCCGGTTTTTTTAAATTGATTTTCCTTTGTTATGAAATATCTAATCAAAATAAGGACGAGAGCTCCAAAGTAACCAATTTGATTTACAAAAATCGAATTGGTCAAACTGATCAGAAACAACACTGTAAAGAAAATTATTAGGCGATCAATAATTTTAATTTGTTTTTGATTAGCTTCCATTAATATCTCTAAATTGCATTTCGTAAAATTTTCTGTACAAACCATTTGAGTCTTGAATCAACTCGTCGTGAGTTCCAACTTGAATAATTTTCCCTTTATCTATAACAATAATTCTAGAAGCATTTCTAATTGTGCTTAATCTATGTGCTATTACAAAAGTTGTTCTGTTTACCATCATTCTTTCAATGGCTTCTTGGACTAATAACTCAGATTCATTATCAAGTGCGGAAGTTGCTTCATCAAAAATCATAATTTCCGGATTTTTAAGTATTGCTCTTGCGATGGATATTCTTTGCCGCTGACCACCGGAAATTTTTAAACCGCGTTCACCGATTATAGTTTCGTAACCTTCAGGTAATTCTGAAATGAAATTGTGGGCGTTGGCAGTTTTAGCGGCTTCAATTATTTTTTCAATGGGATAATTGCCAAGTCCATAAGCAATATTATTTTTAATCGATTCATTAAAAAGAATAGTTTCTTGAGTTACAATTCCCATCATTGAGCGAAGGCTTTGAATCTTTATCTTTTTGATATCGTTTCCATCAATAAAAATTTTTCCGCTGGTAGGGTCATAAAATCTTGGTATTAAATCCACTAAAGTAGATTTACCTCCGCCGCTTGGGCCTACAAGCGCAATTATCTCGCCTTTGTTCACGGAAAAATTAATATCGTTAAGAACAAGTTCATCAGAGTCATCGTAATGGAAATAAATATGATCAAATGAAATTGTGTTTTTGAAATTACTCAATTCTTTTGCATCAGGCTCATCAAAAATAGTAGGTTTGTTATCTAAGATTTCAAAAATTCTATCACCAGCAGCACTCGATTCTTGAATTCTATTATTAACTGTGCTTAATTCTTTTATTGGCGGCATTAACTGAAAAATTGCAAAGAGAAATCCCATAAACTCTGCGGCTTTTAGCGAATGGTTTTGTAGCACTAAAACTCCGCCATAATAAATTATTACCGCACCAACTATTACGCTTAAAAATTCTGTAATTGGCGAAGATGAATTTCTAATTCTTACAATTCGCAGCATCATTTTGAAAAAACCACGAGTTTCATTTGTAAATTTTTTATTCTCATAGTTTTCCATTCCAAATGCTTTAACAATTTTTACACCCGAAATTGTTTCCTGCAAAATACTGGTTATGTCAGCCATCTTTGCTTGAATTTTAGAACTATGCTTTCTCAATTTCAATCCAATCCATGCAATTATAAGCATTGAGAATGGAAGAATTATAAATGCCAGTAACGTTAGTTTCCAGCTTATGCTTAAAGCAATTCCAATGAAAACAATTATTGTTAATGGCTCGCGAATCAAATTTAAGAAGGCTGCCGAGATACTGTTTTGTACAACATTAACGTCGTTGATAATTCTGGAAATTAAATTTCCAACTCTTTCCTGCTTAAAATAACTCATTGGTAATTGATGAAGGTGTTTATAAGCAGCGTCGCGAAGATCTTTCATAGATCCTTGCTCAACATATGACAGAAAGTATGCTTGGAGATAACCGAAAATATTTTTTAACAAAAATGCGAATACAACAAGCAGACAAATTTTGAACAGTGCATTAATTTTATCTCCAGAAAAAACAAAATTATTAAATGAATCAGTAATACCTTTCTCAATTTTTGTAACCCAATCTGGAAGAAGGCTGGTTGCATTTTGTACAGTTGTAGTTTGAGTAAATTGGGAAGGCTGCTTTTGGCTTTCCTGAAATAAAGTATCGAGCAAAGGAATTGTTAAATAAACTGAAGCACCATTTAAAAGGGCATATAAAATTGTGAAAATAATAGAGAGGCTCAAATGCTTCCAATAAGGGGTAACAAATTTTAATATTCTTAAATAAGTTTTCACTAAGCGCTGTAATCCGGAATTTGTGGAATATTTCTTAAGCCGCATCCGCCTTTAATTTTTATAGATTGGATGGGATCAAGAGTTTTAAAGTTAAAAATTTGAATGGACGAATTTCTTCCGAAACCGTCATCGAATATCAAATAATCTTTCTGTATGAAAAAGTTTTTCAAACCCCCGCCTATAAATGTTTTAATTAATTTTTTTTGTTTCAAATTGTAAATAAATATTTTTGAAGTGTTTGGCTGTTTATCGTACAAAGTTTTGTTTTTGGGAGTAATATCTAATGTGGAAAAAATTAAATATTTCCCATTTGATGTCCATTCAGCCTGATTTAGTTTTTGTTCAACAGAAGCAATTAGGGTTTGTTCAGTTTTTGTTCTTAAATAAATTTTAGTAACTGCAGAGTCGATAGAAATAATTCTGAAAATATTATTTGGTGAATAATCTTTTATTGATTTTTGTGGAGGTTTGGGATAACCATCTTTTGTAATATCAAAAATTTTAGAACTGTTTACAAGCTCTCGTCCAAATTCGTTAAAAATAAATGTTTGTTGATTAACATAAGTAACTACGGTTTTATCAAACGAATTTAAAATTACTTTAAAAGTATTATCAGTAGACCATTCTGTAAAAATTTGAAGTCCGCTTCCTAATTTTTTAACAAACATTGCTTTTGATGAGTCAGGATTTATTTTATAAAGTTTAACGTTAGATATAAAAGGGAAAACGCCTTTCTTTCCAAAATCACTTGCAGTTATAAAAAAGATAATTTTTCGCCTAGCAGAATATGAAAGCTCAACAACTTTTTCATTTTTGTTTTGCCAAAATCGCGATGCTATTTTTTTATTTGCATTAAATTTATAAATACCAGGATTTTCTCCAATCATTCCAACGAAATAAAAATCATTTAGTTTTGAGGAAACACTTGAAGACTCAACCTTTCCTTTGTCATAAGATGAATTATTATTTGTGTTTTTGCCGCATCCACAAACGAACAGAAGTAACGACAATAAAAAAGTAAATTCTGCCTTAAACATTAAAAAAGCCTGCAGTTTTTACAAACAAACTTAATATTAAGTTGATGAATTTCATAAAATATGACCACAACGGGCTATATATGAAAAACATCAAAATAATGGAACCGTAAATACCGAGATTTAAAAATTTTGCCGTGATTTTATTAGGGAACAAATCAAAAATAATATGCGAACCATCCAGCGGAGGAATTGGAATTAAATTGAATGCAAAAAGAAAAATATTTAGAAAAACTCCGTACCAGAAAAAATTTAAAATGTAATTTTTGAATTCGATATTTATTTGAGTAAAAATTACAAAGCAAGTAAAAAATAAAATTGATAAAATCAGATTTGAAATCGGGCCAGCGAAAGAAACAATGGCATCATCGCGGTAAAAGTTTTTAAAGTTTCTTCTATCAACCGGGACAGGTTTTGCCCAGCCTATCAATGCAATTCCAGTTGAGAAAGATGCCAGCGGCATAATGTAAGTGCCGATTAAGTCGGCATGTTTAAACGGATTAAGAGTTAACCTTCCTAAATTTTTTGCGGTGTTGTCTCCAAGCTTTGATGCAGAAAATGCGTGAGCAAATTCGTGAATTGAAAGTGAAACAAAAAATACCGGAAGAAATGTTAAAAATGAAATCAGTTTTTCGCTTATGTGAATATTAGACAATTTATTATCCTCTCGGGTGAAAATCTTTATGAATTTGTTTAATATACTCTCGGTCAATATGAGTATAAATTTGTGTGGTTGAAATATCAGAATGGCCAAGCATTTCCTGAACAGCTCGCAGATCGGCGCCGCCTTCCAGTAAATGTGTTGCGAACGAATGTCTGAATGTGTGCGGGTGAACTTCTTTTTGAATTCCTGCTTCACGAACATAGCGATCAACAATTTTCCACACGCCCATTCTTGAAAGTTTTGAGCCGTTATTATTCAGGAATAAAAAATTTGCACTCTTTAATTTTTTCTCAAGTAAAATTCTGCTCTTAATTAAATATTCTTTAATCCAATTGATTGCGCTGCTTCCGATTGGCACCAATCTTTCTTTTGATCCTTTGCCAAATACTCTAATAATTTCTTCATCCAAATAAAGATCAGAAATTTTCATATTTATTAATTCAGAAACTCTAACACCGCAAGCGTAAAATGTTTCAAGTAAGGCTTTATCTCTTAATCCTAATTTATTTTCTACATCGGGTATTGAAAGAATAGAATCGATTTCGTTTACGGATAAAACCGAAGGTAAATTTTTTGCAAGCTTTGGAAGAGAAACCTTTTCAATTGGATTTGAAGTTATATATTTATTTGCAATTAAGTAATTAAAAAATCCTTTTAATGAAGAATAATACCTTGCGGCTGATCTGCTATTTAAACCGGCGTCTTTTAATGCTTTAAAAAAATCGATTAGATTTTCATATTTTATTTCCGAGGGATCGTTGATATTAAATTCCTCTAAAAATCTAATGAATGACGATAAATCGTTTTTATATGATGTTATTGTATTATCAGAAAGATTTTTTTCTAGCTTTAAAACAGACAAGTATTCTTTAAGGAAGATGTTCATTGCTCATCTTGTTTTTCGTCGATTCCTTTTTCCATCTCATCCTGTTTTGGATATCTAATCCTTCGATGATGCTGGCCGAGTAAAATACTAACGAAAGCCTCTTTAATTTTACTTAAGTCGCTGAAAGTAATTGGCGATTCATCAAGCTGCCCGTCATCAACGCGGTTCTGAAGAATGCTTTCAATTAAATTTTCAACCTTTACTGGGTCTGGTTCTTCGATAGATCTAACTGCCGATTCACAGCCATCGGCAAGCATTACTATCGCGGTTTCTTTAGAATTCGGCTTAGGGCCAGGATATTTATATTCTTCAATATCTACTTTTTCTTCGCCGTAAAGTTTTTTTGCTTTATCGTAAAAATAAGTCATTACCATTGTTCCGTGATGCATCGGAATAAAATCAATTATTTCTTGAGGAATATTATTTTCTTCAGCAAGTGTAATTCCTTCTCGAACATGTTTGACAATTAAGCTAACACTTTCTTCAGGAGTTAAATTCTCATGTATGTTCTGGTTGTTCAATTGATTTTCAACAAAATTATGCGGTGTTATAGTTTTGCCTATATCGTGGTAATAAGCTCCTACACGAGCTAAAAGCGGATTTGCTTTTATACTTTCTGCTGCAGATTCGGCAAGTGTTCCCATTGTCATTGAATGGTTAAATGTTCCTGGGGCTCGCCTTGCTAATTCCTTTAACAATGGGCGATCGAAATTTGAAAGCTCGAGCAAAGTTAAGTCGGTGGTTATCTTAAATAATCTCTCAAAAAATATTAACAATCCGTATGTAAGCACAGGGCTGATTAATGCGTTCGATGCAGCAAATGCAGATTCAATTAAAATATTTTCTGCAGAAGCAAATCTTTCTAATCCGAATGCAAGAATTGCAACTAAATATCCTATTAAAATATAAAGAAAAGAGCGGAAAATTTGCGAGCGGTTTTTTATATCGCGTACAGTATATACAGAAAGAGCGCCAGCAAATAAATTTGTTGCGGCAAATGTATAATCATTTCCTCTCAATGCGCCAGTGATAAGCACAATTACTACCGTGGAATAAAAACCAATCCTTGAATCAAAAATAATTGTAAGAAGCATAGAAACAACAGGGATAAAAATCAAAAATTGGAGCGGGGCATCAATTGGAATTTGATCTATTAAAAAAGTTATAAAGGAAATAAAAACAAAATTGATTAGTATCAGTAATATCTTCTGGTTGTCATTAAAAATTTTTTTCCTAAAAAGAAAAAGATAAATAGTTAAAAGAGTAAATAAGAATGCAAGATGAAGAATTTTTCCTGAAAATTGAAGAAGATTTCCTTCACCGCCAACTTGTTCACCTTTTGCTAGTTTATAAGATTCTATTTTTAACTTAGCTTCTTTTGTAACCCTATCATGTTTTGCAATTATTCTTTCATTTTCGTTCACAATGCCGCTGTATTGCGAAACATTATTTTGAGCTTGAGTTATTTCTTCTTGGGTTAGCTTGGGACTGTAAATTAAATTTGGAAAAACAAAGTGAGTTGCATATTCAATTAACGCTTGTTTTATGTTGGTTTGAAAGTTCATGTCGCTAATTGAATTGCCAATATCACTTTTGGCTGATGAAAGATCAAGCATACTGTTAAGTTTAACTATTCGATCTACATTGCCTGTCCTTATTGCTATGCTGTCACGATTTATTTGTGATGAATCTTGGTTAAGAATTCCAAATCCATATATAATATTTAATTCACTTTGAACAATCTCTAACACCCTAGAAATACTTATGTGCTTTGATAAAAGTGTATTTTTTTCTTCTTTCTTTAAATTCTTAAAAATGTTAAAAGATTCTGTACTTAGGAATGTTGGATTAAAATCTTTAAGCGTATCGTTGGATAAAACGCTGTCAATAATTTGAATAAGAAATTTATTATAATTTTTTAGGGAATCGCTGGCAATTTTTGATTCATCATCTTTTTTTATAAATACTGGATAAATTCCAGCAGCAGCAGCTTTAAGTTCAGCTTTATAAACATCTGGATCTTTTAGAACAGGAAAACTAAACGGTGCAATTAAATCATCGTGAATCCATATTGAACCGACTGAAACTTCCGATTCAATCGATTCACCCTTCGGAAACATTAATGCAATTAAAATTATAGCAGAAAGTGCTATCAATAATTTTATACGCAAACTGGTCCTAAATTTTGATTGTTTCTTTTCGGGCATTTATAAATTCAAATATTATTATTTTAAAGCAAAAATTAGAAAACTTAGCTTTTTAATTACAATTCAATACAATCCAAAAATAAAATTTCTCGAATGATTGTTTTACAAATTTATGCTTTTCTTTCTATAATTTATAGTTTGTTAAACTAAATTGAAATAAAAATAATTATTAATATTTTGGACAAGATATTCACCCAATCGAAAAGAAAATAAAAGCACTTCAATAAATGCCAATATTAACTGTTTGGGTTGTTAATTTTTTAAGTTTCGTATTACAGTAAAATTATAAACACCTATATCAGAAATTGAAATAGCATTTTTAAAAGGAACCCAAAACAAACCTTGTGTGCTGCCTGTTTTTATTTCATTTGGATTTAACACCCCATTTACATTTACAGTATGTTTTAAAGTATCAGCTAAAAAAATTAAATCGAAATTATAATTCACTTTAAAATTATTTTGATTTACAAGCTTTACAACAACTCCGTCATTTTGATTGTCAGCCTTTTCATACCATATAAAATATGCGGCTACGCTGTCTTTTTGGTATAAAAATGTCCATGCGCCATGTTCTGGCATAAGTTCCTGGGCAAGACTTTTGAGATTTAATAACAGAGCCAGAATAAAAATAATTTTTATCCATTGGCCAAACATTTTTTATTTCATTTATAAAAAAACTTTATTCTACATTCCAGCCAGAAATTTTTATTGTAGGTTTTTTACCTTCTAAATCTTTCTTATAAACAAATCCGTGAATAATTCGGCTTTCTCCAGGAAGTAACGAGAAATAATTATCTTCCAGAAAAACCGGCAGAACTGGATTGCCTTCTTTTCCTTTGTCAATCATAATTTCTATTTGAAAAGCTAATTTGCTCGAGGGATTTTTCAAGTCAATATTGAAGAATTCTTTTTCATCTTTTGATTCAAATTTATTTTTTACATCTAATTTTACTTTGGCAAGATTGTTCAGTTCAGTCAAATCTGCAAACTTTTTCTCCGGTGTTACAAAGCCATTTGTCTTTGCTGTATCAAGATCATCTTTCACTGTTGATAAACAATAAAAATTATCGCTGACTAATTTATTTTCTTCATATAATTTCAAATCTACAAAATATGTTTTGCTTAAGTTGGAAATATTTGGAAGTTTCAAAATTTGTTTGGCAATATTTGGCAATAAATCCAATGTAATGCTTTTTGAAAATTGTTTCGAAAGATCAAAATTTAAAATTTTAATTTTTGCTTTCAAGTTTTTATAATCTTTTAAAGTATTGTTGATTACATCAATTCCGTTTGTTTCATAATTATATTGAATGTGTAGGGGTTCGCCGGCTTTTCTAGCGCCATAGAATGCACCAGTAGGCATTAAATAAAAATCATAAAGCTGCCACCAAAGCTTTGGCCAGGCAGAATTGTACATCCACTGAATAACTCCGGTAGATTTAAATTTGTTAGCATCAAAAGCTTCATACATTGCACGCATCGCTTCGTAATTTGTATATTGCGCTTTGCGTTCGTAGTCTATCAAACTAGTTGGTGCCCCAAGCCGCTTATCAATTGCTTCATTGTATGTTGTAAGATTTTCAAATCTAAATCTGCTGCAATGATAAATCCATTCACTGTTGATCGGCCACAAAGAATCTTTCGGAATCATTTTCTCTAAACTTGAAATTGGTGGAACCTGCGGCCCAGGACCAGTTTCTGTATTGAATCCAAAAGCGCCGCCATATTTTTTATCAACGTACCAATAATCCGGTGGAACATAATCATAAGGCCCGCGCATTTTAACCGCGGTTTTTCCTGTTAATTCACTTTTATGTTCTGCTGCAGATGCAACGTAAGGGCGAGTTGGATCATCCATCGATAAAATTTCTAAATATTTTTTCTCAAGTTCCGGTCTCGGTAATTTGTCGCTTCCGTAAAGCCACAAGAAAATACTCGGATGATTTCGCAGCCATTTAATCTGATCTTCCCACGATTGAGCAATTAATTTCATATCCTCAGGAGATTTAATTCCGCCAAATTGATCTGCAGGTTTTCCAAGAACACCTTCCCATTCCCATTGCGCACTCCATCCTACCATTATTAAAATTCCTTTTTCGTCGCAAAGATTATAAATATCTTGGCCTTCACCCCAGAAGCCTTCCATGCGGATTGTATTAAGGTTCATCTGCTTTGCATAATCGATTTGAGCGACTAAATTATCGTAAGAATTATCAAGCATCATTTGGTCAGTCCAGCCGCCGCCCCGAATTAATATTTTTTTGCCATTCAATTTGAATCCACGAAATCCATCCTCTGTGAAGAAATCATTAACTTGACGTATTCCAAATTTTAAATTCTTTTCATCAGAAATTTCATTTTTTATTTTGAAAGATAGCTTTAATTCATAAAGTTCTGGTTTGCCAAAATCATGAGTCCACCATAACCTTGGATTGTGGATTATTAATTGTGGAAATTCTTTGGGATTAAAACTAATTAACTTTGTTTCATTCGGCTTCAAGTTTATTTGTTCCGAAAAGCCAATTGATCCAATCTTACCTTCAATTATGCCGCTTACTTCTTTATCGCTGTTGTTTTGAACTTCAGCAGAAATTGTAAGTTCGGCTTTTTTCAAAGTTACAGTGTCAACTTCGGTTTTTACAAATGGAAAGTTTAATGAAACATCGCCTGTTAATTCCAAACTAACTGGTCGCCATATACCCATATTTCTATCTGCCGGCTCAGGATTCCAATCGACAAATCCCATTGTCGGCTCGCCTTTAACCGGAGGAATTATTTCAACCGCTAAAACATTTTTAATTCCGAAGTTTATAAACTTGCTTACATTTATTGAAAATCTTCTGAAACAACCTTCAATGGAATCTGATTTAGCAATTTGAATTCCATTGAGCCAAATATTTGCGCGATAATTTATTCCATCAAAAATCAGTTTGGCTGTATTAATGTTTTTATTTTTGGGGACAAAAAATTCTGTTCTATACCACCATGGTTTTTTAAATTGATTGGCGGAAATCTTATCCAAATTCTTATCAAAATAAATGTTTGTGTAAACTTTATTTTTTACCAAATTTGCCAAAACTGTTGTCGGCATTTCTGCCGGATACCAATTTTCAGCTTTAAAATCTAAAGAAGAAATTTGTTCTCCATTTTTCATAACTTTTTCAGATGACTGAATAAACCAATTTTTTTTCAGTTCAATTTTAAAATTTGTTTTATCTTTGGCGGAAGTAAGTGAAATTGTAAAAACAAAAATTATTAATAAAGAAAAAAGTTTGTTCAAGAAATTTATCATTTGAAACTCCAATTTATTTTTTGATCCAGCAATTACTTATAACTGCTGCATTTTTGCTTTCGGCAATGTAAGGTAGTTTATAAAAATATTCGATTGTTTTAAGTAAATTGTAATGATTTATTTTTTCAGAATAATTACCGCCCTTAACCATTTCTCCTATAAAAAAAGTTGGTATATGATTATTGTTTAAATCATTATCTTCATCAAAAGTAAAAACAATTAGAGAATTATTTTTCAAACTCCAATTGATTAGTCTTCCAAGATTTTTTTTAATCCAGTTATCGCAGGTAATTATCCGTTCGGGATCACTGCCGTCGTGCATATCATTTTTAACATTTGGAATTACAAATGAAACTGTTGGCAGGTTTTTATAATCTTTTGGAAAATTTTTAAATGAAAGATTTAGGTTTTTGGGAATACCGTTAATTTTTGAATCTTGCCAATTTACCCATGGATTATGCTTTCTAGCATAGTTGCCTTGATAATTACCGTTAAAACCGCTCGATGGCAAATCTTCGGAATAACCTGTAAATGAATAATTGTGCGATAACAATTCAGCGCCAAGATTTTGTGCAGTGAAAGGTAGATTATCCGGACGGTCATCATTTTCAATTCCTAAAGTTGAACCAGCAAAGATTGCCAAATAGTTCGGCTGGCTTGGATGTGTAACTGCATAGCTTTTGGTGAACAAAGCGCAGTTTTTATTTTTAATAAGAGAATTAATATACGGCGCATCTTTCGATCCGATGATTTGATTAAATGCATGGTTTTCTAAAATTATAATTACTACATGTTCTGGTTTAATATTTTGAGCTATTATATTAACCCCTGGAAAAGAAAAAAGTATCACTAAAAAGAATCTCAAATATCGTGCTTTCATTTAAGCCTCATTAATTAAGTAGTTAATGAATTTGCAAATTTAAGTTTAAAGAACTTTTATTTCACAACACAATTGGGAAATTTTTTTATTGGAGATTTGCCAGGTTAAAGTTTATTTGAATTCAGATTCTTCAAATATTTCTGCTTGAAAGGTAAAAAGCTGGGCGTCTTTCCAATCGTCAGATCGAAGTCCCGCTTTTCTGCAAAGATTTTCTAAAAGTTGTTCTTTATTCCAATTCATTTCAGTCGCAACTTGAGGAAGAAAAACAGCCTGCCGATTATTTTTCTTAACAACCACACCATCGCGTCCAAGAATAATATCATCAACGCTTCTAATCAGCTTGTAAGGAGTAAGTACAGAAATTTCTATTTCTGTTTCTGCAAGCTCTTCTAAAGTTAAAGGGTAAAATCTTGTATCATTAAATGCAGATTGAATTGCCATCGAACCGACGACATCGCATAAAGGTAAATCTTCATGCATGTAGCCAATGCATCCGCGAAGTTCACCATGGATCCTCAATGTTACAAAAGCTCCAAGCTTGCTTTCTAAAATTGGATTAAATCCGCGCGCAAGCGGCACGGTTTCTGTCTCAAGATATTGTTGTATGGTTCTTCTTGCAAAGTTCAGCAGGGCTTTTTTGTCTGAATTTTTTAATTCAAAATTTTGCGGTTCTGATTTTTCTTTCGGAGGATTTAAATTTTGTTGTTTCACATTGCAGTTTGAAAATACTACCGATCCGTATCCAACAACTTTATCCCGGTTGCCCACCAAACTATTTCCAGAATTTGCATAACTTACTATTGATGAGTTATTTGCACCAAGTTCTTTTGCTGCTGTCATTGCCGCAATTATAGGACCTTCGCCGCAAGCGCATGTGGCAAGATTGGAAATATCTTTAGACATATTTGAACTAATTTCTTTTTCAAACAGATCTGGGTTCATAAAAGAAATAGCTTCTAAAATATTTTTGTCTACGCTTTCTGCATCCTCAAATGTTGGGTAATGTGAAAGATCTGAGCTTGCTACAATCAAAGCATTACGATCTTTTAAGACTTTAGCTAATGCACCACCAAACTTTGTGCAAAGTTTTAAATTCGGTTCACCAACAACAATCGGAAGAATTTTTGTATTGGGAAATAAGTGTTGGATAAATGGAAGCTGAACTTCAATAGAATGTTCTTTAGCATGAATTTCATCATTGTAGATACAGTCATTATCTTCTTTAATCAAATCTTCTGCAGCCTGTTTATCAATATCTGAAACCCCAAGCGGCGTTTGAAAACCAGCGCCGGAGTATATCCCGATTTTATGAAAACTCGCAGTAGTATGATTCGTACCAAGAATGACAATCAAATCATAAATATGATTCTTCACTTGATTATATGAATCTGCCATTATCTGGCCTGAATAAATATATCCGGCGTGTGGAACGATTAAGGCAATGGGCTTTTCAAAATCATTCTTTACTGCACTCTCAAGAAAATAATCGATTGCCTTGGATAGTTTTATAGAATCGGCTGGATAAAATTGTCCTGCATAGACAGGTTCTCTTACCTTTTTAGTAAAACTATCATTATTCAAATAAACATTTCCCATAAAATTAAACAACGCAATAATTATGATTATATAAAAGTTTTTCCAAATCAAATGTATGTATTACCGAACTATTTTAAAATTAAAAGTTGGAGTTTTCAACGTTCCCATTAATCTTAACCAAAGCGGCAATATCATTTCCATTCCTCTTGCCGCGGTTATATCTCCTAAATCAATAACAGTTTTCCATCCAAACCATTCTTTTAACATTAAAGCCACTTCTGATTTTGCGTCCTCATTATTACCGCACATAAAAACGTCATGATCTGACTTTAATAAGGATGGCTCTACCATAAGTTTGCAATTCATAGTATTTAATGCCTTTACAACCTTTAGTTCCGTGAATAATTTTTGAATTTGTTCTCCTAAAGAATCTGTGTTGCAAATAGACAATGTTGGCGGCATCCCTTTAGAAAAATCCAACGGATTTGCCACATCAATTAATATTTTCCCATTTAGATTTTCTTTACCGGCAAGATTTAAAGCAGCCAGCGATGCAGTTCCCGAAGTGCAGTTGAATAAAATATTTCCAAAAGCCGCAGATTGAGCAAAAGTCCCATGAGAAGCTTTAGCTCCATTCTGCTTAGTCCATTCAATCGCTTTTTCATTATTATCAGTTCGTGCGCCAAGCATAACTTCATTACCAAGATGAATTAGCTTTGAACCAATTGTTTGTCCGACTATTCCGGTTCCTAAAATTCCGATCTTCATTTTCCCTCCGCTAAAATTGTAGTAACTGATAAACTTTATAAGGTGTGAATTTTTATTCAATAGAAAAATCGTCAAATTAAATTATAGTAGCAAGATTAGAAATTATCATTTGATTTCTATGATGATAATTAACGAATTATTTAATTTCTCAATCAAACCATAGAAAAAATCGATTTGAATGAATGAACTTATTCGTATATGTTTATCAAAAATAATTACGATAAATATTTATATAAATCGAAAGGATAAATATGAAAACGAATATTGGAATAACCGAAAGTAATCTTCAAAACACGGCAGCATTACTGAATAATATTCTTGCGGACGAATACGTACTTTATACCAAAACTCGAAACTACCATTGGAATGTGATAGGTGCAAATTTTCAAGAGCTTCATAAATTTTTTGAAAGTCAGTACGATAAACTTGATGAAATAATCGATGACGTTGCTGAAAGAGTAAGATCATTGGGACATTGGTCGTTAGGCACTTTGAAGGATATGCTAAAGTTCGCACGGCTTAATGAAGATATTCAAGCTTCGTCTGCAAATGAAATGCTGAAAAATTTACTTGATGATCACGAAACTTTAATTAGAATTTTAAGAGAAGATGTCAACGTCGTTACAGATAAATATTCAGATTTAGGCACAGCAGATTTCTTAACCGGCTTAATGGAAGACCACGAAAAGATGGCGTGGATGTTAAGATCGTATATATCATAAAAGCAGGAATAATAATTTCTAAATTATCAACAAATTGGGATCCAACTTCATTATGAAATTGGATTCCTAATTTTATTTCAGCAATATCATCTTCTTGATAAGATTTATTCCTTGAGAATTTAACCTGTAAAAATAAATTCCGCTTGGAAGAACATTTCCTGAAGCATCTTTTCCGTTCCAAATAAAATTATATCTTCCCGGTGTTAAGTATGAATTTACCGGAGTAGAAATTAATTCTCCCAAACAATTGAAGATTTCAACTTTCACAAATCCGGATTTGGCAACGTCATATTCAATTGTGGTGGTTGGATTGAAAGGGTTCGGATAGTTATTGTATAAAGCAAATTTGGTTGGAATGTTATTGTCAATTTTATTTGGTTTAATCGAAGTTATGTTTGGATCATTATAAATTTCAACTTCATATAATGAATATCCCCATTGAGTTGCTCTTTTAATTCCGTAAATTCTAACGTAGCGCGCATTTCCCTGCAAAACAATTTTTTCAGTTCCGCCTGAACCATTTGTAATGTGCGAAAGAGTTATCCAGGTAATGTCATCATTTGAAGTCTGCACTAAATATTCTTTGGCGTAAGCAGTTTCCCAAACCAATATCACTTCGTTGAACTGCTGCACTGATCCAAGGTCAACAATAATGTATTGCGGGTCGCTGAACTGCGAAGACCATCGTGTTGTTAAGTCGCCGTCAACTGCATTGCTTCCGCTGTAAGATGAATTTTCAATTGATGAAACCGTAACTAATTTTTTCAAAGCAAGATTAACCGGTGGAGTGTTGTAAACTTTTAAAACTTTTGATGCGGTATTGTTTGTGTCTGTGGTTTCAGAAATTATTCCGCCAATGTTTACAACCGCTTGAACATTATAACTTCCTGTGTTAGCCGCAATCCAACTGTTGCTTCCATTGACAGCAGAATTGCCATATACAAGCGCCATTCCGCCTGCTGGAATAGAATGAGTAAATTCTGTTGAAGTGCAAATTTCTTGTCCGTTTACACTAAAAGTTACGTTGTGAATTATTCCTTCCGGACTTGCGCCGGTTCCGCGGTTTATAATCGTTGCAAGAAATTGTACTGTATCGCCTTTAATAGGATAGGGAGGAACAGTATAAATGTTTGCAATTTTCAAATCCGGTTTCAAATCAGCTTGAGTAAGAGAGAAGTTTCCTGTTAAAGGAAGATTATCTGATGAACCTCCAACCATTACCGAAAAAGTTCCTGGATGAACTTTATATGCATTTGCAGTCTCATCAAAATAATAAAGTTCGTTCGGACTTATTTGGAATGTTACTGTTTTAGTTTCTCCAGGTGCAAGATTAATTCTTTGAAATCCTTTTAATTGTTTTACCGGCATTGTAATGCTGGTGGTTGTATCGCTTAAATATAATTGAGCAACTTCATCGCCGCTTAATGAGCCGGTGTTAGTTACATCGGCGCTTACAGAAATGATTTGTCCCATTGGTGCAGATGCCGGAGTGATTTGCAAATTGCTGTAAGAAAAATTTGTGTAGCTCAATCCAAATCCGAAAGCGAATTGCGGAGTGAGATTCATTTTATCAAACCAGCGGTAGCCGCAGCCGTAATCATCATCGTAGTTAAGATTGTAATCGGGAAGCTGCAAATCAGAGAGAGGCATTGTTACAGGCAATTTCCCGCCAGGATTATAATCGCCGAAAATTACATCAGCAATTGCGTTGCCGCCTTCTTGCCCAGGATAAAAGCCGTAAATCAATCCTTTAATATTTTGAATGCAGTCATTCAATCCGCAGATACCGCCGCTTTCAATAACACAAATTAAATTTTTATTTACCGAGCTTAATCTGTTGATTAAATTTTCCTGCTGGCCCGGCAAGTTTATTGATCCCCCCACTCGATCAAATCCTTCACCTTCTTGAGTTCCATCTAGTCCGCCGACGTAAATTACATAATCCGCCGTAGCAGCTTTGGAAAGTGCATCGGCAAATCCGGAAGTATCGCTGCTGTTTATATCGCATCCTTTAGAATATAAAACTTTTGCAGAACCAATTTTATTGATTAAGCCGTCAACTGGCGCGACAGAATAAAATGGAGTAACAAAGCTGCTTCCGCTTGCATCAGTTTGGCAGACTGCCGCGCTTGGACCAACAACTAATATTTTTTGAACTGTGTTTTTATTTAAAGGCAAAATGTTATTCTGATTTTTTAGTAAGACTAAACTTTCTCTTCCGGCTTGCAAGCATAGCTGCTGATGAGCAGTGCTGTTTACGTCAGCGGGATCGCCGGGTAAATATCCATCCATCATGCCTGCAAGTATTTTTGTGCGAAGAACTTTTCTAACAGCATCGTCGATTGTTGCTGTTGTAACTGAACCTCCGATAACAAGATTGTATAAATCAGTTTGATATTTCGAATCGCCCATATCAATATTGCATCCGGCATTGATTGCGTTCTGGCTGTTCCAGATCGATCCCCAATCAGAAACAACATAAAATGGAAATCCCCAATTGTTTCTTAATATTGTTGTGAGGAGATTATAATTCTCTGCGCACTTTTGTCCGTTAATTAAATTGTAAGCGTTCATTACGGAAAAAGCTCCGCCGTCCTGCACTGCCGATCTGAAATTCAAACCAAACTCTTCCATCAAATTTCTTTGACTGATAATAACATTGTTATTTGTGCGGTTATCTTCTTTTCCATTTGCGTTGTAATGTTTAGCTGTCGCCATACATCCAACACTTTGTGCGCCTTTAATTAGTGACGATGTAATTTGAGCCGTGAGATAAGAATCCTCGCCGCCACTTTCAGGGCTTCTCCCGTATCTTGGATCGCGGCAAATATCCATCGAAGGCCCGAGCATCTGATTTATTCCTTTGCCGCGAAATTCTTGTCCCATTGCCGCCCCAACTTGATTAATCAAATTCACATCCCACGTTGCCGCCATTCCGATGCTGACAGGAAAACTTGTGGCGTAACCATTTCTTACTCCGTGCGGACCATCGGACATTATGATGCCGGGGATAGTTAAACGAGTATTATCTGTAGTATTAAATCCTCCTTCCTGGTGAAGCTGAAGAATTTTTTCCTGCAAAGTCATTTGTGAAATGATTTGAGTAATGCGGTCTTCAACTGACTGCGCATACAGAACAGAAGTAAAAAGGATTATTATGGAGAAAAAATTAATGATGAATTTACAAAAGCCTGATATACTCCCTGAGTATTTCATTTTTTACCCTGCAAGATTGACTTACGAATAATCTAGATTAAATTAGAGATTCATAGGAAACTCTATAAATAAATCTTTCAATAATCAGACCACCAAGTCAGGATGGTTTTGTTCAAATTATAAAGTAAAAACCTTTATTGTCATTCAAATTGAAAACGAAAGGTTGTAAGAAAATTTAACTGAGAAAAGAAAACGAAAATTTTATTAAAATGATAAGTGGAGTTTTATCAAAATTATAAAGATGAAAAGTTCAGATGTATTCTAAAAGTAAAATCAACTGAAGAAAATTTTATTTATCAACGATATGGTTACTAATAAATTTATTTTTTAGTAATTCCCACAAGTCAAATCCCAAACCTAATCCAAGGCCCATTAGAGCGCCGATTTGTGCGTAACTAAAAATTACTATCCAAGTATTTTCATAAATAAAACCGCTGAATATATTGTGTAGAGTCATGAGAAGAGATCCAACCAATAAATTAATTATGGCATAAATGAACGAAAAACCAAATGCACGCAAGAATAAAATTAATGTTTTATATTTTTCAATAAAGATTAGATATAGCTTTACTGATAAGAATAAACTAAAAAAGAAAAATACATCTCTCGTTATAAACCAAAGCAAAAAATGTTTTGCTTCAAAAGTTATTATATATAAGAAAACAATAATCAAAAAGAATAACAACTGTTTGCTTAATTGTTTTTTTATATAAACAAGAAATATAGCTCCTATCAATCCATTAAGAACAAATTGAAAAGTCCACCGATATGGCGAGAAAATTTTTCCCTGAAAAAATAAATAACCGATGATAACACTTCCAAGAAAGCAGAAGAGGACAGAAGCAGCAAAATCAATAACGAAAGTTTTCTTAGTTTCCATTTTACCCCCGAAATTGCTGAAAAATATTTTTAACTTAACCCAATTATTTATGATATTGTTTTAGTCTCTCTATCTGATAAAGCATTAAGAAGTCCGCCAACTAATAAAGTTGCGGCAACACCGATCATTGTGTACCAGGTCCACGCAACCAGTTTGAGAGAAATGACAGTAATCATTATAAAAATTCCGGCAACGAAACCCGCGAGCGCATCTTCTTGCCGCGCTTTCTTAACGAATATTCCCAAAAGAAATGTTCCAAGCAGTCCGCCGTAAGTAAATGAAGCGATGCTAAGCGCAACCTCAACAACTGCACGTGGAATTGCGATAAAGAAATTTGCAGCGAGCACCAAAAGTCCGCCCCACATTAAAGTGAAAAGACGTGACATGCGTAATTGCTTTTTCTCATCATCATTTTTACCGAAGAACGGCATGTATAAATCGTGCATCGTAGAGGACGCAAGAGAACTCATTGAACCGGAAAGTGTTCCAAGTGCGGCAGAGAAAAGCCCGGCAATTATTACTCCTCTTAATCCTGTCGGCAAAACATTAATGATGAACATCGGAAAAACTTCATCTGATTTAACATTCATCGGTCCATAATACGCATAAAGCATAACGCCGACCATCATGAAAATTGCCATTTGAATTATGACAATTATTCCGCTTCCGACAATTGCTTTTTGGCTGTCCTTCAAAGTTTTAGTTGTTAATAATCTTTGAACAATTAGTTGATCAGTCCCATGCGAAGCCATAGAAAGAAAAGCACCGCCAAGTAATCCTCCAAGCAAAGTATAAGGTTGATTGAAGAATCCTGCAATTCCTTTGTCAAATCCTAAATTTAAAACATTAAACTTACCGGTTGCGCTTGCTGCAGAAATAACGCTTGTCCAGCCATTTGGCAAAAGATGAAGAATGAAAATGCTTGATAAAATTGCACCGCCGAGATAAATAAACATCTGAATTACGTCTGTCCAGATTACACCCTTTACCCCACCGATGTAAGTATAAAGTAAAGCAATGCATGCAATAATGATAATAGCAGTTGGGTAACTTATATTTAACATCAGCTTTAGTGGAATTGATGTTGCAAAAAGTCTAACTCCATCAGCAGCCATTCTGGTAAATAAAAATACAATTGATGCGAACGATCTTGTTTTTCCACCAAATCTATTTTCTAAAAATGTATAAGCTGTTTTTAAATCGCCTTTACTGTATGCAGGAAGAAATACTAATGCTATTATCGTTCGTCCGATTAAATATCCTAAGGTAATTTGCAGAAAATTTAAATTGGTTAAGTAAGCGAGTCCGGGAATAGAGATGAAAGTTAACGTGCTAGTTTCAGTTGCTACAATTGAAAAGCAAACAGCCCACCACGGGACAATTTTAGAGCCTAAGAAATAGTCTTTAACCGATTTTTGTTTTCCGCCAGAAACAATACCTATAGTAGCAATACCAATTAGGTATGCAATTATTATTATATAATCTACAATGCTAATACCCAAAATATTGCCTTATTCTTTTTCCAGATCAGCAAAAGCTTCTTCCACGGTGCTGCACACCGGAAGTACGCGATCAAGTTGTGTTATTTTAATGAGCGAATGAACTTTTTCTGAGGGAGCTGCAAGGCGCATGCTTCCTTCAGAAGATTGGATAATTCGATTAGCAACAAGTAAGGCACTTAATCCCGAACTGTCGCAGGTTTCAACATCACTAAGATCAACAATTAATTTATTTATGCCTTCAACCTTTAAAAGAATTGTAAACTCACCTTTGACCAAACCTGAAATATTTGTATCGAGCCGTTTTTCATTCAACTTAAATATTGTTATGTCCCCAATACGCTTGGTCTCAAAATTCATAAAATACCTTTAAAACATTTGTAAGCAATTTAACAAATTTTTATAAAAAATTTCAGGGTTATCTTCTGAATTTTCAATCTGCAAATTGTAATATTTATCAGAATTATTTTTCTTAAAACCAATTCTAACCTGTGCCCTAACCAAATTTGCTATCAAACTATAAAATAAATTTTCTTCTTTGTTCAGATCTAAGACCAAGTCAAATTCGTATTCCTTTAATTTATTTCCGAATTCATTTGTAGGAAGATTTAATTTAGTAATGTCTTCCAACGTAAAATTGATAGAATGATTACGATATTTAATGGGAAGAAGATTAACTTGAAAATCTTTAGTGAACACAGTAATATCTTTGCTCAGTGTTTCAAAAAAATTAATAATGGAAAGAGCATGGTGAAAATAAATTTCATTATCCGGCATAAGAATAAAAAACGAAACAGAATTTTTTAAGAAATTCGTATAAGATTGTTTTTTATAATCGTTTTTAATTTTTTTATTAACTATGATACGCGCGATCTTTAGTTTAATTGATTTCAGCATCTACTATTTTTCTTTTAATAACTCGAGAAACTCTTCCTCATTAAGAACATTAATCCCCAGGCTTTTAGCTTTATCTAATTTTGATCCAGCATTTTCTCCAGCAAGCACATAGTCAGTTTTTTTGCTTACGCTGGAAGACACTTTTCCTCCAAGCGAAATTATTTTTTCGCTTGCTTCATCTCTGGAAAATTTTAATAAAGTACCAGTTAGAACAAAAGTTTTATTTGTGAAAAAAGAATTTACAGTTGATTTTTTTCTGGAACTAAAATTTAGTCCGTGATCTTTTAATCGTTTTATAATTTTAAGATTTTTTTCATTCGAAAAAAAATCTCTTACGCTATTACTTATGCTTGGACCAATTTCGTGAACTTTTGAAATATCTTCTTCTGATGCTTGCATTAAATTATCAATCGAAAGAAAGTGATCAGCTAATTTTCTTGCAGCACCAGCACCGACATATCTAATTCCAAGCGCAAACAAAACTTTTTCGAATGGCTGCTTTTTACTTTCTTCAATTGATGTTAGTAAATTTGTTACGCTTTTTTCTCCAAGCCGATCAATTGCAACCAAATCATCTTTTCTATTTTTTAAATCATAAATATCTGCGTATGTATGAAGAAAATCTTTTTCCACAAAAAGGTCAATCAGCGCTTCACCAAGGCCTTCAATATCCATTGCGCCTCGAGCAGCAAAATGTTCTAATCGTCCTTTAATCTGCGCAGGGCATTCAGTATTATCGCAATAATAAGCAACTTCATTTTCGGGCTTATAAAGTTTAGATCCGCAAACAGGACAATTATCTGGAGGCTTTACCGGTTTGCTGTTTTTTTTCCTATCGCCTAAAACGACAGCTACAACTTTGGGAATTACGTCCCCGCCTTTTTCAAGTACAACTTTATCGCCTTCTCGAATATCTTTTCTTGTTATCTCATCAAAATTATGTAATGTTGCCCGGCTTATTGTAGAGCCAGAAAGAAATACCGGTTCAAGTTCTGCAACTGGAGTAACTGCACCGGTTCTACCAACTTGCCAAGTAATTTTATTTAAAGTTGTAAAGGCTTGTTTTGCTTTAAACTTAAATGCAACTGCCCATCTTGGTGATTTAGCAATACTTCCAAGAATTTTTTGCTGACGAATTGAATTCACTTTTATTACTGCACCATCTATTTCGTATTCTAAGGTTTCTCTTTTTTCCTCAAGATGGCGGCAGGCATCTAGAACCTCATCAATATTTTTGCAAAGTGTATATTCTTTATTGACGTTGAATCCAAGTTCTTTAAGTATTTTTAAATTATTAAACTGAGTTTCAAATTCTTCTTCGTTACTTACAAGCATGTAAAGAAAAATATTCAGTGGACGCTTTGCCACAACTTTTGGATCTTGTAACTTTAACGTACCGGCTGAAGAGTTTCTGGGATTTGCAAAAAGCTTTTCACCAAGTTCTTCTCTTTCCTTATTTAGTTTTAGAAAGTCTTTTACTTTCATGAAAATTTCACCACGCGCTTCAAAATCGTTTAACTTGTATTTTAGCGATTTTAACTTTTTAAGTTTTAATGGAACTGATTTTATAGTTTTTACATTGGCAGTAATTTCTTCGCCAACAGTTCCATCACCCCTTGTAGCTGCGGTTTTTAATATCCCATTAACATAGTTTAAACTAACGGAAGCCCCATCAATTTTTGGCTCAACAACATATTCAACTTTTTCGCCAGAGGGCAATCCATTTCTAACTTTTCTATCAAAGTCAAAAAGCTCTTCTTCGCTATATGTATTTGCAAGGCTTAACATCGGAACTTTGTGTGTAACAGGTTTAAATTCTTTTGTGAGGTCTTTTCCAACTCTTTGTGTGGGCGAATCTGGTGTAATTAAATGAGGATTTTCCGCTTCAAGTTTTTCAAGTTCTTTTACAAGCATGTCGTATTCAAAATCGCTGATTGACGGTTCGGAAAGGACATAATATTTGTAGTCGTTCTCCCTTATTTTTTCACGAAGCTCTTCTATCCTTTTTTCAATTTTGTCTGGCATTTTAGATTAAAAATTTGGAGGAGTTGAAAGATATTTTAAACCGGTACTATCAACAGAAATAAATTTAACTTCGTGTTTGCCACCAGTGAAGTTTAAATTTTTATTATCAAGCTTTAGTTGAACAGCAGCCGCATTGCCAATAATTATTTGAAAGTTTTTAAGAGCTTTAATTGCTTTTACCGCATGAGGTAAAAGTTTGTATTCTTCTGTTTTTGAGCCATCTAATAATATTTTAACCCATGAAGTGTCGTTTGTTTCAAGGATAAGTGAGAGGCTGTCGGAAGAAACAACAAAAATTGAATCTTTTTTTTGCGGTTCTGAAGTTTCCTGTGAATATCTTTCTAAGCTTTCACTTTGTACTTCTGAATAGGGTTTTTCTGTTACAACAATATCAGAACTTCCTTTAATAAAGGCAAAATATATTATAAGAAATACAATAACAATCCCCCCTCCAATTGCAGCCATCATCATATTTTTTTTGTCTATTTTAGAAGATCTTTCTGGCTGCTGACTACTTGCATCTTGAGTTTCAAATGAAGGAATATTTTGTGAGGAAGGCTGTTTTATTTTTAGTTCTTCTTTTTCGGGCTTTGGTTTTTTCTGTTCATCTTCGGTATTTCCAAATTCATCATATTGTTTACCCTTCTTAGCGGCTTCATATTTTTTGAATGAAATTTGTTCGTCTAATCCAACAAGTTTAAAATATTCTCTAAGAAAAGCTTTAACATAAAGTTCGGGCAAAAAATGGAAATTACCGTTTTCAATTGCTTCAAGAAATTTCAAATCAATTCTAGTTTTTGAGGCAATTTGTTCAAGTGTTAATTCACTTTTTATGCGGGCTTCCTTAAGTTCTTCAGAAAATTTATTTAACATAGAATAAAACTATTGATAATTTCACAATTGTTATTTTACTATTATTCTTCTTTCACAAGTTTTGCAGCAAAAGCTCCATCCATGTGATGCACATGAGGCAATGTTTGAATGCAACCGTTTTCATCAACAATTTCTTTTGTGAAATATTCAGATGCATTCTGAAGTTTAAATTCTGGATGATCATTTAGAAATTTTTTAACTAGTTCAAAGTTTTCTTCAGGTTCAATTGAACAAGTGCTGTAAACAACTACGCCGCCATTTTTAACTAACTTAGATGCTTTGACAAGAAGTTCGTATTGAAGTTCATTAATTTTTCTAAGATCAAAAACATCTTTCTTCCATTTTATGTCAGGCTTTTTAGAAAGTGTTCCCGAGCCCAGGCAAGGTACATCGGCTAATACGCGGTCAAACTTAGAATCTTCAAATTCCAGTGCGTTTACTTCTATAGTCTTAACGCTTTTAATTCCAAGCCGTTCCATATTTTTACGCATAATATTTAATCGGCTTTCATATCGGTCTAAAGCTATAATTTCGCCCTCATCGTGAATAAGCCCAGCAATATAAGTCGATTTTCCTCCAGGGGCAGCACAAAGATCGAGGACTCTCATTCCAGGTTGTGCATCTAAAAGCCTGCAAGCAAGTCCTGCGCTTTCATCTTGCACATTGAAGAAACCTTGATTGTAATAATCCCAAGCAGTAATATTGGTAAGATTTTGAAGTTGGAAAAATTCCTGTAAATATTTTCCCTGAATAAATTTTAGATTAACAGAGTTGAGAAGTTGTTTAAATTCTTCGGGGTTAGTTTTAAGTGCATTAATTTTCAGAGTTAAATAAGGTTTTTCATTATTAGCTGTCAAAAGTTTTTCTGTCGCTTCTCGTCCAAATCGATCGAGATATCTTTTAACCATCCAAGAAGGGTGTGAATAATAAGCACATAAATAACCTATAAGATCTTCCTCTGGATCCGGATAGCGAATAGCGTTTTTGCTTCTGATAATGTTCCGTAAAATTGCGTTTGTCAAATCGGCAGGTTTTTGTCCCTGTAACTTCTTAACAAATTCAACCGCTTCGTTTACAATAGCGTGATCAGGAATCCGATCAAGAAACATAATTTGATATAAAGCTACCCTCAATCCGTTTTTAAGATTGGGAATTGCTTTAGAAAATTGTCCTTTATAGAATCCATTTAAAACCCAATCAAGTCTTCCCATCCATCTAATAACGCCGTGAACAATTTCATACAGCAGTGCTTTGTCCTGACCACTTAATTCGCTGTTTCTCATTTCATTATCAAGGAGCTTTTCAAGATAAGCGTCGGTTCGTTCAACGCGATTTAAAATTTTGACTGCAAGTCCTCTTACGCCTTCGTATAAATTTTCTACTTTATGTTCTTCAAGTAAAGTCATTAATAAGGATAACCTCTTTTTCTTCTTTCCTTTTTCGTTATATCGAAAACTTTTCTAAATAATTTTTCTTCCACATCGTGCATGGCTTTTTCTCTTCTTGCCATAACTCTTTTTGCTGTTTCAATACTTCTTTCCAAGTCGTATGTTGTAACAGCATCGCTGCCGCCCCAAGAAAATGAAGGGATATATTTATTTGGAAATCCAGCTCCAAAGACATTGCAAGAAAATCCAACAACTGTTCCAGTGTTGAACATTGTGTTTATTGCAGTCTTGGAATGATCGCCAATAATAAGTCCTAGAAATTGCGAACCGCTGTTTACAACTTCTCCATTTACATAAACTTTAACGCTTCCATAATTATTTTTTAAATCGCTGCAATTAGTATCGGCACCAAGGTTAACCCAGCTGCCAAGATAGGCATGTCCAATAAATCCGGAGTGTTGTTTGTTTGTTAGCGGCAGGATAATCGAATCCTCGACTTCACCACCAACTTTAGAAATTTTTCCAATGCTGACATTTTCATAAATCCTTGCACAGCTTTTAATTTGGGCTGAATTTCCAAGATAAACCGGGCCTTCTACCACGGCATTAGGAAATACAGTTGCGTTTTTGTCAATATATATTGGTCCTTCTGATGCATCTAAAATTGCGCCGGACTTTATTTGAGCGCCTTCTTCAATAAAAATATTTTCTTTTTCAATTAGGTGTGCACCTTCTAAAATTGTTCCGTTTAATCTATTTTTTTTCTTTGAAATTAAATACTCATAATCAGAAATCAATTCATTGCCATTATTATTTATTAGGTCCCAAACGTATTCAATATTTTGTATCTCTATTTTTTCGATCGGCAGTCCGCTGAAATTTGCTTCGCTGAGAAGCTCATGCATATGACTTTTTACTTCATTTAATTTTTGGCCAGATACATGAGCTGCAACTATGGTTTCACCACTCATGTATAAAATATCTTTTTTGTTATTGAGTGGAATAATATCAGATAAGTTTTTAGGAGCTAAAATACTCCCATTTACAAATAAACATTCATCATCTTCAACATTATTTATTTCGATCCCGGGATTTTGAAATCTTAAAAGCGTTGTTAGATATGGCCTGCAGTGAAGAGAATATTTTATACCGGGATAAGCTCTTAGTATTTTTTCCCGCAGAGTATTTATACCGCATACCAAGTCATAAGTCGGCCTTGAGAAAATTAATGGCTCAAGCTTTTCGTAATTGATATCTTCGAATATGCAAACCTGCATAATTTTATATCTACTAATTTTTTATAAAATAATTTAATACTTTTTGCGGTAAGAAACTTGCGTGATTTGAACTTTAATAATTTTTTTAACTATGAAAAATCTCGCTGTTTAAAAATCAAAAAGCCAGTTAAGTCTGGCTCTTTAATTTCAAAACAGCGGGAAAAACTGCAAAATTATTTTTTTGAGTATTTTCTCTTGAACTTTTCAACACGGCCTGCAGTATCTAGCAGCTTTTGTTTGCCGGTAAAGAAAGGATGGGAACCGCTGGAAATTTCTAATTTTACCAAAGGATATGTGTTTCCATCTTCCCATTTGATTGTATCGCTTGTTTGAATTGTAGAGCGAGTCAAAATGGCAAAATCGCAAGATGCGTCCTGAAATACTACCGGTCTGTAATTTGGATGAATTCCTTGTTTCATTTAACTAACCTAAAATTTTATATTACTTTTTAAAAATCAAGTATAAATATAGGAAAGATAAGCGATAATTTCAAAAGAATTTAATGTGTAAAAATTTACAAAAAATGAGGTTTTCCTCTGTGTTAAAATTTAATTTTGCCCCTTATAATTACTTACAAAACAGAATATTTAATAATCAAATCCTTTCAGCAGAGTATTTCTGAAATGAGCATAATTAAAGTTGTCTTTTCGTCGAATGAAGATGTTTTAATGGAAGTATCTGCCTTTAAAAGTGCGTTGACAGCCTTATAAATATCTTTATCAGAATATGTTGATCTTGCTTTAAGATAATCTTTATAATAGAAATGATGTGTTCCAACAATTTTTGCTGCAGTATCTAATGGAATTTTATTTGCTTGAAGTTCGTGGATTCTTGAAATACTTGCAAAATATTTTGTCAGCATTGCTATTATTCCAATTAATTCATCGCCGTTTTCAAATAAGTTTAAGGCGATTTTTAAAGCTGTCTCTTTATCCTTTTTTCCAATTGCATTTTGCAAATCAAAGATTGTATATTTTTTAAATTTTGTAGATAGTGATTTGATAGAGTCGAAAGTAATTTCTTTTTCTTCATTTAAATAAATAAAAATTTTATCAAGCTGTGCTTCAATCATCTCTCGGTTTTCACCAACGATGTCTATCAAATAACGAGCATTTTCTGATGAAATATATTTTCCTTTATTCTTTGCAAATGCAACAAGCCATTCTACTAAATATTCACCTTTTAATTCTTTAGCTTCAAAAATAAAATTGTGTTTTACCAGCGAATGATATGGCTCAGTTTCAAAATTTGCAATCTTTCCTTCATGGATAATTACAAGCACCGTAAAATCCGGCGGTGAAGTAATATAATTTACCAATGATTTTTTATCTTTTATTTTTTCAAAATCTTTAATTGTTATAAATTTTTTCCCAGTGCCGAAGGGAAACGCTGAAGCGACATTTAATATTTCACTTAAATTTTTATCCTCACCGTAAAATGTTTCTTTGTCAAAATCAGATGAGATAAAAGGTGAGACTGCTTTATCTATTAAAGTTAACCCAGTATCAAAAGAATATGTATCATCGCCAAAGAAAAAATAAACGGGAAGCAATTTCCCGTTCTTTAATTCTGCAGCAATTTGTCCTATTGCTGGTATGTTTACTTTTTGTTTTGCCATCAATCCCGCTTTAAAGCAGAAAGAAAATTGTATTTAATTCAATTATTTCTTCGGTCTATGTTCTATTTTTATCGACTCTATTATTACCGGTTTAACAGGCATATCGTATGGTTTGGTTGTTGGTACTTTTCCAATTTTTTGTACAACATCCATTCCTTCAATTACTTTACCGAATATTGTAAAATGATAATTAAGCCATGGTGTTGGAGCGAGAGTTATAAAAAACTGGCTGCCGTTAGTATTCGGTCCGCGGTTAGCCATTGCCATTACACCGGCAGAATCAAAAGTATAATTTTGATTAAACTCGTCGTCAAAAACTCCTCCCCAAATACTTTGCCCGCCGGTTCCGTTTCCGTTCGGGTCGCCGCCTTGAATCATAAATTTATCAATTACTCTATGAAAAGTTAAACTATCATAATATCCTCTTTCGGATAGGCCCACAAAATTTTGCACTGCTTTTGGAGCTACGTCGGGAAGAAGTTCACATTGAAAAGTTCCCATGTTTGTATTTATGACTGCTACAATTGTTGAATCATTCATTGAATTATGTCCATTAGATTTTTGCTGCTTGCATCCTAATACAAGCGAAGTTAAAAAGAGAAATAAAAAAATTTTTTTCATATTCACTCCTAAGGAAGAATTACATGTGAAGAAAGCAAAGCTAAAATTATAATTCCTAAAGCAATTCGATAATAAATGAAAACGAAAGTTGTATTTTTTCTTAAAAATTTAAGAAGAAGGTCAATTGAAAGATAACCAAAAATAAAAGCGAATATCGTTGAAAGTACCAAATGCAAACCCATGCCTGGATTTAAAAATTTTCGCGCTTCGTAAAGCTCCAGCAAACCGCTTGCAAGCACTGC
Organism: Bacteroidota bacterium; assembly: GCA_021824145.1. Classification (GTDB taxonomy): domain Bacteria; phylum Bacteroidota; class Ignavibacteria; order Ignavibacteriales; family Ignavibacteriaceae; genus FEN-1297. The sequence continues at coordinate 56,872 of JAKALM010000001.1, forward strand.
AGGAATACTTAACAAGAATGAAAATCTTGCTGCAGTTTCTCTGTTCATTCCAAGAAATAAACCGCCTGTAATTGTTGTGCCTGACCTGCTTGAGCCGGGAATAAGCGCAAAACACTGAGCCACACCAACCCCAAATGCATCCCACTTTGTTATTTCTTTCATGTCTTTTTTCAGCTTTGCAGTTTTTTCTGCAATTGCAAGAATAATTGCAAGTCCGATTAAGCTGAAAGCAATTACATAAAGATCTTTTGTCAGTGCGCCTTCAATTATTTTTTTAAGTGATAAGCCAATTATTCCAACCGGAATTGAGCCTACAATAATTAGCCATCCTAATTTTGAGTTAAGCGATTGATCGGAATATTTTACTTTCTGTTTTACATTTTGATTTAAAAATTCAAATATAATTTCCCAAACATCTTTCCAAAAATATATCAATACAGCGAGCATGGTACCCAATTGAATAACAGCCATAAATGCAGTCCATTCATTATCACTCATTGCTGGAATAACCTGCAAAAGCTTTGCGGCAATTGTTAGATGCGCTGTACTGCTGATTGGCAAAAATTCTGTTAAGCCCTGGATTATTCCGAGAAGAATAGCTTCAAAAATATTCAAATTGTCCTCCTAAAAAATATAAGATACTCCAAGCCTTAATCCAGCCGAAAGAGCGTTAAAGTTTACGTTTTGATTATATGCGTTATTTACCAAATACTGATTTCCGCTTTTGGGTTCTCCATTAAAATCATATTTAAGATCAACCCCAATGTTTGCGTACAAATTGCCGCTTAGCAAAGTATTGCCATCTGCTTTTAAAATTAATCCGAAACCAGTTGATGTGTATGTTTGCGATGTTGGTGTTCCAGGAAGCTGTTGAACAGCGCTTACAAAACGCGGACCGATACCACCACCAAATTTAAAATCAAATCCTTTACCCCTTATTACATAGTAATTTAAAATTGAAGGCATTATTATTCCATAATTTAATCTGTACTCACCAAGACTATAACTATAATTATAAGAATTAATTAAATATGCAATCTCAATTCCAATTTCATAATGTTCATTTAAGAAATATCCTGCCTCGCCAGAGAATGTTACCGCCGAACCAAATGTTGCAAGTCTTTGGCCTGGTGCAGTAAAATTCAAATTTAAATAATCAGTCAATGAAGGAACTGAGATAAAAGAAATTCCCATTCCTGCTCGTAAATCAAAATTGTCTTGCTGTATATTATTCTGTGAGAATGAAATTACCGATGTAAAGAATATCAAAATAAAAGTAAAAATATATTTCATAATTCTTCTATGTCTGTTTTCATTACTTTAAATAGATTTTCGTGCTGTTTGTTCAAAATGAAATAGAAAAAAAGTGCCGAAAAGATAAATAAAAAATATGAAATAACATGTGTTATAATAGCGTAAGCTAATGCTACGGATTCGCCAAAACCGAATAATAAAACAAGTGCTGCTTTTGTTAATGCTTCATAAGAACCAATTGCACCAGGTGTTGGTATTACTACACCGATTGCGCTTATGCTCATAAGTATCCACGCCATTGAATATGAAACGTGATGAACATTTTGCATCCCCAATGTAAGAAATCCGATGTATGCGTTTAATGCATACACCATCATAATTAAAACGCTGAGAGCGAATGTATAAAAATAATTTTTTGCGCCTTTAAGACTTGCAAATCCCTGAGTAAGCATATCAAAAATGTATGCGGCTTTATGTGCAAACTTTGGTGAAAACCTTCCAATCACTTTTATGATTAATCCGTAAAATCTTTCTTTGAATTTTACAAGCATGTAAACAAATGCTACTACAAGCGCTATAATAAGTAATGTTATATACATTGTTGATTTTAGCCATGGAAAGCTTGCGTAAAGTTTTTCGCTCCAGATTAAAACAGAGATTAAAATTGCGAGTCCAAGAAAAATTACGTCAATTATTCTTTCAAGAATTACCGTACCAAACATTGATGAGCGTGATAATTTTTCCCATTTGCCAATAACAACAGCGCGAGAAATTTCTCCCATTCTCGGAACAACGCAGCTTACTCCGTAACCAACCATCAATGCGCCAAAAAGGTTTTTAATTGAAGTATCTTTTTTTACCGAGTTCAAAATTATTTTCCAACGCACGGCGCGCAGATAATGAGAAAAAATCATTGAAATGATAAGTACAATAATCCAGATTATTGAGGCTTCGGAAATAGTTTGAATAACATGCTCAAAATCTACTCCACGGAAAGCTATATACAAAAATATTCCTGCAAGAATAAAAGAAAGCACATACTTTAGAGAATGTATTATTCGCTGTGCTGCCAGTTTTTTATCGGAGGTCAATAACTTTACTTCCTTTTGGCGGGATAAATGTAAATGTTGAGTTATTTAACTTTTGATTCAGCTTATAATTTGAAAATTCTATTTTTATAAGCGCATCATTCTGATCGGTTAGTACAATCTTTTGAACTAAATCTTCGGTGTTTATATAAAGCTTTGCAATTTTAAAATTCATTCCCGGTTTGCCTGGTTTTAATATAAGAATATTATTCCCATTTTCTTTTTCATTGGTAACAGTGCATTTAGCAGGATATTCATCAATGATCCTCTTAAGTGAAATCATTGAAGGATCGCTTGGATCATAATTACTGATAATTACTTTGTTCTCTTTTTTATTATAGTTCCAATTAGTTGTACCGTCAGAAACGATCAACAAATTTTTTAGTTCAAGCCTCAAATCATTTTCTTTTTTATAAAAAAATTTTCCGGCCAAATTAATTTTGCCATTTGTTGATTGTTTGAAGTCGGCGGATAAATCATTTATCGAGTTGAATTTACTTTGCAGTGATTTTAAAAGCTGATCGCCTCCGCTTTGTGAAAACGTAAGCACTGAGAAAACAAACAAACTGGTAAGTAAAAATATTATTCTTTTCATCTTTTTATAATTTAAATATTTAGCGATTGAAATTTATGAAATTTGAATGATAAAATAACATGTTAAAATTGAAACCCAAATCCAATATTTTGTATCAATAATAAAATCTAATTTAATACAAAACAATAAAATTTTTGTGGATAGTGTAAAATACTTTGCATAAGTTAAGCGTAGAAAAAAAGGAGTAATATTTAATTACTATTAAATTAAATAATATTGGGGTTTTTAATGAAGCCTTCACATCTAATTAAAGCAATAGTATTTCTAATATTTACTTTTATTTTAATTGGCTGCAAGAATAATGCTGTAAGACCGACATTACTCGGCGGATATTTAGTTAATGACTTTTTCCCTTTAAAGGTTGGCAACAAATGGACATTCAATTATAATATGAATGACCGTTATGACATTACAAATATGTTTAACGCTAAAGGAATATTAACATGGGAAGTAATTAAAAGTAAATCTCCTAATGATTTTGTAATTCAGTCAACACTTGATGCAGTTAGGCATTATTTTCCTATCAGCCGCGATTCAGTTGTAGCTCCGGATACTGTTGATTTTGAAGTTACTGAAACATTCGGCGGTACAGTTTCTTTTCAAGATCCGCATCTTTTAGTTGATCCGATTTCTTTTAATAGATATATCCAAGATTTTAGCGGTGCCGGAACTATTCATATTGTTACCATGGCTAATGAAGATGTAATTGATTTATCTCTTCAAAAGAATGTCGGGATTGAACAATTCACCATGACTCAGTCTCATAACTCTGCGCCAGATGGAAAGGTTACATTAAATAATTATTTCATACAAAAAAATTAAAACTGCTTCATTATTGAAAGATGAATATTAAAAATATTTTTTTAGTTTTTGCTTTTATCTTAACAGGCTGCTCATCATATTATACCGCAAGGCAATTTTCATCCAGTAAAGAATTTTATAAGGACTTCAATGATTTCGCAAAAAATAAAAACTTAAAAGTTACTCTAATTAATGATAGTACTTTTATTACTGATGAAGGGACTCAAATATCTCATGATAGTCTTGTACTAATTAGGAAATCTCAAGAAACTGAAATGAAGATTCTTCATCCAAAAGATTTTAAAAGCATAAATGATTATTACGATACTGACTCAAATCATGTGTATAAAATAATTTTAAATGATGGAAAAGAACTTGATGAAAAAGAAGTAAAATTCTTTCCTGATTCATCTATACAAATCTCACAAATAAATACTTTCACCAAACCTTATTTAATACCTATTAAACAAATAAAGAGAATTAATTATAACAGGCATTGGCTGGGAATTCCTTTTGGGAGTTTGACAGGTGCGGTGCTTGGGACTCTTGCCGGTGCTGCTGGAATTATACCGGTTTATGAATCGCACCCTAATTTTTATGGCGGGCAAACCAGAGATATTGAAACCGGAGGTGCTATGATTTTGGGATTTGGTGCCGGTTCTATTGTTGGTGGAATTATCGGGTGGCTGATTGGTTATAATTATGTCTATGTTTTCAATAATTAAAAATGCGAAGAGAAATTATTTTATGCTAAAGTATCTAGCTCTTCTTTTTATGATATTGCCGGTAGTACTTTTAGAAGCACAGATAGCGCAGGGAATGATTGGCGGAGTTTCCTTGAATGTTAATTATATGATTGAAAATAAAAATTCATCTTTATCAAATGAAATTCTTCCTCCGCCGGATTTAAGCGTTTATTTGGGTTATGATTTTAATAATTTTTTCACAGCAAATTTTTATGCAGATTATAATTCATTTGCCGATAATTGGGACGGACTGGAATTGGGAGCCGCATTTAAATATATGGTTATAAATAATCTATTTGCTTCCGGAGGTTTTAGTTATGCATTTATATCCGGAGGCAATGATTCTCCAGGAAACAATCCGCTGATATTAGTTAAAAGAAATTTTACTTATCTAAATATTGGTGCTGAATATTTTTTGTCTAAAATATCATTTGTAGAATTAATTTATTCTAAGCCGGTTGATAAGAATACTGTTTACGGTTACGATAGTTACGGGAATAATATACTTTCACTATCCGGTAAAATAAAATTGGGATTTGGATTTAATTTCTCTTTATGAAATTTATGAAGATAAAATACTTTTTACCTGCAGTTTTTTCTTTCCTACTATTTGGCTGTCCATCAATTTTCGCTACTAATTTCTCTGCAGAAAATTGGTATTACAAGTACGCAAATATTAATTCTCCCAATAGAAAATTTGCTGTATGGTTTAATAGTGATAATTCCTTGTATATTACTTCTGATTCAGCAGCGAACAAAGATACTTTAACAACTCCGGTAGTTCGCCCTGTAAAAAGCGGTTACAATATTTTCTACGCCGAATTATTTGGCAACGGATTTTTCTCATCTCTAAATTATGAGCGTGTTGTTTCTAAATATTTCAGCATACGATTGGCAATGGCAATAATATTTAGCAGTTCATCGTCTAATTCCGGTTCTCATACAGACTTTGGTGTATTTCCATTCATGATGGTAAATTTTTTACTTAACATTCATGGTAATAACTACTTTGAATTTGGGGCTGGTTCGTTCGTATTTTTCGAAGCATTTTTCCCAGATTTTGCGATTGGCTATAGATACAGCGTTAAAGAAGGCGGCTTTTTCTTCAGTCTTACATTCGATATAGTTTCTGTTACTGAAAACAAAATGATTCCCTGGGGAGGAATTGGAGTAGGATTTAGTTTTTAGTTAAATAGGTAGAAATTATTTATTTCTTTTTCCATTAATATTTTTCTTTGTCGGCTGCACAGAAATTTTTATATAAAAAGAAAAATTCTATAAATTTCTAAGAATTGTTTCAAGCTGTTCTTCGTTTTCAACAAGAACTGATCTTGCTTTGCTTCCATCGTTTGGGCCAACAATTCCTGCTTCCTCAAGCTGGTCAACAATTCTTGCCGCGCGCGAATATCCGAGCTTCAGTCTTCTTTGAAGAAGTGAAACCGATCCTTGCTGATGGCGAACAATGACCCGTGCCGCATCTTCAAACATTGGATCAAGATCAGTTAAAAATCCTGCAGATGCCTCTTTCTTCTTGTCATATAATGAAGGAAGGAAATATGGTTTGGAATATCCGGGCTGTGAGAAAATATAATTTGTAATTTCTTCAACTTCTTCGGTTGAGATAAAAGCGTTTTGAATTCTTATCGGCTTTGGAGAGCCGGTTGGAAGGAAAAGCATATCGCCGCGTCCGAGCAATTGTTCTGCACCGTTCATATCTAGAATTGTTCGTGAATCAATTTTTGTTGCAACCTGATAAGCAACTCTCGCGCTAAAGTTTGCTTTGATAACTCCGGTTATAACATTAACTGAAGGACGCTGAGTTGCAAGCACAAGATGAATTCCAACAGCTCTTGCAAGCTGAGCAAGACGTGCAATCGGTTCTTCTACTTCTTTGCCGGCAGTTATCATCAAGTCAGCCAGCTCATCAATTACAACAACCAAGTACGGAATTGGATGATGTTTTATTTCGTCGGTATCTTTCGGCCGCCGCTTCGGATCTAAAACTTTTTGGTTGTAATCAACAATATTTCTTACGCCGGCTTTAGCAAGTTTGTCGTAGCGTTTTTCCATTTCATACTCCACAGATTTAAGAAGAATTACAGCGTTCTGCGGATTGGTAATTATTTCTTCTTCAAGATCGGGAGAAACAGCAAGATAATGCCTGCGAAGTTTGTTGTAGAAAGAAAGCTCGATTTTTTTAGGATCAATCATTATCAGCTTTACTTCGGAAGGTTGTTTTGAATAAAGCAAGCTTGTAATTATCATATTGATGCCAACGCTTTTGCCGGAACCGGTAGAACCTGCAATAAGCATGTGAGGCATTTTAGAAAGATCTGTTACATAAACATCGCCGTTTATTGTTTTGCCAAGTGCAATTGGCAATTCTGCTTTTGATTCGGAAATTTTTCCAAGTACCGAACGAGCATTAACTAACGATGCTACAGCGTTCGGTATTTCAACTCCAATTGCGCTCTTACCTGGAATTGGTGCAATAATTCTTATTCCTCTTGCAGCAAGAGCAAGTGCGATATCATGTTCAAGTCCAACTATTCGGCTTATCTTTACTCCAGGCGCCGGAACAATTTCGTAAAGAGTGACAACCGGTCCCGGAGTTACAGAAATATCCTGAATGTCAATGTCGAATAACTTTAGTTTTTCTTTCAGCAGTTCGGCATTTCGTTTAAGTTCTTCTTCGGCAACTTTAAAATTTTCTTCTGGGGCTTGCTCAAGAAGATCCAAGCCTGGCTTTTTATAATTTATTTTTTCATCCCACTGGTTTGGAAGCTCTGCCTCTTTCTCACGATCAATTTCTTTTAAGGGGATTTCTTTAACTTTTTCTAAATCAACTTTTTTATTTTCTTCATTTTGAACTTCATTTACTTCCTGCTTGGCTGGAACTTCGTCTTTTCTTATGATTCTGATTTTGGTCTGTTTTTCAGCTTCCTCTTCCATTAATTTTTCTGCGGAAGCTGCTTCATCTTTAGCAAAAAGTTTTTTCTTTTTCTTCTCTTTTCCAAGCTCTTTAATTTTTTTCAGATTCTCTTTTTCCATTTCCTCCTTGTCTTCAACAACGGCAGATTCTTCAGCTTCTTCAGATTTTGAAAACAGTTCATGAAAAAAATGAAAGATAGTTTCTATTTTAATATCGAAAGCAACAACCAAAAGAATAACTGATGCGGCAAAAAGAAAAATTAAGCTTCCAATTCCGCCAATAAGCCTGCTGAAAAACTCACCAAGATAATTTCCAACAGCTCCAGGCAATTCATAAACATCGGAAAATAAATTGAAATGAGTTCCTAAAACTCCGAAGAACGAGCATAAAATTAATCCGGTAAGTAAAAGGAAGTTTGATATGTTTATTAGTCGCCGAAAATTTAAATTAATGAAAAATGAAATTCCCCAGATAAATAAAATTGCCGGAAAGATGATTGAGAAATATCCGATTGTTGACTTAACAAAAAATAATGCTGTATATGCACCGACTAATCCAAGCCAGTTTCCTATTACTTCATTTTGATTTGTTAAATTTTTTATTTGAAGATTTGCTTCGTCAAATCGCGAATAAGAAATAATACTTAGAAGAATAATTATCGAAAACAAAATAAACAGAATGCCAATAATCTTTTTCTTTTTTGCGGAGGTTACAGAATTTTGATTTTCTCCGTTGACAAGTTTTGTTGTTTTTGCTTTTTTCTTCACAGCATTATTAATTTTTTATCAAAATTCCTTGCGATGGAATTAAGTTGTTCCGGTATTTTTAGAAATTGATTCGGCAGAAGCCAATAAATTTTCCGGCAGCAGTTTCAGTACATTTCCTGTATAATAAGGTATTGCATCGGTATTGCTTAACTTACTGCAAAAATTTAAATCATCTTCAAAGCCGTTTTCAATTAATATTTTTCCATGCTCACTTTCTTTAAGCATTTTTAAAATACTTTTCCCAAAAGATTTACTTAAAGCTTGGCTTGCACGGGCCGAATCGGAAAGGATTAAATCATCATGCAATTTTTCAATTTCTGAAATTAATTTTCCAGCACAAACAGTATCTTCAATTGAAAAGTTATTTGATCTTCCAGAGCAAACAATTTCAAAATCTTTATTTATAGCAGCAAGATGATTGGCAAGCGCATTAATATTTAAAAATGAACATATAAAAAGATCAGTGGAGAATTTTGCTTTAACAATTGCTTTGGTTCCGTTTGTTGTGTAAAGAATTACAGATTTTCCAGAAACAACTTCTTCTGAATATTCAAATGGCGAATTGCCCAAAGCAAACCCTTCAATTTTTTTCGTGTTACGTTCGCCGCCAAGCAAAGTTTGCCCCCCAAACATTCCTCCAGAAACTTTTACCGCAAACTCAACAGTTCCAACAGGAATTATTTCTTTGGCACCATTTTGCAGGGCGGTAATAATTGTTGATGAAGCTCGTAATACATCAATTACAACTGTTGTCTTACCTGTAAAATATAATTCATCAATGCTTAATGGTGTAAAGTATACGTTTATTTTCATAAAATAAATTATTTGATCATTTTTATTTTTTTATAAAAGGAAGTTTAACAATTTTTGCCGGAATTTCCTTGCCTCTTATAAGAAAATTAATTTTCGAATTTTCATTTGTATAATCAGAATCTACGTAACCAAGTGCAATTGGTTTTTCTAAAACCGGACTAACTGTTCCGCTAGTAATTGTTCCAACTTTTTTGCCTTCAACTGTTAGATCATAACCATGGCGTGGAAAAGCTTTTTCATCTGAAACAAGCGGTGTAAGTTTCCTTTTTAATCCTTCAGCTTTAACCTTCATCAAAACATCTTTAGCTATGAAATTTTCTTTTGATAATTTTGTTATCCAGCCCAATCCTGCTTCTAGCGGATTTGTGGTTTGATCAATGTCGTTTCCATAAAGACAAAATCCCATTTCAAGTCGTAAAGAATCTCTTGCTCCAAGTCCGACCGGTTGAATATCAAAATCTTTGCCTGCTTCAAAAATTTCATTCCAGACTTCTTCGGCAAGTTTTTCATCGCCTTTAAAATAAATTTCAAATCCAAGCTCGCCGGTATAACCGGTTCTGGAAACAATCATATCGTAGCCGGCTATTTTTGCTTCGAAGAAATTATAATATTCAATATTCAATTCTTTGTCGCAAATTTTCTGAAGTACTTCTTTTGATTTTGGACCTTGAATTGCTAGAAGAGAATATTCATCGCTTTTATTTTCTAATTTAACTCCGAACTTATTGTTTTGAAGCATCCAGTTGAAATCTTTTTCAATATTAGATGCGTTTATAACAAGCATAAATTGAGTATCAGAAATTTTATAAACAAGAAGATCATCAACAATACCGCCGTCAGGGTAGCACATTGCAGAATACTGTACTTTCCCGGGAAATAATTTTGATGCATCGTTAATTGTTATATACTGAATAAAGTCCAATGCGTTTTCGCCAGAAACGAAAACTTCACCCATGTGAGAAACATCGAAAACACCAACAGAATTTCTGACTGCTTTATGTTCTGCAATTATTGAAGAATATTGAATAGGCATTAGATAGCCTGCAAACTCTACAATCTTTGCGCCTAATTTTTCATGTACGGAATATAATGTTGTCTTTTTCATTTTTTATTCAGCTTATTCCAATCTTTCAAGAATTTTTCAAGACCAATATCGGTCAAAGGATGATTAAACAATTTATTAATTACATCGAAAGGCATTGTACAAACATCAGCGCCAATTAAAGCAGCTTCCACTAGATGAAGTGGATGGCGAATGCTTGCAACAAGCACTTGAGTTTCGTAATTATAATTTTTGTAAATCTGAACTATTTGAGAAATCAAATCCATACCTGAAGTGCTTATATCATCAAGTCGGCCAACAAACGGACTAATATATGTTGCGCCAGCTTTAGCGGCAAGCAATGCTTGAGAAGGTGAGAAACAAAGAGTAACATTTGTTTTTATTCCTTTATCGCTTAAAGATTTTACAGCTTTCAATCCTTCCTTAATAAGAGGAACTTTAACAACAATATTTTTGTGAATTTTGGAATACTCAATTGCTTCCTTCATTATTCCATCGTAATCCGTTGAAATAACTTCTGCACTGACTGGACCATCTACAATTGCTAAAATTTCATCAAGAAGTTTTCTAAAATCTTTCCCTTCTTTTGAAACAAGCGATGGATTTGTGGTAACTCCATCAAGAATTCCGAGTGCGGCAGCTTCCTTTATTTCATTAATGTTGGCAGTATCGATAAAAAATTTCATCTTTTTCCCTTATTTATGATAAGATAATAATTATTAAAAATTATGACACAAATTTAAGAATTTCCTATCTCTTCAGTTAGTTCCTTTTGTGTTTTCTTCGAAAAGAATTTCACTTGTCCAATCGGAATTTTTTCATCTTCTTCAATTGTTAATCGAACTCCATATTTAAAGCGGAATTTGAAAAACATTTTTAGCTTTCCAACTTTTAATTTAGATGCAAAAGTTGGGTGACATTTAATAATGAGCGATTTTTCTTTAGAATGTGTTTTGAATTTCTTAATCCATTCTTCCAAATCGTAAACCACATGCGAATGTTTGGTTAATAATCCAGTTCCAAGGCAGTAAGGACAAACCTCTTTCATTGCCTGCATAATATTTTGCCTAATTCTTTGCCGTGTAATTTGAACTAATCCAAAATCAGACATTGGAAGTACAGAAACTTTAGCTCTGTCTCTTCTGAATTCTTTTCTTAATTCGTCGTAAATCTTTTTGCGGTTCTTTTCATCTTCAAGATCGATGAAATCAATTACAATTATTCCGCCTATATCGCGTAGTCTAAGCTGTCGCGCAACTTCTCTTGCGGCTTCTAAATCAGTTTTTAATGAATTTAATTCCTGCTCTTTGCTCTTAGCATATCTTCCGCTGTTAACATCAATAACAACCATTGCTTCGGTATGTTCGATTATCAGATATCCGCCGCTTGGAAGAGGAACTTTTCTACCCATTAAAGTTTTGATTTGTTCTTCAATTTTAAAAGCATCAAAAATTGAGTTTGAAGATTTGAAAGATTCAATTTTATCAACCAAACTTGGCTGAACAAGTTGAACATAATTTTTAATTTGTTTGTAAAGTTTTTTGGAATCAATAAAAACTTTGGAAACATCTTGAGTAAATAAATCTCGAATAACGCTTGAGGTTGTGTTGAGATCTTGATAAATAAGCGAAGGTGGCTCTTCAGTCTTTACTGTAGCTTGAATTTGTTCCCAAGTTTTAAGAAGATTTCTTAAATCATCTCGCAAAGCTTCTTCCGGTTGGTTGCGTGCAACGGTGCGAATAATAAGACCAAATCTCTGAGGAAGGATACTTCTTGCAATATGACGAAGGCGTTTTCTTTCTCGAAAATCTGAGATTTTTTTACTTACGCCAACCTTATTGTCAAAAGGAAGTAGAACACAAAATCTTCCGGCTAAAGAAACTGAAGATGTAACTCGAACACCTTTATTGTTAACAGGTTCTTTAGTTATTTGGATTAGAATATCCTGCCCTTTATGCAGCTTCGGAACAGAAGGTGCCTCATGAATTTCGGCAGTGTTTTCTTTTTCGTGTCTATTTGAATGATTTTCCTTATCCTGAGATTCCTCTTCATCATCTTCTTCAACGTCACTGTCATCATCACCAAGCATATCCTGAAATTGTTGAGTGCGTGCGCCAATATCAGAAAAGTGAAGGAAAGCATCGTGTTTCATCCCGATGTCTATAAAAGCGGCTTTTATCCCCGGCAAGACTCTTGCAACTTTACCCAAATAAATGTCACCGACCATTCGTCGGTTTTCAGGATAATCGACAAAGAAGTCGACTAAATTTCCATCTTCCGTGATGGCTACACGTGTTTGTGTAGTAGATGAATTGATTATAATTTCTTTTGTCATATAAAACAAACTCTTTTAATGAAATATTATATTTCATAATAAAAACTTTAAAAACATTTAATTCTGCTCTTCCATCATTATGGGCTTTAAGAATTAAACGTAAGCTTTGGCTGTATAAAGAAATTGATTGCTGGTTATTATCAATTCTTTCCACGTTTTCACCTATGTTGATTTTTGTGTAAATCAACAAATATAAAAGCGTAAAAATATTTAATCTTTTTTCTTTCACAGTAGAGCTTTAATAATTAATACTAAAAAAATCAGTAAACCTTTTTGAAATTTACCTTTCTTTATTAAATCGACTGGCAATTAAAATTTTGTAACCATTTTCTCTCCTTTTCTTTTATAGAGATTAGAAGAGAAATTTTAAAAATAAAAAACTATTTTTCTTCTGTTATCTGAGTTTCTTTACCGTTTTCTTTTAATAATTCTTTTCGGCTAAGAGAGAATTTACCATTCTCGATTTTAATTAACTTAACAGTTACTTTGTCGCCTTCTTTGTAATAATCAGTTACCTTATTAACTCGCTTATTATCTATTTGCGAAATATGCAGCAATCCTTCTTTGCCGGGAAGAATTTCTACAAAAGCGCCGAAGTCCATAATCTTAGTAATTATTCCATCATAAACTTCACCAACTTCTGGAGTAGCAGTCATTTTTCTAATATACTCTTTACACTTTGTGGCGTTTTCTTTGTTCGGAGAAGCAATGTTAATTGTTCCGTCGTCATCAATATTTATATCAACGCCGAACAATCTTTGCATTCCTTGAATAGTTTTACCTCCAGGGCCAATTATTAATCCAATTTGATCTTGATCGACTTTCATTGTAATTAATCTTGGGGCTAATGGTGACAGCGATTCGCGTGGACTCTTTATTGCTTCACTCATAATTCCGAGAATGTGGAAGCGTCCATCTTTTGCTTGTGCAAGAGCTTTCTCCATAATCTCAAATGATATTCCTTTAATTTTAATATCCATTTGAAATGCTGTTATTCCATCAACTGTTCCGGCAACTTTGAAATCCATGTCACCCAAATGATCTTCGTTTCCAAGAATATCTGAAAGAATAGCAAATTGATCGCCCTCCTTAACCAAACCCATAGCAATACCTGCACAGGGTTTTTGTAAAGGAACACCAGCGTCCATCAAACCTAACGAACCAGCACAAACCGTTGCCATTGAAGATGAGCCGTTTGATTCAAGAATATCTGAATTAACACGAACAGTATAAGGGAAAGTTTCTTCAGACGGCATCAAAACTTTTAATGCTCTTTCGGCAAGATTACCGTGGCCAATTTCTCTTCTTCCAACACCAGACATTTTTCCAACTTCACCAACACTAAACGGCGGGAAGTTGTAATGAAGCATGAATTTTTTTGAATATTCATCAGCAAGTCCATCAATTATTTGTTCATCATTTTTGGTGCCGAGAGTAACTGTTGTTAAACTTTGAGTTTCTCCACGAGTAAATAATGACGAACCATGAGTTCTAGGAAGGAGTCCGAGTTCAATTGTTATAGGACGAATTTGTTTTGTGTCCCTTCCGTCCAATCTAATGCCTTCGGTTAAAATTCTTGTTCTCATTAATTCTTTTTCAAGATCATGAAGAATTTCTCCGATTGCTTTTTCTTGTTCGGGATATTTTTCCACAAGTGAAGTTTTAACATATTCTGCAAGTTCTTTGTTCTTTGCACTGCGTTCTTCTTTTGCAAGAACCGAATGAACAATTGCTTTGAACTTTTCAAAAGCCAAATCGTATACATCTTTTTTAAGTTCTTCGTTTACTTGAACAACTTTGGTTTCGCGTTTAGGCTTACCTGCTTCGTTGCGTAAATCTATTTGAAGCTGTATGAGCTTCTTGATTGCTTCATGGGCGAATTTAAGAGCTTCAAGTAATTCAACCTCACTAATTTCTTTAGATTCTCCCTCAACCATCATTATTGAATCAGAAGTTCCGGCTACGACTAATTCAACATCACTCTCTTTTATCTGTTGAATAGTGGGATTGATAACGAATTGTCCATTTACTCTGCCGACTCTAACTTCGGCGGCCGGCCCATCAAAAGGAATATCCGAAATTGTTAACGCAGCTGATGCACCAACAGCAGCAAGAACATCTGCATCATTTTCACCATCGTGTGAAAAGACAAATGCAATCACTTGAGTTTCGTTCTTAAAATCTTTTGGGAAGAGAGGACGTATTGGTCTGTCAATCAATCTCGAGCTTAAGATTTCTTTTTCACTCGGTCTTCCTTCTCTTTTAATATAACCGCCAGGAAATTTTCCGGCGGCTGAAGTTTTTTCTCTATATTCAACTTGAAGCGGAAAGAAATCTTGATCTTCTTTTGCTTCTTCAGTAGCAACTGCGGTAACCAATACCATCGTGTCTGCATACCGTACCATAACTGCACCGTTCGATTGTTTTGCAAATCTTCCGGTTTCTATTGAATAAATTTTACCGCCAATTTCTACTTCTTTTCTGACTATCATTTACTTACCTTTTTACTTTCTAATATTCAATTCTTTAATTATTGATCTGTATCTTTCGATATCTTTCTTTACAAGATAATCTAAAAGTCTTCTTCTTTTTCCAACCATCATCATAAGGCCGCGTCTTGAGTGATGATCTTTTTTATGCACATTAAAATGATCTGTTAAATCATTAATTCTTTTTGTTAGAAGTGCAATTTGAACCTCCGGCTTTCCGGAATCTTTATCATTAGCTCCGTATTGTTTAATTATACCGAGTTTTTCTTCTTTTGTCATTATATCTTTCCTTTATTTTATTTATACAATATAATCCCAGAATTTACCGGGATTAATTAATTTAAACTTAATTTGTAAGCTTACTTAAAATTTCTAACCCTACACTTTTATCTTTGTTCATTTGAACAATCAATTCATCTGCAGAAGAAAATTTTTCTTCGCCTCTAATCCGTTCAATCATATTTACTTTTACATTCTTACCGTAAATATTTTCTTTAAAATCATAAATATAAACCTCGGTAGTTACTTGGCCGTCATTGTAAAATGTTGGTCTCTTACCTATGCTCATTAAACCAAAATATTTTTCATTCTCAATTATCAACTCAACAACATAAATTCCAATCGCTGGTAAAAGCTTAGTTTCATCATCTAATTTTATATTTGCAGTTGGAAAACCAAGTTCCTTGCCTCTTCCGTCCCCTGCGATAACAATTCCTGTGAAAGAATAATTTCTTCCTAATAATTGATTAGCAAGTTTTACATCACCACTAAGAAGAGCATTTCTTATCTTTGTACTACTTACTGTAATTTCGCCAATATTTACTGCATCTACTCTTGAAACAATAAAGTTAAATTCCAAACCCAATTCTTTTAAAGTGTTTTCATCACCGCCACGGCCTTTGCCAAAATGATGATCGTAACCGATAATAATTTCTTTAATTCCAACTTTATTAACAATATAACTTTTAAAAAAATCTTCTGAGCTGTTTTGGGAAAATTCTTTAGTGAAATTAATTACTAAAACATTCTCAACGCCAAGGCTATTTAATATTTCAAGTTTTTCAGGTAAAGTATTTAACAACTTTATTTTATTTGCAGAAAGAACGTTTCTTGGATGGGGATCAAAAGTAATAAGAAAACTTCTTCCACCTATCTGAGACGCTTTCTCAGTCAAACGATCAATAATTTTTTTATGTCCAAGATGAATTCCATCGAAAGTGCCCAAAGTAAGGACTGTTTTATTGTCCTTTTGTACTTCCGATAAATTATAAAACACATTCATAACTATATTTTATATAAACAAAAGTCTATAAATATAAGCCTTTTCTTTCTGAAATGGAAATTCGTTAATCACTCAATTATCCAACTAAGAATTACTTAAAGCTAAATTTTCAGACGTAGATTTCAATTTTTGCAATAATTCCTCAACCTCAAAAGCATCATCTACAGAAAAATTGCCAATTTTTGTTCTCCTTAACGAACTTAACAGACCACCGCATCCGAGTTTTTCACCAAAATCATTAGCAATAACTCTAATATAAGTTCCCTTAGAACAAACAATTTCGAATTCAATTTCCGGTAAATTTATTTTTTTCAATTCAAATTTATGAATTACAACTTTTCTAGGTTCTCTCTCCAAAGTTTTCCCTTTGCGTGCAAGTTTATAAAGAGTTTTTCCATTCATTTTAACTGCGGAGAACATAGGAGGGACTTGTAAAATATTACCTAAAAATAAATCTCTTGTTTTTAATATTTGATCAATAGTTATATTTTCAACGGATTTAATTTCATTTGCCGGGCTTTCCAAATCCATTGATGCCGAAGTTTTCCCAAGTAAAATTGTACCAGAATATGTTTTTTCAAAATCCTGATATTTTGATATTTCTTTAGTTTTTTTGCCTGTACAAATTATTAATAAACCAGTGGCAAGAGGGTCAAGTGTTCCAGCATGGCCAACTTTCTTTTCTTTTACTGCATGTCTTAACTTGTGAACCACCCTAAATGAAGTCCAACCATATGGTTTATCAATTAAAATTGCTTCGCCAGAATGAAAGTCTAGATTGGAAAAATCAGTCGTATCCTTTGTTATCATCTTCGTGGATTTTTTTAATTAAACCTTCAATCTTTTCAACATAATCAAGCGTATCATCAATAAAAAATTTTAATTCCGGTACAAATTTAATTCGTATTCTTGATGCGAGTTCAGATCTAATATAACCAGAGATGGATTTTATTTTTTCCAATGCTTCTTCTCGTTTATCCTTTTCAAGAACCGAGATATAAATTTTTGCAATTTTTAAATCCGGACTTACTTTTACAGAAGTTATTGTTATAAATCCGAATGATATATTTTGGAATTTATTTTGAAGTTTATATAAAAAAATTAAACTTATTTCCTCTTTTATCAAATGTTCAACCCGATCAATTCTATGCGTCATTTTATCATCTCCTGTTAAACCGGCAAAAGTAAATTTGATTTCTTTTTTAATTTTAAGCCAGTTTTTTCTTGGTTTCGACTATCTTGAACGCTTCAATTGTGTCGCCTACTTTTATATCGTTGAAATTAGCAATATTCAATCCGCATTCGTAACCAGAATCTACTTCTCTAACGTCGTCCTTAAATCGTTTTAGAGAAGCAATTTCACCCTCGTGAATAACAATTCCATCACGAACTATTCTTACTTTGCTGTTTCTTGTAATTTTTCCATCTTGAACATAACAGCCTGCAATTGTTCCAAATTTTGGAATTTTGAAAGTATCTCTTATTTCAACGGTGGCTGTAACTTCTTCAGAAAGTACTGGAGACAGCAATCCTTCAAGAGCTGATTTAACTTCATTTATTGCATCATAAATTACATTGTAAAGACGGATATCTACATTTTGAGTTTCGGCAAGCTTTCTTGCATTTAAATTAGGTCGAACATGGAATCCTATTATAATTGCATTTGAAGCTGATGCGAGTAATACGTCGCTTTCGGAAATTCCACCAACGCCTTTATGAATAACTTTTACAATTACTTCTTCGTTTGAAAGTTTCATTAAAGAATCTGAAAGAGCCTCAACAGATCCGTCAACGTCGCCTTTAACAATTAATGGAAGATCTTTTACTCCACCTATGCTAATTTGTTTTGCAATTTCATCAAGAGTAACATGGTGAACTTGTTTTTGATCCTGTTCTCGTTTCAATTGCTGTCTTTTAATTCCGATTTCTCTAGCCATTCTATCAGATTCAACAACAACAAAAGTATCGCCTGCTTGAGGCGCACCTTCAAATCCTAAAACAAGTACTGGTGTTGATGGCGGCGCATCAAAAACTTTATTACCTCGCTCATCAAACATTGCGCGAACTTTGCCTTGATAAATTCCCGCAATAAAAGGATCACCAATTCTTAAAGTTCCTTTTTGGACTAAAATTGTTCCAGTAATTCCTCTGCCTTTATCAAGCTGAGATTCAATTACAACACCGCGAGCTGTTCTGTTTGGATTAGCTTTTAAATCAAGTATTTCTGATTCAAGAAGTATTTTTTCAAGCAGTAAATCAACATTAAGTCCAGTCTTAGCAGAAATTTCAACACATTGATATTTCCCGCCCCAATCTTCAACTAAAATATTTCTATCAGCAAGTTGCTGTTTTATTCTTTCGATGTTTGAGCCAGGCTTATCAATCTTATTGATTGCAATTACAATAGGGACATTAGCTGCCTGAGCGTGATTGATAGCTTCAACCGTCTGAGGCATAACCGCATCATCAGCTGCAACAACAAGAACCACAATATCTGTTAGTTGAGCGCCACGAGCACGCATTGCAGTAAATGCTTCGTGACCAGGAGTATCAAGAAATGAAATAAATTTTCCCTTCCCAACATCTACTCTGTAGGCGCCTATGTGTTGTGTAATTCCACCGGCTTCACCGGCAACAACATTTGTTCTTCTAATATAATCAAGAAGAGAAGTTTTACCGTGATCAACGTGTCCCATTATTGTAACAACAGGAGGTCTAAATAATAATGTTGAAGGTTCGTCTACGATGTCTTCAAGAACATCAGCAGTATATTCTTTTAAAAATTCAACTTCAAAGCCAAATTCGTCGGCAACCAAAGTAATAGTTTCAACATCAAGCCTTTGATTAATTGAAACCATTAAACCAAGCTCTATACACTTTGAAATTACATCCCCAACGGGGACATTCATTAGATTTGCAAGCTCATTAACGGCTATGAACTCAGTAACTGCTATTTTATTTTGTTCAAGAGCTTTTAATTCCATCTTGCGTTCTTCTTCAGCTTCGCGTTCTTTTCTTTTTTTCTTTCTTTGGATTGCCCTGCCGGAAATAACGGAGTCATCCATGCTGAGTAAAGTTTTCCTAATTGCTTCTTTTACTTCACGCTGGTCAATTTCAAAGAGTTTAACTCTTTTTTTCTTTTTAGTAACTATTGGCTCGTCGGAAGTTGGTTCTGTAATTTTCTTTTTAGCTTTAGGCTTTTTCTTTTTCTTTGGCTTTTCGGCAGAAGTGTGAAGACTTATTGTTTCTCTCTCAATTTCAACTTCTTTATTTTCAGTCTTTTTATCGTCACCTAGGTCAATTTTCCCTACAACTTTTAATCCTTTTTTCTTCCCAGCTTCAATTTCTTTGGGTGAAAGGAATACTTTTGTTTCTTCTTTAAAAGATTCTTCTTCTTTTGCAGAAACTTCTTCTATTATTGTCTCTTCAATTACAGGTTGTTCAAGTATTGTTTCTTCATTTGAAACTGTTTCATTTTTTTCTTCAGATATTATTTCTGTAGCCTCTGCCGGAACTTCTTCATGCACTTGCTCAATTTTTTCTTCATCTATCTTAGGCTGTTCAATTTCAATTTGCTTTTCGTGCCCTTTATCTTCTGCTTGAACTGTTTTTTCTTCGTGTTCAGTTTTCTCTGTTCTTTTCTTATTAAATTCAGCAATTTTTTTATAATGTTTTTCAGCTTTCTCAATATCTTTTTTGAAATGGTCATTTATTTCTTTGATCATTTCATCGGTCAGCAAAGACATATGAGATTTAACATCATGCCCTTTCTTTTTAAGAAATTCCATGAGGTTTTCTGCCGAAAGATTATACTCCGCTGCTAATTTATAAACTCGAACTTTTTTCTCTTTAGTTTCCGACATAAAATGCTTACCTATAATTTAAGCTACTCTTCTTCTTCAAATTGGGATTTAATTATATCAATTATTTCGTTTATCTTTGCCTCATCCAAACCTTCAATTTCTTTAAGCTTTTCTGGGCCCGCTGTTAATACTTCGAGAGCAGTATCGTAGCGATTATTTATTAATAATTCATAAATATCAGCGCCTAATTCATCCTTAAGGTCAATAAGTTCAATATCTTCTTCATATTCTTCAAATGGCTTTTCTTCTCTTAAAATTTCTATTTCATAACCAGTTAATTTCATTGCAAGTCGAATGTTTACACCATTTCTACCAACTATCAAAGAAACCTGATCACTATCTGCTGTTACAATAGCTTTTTTTGCCGCATTATTCAATTCAATTTTTTTCAATTTAGCAGGAGCTAATGCTCTTTGAATGAAAGTTGCAGGATCATCAGAATAACTTATTACATCAATATTTTCATTATTTAATTCTCTTACAATTGCATGGATACGAACGCCTTTCATTCCAACACACGCTCCAACTGCATCAATTCTCGCATCTTGAGATTCAACAGCAACTTTAGCGCGTTCTCCGGGTTCGCGGGCAATTGCTTTAATATCAATTATGCCATCGTATATTTCAGGTATTTCAATTTCAAATAATCTTCTTAAGAAAGTATTATCGGCTCTAGAAATAATAATTACTGGTCCGCTGTTACTCTTCTTAACTTCTTTAACAATCGAGCGAACGGTTTCACCTTTCTTGTATCTTTCATAAGGTATTTGCTCATTTCGTGGGAGAATTAGCTCGTTTTTATTATGATTTACAAGAATGTCATTTTTTCTTATTTGGTAAATATCGCCAACAACAATTTCGCCTAACAACTCTTTATATTCATTATAAACAAGATCTTTTTCAATTTCTCTAATTTTCTGATTCAAATTTTGCTTTGCCAAAGTAATAAGTCTTCTTCCAAATGAAGCAAGCTGAAGCTTTTCTACAAAATCGTCACCAACTTCAAGTTCTTCATCATTTCCGCGTTGATTTACTTCTTCAATACTGATTTGAGTATTAGGATTTTCAACTTTATCTACTATTTCTCTTTCCAAGAAAATTTCAATATCGCCTCTATCCATATTTACAACAACATCGTGTTTGGCGTCTTCACCGTATTTTTTTTTAACAAGCGTTCCAAAAATTTCTTCTATAATGCCTGCTAATACATCTTTATCAACCCCTTTTTCCCTCACCATCTGAGCAAAGGATTCAACGATATCTGCATTCATGTCTAACTTCCTCCGTTTAAGAAAAACTGATTAATACTTTAGCTTTAATTATGTTATTAAAATTGATTTTAATTTCGTTGTTGTTTGAAGAAAAAGTTAGTTTTTCTCCTTCAATCTTTAATAATTTGGCAGCTACTTTTTTTGTTTCATCGCCAAACTTATATACAAGTTCGAATTTTCTATTTATATGTTTTGGATATTGTCTTAAGAATTTCAATGGTCTATCGACACCGGGAGATGAAACTTCGAGATTATAATTAAGACCTATATTCGGGATATTTTCCAGTTGTGCATTTATTTCTTGGCTTATAATAGCGCAGTCATCTGCCGAAACATTTTTTTCTCCATCAATAAAAATTTCAATTGAGCGACTTCCACGGTTTCCGTGAATAGATAAATCGATTAAAAAGAAATTATTCTTTTCAACAATTTCGGCGGCGATATTTTTTATTTCTTCTTCTAATAAATTCATACAAACAAAAATCGCCCTCAAGAGGGCGAAATAACTGAACAAAATTAGTATTATTTTATTCAATAAGCAAGCAGCAAGTTGTTTGACTGATTAAATTGCGCTTTAACACAAAATAAATTTTTTCAAAATTTTGAGATTATTTCTGAGAAAGTTTTGATGCTAATATTTCTAATTTATTCTTCACAATTTCTTTTTGATCGTTGGATAAATTTAAAGATTGAATTGATTTAAATTCATCATAAGCTTCTTCATTTAATCCAAAATCTGAAAGAATATTTGCAAAATATATTCTGAACGAAGCAAGATTTTTTGTCTCTGGATATTTCCTATAAGTATTCTTTGCATCAACAACGGCAGATTCTTTATAGCCACTTTCTGCAAGTTGAACGGCACCATTTAATTTTTTAATTCCGAAATTATCAGTTTCAACTATTGGATTTTTTATCCCATTTATTTGAGCTCCGTAAACAGCAGTATTTTTAGAATTTGCTTCTTCTTTTTTCTTTGGTGCATTTAACATGTCTTCCATTGCCAAAGCAAGAATTAAATCATTTACACCCATTTTTTTTATATCTGACAATTGAAGAGCCGATGAGCCCTTCAAAGTAAATTTTGATTTATTGCCGCTCAGAACAATAAGAGAATTTTTTCCGGTTTCAATTATTGAGTTTGTGTTTAGAGTTTGGTTTTCAACAACGTTCGACCAATTTTCACTTGTACCCACCTGAACTTTTACGTTTCCTTGAACTTTATCAACATGAAATGATTGACCAAAAACAATTCCTGTAGAAATTATTATTGCCAATAAAATATTTTTCATTTTTAACCTCACTATACTTTTCCTAGTTTAATTAATATATATCAACAATCGCCACACTTCCTTTTGCTATGCCAAGATTGTTAAGGGCATCTTCATTAAACTTTTGAGCGCCTAAATCCCAAGCTGTGTTAAAATTTGTTAGTGTTGTGGTTTCAATTGGAATCCAAATCTCATCTGCGCCGGATTCATTTTTTCGAATAAAATATTTGCTGTCATTTTGGGTTATTAGTTTTGCTTGTTCCGGTGAAAGTTGCGTATTTACCAAAACATTAACATGCCCAATCCCATTTACGGGTTTATAATCAACAAGCGCAGTTTGAATGCCAACACTTTCCAAAAGCGAACTGAAACAGACACTCAAGTCATCGCAATTGCCGCCTTTTAATTTTAAGGTTTCGTGTGGAAATTGGACATAATCAGCTTCTGCCCTTGGGTTTGCAGTATAAACTAGATTTTTTACAAAGTTATCGAATAAAAATTTTGTTTTGTAAAAAATAGAAAGCGCATAAGACATAGTGTCTAAGTCACTTTTATAATGACTCAAAATATTTTTTGCATAATCCATTGAGAAATCAAAATCTCGTTTTATAAAATATCTAAGGTTAATTACTTTACCATCCCACGAATTTATTCCATTAATCAAAATTGGTTTCTGAGCTTGATCTTCCAGTTCTTGGTTAGCCGATGCTAAATAAAAATCTACATAAGAAATTCCGGCTTTTTGTTTATCGTATGATTGTGGAATAATTGTATAGAAAGGAACTTTAACAGTGTCTTTCGGTGGAATCGAAACAACCGGCGACTCAATTTTACCATTATTAATACCTTCAATTTTACTAGATGGTTTTATCTGGACGAAATGGTTTGTCAGATTTACAACACGGCCAATTGCAAATGGTTTGTCTAAATAATTTTCAGTCAATGTTGGATAAATTTCATTTAATATTTCTACATCTTGAAATTCAACTGTTTTTTCCGGAATTGCATTTATGTTAAAAGTTAAAGTAAGGATAGCTTTATCGAAACTGTAGCGGTTATTAATTATGTTGCTGATTCCTTGATCTTGAAATAAAGAAAATGATTGAGGAATATTTCTATTTGAAAAATATTTCACACCAGAAAGTACAATTCCAAATAAATTATTTGAATATGAAATAGCTGGAATAATTCCGGCAAAATAAGGCGATTGAAAATTATCGTGGAATGCTGTAATTCCAATTCCTAAATTTCCGCCAAAAGCATTTAAAAATTCATTTAAACCAATCTGAAGATTATTACCGGTTTCAAACAGTAAATTAAAATTAAACGAATCAATAGGATTTGCTGAAAAGCCTAACAAAATATTTTTTACTCTTCTAATATTGTATTGTGAAATATTTGGGTCGATGGAATTTTCATTTATGTTAATCAAATTAATTGATGAAAGTGAGAACGAAATTTTTTCAGATGGCGAATAATTTATCCCAATATCACCGCGCCAAAAATTTGCTTTGTAATCTTCACTTTGTCTAACTAAATAAAGAGTATCAGAAAATACTGGCAATACACCTTCTTGGTTAAAATCTTGAGTAAAATATCGAAACGAAAATCCTGCAGAAAATTGATTTGAAATTCTATAAGAATATCCCAAGCCAAATAATTCTTTATAAGTAAATTTAGAATCTAATTGCTGCGAAGTTGAATCTTGCAATACAATTGATTGGCCATTATTAAAAATAAATTCTTTCTGATAACCAGGAGTATAACGGAGTGAAACAAAATTATTGCCAATTTTTTTTGATAATGAAATCAAATATAAATTAGAAGTAGCGCTTGAAGAAAACTCGCCGCCGTATGAAAGAGTTAATCCCCAGTCTTTTAGATTTGAATAATTTGATGGATTGCTTTCAAAGCTATTCATCAAAGAAAAGTTTATAAAATCCGGAGACCAATATCCCGTAAGCTCGAATGAGCTTTGAGCTGATATCTTAATTGACATAAACAAAGCAATTATTAAAGTAACTTTGTAAAAATTTTTCTTCAAGGAATATCTAGAATAATACTGTGAATGCTTTGAGATAAAATAAATAAATCGCTTCCGCTGCCGGTAAAATGAATTTGATATTTTCTTACAAAAGTTAAAACCAACTTATTAAATTTGTTCTGCGGAATTTCATTTACCAGCTTTGCTGGAATTAATAATTTACCGGTATCTCGTGTTTTAATTTTATATAACGGTAATGTTGAATAAGTTCCATTAGAATTTTGAGCGGTTGTAACTGCGCCAAGGATAATTTCAATACTATCACTAGGATTTCCCTTATCCCAATTTAATAAACAGCTAAGAGTTTTATTTTTAATTTTACCAGATAAAATTACTTTGCCTATTATTTCTTTAGGAGTTGGAATATCAAAATTAACAGAGTGTCCTTGCATTGGGATATATTGAAAATTTATTGAAGAATTATAATCAAAATTAAACTGTCCCATCATACCGCGAGTTAAAGCAAACATATTTCCCAATATTGTATCGGCATGCATTCCGTGGTTATTATAATTAATTTTGTAAGGAACAGTCATTGCAAAAATATTATTGAACTTAACTTTTCCAGGCGTAACAGTTTGGTAGCCAATTAATCTTCCGCTCGGCTCTCTAAATGGCATGTTTCGATTATAAAAAATTGCCTGTGCAAATGAAATTTTTGTGGTAACATTATTTTCGGTTGTTTTTATCCCGCTCACATTAATTACATTGGAATAATTTATTACTGGATTAGCTACCCCAGTCGTATCAAAACCATTATTATAATATTCGTCGGTTGGGTCTTTTGTTACAACCTCTACTTGAATAGGATTTTGTATTGAAGGATTGTCTTGTACCAATTCAGTTGGTGCTGGATTGTTGCAGCTATTGAGTAATATTCCACAAGCTACAAAGCACAAACAATATATAAATCTAAACAACTTTTTCATTTTATAAACTTAATATCGGTATTAATTATTTGCAATCTATTTTATCGTATTAAACAGCATTTTAGCATTATTCAAGAAAATTTGAAAAAATAAAATCTCTCCGTCCTCTTCGGAGAGATTTTGAATAATTATTTTTATTAAAAAATATTTTTCATTTTCGAACATAATATGGTACGCCCCAAGTGTTAGATTCAACTGGGGTAGAATCATCAAAAATAACTTGCTTAGGAAAAACATTTATAACAGCATGAAAATAACCTGGCCAAGTATGTGTTACAAAAGTTTGTTGATATACTTTTGCATAAGTATTTCCATTTTGAGTTGATGAAATAAGATTAAATTTAATTTTTTCTCTATGCAAGCCTTGCATATCGGCGCCATGTGTGAGCGTTACAAAATCAGTATCGGCATAAGCGCTGGTAACGCTTAGTTGGATAGTAACTTTTTGCCCGCTTTTGAAATGCGGAACTTGTTTCCATCTTCCTTGGCCAAGGGCCAAATAATAATCATTCGGATCATTAATAATTAGTATATCTCCATTCGGCATGTTTATCGTCATCTGAGTGATATAAACATTGGAGTTTAATGTTCCGCCTTCAGGTAATGAAACAGCAATTACCTTCCAATCAAAATTAACAGAATCCAGCGGATTGTTATTCTTTTTAAGCAGAACCACTTTTCTTGTAATTACAGCAGTAAATGGTTTTTGAATCGTTGTGTCGTGAGTGTGTGTTGTTGAGTCATAAGAAGCTGCAATATATAAAACTCCTTCAAATGTTCTAGTATAAGTTCCATAAGCAGTATCACCAGACATTGAATAAGTAAAATCTGTAGAAACAACTCTCATCTTTTGTCCAACACGCAATGGATAGATTGCCGTAGTAGTTTTTCCAATCAAATTCATTGCAGATTCTTCATTATAATTATAATCAAACGAAGAAATTGCAGAATCACCTTCTACAGCTTTTAACATTGCCTGCTGAGTTGAACTACTTTGAACCCCAACTGGTCCAGTTGGCAAATTCTTACAACCTGTAACAAGCATCAATATTACAGAAACTGAAATAATAGCCAAGTTCTTTAATGCGAAAATTTTGCCATTCATACGTATATCCTTTCAATAATAATTTGTTATAAAAACTCAATGCCTTTAAAGAGGCGATAAACATGATTTATAAGAACTATGCCAAATTGTTAATATGACTCAAATTATTATTATATATGCAATTACAATTTATGCCTTATTTAACAATATACCTGGAAATTCAATTGAAATGCCTGATGAAATTATTTCAGGCAAAGGGTTATACAATCTAAGTTTAAATTTTATTTTTTCATTAAATGAAAGTAGTCAACTTTATGTTTAATGAATTACGAAATTTCGCAATTAAAGGAAATGTTCTCGACATGGCAGTTGGTGTTATTTGCGCAGCTTTTGGAACAATTGTAAAATCTTTAGTAAGTGATGTTTTAATAAAATTTTAAGGATTGCTACTAAAAAATGTTGATTCTTCAGAATTATTTAATACTTAAATCGGGTTCTAAAATTGCAGTTTCAAATGCAAATTTTTAAGAAACTTCTTTGACAGGTACAGTAACTTTAAATTATGGATTATTTATAATTGTATTGTCGGCTTTTTTATTATTGCTATTTGAGCTCTCTCTGTTATAAAAATGTTTCAACAGCTTAGGCGTAGAGAAGAAATAAATGCAATTGTTGAACTTGAAAAGAAAGAATGTCCTTATTGTTTATCTAAAATTTAAAATAAAGCAACTAAATGTACTTATTGAATTTCACAATTTTTATAATGTAAAACTTTGAAGGTAAAAATGAAGTTTAGAACATTTCCAATCTTATTTTTTCTATTACTAATTTCTGTTAATAATTATTCTCAGAAAAAAAATAGTAAAACTTTATATCAAACATCTCCAATAATTTCTCTTCTTAATGGCGTAATGAATGATAGTATTACGATTGGAGAAGTAGAGCATTATGGTGATTTTGGCCTTGGCACATATAACGGTGTTGATGGCGAAATGATAGTATTAAACAAAAAAGTTTATCGCGTTGATTATGATGGTAAAGTTAATCAGCCAGAAAAATCGGAAAAAACTCCATTTGCTTGTGTAACATTTTTTCATTCTGATGAATCTTTTGATTGGAACAACGAAATGGATTACAATAAATTTATTGAAAAACTTGACGAGAAACTTCCATCCCAAAATTTAATTTATGCAATTAAAATAACCGGTCGCTTTGTTGAAATGGAAACAAGAAGTGAATCAAAACAAGCTAAACCTTATTCAAATCTTTCTGATGTTTTAAAAAATCAATCTGTTTTTAAATTCAAAAATATACAAGGTACATTGGTAGGATTTAAATTTCCCAATTATATGCAAGGCGTAAATGTTCCAGGATATCATTTTCATTTTTTATCATTGGATAAAAAAGAAGGCGGACATGTTTTAAACTTTACAAGTGGAAAAGTAAAAATTGAGATTGAAATGATAAATACTTTTGAAATGAATTTCCCCCAGACAAAAGAATTTTTAAAAGCTGATTTTGATAAAAAGCCAGCTCCAGGTTTGTAAGAATTATTTTTTCAATTTTTCAATTTCAATTTGGCTTAATTCTCGAACAGAACCCGGGAGTAAATTTCCAAGCGAAATATTTTTAATTCTTACTCTGATCAATCTTAAAGTTGGATAGCCGATACTTGCAGTCATTTTGCGGACTTGTCTATTTCGCCCTTCAATAATCGTTAAACTTATCCATGAAGTGGGAATATTTTTTCTCTCTCTTATTGGT
Organism: Bacteroidota bacterium; assembly: GCA_021824145.1. Taxonomy (GTDB): domain Bacteria; phylum Bacteroidota; class Ignavibacteria; order Ignavibacteriales; family Ignavibacteriaceae; genus FEN-1297. The sequence goes on from JAKALM010000001.1 coordinate 85,224, forward strand.
GGAATTCGAGGTGGGAATGGTGGTTCATTTATCATCTTTACTTTTGCGGGTAATGTTTTAATATTTTGAATTATTACTCCACGTCGCAATTTTTCTAAATCATCTTCGGCGGGAATTTTTTCAACTTGAACAAAATATTCTCTCTCGTGTTGTTGTTTAGGATTTAACAGGAAATTGGTAAGCGCTTTATCATTTGTAAGCAGCAATAATCCTTCGCTGTCAAAATCAAGCCGTCCCACGGGGAAAACATCTTTAGGGAAATTAAATAAATCTGCTAAAGTTTTTCTTCCATCTTTATCTGTAAATTGTGAAAGAATTCCATACGGTTTGTTCAAAATAAAGTATTTATAATCTCGGTGCATATGTATTTGTTATGCTGTCTGGTGCGTCGCGGTGATATTTATAAGTATTGAAATTAACTTTCACAACATTGTAATGTTTTTTAGCTCTTTCTAAAAACTCAGAGTCTTCGCTATAATCAATATTTCTAAATCCATTTAAATTCAGAAAAACTTCTCTCTTACCAAAAAAAGTTGCTCCAATTGTGCATTTGGAAAGATGAATAAATTTTTGAGGATTATTTTTATCTCGCACATATTCATCGCCAATAATATTAACTCCGCCGTGTATTAAATCTAACTTAGGTAATTTTTCCAAATAATTATATCGAACAAGTAAATGATCCTTTTCATATTCATCGTCGCTGTCTAAAAAAGTAATGTATTTTCCAGAAGAATTTTTAATTCCTCTATTTCTGCTTAAAGGCAGTTTAATATTTTCATGGCGAAAAATTTTTATGTTAGAGTATTTTAAATAATATTCAGTTAAAATTTTAAATGAATTATCTTCACTGCCGTCATCAACAGCAATAAGTTCCCATTCTTTTAATGATTGCCTAAGAAGCGAATCTATGCTTCGTTTTAGAAAAGATTCTCTGTTATAGACTGTAAGAATTACAGATACTTTATAATCTCTTTCATGAATTGGCACATTTTGCCTTTCTTTGAGTTAAAAATCTTGTCAAATAAAAATCAGGTTATATTATAAAATAAAATTTTAAAATTAATCGTGTTGTAAGTATATCAGATTTCTTTTATTCAATTTTTGTTTATTTTTAAACTGTGAAATTGATCAGGTTAAGATGATAATTAATGTTGTCTAATAAATAAGATTTAATTAGAAAGTCAATTAACCGGCGAGGTTTTATATGTCGTTTAGAGATCAACAAAAATATTTAGATGAATTAAGAAAGTATGAAAAGAAATTCGATCACGCCGAACTTGAAGATTACAAAATGTTTGTAAAAATGCACAAAGACGAAGAAGAATTTGATTCTATTTCTCTTCAAAGACTAACAGAACTTTACGAAAAATATTATAAGCCTGTAGATAGGCACAAATATGATTCTTTCTTTAAGAAGAAAGATGAATAATAGAATAAATTAAAAAAGTTCTTTCCTAAAAATATTTTAAAGGGTTTTTTTACGCGTCTGATTAGATATTCATAAAAAATTCTTAAATTTTCACATCAAAATTAAAACTATCTAATGAAGATATTAATATTGGCACTTTCCGGAATAGGTGACGCACTTATGTTTACGCCAGCCTTAAAATTACTGCGCCAAACTTATCCCGATGTTCAAATTGATGCGCTCGTAATGTTCAAAGCTGTAAAGGATATGTATGAAAGAAATTCTGACATAAATAAAATTCATTATTTCGAATTTCTAAATAGTGGATTTCTGCCGTCATTAAAATTTCTATTTGGGTTAAGAAAAAAATATGATGTTTCAATTAATGTTTATCCATCCAATAGAAAAGAATACAACGTTATAAATTTTTTACTCGGTGCGCCTAAAAGAGCCGGTGTTAATTATTTAAGAATGAATTTCCAGGAGTTTGGATTCTTAAATAACATTTCAATAATAGAAGATGATTCTTTGCATAATGTTCAAACAAATATAAAATTGGTTGAAAAATTATTGCATAAAAAATTTGATGAAGAGCCTGATCTCAATTTTTCATTAAATAAAGGAGATGAGACTTTTGCAGAAGAATTTATTGCAAATACAAAAATCAACCCAAATGATTTGGTGATCGGTTTTCATCCAGGTTCTGCAACGTTAAAAAATCATATTAAAAGGAGATGGGAGCCGGAAAAGTACATTCAGCTTGGTAAAAAATTAATAGATGTAAAAAATGCAAAAATTTTAATTTTCGGCGGTCCCGAAGAAGAAGAGTTGAAAAATTTTATTTTGTCTGGGATAAATTCTAAAAATGTTAATTCTGTGGTAACAAAAAATTTACCACAAAGTGCTGCAATTTTGAAGCGATGTGATGTTTTTGTAACTAATGATTCAAGTATGCTGCATATTGCTTCTGCAATGAAAAGAAAAGTTGTTGCTTTAATTGGGCCGACAAATAAAAACTACATTCATCCTTGGAAAACGGATTACAAAATTGTTTCGTTAAATTTGGAATGCGCCCCTTGCTTTATATATTCACCCCGTCCTTTAACTTGTTCCCGGAATGATGTGAAATTCAAATGTATAAAAGAGATGAGCGTTGATTTAGTTTATAGTGCAGTATTAGATTTTCTGCAATAAAATTCTTTCTAAATAATCAGCAATTTCTTCCGGCGTATTAAAAAATTTTACCAAGCCATTTTTTCTTCCTTCGTGTTCAATCTGTTTTTCCATTAAGCTTACAATTTCTTTCCACAAATTTGAGTGGCAAGCAATTGGCTTAATTGGTGAAAGATTTTTGTTCATAAATTCCCAAACAACAGAAAGTTCAAGCAATGTTCCAGTTCCTCCTTGAAGAATTACATAACCATTGCCAAATTCTACAAGTTTTGTAATTCTTTCGAAAAGAGTTTTGCATTCAATTTGTCTGGTTAAATATTTACTTGGCTTTGCACCCCAAAGATCAACGGTAATTCCAATTGCTTCCGCGCCATATTCTGTTGCGCCTTTCGAAACCGCATCCATTATTCCATGATATCCGCCTGTGCAAACATCAAATCCTTTCTTTGCAAGAAGAATACCAAGTTTATATGCAACTTCATATTCTTTTTCACCTTCTTTAGGAATTGAACTGCCGAAGATAGTTATAGTTTTCTTATTTTGAACTGAATTCAAATTATTTTTTCTGTGGTGCTATTTTAATCAAATAAAAATTTGTTGGAATAAATTTACTCGTAATAATTTTTATCCCATTTGTGAACTTTTAGTTCCTCTAGTAGTTTTGGTGAAAGCGGTCCTTTTTTTACACTTGCTATATTTGCTAAAAGATTTTTCTCTTTACGCATTCCGGGAATTACAGAAGTTACCGCATCAAAGCTGATGATAAATCTCAACGCAGCTTCTGCAAGAGAACTTGTTTCAAATTTTACGTCGTTCCAAATTTTATCGGCTCTTAATTTTACGTCAACTTTTCTTTTATCCCGGAAATAATTATTCCTAAAATCGCCTACTGGAAATTCTGTGGATGGATTAATATTGCCTGTTAAAGCGCCTTCATCAAATGGAACTCTGGCAATAATGCTGATATTATTCTCTTTACAAAATGGGAATAATCTTTCAATCGGTTTCTGTTCAAAAATATTAAAAATTACCTGATAGCTGTCGATCAATCCTGTTTTGCCTGCTTCAATTCCGTTTGCCGGCTGATGATCATTTATAGAAATTCCCCAGTATCGAACTTTGCCATCTTTCTTTAATTTTTGAACAGCTTCTTTCCATTCATCATGATGGCTCCATTTATCATTCCAAACATGAAACTGCATTAAATCGACATAATCTCTTTTTAAATTACGCAGACTTTCTTCAGTTTTTTTAATTATATGATTTTTAGAAAAAGATTCTTCTAAAGTAGAAGTTGGCGAAGCAGGCCATTCGTATTTTTGCGAAGGAATTTTGGAAGCAATAAATAAATTTTTACCCGATTCTTTTTCAACTTCTCCAACTAAATTTTCGCTATGCCCGTTGCCATAAACAAGTGCAGTATCAAAAAAATTTATACCTTCTTCAATTGCTTTATAAAGTATTTTTTTTGATTCCTTGTCGTCTGCTCCAATCCACATTGTTTTGCCAATGCCCCAGCAGCCAAAACCCAAAGTAGAAATTTTTTGGTTTGTCTTTGCAAATTTTCTTAATTCCATAAAATTATTTCATCTAATATTTTATTCAAATTATCTTCAAATCAAAATAATATATTTAAACTTATTTACAAACTGATAAATAAAAAGTCAACCGATTACGAAAGTTTTGAAAAAAATTGTGAAAAATATCATCAAATTTTGAAATTAATTTTTTAAAAATAATTGGGCATTTGAGCGAAAGAATTAATATTTTAAAACAGGGTTAACATAAATTATTTTCATCCCACAACCTTTTAAATTAAATGTGGTCTAACTAATCAGAAGAAAAGGATTAAATGACAAAAGAAGAAAACAACTTGATAATTGCGGCACAGAAAGGAGATAGAGCGGCTTTCGAAGAACTTATATACCTTTATGACAAAAATGTTCTAGGAATTGCATATTCATTTGTTGGAAGCAATGAAGATGCAAAAGATATTTATCAAGAAGTTTTTTTAAGAGTTTTTAAAGGTATAAAGAAGTTTGAATTTCGGAGTGAATTCTCTACTTGGCTTTACCGGATAACGACCAACGTTTGCCTGACGTATCGTTCGCAGAAAAAGAAGCTAGCGTACACTTCTTTGGATGAAGAATTTGATTCTGAAGATGGTGAGCCGAGGTCGTTAGCCGAAAGTATAACCGGCGAGGAAAAAACCGATAGCAAGGCAATAAGTGCCGAAATATCTGAACAAATTGAAAATGGATTAGAAAAACTTTCACCGCAGCAAAAAATGGTTTTTACGCTTAAGCATTATAAAGGTTATAAGATCAAGGAAATTTCTTCTATGATGAATTGTACTGAGGGCACGGTGAAAAATTATCTCTTCTTTGCAACGCAAAAGATGAGAGAACATTTAAAAGATTTCTTGGATTAGGAGTGAAAATGGACCATAAAATTATTAAAGAAATGATTCAACTGGCACTGCTTGATGAATTGAACGACGAAGAAATGAAAAAACTTCATCAGCATTTAATTGAATGCAGCGAATGCCAGGTAGAGTATGATAATCTAAATAAATATATTAACGCTATAAATCAAAATAAAAGCGGCGAATTTGATGATGAACTTCTTCGCGAAGCTCGGGACCAATTCCACAGAAAACTTAATTATGATCTATCTAAGCAATCAATCTTCGAAAAAATATTCAATTTATTTAGAAAAAATATTTGGGTTTATAAAAAGCCAGTTTTAGCGGGTGCGTTTTCGCTTGTGCTTGGTATGTTTACTGGATATTTAATTTTTTCTCCATCCAGTTCGAATAATATTAATTTGCTTGATGAGAAAAAAAGTTCAGGTGAAGGACCTACAACAATTGCAAATGTTAGATTTATAAATGACTCTTTGCAAAGCGGCGAAGTAGAATTTACTTTTGATGCAATTAAACAAGTTACTATGAAAGGCAAATTGAGCGATCCTTCAGTTCAAAGAATTTTAGCCGAAGCTTTGGTTAACGAAAAAAACCCTGGCACTAGAATTCAAACTGTAAATGCTCTTGCAAATCTTTCTACTAATCAAGAAAAATTTTCTGCCGGTAAGTTTAATGTAAACCCCAAAGTAAAATCAGCATTATTAATAGCATTAAAATACGATGGCAACCCTGCGGTAAGAATGGAAGCGTTGAAAGCACTGATGAATTTTCCATTTGATAATCAAATAAACGATGCTTTACTTTTTGTACTTCAGCGAGATAAAAATTCAGGGCTTCGTATAGCAGCAATAAATGGACTTGCAACTGCTACTCAGAATGGAAAGACAATTGATCCAGAAACAATTAAAATCTTAAATCAAAAAATCAAAAACGATGACAACGAATATGTACGCATTCGTGCTGCATCCTTAGTAAAGGAAGAGAGTGTACAATGAAATCAATGAGATTAATAGCAGCTTTTTTATTTTTTTCGTCTATAGTTCTTTTTCTAAAAGCAGCTGATGGCGAAGATGTAGTAAAATCATTCAAAGTTGATAAAGGCGGAACGCTTAAAATATCTCTTATGAACGGCAGTATTTCAATTGATACTTGGAATAAGAATGAAGTAAATATTTCAATTGAAAATGTTGATGATAGCCAAAAAAATTTGCTAAGTTTTGGTCAAACCGGAAACAATGTAACGGTAAAATTTGACGGCAGCGGAAGCTATGGCAGTACAGAAGTAAGAGTTTCAGTTCCTTCGGAATTCAATTTGATTTTGCAAACCAACAAAGGCGATATTAAACTTTCAAATAACTTAAAAGGCAATATACAGATTGATACCAAAAGCGGCGATATAACTCTTGCTAGTGTTAATGGGTACTTGAAAGCGCTAACTTATGGCGGTGATATCAATTTAAGCTCGCTCAGCGGCAATGCAGAAGTTTCGACCTATGGCGGTGATATTACTACTGGAAATATAAACGGTAACTTAGAGCTTTCAACTATGGGAGGTGATATAGAAACAAAAAACATATCTGGAAAAGCTAATATTGTTACAAAAGGTGGAACAATAAGTTTAATGAATATTGGGAAAGATCTTAAAGCAAAAACAAATGGCGGCGATGTTATTGTTGGAGATGTTGGGGGAAGCGTTGACATAAGTACTTTGGGAGGAAGCATTCACGCAAAAAAAATTTCTGGAAATGCAACACTTAAGACCAACGGCGGTAATATTAAACTTCTTGGTGCTTCAGGCTCAACAATTGCAAGAACATTCGGCGGTAACCTTGAATTATATAATATCACCGGCAATGTTGATGCAAATACCAACAGCGGAGATATCTATATCGAACTCAAACCAAGCAGCAGTGGAAGCAGCAGTATTTCTTCTATGAATGGAGGAGTAAAATTATTTATTGATCCTTCAGCTAAAGTTACTATAAATGCAGTTGCATATGGCGTAAAGTATGGCGAGTCAATTGCAGATTATATCAAATCGGATTTTCCAATTAAACGATCAGACGATTCAGAATACAGCAGTTCGGCAAAAGGAACTGTAATTTTGAACGGCGGCGGAAGCACGATTAATATTAGATCGGATAACGATCGGATCGAAATCCGGAAATTGAAAAAATAAATTACGGGAAACGAAATAAAGGAATGATGGAGTAATGTTTGCACTATTACTCCAACATTCCATCATTCTATTACTCTAATTGCATTGCGTTTATCACTTCCTTCTTGCCGAAAATAAATTTTCACTGTAATTTACCACCGGTTTTGCAATCAATATTTTTTCATAGAATTCCAGCCCGGAGTAAAACATGAAAATCAGAAACTATTTACTTTCATTTCTTTTAGTCATTTCATTCTTTCAGCTTGCACAAGCGCAGGAAAGCGATTCAACAGTAATTACACTTAATAAAATTTTCAGTACAAATTATTTTAGAGAAGGCTGGTTTGGTCCGGCGCGCTGGCTTGAGGATGGAAAACATTATACAACGCTGGAACCTTCCAAGCAAATTAAAGGCGGGCGAGACATCGTTGTATGTGATGCCGCAACCGAGACCAGAAAAATTATCGTTCCGGCAGAAAAATTAATTCCGCGGGGAGAAGAAAAGCCTCTGCAGATTGCGAACTACCACTGGTCTCCAAACAAAGACTTGCTATTGATTTTCACAAACACAGCGCGAGTCTGGCGCCAAAATACTCGCGGTGATTATTGGGTTTTAAATCTGAAGAACTGGAACTTGTTCAAACTGGGTGGCGATGCAGAACCATCAACATTGATGTTTGCAAAATTTTCTCCTGATGAAACTAGGGCAGCTTATGTTATGAAAAATAACATTTACGTTGAAGATCTTTCAACTCACAAAATCACTAAGCTTACAAGCGACGGTTCGTTCACCACAATTAACGGAACGTTTGATTGGGTTTATGAAGAAGAATTGGATTTGCGCGACGGTTTTAGATGGAGCCCGGATGGAAAATCCATTGCTTATTGGCAGCTTGACGCAAGCGGTATCAGAGATTTTCTTTTAATCGACGATACTGATTCTCTGTATTCATTTGTGAAGCCGGTTCAGTATCCAAAAGCAGGTACAACAAACTCTGCTTGCCGTATTGGTGTTGTTAGTGCAGAAGGAGGAAGTACTGTGTGGATGAAAATCCCTGGCGATCTGCGGAATAATTATATAGCAAGAATGGAATGGGCAGACAATTCAGATGAGCTTATCATTCAGCATCTTAACCGGCTCCAGAATAAAAATGAAATAATGATCTGCAATGCTAAGAATGGTGATGTGAAAACTTTGTTTATTGATGAAAGTAAAGCGTGGGTAGATGTAATGAATGACGATTTGACTTGGTTTAATAATGGAAATGAATTCCTCTGGTTGAGTGAACGAGACGGCTGGCGGCATATTTATATCGTATCGAAAAACAACGGAAATTTAAAACTCGTAAGCCCTGGCAGTTATGATATAATTAGCATAGAAAGTGTTGACAAAAAAAACGGCTGGGTTTATTTTATCGCTTCGCCTGATAACGCAACGCAAAGATATTTGTATAGAATAAATATTGACGGAATCGGAAAGCCGGAAAGAATTACCCCGGCAGATGAGCCAGGCACGCATTCATATCAAATCTCTCCAAATTCAGAATGGGCTATCCATACTTATTCATCTTTCGATGTTCCGTCCACAACGGATATAGTTCATCTTCCGGATCATAAAGTTTATCAAACTCTCGTTTCTAATTCTGAATTGAAAGAGAAAATTAAAAATCTGAAAATCAGTCCGGTGGAATTTTTTAAAGTTAATATCGGCGGCGGAGTAACGCTTGACGGATATTGCATCAAGCCGTACAACTTTGATCCGGCTAAAAAATATCCAGTACTTTTTAACGTATACGGGGAACCTGCTGCGCAAACTGTTCTTGATAGATGGATGGGTAGAGGCTGGTTATGGCATGAAATGCTCGCCCAACAGGGCTACATAATTATGAGTATTGATAACCAAGGTACGCCGGCGCCAAAAGGCAGAGAGTGGCGGCAAGTTGTTTATAAGCAGATTGGAATACTTGCGTCGAAAGAACAGGCTGCAGCAGTTGAAGAGTTGCTGAAGACAAGACCGTATCTCGATCCAAACCGCGTTGCAGTATGGGGCTGGAGCGGCGGCGGATCGATGACACTGAATCTTCTTTTTAGATATCCCGACATTTACAAAACCGGAATGTCTGTTGCACCTGTTACTAACCAGAGATATTATGACACGATTTACCAGGAAAGATACATGGGACTGCCGCAAGATGATTCTGTCGGCTACGCAAACGGTTCGCCGATTAACTTTGCGCAAAACTTAAAAGGAAATCTTCTGATCGTTCATGGCTCCGGCGACGATAACGTGCATTACCAGAATACCGAAGCACTTGTGAATAAATTAATTTCACTCGACAAACCTTTTAGAATGATGGTTTACCCGAATAGAACGCACGGAATTTTTGAAGGCAAAAATACCAGCCTTCATTTGTATAGTCTGTTGACAAGATATTTATACGAACACGAACCGGCTGGACCGATAAATTAAAATTTTAATTTGTGCAGACTAATAGATGGAATAATGTAATTTGAGAATATAGTTATTATTCCATTATTTCAATGCTCCATTACTCTGCATTAAATGAATTTAAGAATCACCTGGAGAAATTATGACGAAATTACCGGCGCTTAAAAATTTTCCGATGAAGACAGTTAACTTCTTGAAGAAGCTTTCCAAAAATAATTCGCGTGAATGGTTTGAAGCTCACCGTGAAGAGTACAATTCGGATTTTCTCGAACCGGCGCTTCAGCTTGTTGTGGAGATAGGAGAAAAGCTTTTAGAAATTGCACCGAATATTCAAGCAATTCCTAAGATCGATAAGTCAATATTCAGGCTTCACCGCGATGTCCGATTCAGCAAAGATAAATCGCCTTACAAAACTAACCTCGGAATTTATTTCTGGGAAGGAAAGAAAAAGATGGACAGTCCTGGATTTTATTTGGAAGTTAACACAAAAGGATTTTTCTACGGATCTGGAATTTACATGCCTTCAAAAGAACAGTGGAAACTTTATCGTGATGCAGTTTCAACCCCGCAGCTTGGTAAAGAACTCGATACCGCAGTTAAAAAAGTTTTAAAGAAAGGTAAATACGGAATTGGTGGAAAAAAGTACAAAAAAATTCCCAAAGGATATGATTCGGAAATACCTTATGCCGAGTATCTTCTTTACGAAGGACTTTACGCTTTTTATGACAGTGAAAATATAAATGAACTGACGAATGTTGATGTTGTAGATTTTTCTTTTAAGAAATTTAAAGATATGCTTCCTATCCATCAGTGGCTGGTAAAAGTGTTGGATTGAAATTTAATATGCCGTCAAAGCGCTTTTATTACCATTCAAAATAATGAAGCGGAATTTCATCAGATTTTTCTGTACGGCGTAAAAGATAGATTTTATTTTCGGCAGCAAAGATTATTTAATCACTGAATCTAGACAAGATGATAAAAAGTATTTGTCATACCCGCGAAAGCGGGTATCCAGCTTTTCAAAATAAACAAAAAATGGATTCCCACTTTCGTGGGAATGACAAGAAAGAATCTCAAAATAAATTTTTAAGTAACTTCAGTAATCAATCATTCCCGAAGGAATAAAATGATTTCGATTAAAAATGTTTCTAAAAAATTTTCAGGCGTAACGGCGCTTGATAATATTTCTTTGGAGATTCAGAAAAAAGAAATTTTCGGACTGCTCGGACCGAACGGCGCTGGTAAATCAACTTTAATGAATCTTCTTATTGGTTATCTTGACGCCGACGAAGGCGAGCTTGTTGTTGCCGGTGAAAAAGTTACGCGCAACAATCTGGAGTCGAGAAAGAAGATCGGTCTTGTCCCGCAGTCGATAGCGTTGTACGATGATATTTCCGCACAGGAAAATCTGGAAATATTCGGATCTTTTTTCGGGATAAGAAAAAGTCTTCTCCGCGCGCTCATCGCAGAAAATCTAAACCGCGTTGAGCTTTACGACAGGCGGAAAGATAAAGTGAAAGGATTCTCCGGCGGAATGAAGCGCCGCTTAAACATTGCTGCAAGCCTTCTACACAATCCCGAAATACTTCTTTGCGATGAGCCTACAGTCGGTGTCGATCCACAGTCGCGCAATGCAATATTCGATTATCTTGAAAAGCTGAACGAAGAAGGCAAGACAATAATCTACACGACTCATTACATGGAAGAAGCGGAACGATTGTGCAGCCGTATTGCGATAATCGACCACGGAAAAATTATCGCCGCAGGAACTCTTGATGAACTATTACTAATGCTTCCATATGAGCAGACAATATTAATCAACAAAAACCAATTAACTGAACATAAGAAAGATTTGTTTACGAAATTTGGTACTCTAATTAACGATCAGGAAAAGTATGAACTGAAGCCTAACGAAAAGCTAAAACTTTCAGAATTTTTTAAGATGATGGAAGACAACAGCATCGGATATAATTTTATTGATGTGAACAAGCCGTCGCTCGAAGCGCTTTTTCTTCACTTAACCGGAAGGAGATTAAGAGATTGAAAACAGTTTTACAGCTCATCAGAAAAGATTACATTTTATTCTGGCACGATAAACCGGCGGTAAGCCTTACCTTTGTGGTTCCAATATTTTTGATTTTTTTATTTGGATCAATCTTTAGCGGTGTAAGCAGCGGGCCAACAGGAATCGACATAGCGTTCATAAATAATAGTGGCGCAAAGGTTGCAAAGAAGCTTGAATCAGTTCTTGATACAACAAAAGCGTTTCATCTTGTAAGAAAATTCCGCGACGACAATGGAAAGATAGTTCCATTCGATACAAATTCAATTAAAGAATATGTTAGAAAGGGCAGCGCGGTTGCGGCGCTTATAATTCCTAAAGATGCGTTCACAGATACTTCAATGGGATTGAAGCTGAAATTCTTTTACGATCCGAAGAACGATATGGAAATGCAGATGATTGAAGGAATTTTAACACAACGGGTGATGACGCAAATGCCAAGTCTGTTTATGACAAGCATGCAGCACAAAGCCGAGACGTATTTAGGAAATAATGAAGGTAAAAATTTTAATAAGAAGATTGCGGAGACGGTGAGCAAATATTTTAATGTTGATACTGCACAGATCCTTCATTGGACGAATTTTTCTTTTTCCGATTCATCAAACATTGACAGCGCTGCCGGTAAATCGAATTTCTTTTCTAATCTTCTTCAGCTTGATAAAGAGCAGCTTGTTGGGAAAGAGATAAGCAATCCGAATGCGACACGCAGTGTAGGCGGCTGGGCAATGATGTTTTTGCTTTTTACCTTAACCGCAACATCAACTTCTTTATTTGATGAAAACAAAAGCGGAGTAGTGTTAAGAATTCTTTCATCTCCTATTTCACGCGTTCATATTCTATGGGGAAAATATCTTTATAATTTTTCTCTAGGATGTATTCAACTTTTAGTAATGTTTTTTGTCGGTTACCTGCTTTTTAATATAAACATCTTCTCAAATTTTTTTAATTTGTTTTTGGTTATAGTTGCCGGTGCATTAGCCTGCACAGCATTTGGAATGCTTCTAGCGGCAGTTAGTAAAACAGCAGCACAGGCAAACGGCCTTGGCACTTTGCTAATATTAACAATGAGCGGCATCGGCGGGGCGTGGTTTCCAACATTTATTCTTCCGCCGTTCATTCAAATCTTAAGCAAGTTTTCTCTCGTCTATTGGGCGATGGAGGGCTTTATGAATGTACTTTGGCGCGGTTCAAACACTATAGAAATATTGCCCTACGTTGGAGTGCTTATTGGAATAGCCGCAATCGTTAATGTTTTTAGCGTAATTCGATTTAAGAAAGGAAATTTATTTTGAAAAAAAGGCTTCTCTCAAATTTTGTTTTTCTGTTTTTAATTTTAATTTCAAGTTTAATCAATCCTCAGCAGATTAAGCTGAAGATAATTGAAACGAGTGACGTACACGGCTCTCTCTTCCCTTATGATTTTATAAATGATAGACCAATCAATACTTCACTTGCGCAAATTTATTCTTACGTTAAAGAAGAAAGAGCCAAGAAAGATCAAGATGTAATTTTGCTTGATGACGGAGATATTCTTCAAGGGCAGCCCGTGGTTTATTATTATAATTTTGAAAAAACTAACGTTCCGCACATCTGTGCTCAAGTTATGAATTATATGAAGTACGATGCCGGCACCGTAGGCAACCACGATATTGAACCAGGACATCCAGTGTATGATAGAATAAGAATGGAATTTAATTTTCCTTGGCTTGCTGCAAATGCTGTTGATGTTAAGGCTAATCAGCCGTACTTCAAACCGTATACGATTATTAGGAAAGCCAATATTAAAATTGCGGTGCTTGGAATGATTACGCCTGCAATCCCCAACTGGCTTCCTAAAAATATTTGGAAAGGAATGCAGTTTGATGACATGGTTGCCACCGCGCGCAAGTGGATTAAGGTAATCAATGAAAAAGAAAAGCCTGATTTAATTGTTGGATTATTTCATTCCGGACCTGAAAACGAAATAAAAAATTACGACGAAGGAAAAAGAGAAATTGAAAATGCGTCGCGTCTGGTTGCCGAACTTGTTCCTGGCTTTGATGTTGTATTTGCAGGCCACGATCATCAAGTATGGAATGAAGTTGTAAAAAATCCGGATGGCAAAAATGTGTTGATACTCGATCCGGCAAACGCAGCACGGCATGCTGCTGTGGCTGATGTAATTATGAATTACGACAGTTCAACTCATGAATGGAAGAAAGAAATAAAGGGTGAAATTATCGACAGTAAAAATTACAAACCGGATGAGCCATACATGAAGAAATTCTCTCCGGTAGTTGATGAAGTAAAAAAATATGTTTCAAAGCCGATTGGAGCTTTTACAAAAACTATTTCAACGAGAGAATCGATTTTTGGCGATTCTCCCTTTGTCGATTTGATTCAGAAAATTCAGCTTGAGCTCACGCATGCCGATGTTTCCTTTTCCGAACCGCTTTCGTTCAACTCTGAAATTAAGAAAGGGACAATTTATGTCCGCGACATGTTTAATCTTTACAAGTATGAAAATTTTCTTTACACTATGAAACTAACCGGACAGGAAATAAAAGATTATCTTGAGTATTCCTACGGCAACTGGTTCAATCAAATGAAAAATGAAAATGATCATTTACTGAAGTTTAAGACAGACTCTACTGGCAATATTATTAATGCAAACGGACGACCGCAGCTCGCCGTGCCTTCGTACAGCTATTCATCCGCTGCCGGAATAAATTACACTGTTGATGTTTCAAAACCTGCCGGTGAAAGAGTTACAATTTTATCTTTTACAAATGGGAAACCGTTTGACTTGTCGAAAACATACAAAATTGCGGTAAACTCTTATCGAGGAAACGGCGGCGGCGGACATTTGATTATCGGCGCAAAAATTCAGCAGAAAGAATTATCTTCGCGAGTTATAAACTCAACTCAAAAAGATCTTCGATTTTATTTGATGAAATGGATCGAGAAGAAAAAAATAGTTACTCCGGAATCATTAGGAAATTGGAAAGTTGTTCCGAAAAGTTGGTGGGAAAAAGGAAAAGAAAAAGATTATAAGATTTTATTTGGCGATTAAAACCCAGAAATTTATTTTACATTGAATTATAGGGTTGTAATTTATTTAATTCCTTGTTCTAATGCTTAGAAGATTGAAAGCCTAAATTTTTTTGTTCTTAAATTTATTCCTATGTTTTCTTAAACTTTTGATATGTAGAATCTAAGTAAGTTATTTTATATTTTAGTGTGTAAATTGAGATAATCATGGAAAAGCAAGATATAGTAAAAGAAATAGAAAAAAAGATTACTAAGTTAAATCCCGAACAGAAAAGAAAACTCTTAAATTCTATAAGAACTTCACTTAAACCTAAGCGTATTCGCAAACATTCTTTGCTTGAGCTTGAAGGATTAGGTTTAGAAATTTGGGAAAAGATCGATGCTGATAAATATTTGAATGATGAAAGGAATTCCTGGAAGTGATTGAAATTTTCAGGAATAAAATAATCGGGGTAGACACTTCTCCTTTCATTTATTTTCTTGAAAAGAAAGAAGCATATTTGGATTTTCTGCAAGCATTTTTCACTTCATGTTCCAAAGGAGATTTCGAGATAGTTACTTCGTCTATAACATTAACAGAAATTCTAGTGAATCCTTATAAGAATAAGAAAGAAGATATTGCCGACACTTATATGGAAATTTTGGATAATTCAAAAGGACTAAGTATAGTAAATATAGACGTCTCAATATCGAAATTAGCAGCTAAGCTTCGGAGCGACTATTCGATTCGTACTCCTGATGCTCTGCAAATTTCAGCTGCAATTAATTCAGATGCTGATTATTTTCTGACTAATGATAAAAAGCTTAAAAAAGTTAATGCAATCAAAGTTTTAATTCTTGAAGATTTGATAAAATAAACTAACCAATAATTATGAAAACATCTAAGAGTGAAAAATTATTTAACGAAGCACAAAAACTTATTCCCGGCGGAGTAAATTCCCCGGTACGCGCCTTCAAAGCGGTAGGCGGCAGTCCGGTTTTTATTCAACGCGGCGAAGGATCTAAGTTTTATGATGTTGATGGTAATGAATACATCGATTACATCGGAAGCTGGGGACCGCATTTGTTCGGACATAATCCGCCGTTTATTAAAGAGGCATTGTTAAAAGCAGTTGAGGATGGAACAAGCTTCGGCGCGCCTACAGAGCTTGAAGTTAAAATGGCAAAGCTGATTTCGGAACTCGTCCCTTCGATAGAAATGGTGCGTATGGTAAACAGTGGAACGGAAGCGACGATGAGCGCGGTTCGTGCAGCCCGCGGATTTACCGGCAAAGAAAAATTCATAAAGTTCGAAGGCTGCTATCACGGTCATGCGGATTATTTTTTGATAAAAGCCGGATCGGGTGCTTTAACACTTGGAGTTCCAACTAGTCCCGGCGTTACAAAAGGCAATGCAGCAGATACTCTTCTTGCAGATTACAACGATATCGATTCTGTTAAGAAAATCATTAAGCAAAACAAGAATGAAATTGCCGCGGTAATAATTGAACCAATTGCCGGCAATATGGGAGTTGTTCCTGCAGAAAAAAAATTTCTAGAAGATTTAAGAACCATTTGCAGCGAAGAAAAAATAGTTTTGATCTTTGACGAAGTGATGACAGGTTTCCGCGTAGCAAAAGGCGGAGCGCAGGAACTGTACGGAATAAAACCTGATCTCTCAACCTTCGGTAAAATTATCGGCGGCGGACTTCCAGTAGGCGCATTCGGAGGTAAAAAAGAAATCATGCAGATGATTGCGCCAAGCGGACCGGTTTATCAAGCCGGAACATTAAGCGGCAATCCCCTTGCAATGGCTGCAGGTTATGCCGCTCTCAGCCACATCAAAAGCAACCCGGATATTTATAAATCTCTGGAAGAAAAATCATCTTATCTTGAAAAAGGAATTCGCGAAGCGTTGGCGAATGTTAAAAAGAATTATGCGTTAAATAGAGTCGGCTCGATGATGACATTATTCTTTACTGAAGGCGAAGTAAATAATTTTAAATCGGCAGTTAAATCTGATACTGCTCTTTACGGAAAATTTTACGGCGAGATGCTGAAGCGAGGAATTTATCTGGCGCCGGCGCAGTTTGAAGCGGCTTTTGTATCCACAGTACACAGCAAAGAAGATTTGGATAAGACAGCTTTGGCGTGCATGGAGGTTTTGCTTTCTGAAAATTTATAAAAAATAAAAAATTCTTTTGAAATTAATTCGAATTTTATCAAATTAAACACGTATAATTTAAAAATTTAAAAGGAGCGATTCATGAAAAAGATAATTCTTCCATTCATTCTTTTCTTTCTTGTTGGTGCTGCTTTAGTAAATGCTCAATCCAATTTAAGATTTGGCCCTACAATAGGCCTGAATTTTGCCAATATTGGAGGCAAAGATGCTACGGGAAATCTTAGTTCAAAAACTGGTTTATATATTGGCGGTTTTATGACATATCAATTTAGTGATATGTTCGCTTTAGAACCTCAAGTTGTGTACTCAATGAAAGGAGCAACTTCTTCTCAAGGAGGAGTAAACAGTACCCTTTCTTTTAACTATATTGAAGTCCCAGTCTTCTTGAAACTTTATATTCCACTTGCTGGAAATACAAATGTAAAACCTGAAATTTATGCTGGACCTTCATTTGCATTTAATGTTGCAGCAAGCATTGAGCAAACAGCTAATGGTACAACCAATACTGCTGATGTAAGCAATCAAGTTAAAGGTTTTGACATGGGCTTGGCTTTTGGCGGCGGTGTTGCTTTTGGTGTTGGAACAGGATTATTAGACTTTTCAGTTCGTTATTCTTTAGGATTAACATCTTGGGATAATTCCGGCAATAATTTAACACTTACAAACAATGTGGTTTCTTTAATTGCTGGATATGCTTTTTAGTATTCATTTAGAATAAAATAAATATTATAAAATTTAAACCCTGCTAATTTGGCAGGGTTTTTTAATGTCATTTCTAATTTCAAATCACAGGTAACTAGGCGGACGTTGTAATTGAAGTATGATTTATTAATATTTTTATCTTATTAAAAAACATTTTAGGAATCTTATGAAATTTATAAAAGGGAATGGCAGTATTTCAAAAAAAATCAAGAATAGTTCTGGATACTTTTTTTTGATTGTCAGTTTGATGGTATTGTTTAGCCTCGGATTTAAGAGTCAATCAGGTTCTTCAACCAGCCAAGCTGGTTCTCAGTATATTATTCACAATGGTAATCTTTTATATCTTGCAAACACGGTTGTTGTAAAATTAAAAAACCAACCTTTAACCGGACTTTTAAAAGCACAGAATTTAACTGCTCAGTTAAACCAAAACTTTGGGCAATTTAAGTTTGCTTCAGCAAAAGAAATGTTTGGCGCTTCAACATCTGCATTTGGTTTAAATAGAATTATGGTTGTTAAATTTAATACAAATGACGATCCTCTTTATGTATCTTCAAAGTTAAAAGAATTAAGTAATGTAGAATGGGCTGAACCAAAATTTGTAAGAAGATTAACCTTTGTCCCAAATGATCAATATTATTCGCAGCAGTATAATCTTGCTTTAATTAAAGCTGCACAAGCTTGGGATATCTCGAAAGGCGATACAAATGTTGTTATCGGAATTGTAGACACCGGCGTTGATTGGCCGCATCCCGATTTGTATGCAAACATTTGGCATAACTGGAATTGGCAGAATGATACACAATTCCCTGGTGATTCAATTGGTTGGGATTTTGGCGGAAATGGAAGCGGCAATGATCCAACTCCGGATAATAATCCAATTGAAGATAATCCTTACCATGGAACTTTTGTTGCCGGCGTTGCATCAGCAGTAACAAATAATGGGATTGGTGTTGCCGGTATCGGATATAAATGTAAGATAATGCCTGTTAAAGTTACACAAGCAAACCAAATTGATCCGACTTCTAATTCTCCTTATGTTATCTTTGGTTTTGAAGGAATACAATATGCAGTAGACCACGGTGCGAAAGTAATTAATTGTAGCTGGGGCGGCGGCGGTTATTCTAATGCAGAACAAGATGTAATTAATTACGCAGAATCGAAAGGCGCTTTAATTGTTGCGGCTGCTGGAAATGATGGAGTATCCGAATCTTTTTATCCGGCTTCTTACAAAGGAGTTCTTTCCGTGGCAGCAACAGACCAGAATGATAATGTAACAAGTTTTTCTAATTTTGGTGAAAATATAGATGTATGCGCACCAGGAATTAATATAGCTTCAACTTGGCAGCCAAACACTTATTATTTTACAGGCGCCGGAACTTCGTTTTCTTCACCGCTTGCTGCCGGACTTGCAGCTTTAGTCGTTTCTCATTTTCCTAACTATACTCCCGCTCAAGTTGCTGAGCAAATTAGAGTTAATTGCGATAATATTGACAACTTAAATCCAAATTATAAATATCAATTGGGCGCTGGAAGAATTGATGCTTACAAAGCACTCGCAATTTCAAATTCTATTTCGGCAAGGGCAATAAGTTATCAATTTTCTGATGCGGCACCTGGCGGAAACGGAGATGGAGTTTTTCAACCTGGAGAAACAATTTCAGTTGGAATTAAATTTATGAATTATCTGAGTCCGATTAATAATTTAACTATTACTCTTAATAGTATGAACTCATATTCAACAATTGTAAACGGCACTTTTAATATTAGCAACGTAGCCACACTTGATTCGTTTGATAATTCAACATCTCAATTTACAATTAAAATTTCCAATTCACTTCCTTTTGATCAAAACCTTCAATTCAGATTAGATTATTCAGACGGCAATTATTCTGATTTTCAGATTTTTAGTATTCCGGTTAATCCTTCATATTCAACACAAACAAATAATATTGTTTCTCTAACAATCGGAAGCAAAGGAAATTTTGGATACAATGATTATCCAACAAATACAGAGGGAAATGGATTTGAATTCATGAATGGCAACAATATGCTTTTTGAAGGCTCGTTGATAATTGGAAATTCATCTTCAACAATTGAAGATGCTGCTCGCGGTGCTGATCAAAATTATGAAGATACTTCATTCAGTATTGTTGAACCTTTTAAAATTCAAATCCCTGGTCACAATGCCGATCAGCAAGGCGAAACAATTTTTAATGATGATAATGCTGGTGCGTCTAAATTGGGAATTTCAACAAAGCTACAATCATTTAGTTTTAACAATTCGCCTGATAACAACTATATTATTCTCAGATATAGTTTTACAAATAATTCCACCAATAACATTTCCAATTTTTACACGGGAATTTTCTGTGACTGGGATTTAGTTGATGGACAGAATGATTCGACTGCATGGGATGGATCTGGTAATTTTGGATATGCGCTACATACAATTTCAGGCTTTAATACAATGGTTGCAACTGCATTAATTTCATCAACAAATTATGGTTTTTGGGGAATTCTAAATAACGATACTTCAAGTTGGCAGATTTATGATGGGTTCACGCCAACAGAAAAATGGCAAGCAATTTCAAGCGGAATTGGAAAACCGAGTGCTGGTCCTGGTGATATTTCAAATGTAACTTCCGGCGGACCATTTACAATTCAAGCTGGACAAACTTTAATTGTTGCTTTTGCTATTGCTGCAGGAAATAATCTAAACGATTTGAGAACAGCAATTAGCGAAGCAAGAATTAAATATCAAAGTATTCTAACTGCTGTAGAAAATAATTCAAATCAAATTCCACTTACTTACGATTTGATGCAGAACTATCCAAATCCATTTAATCCTTCAACAGTAATTAAGTATCAAATTGCAAAAGAAGGACATGTTACACTAAAGATTTATGATATGCTAGGAAGAGAAGTTGAAAAATTAGTTGATGAAGAAAAACCAGCTGGATCTTATGAAGCACAATTTTCAGCTGGAAATAAAAATTTAGCAAGCGGTGTTTATTTGTATTCACTTAGAGTTAATGATTTTACATCGACGAAAAAATTAATTCTTTTAAAATAAAAAGTACAATTTAAGATTTTAACGCCGATTAGCTTTTTGAAAAACGAATCGGCTTTTAGATATTTATATAAAAAGCGAAAAACTATTTTTAAATATTTTAAGAAACCGTATGGCTACTAGAAGAAAATTTATTATTGAAACAATTGCTGCTACAACTGCAGCCGCCGCTTCAATCCATCCTTCAGGAAGAAAACTAAGCAAAGGATTGATGTCTTTTGAAAAAACTTTTAATGACTCCAAAACGGTTAATAAACCAGTTGTAATTTCCACATGGGATTTTGGAATTAAAGCTAATGTAAAAGCTTGGGAAGTTTTATCTTCAAATGGCAGAGCGCTGGATGCTGTTGAAAAAGGTGTAAGCGTAATTGAAGCTGATCCTTCAATAACGACTGTTGGTTACGGCGGTTTCCCTGATCGCGATGGTTTTGTTACACTTGATGCCAGCATTATGGATGAATACGGAAATGCTGGCGCTGTGGCTTTTCTTCAGCACATTATGCATCCGGCTTCTGTTGCAAGAATGGTTATGGAAAAAACTCCGCACGTTATGATTGTCGGCGATGGCGCATTGCAGTTTGCTTTAGCTAATGGTTTTAAGAAAATGAATTTATTGACAAAAACTGCAAAGGATGCATGGAAAAAATGGTTGAAAGAAAATCATTATGAACCTGTAATCGATAGAAATAACCACGATACAATCGGTATGCTAGCGCTTGATAATAACGGAAATTTATCCGGCACGTGCACAACAAGCGGATTGGCTTTTAAATATCATGGAAGAGTTGCAGACTCAGCAATAATCGGTGCTGGTTTGTTTGTTGACAATGAAGTTGGAGCAGCGACATCAACTGGACTTGGAGAATCAGTAATTAAAATTTCCGGAAGCCATCTTGTTGTTGAAAAAATGAGAGAAGGAAAATCACCTAAGGAAGCCTGTGAAATTGCAATTAAAAGAATTGCAGAAAAACAAAAAGATTACCGAACGTTTCAAGTTGCTTTCATTGCTATTAATAAGCAAGGGGAAGTTGGCGCATACGCAATTCAAAAAGGCTTTCAATATGCGCTTTACCAGAATGGCGAGAATAAATTATTCGATTCAGATTATTTAGTAAAGACATAATTATATCAAGTACAACTTTATTATTATTTTTTGTAAAGAGTTTAATTAGTATATTTATAAAAAATATTTCATAAACATTTTTAATGGCAACGAAGAAAAATTCAAAAGTCATATCTGGTGATAATGGCAGTTTAAGTGGTAGTAATCAAAAGATCGAGAAAAGAGCCTCTTCTAAAATTAAGATTGAAAATCCAATTGCAGATTTTGTTAAAGGTATAGAAAATAGTTTTTTGTGGAGTTTGAAAAAAGATGAAGATAAAGAAATAGTTTTTTATACTGATAATATTTTAAAAGTAACTGGATATTCTGGCGAAGAGTTAAAGCATTTTCCCGGAAGGGGCAATGCAATTGTATATGAAGAAGATCAGTATAAGATAAAAAAAATTTTTACTGACTTTGTTGAAGATTCATCTAGAAATTTTATTAAGCTTATTTATAGAATTATCAGAAAGGATAAAAAAGTTGTTTGGGTTGTGGAAAGTGTTTCTGTGGAACGCAATAATGATGGCCATGCTTTTGAATTCAATGGAATAGTTACAGATATAACGGACTTAAAAGAAACAGAAATTTCGCTCGAACAATCTTTAGAAAATTACAGGCAGCTTAATTCTTCGAAAGATAAATTTATCTCAATGCTTTCGCACGATCTTCGTGCGCCATTTACAAGCATACTTGGCTTCTCAGAAATTTTGATTAATGAACCAAACCTAACAAATGAAGAAAGGCTTGAGTATTTAAATTATATAAATGATTCTTCGCAGAACCAATTGCAGCTTGTAAATTATTTGCTTGATTGGTCGCGCTTACAAACAGGCAGAATAAAAATTGAACCTCAAAGATTAAACGCTCAATCTATTGTGTTTAATTGTATTTCTTCATTAACCGGAAATGCCATCAGAAAAAACTTGGAAATAAAAGTTCAAGTTAAAGATTCTCTCTTTGTTCAAGCAGATGAACGACTTTTAACTCAAGTAATTACTAATCTATTAAGCAACGCAATTAAATATTCGCCTGAAGGAAAGACTATAGAAATTTCTGCTGATTTTTTTAATGAAAAATTTGTTGAAGTTATTGTTAGAGACGAAGGCCTTGGCATTTCTGAATCCAATAAAGCAAAATTGTTTAGAATTGAAAAAATGTTTTCCACCGAAGGTACAAAAGGCGAAAAAGGCACAGGCTTAGGGCTTTCACTTGTAAAGGAAATTATTGAAAAACACGAAGGAGACATTTGGTTTTATTCAGAAATAGGTAAAGGAAGCGAATTTCATTTTACTATTCCGTCATCCCCAAATACAATTTTACTTGTTATTGATGAATATGTGGAAAGAAAAAGATATGAAATAATTCTAAAAGAAAATTTTCCGGGCCATAATGTTATTTGTGTTAAAAATGGATATGAAGCTTTGAGTCATTTTTTAACTCAGATTCCTTCGCTAATTATAACTGATAACGAATTACCTCTAATGAACGGAATACAGTTTATAGAATCGATTAGACGTGAAGACAAAGGCGGTAGAATTCCAATAATAGCTTTAGCTTCAGATGTATCCGAAGATTTAAGAAGAGAATATAAATTATTTGGTGTGGAATCGGTGTTGCAAAAACCTGTTGATGAAGAACTTTTCAGCGAGAAAATACAAATCGTTTTAGAATATCAATAAAAAGATGGGGACCAATTCAATTAAAGAATATTTAAATTAGGTTTATATTTTTATTACTTTCTGATTTATTTTTGATTTATAAATTCAAAAAAATTAAAGGAGATTATCTTGAATATAGCAGTTGTAGGAACAGGTTATGTTGGCTTGGTTACCGGAACATGTTTTGCTGAAACCGGAAATAATGTAGCATGCGTAGATATTGATAAAGTTAAAGTTGAAAAAATGAAGCAGGGAATAATTCCGATTTTTGAACCGGGATTAGAAATTCTTTTTGAAAGAAATATTAAAAACGGGAGATTATTCTTTACAACTGATCTAAATGAAGCAGTAAGAAAATCAGAAATAATTTTTCTATGTCTGCCAACACCGCAAGATGGCGACGGCAGCGCTGATTTAAAATATATCCTAGGCGTAGCTGATGATCTTGGAAAACTTTTTAAGGCAGAACCGAATATTGGGTATAAAGTATTGGTCGATAAAAGCACTGTTCCAGTTGGTACTAGCGACAAAGTTAGAAAAGAAATTCATAAGCATGCTCCAAAATTTGAATTCGATGTTGCTTCCAATCCAGAGTTTTTACGAGAAGGTATGGCAGTGGATGATTTTATGAAGCCT
This sequence comes from Bacteroidota bacterium, assembly GCA_021824145.1. Lineage (GTDB taxonomy): Bacteria > Bacteroidota > Ignavibacteria > Ignavibacteriales > Ignavibacteriaceae > FEN-1297. The sequence continues at coordinate 109,270 of JAKALM010000001.1, forward strand.
GAACGTGTCATTATAGGAACAAGCAATGACAAAACAAAACAACTTCTTGAACAATTATATGAACCATTCGTTCGATCTGGCAATCCAATTTATTTTATGGATGAGCGTTCTGCTGAGATGACTAAGTATGCCGCGAATTCATTTTTAGCGACAAAAATTTCTTTTATGAATGAGATTGCAAATCTTTGTGAACTTACTGGAGCAGAAGTTGATAAAGTACGAATCGGAATTGGTTCTGATTCACGAATTGGAAAAAGATTTTTATTCCCTGGAGTTGGATACGGCGGTTCGTGTTTTCCCAAAGATGTAATTGCGCTTGTGAATACAGCTAATGAAAACAATTATGATTTTAAAATTCTAAAATCAGTAATAAAAGTTAATGAAAACCAGATAGAGCTATTTTCTAAAAAAATTATGCATCACTACCACAATGAAATAAAAGGTAAACATTTTGGACTTTGGGGATTAGCATTTAAACCAAATACCGATGATGTACGCGAAGCTCCTGCAATTAAATTGATAAAACATTTGCTTGCTAAAGGTGCTACAATTTCAGCCTACGATCCAGAAGCTAAAGAAACTACAAAAGCAGTAATTGGTGAAAAAATAACTTATGCTGAAGATGCTTATAAGGCATTAGAACACGCAGATGCTTTAATAATTGTTACCGAATGGAATGAATTTAGAACACCAGATTTTCAGAAAATTAAATCTTTGCTGAAAAAACCTGTAATTTTTGACGGCAGAAATCTATATGATCTTGATAAAATGGAAGCAAATAATTTTACTTATTATTCAATAGGAAGAGTAATAATTAAATAAAATTTTTTAAGATCTAATTATGATTATGGAAAATTCTATGGAAAACGAATTAAACGGTAATAAAAATCCTACTGCAAAAGGGAAGGCCTGGTTTGCACTTTATACTAAACCGCGAAGTGAATTTAAGGCAGCCGAACAAATAGAAGAACATGGAATTAATTATTATCTTCCTACTATTACTACATTAAAACAGTGGAGTGATCGCAAGAAAAAAGTAACTGAGCCGTTGATGAGAGGTTATATTTTTATTTTTGCTGATGAAAAAGAACGAGTAATCTCGCTTGAACAGCAGGCAATTGTTCGGTGTGTATTTGATGCTGGCAGGCCTGCCAAAATTCCACAATGGCAAATAGATAATTTAAAAACAATGCTCAGTACAAAATCCGATTTTTATATTCATGAAGGATTGGTTCCCGGAGTTCAAGTTAAAATTATTGACGGTCCCTTTGCTGGTGTTATTGGAAAAGTTCAAGGTAATGAAAATGACAAGACAATTGCAGTTTCTATTGATCTCTTGAATCGCTCAGTTATCGCTCATCTTCCTAAAGAAAGTATATTTGAAGTTATTGCTGAAACTGCTAAATAAAATATTTATTCTTTAATAGTATTTAGCATAAAACTTTCATTTGTGATTTTATTTCTTGTCTTGCAGTAAGAAAATTATTTTTTTAAGTTGATTTCAATTATTTAATCGAAACTATATGGTTGATCAAAAGGATTTAATTACGCTTGAAAAGGGAGAAAAGATAGATCATTTTCTTTTAATTAGGAAATGTGAATCAAAACAGACAAAAGCAAACAAACCATATCTGTATTTAGAGCTTGGCGATACTAGCCAAACAATTACCGCTAATATTTGGGAAAATTTTGACAATCTTTTGAAATCTATAAAAGCCGGCGATGTTGCAAAAGTTCAGGGCAGCATGGATGATTATCAAGGGAATCCTCAGATAAAAGTTTTTTCAATTAGAAAAGCTAAACCGGAAGAAAAAATTACGCCTGAAGATTTTTTGCCTAAATCAAAAAAGGATTTAGGCGAGATGAAAAAAGAATTTAAAACCAGAGTTGAAAAAATTTCAAATCCTTTTCTAAACCAATTATTAAAAAATATTTTTTCAAATGATAATTTTGAAAAATTTATTAAATCACCTGCTGGCAAATCATGGCATCATTCATATCTTCACGGACTTTTAGAACATACTTTAGAAATAATAAAAATTTGCGATTTGATGTGCGACATTCATCCGGAAATAAATCGCGATCTTCTTATTTGCGGTGCAATGCTTCATGATTTTGGAAAGACTGAAGAATTAGGCTCAAATGTTTCTTTCGATTATACCGATAAGGGCAAACTGCTTGGGCATATTGTTATTGCATCTATGATTGTGAATGAAGAAACAAAAAAAATTCCCGGTTTTCCTGAAGACTTGAAGAATTTATTACTTCATTTAATTTTAAGTCATCAAGGAAAGCTTGAATTTGCAACGCCGGTTGTACCAAAAACACTTGAAGCAATTACACTTTATCAAGCTGATGAATTAAGCGCCAAAGTTAATGCATACAAAAATGTTTTATCACAGAATTCAAATTCAGAAAATAAATGGACGAAATTTATTTCTCTTGCCGCAACCGATCTTTACAATCACGGACTATCTTCAGAAGTTGATAACTCAATTAATAAATCCTTATTTGATTAATAAAAAAGGGATTCATCATGAAACTAACTTCAAAATACTTTCTTTTCTTTTTTTCGCTAATAATTTCATTAGCAATTTCTAATTTGACATTCGGACAAAAGTTAGAAGATTTACTTAAGCAAGGAGATGATTATCTTGATGTAAATTTTGATAATCAAAAAGCTCTGGAAGTGTTTCAAAAGGCTGATAAACTTTATCCAAATAATTGGGAAGTTTACTGGCGCTTAAGTCGTGTTTATGTTTATATCGCAGAAAAAATGCCGGACAATAATAGCACTCAAAAAGATGCGCAGCTTGCTGTTTATCAAAAAGCTTATGATTATGCAGATAAGTCTGTTAAGCTTGCGCCAGATAAATCAATTACGTATGTGAGACGAGCAATTGCAAATGGTAGAATCGCTTTGTTCAAAGGAGTTTTTTCAGTTGCTGGTGTTGTTAATGCTGTGAAAGCCGATTGCGATAAAGCAATCAGTTTAGGTAACGGCGGAAATTATGTTCAAGCTCTTGCTCATTACGTGCTTGCAAGGACAAATGATAAGGTTAGTGAAAAATGGAAACCTGCTCGCTCAATTCTAGGACTTGGCTGGGCAGATATAGACAATGCTTTTAATGAATACAATATTGCTATAAAACTTTATCCCAACTTTAGAATGTTCTATTTAGATTATGCAAAGGCATTGATAAAAGAAGATGATTATTCAAAAGCAAAAGAAATGTTGAATAAAGTAATTGAAAGTCCTAAAAGAGATGAGAATGATGATAGTCAATTGTACGAAGCAAAGAATCTGTTAGAGCAAATTAAAAATAAGTAGATGATAATGTTCCATGTGAAGTAAATGGAAATATCTAAAGAAACTATTGATAGAATTTCAACGGCAAAAACAATTGTATTTTTTACTGAAGCCGGAATATCGGCAGAAAGCGGTATTCCGGTTTTTCGCGGTAAAGATGGAATTTGGAATAAACTGAAACCTGAAGAGCTAGCAAATTTTAATGCTTTCTTAAAAAATCCTGAAATGGTTTGGGAATGGTACAATCATCGAAAAAAAATTATACACGATTCAAAACCAAATTCTGCTCATCTAACAATTGCCAAGCTTCAAAATTTTTTTCAAAATGTAATTGTCATAACTCAAAACATCGATAATTTACATAGACGTGCCGGAAGCAAAATAATTTATGAACTTCACGGAAATATTGAAAGAAATTACTGCGTTAAATGTCATACGTTTTACAATCAAGAAATAGATTTATCTCACGGAGTTCCGAAGTGTGAATGTGGCGGGTTAATTCGGCCTGATGTAGTTTGGTTCGGCGAATATTTACCTGAAGATCAACTTAATGCTGCGGAAAGAGCGGCAGAAAATTGTGATGTGTTTTTTATTATTGGAACATCCGGAGTGGTATATCCTGCGGCATCTTTAATTTATACTGCAAAAGAAAACAAGGCATATTTAATTGAAATAAATATTGAAAGCACGGAAATATCTTATTTAGCAGATGAATCACTTATTGGAAAAGCTGGAGAAATTCTACCTGAAATGCTGGAAAAAATAAAATCGAAAATTGGCAGCACTTAAAAAAATTATTTAATTTTATCTAACTTTTCTTCCGAGGATTGTTTTCCAATTAATTTACACAACTTCTGTAATTCAATCATTTCATACTCACTTAAAACATTAAACTCTTTTACAATCGCTTCTAATTGAACAGGAAAAATTTTTTCATATAAAGCTTTCCCTTTCTTAGTTAGATGAATAGTGAAAAATCTTCGATCTTTTTTTCCTCTTTCACGTTCAACAAGTTCTTGTTTTTCAAGATTATCAATAACCATAGTTATATTGCCCCCGCTCTTGAAAATCTTTTTGCCCAAATCTCTTTGGCTTAGAGAACCAAGATGAAAAAGTGCATCTAAAACATTAAACTGACTTTGAGTTAAGCCATTTTTTACTAAACTTAAATTTACACGACTGCTGACAGAATCGGCAGCTCTTAGTAATTTTATAAAAGAATTCAGTGAATGAATTTCTTTTTTTGTTCCTTTAAAATGAGTTCCCATAAAAAAAATGATTAATAAATTAAATTTAAACTATCAGATGAAAACTTAATAAACAAATTTAAGTTAAGTTCTAGTAATGATGATTTGTGAAGTGTAGAAGTTGGAAATAAATTATTAAATTAACCTTGAGAGTTTGAATTCTTTTGAAAGGAACAAAAATTGAAAATTGCAATTGGATCTGATCACGGTGGTTTTGAATTAAAAAACTTTTTGGTAGATTGGCTTAAAAAGCAAAATTATGAAGTGTTGGATCTTGGAAATCATGTCTATGATAGAGAAGATGATTATCCGGATTTCGCAAATGCTGTTGCGGTTGAAGTTACAAAGGGAAATGCCGATAGAGGAATTGCAATTTGCGGAAGCGGCGTAGGAGCTTGTGTCGCGGCAAATAAAACCAAGGGAATTAGAGCATGTGTTTGTCATGATACTTACTCGGCTCATCAAGGTGTTGAGCATGATAATATGAATGTGCTTTGTTTAGGCGCTAGAATAGTTGGGGATGAGTTAGCAAAAGAATTAGTAAAAGCTTTTTTAAATGCTAATTTTATTGCCGAGGGAAGATTCAAAAGAAGATTTGATAAAGTAATTGCATTGGAAAAATGAAATTCTATTAACAAATTTTTCAATCTAAAAATTTAGCTGTTAATTAATGTGATGATAAAAGTTGTGCCAATTCCTTTTTTGCTTTCAACATTTATTTTTGCACCAATCAGATCGCAATAGTTTTTAACTAATGCTAAGCCAAGGCCATTTCCTTCAAACTTCCTTGAATAACCCATTTCTTCTTGACTAAAAGCGTTGAACAATTTTGGTAAATATTCTTTTGATATTCCAATTCCGCTGTCTTTAACTACTATATTTACATTATCATCACGATTATATGTTTTAATTTCAACTCCACCTTTATTTGTATACTTAACGGCATTATCAATTATGTTTTGTAAAATTTCGGTAATAATGTAATCATCAGTTACAATATTTAGGTTTGAGTCAGTCGAATTAAAATTTAAAGAAATATTTTTCAGTTCAGCAGAATTTTTGAACTCAAAAACAAGATTTTCTATTATCTCATTTAAATTAATTTTGATGAGCCTTGGTTTCAAATTTCCTGTTTGAACTGCTGCCATATTCAAAATTAAGTTAATGGTTCTTAAGAGTCGCTTACCAGCAGAGTCTATGGAATTGAAAATAGGAGAATAGACATCGGCAATATTATCTCCCAATTCATCTTTTAATAACGAACTGTAGCTTAAAATTATATTTAATGGTGTTCTAATTTCGTGAGACATCTGAGCAAGAAATTGAGACTTTAACCTATCGGATTCTTCTGCTTTTTCTTTGGCTTCGATTAATTCTTTAGTCATCAATTTTTTAGTTGTAATATCTTCTTTTGTTGCTAAATAATGAGTGATATTATTTTTACTATCTCGTATGGGTGTAATTGAAGCTGATTCCCAATACAATTCTCCATCTTTCTTTTTATTGTGGAACTCGCCGTGCCATTCTTTTCCATTTGTAATGTTTTCCCAAAGTTTTTTGTATTCTTCTTCTGAAGTTTCACCAGATTTTAGAATTCTGGGATTTTTCCCAAGAGCTTCATCAAGTGAGTAACCGGTCAACTGAGAGAATTTTGGATTTACATATTCAATATTTCCTGAGGTATCTGTAATCACTATTGAATTGGGACTTTGTTCAACTGCACGTAATAAAATTCTAATTTGTTCTTCAGTTTGGTATCGTTTTGAAATATCTCTAACAATTACTTGGATTGCCGTCCTTCCTTGGTAGCTTATTGGAGCAGCTGCAACTTCCACATAAATTATAGAGCCGTCAAGTTTATAAAATCTTTCTTCGGTCAATGCTTCTGGTTGTTTGAACAAAAGCATTTGTTTAATTCTGTTTGCTGCAATGTTACGGGAATCCGGATGTACAAAATCCATAGCATTTTTTCCAATAAGATCTTCTTTGTTTCTAGCTCCCATTAAAGTAACTGCAGCAGCGTTAACAAAAATAATTTTACCATCTGCATGCATTACAACAGCATCAGGAGATGATTCAACTAGTTGTCTGTAACGTTCTTCGCTATTTCGCAATTCTTCATCAGCTTTTTTTTGCGGAGAAATATCTACTAAAATTCCTCGTGCACCTAATAGTTTGTTGTTGCGTATTATTGGGCTTGTAAAAATCATTACTGGAAATTTTTCGCCATTTTTTTTAATTGCTGTATATTCATTTGAATCATTCTGCTGGCCCACTAAAATCTTTTTAAAATTTTGTTTTGCTTTTTCCCGATCCTCGGGAACGATCATATCAAAAACAGTAAGATTATTTTTTAGATCTTCATGCATGTAACCAAACATTTCAAAGCCGGCGCGATTTCCAAATTTTAACACGCCATTTAAATCGACTTCAAAAACATTTTGCGGCAATAGATCTACAAGTTCTTTGAAATTTAACTGACTTTCTTGTAATGCTTTTTCGGATTTTTTTCTTTCAGTTATATCTCTTATAATATTTTGATAATACTTCTTTCCATCTATTTCAATAAAACGTGAGCTTATTTCTACATCTAAGGTTGAGCCATTTCTTCGAGTATGATTAGCTTCAAATAAATTTCCATTTTGTCCTCCGGTTGTTCCAAGACAATCAGGAGAAAATATCTTACAATCCTTTTTACAGATATCTCTACAATTTAATTTATGAAATTCTTCTTCAGAGTAACCGTATGTTTCAATGGCTCTATCATTAACTTCTACAATGTTTCCGAATTCATTTAATAATAAAATTATATCGTTTGAAAATTTTGAAAAATTATCAAGAAGTTTAATAAGTGCTTTTTTCTCGGAAGTGGAAGTTGTAATAGCTTCGGAATATCGGCGAATTAGAAAATATAACATTGTAGCTGTGGCAAGAATAAAGAACCATCCTTTAATAGTTTGAAATTTAGTAATTAAAATTGGATCGAGAGAAATTTTCTGCAAAATTGAATCGGAAAAAATTATCCACAATCCTCCAACAATTATGTAAATAATTATTGTTTTTAAAGCTCCCGAGTGGCTTTGAGATTTATAAAACCGTTCTTTTCTTTTATCCATTTATAAATTTTTCCGACAAGTTTTGTTTGCCAATTTATTTAACTGAAAATATATCTCTCAATATTGGTTTTAGACCACTGAATAGAAATTCAACGGCAATAACCATTACAATAAGTCCCATTATTCTCATTAATACTTTATTACCGCTGTCTCCTAAAAACCGCATTACTTTTCTTGCGCTTAATAGAATTGCTAATGTAATGCCAAGAACAAGAACAATTGCAAATGATAAGACAATTTTTTGCGAAATTTCATGTGCGTCATTCATCATAACAATTGCTGCTGTAATTGCACCTGGTCCGCAAATTAATGGAATTGCTAGCGGAGTAATTGATATATCATTTACATAATCTACTACATTTTCTTCGTCGGATTTTGTTCTTATTAATCTTGCTTGCAGCATATCAAACCCAGCCATAAAAAATATAATTCCGCCAACTACTTTTAAACTATTAACAGAAATCTGAAAAAATTCAAAAATAAATCTTCCACCAAATGCAAAAAGTAAAAGAGTTAACAATGCAGTTAAAACAGATTTAATTGCAACTCGTTTTGCTTCGGCTGGCAGCATTTCAGAAGTCATCGTAGTATAAATCGGAATTACGCCAAGAGGATTTACCATTGTAAATATTGATGTAAATGAAAGTAAGCCAAATTCTAAAAGATGTTGCATATTAATTATGATAAAATTTCTAATAATTTATTTTGCAGAATCTCTTGAGCAAGCAATACATGTTTCTCTTCAGTTCTCAATCCGGAAATAACTAATCTCAATACAAATTTTCCATTCAACTTAGTATGAGTTAAAAATATTTTCCCTGTTGAGTTTACTTCGTTCATTAATTGTTCATTTAATTCATTAAGCTGAATTTCATCATTTATATTTTTTGGATGAGCACGAAAACAAATAGTGCTGAATGGTACCGGCGCCATTCTTTCGAAATTATTATTATGGTCAATCCACTCAGCAAAATTTTTTCCTAATCTTAAATGTTCTTTAATTCGATTTGCCAAACCTTCAGTTCCAAAATAACGAATGATGAACCAAAGTTTTAAGGAACGAAATCTTCTTCCTAATTGAATTCCGTAATCCATATAATTTGTTACTGCATTATCTTCAGATGTTTTTAAATATTCCGGAACTAAGCTGAAAGCCTGTTTTAAAATTTTTGGTTTCCGAGTAAATAAAATGCTTAAATCAACAGGAGTAAACATCCATTTATGAGGATTAACAACCATTGAATCCGCATTTTCAATTCCATTTAAAATATATCGCATTTCGGGAATCATCGCTGCAACGCCGGCATGAGCAGCATCTACATGAAGCCACAGGTTTTCTTTTTTACAGATATAAGCAATTTCATTTACTGGATCAACGCTTGTTGTTGAAGTTGTACCGACTGTAGCCGCGACACAAAATGGCATCCAACCATTTTTTTTATCTTCAGAAATTGCTTTTGCTAAAAGCGATGGGATCATTCTAAATTCTTTATCGACTGGAATTTTTTGAATACCTTCAATGCCGATTCCAAGCGTTATAGCTCCTTTTTCAATTGAAGAATGTGCTTGTTCTGAAGTATAAATTTTTAAACGTTTGATTTCTTTTCTTCCAGCCAATCCTTTTTGGCGAATTTGATATTCGCTTATTTGTTCGCGTGCCGCGGCAATTGCGTGCATAGAACTTACGGAGGCAGTATCATAAATTATTCCCCAAAAATTCTCACTAAGCCCAAGCATTTGTCTGAACCAATTTAATACTACTTCTTCAAGTTCAGATGCTGATGGAGAAGTTTTCCAAAGCATGCCATTTGCATTAAAAGCTGTTGATAAAAGTTCAGCAAGAATACCGGGGCCGCTGGAAGTTGAATTGAAATAAGCCATAAAATTTGGATGGTTCCAATGAGTAATTCCTGGCAAAATTTTTCTATCGATATCTTTTAAAATTTCATTCATCGGCTCGCCATTTATTGGCGGAGTTTGTGGTAAACTTGATTTTATTTCACCCGGATTTATTTTAGAAAGAACTGGATATGATTCAATATTTTTAAAATAATCTGCTATCCAATCAATCAACTGATGACCGTATTTTCTAAATTCTTCCGGCGGCATATCGCCGAAATTATCTTTTGAAAAATTATTTTTTTCTTTTTCCATTTTCGTGAGCTGTTCAATTTTTTACAACAAATATATAATATCAAACTCAATTTAGTTTAAAGAATTGAAAACAATTATAAAAACAGACCTGTCTCCTTTTTCATTCCAGATTCCAATTTCCGAAATTATTAGTTGTCTTATATTATTTTCGAAAATTTTATGATAATTTTAAAGAGTTTATAAGTTTTGATAGAGGTTAATATTCAAATATAGATTGAAATTGCTTACTCTATACAAAAATTATTTCAAAGGAAACAAAATAATTGAAAAAATTTTATAATACTATTTTACTTAATAACAATTGAGTCTATTAAATTTTTACTAATAAGTTACGTATTCAATTAAAGATTTAAATGTGGATTTTTCTCATGAATTCTCAAATAAAAAATTTTTTCTACCCCAAATCTGTTTGTATTGCCGGCGCATCTTCTAAAGAGAAAAGTATTGGTTATGAGATGTTAAAATCAATTAAAGATTTTGGTTTTACTGGAAAAGTTTTTCCTGTAAATCCTAAAGCCGATTCAATACTTGGATATCATTGTTATAAAAAAATTGAAGAAATAAATGATCATATCGATTTGGCTATTGTTGTAGTTCCCAAAAACTTTGTTGAAGAAACAATAGATGAAATTCTTCTCAAAGAAATTAAATCTATAATATTAGTAACTGCTGGTTTTAGAGAGGTAGGCAAAGAAGGAGAAGAAGCTGAAAAGCGAATATTAGAAAAGGTAAAAAATGCCGGAGCTAGAATTGTCGGTCCAAACTGCATGGGAGTAATTACAACATTTGACGATGTGAAACTCAATGCAACATTTGTTGCTGAAAAACCTAAGACAGGTAAAACTGCTTTCCTTTCGCAAAGCGGAGCAATAGGCGCGGCTGTTTTGAATTCACTTAGAGAGACAGACATAAAGTTTGGCCACTTTATTAGTGTTGGAAATAAAGCCGACATTTCTGAAAACGATTTACTACAATTTTGGCAAGAAGATGACAACATACAAACATTAACATTTTATTTGGAAAGTTTTTCTCATGGAGAAAAATTTTTACAGCAATTTGTTGATCATAAGATTACTAAACCAGTGGTTATTTTAAAAGCCGGAAGAACAAAAGCCGGAATGAAAGCCGCATCTTCTCATACCGGTGCACTAGGAAGCAGCGATAAAGTTGTTAATTCAGTTCTCGATCAATTTGGAATTATTCGCGCCGAAAATTTATCTGAGCTTTTTAATACTTCAAAAGGTTTCGAAAATTTTCCGAAACCATTAGGAAATAAAATTGCTGTAATTACTAATGCTGGCGGACCAGCAATTTTAGCGGTTGATGCTTTAGAGAAAAATAATCTTCAACTGGCGAAAATATGTGACGAAACAAAAAATAAGCTGAGGGAAATTGTTCATCCCGAAGGAAGTGTTGAAAATCCGGTTGATCTTCTTCCAAGCGGTTCGGCTGAACAATTTAAAATTGTAAATGAAATAATAATAGAAGACGAAAATGTTGATGCTATAATTTCAATATTTGTTGAGCCGGTTATGGTTCCGGCATTTGGAGTTATCGAAAATGTAAATTCAATATCGTCGATCAAGCCGATATATCAAGTGGTTATGCCGCTGCCGGAGTTTTGGGAAAATTACCTGCGCAATTCAAAATTGAAGAAACCTCTTTTTAGAAATCCAGAAGATCCGGCGAAAGTCATTTCGAACATTTTGTTTTATCATAAAAAATCAGAAAAGAAAAATTGTTTAAATCCAAAGATGAAAGAAAATCGATTTGAAAATGAAACCGGATTTATTTCCAATTGGTCAATTAAAAGATTATCTGAAGAATATAATCTTCCGATAATTACTTCGCACTTGATCAATAAAAATCAACTAAACAATATTGCCGGAGAAATTATTTATCCAGTTGTATTAAAAGGAATATCAAAATCAGTAATTCATAAATCGGAATTTGATGCAGTGAAATTAAATATTAAAAATGCCGATGAGCTTTTAACTATTGGTGAATCAATCTCTAATAATTTTAAAGATAACGAAATTGAGTTGGAGAAGTTTCTAATTCAGCCGTTTGTTAAAGCAAAGCATGAAATATTAATCGGCGGATTTAGAGATAATACTTTCGGCCCGATGATTATGTTTGGAAGCGGCGGAAAGTATGTTGAAATTTTTGATGACACTTGTTTGAAGTCGGTATATTTAAATGATAATGACATTGATGAAATTATTGAAAGAACAAAAATTGGAAAAATTTTGAAAGGTGTACGAGGAGAAAAATCTGTCAGTCTTCAAAAGATAAAGGAATTAATAAAATCATCTGCACAGATGATGCTTGATAATCTAAGAATAAATGAATTTGATTTTAATCCATTAATTATAACTGAAGATAATGAACTCTATATTGTTGATGCAAGAATAAAACTTAATTGATAAAAAATTAAATCAATATACAAAATGCTTTATCGCTTCACCTTTAATTTCTAATTCGGTCATGGCTTCTATTCCGATTTGCAAATGAAGTTTTGAAAATCTTTCTGTAACTTTTTTATCGGACGCCTCAGTTTTAATTCCTTCCGGTATAAGCGGCATATCCGAAACCAAAAGCAAAGCACCGCGCGGAATTTGATTTACAAGCCCAACAATAAACAACGTTGCAGTTTCCATATCAATACCGATTGTGTATAGCGTTTTAAGATATTTTTTGAAACTTTCATCCCATTCCCAAACTCTTCTGTTGGTTGTGTAAATAACACCGGTTCTGTATTCTTGTTTATGTTCAATTATTTTATCTGAAACAAATTTATGCAGCTTAAATGATGGCATTGCCGGAACTTCCTGTGGGACATAATCATTACTTGTTCCTTCGCCGCGAATAGCAGCTATTGGTAAAATAAAATGTCCAATTTCTGTGGAAGATTTTAGTCCGCCGCACTTACCAAGAAATAAAACTCCTTTTGGCTTTTTTGCCACAAGAAGATCCATAATAGTTGCCGCATTAGCCGAGCCAATACCAAAATTGATAATTGATAATCCATTTGAGTTTGTTGCCGTTTGCATTGGACGGTTATGGCCTTTAATTTCGCAGCCGAACTGCTCGGCAAAATCAACGAGATAATTATTAAAATTTGTAAGCAAGATGTAATCTCCAAATTCATCAAGCTTAGTACCAGTATAGCGCGGAAGCCAATTTTTTGCAATATCAAGTTTAGTTTTCATTAAATTACTTTTATTGTTTCTTTAAATAATAAAAATTATAATCGATCAAATTATTGGGATCTAATATCTGAATTGTTCTATGATTTTACAACATCATGTGTTTTGAAGACTAAGGTTAAAAATATTTTTTAAAATTATTCTCGGTAATTAGAACTTAAAAAACTATATTTTCAATCGTAAACATAAATTTAAAATAGGGATTTTATAAATTATAACCGGAGAGTTTTGTTGAAAATATATTCTATTCTAAGTTTTATTTTATTAATAATTTTGAATGGTTGTTCAACTACACAAAAGATACCTAAGGGATTATATTATGATCCTCCAGGCTCAACAATTACAACAAATAAAACCATAACTCCCGAACACAAAAGAACAATTACAATAAATTCTTCTGGAGTTTCGGCAAGCAACGAATTTGAAGGTGCAAGGCTGAACGATTTTTTTCAAGTTAACGATACGCTATATGAAGCTGAAATTGAACCTGAAAATGCACCGATAAATAATTCTGCTTGGTATTCGTTCAAGCTATGGTCAAATAAAACTCAGACCGTTTGGATAAATTTAAAATACAAAGATGGATCGCACAGATATTATCCTAAGCTTAGCAGCGACCGAATTAATTGGAAGCCGATCGATTCTACAAATTATTTTGTAGAAAAAGCTAACGGTGCATTCCTTAAATTAAGTTTGGATAAAGACACTCTTTGGGTTTCAGGTCAAGAACTAATAACATCGGCAAATTATGAAAAATGGATCGATAAAATTCTTCAAAACTCTTTTGCAAAGAAAAAAGTAATTGGTTATTCTTCTTTAGGAAAACCAATAGAAGAATTAGAAATTTCAGAAGCATCTGATCCAGCAGATTATATTGTATTAACTGGTCGACTGCATCCTCCGGAAGTTACTGGTGCAATTGCATTGTTCTCTTTTGTTGAAACAATTACAGGTAATTCTGAAACCGCAAATGAATTTAGGAAAAAATTTAAAGTGTATGTTATTCCATTGTTAAATCCAGACGGAGTTGATAACGGCAATTGGCGGCATAATATTCACGGCGTCGATCTAAACCGCGATTGGTATTATTTCAATCAGCCTGAAACTAAAGCAGTTAAAAATGAAATGTTAAGATTAAAAAACTTATCAGGTAAAATGAAATTTTTTATTGATTTTCATTCAACTCAAAAAGATGTTTTTTATATTTCTAAAAAAGACAGCTTGAATAATTCAATTCCGGAGGATGTTCGCTTGGCTCACGAAAGAGCTTATGACATAACTAAAAAATGGTTTGCAGAAATTGGAAATGCTTTCCCGGAATATCATATAAATATTGATGAATCATTAAACAATCCGAACTCTCCAACTTCTGACGAATGGATTTATAACAATTTTTATTGCCCAGCATTAACTTATGAAATGGGTGATGAAGATAATCGCGGAGAAATAAAAAAACTTGCTTCGATAGCAGCAACAGAACTTATGAAATTATTAATCGAGAAATAAATTATTTTACTTTATAAAATCATTAGAGCTAAGCTATGAAAAAATATTTTGTGTCTATTATTTTTTTGATCTTCGTTTTCCCGTCAATAAATTTTTCTCAAGATCAATGTTCTTCAAAAGAACTGCTAATTAGATGCGATGACATTGGAATGAGTCATTCAGTTAATTTAGCTGTTGAAAAAGTAATTAAAACTGGAATTCCTTTCTCGGCATCTGTAATGTTTGTTTGCCCTTGGTATCAAGAAGCTGTGGATATTTTAAAAGATCATCCGCAAGTTACGGTAGGCATACATTTAACTTTAAATGCTGAATGGAAAAATTATAGATGGGGACCGGTTACCGGAAGGTCGGCAGTGCCAAGTCTTGTTGATAGTTTGGGATATTTCTTCCCGTCAAGAGCGGCGTTTGAAGCGAATCATCCGAAGCTTAATGAAATTGAGAAAGAGCTCCGCGCTCAAATAGAAAGAGCAGTTCACAGCGGATTGAATATTAAATATGTTGATTACCACATGGGCACCGCAGTTGATAAACCTGAATACCGTGCAATTTTGGAGAAGCTTGCAAACGAATATCATCTTGGAATTTCCCGATACTTTGGAGAACAAGATATTCCTAGTATGTATTCCGATCCGATTGAAAGTAAAGCCGACAGCCTTTACAAAACGCTTTCAAACATTAATTCGAATCAAGTAAATTTGCTCGTCTGTCATATTGGAATTGATAACCCCGAACTTCAAGCAATGACTGATTTAAATCCTTTTGGTCCAAAAGAGATGAGCAAAAATCGTCAAGCAGAATTAAATGCGTTGATTTCCCCCAAATTTTTAGAAGCAATAAAATCAAATCATATTATGCTGATAAATTATGAGCAGCTTATTTCAAAAGTTGGATTACAAAATATGAAACGGCCTGAAGAAAATTAAAATTGTTTTGTTTACTAACAAGAATGGAATATTGCAGTAGTGGAATCTTGTATTTAGTGTTACGTATTCTTATACATCATTCCAAAACTCCAATATTCCAAATTATTTATTTCAACAGCACCATTTTCTTTGTCTGCACGAAGCTTCCGGCTTCAATTCTGTAATAATAAACTCCGCTTGAAAGATTATTTCCATCAAATTTTATTGAATAACTTCCCGATGAATATTCTTGATCGGCAATTTGAGAAACTTGCTGCCCAAGCTGGTTGTAAATTGTTATTCTTACTTTCTCAGCTTTTGGCAAAGTGAAATCAATTGAAGTTGATGGATTGAAAGGATTAGGATAATTCTGCGACAAAGAAAATTGGCTTGGAGTTAATTCAACTTCCTGTTGTATGCCAGTAACCAAAGAAACATAAGCGCGGATTAAATACTGATATGTTGCGATTGTGCTATCAACATAATATAACCAGGTGTTACTACTTACATCATATGTCCAACTATTAGCAAAGTTAGTTCCAGGTGTTTCTGTAACCATTACTTTAGGATTATTAGTCGAAGGTATTACAAAAGCTACAGCAAACGGCTGGTTAGTTGATATATTTAAATTTGAAAGATCAACTTTGGACCAATTCGGCCATGGAACAGGATAAGGAATGCCGGGTGTCGTTGATATTGAAGCCACAAATGGTCCTGCTAACTTTGTTTGTAAAGGTGATTTTGTGAAATTCTGATTATAAGTCCAAATTCCGCCTGTAATAGAACCAGAAGTTCTTAAACCTATTCTCACCGAATCAAGCTTTCCTCCTTGAAAGGCATCAAATACAACCGCAACCGTATCAGAAGCAGGTAATTGTAAATATCCAATAGGCTCGGTGTCATCCCATTTCAATTCGGTTGTATTTGAAGTTACCGTTCCGGTTGCTTGATAGTTGAAGATCTGCGATGAAGACTGATTAGTATCAATAACAGCGAATGTAATTGTGGAATAAGTGCTTCCCCAAGCTGGCTCTGAAAATTGCGAATTGAGAGGAACATCCAACACTCTTTTTGTATTGTTTCCAGTTTCAATAGCTTTTATAACAATTGAATTTGCCGGTGCAGTGAAAGTAATATTTAAATTTGATCCGTTTTTAAAAGTAAGATATTCTGCGGCAAGCCTATTTACAGTATCAGTTGCGGTTACATTTGGATTATAAAAAGTTTTACCAACCGAAGCAGGAAGGTTTGGATATAAATATCCCCAAGAAGAATTTATCGTTCTATCATTTAATTCATTTGCCATTTCCCAATTTGTCATTAGCTGTCCGAAGCTTAATGTTTGTCCGGATTTAGACAAAGCATTAACCAAGCCGCTGACTCCGGTTAGATTATCTTGAACAACATTTTTCATGCTTGCAGTTCCAAATTGATCATTCCAGTAAATAAAAAATCTTTGAGCTCGTGAATAATCATTTAACACAAGAGTATTATCATTTCCTCTCCAATCAAGTAAATAATGATTTGGTTCATTTGCGTATAATCCTTGAAATGAGGCAGGGTAGCCGCAATTAACTTCTGCAAACATGGAAAGCCCTTCATTTATAAAAGTAGCTTCAGGATTTGTTTTGTGGTAATTCCAATTTATCATGTGCTGAAACTCGTGAGCGCAAGTTTCGAGAGCAGTTTGAAATCCGCCGCTAGAGGAAGTATCGCTTAAATTTGTTGGATTGCAATCCATATAATATATTTCAGCCTGATTACTGTATGGATATGAAACTAAATTTGTCATTTCATTGTAACTGTAAAAATAACCAGCAACCCAGCCGCCAGAATTTGTTTGGCTGTAAGTATCCTGAATATCGAGAATTTCAATTATGATTTTGGGGTCGTTGTCAACATCCGGCGGGTTACCGAAAGTATTTACATCGGTTTGATAAATACCAACATTTGAATTGGCTGGAGTTTTATTATCAAATTCTTTTATTACAGCATCAACAGCAGTTTGTGTTACTTTGCCTGCAGTCCATGAAGCATTTTCCACAAAAACATAACAATTAACTCCAACACCGCGGCAAGTTGAAGGAACAGAATAAAAGGAATTATTAGTAAAATTAGTTGCATACCAATTGTGAGTTGAACCTATGGAAAAATTCCATGAAGTTTTTCTTAACGGTTGGTTTTTAAATTCTTCAGGATGTGCCGCGACGTATTTGGCAATTTCTTGTTCTTGTTTCCACAAAAGCATGCTTCCATCAATTGGATAACTTTTTGCCGAAATGTTTTCTTTAACTGGTGATTTCATAATCACATTTTGCGGGAAAATGGTAATTGAAAAAAATGTACATAAAACCAGTACCGCATAAATGAATCTCATATTTACCTCATTTAGTTTTTCAAATATCACAAAAAGCATTCCTTTAAAGTTTATAATATTTTGCAATCATTTTGATGTTTTTCAGTTTTGAGTGCCCGAAAATATTTCCGCTTTCTTTACAAAAATTTCTTTTGGCGTCTTATCATTATCGATGGAATCGTAAAATATTTTTATCATTTTCCCTTGGTTTTTGAAAAGAAAAGTTTTTGTTTCGTTATCACAATTTAAAATGTAAACGCTTGTCGGATTTATTTTAACTGCCAGGTTTATGAAAGGTTCATTTCCTACAACTTCAACTTCGCCAACAACAAATTTTGAATTAATTGAATCTTTGGTTGAACAACCGGCAGTAAATATGAATATTAGGATAACTGCTGCAATTATTTTTTTCATTAAATTTTTGTTCCCTTCCCTTTTAACAAAGCCTTATTAAATGATATTAAGTGCAAAGAAATTTAATTCTAATAATAAATTTAAAATTACGCAAACAAAATGAGCAATATCCAATTTAAATCAAAGAGAAAAATAAAATCACATTGGTAGTATTCTTGCCTCAATTATTAAGTATGTATAACTTTATAAAGTAAAAATTTTTGTTGTAAGTAATTTGGAGTATTAATGGAAAATGGAATAATTCACGATAAGGAAGAAAATAAATTTTTTAAGATTGTTAACGGCAAAGAAGCTTATCTTCGGTACATAATGTTAGATAATAAAACAATGGATATGATTAAAACTTATGTGCCGCCGGAACTGCGCGGCCGTGGGCTTGCCGCCGAAGTTGTATTTGCTGGAGTTAATTTTGCCAAAGAAAATAACTTAACAATTATTCCTTCGTGTTCTTACGTTGAAACTTTTATTGAACGGCACAAAGAATATCAAGAGCTGGTAAGATAAGAAAGTTGATTGGAATTTTGGAGTAATGGAATAATTGATACGTCTATTACTCCATTACTCCGCAAGTAAGAAAAATATTTTTTATTTACTTTTTCAGATTAGCTGTTAAAACGATTTCAGTTCCGGTAAGCGCTTTAGAAACCGGACAACCTTTTTTTGCTTCTTCAGCATGCTTCAAAAAAGTAGCTTCATCAATTCCGGAAACATCTGCATCACATTGCATCTCGATTTTTGTAATAGTAAATCCGCTTTCAAGTTTTACAATATGGACTTTATCCTCAGTCTTTACCGAATTTACAGTAAAGCCTGCGCCAGATAAAATATTTGAAAGAGCCATTGAATAACAAGCTGCATGCGCCGCGCCGATTAATTCTTCCGGATTAGTTTCATTTCCAGATTCAAATCTTGATACAAAATTGTATGCAACATTTTTCAACACACCGGATTCTGTTGAAATATTTCCGCTTCCATTTCTCAAATCACCGCGCCATTCGGCATTAGCTTTTCTAATTGGCATAATTATCTCCTTTTTCTTTTTAATTGTTTTTTACTGTATTGAAATTATAACATTTTTTATCTAACTAATCAAAACTTGAAAATTTTATATCACATGGCAATAACATAAGAATTATTTTATTAAATAAATTTTCCGAATAAACTTTTATGAGAATTTCTTGCAACAGAATAATTTTTATTCTTATTATTACATTCAAATTTATAAACTCAAAGTGGAGTTCTTATGAAATTCAGGTTTACATTTTTTATTTTATTGGTAACTGTTATGGCAATATATTCGCAGACAAAATTAAAATATCCCAACACAAAAAAAGTTGATGTGAAGGATAATTATTTCGGCACAATCGTTTCCGATCCTTATAGATGGCTTGAGAACGATACAGCCAAAGCGGTAAAAGAATGGGTGAAAGAAGAAAACAAAGTTACATTCGATTATCTTTCAAAAATTCCATACCGGGAAAAAATTAAGCAGCGCCTTGAAAAACTTTGGAATTATCCTAAATATTCTGTGCCGTTCAAAGGCGGAAACAACTATTTCTTTTTTAAGAATGATGGACTTCAAAATCAAAGTGTTTTGTACATTCAAAAAGATTTAGAATCAACTCCAGAGGTTTTTTTAGATCCTAATAAATTATCTAAAGATGGAACAGTTTCGCTTTCAACTTATGCAGTTTCAAAAGATGGAAAATATTTTGCATACGGCACGGCTTCCGGCGGCTCTGATTGGAATGAATTTTTTGTAATGGATGTTGCAAGCAAGAAAAAATTGAGCGACGATTTGAAGTGGATAAAATTTTCGGGAATTGCGTGGTATAAAGACGGATTTTTTTACAGCCGCTATCCGGAACCTGCAAAAGGACAAGAACTCGTTTTAAGCAATGAATATCATAAAGTTTATTATCATAAAATTGGTACTGAGCAAAGTCAAGACAGTTTGATTTACGAAGATAAAAGTGAACCGAAGATGACGATGGGAGCGCAAGTTACAGATGATGAAAGGTTTTTGATTATTTATCTTTCAAAAGGAACAAGCAACAATGCGCTTTATGTAAAAGATCTTAATGATTCTAATTCTCCTTGGATGAAAGTTATTGACAATTTTGATAACAACTACAGTGTTATTGATAATATTGGTGATAAGCTTTTGGTGATGACAGATAAAAGTGCGCCTATGTACCAGTTGGTATTGATTGATCCGAAAAATCCTGAAGAAAAAAATTGGGAAACAATTTTACCGGAACAAAAAAGTGTTCTTCAATCTGTTTCAATTATCGGCGGAAAACTTTTTGCGGAATATATGAAGGACGCTTGCAGTCATGATTACATGTACGATCTTAATGGGAAAAATGAAGAAGAAATAAAACTTCCTGGAATCGGAACAGTAGGCGGATTTAGCGGAAAGAGAGATGATAAAACTGCTTTTTATGCTTTCACATCTTTTACCTTTCCAACAACAATTTACAAGTTTGATGTTGATACAAAAAAATCATCAGTTCTTTATAAACCTGAAATCGATTTTAATTTTGAAAATTATATAACCAAACAAATTTTTTATAAGAGTAAAGACGGCACAAAAGTGCCGATGTTCATTGTCTACCAAAAAGGCTTAAAGATGGACGGAAATAATCCGGCATTTCTTTATGCTTACGGCGGATTTGATATCAGTATCAATCCCGCATTCAGCATTTCAAGATTAATTTTTCTAGAAAACGGCGGAGTGCTTGCAATCCCAAATATCCGTGGCGGAAGCGAGTATGGCGAAGCATGGCACAAAGCAGGAATGCTTGAGAAAAAGCAAAACGTATTTGATGATTTTATTGCTGCGGCAGAATATTTAATTAAGAATAAATATACTTCGGCTAAAAAGTTAGCGATTAACGGCGCATCAAATGGCGGATTGCTAATTGGTGCAGTTACAAATCAAAGACCTGATTTATTTAGAGTTGCAATTCCGCAAGTTGGAGTGCAGGATATGCTGCGCTTTCAAAAATTTACAATCGGCTGGGCTTGGGTTGGAGAATACGGCTCTAGCGATGACTCAGCACAGTTTCAATATCTTTATAAATATTCTCCGCTGCAAAATATAAAATCCGGATTAAACTATCCGGCAATTTTGGTTACAACCGCAGATCATGATGACCGTGTTGTACCAGCTCATTCATTTAAATATATTGCAACGCTGCAGGAAAAGTATAAAGGAAATAATCCGGTTTTGATTAGAATTGAAACCAGAGCCGGGCATGGCGGCGGAAAACCAACTTCAAAAGTTATTGAAGAACAAACGGATATTTGGTCGTTTATATTTAAGAATCTTGGTGTGAAACCGATATATAAATAGCGAAACTCTTTAAAAGCAAAAAGCCCGATTTCAAAAATCGGGCTTTTTAATTTTGTAGATAATTACAAGTTGATGATATCGTTATAAATTATAAAAGCCATCAGTAAAAGTAGAATTACGAATCCAGCATTTTGAATTGCAATTTTTACTTTTATAGGAATTTCTTTCTTTGTTATTCCTTCAATAATTATCATCAACAAATGCCCGCCGTCCAAAACCGGAAATGGAAAAATATTTATAATCGCTAAACTCAAGCTTAGCATCGCTAAGAAATAAAGAAAGCTTACTATTCCATTATCCGCAAACTTAACTGCGTATTGTGCAATCTTTACAGGGCCGCCGAAAGCTTTTCCAAATGCTATTTTCCCTTTGATAACATTGCCCGCCATTTGATATGTCATTTCAGTAATTTTAGCAATGTCCTTCATTCCATAAATAAATGATTCAAAGAAACCATAAGTTTCGTAAACAACCGGACCAGTAAAAGCGTCGCCAAGTCCAACTCCAATCATTCCATTTGAACCCGGAGTGACTGCAATGTTTAAAGTGTCCTTGTCTCTCAAAACAACTAAAGGGATTGTAATGTTTTTATGACTAGAAACAATTCCTGTAACTTGTTTACTGCTGTATAATGGAGTGTTGTCAAGTTTAAGCAAAATGTCACCGGTTTTTATTCCAGCAACTTTAGCGGGGGATTTTGCCAAAACATCAGTTATTATTGGCTGTATTCCGGACGGAATTAAAAACAATTCTTTGCTTTCATCTGTAGGAATTTTTTTCCGTGGAATAACAGTTTCTTCAACTTTACCATTGCGAAGATATTTTATATCAACATCGTGTCCCATTGATGCAACGAAAATATCAGTCCTTACATCTTCCCAATTATTAACCAGCTTTCCGTTGATTGATAAAATTTTATCGCCCGCCATAAAGCCAAGCGAATCAGCAGCGCTGTGTGGTTCAACGTAACCGATGGTTGTAGTTTTTGTAAATTCTTTTCCGTGGAAAAAGTTAAACCCCCAGAAAACAAATAACGCAAGAAGGAGATTCATTATTACGCCGGCGGAAATAACAATTATTTTTTGCCACGTTGGCCTTGCGCGGAATTCATAAGGCTGCGGTTCTTTATCTGCAAAATCTGTATCGAAACTTTCATCTACCATACCGGCAATCTTAACATAACCGCCAAGCGGCAGAAGGCTTAATCTATAATCAGTATTTCCTTGTCCGTCAAAATCTTCAGGCAAATCACCAAAAGTGAAGCCGGTAATTTTATTCCATCCGAATAATCTTTTTCCAAAACCGATCGCAAAAACATCTGCACGCATTCCGCAAAGTTTAGCAGCAGCAAAGTGTCCGAATTCATGTATAAAAACAAGGACGCCTATAGTTATAATAAAATAAATTACATAATCCATTAAAAAAGATTCTCCTTCTAAGTTTCCAATAAGACTAAACCAGGGTTAAAAAGATTCAAACAAAAATACAGATGGCTAAAGAAATAACCTAACCTAAAGCAAGTACATATTCTCTGGTTTCTTTGTCACATTCAAAGATAGTTTTTACATCCGGTGACTTATGATTTTCTATTTTCTCCAATGCTTTTGTTATTAAATGCGGTATTTGTGAGAATTTAATTTTACCTTTTAAAAATTTATCCACAGCAATTTCATTTGCAGCGTTTAAAATACATGGCGCCGTGCCGCCGGCTTCCAAAACTAAATAGGCAAGTTTTAAACATTCAAATTTATCTTGGTCGGGCGGATAGAAATTTAAAGTTCCGATTTGTGCAAGGTCAGTTCGCGGAAAATCATTCGGAAGTCTTTCCGGATAAGTTAAAGCATATTGAATTGGAAGCTTCATATCAGGCAATCCCATTTGAGCTTTAATCGATCCATCAACAAACTGAACCATTGAATGAATAATTGACTGCGGATGAATTACAACATCAATTTTATTTTTTTCAATTCCGAAGAGCCAACGAGCTTCAATTATTTCCAAACCTTTATTCATCATCGAAGCAGAATCAATCGTAATTTTATTTCCCATTTTCCAGTTGGGATGATTCAAAGCTTCTTTAACCGAAACTTCATCAAAATAAGATTTTGTTTTGTTTAAGAAAGGCCCGCCGGAAGCTGTTAATATAAGCTTTTCAACTTGGTCTTTTTTTTCGCCTTCGAGGCATTGGAAAATAGCGCTGTGTTCGGAATCTATCGGGATGAGCTTGGCATTATTTTCTTTGCAAAGTTTGGTTACTAATTCACCCGCAACAACTAAAGTTTCTTTATTTGCGAGTGCAATTATTTTACCGCGTTTAATTGCTTCAAGTGTTGGCGCCAATCCACTGAAGCCGACCATTGCGCCGACGAAAATATCGTATTCTAATTTTGAAGCCGCTTCAATCAAACCTTCATGTCCAAAAAGCACTTCGCATTTGCCTGAAATTCTTCGCTTAAGTTCTTGTCCAAGTTTTTCATCTTTAACAACAACTGTTTTGGGATTGAATTCATCTATTTGCGGTTCAAGCAAATCTATTCTTGTATTTACCGTAAGAGCGGCAATTTCAAACTTGCTGGGAAAATTTCTAATTACGTTAAGTGTGTTTATCCCTATTGAACCCGTTGAGCCTAATATTAAAACTTTTTTCATATTCTTACTTAAATCTGGTCTCAAAAGTAAAGAAGAATGCATTCTTAATCAATGTAAAATTATAATAGTCAGTGTTGGAAATTGTGTTTAGAATAAATTATTCTTTACAAATTTTAATTAATTATTTCAAAGCAAAAAATGTAGATTCTTCTTTCTTTGTTGATTAATACAAGCTGTCCCAATTATTTGTTTTGCAACACATTGGTGAACAGAAAATAGAATTTTAATGAACTAAATTAAACTCAGCTTTTTAAAAATTAGTCATAACTGCAAATTAAAATCTATCTTAGGGAGGTTCATGAAACGAATAAAATTATTTGTGATAATTCTGTTTACTGTATTTTTTTCCGGGCAGATTTTTTCTCTTCCTCGTTTCGCTTTAAGAATGGGAGCTCAATGCATCGACTGCCACATAAATCCAACCGGCGGCGCAATGAGAAATAGAGGAGGATGGCATTACGGCTTAAGGGTACTTCCTTTAGTTTCACCTTACCAAAGAGATCAAGATCTTACAATGGATAACAACATTGGCAAGAATATTCAAATCGGCTTTGATTACCGCACTCAATATTTGTATTCGCAAGCGTTAAGCAAAACAACATTTCAAAAAATGCAGGGCTCAATTTATTTAAACGCAAGAATTATGGACAGCATTGACATCTACGCAAACTACGATATTGTGAATGCATATTGGGAAGGTTTCGCTGTTGCACATATTCTACCTAACAGCAGTTACATTAAAGCCGGTACATTCGTTCCGGATTACGGAGTTTTAATTGATGACCATACAGCTTATACGCGCGGCGGAGATATGGGATATTTATTTGCAACGAACACTCGGCAAGGATTAATTTTTGATCCGCGCTATAACATTACCGGCGTTGAAGTCGGCGCAAACATTTCTGATTATGGTTTATTTACAGTGAGCGTTGGAAGTCCGGTTTCGCTTAATTTTAATTCTGATCCGACATACACAGCAAGCATACATTTTAATCCAGTTGTTGCAAATAAAATTGCGCTTATGTTTGGTGGTTCGTACTCAAACTTCATGGGTCCGTTAATTTATACTCAAGTTCCATCCGAGCATAAAGTAAATATGTTTGGTGGATTTCTCGGCTTTGGCGTTGGCAGCTTTACTTTGATCGGAGAATATGATGTTGCAAAAGATTATATTTTAACAGGTACAAACTCAACTGCGCAGATGGTTGAAGCATCTTATGTTTTGACAAAAGGATTAGAAGCCGTTGTTCGTTATGATAGATTCGATCCGAACACATCTGTAAGCAATGATGAAGTTTCAAGATTAAATGTTGGATTCAGTTTTTATCCTTACAGCTTTGTTGAAATTATTCCTGAATACAGATTCCAATTTCAAGCCGTTCCGCCGGGACAACCGAAACCAAAGAATGATTCTGCACTTCTGCAATTTCATTTCTATTACTAGGATAAATTATTCTTCCATGTAGGCATTTGATTAATCAAATGCCTGCAATTCTTTAATGCTTAGCGCTAGGATGAGCTTAAAACTTTGGTTCGGTATTGATGCGAGCATGTATTTAAGCTATTCTCCCGAAACAGCGAGCAAGAAATATATAAGCAATCAAAGATCGTGCTTCTCAATTTATTTAAGTAAAGCTTTCATGGATCAGAAGTTGAAAGTAAATGTTTCTGTCCCAGATATTTTAAACAGCAATGTTTACGATAGACAAACTTACGGAACAGATTTTTACATGCGCAGCAGCTATACAATGCTTAAAAGGCGCAGCATATCAATCGGCTTTACTTATATGATTAATAACTATAAGGAAAGACAAGACAGAAATATTGACGATAGCAGAGACGCAAGCGGACAATCGATGAAGTGAAAAGAAATTTATTATTATTAGCCCATAAATTAATTTACGGGCTAATTTTTACTATACCCAATAAAATCATTCCTCTATTTCTTCCCTTGCAGCCTCAATGGAATTTACTATTTTTGAATTATGTTGAAGAAAATTTTTGCAGCAATAGTTTTTATCTCAAGTTTTGCTTTAGCGCAGATTGATCAAAGCAATCAATACATGCTTGCGCAAAGTTATGTGCAAGCTGCAATGTATGAAAAAGCAAAACCAATTTTGGAAAACCTTTACCATAATCAGCCGGGCAATTACGAATATTTCCGCTCACTTAATGAAGTTTACACTCAGCTTAAAGATTACGATGCTTCAATCGCATTGATTGAAGATAAATTGAAAACTTCTTCTCAAGATATTAATCTTTATGGTATGCTTGGGTCTACATACTATCTTAAAGGCAACGATAAAAAAGCTTTTGAAGTTTGGGATAATGCATTAGCAGCTTTGCCTCAAACCGAAGTGAATTATAGAGTGATTGCTAATTACGCTATCGAACGGCGGACATTTGATAAGGCAATTCAGTATTTAAAGAAAGGACAAGACATTTCAAGCAATCCAATTTATTTTGCTTACGATCTTGCAAATCTTTATTCACTTACTATGCAATTCAAAGATGCAACTGAAGAATATTGTATGATACTTTCGCAAAATCCAAATCAGCTTAATATTGTTGAAAGTAAGATAATGGGATATATTGCCAAGCCAGGCGCACTGCAAACTTCATTGCCTGTAGTAGAAAAATATTCGAACAGTGAAAATATTAATTTCAAATTTCTTTTGGCAAGGTTTTATATTGAAGAAAAATCATATGATAAAGCATTCGATATTTATGAAAAAATTGATGCTGTTCAAAATGATCAGGGAGCACAACTGCTTGGCTTTGCGCAGTTTTTATTTGGAGATAAAATTTTCAAAACTGCTTCGGATGTTTACAACGAGATAATAAATAAATATCCTAATTCGCCATATACTCCAACAGCAAAACTTGGATTAGCAAAAACACTTGAAGCACTTTTTGAAGAAGAAAATGCTGCTAAAATTCCAACTTGGAAACCTTACTATGAAACTCCCAAATTCAATTCAGAACAAATTGATAAAATAATTTCTGCTTATTTAGAGATTACAAAAATTTATCCACATTCTGAAGTTGCAAACGAAGCTTTACTAAGAATTGGTGAGCTTAAATTGTCCAAGCAAGGAAAAATTTCTGAAGCGGAAGGATATTTTAATAATATCATAACCGATTCACCGCTTTCACAATATGCTGCTGATGCTTATCTTGATTTAGCAAAGGCATCAATACTCAACAATAATTTGGATAAAGCTGCATCATATTATTTGAAGATTACGACAACAGGAAGATATCCTGATGATAAAAAGAATATTGCAACTTACCGGCTTGCAAGAATTTATTTCTACAAAGGAGATTTTGAAAAAACAAAAGAATATTTGAAGGATATGCTTGATAATTTAGGTAATAATTCTGCAAACGATGCTTTGGAGCTTTCTCTTCTATTGAACACTTCGCAGAATGATTCGTCTAACCTTGCGGTGTTTGCATCTGCGGAGCTTCTTTCTGAACAAAACAAGTTTAATGAAGCTTATGATAAGTTTAAAATAGTTACTTCCGATCCGAATAAATTGATGCTTCAAAATTTGGCAAGTTTAAGAGAAGCTGAAATGGAATTGGCAGAAAATAATATTGATAGTTCAATCGCTCATTTTCAAAAGATTGTTAATGACAATGACAAAAACATTTATGCCGATAAAGCGTTATATTTATTAGGTCAAATTTATGAGTACGGTAAAAACGATAAGGAAAATGCAGTTGCGAGTTACGAAAATTTACTTGCAAAATTCCCAAACTCATTATATCTTGATCAGGCAAGGGCTGAAATAATTAAATTGAAAGACATCAAAACAAATAGAATAGACTAAATAATGGCAAAGAAACAAAATCAAAAACTAGTTAAATGTTCATTTTGCGGAAGAGATGGAAGTGAAGTCGGAAGCATGATTGCTGGTCCAGATGTTTATATTTGCGATATCTGTATTACCAGCAGTGTTGATATATTAAAAAATAATTTAGCTGCATATAATTACAAATCGAAAAATTCATTATTGCAATCTCCATCCGCAATTAAAAAAACTTTGGACGAATATGTAATAGGACAAGACAAAGCAAAGAAAATACTTTCGGTTGCTGTTTATAATCATTATAAAAGAATTAATTCTAAAACTTCATTCTTTGAACTTGATGATGTTGAAATTGAAAAGAGCAATATTCTGCTTATCGGACCAACCGGAGTTGGTAAAACTTTACTTGCTCAAACACTTGCAAAAATTCTGGATGTTCCATTTGCAATTGCCGACGCGACAACTCTTACAGAAGCTGGCTATGTAGGCGATGATGTTGAAACGGTACTTGTTCATCTTCTACAAGCTGCAGATTATAATTTGGAACGAGCGCAAAAAGGAATTGTTTATATTGATGAGATAGACAAGATTGCAAGAAAAAGTGAGAGCACTTCAATTACAAGAGATGTTTCTGGTGAAGGAGTTCAGCAGGCGCTGTTAAAAATTTTGGAGGGAACAGTTGCTGGTGTTCCTCCCAAAGGCGGAAGAAAACATCCTGAACAAAGTTTAATAAACGTTGATACAAAAAATATTTTATTTATTGTCGGCGGAGCTTTTGAAGGAATTGATAAAATAATAGCCGCAAGAATAAATAAAAATAAAATGGGTTTTACTTCTGACGGAATAAAAGGCAAGACCGAAGGTGAAGATCTTTTGAAATACATTTTACCGGAAGATCTTCTTCGATTCGGATTAATTCCGGAACTCATCGGAAGAATTCCTGTTATTGCTCCTCTTCAACCACTTTCTGAAGAAGCATTAAAAAGCATCTTAGTTGAACCAAGGAATGCAATTCTTAAACAATACAAAAAACTATTTTTGCTTGAAGGGATTGAACTTGAATTCGATCCTTTGGCAATAGATGCTGTTGTCGGCAAAGCGATGGCTCGGAAAACCGGTGCAAGGGCGCTTCGATCAATTGTTGAAGATTTTATGCTTGATGTAATGTACGATTTACCAGGCAAAGAAAAAGTTGATAAATGTATTATTACAAAAGATGTAGTTGAAAAAGGTTCTGAACCAATATTTATTGAAGCTGATAGAAAATCTGCATAAATAATTTAATAATTATGTAACATGTTTTTTAAGGCGATCTAAAAGATCGCCTTTAATTTTAAAGATTATTGGTGTGTTATGTTGAAGAAAATTTTGTTAATCCTTTCCTTAATTCCAATCTATGCGTATTCTCAGGCAAAAATTTTAATTTATATGGATCTTAAACAAACTGATCATTTGAGAGCATACGGAATTACTTTCCATGCGTTGGAGCGCGGTGAAAAAGCCGATTGGCTTTTAAATTATCGCGGCGGCTCATTCATGCTTGATTATACAAATCAATCTGCTAACGAATGCCGAGTTGAAGGAGTTGCCTTTGATGAGCTATCAACTTCACAAGCATCTGAAATTTATTCAACAGTTCAAAGTGATGATAATAATATGTCCGTTGTTCGCTTGGAGAAAGCACCCAAAATTGCTGTTTATGTCCCACCAAGTTTTCATCCTTGGGATGATGCTGTTACTCTTGCGCTCGATTATGCAAAAATTCCTTACACAAAAATTTGGAATGATGAAATTCTGCGCGGCGATCTATCAAAATATGATTGGCTTCATCTTCATCACGAAGATTTTACAGGACAATATGGAAAATTTTATGCAAGCTTTAGCAATGCTCAATGGTATATTGACAATCAGCTGCAATACGAAGCAGACGCAAAGAAAAATGGCTTTAAAAAAGTATCAGATATGATGAAAGCTGTGGCGCAAGATATAAAAAATTATGTTGGTAATGGCGGATTTCTTTTTGCGATGTGTTCGGCTACAGATACATTTGATATTGCACTCGCTGCGGAACATACTGATATTTGTGCTTCGATGTTTGACGGCGATCCAGCTGATCCGGACGCACAACAAAAATTAGATTTTTCAAACACTCTAGCTTTTACAAACTTCAAGCTTGAAATGAATCCTTACGTTTATTCATTTAGCAATATTAACATTCAGCCGAGTGAAGTTGGAAGTCCTGATAATGATTATTTCACTTTATTTGATTTTTCGGCAAAGTACGATCCGGTTCCTTGCATGCTGACTCAAGATCATGTAAATGTTATTCATGGATTTATGGGGCAGACGACTGGATTTCACAAAGAAGTGATTAAAAAATCTGTAATCATTTTAGCTGAGCGCCAAGGAACAGATCAAGTAAAATATATTCATGGAAATTATGGCAGAGGAACCTTCACATTTTATGGCGGCCACGATCCCGAAGCTTACCAACACCTTGTTGGAGATCCGCCAACCGATTTATCACTTCACAAAAATTCGCCAGGTTATAGATTAATTCTAAACAATGTTTTGTTTCCAGCAGCAAAAAAGAAAGAGCAAAAAACTTAAAATAAGTTTTTACTTGTCGTTGTAATTAAGAATGGCTAATTTTTCAAAGAAGAATTGTTGAATCAAATACTCAGAAATCATTTAAGCAAATTTTATGAAATCAATCAGAATAAGAAATTCGTCAAAAGAAATTCCCATAGGCAAAATAGTTTGCGTTGGAAGAAATTATGCTGAACATGCAAAAGAATTAGGTAATGAAATTCCAGAAAAGCCGGTTATATTTTTGAAGCCTGCTTCCTCTGTAATTTATTCAGGAGATAAAATTGTTTATCCAGCTTTTTCAAATGAAATGCATCATGAAACTGAATTAGTTTTACTCATAGGGAAAAAAATTAAAGACGCAGATGAAAAAATATCTGAAGTGGCAATTGCCGGTTATGGTTTAGGATTGGATATGACTTTAAGGGATGTGCAAAACGAATTGAAGAAAAAGGGCCATCCATGGACTATTGCAAAATGCTTCGATACTTCGGCTGTGCTTTCTGATTTTGTTCTCAAAGAAAATTTTCATTTAACTTTGGATGAGGAAATTTCATTAACAGTAAATGGTGAACTGAGGCAAAAAGAAAAATTAAATATGATGTTGTTCCCACCAATTAAAATCGTACAATATATTTCTTCTTTAATGACTTTAGAAGAAGGTGATTTAATTTTTACCGGCACGCCAAAAGGAGTTAGTAAAGTTGAACGCGGAGACAAGCTGCATGCGGAAATTTCTGGAATGACTTATTTGGACTGCAGTGTTTCGTAATTAAAAAATTTTAGCGATTTAAAATGCTTAAAGATTTTTTTATTAAATCTTCTAATGCAGAGTTAGGTTCTTCAACTAAAATATCTCTAACAACTTTTTCCGCAAGTTTAGAATTGTAACCAAGTGTTGTTAATGCGGCAACAGCTTCATTTTTAATGTTGAACGGAATTTCAATTCCACCTTCTTCAGAAATCATTTCCACTTTTGACCGCAATTCAAGAACTAAACGCTCGGCAGTTTTTCTTCCAATTCCAGGAACTGCGATAATTCTTGAGTAATCTGCTGATTGAATTGCTCTTTTTAATTCATCAGTTTTTATCCCTGATAAAATACTTAATGCTATTTTGGGTCCAATTCCGTTAACAGAAATAAGCAGTTCAAACATTTCTTTTTCAGATTCTTCAGAAAATCCAAAGAGTGTAATTGAATCTTCCTTTACACTCATGTGAATAAATAATGAAGCGGATTCTTTTCCTGTAATTTTTTCAAAAGTATTTATTGAAATGTTTACTAAGTAACCAACTCCATTTACATCCAGCAAAATTTTTGTTGGTTTAGCCGATAATATTTTTCCATTTAAATAACCGATCATATTTTTCAATCAAATATTTTTTGGAATTCAATTTTTTATAACTCGTTCCGGGTAAGCCTCAATAAATGATTTCCAATCTTTACTTTTCTTCACAAATGATCTCATCCTGAATGCATGACAAAGAGCCACAGCTAAAGCATCACTTTCATCAAATCGCATTTTATCGTTTTTGATTTCCAATATTGTTCTGATCATATAATTTACTTGCTCTTTTGATGCTGCGCCTGTGCCGACAACTGATTTTTTTATTTCCCTTGGTGAATATTCACTTGTGGGAATATTATTATGAACTGCGGCTAAAATAGAAACGCCACGAGCATATCCAATCTTCATTGCTGATTGAACATTCTTTCCATAAAATGCTGTTTCAATTGCAAATTCATCTGGCTTGTATGTTTTAATAATTTTATCCAACTCGTTATAAATAATTTCAAGTTTCTGAGGAAGAAGCTTTGTTGAAGGAAGTTTTATTAATCCATTTTTTATGCGATTAAAATTATTTTTACTTTGATTGATTATTCCGAATCCAGTATAATTGGTTCCGGGATCAACGCCAAGAATAATCATTTAACAAGTCAGTTGATTTTAAAAATAAATGGGCTTTTAAATTAAAGCCCAATAAATAAATTTAATTGCTTAGAGAAGATTCATCAATATCTGCATTGGTATAAACATTTTGTACGTCATCGCAGTCTTCAAGAGATTCTATTAACTTTGATACTTTTTCAGCGTCTTCGCCTGTAACACGAATGAAATTTTTAGCTATCCATTGAAGCGAAGCGTTTTCTACTGTTAGTCCTTTATCAAGCAAAGCTTTTCGAACTGGCTCAAAGGATTCAATTGCAGATTGAACAACGTAATATTCATCTTCGGTCTGTAAATCTTCAGCTCCAGCTTCAAGGATGATTTCCATTATTTCATCTTCAGTTTTGTTTTGCTTTGGAAGAGTAACAACGCCTTTTTTATCAAACATCCACGCAACAGATCCGTTTTCACCCATACTGCCGCCGCCTTTGCTAAATAGATGCCTTACTTCAGCAACTGTTCTGTTTTTATTATCGGTTGCAACTTCAACAACAACAGCAACGCCTGCGGGTCCGTAACCTTCGTAAGTTAATTCATGATAAGTTACGCCTTCCAGTTCACCTGTAGCTTTTTTAATTGCGCGTTCAATATTGTCCGCCGGCATATTAACAGATTTTGCATTGTCGATTGCAAGTCGTAAGCGTGGATTACCATTCGGATCTCCGCCTCCTTCTCTTGCTGCAATAGTAATTTCTTTAATAATTTTTGTGAAAGCCTTACCGCGTTTTGCATCGATAGCAGCTTTTTTTCTTTTTGTGGTTGCCCATTTAGAATGACCTGACATTTATCTTACTCCTAATTATTTTCTTTTACTTTTAAATCTTTAAGTTTTAATTGCGGAAATGTTTTTCCGTCACGAACTAATTTATCAATTGAATAGACAATATCTAAATTTGAATTGGTTTTTATTGAATCAATAAACTCACTCATATTAAATCCGATACAATCAAAAACTCTATCGCAGCCAGATTGCTTAACATTTATTATAAGATGATTCAAACCAACAATTCTTGGCGAACTTACAACCGTAACATTTTCGGAAATAAAAACAGGTCTCATGTTGCCGGGACCGAAAGGAGAGAATTGATCAATAACTCGTAAAAACTTAGCGGTTATCTCAGAGAATTTTAACTTAGAATCAATATGCAGTTCAGGCAATAAGTCTTCTTCATTCATTGATTCCTTTACGATTTGATTAAATTTAAATTTAAATTCATCAATCTTCTCCACTTCAACCGCAAGCCCTGCCGCTGCTTGATGCCCGCCAAAATGAATTAATAAATCTTCACATTTTTTTAGAGCTTCATAAATATTAAAATTTGAAATGCTTCTTGCCGAGCCTTTAGCTATACCATCAACTGTGGTAAGCATAATTGTAGGACGATAATATTTTTCGACCAATCTTGATGCCACAATGCCTATAACTCCAGGATGCCATTTTTCCTGATGAAGAATTATTGCGATGTCTTCACTTAAGTCTAAAGAATTTTCAACAATATCTAAAGCATTATCAAAAGTATCTTCGTCTATTTTTCTTCGCTGATAATTTTCTGATTCTAAAACTTTAGCTAATTCCAGCGCTTGATTTTTATCTTTTGTAATAAGAAGTTCAACAGCCCGCTGAGCATCGCCTAACCTGCCAACAGCATTAATTCTAGGTGCAATAGTAAAAACAATTTGTCCGGAAGTTAAATTTCCTGAAGATATATTACTACTTTCAATCAAAGCTGCAATTCCGGGACGAGGATTAGAGTTTATCATTTCTAATCCTTCTTTTACCAAAACTCTATTCTCATCAATTAACGGTACAATATCTGCAGCGCCTGCCAGTGCAACCAAATCCAAATATTTTAATGGAAGTTCTCTTTTGCCAATTCTTTCTGCAACACCTTGAGCTAATTTAAAAGCAACGCCGGCGCCCGATAAATATTTAAATGGATAATTACAGCTTGGTTTTAGAGGGTCTAAAACTGCGTAAGCATTTGGAATTACATCTTTGGGCTGATGATGATCGCAAATAATTAAATCTATTCCAAGTTCATTTATATATTTTGTTTCTTCAATAGCTGTAATTCCGCAGTCAACAGAAATTAATAATGAAGTTCCTCGGCATTTAATATTATCTATTCCGCTTTGTGAAATTCCATAACCTTCTGTTAAACGTTGGGGGATATAAAATTCAACATTAGCGCCAAATTCTTTTAAAAACATATAAAGCAGGGCAGTAGAGC
The DNA here is from genome assembly GCA_021824145.1 of Bacteroidota bacterium. Classification (GTDB taxonomy): domain Bacteria; phylum Bacteroidota; class Ignavibacteria; order Ignavibacteriales; family Ignavibacteriaceae; genus FEN-1297. The sequence goes on from JAKALM010000001.1 coordinate 144,075, forward strand.
AAGTTCCGTCAACATCGTAATCGCCATAAATACAAATTAGTTGATTTTCTGTTAACGCTTTTATTAGTCGATAGGTTGCTGCTTCCATTCCATCCATTAGGAATGGATCGTTCAATAATTCTAACGTTGGACGGAAAAAATTTTTTGCTTGATGAAAGTTTTTAATATTTCGAAGCGCCAATAATTTGGCTAAAACTTCAGAAATATTTATAGAATCTGATAACGATTTTATAATATAATCATCATCGGTTTCTTTTATTTTCCAACGTTTTTTCAACATATAAATTATCCAGAAGATAATCGAAAGAACAAATAATAGTTCAGGCTTATAAGCCGAATTCTGTACCTCAAAAAATTGAGGCGGCAATTATTTATCTTGATCACGAATTACTCCGTGATTCATGCAGTCTACCCTGAAATCCAGTTTCGATAAACTCAAAACATTCAAAGCGAACAACCTTGATCCCTAAAAAGGGAAGATTTCTTTATTTGACCTTGCTTCAGGTGGGGTTTGCCCTGCCGAAAATGTTACCATTTCCGCGGTAGGCTCTTACCCTGCCATTTCACCCTTATCCTGAAAAAATCAGGACGGTATATTTTCTGTGGCACTTTCCGTATTCCAAATAATATTGGAACCCCGGATGTTATCCGGCACCTTGTTCTTTGAAGTTCGGACTTTCCTCCCACTCAATTTTATTGAGAGAGCAATTGCCCAGCCTGAACTATGTTTTATTCAAAAAATTGTATGATACAACTATTACAATTACTTCTTTAACTTTATTTTATTTAAATGAATTAAATAAGTTAAATTATTTTAATAGTTCTAATATAATAAATTACATTTCGGAAATCAGTAGGAAATCGATTCAAAAATATTTAAAAATTTGATAGAATTTAAGGGTGAAAAGTAGAATTTAGTCAGAAACTAAAATTTTTCTTCTTCTCGTACCGGCTGTAGCTTTTTTAAGTTACAAGCCATGCCAGTACAAGAATTAAAAAATTATTGGATAAGTTAATAAATCTAATAAAAGACTTATTCTACTCATCAATTGTTTCAGCAATTTCAGCTGAAACTAAAATTCTGCCGCAATATTCACAAAAGAAAAGTTTATTGTTCCGCCTTATCTCAAGTTGTCTTTGAGAGGGAACAATATTATGGCAGCCTGAACAAGCTGAGCGTCGAATGGTTGCAACCGCTTTTCCCTTCTTAGCTTTTCTTATTCTCATATAAGCTGCATAGTCAGCTTTTTTTGTTAGCGCTTCAATTTCTTTTCTCTTTGCTCTAAGCTTAGCTTCTTCCTTTTCGTTTGCTTTAATTATTTCCTTGAGATCTGCTTCCTTTACTTTCAGTTCTTCTTTCAATTCATCCATTTGAGGCTCAATTTCTGAAATTTCATCAGATAATTTTTTGCTAAGATCGGCAAGTGAATTATTTTCAGCTTCTAGTTTGGTGAACAACTCTTCTGTATGATCAATCTCTTTAGTCAATGCATCGTATTCTTTATTATTTCTAACTTGATAAAGCTGTGCTTTGAATTTCTTTTGATTCTCTTTTAGCTTTTTTATTTCTTCTTCATTGTCCTGCCTTTTTTCAAGAGATTCTTTCTGCTCTTTTTCTTTGTTGGCAATGTCATCTTTTATTGCAGTTATTCTTGTTTTAAGATCTTCTACTGCAACAGGAAGATCACCGCGCAGCTCTTCCAGTACATCTAGCTGATCATCCAGTTTTTGTAATTCATACAATATTTTTAATCTATCAAACAATTTATATTCGCTCCTTATTTATTATAAAAAAAAATTGGATTCGTCGATCCTTCATATTTAAAAATCTTTGTATTAATATTTTTTCCAATGGTGTAATGGCTCAATTTTCTTTTAACTTCATCAAGTGAATGAATTTCTGTTTCATAATGCCCGGCGTCAATAAGAAGAATTTTTTCATTGGCATCTTGAAATGTATGGTATTTTAAATCTGCAGTAATAAAAGCATCGGCGCCAGAGTTAAGAGCGTCTTTAACTAAATCGCTGCCGGCACCGCCGCAAAGCGCTACTTTCTTAATTTTATTATTTCCTTTCGAATATCTAAAATTTTTAATTTTTAGATTGTCTGCCACATAATCTAAAAATTGTTTTTGATGCATCGGTTTATCCAATTCGCCAATTGTACCAGCGCCATAATTTTTATTAGAATTTGCAAGAGGATAAATGTCGTATGCTACTTCTTCGTAAGGATGAGTTTCAAAAATTGCAGTAAGAATTTTTTTCAGTTTCCATGAATCAACTAATACTTCTAATTTAATTTCTTCAACCAATTCAATTTTATTTTTTTCGCCGAGGTACGGATTTGAATTACCCGAACCTTTAAAGGTTCCGTTACCTTTAGTTCTAAAACTGCAATTGGTGTATTCGCCAATTCGTCCGCCTCCGTTTTCAAATATTGCATTTGCAACTTTATCAACAAAATCTACCGGAACAAAAACACTTAATTTATATTGATTAGAATTTTGATGTACTAAAAAATCAATATTGTTTAGTTTTAATTTTTTAGCAAGTTCAAAGCTTACGCCTTCTTTTGTAAAATCTAAATTTGTGTGGGCGGAGTAAAGAGTAATATTATTTTTAATTAGTTTTTCTATTAGTTTGGAATTTTTATCGTTTTGCAGGTCAATTTTTTTGAGTGGTTGAAAAAGTAATGGGTGGTGCGAAATAATAAGATTACAATTCTTTTTTATTGCATCATCGATAACTTGGTCATGTAATTCTAAACAAAGAAGAATATTATTCAGTTTATTATTTAATGAACCAACTTGTAAACCAACGTTATCTTTTTGCCAGGCAATTTCTTTAGGCGCCCATTCCTCAAAGTATTTAATTATTTCCTTACACGTCATATTAAAAAAAAATGCACTTCGGTATTTGAAGTGCATCTTTCTAATTTTATAATTCTTGCTGCTCGGCAGCGGATTTATATACAATATTAAAAAATATAAACTTTTCTATTTTTATTTCCATTTTCAAGCTATCAAATATACACCAACAAGAAATAACTTCCAATATTTTACTATAAGAATATATTATTGGTATGAAATTTTATGTGATATAAAATAAGTTCATTTAGTTTCCACCCAATTACCATCTTCTTTTATAATTTCTATAAGTGAATCAACCGCTTCACTCGAAGAAACATTTCTTCGGACAATCTCTTTTCCGCGGTAAAGAGTAATTTTTCCAACTCCCGAACCAACATACCCGTAATCAGCGTCTGCCATTTCTCCAGGCCCATTAACAATGCAGCCCATAATTGCGATTTTAACACCCTTTAAATGTTCAGTCCTTTTTCGAATTTTTTCTGTTGTAGTTTGTAAATCGAATAAAGTTCTTCCACAAGATGGACATGCAATGTATTCTGTTTTTGAAATTCTTACTCGTGCAGCTTGTAAAATTCCAAATAAAATTCGGTTGATTATTTTTTCTTTAGTTTCTTCTTTAACAAAATTTCTAACTAAAATGTTTTCGTCTGAAGAAGCATTTTCTTCGAGTTCTAATTTCTCTGTATTTACCCAAACTCCATCGCCAAAACCTTCAATTAATAATGCGCCAAAATCAGTTGAAGAAAATAGTCTTAAGTTTTCTAAGTCTATATTTTGATAATCTCTTTTTATGATGACAGGATTTAAGATCTCTTTTTCAATTAATTCGATAAAAAATCTTCTCTGTTCTGCCATTCCATGAGAATTATTCGTTGTTAAAACCATTACTGAAGTTTTGTCGTTTTTGATTTGATTTAAAATATCATCTGTCAAAGAATTAATATTTCCCGAAATAAAGTTTAATATTGAAGATTTTTTATCAGATTTTAAATATTCATCAGCAGTGAAAAGCGGAAATGATTGATCCGCGTTTCCAGAATTAACCCAAATTTCAAAATCATAAATTGGCTTTAACGATAATGGAAAATCAATTAGCGATTTGTTCTTTCCCAAGTAAATAAAATCAGGTGAACCATCGTTCATATTCCATTTATCGGAAAATGAATCATAAAAATAGCCAATGGAAATTAAATCATTATAATTTTTTATCTGGATAGAACTAAAATCCGCAATAACTCTTGGGACGTTATGATTTCCAATGTTTAAAACTTCAAATGAATTTCTTTTTGTGTAATTAAAAGGATCGTAAGGAATATTATCAATTGGTTTTATTGAATTATGTATGGAGCGGTTTTTATAGCGATTGACTAAACGAATTGCAACCGGCGCTTCAAATTCCGGATCTTCTGTCAGCGAAACTCGAACAGTATCGCCGATTCCATCTTCAAGCAAAGCACCAATTCCAAGAGCTGATTTTATTCTGCCGTCTTCCCCGCCGCCAGCTTCTGTAACTCCAAGGTGAAGCGGATAATTCATACCCTCTTCATTCATTTTATTTATAAGCAGTCTATATGCTTGAATCATAACTTGCGGGTTGCTTGATTTCATCGAAAGAACAATGCTGTAATAATTTAACTCTTCACATATTCGAACAAATTCGAGAGCAGATTCTACCATTCCTAGCGGAGAATCGCCGTATCGGCTCATAATTCGATCTGACAATGAACCATGGTTAGTTCCAATTCGCATTGCGGTGCCGTATTCTTTGCAGATTTTTACAAGCGGCGAAAATCTTTCCCTAATTCTTTCAAGCTCGGCATTGTATTCAGCATCTGTATATTCAATCGTTTGGAATTTTTTCCGATCAATATAATTTCCAGGATTTACTCTAACTTTTTCTACAATTCGTGCTGCAAGTTCTGCTGCATTTGGAGTAAAATGTATATCTGCAATTAACGGCACTTTATAACCGCGGTTTCTTAATTCTTTTTTAATTAATTCAAGATTTTGTGCTTCAAGTTTACTTGGTGCTGTTATTCTAACATAATCGCAGCCAGATTCCACCATTCTTATTGTTTGTTCAACTGTAGCAATTGTATCCATCGTGTCAGTTGTTGTCATCGATTGAATTCTAATTGGATTATCGGCACCTAATGGAATATCGCCAACAAAAACTTCCCTTGTTTTTAATCTGGAAAATTTTGTTAGACTGTTGCAGTACAATTTTGTTTTTTGAATAGAATTATCCATCGTTTTTAATTATCTAATTTAAAATGTTTTTCAAGTGATGAAATTAATTTCCGCATTAATTAGTCGAATTGAATTTTTCTGTTAAGAACCTTTTTTCAATATTATAAATATAATCATTGTTAAAAATGAATAAAAACCAATTAATTAAACTTTGATTTGAAAAAACTTTAAAATGACTTTGAACAATCGTAACAATCTTATTACTAATTTTTATTAAATTACAATTGATAAAAATTATACCTCTAAATTTACTGAGAGTAATTATTTTTAAGTTAAAATTGATTTCGAATGAGAATATCAGATAATAAGATCGAAGAAATACGTATTGCGGCAAATATTGTTGATGTAATATCCGAATATGTCCAGCTGAGAAAAAGAGGTAAAAATTATATCGGGCTTTGTCCTTTTCATTCCGAAAAAACACCGTCGTTTACCGTAAGTGAAGAAAAACAAATTTTTAATTGTTTCGGCTGCCATAAAGGCGGAAACGTTTATAAGTTTTTGATGGAATATGAAAAAATTTCTTTCATTGAATCTGTTCAAGAGCTTGCGCAAAGATATGGTGTAAATATAGAAGTTGATGAAGAAACTACCGGCAAGCAAAGTGAACAAGAAATTCTTTATGATATTAATACGGAAACAGCAAAGTATTTTTCTAATAATCTATTAAACAGTTCCGAAGCTGAAATTGCAAGAGAATATTTTCAAAAAAGAAAAATAAAACCTCAAACAATGCGGTCATTCGGATTGGGTTATGCATTTCCAAGCTGGGACCATTTTGTAAATTACGCGCAAGATAAAAAGATTGACTTGGAAAGAGCAATTTCTCTCGGCTTAATTGGGCAAAGCAATGACGGAAGGCTTTATGATAAATTTTCTGGAAGAATTATCTTCCCAATTTTTTCACCAAATGGCAGAGTTGTTGCTTTTGCCGGAAGAATAATTGAGAAAAAAGAAAACTCTGCTAAATATCTCAACTCGCCTGAATCATTAATTTATGTTAAAGGAAGAATTCTTTACGGTCTTTCTCACTCAAAAGATGAAATAAGAAAATTAGATAAAGCAATTCTTGTTGAAGGTTACATGGATTTAATTTCGCTTCATCAAAGTGGAATTAAAAATGTAGTTGCTGTTTCCGGAACTGCGTTAACCGAAGAACAAGTTCAACTGCTTTCGCGTTACACAAAAAATGTTGTACTTTTATTTGATGCCGATACAGCGGGCATAAAAGCATCTATGAGAAGCATTGAGCTTCTTCTTAAAAAAGATATGGAAATTAAAATTGCTTCACTGCCTTCTGGGGAAGATCCGGATTCTTTTGTAAACAATTTTGGACGTGAAAAATTTGAAGAGATAATTAAGAAAGCTCAAAATTTTTTGGAGTACCAAACAGAATTTTACAGCAATCAAGGAATGTTTGAAGACCCTTCAAAAACCGCCGAGGCAATTCGAGAGCTTGTAAAACCGGTTTCAATTATCAATGACGAATTGAAAAGAAGCTTGTTGATTAAATCAATTGCGAAAAAATTTAATTTAAGAGAAAAACTTTTAGAGAATGAACTTGATAAAGCTATCCAGTCTTTTGGTAAACAAATTACAAATGAAGAAAGAATTCGCGATAAAGAATTAATAAAAAAGCAATTAGAAGCTAAGCTGCAAAAAGACAGAAAAATTTCTCCGCGAGAAATAAGATTAGAAAAGGAAATTCTAAAACTCCTTTTCGAAGGCAAAACAGAAATAGTTGGATTTGTTTTTTCACAAATTTCGCCTGAGGAATTTTTAACTGAAGAGCATGCAAAATTGGCAGAAATAGTTTATGAAGCATATAAAAATAATGAAGAAATAATTGCCGCCTCACTAATTGAAAAAATTAGCGACGAAAAATTACAATCGTTTGTCCTTAATTTAACTTTTGATAAATATTCAATTAGTAGAAATTGGGAAGATATTTATCCTGGATTGCCTCACGAAAAAATTCTGCAAAAAATAGCCGTCGATACTGTTAAAAGATTTAGAACTGAAAAAATAAATTTCGAAATAAAAAATAATTTTAGATTAATTGAATCCGCAACTGAAGAAGAGGAAAGATTTGAGTTGATGAAACTCAATCATGAGCTTGAAAAAGAAAAGCAAAAGCTCAATCTCAATATTAGTATCGAATAAATTTAATTTTATATTTGTCTTTCAAAAAATAATATTGTTTAAAAATGTTTCGGCAAGCAAAAAATGGTAAATTAATGATCGAGATCCTTCCGGATAAATGCGATTTCTGTGGTTGCTGCGTAGGTATTTGTCCAGAAGATGCAATTGAATTGAAAGAAGCTGAAATTTTTATAATTGATGAGCGCTGCACAAACTGCGCAAAATGTGTTTGGAGTTGCCCAATCGAAGTAATTCGCTTTAATAAAGAAGGCGTTGTTGTTTAACTTAACTCGAAAATAAATTGTTAAAAACTGATTATGATGTTATAGTTGTTGGCGCTGGACCCGCAGGTTCGATTGCAGCACGTTTCGCTGCCGAGCAAGGTGTTTCAGTTTTGATGCTCGAAAAAGATCGCGATGTAGGCTATCCGGTTCGCTGTGGTGAAGCAATTAGCAAAAGCGGCGTTGAAGAATTTATTCCTTCAAACGAAAAATGGATTACCTCACACATTGATAAATTTTCTCTCAACTCACCGGATGGAACTGAGGCTATAATAGAATTTCAAGATGCCGGCTATGTTCTTGAAAGAAGAATTTTTGATTACGAACTTGCAAAAACTGCCGCTGCTGCTGGAGCGGAAATTTTAACTCGAGCATATGTTAATGGACTGATAATTGAAAACGATAAAGTTTGCGGAGTTAAATATGAATATCGTGGAGAAAAAAAAGAGATAAAAGCAAAAATTGTAATTGGTGCAGACGGCGTTGAATCAAGAGTTGGAAGATGGGCTGGAATAAAAACCCACATCCATTTTAAAGATATGGAATGCTGTACTCAAGTCACTGCTTCAAATATAAATGCAGATTCAAACACACTGTATTTTTACTTCGGACAAAATTATGCGCCGGGCGGATATTTTTGGGTTTTCCCAAAAGGAAAAGGTATTGCAAATATTGGTCTTGGCGTAAGCGGAATGGTTGGCAAAAAAAAATCTGCGCTTTCTTATTTAAATGATTTTATGAGCGAAAACTATCCAACAGCACCTATACTTACTTCAATTGCCGGAGGAGTTCCAAGTACAGTTACTTTGGAAAAAATTTCCGCGCCAGGAATTATGCTTGTTGGAGATGCTGCAAGGCAGGTTAATCCATTAAGCGGCGGCGGTATCGCTTCCGGAATGATTGGCGGGAGCATTGCGGGAAGAATTGCCGGAGAAGCAATTAAGAAAAATAATCTTAATTATATTTTAACTTACGATAAAGCTTGGCACGACAGATTGGGTAAGCGTCACGAAATTTTTGAAAGAATTAAAAACGGAATTTATAATTTCACTGATGAAAAGTTTAATAAAATCGCTCATTCATTTAATAAAATTCCGAAAGACAAAAGAACTCTTGGAAGGTTGTTTACAACAGCGTTAATTAACCAGCCTTCTTTATTAGTTGATGTAGCGAAAGTGTTTATAATTTAATTTTATTTTTTTCATGAATTCAAAAATCGGAGTTTTGCTTGTAAATTTAGGAACGCCGGACAGCCCTTCGGTGACGGATGTTCGTAAATATCTTTTTGAATTTCTAAACGATCCACGAGTTATTGACTTACCATGGCTTTTAAGAAAATTTTTAGTAAATATAATTATTGTTCCATTTCGTGCTCCGAAATCGGCAAAGATTTATCAACAGCTTTGGACTAAAGATGGCTCACCGCTTTTAATTTACGGCGAAAGAGTAAAAGAAAAATTACAAACTGCGCTTGGAAATAATTTTGAAGTTGAACTTGCAATGAGATACCAAAATCCAAGCATGGATGATGTTCTTGAAAAGATGAGATTGAAGCAGCATCAAAAATTAATTATTATTCCAATGTTTCCTCAATATGCATCAGCCACAACAGGTTCAGTTGTAGAAAAGGCAATGAAGATAATCAGCAAATGGTGGGTAATGCCTGAGATAAAATTTATTGGGCAATTTTATGATGATGAAAATTTTTTAAATTCATTTATTGAACGCGCTAAGCAATTTAATATAAATGAATACGACCATGTTTTATTCAGCTACCATGGACTTCCGGTTAGGCAAGTTGATAAAGTTTATGTTGACGGAAAGCCGTGTTCGGATCATAACTGTGAAAATGAAATTACAGAAGACAACAAGTTTTGTTATAAAGCTGCTTGCTATGCCACAACAAGACTTCTTGCTGAAAAGCTAAATCTTACAAATAAAAATTATACTGTCTGCTTTCAATCGCGATTGAATAAAGATTGGCTTGAGCCTTTTACTGATAAAATTATAATTCAGAAAGCGAAAGAAGGAGCAAAGAGATTGCTTGTATTTAGTCCGGCTTTCGTTGCTGATTGTTTGGAAACAAATGTGGAAATAGGAATTGAATATCAAAAATTATTTGAAGAATATGGCGGTGAAAAAATTCAATTGGTGGAAAGCTTGAATGATCATCCAATGTGGATTGAAACGTTAAAGAAATTAATTTTAAAAAATTTTTAGAATGAAAGATTAGGATTGTTTTAGAAAATCTATATTAAAATTATTTGTTGATTAATAATGTCGTTATCTGAAAAAATATTTCAAGCTGGTGTAGTTGGCGCGGGCGGCGCAGGTTTTCCAACTCATGTTAAAGCTTCATCAAAACCAGAAATTATTTTGGCAAACGGTGCCGAGTGCGAACCTTTAATTCATAAAGATTATGAATTGATGATTAACTTCCCAGAAAAGATTGTAAGAGGAATGGAGTTGGTTCTTGAATCTACTTCCGCTAAAAAAGGTTTTTTCGGGATCAAATCTAAAAACGCAAAGGCGATTGAAGAAATAAAAAAACATTTTTCAAATGGGAAAATTGAAATTGCAGAACTGGGAGATTTTTATCCTTCCGGCGATGAATATGAGCTTGTTTATTCGGCAACAAAAAGATTAATTCCTCCAGCCGGAATTCCACTTGATGTTGGATGTGTTGTAAATAATGTTGAAACTTTTTTTAACGTTGCAAATTCAGAGGAAGGGAAACCAGTTACAGAAAAATTTGTTTGCGTTACTGGCGCCGTTAAAAATCCATCATCATTTTTTGCGCCGATTGGAATTTCTTTCCGCGAGTTAATTACTCATGCCGGCGGAACAACAACAAAAGATTTTGGAATTTTTGTAGGCGGCGTTATGATGGGAAATTTAACTTTTGATCTTGATGAAGTTGTTACAAAAACAACAACCGGATTAATCATTCTTCCTAAAGATCATTATCTCATCAAAAGAAAAAATCAGCCGGAACAAAATTGGCATCGTATCGGAAAATCGGCTTGCGATCAATGCAGCTACTGTACTGAATTTTGTCCCCGATATTTACTTGGATATGAAGTTCAGCCGCACAAAGTAATGCGCTCACTGGGTTTTTCAAAAACCGGTTCTGGCGTCTGGAACCAAATGGCTGAGCTGTGCTGCAGCTGCGGTTTGTGCACACTTTATTCATGTCCGGAAGATCTTTACCCGAAAGAAGCCTGCGATAAAGCAAAAAGAGAAATGAAAAGTGAAGGAATAAAATTTACCCAGACCAAACCGGTAAAAGTTCATCCAATAAAAGAAGGAAGAAGAGTTCCGCTTAAACAATTGATAAATAAATTGAGACTCCAAGATTATAATGTTCACACTCCTTTTAATAAAAATACACCAGAGACATCTAGCGTGAAAATTTTATTGAAACAGCATATTGGTGAGGCGGCAGTTCCTAAAGTAAAAATTGGCGATAAAGTTAAAAAGAATGATATGATTGGCGAAGTATCAAATGGTAAGCTTGGTGCAAATATTCATGCCTCAATCAGTGGAACAGTTTCTCAAGTTACAAATGAGTACATAAGAATTAATAAATAGGAATTTAAAATGATCGAAATGAATTCAATCGGTTTAATTGAAATGGGAAGCATTGCATCCGGCATGCAGGCGGCGGATATAATGCTTAAAACTTCTGAAGTAGAATTAATTTTATCCCGTACAATTTGTTCCGGAAAATATATGACGTTGATCGGCGGGGAAGTGGCCGCAGTAAATTCGGCAGTTAATCACGCAGTTGAAACCATTGGATTCGGAGTGATTGATTATTTTGTAATTCCAAATGTTCACCGCTCAATTTTTCCAGCAATTTCTGGGCATAATAATGTTGAAATGCTTGAAGCGCTTGGAATTGTTGAATCTTATTCCGTTGCTTCATTAATTGAAGGCGCCGATGCAGCAGTTAAAGCAGCTAATGTAAAATTAATTGAAGTTCGTTTGGCGATGGCTCTTGGTGGTAAAGCATTTTTTACAGTAACTGGAGAAGTTGCTGCCGTTTCAAGCGCTGTGGATGCTGGTGCGAAGGTTGTCGGCGATAAAGGTTTACTTGTAAACAAAGTTGTAATTGCTAATCCGCGGCAGGAACTTTTATCCGAAATGATTTAAATATTTTTATAAAAGTTTTTTTTACGATTAGCTTTATCCAATTGCTTCTCCAAGAAATTTTCAGAATAGTTCTTAGACTTAATTCCGGTTTACAGCATAAATAAATATTTTCCCATTCAGGCGAAAATTTATTTTTGAAATCAAATAAGCCTTTATAATTGTATGCAAACCTTAATCTTCTTCCAATAAAATTTATTATAAACTCCTTTGAAAAAAACTTGCTGTCGTAAATAACATAAGGAACTTCACCTAAACTCCATGTTTTAAAACCTTCATTCTTTAATTTATTAAATATGAAGTAAATCAGCGTTTCCATAGTACCGCGCGGTGAATTTTCTTTTCTTAAAATTAAATCAGTAAAAACCTTTTCATTATCTTTTATCGAGATTAAAATTCCGCCTTCCCAATTATTTTTATTATCCTTAAAAATGAACAACCTGGAATTAGGCAAAAATTTATCGTTGAAAAAATATTTTAACTGTGGTTCTTGACCATGAATACATTTTAATTTGAAATTTTCAAGCAACAGTCTGTTTTTTTCAGAATAAAATAACTCAGTAATTGAACCGTGTTTATCTCCTGCATTTATTAATTCGACCAATGATTTTTTATTGAAATGTTCTTTGTTCAAATTTAAAATTGCCTCTTTACCAACTTTAAATGATTCGAATTTGTTTTTAATAAAGAACGGAACAAGCTTTTCACTGCAACTGCTGATTAAGATGGGAATGTTTTCTAAAAATAATTTATTATAAACTTCGAGCGGAACTAGGTTAAATCTGTATTGCGGATTATTTATCCAGATAATTGGTTTATTCTTTTTGTTATGCAAAAAAGGAAGATTGCTCCGCCAATTATTTTTTTTGTTGTTATTATTTTTTAAAATAAATGCGGATAACTTATCATCAATTTCAAAATCGTAAGAAACAAATTTTTTCTTGAAATCATTTTCGTTTTTATCTTCAATCAAAAATTTCCTTTAAAATTATTTCTGCAAAAAATTTCTTATATATTCGATGTAGTCTGTGTAAACCGGTTCTTTGCCAAGATTCCTAACCTCTTTCGCAATTTGGCCCCGGTGATATCCCGAATGATAAAATATATGAAACAAAATATCTTCAATGGAATTAGAATATTCAATTCCTTCGCTGTTTTTATAGGTAATAAGCCGCTCCAAATCGTTATCAGATTTTTCTTTTAAATAATCGGAATATCTTTTAGAATTTTCTTGAGACAATCTGTTGCATTCGGTAAGACTTAGAACTTTCCAGAAATTTTTGTTTGAATAATCTTCACCTTTAAGCCGCATCATCCAGACACTTTCGGAATGAACAATGTGTGACAAAAGTTTCAGTACCGATTCATCATTTATTTCCTGACTGCGAAGACTATGAATCAGCAGATCGTTTGCCCAGGTATTATATTTATTAATTTTTGTTAGATATGTCATCATGATATTTTAACAATTGTTTATAGGACTGATTACAATATAAAAATTGAAAACTTAAATTGCAGTGACAAAAAATTATTTTTTAATGTGTATGTAAATAAAAACGGCGCCCAAAAGAGCGCCGCAAGACAAAGAAAAAACTCTCCACTTTATTTTAATAATATAAGTTTCTTTGTGTCTTCATTGTTCCCTGCCCTTAGCGTGTAAAAATAAGTTCCGCTTGTAAGTTTACGACTAAGATTATCAGTGTTAAATTCAACTTGATAAATCCCCGCCCGCTGATCTTGATTAACTAATGAAGCAACTTCTTTTCCAAGCATGTCATAAACTTTTAAGGTTACAAAACTTTCTTTATTAATTTGATATTGAATAACTGTACTTGGATTAAAAGGATTTGGATAGTTCTGTTCAAGCTTAAATTGATTAGGTGTAATATCAGAAATTGGGTTTTGAATTGCGGATAAAGATGGATTTCTATACTGCATTCCGTCAACATAAACTTGGCCGCTGTCTGCGCCAGCTGAGTTCTGAACAATTACAACGCTGTGGAATAAAATATCTCCGGAACTTGAAACATTTGTTAATGGGATTTCAACAAACTTCCAGCCAGTCCAATTTAGCGTATCAACTCTTACCGCAACATTCTCACTTGAATTTTTATAAAACCAAAATTCTAAAAAGTTATTGCTTGCATCTCCAAACACCCACATTCCAAAATTATTTGCCGCTGTTCCTACATCAGGTTTTGCCGCATCATAATCTCTGCAAACTCCGCCGGCATTGTTCGTAAAAACATAAGTTATTCTTCCGGAATGCTGACCGTCTACTTGAGTTCCATAAACTATATCGAATTTGGATTGTGCTGTATCAACACCAACAGTGCTGCCGCTGTATGATGGATTTTGCCAGCTGCCAATAGCTTCAAAATTATCCACAACAGTTCCTTGAACAAAATTGCTTTTGCCTGTTCTAAATGATGCAGTGAAATCATTGCTAAGCTGTGCCCCAATTATACTTTGTATTCCCGCTTTAATTGTAATCTTATAAACTGAGTTTTCCGCTAAGTTGGTGCTTGGTACAAAAGCTAATACTCCGATTCCATTACTCTCATTGTAAGTAGCATTTTTAATTGAAACAGAATTTCCCGCGGAATCCTGGAAAAGAATTCTTCCGCTTAAAGAAGTTCTAACAAGAGGCGAATTAAAATTAACAATTACTCTAACTGTTGTGCTAATATTTGATTGATTATCTGTTGGATAAGAAGTAACAACATTCAGAGGAACAAATGGCTTTGTGTTAAATGTAAAAGTATAAGAACTATCAACAGGAACTCCTAAAATACTCTGTGCTGCCTGCGAAACTGTAATAGTATATTTGGTTGAAGGATTCAGTAAAGTTGTTGGAGTAAAAACCAAAGTATGTTTGTAATCTGCTAATGAAAAAGTTCCTTGTGTAGGTGGATCAATTGTTATGGCATTTTGAGTTGTTGTTTGATCCATCGCTATGCTGAATGTACATTTAAATTGTGAATTTGCCCAAACGCTGTCAGTGCTGTTAACTGGAAAATGAGAAACAGCCTTTGGAACAGTTGCGTATGATCTCATTAAATTAAAATATTTATTCCAGTCCCAATACTTACCGGGATCAGTATGGTTGTTGCAAGTCGGATCTATGTAAGGATAATTCTGTTTGATGTAAGTTTGCCACCAAGGGAATTCCCACTGCCAATGTCCGATAACATGGTTGCTGTCTAATGGAACTCCCCAAGTTTCAATGAAGTGCCTGTATAATCCAGCGGAAGCTTTGTACATTGCGTCTGTAAAATAACTTGGGGTTGAAACGTAACCTTCATGCTCAACGCCGATCATGTAGCGGTTCCAACAGGATACATGCCACGCAGCAAATTTTTCATGAACCATTTGAACAATATAGCCATCTGAGCTTCTAATTATGTAATGAGCACTTGCGCTTGACTGCGGATTCTGAAGCCATGATAAAGAAGAGGCAAATCCGCCTTCGGTATCGTGCACAACTAAAAACATGGGATTAAAATTATTGTCGTTATAAAAATTTGGACTAGGACTCCAAACTGCACCGGGATAATCTGATTGATCAGTTACCGATTCAACATTTTTCATTTTGTTTTTCGGATTAACTTCTTCGCTGAATTGGTTCATGTTGATTTCAGCTTTTGATGAAATAGTTATGCCTTCCAGATTAGTTCCATCTGAAAGAACTTTAAAAACATCAAAAGTAAAAAACGGGCGAATATTTTTTTGTGGAATTCCGGAAAACTCTTCAAGCACCGGGCGCCAATTGTTCAGGTTCGATCTATCAATCTTCAAACTATCGGCAATTGAGGAAAAAAGTGCAGCAGCAGCTTGAATATTTAATGAAGCATTTACCGCAACAATATCTGCCGGCTGATGGATTAAATTTGCACCTTCAATTAAAGAGTGGCCGAACCAATTATCATTTCTTAAACCCATTATTCCGTATACCTGCGGCTGAACCTCCGGGCCTCTGTCATTATTATTTTCTATTATGTTGTTATATCTTGTTTGAGCGTATGAAACTGCTTTTAATAAATCTTCCGGAACGTTGTAAGCTTTGGAAGCTGAAGAGAATGCATCCAGAAGCTGTGCTGTACTCGGAACGCTTTGAAGTTGCTGAGCATGAATACCAAAAGATATTCCTATTAAAATTAGGAAAAAACTATAAATACGAAAACTCATAAAAACCTTTCTCCACTTTTGTGTTTACAAAATTTTAATTTAAGGATTGCCGAAGCAATGCAAATTAGAATAGCTTTTTAGAAAATTACTTGAAGTGTTTTTTGACTCTTCAGCGCGGTAATCGATCTGGTTATCGAAAATATTTCTAACGCAGTTATTTTAGTGTGCTACTCTGTATCCTTAATTAAATCCGGCGGCAAATTAAAACAACTTTCTATTTCTTCCAACAAAAATGTTATGAGTGGAACTGAAAATTATTCCTATAAATAAAACTGTGTTACGGAAATTTATCCGTAACACAGAATAACTTTATGGATTGAATTGATAAGTATAATTAAAGCCAATTAACCATCCAATAATGGTTCCCATTGTAGTTCCCGCAACTGTAGTTATTGCTAAAACATAAAACGGCAATGCTTCATTTTTTTTATTTGAAGAAAAAATTAAAGCGGATATACCGCCCGCATAACCTAATAATGCACTGCTGATAAACCCACTTAAAAAACCAGGAATCATTCCCAACCAGTTGTTTTTATAATTTACAGTTTTCACTCTATCAATTGGGATTGATTCATTTATGTGTTTGAATAAAGAATATTTAACCGAAGAGTCGGGAAGTATTTCGATATTCTTTTCTTTCAACTCATTTCCGTTTTTTAGTATTACTTTGAAATCAGGATGTAAAAAATTTGTGGTATAATAATATTTTATTTCTTTAATTTCATTTTTTGATATTGTCTTTTCAATTTCTTGAACGCGCTTTACAACGTTAAGAGTATCGTTTAAAATTACTGCGCCAAACGGGGCAGATAATGAGCTATCATTATATAAAGTTACTTTAACATTTTTGTTTTTTGCAAAATCATTAAAGCCTTCATAAAATTTTTCCTTTGAGGAAAAGTCTTTTAGTGTATAGGTTGAAGAACAACCGATTAGAAGTAATGCAAATCCCAAAAAATTAAATAAAGCTATTTTATTAAAATAAGCATGTGCAACAAAATGTTTTATCATTTCCACGGAAATATATACTCAAAGTACTATTATAATTCTTGGCTAGAAAGAAAAATTCCAACCAAAATTTAATTTTAGTTTACTAATTAACATAAGTTTTTCATTGAGAACATTATAATAATTGTAGCCTATACCATACGTTCTGTCGCTGTTCAATGGTAATTCAAATTCAATTTCGGCAAAGGCAATTTTAGTTGCAAAAAATCCTATCCCTAAATCTCCGTTTATAAAGTCCTTTATATAATATTTCGAAGCCAGATTTCCCTCTCCTGATCCACCCGATACATAATAATAACTCATTCCGGCCATCAAATAAATTTTATTTAAAATCGGGTGTTTCAAGTTAAATCCAATATCAGGCCCGCTCCAATTATCGGCTAAGAAAATATAGCCTCCATAAATCTCAACTTGCATATTATTATTAAATTTATAACCTAAATGAAGATATAAATCAACCGGAGGAAGAATATTGAAATCTAGTTTGTTGTAATTATTAGTAAGCAGGCAATTTACATCGAATGACGGACCCCAATATGCGCCAGAATCTATTTGTGCATTGGTTAAATGGGTTGTTGTTAATATAACAATAAGAATTGATAGAATAGTTTTATTCATTTATCTGCTCTAATAATTTACCCACTGTTGAGTTCCATAATAAATATCCGTTACATACCAATTACCATTTGGCCAGTTACATGTTGTACAGTTTCCACTGCAGCTCCATTCAATAGTAACATATTGCTCCATTCTTGAGAGCCAACTGTTAGCCCAAGCAGAATAACTAAATTGCTCAAGAAGATCTATCCTATTATAATCTAACGCATATAACCAAATATCGCTTAACCCTAAGCGGTTTGCAGCACCGAAACATTGACTATAATCTGAATAACCTGTTCCATCTTGATTATCCTCCAGGCTTATCCAATTTGCAACATTTTTTGAACCATATCCATTCTTAAAATCGGTCCAAGCACTCGTTACATCTCCTTTATAAAAGTCATCCATAATATAAACTATAGGTATAGAGACAAGATTTTCATAAGGATAATTTGGGCTATGCCAACTTGAAACAGTCAATGTTGTGGAAGGATAAGTATATAAAAAATTAATGAATGAAGCGAGATCACTTGAAGTCCAAGGATATGCACTTGATTCTTCTAATGGTTCATCAATAAAACATCTTGTAACAGGTTTGTCTGCAGAATAGATAGAATTAAATACATTTTCGGCTTCACCTACATTATTTCCTGTCACCCACATCATATTTTGATATTGAAAACCATTATTGTAAGCACTATCTCTATCGGGTGCATATTCAATCATAATTTCTCTAAAACCTAGACTATATGGTTGAGAAGGTGAGGTCCAATTTTGCCAAATACCCAAAGTTTTTCCATTTATAGGCTGATATTGGTTCTCTAATTCCCAATACTGTTCTCCGTGCTGATTGCATGATGGAAGGTTAGGTTGCATAGTTCGGGTTGAAAAACTAATTGTATGCTTTGTGAGATATTCATCAATCTTATTCAACATGCTTGCTGGGATATTTTTACTAAACAAAAAAGTCTTTCCGCTTTTGGGTAGCGTTATTACCGTATCCGCTGCATGATTTATAGAAGAAGTTGGCAATGCAACTGTCTTAGTCATTGGCTTCATCTCGCCCTTGTTATCTGTCGGCGTTGTAATAAGATTTTCATTACTGCAGCTTTGTAAAATAATTGTTAAACAAAAAGACACAAAGAAAATAGAAAAAAGTTTTATGTTTTTCATGATACTTCCCGCTGAATTGTAGTTATTGCTTTTAACTCAGGGAAAAGCTATAAAATTAATCCTTTAATAAACATAGGAAATTTTCCTATTTTAAAAACAAAGTTTTAGGTCAAGCTTATATTTAGTTTAAATATCTCGTTTACAGTTTTTAAGCCGAATTTTTGTTTTATGTTTTCTTTATGTGTGGAGATTGTCTTAGGACTTAGAAAAAGTTTTTCTGCTATATCTTTATTTTTATAACCCTCTTTTACAAGCTGTAATATTTCGTTCTCGCGGGCTGTTAAGCCTTTTGTGTCTTTGTCATTTTCAGAAAGAAAATCTTTCACATATTTGCAGTAATATTTTTTACCCCTTGCCACGTTTATTATTGCTTCTTTCAGGTTTTTCATATCTGCTCTTTTACTTACTATTCCGTCAATGCCTTTGCTTTCAAAAAATCTTAAATATTCTTTATTAGTATTGTATGTATAAAGTATCTTTCCTGCGTAGCTGCAATACTCGTAGCCATTTTCTTTAGCCGGTATATTTTCTTTAATCATTTCGAACTCGTTATTCTTTAAAGAGCCGTCGTCAAAAACAACCACTTCACATTTCTTTCGGTGTTTATTATAATTGGCATAATCATCAAAGTCTGATAAAACTAATGGATCGTTTGTAAAGAAGCTAATAAGCGCAGCCAATACCGATGGCTGAGTTGAAAGAAACAAAGTTTTAATTTTGCGCATTATATTTTCCCCGCAACGTTTTTTATAAATAAAAGTTAAACAATATTTTATTAAACCGCATCAGTATAAGTACGTAATTTTACTAAGTTAAAAACTAATTAATCTTTTGCCTTTATTGTAAATTAAGTAGAGACGGAAAGCTTTCCGTCTCTACACGGGCACTTACTTAGCAGCCTGTTGTTTTCTAACAGGTTTTTTCCTCTCGGATTTACGAGTGCCGCCAAGCTGTTCTATTTCGTTTGCGTCTTCGCCAAAAGCTGCAACCGCTCCGGCAAGTACTTTGGTGCACATCGAATTGAGCTTGTCTTCTTCAGCATCTATCTGGTTGCTTAATGCATCAGCTTGTTTCAGCAGTTGATTATATTGGCTATTCAATGAAGTGCAAAGGTCAATCTGCGTTTTCATTTCTACAGATGACAACGCATTTCCATCACCGCCATAGTTGATGACTTTCTCTTTTTTCGTTTCTATTTCAGTCATCGCAATAAGCTTATCATTAGCTCTTTTTACAGCCTTAGAAGCCACGCGTTCTTTAAAAGCCATTTTGTTATTCCTCCTTTCTGCATTTATTAAGATTAATAAATACCTCTATTAGGCAGCAGCCCTTTTCAATATTCTGTTATGCCGTCAGTCTATATTAAGGCGCTAACCTAATAAAGTGCCATTTAAGTTCATTTTCTTCGTTTTCAGCTTGTTTTCTTCATTTCCGTACGTACGTTTCTTTGTTCCATACATTCGTTTCTTTATTCCGGATATTGGTTTCTTTATTACCGATGTCCGTTCCTTTGTTCTACATGTATGTTCCTTTATTACCAACATTCGTTTCTTTAATCCCTATGTCTGAAGCTTAATTCAGTACGTCTGGAAATAATCTCACTATGTAAGGAGCTTTAATCCAAACATCTGTTTCTAATTTACATACATGTAATATTTAGATCGGGATGTATGGAGAAAGAATTCAGATATAGGGAATTTAGTTTGCTTCATTCTCTACTTTGTTTTCTTCGTATAGAATTAAATTCTAAAACCGTATTTGAAATGAGTCTCGATGTTTGTTATTAAATCAAACATCCGGAAACAGCTAACCGGTACTTGAACTTTAAGAAACTAAAAACGCTTTTTATTATCTATTAAAATTCTATTGGAATATCTGTGATGAGCCAAGTGAATTATTCCCTTTCGAACCCTTTAATATTAATTTGGCAATACATTATCAATATATCAAAATTTCGAAAACAAACTAACTATTTTATAAATGATGATCAAGATTAAAACATCTTTTTGAAAAAAAATGTTTTAATAACTTTTAGTACTTTTATAACAAAAATATTTTCAATTTAGATTAATCATTCACGATGAAATTAAAAGTAGACGGCAAAATATTTTTAAAAGATATTGAATTGAATTCTGCTCAAACAGTTTTTGATTTAATAAATTCATGCAGAGAGTATTTGGGCGAATGGCTGTCGTGGGTTGAAGAGACGCTTCAGTTAAATGATACCATACTTTATATTCATTCCGTTTCCGGACGCGATTTGTTCAACGGCAGATATGTTTTTGAAGTCTGGTATCAAAATAATCTTGCGGGCTTAATTGATTTTCACTGCGGAGATAAAATTAATAAGTCTGTTGAAATCGGCTATTGGCTTGGAGAAAATTACCAGGGCAAAGGAATAATGACACGGGCATGCACTGCCTGCATTAAATATGCTTTTACAAAATTAGATTTCAACCGAATAGTAATAAAGTGCGCGCTTGGAAACGTAAAAAGCCAGGCAATTCCAAAGCGTCTTAATTTCAAATTTGAAGGCGTTGAGAGAGAAGGTCCAATAATAAATTACCGCTTCAATGATTTGATGATCTTTTCTATGCTTAAAAAAGAATGGCCGCTGTCCGGTTCCTTGAATGTTCCTGTTGATTGAAATATATTTGCTCAGAACTTCAACCGAGTTTCATCAAATACCACACACAATGTGCGTATCAAATATCCTGGCAGAATATATATTCTGCTAATTTTATAAAATCAATAGTTTGAATTAAGTTGAACGATTATACAAATAAAAATTTCAAATTCAGTAAAATATATTTCAATCAAAGGGACATAACATGAACAAAACAAAAAAAATTTTATTATCCGAAAAAGAAATTCCGGAAAAGTGGTACAATATTCAGGCGGATATGCCGAATCCGACTCTGCCTCCGCTTCATCCCGGCACAAAGCAGCCGGTCGGCCCAGAAGATTTAGCGCCGCTTTTTCCAATGGAATTAATTAAGCAGGAAGTTTCTAAAGAAAGATGGATTGATATTCCGGAAGAAGTAAGAGATGTTTACAAAATATGGCGGCCAAGTCCATTGTTTAGAGCCTACGATTTTGAAAAGCTTCTCGGCACGCCTGCAAAAATTTATTATAAGTACGAAGGAGTAAGCCCGGCGGGTTCTCATAAACCAAACACAGCAGTGCCGCAGGCATATTATAATAAAATGGAAGGCGTAAAAAGATTAACTACAGAAACAGGCGCGGGACAGTGGGGAAGCGCACTTAGCTTTGCATGCAATCATTTTGGAATCGATCTTGAAGTTTACATGGTAAAGGTAAGCTATGATCAAAAGCCGTACAGAAAATCGATGATGAAAACATGGGGCGCAAATGTTTTTTCTTCACCGACAGATAAGACCGAATCTGGCAGAAAAATTCTTGCAGAAGATCCGAATTCTCCCGGCAGTCTTGGCATCGCTATTTCGGAAGCAGTTGAACGCGCCGCGAAAGACGGCGGAACAAAATATTCTTTAGGCAGCGTATTAAATCATGTATTGATGCATCAAACAGTAATTGGACTTGAAGCAATAAAGCAAATGGAAATTGCAGGAGATTTTCCTGACATTGTTGTCGGATGTTTTGGAGGTGGTTCTAATTTCGGTGGAATATCATTTCCATTTCTCGGATTAAATTTCCGCGAAGGAAAAAAAGTTCGTGCTATTGCCGCTGAACCTTCATCGTGCCCAAAACTTACTAAAGGGCAATTCAGATATGACTTCGGAGATACAGTTGGTTTAACACCGCTTATTCCGATGTATACGTTAGGACATACTTTTATTCCGGAACCAATTCATGCCGGTGGATTGCGCTATCACGGAGCCGGAGCGATTGTTAGTCAATTATTAAAAGATAAACTAATTGAAGCGCAAGCATTTCATCAGCTTGAATGTTTTGATGCCGGTGTAAAGTTTGCAAGAACCGAAGGAATTATTCCTGCGCCGGAATCTACTCACGCAATTGCGGCTGTTGTAAAAGAAGCATTGAAAGCAAAAGAGGAAGGAACTTCGAAAACAATTTTGTTTAATCTTAGCGGTCATGGATATTTTGATATGAGCGCTTACGATGCTTACTTCTCTGGCAAATTAGTTGAGCATCATCTAACGGAAGAAGAACTTCATGCAGATTTGAAAAAATTGAACACACCAACGATTGAATAAATGATAATCTCACTTAGTCGGGGCTGTCCCAAAAGTAGAGTAGAAGTCATTGCGAGGAGTGAAACGACGAAACAATCTTTTGTTTTTAATTCAAAATTCAGATCACTTCGCTTCTCTCGTGATGACAACATTACTTTTTGGACAGCCCCCTATTTAAGCTTTGTAAAAATGGATGCCCGTTTTCACGGGCATGACAATTTAAATCTTTAACTTTTAGTACACATATTCTTTTATTTAAAACTTATTAGTTCCAACTATATTAACTCCAATATTAATATTATCCGAAACTCTTGTTCCAAGAACCATATTCTGGACATTATATTTTGAAAGAGTAATACTGAAGTTTCCTGTAACTCCAAGAAGATCGCCCGGTTCGCGGGTTTCAGTTTGCGGACTTTCGTCAAGATAAGTCATCGTTACTTCGGCAGTTACATCATTCGTTACTCCATGAAGAGTAAAGCCGCCGAGCACTTTTAATTTTAATTTATTCGGTGCAATCTTTTGAACATCTAAAACTTTTTTAATCTTAAAAGAAATGGTCGGATATTTTTCCGCATCAAGCCATTTTGGAGCTTTGAGATCTTTATCTCTCATTCTAATTCCGGTTCCAAGTGATTCGGTTGGGACGGAAACTTCTCCTTGTAAAGTATTTTTAACATCACTTACGTTAAAGGAAACTTTACCGCTGACTTGAGTTGATAAACCATCAACTTCATCTAAAGGTGTAATGCTGGTGAATGTAGCCTGGTTTCTTCCTTTGTCGTCTTTAAACGAAAACTTCTGCACACCTTTTGCTTTTACATCAAAGCCTTGCGGGAAAATTGTAGCTGTAATAAACAAAAACAAAAATGATAAACTAATTACCGATTTCATTTGCTGCCTTTCTTTTGCGCTTGAATAAAAAGAATAATATTGTTGAAGTTAAAATACTTATTGCCGAAACAACAAAAGTTAAATCCAATCCCCATATGAATTGATTTTTCCATTCTTTATAAGTTGTTCCAAACAGCGGATCCGTTTTTTCAACAAGCACTTTAGTTTGAGTAAAAACATACGTGCCGTCTGCAATCCAAATGATTAATGCAATAACAATTACACTTAATCCAGCGATGATAGTTATTTTTTGTTTTTTATTCATAAGAAATTTTGTTTTTGAAAAATTGCATTCGAATAATTAGTGATTCCAGCTTTAAAATATTAACCGAAAAGTAAATGTATCATTAACATAAAAAAATATATAGATTTAGCTCATGATAAAAAACAAACCGCTGTTAAAATGAATTGTTTTTTATAAATCCGATAAATGATAATTTTAGACGGTAAAATTTAATTATAGTTTAATCATTCAGAAAAATATTCTAAAAGATTGATAATGGACAAACCTAAAATTTTTGATGTTGCAGTAATTGGCGGGGGGATTATTGGAACTTCCACTGCGTTAAATCTGTTAAAGTTGAAGAAATTATCACTTGTTGTTCTTGAATCAGAAAATAAG
Organism: Bacteroidota bacterium; assembly: GCA_021824145.1. Lineage (GTDB taxonomy): Bacteria > Bacteroidota > Ignavibacteria > Ignavibacteriales > Ignavibacteriaceae > FEN-1297. Next base: position 168,433 of record JAKALM010000001.1, read on the forward strand.
TTAGCAGCGCATCAAACCGGAAACAACAGCGGAGTAATTCACTCCGGATTATACTACAAACCAGGCTCTCTGAAAGCAATCAACTGCGTTACCGGCAGAGAAATGATGTACAAGTTTTGCGAAGAAAATAATATAAGGCATGAGCATTGCGGTAAAATTGTTGTTGCCACAAGTAAGAATGAAATCCCTGCACTTGATGAACTTGAGCGAAGAGGAAAAGAAAATAAATTACTAGGAATGAAGAGATTATCAAAAGAAGAAATAAAAGAATATGAACCGCACGCAACAGGCATTGATGGCTTATTTGTTCCAGAAACCGGAATAGTCGATTATACTGAAGTGACCGAAACTTATGGAAAAATTATAGAGCAGAATGGTGGCGAAATAAAAACAAAAAGTAAATTCATTTCATTTCAGAAAGACGGAACCGATTTAATTCTTGAAACAACAAATGGTGAAGTCCGCACAAAATTTTTAGTCAATTGCGGCGGATTGCAATCCGACCGTGTTGCCAGAGCTTGCGGTGTTGATCCTAAACTTCAAATTGTTCCCTTCCGCGGTGAATATTATAAATTAAAAAAAGAAAAAGAATACCTTGTAAAAAATTTAATTTATCCAGTCCCTGATCCGAACTTTCCATTTCTTGGTGTTCATTTTACGCGAATGATTGAAGGCGGAATTGAAGCCGGCCCAAATGCTGTGCTGGCTTTTAAAAGAGAAGGTTATACACATAAAGATTTTTCCTTTGGCGATGTTTCGCAAATGTTTTTTTATTCAGGTTTCTGGAAGATGGCATCTAAATATTATAAAATGGGAATGGGAGAATTTTATAGATCATTCAGTAAGACGGCGTTTGTAAAAGCTTTGCAAAAATTAATTCCGGAAATTGGATTTGATGACATTGAACCGGCTGGCGCTGGTGTACGCGCTCAAGCTTTAGAATCAAACGGGAAACTTGTTGATGATTTTCGAATTGTGGAAGCCGAAAAAATGATTCACGTTTTAAATGCGCCATCGCCTGCGGCAACAGCTTCGCTTAGCATTGGAAAAACGATTGCACATAAAATTATGGAAAGATTAATCTAAAAATTTTCATAGCTTCGTTTAGCTTTTACAAGCCTGACAAATGAATGTTTGTATTTTACAAGTCTCCTATCTTACAAATATTTAATAAAAATTTCTTTATCTTATATTAAATTATTTTGTTTATGTGGCATTAAGCTCTTCAGCTAAATTGAATTAAGGAGTATTATTTATGAGTACATTAATAGAGCTGTTAAACTATGGCCAAAGTTATTGGTTAGATAATTTAACAAGAGGAAAAATTAAAAACGGCGAATTGAAAAAACGAGTAGTTAATCAAGGACTTCGAGGTATCACATCCAATCCCAGCATTTTTAATAAAGCAATTACTGGAAGCACTGATTACGACAGACAAATAAAACAATTAGTCGAACAGAAAAAAGGTGTTCACGAAATTTATGAAGCATTAACAATAAAAGATGTTCAGGATGCATGCGATATTTTAAGGCCGGTTTATGATTCATCTGAAGGAGTCGATGGATTTATCAGCATTGAAGTATCTCCTTATTTGGCGCGTGATACACAAGGAACAATTATTGAGGCAAGACGGTTGTTTAAAGAAGTTAACAGGCCGAATTGTTACATAAAAATTCCAGGCACACCAGAAGGAATTCCTGCAATCGAGCAAGTTCTTTACGAAGGAATAAATGTAAACGTTACTTTGCTGTTTTCAGTTCAAAGTTATGAAGCAGTAGCTTACGCTTATCTTAATGCACTTGAACGTCGAACTGCAGAGAATAAGCCAATCGATAAACTTCGATCTGTTGCAAGCTTTTTCTTAAGTAGAATTGATGTGTTGACTGACCAGCTTTTAGGAAATTTAATCATCCCCGGAAATTTCAATGAAACCAAATTACAGCCAGAAAATTATTTTGGAAAAGCTGCGGTTGCAAGTGCAAAGATTGCTTACCAAAGTTTTAAAAAAATATTTTCAGGTGAAAGATGGGAAAAGTTATTATTAAGCGGGGCAAAAGTTCAACGTCCGCTTTGGGCAAGCACCAGCACTAAAGATCCGCTGTATGATGATATTAAATATGTTGAACCGTTAATTGGTCCGGAAACTGTGAATACTTTGCCTGATGAAACAATTGATGCATTTGCTGATCATGGTAAAATTGAAGCAAACACAATTGAAAAAGATGTGGATGAATCTTACAAAATAATTGAGGATTTAAAAAAACTTGGGATCGATATTGATTTTGTAACAGCTCAATTATTAAATGAAGCCATTCAGAAATTTATTGAGCCTTATGACAACTTAATGAAAAATATTTCACAGAAACGAGAAGTTTTTCTTGGTGAAAGAATTGGAAAACTAAAAATTAGTTTTGGTAAATCTAAATCAGAAGTTTCAGCTGCGATGAAATCACTAAACGAAAAACAGTTTGCCAGAAGATTGTTTGCGAAAGATCCTCATCTTTGGTCTGATGATCCGGAACAGATTAAAGAAATTAGTATTCGGCTTGGATGGCTTGACAGCATGGAATATTTTCTCGGAAAATTCGATGAAGTAAATCAGGTTGTAAAGGACGTAAAAGCGGCAAAGTACAAATATGCTGTTTTGCTTGGAATGGGCGGCAGCAGCTTGTGTCCAGAAGTTTCAAGAGAAACGTTTGGATCGAAGCCTGGTTTTCTTGAACTGCATGTTTTGGATAATACAGATCCTGCTGCGGTTAAAGATGTTGAATCGAAAATTGATTTAAGAAAAACATTATTTATTGTTTCAAGCAAATCCGGGACAACTTTGGAGACTTCATGCTTCCAACATTACTTTTATGAAGAAACAAAAAAGTTAGTTGGAGAATTTGCCGGCGAACATTTTGTTGCAATTACCGATCCAGGAACTTCTTTGATGAAAGAAGCGCAGCAAAATAATTATCGGCATGTTTTTGAAAATCCGATTGAATTTGGTGGACGATATTCTGCTTTATCTTTTTTTGGATTAGTACCTATGGCATTGATTGGGATTGACATCAAAAAAATTCTTGATAACGCTCATCAAATGCAATTGAGCTGCGGGCCATTTGTTCCTGCAGAAGTAAATCCCGGTGCTAGCCTTGGAATATTTTTAGGAATTAATTACAAGCAAGGAAGAGATAAAATTTCATTTGTTATGTCCAAGTCGATTAGTTCGTTTGGATTGTGGGTAGAACAATTGATCGCAGAAAGCACTGGCAAAATGGGCAAAGGGCTTCTTCCCGTTGAAAGTAAAAAAATTGGTAATCCTGAAAATTATTCAAACGATAGAGTGTTTGTTCACATTTATACTTCATTTGATGATTCGAAAGCTGACGAGAAAAAACTTGCTGCTCTTGAAAAAGCAGGACATCCGGTGGTTCGAATTGAAATTAAAGATAAGTTTGCTCTTGGTGCAGAATATTTACGTTGGGAAATTGCAACCGCAACGGCTGGTGCAGTAATTGGGATTAACGCATTTGATCAACCTAACGTTGCGGAAAGTAAAAAAAATTCGGAAGAACTTTTAAAAGAATGGAAATCAAAAGGAAACTTTAGCGAAGGAGAATCAATTGTTTCAAAAGATGGAATTTCTATTTTCTGTAATGAATCAGCTAAATGGCTATTTGAGGGCCATCGAAAATCTGTAAAAGAATTTTTGAATTCATATTTTAAACTAGCAAAAACTGCGGATTATATTTCTTTTTTGGCTTACTTTTTACAAACGCCAACAAGAAATAAGCTGCTTCAAGATTTAAGAATGAATTTGAGAAATAAATTTAAAGTAGCAACTACACTTGGCTACGGGCCTCGTTATTTACACTCAACAGGACAGCTTCATAAAGGCGGTGCAAATAATGGAGTATTTATATTGTTTACTTCCGATACAAATGAAGAACTAAGTATTCCCGGAAAAGAATTTGGATTTGCAACTTTGCAAAGAGCACAAGCTCTTGGCGATTTCGGATCTTTAAATTCACATAATAGACGTGTTGTTAGAGTTCATCTTGGTAATGATGTTGAAAGCGGATTGAAAAAAATTTTAGAATATTTGAAGTAAAACTATTTTTCAAGCAAGGAGATGATGAATATGAGTGAAGAATTCGTTGAAGCAGCAAATTCTGGAATGTCGAGAGCAGTTCCACCTGAACCTTGTATTGTAGTAATTTTTGGAGTTACAGGAGATTTAACTCATCGAGAATTAATCCCATCTCTTTATGCACTTGGCTGTAAAAAATTAATGCCAACCCAGTTTGCAATAATCGGATTTGCAAGGCGTGATTGGGATGATAATTATTTTCGTAATGAAATGAAGACTGGAATGAAAAAAGTTAGCGAATGCGGCGATGTTGAATGGGAACAATTTTCTAAAAGGATGTTTTATGTTAAAGGTGATTTTAACGAAGATGCTTCAGGATCGTATTTAAAACTTAGGGAGAAAATAAAAGCAATTCAAAACGAATTTAATATTGATGATAATATTCTTTTTCACCTTGCAACGCCACCCGAAGATTACAGTACAATTATTGAAAGACTTGGAGAGGTTTCGTTATCAAAAAGTGAAACTGGGTGGCGACGAGTAATTATTGAAAAACCTTTTGGCCGCGATGAAAACTCAGCTCGAAAACTTGATGAAGATATTCAAAAAGTTTTTTCAGAAGATCAAATCTTTAGGGTTGATCATTATTTAGGAAAAGAAACAGTACAAAATATGCTGGTGTTTCGTTTCGCTAATCCCGGTTTTGAACCGATTTGGAACAGAAATTATATTGAGAATGTTCAGATTACTGTTGCTGAAAAATTGGGAATCGGTACACGCGGTAATTTCTATGAAACGACAGGAATATTAAGAGATATGGTTCAAAATCATTTGCTTCAGCTTTTGTGTATTACTGCAATTGAACCGCCGGTAAATTATGATGCTTCTTTGCGAAGTGAAACCGTTAAAGTTTTAAATTCAGTTTGCAAAATAGATGTTGAAAATGAATGTATACTTGGCCAATATGATAAAGGATTAATGAACGGAATAGAAGTTCCAGCATATCGTGATGAAAAAAATGTTACTAAGGATTCGAACACGCCAACATATGCAGCATTTAAAATTATGATTGACAATTGGCGCTGGGCTGGAGTTCCTTTCTTTTTACGAACCGGTAAAAGATTAAAAAGTAAATTAACTGAAGTAACAATTCAATTTAAGCCGACACCACATTTTATGTTTCCAACTCACAATAGGAGCGAGCAGCACAAGAATATTCTTACTTTTCAGTTACAACCAAATGAAGGTATTGTTTATACTTTTATGGCAAAACAACCCGGCGCTGAACTTCATTTAAAACCTGTTAATTTAAATTTTAGATACGATACTGCGTTTAATATTTCAGAGCCGCCAAGCGCTTACCAATGGCTTTTGTTTGATGCTATGAAAGGAGACCAAACGTTGTTTCCTCGCGGTGATTGGATTTATAAAGCATGGTCAATCATTGATCCAATTATTAAGAAATGGGAAAGTGAGCCTTGGATAAAATTACCAAATTATCCGTCCGGCTCTTGGGGGCCAGAGGCAGCCGATAAATTAATAAATAAAGTAGGTTGTAATTGGAGTATAAAAAATTAAAAATGAATTTTTAATTGATAAAATAAAATCGGAACAATTAAATTAATTTAATACAATTATGAAATTGAGCGCAAAAAACAATTAAGTATAAAATCGTTTAACAGTCCAACCAAATCTTCTTTACTCAAAGAAATCTATAAATAAAAAATAAGTGAGTGAATTAAGTTGATTACTTTAGTAAATTGTTAGCAGCAATTTCTGATTACATTCTTTAACTGCTGCAAAACTGAAAACAAATTAATGTTGACAAAAATTTTTTAAAGGAATAATTAGATGTATACTTTGCTTTTAATTGTATTACTTGCCTTTGCCGTCTATTTAATTATGCTTGGTTCAAGGAAGAATCAAAAAAGTAAAATTTATATTGGATTTTTGGTCGCGGTTATTACAATATTATTTTTTTGGTTCATGGGTTTTTGGGGTGAAGTGCTTTGGTTTGAAAATCTTGGATATGGAAAACGATTTTGGACATTTATTTATTCAAATGGTGAAATTGCAATAGGCAGTGCAATTTTTAGTTATATACTTGTTTATTTGTTAATGCTGCCAATTTCCAAAAAACACAAAATAATTCATGCAGCGGCAAAATTAATAGCTGTTATTATTGGCGGCTCATGGGGAATTTCTAATTGGGATGTGGTTCTGAAATTTTGGCATCAAGTTCCAGATGGAATAATCGATCCAATTTTCAACAAAGATGTGAGTTTTTATCTTTTCACGTTACCTTTTCTAGATAATTTTTATGAGCTTTTACTTCTTATCAGCTTGTTAGCATTAATTGCATCTTTCATTTCTTCATTCATCCGCTTTAGGGATAATAATATTGTTTTATATTTTCCTGATGAAGTTGAAGTGAGTATCGATAAATATTATTTTCCAATTTATTTAAGCAGTTCAATCTTTATTTTTATACTTGCATTCGGCAGATTTTTAGATAGATATCATTTAATGTATTCAACAACTGGTGTTGTTTCTGGTCCAAGTTGGGTTGATGTAAATATTTATCTGCCAGCATATGTAATTGTAATTGTTTTTATGATTTTGATTGGACTTGGAATAATAATTCCATCTTTAAGAAAGAGATTCCAAAGTTTTTTATTTAAAAGATTTAGAATTAATCCAAATCGTTCTCACTTTTTGGTTTTAATTGGCTCGGGTATTTCAATTATTGTTATTTGGTTTTTGGCATTAACTGTAGTTCCAGGATTGTTTGAGTGGCTAATGGTTCAACCGAATGAAATTACTTTTGAACGGCAGTACATTTCAAATAATATAAAATTTACGAGATACGGCTTTGGTCTTGATAAAGTTAAAGAAAAAGAATACCCGATGACTGGAGACTTTACGCCGGACGTTGTTAATAACAATCCAAATATTTTTCAGAATATACGGCTTTGGGATTGGCATGCTCTAGACGCTGTGTATAAACAGTTTCAGGCTATTCGTCTTTATTATGAATTTTCTGATGTTGATGTTGATCGCTACAAAATAGATGGGAAATATAAACAGGTAATGGTTTCAGGGCGAGAAATTAATATCAACAATCTTCCAGAACAAAGCCAAACTTTTGTTAATAAACGTTTTCAATATACACATGGATACGGATTAACAATGTCTTTAGTAAATGAATTTACTCAACAAGGATTGCCGCATCTTTTAATAAAAGATATACCTCCAGTTAGTGAGTTTCCATCACTTACAGTTAATCAACCGCAAATATATTATGGAGAATTGACGAACTCTTATGTAGTTGTAAATTCAAAACAAAAAGAATTTGATTATCCAAGCGGAGAAAATAATGTTTATACAAGATATGCTGGCAAAGGTGGGGTTCGTATTTCCAATTTCTGGAGAAAATTTTTATTCGGCTGGAAGTTTGACGGAACAAGTTTCTTATTTTCAGATTATCCGACAGATCAAAGTCGTATAATGTTTCACCGCCAAATTGAAGAGCGGGTTAAACTGCTTGCACCGTTTCTTCAGTTTGATCAAGATCCTTATATCGTTCTTGCAAATGGAAAGCTTTATTGGATGATTGACGCTTACACAACCTCGGAATATTTTCCATACAGCCAACCGCTGCCTTCGCATAATGATATAAATTATATCCGGAATTCAGTTAAAGCAGTTGTAAACGCGTACGATGGATCGGTTAATTTTTATGTAATGGATGACACTGATCCAATAATTAAAACGTGGAGTAAAATTTTCCCGGATTTATTTAAAACGAAAAATGAAATGCCAAAAGATTTGTTAGCGCATATTAGATATCCAATTGATCTTCTTCAGGTGCAAGGTTCCATTTACGAAAAATATCATATGACAGATCCGACTGTATTTTATAATCAAGAAGATCTTTGGGTTAGAGCAACAGAAAAATATTATAGTAATGTTCAGCAAGTACAGCCTTATTATATAATGTGGCAGCTGCCTGGATCAAATAAACAACAATTTGTTCTCATGCTTCCTTTCACTCCTAAAAATCGGCAAGTTTTAATAGGATGGATTGCAGGCATGTGCGATCCGGATAATTACGGCGAGTTAATTGCATATCAATTTCCCAAAAACGAAACCGTGTTAGGTCCGCAGCAAGTTGAAACAAAGATTGATCAAGACAGCTATCTTTCCGGTCAATTAACTTTATGGGATCAGCGGGGCTCAAATGTAATAAGAGGGAATGTGTTAGCAATACCGGTAAATAATACTCTGTTTTATGTTGAGCCAATCTATCTTCAAGCAGAAACAGCTGCTTATCCTGAACTTCAGCTTGTAGTGGTTATGCACGGAAATAATATGAGTTATGCAAAATCGTTTGACCAAGCACTAGATGGATTATTTTCAAAAACTACAAATGCATTATCTTTACAACAAAATCAGGTTACCCAATCAGTTCCAAATGTAAAAAGTAATCTTCAAGATCAAATAAAAATTGCTAACGATGCCTTCAATAATTATCTGCAATTTATTGGTGATAAGAAATTTTCTGATGCTGCGAAAGAACTTGAAAAGCTTCAACAAGCACTTCAAAATATGCAAAACGAACAAAGCTCTTCAATTAAAAAATAATTTTTAACAATTTAATGCCGGATATATTCATTTTGTGATGTATCCGGCATAATTTAATTGATAAAATTTTAGATTAACATAATTGCTTGATCGCCATTATTGATTTCAAGACAAATAAAATATTTGTTAACTAAAATTTTTTAGTTTTTATTTTTTCAAAATTATTTATTGCGGATAAATAAATTTTCTATTTAAATACTTTTTTCAACATTAAACTATTTCACTAAAAATTATGCATGCTGGAAAAATTACTACTTTATTTTTGGACATCGGTGGTGTTTTGCTTACTAACGGCTGTTACCGTCAAGCAAGATTAAACGCAATCAAATCGTTCAATCTGGATGCCGAAGAGATAAATGAGCGCCACCATCTAACATTTGATACTTACGAAGTTGGGAAAATTAGTTTAAAAGAATATTTAACTCGCGTAATATTTTATGAGAAGAGAAAATTTTCATATGATGATTTTACTTCTTTTATGTTTTCGCAATCAATGCAATTGCCGCATATGTTAGAACACATCCAAGAGTTAAAAAATAAATATAAACTAAAAATTACCGCAGTAAGCAACGAAGGGCGTGAACTTACAGAGTATCGAATCAAGGAATTTAAATTATATGAAATATTTGATGCATTTGTAGCATCCAGCTTTGTGCATTTTAGAAAACCAGATGTAGATATTTATAAAATTGCTTTGGATGTTTCTCAAGTTAAACCAGAGAATGTACTTTATTTAGATGATAGACATATGTTTGTTGAAGTAGCAGAATCAATTGGAATAAATGGAATTCATCATATCGATTTCATCAAAACAAAAAATGAACTTAGTAAATACGGATTTAGTCTAAACGTATAATCAAAAGTTTGGAGATTAAAAATGAATTATTCAGAATGCGATATTGGAATGGTTGGGCTCGGAGTAATGGGCCGAAACTTAGTTTTAAATTTTGGCGATCATGGTTTTTCAATTGTTGGCTTTGATAAAGATAAATCAAAGGTTGAAGAGCTAAATAAAGAAGCCGGAACAAGAAAAGTTTTTGGAACAAGTTCACTTGCTGAGTTTATAAAATCTTTAAAAAAGCCAAAAGCAGTAATGATGCTTGTTCCAGCTGGAGCTCCGGTAGATTCTGTAATTGAGGATGTTCTGCCATATTTAGAGCAGGGAGATTTGATAATTGATGGCGGTAACTCTCATTTTACCGACACTAACAAACGATTCAAAGAATTGTCTGACAAAGGAATTCATTTCCTAGGTGTTGGGATATCTGGCGGCGAAAGCGGCGCAAGATTTGGCCCAAGTATGATGCCCGGCGGACCGGAGAAAGCTTATGAGCGAGTTAAATCAATCTTTGAAGCTGCAGCCGCTAAATTCAATAACGAAAATTGTGTTATTTATTTGGGTCCAGGATCGGCAGGGCATTATGTTAAAATGGTTCACAACGGAATTGAATATGGATTGATGCAGATAATTTCTGAAGCTTATGATTTGATGAAACGAGGAATAGGATTAAACAACCAACAGATTCAAGAAATTTTTAGTAGATGGAATAGAGGTAAACTTCAATCATATTTAATTGAAATTACGGCAGATATTTTTAGTAAGAAAGACCAAGATTCCGATTATCAATTAATTGATAAAATATTAGACGAAGCAAAACAAAAGGGAACAGGTAAATGGACTTCAGAAGAAGCGATGGAGATGCAGGTTCCTTTACCAACAATTGATGCTGCAGTTTCGATGCGAGATATGTCATCATTTAAATTAGAACGTGAACAATCATCAAAAATTTTATATGGGCCAGATCAGCGAATTGAAACTGACTATGAACCATTTGTTAAGCAGTTAGAGGATGCAGTGTATTTTGCAATGATTGCTGCGTATTCTCAAGGTATGACTATGCTAAAAGTTGCTTCTAAAGAATATAATTATAATTTGAATTTGAAAAATGTTGCTAAAATTTGGCGCGGCGGATGTATTATTCGTGCAAGTTTACTTGAAATTATTAGCAATGCTTATGAAAAAAATCCTAATCTTCCAAATCTTTTTATCGACGATGTATTATCAAAGGAAATCTTAAATTCGCAGGACGAAATAAGGGCAATAATAAAATCGGCTGTTGAAAGCGGAATACCAGTTCCAGGGCTTATGGCATCACTTGCATATTTCGATTCTTACAGAAGTGAATGGCTTCCGGCAAATTTAGTGCAAGCTCAAAGAGATTATTTTGGCGCGCACACTTATGAGAGGGTTGATGAGAAAGGAACTTTTCACACACAATGGAATCATGTTTAAGGAGGTAATGTGCAGTCTGCTAGAAAACCTGATGCAACAATTATAATAATTTTTGGGGCTGGTGGCGATTTAACTTGGAGAAAAATAACCCCAGCTTTTTATAATTTATTTTTAGATGGATGGCTGCCAGATAAATTTGCAGTTATCGGATTAGATATTAAGGAAATGTCGGACGATCAATATAGAGAGCGTCTGCATGATGGTATAGATCAATTTTCAAGATCAGGAAAATCCAAACAAGAAGATTGGGAAAAATTTGCACAGTTGATTAATTATCGAAAGGCAGATTTTACAAATTCCAAATCTTATGAAGATCTTTCCAAGCAAATTTTAGAAATTGAAAAGACATGGGGAGAAAAATCTAATCGGATTTTTTATATGGCAATTCCTCCCGCATTTATTGAACCAATTGCAGATCAGCTTGGGAAATCAGACTTAGCAGAAGATAAAGATAGAGCAAGAATTGTTGTAGAAAAACCTTTTGGCCGTGATTTAACAAGTGCAAGAAATTTAAATAAAATACTTTGCAATATTTTTAATGAATGTCAAATTTATCGAATTGACCATTATCTCGGCAAAGAAACTGTTCAAAATATGATTGCGTTTAGATTTGCGAATGCACTATTCGAACCAATCTGGAACCGAAATTACATAGATCATGTTCAAATTACAGTTGCGGAACAAGTTGGTGTAGAGCATCGCGGAGGTTATTATGAGAATGCAGGCGCATTGCGAGATATGATCCAAAATCATCTTTTGCAATTGCTTTGTCTTGTTGCAATGGAACCACCGGTCTCTTTTAATGCTGATGAAGTGCGGAACAAAAAAGTTGACGTTCTTCGTGCAATAAGAAAATATAAAAGCGATGAAGTGAATTCGCATGCTGTAAGAGGACAGTACGATAAAGGTTGGATTGAAGGGAAAAAAGTTATTTCTTATCGTGAAGAGCCTGGTGTAAATAATAATTCTGAGACAGAAACTTTTGCAGCGATAAAATTTTTTATTGATAATTGGAGATGGCATGATGTTCCTTTTTATCTTCGCAGCGGCAAAAGGATGGCGGAAAGAATTTCGGTTATAACAATTCAATTTAAACCTGTTCCACATAGTGCGTTTCCTGCCGAATCAATTGAAAATTGGCATCCGAACAGATTAATATTAAATATTCAACCTGCAAGAGGAATCAAACTTCGTTTCCAAGCAAAGAAACCAGGGCTAAAAATGATTTTGAATCCTGTTGAAATGGATTTCAATTATGATCATATATATTCTACAGATCCGCCTGAAGCCTATGAAACTTTGATTTTAGATGTTATGCTTGGAGATGCAACTTTGTTTATGCGCGGAGATCAAGTTGAAGCTGCATGGGAAATTATAATGCCAATTTTAGATAAATGGCAAATAGCTTCATCAGCAGATTTCCCTAACTATGTTTCCGGCACTTGGGGACCGGAAGAAGCCGAAGCCTTAATTGCAAAAGATGGGCACAATTGGATTATGCTTCAAGCAAAATCTGTAGAAGGCTCCCAAATGAAATAAGAATCTAATATTTATTCTTATTCAAAAAGCAAAATTGAAAAAATAATTGAAAATTTTTTGAATAATTAAAAGGTACAATTATGAAAACTGTTCGAACAATTTTGCAAAACAAAGGAAAAGACATTTGGCATATTTCACCGGAAGCTTCTGTTTATGAAGCTTTGCAGTTGATGGCAAACAAAGAAATTGGTGCTGTGTTAGTAATAAAAAATGAAATTATTGTTGGTATTTTATCTGAGCGCGATTATGCAAGGAAAGTTATTCTTAAAGGGAAGCATTCAAAAGAAATTATGGTTGAAGAAATAATGTCTACAAAAGTAATTTATGTAAATACAACATTAAGTGTGGAAGAATGTATGGCTTTAATGATAAATAAAAGAATAAGACATTTACCTGTAATTGAAAACGGCAGGCTTGTAGGAATAATTTCAATTGGCGATGTAGTTAAAGCAGTAATCGAAGATAAAGAATTTTTAATTGATCAACTTGTTCATTATATAACCGGGGTTCCAAGCTGATTTTACAAATGAAGCCGAACGTTCCACTTGTTGAATAATGCAGTTAGTGCAAGCATTATTAATGAAAATATTAGTGATCTGATAATGCCAATAACTCCGTAACCAAAATATTCAGAAAGAAAATTAATTCCGAATATCCAAAGTACAGAGTAAAAAATATCCGGAAGTAAATATGCTAATAATGGATTTGTACCTGCAGGTTTTAAAAATTTAGCCCATCCAACTTTGTTTTTAATGTCAACAATCCAATAAAGTAAAGCATAGATTACAGAACAAATGGCAGATGAATAAAGAGACCAAGTTGGGGTTGCATAAATTTTAGATATGCCGTATAAAGGACGAAGCAAAAATCCAACTACAAACATCATTGTGGCAAATACAATTATCCAAACAATTTTTTCTTTTGGAGTTTTAGCAGGAGAATTTTCTAAAAATAGAAGGGAAACAATAATTCCGGAAAGAGTAATAGCTGTATGTGCGCCGATATGTCCGCCTAACCAAAAATAATTCTTGATGTTTTGAGAGTAAAAATTTCCTAAAGCTCCAGATTTATCTCCGATATAAAGAAGAATAAAAATTATAAACATTCCAATTATGCCGGCAGGTTGTTTTCTAAAAATTATATAAACTGCGCTTGAGAAAAAAAATGCCCAGCCAATTAGTCCAAGAATACCCCACCATTTAGTCTGAAGCCACCCTAAATTATTTGGCTGTCCGCTCCTGAAAATTAAAGCAAGATAAATTAAAAGAATAATTCCTAAAAATTTAAATGAATTAAATGTTAATTTCTTTTTGCCTTCAGCTTTTGGATACTGATTCCATACCAGAACTGCGCCAATAAAAACCAGCAGCATCCAAACCGAATGACTCATCCCAACCACTGAAGAATTTAAACTGGAAATATTGACCATCAAAATACCAAGAATTAATAAACCTGCTGTTCGAATTAATATATGTTTCCAAACGACAAATAGACTTTCACCACTAGCTATTCTCTTATTAATAGAAAATGGAATTGACATTCCTACTATAAATAAGAAAGCAGGAAATACAACATCAACAAACGTCATTCCATCAGTATTTTCTGGCATGTGCTGCATCCACCAGGGTATTCCTTTTACAGATGCAAGATCGTTTACAAAAATCATTACAAAAATTGTAAGTCCTCTTAAAACATCTATTGACTCAATTCGATTTTTCTTTTGAGTTGAAAGCGAAGAGTAAACTGTCATTTTTCTCTCAGATATAATTTTTGAATCGGCAGATATTGTTGCCATTTGAAACTTAAGCAAATTAATAGATTTACCAAATGGAACTTGCGGTGATTTTTTTAATAAAAAATTTCTTGCGTTTAGAATTATAAATTATATATGAATGGAGGGATTAATAAATAGAAAATTTTTTATGAAATGTTAATTCATAATTATGTTGGTAATCTAATTTGTGTTAAGAAACTTAAATATATTTAACTTTAAGAATTTATCTTTTATACTTGCCCATTAAGTGGCCCTCGGCAATAATATGACCTTCCATTGCTTTTAAAAGCTGCTGTTTGGTAACACCTGACTCAACATGATGAAGTATTGTGTCTAATGCATAGAGTTTGAAGAAATAACGGTGTGGTTTTCCGGAAGGCGGGCATGGACCTCCATAGCCGATTCTTCCAAAACTATTTGTGCCAAGCATAACTTCCTCCGGAATATTTCTGGATGGAGTAATATCTTCATGAAGTTCTTTTACATTCCCAGGAATGTTATAAATAATCCAATGAACAAAATCACCGCCTGGGGCATCCGGATCATCAACTATTAGAGCAAATGATTTTACGTTTTTAGGAACCTCATTCCAATGAATCTGAGGGGAAACATTAGACCCCTCGCAAGTATATTTGGAAGGGATAAATTCACCTTCTTTAAATGCAGAACTGAATAGTTTGATTTCCATTTTCTTGTCTTTATTTTTTGTTTGAGAATTAATCTTACTTTCGGATGAGCTTATTAACAATAGAAATGCAATAATTAAGAAAAATTTAGCAAAATATTGAAGAAATCTAAGCATAAAAATTACCTTAGAATTATAGTTAAATTTAATCGAATATAAATAATAATTCCACACATAAATAATGAAATAAAAATAAATGGTTACATTTATTGTAAATCATTTTTAAATTATTTACAAATAATTATATTTGATCCGCGGTTCATTCAATAATAATATAATTTGATAATTCAAAAAAACAGTAATAATAAATTAACTATTAAAATATCCAGGAAAGTAAAAATGGAATTACCTGTAATATTGATTCTTGTTGGAGTATTTTCAATTGTGGCCATTATCCAAATAGCAACTTTAAAAAGTTTTCTTAAACACCGAAGAGAGGATTTTAAGAAATAAAATTTTTAACTGTGCTTTCAAATTGTTTAGCAGCATTATTAAGATGTTAAATTGTCGCTTATTAGTTGATTATATAAACTTTAACCAATAAGTTTATAATCATATTAGGTTAGTTTTTGATTTCGTTAGAATTTAAATAGCATATCGATTAACTGCTTAAATTTTAAAATATATAATAAAAAATAATAAACATATAAGTGTAAATTACGTCTAAATTTCTTAGTAAATTAAAATTTGTTTTAATATTGAGGTTACCATGAAAACCAAATTACTGTTTTTAATTGCAATAGTTCTGAGCCTGGGTTTAACATACAGTTTAGCACAAAAGAAAACATCAAAAACAGTTTCTAATCCGCTAGTTGGAAAATGGGAAACAGTTCCCAACCCCTTGGAAGCTTCAAGTTTATTTTTGACTTTTAATAAAAACAAATCTTTCAGCTATTTATTAGAATCTAATTGGAATGGGAAATATTCGCTTGATGGGACAAAATTAATAACGTTTACTTCAATACCAATTCTTAACAAAGTAAAAACCGACACATCAACAGTTTTAATTTATTCAGACACATTAGTTCAGGTAACAAAAGTTAAGGGAAAAGATATTACAAATAAAATGGTACGTATTAAAGAGAAAAAAAAATTAGGTGCTGGCATTATCGGGACTTGGAGAATGACAGTTCCAGAAGCTGAATATTCAACAATAAATTTTAATTCTAACGGAACTTTTCATATCAAAAATATTCTAAAAACATTTAAAGGCAATTATTTAGTAAAACAAGATACCGTAATGGTATTCTCAAATGGTATGCAGATGATGAAAAATAGATTTATTCTTGATAGAGGGCAGCTCTGGCTTTATGGCCATACTCAAAGTGCACCAATAAAATTGCAAAGAACAAAGAACTAAATTATAGTAATGTTGATTGCATGACAATATATTTATCCGCTAATTAATTTTAATTTGTTCAAATAAATTATTTCTTTGAAAATGAATTGAAAATTTGTGGGACGTAAAAAACATTTTAGCGAACAGAAAATAGAAAACATTAGTCTGGAGCAATTACAAAGGGGATTACCAAATCTTTTTAGAAAAAAAATAAATTTTAAACAAACATTTTCAGCACTCAAATTTCCGAATTACAAATTATGGTTCATTGGGCAAATTATTTCTTTGTTCGGAACATGGATGCAAATAACCGCTGAAGGTTTTTTAATTTTTGAACTTACACATTCGCCCCTTTATTTAGGATATGTTGGATTTGCATCGGGAATACCAGCATGGCTTTTTATGTTTTATGGCGGTATCATTGCAGATAGATATTCGAGAAGAACTATTCTGATTTTTACTCAAACCTTGATGATGCTTCTTGCACTAACACTTGCAGTTTTAACTTTTTTTCAAGTTGTTCAGGCATGGCATATAATTTTATTGGCATTTTTTCTCGGATTAGCAAATGCTTTTGATGCACCTGCACGGCAGACTTTTTTACTTGAGATTGTTGATAAAGAAAATGTTATTAATGCAATTGCACTTAATTCAACTATGTATAACTCAGCAAGAGTTGTTGGGCCAGCAATTGCAGGTTTAGTTTACGCTGCATTTGGCCCGGCTTGGTGTTTTGCCTTAAATGGATTTTCATTTCTTGGAGTAATTACTGCTTTGATTAAGATGAATATCAAACATACAATATATACTGAACCTAGAAAATCAATCACTAAAGAATTAAAAGAAGGAATTAAATATACAGCTACACATCCAATGATTAGGAATTTAATTATTTTAGTTTCAGCAATAAATCTTTTCGGAATTTCTTTCGTAACTTTGATACCAGCGTGGGCAGTTAAAATTCTTCATGGCGATGCAACTACAAATGGAATTCTTCAATCTGCCAGAGGTGTTGGTGCTTTACTTACGGCATTGATGATTGCTTCATTAAGCAGCTCTAAATATGTTTATAGATTATTAACTATTGGAATTTTTTCTTTCCCGATTTCTTTAATAATTTTTGCATCCTTACACCAAATGACAATAACGCTTTTATCTTTATTTTGGACTGGCGCCGGAATTATTTTAATATTCAATTTATCAAACGGAATTCTTCAAAATCTAGTTCGTGATGATTTGCGCGGAAGAGTAATGAGTTTTTATTCTTTTACATCATTTGGATTTCAACCCATTGGAGCTTTGATTATCGGAATTATTGCAGAACACTATGGCGAATCTAATTCGGTTCTTATCTGTGCTTTTATTACAATTATATTTTCTTTTGTAATTTGGAATTCAATGAGAAAAGTTGAAAAGTTAAATGTTCTTTGATTATATAAAAAAAATTTGTTTTAATCACTCTAAATTTAATAATGATAAAATTTCTTCCGCTTGGCGGTGCTTGTGAGATTGGCGCCAATAGTTATTATTTGAATATTTCAGGCGTAGGAATTATTCTAGATTGTGGAATGCATCCACAAAAAATTGGTATTAGCTCGCTTCCAAATCTAGAATTAATTAAAAATTTAAATGTAGATTACGTCTTAATTTCACATGCTCATCAAGATCATTTAGGAGCGCTGCCTTACCTTGTTCAAAAACATCCTTATATTAAAATTATCTCAACACCGCAAACTCGTGCCTTGGCAGAATTGACACTGCATAATTCTGTAACAATATTAAAACAACAAGTAACTGAAGAACCTAATTTCAAAGTTTATGATCATGAAGAAATTGATCTTTTAATTAGATCTATTGAGTATAAATCATATAACGAAGCAGTTTATTTAAGCGGTTACAATCAAAAAACTAAGCCGACAGTTTCGGCTAGCTTTTACGATGCTGGGCATATACTTGGTTCTGCAGGAATTTTGCTGGAGTATAATAGCAAGAAAATATTTTATACTGGTGATATTAATTTAAATAACCAGGAACTTCTTCCAGGTGCAATTCTTCCAAATACCAAAGTTGATGTTTTAATTATGGAAACTACTTATGGCGATACTGATTCATCAACAATTCTTAGTTGGAAGGAAGAATCTTTGAGGTTTGCAGCTTCAATAAATAAAATAATGAATGCTGGCGGTTCGATTTTAATTCCTGTTTTTTCATTAGGTAAAATGCAGGAAATTTTAGCTCTAATTTGGAATTTAATGAAAACTGGTAAACTTACCGAAGCAGATATTTATACTGGAGGTATAGCAAATAAAATAAGCAATGTTTACGATTATAACCGTTACGTTGTGAATAGAATTGATCCTGATTTTGAAATTAGTTCTATTCCGCAAAAAGATTTATATGAAGTTGATCAACCGGAAAAGTTCTTTAAAAATCCAAGCATAGTTTTAGCTCCAAGTGGAATGATGATTGAGGGAACAGCTTCGTTTAATCTTGCAAGAAGATGGCTTAAACAAAGCAATTCAGCAATTTTTACGGTTGGATACATGGAGGAAAAAACTCCCGGCTTTGTTTTTTCAAATTCAAAAAAAGGCGATAAAATTAAATTGAACGAAATAACAGATATAGAAGAAGTTAAATGTACAATTGAGTCATTTAGATTCTCTTCACACTCTAAAAGAGAAGAATTGGTTAAAATTGTTGAGCGGCTTAAACCTGAAATAGTAATTTTAGTCCATGGGAGCTTAAATGCAATAGATTGGATTGGCAATGCTGTACTGAAAAAATTTAAGGGAACAAAAGTATTTGCAGCAACAAGCGGAAAAGAAATAATAATAAATTAAATTTAAGCGCTTTATGATAAACTACAACTGGAATTCAAATTTATACATTAGTAAACATTCATATGTCTTTAAGTATGGTGAGGATGTTGTAAAACTTTTAAATCCACAAAAAGGTGAAAAAATTTTAGATCTTGGCTGTGGAACGGGGTATCTTACAAATTTGATTTATGAAAGCGGTGCAAATGTAATAGGAATTGATAGTTCCGAAGAAATGATTAAGCAAGCAAAGCAAACTTATCCGCAAATTAATTTTGAGATTAAAGAAGCGACTAATTTTTATTTTAAAAATAAATTTGATGCAATTTTTTCAAATGCTGTCCTTCATTGGATACCGGAAAAAGTTAAAGTAATAAAATGTATTTCTGATTCATTAAAGCACCGCGGAAGATTTGCAGCAGAGTTTGGAGGAAAGAATAATGTTCAAAATATAGTTAGCGCTATTTCTGAAATTTTGATTTCAAATGGATATGCAAAGAATATTAAAAACAATAATTGGTATTTTCCATCTGTAGGTGAATATTCAGCTTTATTGGAAAAACATGGATTTGATGTACAATTTGCTTCCCATTTTAACCGGGATACTTTTTTAGATAAAGGAGTTGACATTAAAAGCTGGCTGGAAATGTTTGGGGGAAAATATTTTTCTGGAATTGATTCTAATAAAAAAATTGAACTTCAAAAGTTGATTATGAAAAAATTGAAAGCAACTAATTATTTGAATGGTAAATGGTTTATCGATTATAAACGTATTCGAGTTTTAGCTATAAAAGAAAGCTAAAGTGTTTATTATTAAAAAAAATAATTTATTTCTTCTTAAGAAAAAAAATATAATTGGTTTAATTTTTTTTATAATGTTATTGGTTATTGCCGGATGTAAGGCAAAAAATAACATTTCAAGCTTTGTTCCAAATGAATTTCCAATTCATAAAAATATTATTGTTACTTGTTTTTGGATTGGCGAACCAGCGGACTCAGAGAATGGATATATTTCTAATTATGAAAGTGCTTGGGATATAAATTGGTTATCGCATTATGGCGGTGAAGATGATCCAACCAATCGTAACGGATTTTATCCAGCATCCTTTATTCCAAAAGAAAACTCTTTTTATTTTGCATTGCCGTATGATGACTTTGATAGTACCGGTAATAGAAGGCAGAATGCTTTTAAAGAAATATACTGGTCAAAAGAAAAAAGTTGGTCCGCTTATGAATCAATTTGTAAAAACCATTGGATTAAAATTATTAAGGGAAGCAAAATTGTTTATGCGCAATGGGAAGATTGCGGGCCATTTTATTATGACGATTTTAATTATGTCTTTGGGACATCACAACCTCTGAATCAAACATTAAATAACAGTTCGGGGCTAGATGTTTCTCCTGCAGTGCGCGACTATCTTGGAATATCTGGATTGGATAAAGTTGACTGGCAGTTTGTTGATTCTGTTGATGTCCCCAATGGTCCCTGGAAAATAATTGTAACTACTTCTCAAGTAGATTGGGGACAATAGGGAAATTGAATCCCTAGCAATTCATTGAAATCTTTTAATCCACTGTGCTAGTGTATCAAGAAGGAGTTTAATTCGTTCTTTTGTTGGTTCATCTTTTAAATTTCCATTTGAATCAAACTTTTCATAAGCATTTGTTACTAAAACTTCGGGCTTATTAAATGTATGCATATTAGTAAAAACAGCAATTTGTCTAAAATGATATTGTGCCCTAGCAGTTCCCAAGGCGCCGCCCGCACCCATCATTGCAAAAGGCTTTCCGTTCAATGGCGAATTTTTTACGGGGCGTGAAGCCCAATCTATCGCATTCTTAAGTACACCAGAAACCGAATAATTATATTCTGTAATTGCAAACAAAAGAGCATCGGATTCTGAAATTTTACTTTTAAACTCAATAACAGAATTAGGCGGATTTGATTCAAGATCGCCATTATATAATGGTATTTTTGCAAGGCTATAAATTTCCAAATTCATACTTGAAGGTAAGACTTCCTGTGCAGCACGAAGTAATCCAGTATTATAAGAGGCATTTCTTATACTGCCGGAAATCCCCAGTAAATTTATTTTTTTTTCTTCCATTATTTTAATCCTTTCACTACAAATTTATAACCTAAAAATATTTAATATTAATAAATGTTTATGTTATAAGAATCAATCAAATATTATCTTAAATCTAGTTTCATCCAAAACGTTGGACGTTTGTAGGTTGATTTATGGAAATCAGGAATATATTTAAAACCTAATGACTCATATAAATTTATTGCTTTAATTAAATTTTTAGCAGTTTCCAACACAACTGCTTTGGCGCCCCTTGCATATGCAAAACCTATAACTGCAAGAACAAGTTTTCTCCCGATTTGTTTTCCTTGAGCTTTTTCAGTTACTCCTAATTTCGCAAGTTCAAAATTTTCATTATCAAGTTTTATAGCAGCACAAGTTCCAACAATTTCATTTTCATAACGAGCAAAAAAAATCTCTCCACCTTTATCAATTATTTCAGTTTCAGGATTTGATAAAATCTTTAAATCTACTTTTTCAACTTCAAAATATTTTTGCAGCCATTCAGAATTAAGATTTATAAAGTATTCTTTATAAGAAGGGGAATATCTGAAAACCTCAACTGCATCAAACTGTCTTTTCTTAACTTTTAATATTGTTCTTTCATAAAGGCTTTTTTCTTTCAAGGTATTTTCAAATGATTCAATTATATTGAGGATGTCATAACCAGCTTCTTTATTTATCTCTTTTATCGATTCTTCAATGTCACTTATTATTGGGTGAATAGAATTGAAAATCTCTGTGCCTTTAAGAGATAAGACTAACTTCCTTTTCCGTTTATCATTTATACTTTTTGAAGTTTCAATTAATTTATTTTTAATCATTTGTTCAACAATCTGAATTACTGCTGGATGTGTATATCCGGTTGCTTTGGAAAGTTCGTTTATTGAAGCTGATTTATTTTCAATTAAGAAATGACTAATTGCAAACCATCGTGGCTCATAATCTATTTTCAATTCTTTATAAAGTCTCTTCATATCATTAATTAAGTTTTCGCTTAATCTTTTAAGCCTATGAGAAACTGCTAACTCTCTTAGTTCTTTTAATCTGTTTTCCATAAATATCCACGAAATAATTTACGTAAATACTTACATAATATATTACATAAAAGAATAAATTAAAACAAAATTTCAAATTTTAAATTTTTATTCGTGATCGAGTTCCGATAAAAGATTTAGAATATCGAGATGTTTAGTTGTCATCTGCAGATGTCCATCTTCATCAATTGGCCATTGATCTAATGGACGGTCTGAATAAAGTTCTACACCATTTCCATCTGGATCTGTCAAATAAATTGATTCAGAGACACCATGATCAGAAGCGCCTTCGATGGGATAATTAATTTCATATAATCTTTTAACAATTTTAGCAAGTTCTAACCTGCTAGGAAAAAGAATTGCGAAATGGTACATTCCAGTGTGGCCGGGCGGCGGCGGAGTTGCACCTTTACCCTGCCAAGTATTCAATGCAATATGGTGATGATAACCTCCGGCTGATAAAAAAACTGCTGAATTGCCGAATGTTGTTGTAATTTCGAATCCAAGCAGATCTCTATAAAATTTTACAGAACGATCTAAATCGGAGACTGTAAGATGAATGTGTCCAATTTTTACTTCCGGATGAATTATGTTTTTAATCGGTGTCATAGGTCCTTAAAATTTTTAAATGCAAATTACAATAAAATTATTATTTTATGAATTGAGCCAGTAAGCCAGTCGGATTAATAAGATCTTTTATTTTAGAATAAGGAATAAACACAGTGGGCGCGCCAAAAACATAAGGTCCAATTTCGTATTCCTCAAAACGGAAAAGCAAACCGCCTTTTGCAATTGAAAAATTATTATTAAGATGGAAGCCTTCTTTGCCAATGAAGTAACCAGCTTTTTCAAAACTTTCATTAGGTTTGATGTTATAAGCTTTTCTGAACATCTTTTCTCCAATTCGATCCAGCTCAGATTTATAGTCATTGTTAAATAACTCATTAAGTTCAATTTCTTTACCCGTATTCAAATTATAGTTTTTATAATAAAAAAAAGTAATTGGATGCGCACCTCCTTCAAATCTGAATTCAGTATTTTCTAGAGAGAGAATATAATTAGAATTAAAAATAATATCAGTTGTAAACGAATTTTCCCACATTGGTTTGTAATCGTTGGCAAGTGATGTATCATTTACAAATTCTTTATATCGATTAATAAAATCGTTTGTCATTTCATTAAAAGTTTTCCAAATCTTGTTCCGTTCACCAAAGTTATAGTCTTTTAAAAAAATATTTTTAATATCAGTATTGATATTCCGTTCAATTGCTTTATTAGAAAGATTATAAAGAACTGGAAATAAGAAAACAATATCAGCCTTCTGCCAGCCATTTTGATAAGATTTAGAAAAATTTTTCATTTTTATTTTAGTACTTCCCTCAGGATATATTTCTTTAAGCGCGAATTTAAGCCCAACATTTTTTCCTGGTCTTTTATAGTATCCTTCAATTTTATTTTTAGCGAAAAATTTTCCTTGAAATTCACCAGAAAAAATTGGTAAATAATTAGTATCATATCCATCAGTTTCAGCATTAATTTTAAAATTGCCAGACGAATCAATTCTGCTATCGTAATTGAAGTGAATTGGGAACCCATGCATTTCATAATAGTAATTTCCATCAATTAAAGAATCTTGCCGAATAAAGTTAATCACTATAGAATATTTATCTCCAATTTTCCCTTCAAATCTTTTATAAAAATATTTTTGAATATTAAAGTTGAAAATTTGCTTAGGTTGATTTGAATATTTTTTTCTTAAATCTTTCGATTGGACAAACGAAGTGAAAATCAATATACATGTTATTAAACTAAAAAATAATTTTTTCATATCCGAAATTATTTTATTTATTGAAAGTTAGATTATCGTTTGAAATTTAATTAAAATAATTAAAACTAAACCAGAATTTTTTAGGAATGTGAGATTTGTTTTGTAGATGAATTAAGAAAGGTAGTTTGGAAATAAATAAAAAAAGCGACAGAACTAACTGTCGCTTTAATGAATATTATGTTTACTTTCTTCCGCCTCTTCTAGCATTTCCTTTTGGACCAGTTCCATCACAAATTCCAGTACCAGTGCCTGTACTTGTTATGGCTCCATAACCTGTACCATCTTTAGGTCCAACACCATTATTGCCAGTGCCATTAGCTGGGCCAAAGCCGCCTTTGCCTAATTTACTAGCATTACCTTTCATTAATTTCCTGCCGGTGCCATCCATTGGTCTTGCATAATCTGGATCGAGACAATTTATAATACCATCGCCATCAGAATCTATGGCATTATCATTTATTCCGTCACCATTTGCATCAACAAATCCTTTTGATGCTTTTTTTCCAGTTCCCTGCTGGCCAAAAGTTTCACTGCTTGTAAAAAATATTCCAAGCAGAAAAGCGGCGGTAAATACTAGAAAGAATTTTGCTATTGAGTTCATACTGTATCTCCTTATATTTGAATTATTGTTTCATGGTGAGGAATTCAATAGACGTGCCAATTTAAAAAGATTTATTTATAAAAAAATCTAAGTAATTTTTTTTGATAAATATAAAAATCGACTTTAACGACGAAAGTTGGACGACATTTAAGTCGATTTTATTTAAAAAATAATTATGGAATCTTTAGGAAATTTTTTAATCTTATGTAAGTGGTATTTAATTTGCTTTGTTAATTGGGTAAGCAAGTGAACTAAATGAGGAATAGAATTAAATTACAACCGAAGATAGTAGTCATTATTTCAATTATAATTGGAGTAGTGATGATAACATCAGCATATTTTGAGCTGAGCGAAAGTAAAAAGGAAATTTTCCGTGTTCTTTCGAAGCAATCAAACTCACTAATTGAAACTATTTCATTGAGCAGCATCAATGCTTTAAATTCAAGTGAAGAAATTGAGAATTTAATTAGTAAAAGAATTCTTAATAATGCACTACTTATTAAAAGACTGGACAGTCTAAATTTAATTGACAAGGATATATTAAAACAAATAAGCAAAGAGAATGATCTTTTCAGGATAAATATTTTTGATAAATTAGGGAATCAAGTCATATCTAACCGAGAACAACAAGAAAATCATTTCCACCCCGAGCGACCAATAAATAGATACGATGAACTCAAACCAATTCTTACCGGTGAAGAAAATCAAATGATAATTGGTTTGCATAATGCGTTGTATGAACAAGGGGAGCGGTATGCTGTTGCAGTATCAAGAGCTTTTAATCGTGGTGCAATTGTAATTAATTTGGATGCAAAAGATTTTGTTGAGTTTAGGAAGAAGATTGGTGTTGGAAAAATAATTAGAGACATTGCAGACAATGCCGGAATCGAATACGTTGTTTTACAGGATTCTGCCGGAATTCTTGCGGCAAGTTCCTCCATAAATTCAATTGATAAGATTGAAGGAGAGAAATTTTTAGAAACAGCAGTTAAAATGGATTCTACATTTTTTCGTATAACTGAGTTTAAAAATCACGAAGTATTCGAAGTTGTGAAACGATTAAATGTTGGCGATGAATTTATTGGCTTATTCAGAATTGGAATTTCACTTGACGAAATTAGAAGTGTTGAAGCAAAAATGTATCGAAGAATAATAATAATTTCATTTTTGCTTGCAGCAATTTCAATTATTGTTTTGAGCATAATTTTTACATCTCAAAATTTGAGAGCTGTATCCAGTCAGTTTAATAAATTCAAATCTTTTACCGGATCAATTCTTGAAAACATGGGCGAATCGGTAATTGTTATAGACAGCCAATTCAATATTATACTTTTTAACAAAACTGCTGAAAAATTATTTAATGAAAAAAGTGAACAGATAATAAATAATTCTTTAACAAAATTGTTAGATGGGAAATTAAATTTTGTTATTGAAGAAATATCTAAAATGAATTCTAACTCAACTGAACTTACAAAAGCATTAAACATAAATGATGATACGAAATATTTATCAATTAATATTTCAAAAAATTTTAATGAACAAAATGAAATTGACAGTTATACGATAGTCGTAAATGACTATTCGATTCAGAAAAATTTAGAAGAGCAAGCGAAACGTAATGAAAAACTTTCTGCCATGGGCGAGCTTGCATCTGGAGTTGCACATGAAATTCGAAATCCAATAAATGCAATTGGAATGATTGCACAAAGACTTAATAAGGAATTCATCCCGAAAAATGATGTTGAAGAATTTAAATCAATCACCAGAGTATTGAATGAAGAAGTAACTCGTATTAACAAAATTATTTTACAATTTCTTGCTTATGCCAAGCCAATTGAAATTCAAAGAAGAAGCATAGAAACCAAAAAATATTTTGAAGATATTTTTTCATTATTTTCAAGCGAAGCAATAATGAAAAAGAATCAGTTCATTAAAAAGTCGGATGAATCATTCAAAGTACAAATTGATCCTGAATTGATGAAGCAAGCGTTAATTAACATCATTCAAAATGCTTTTGATTCAGTAAGCGAAGGTGGTTATATTTCATTAAATTATAAACTGGATCATGACTTATTAAATATTGAAATTGAAGATAGCGGAAAAGGAATTTCTGAAGACCAGCTTAAAAAAATATTTGATTTATATTTTACTACAAAACCCAGCGGAAATGGTTTGGGCTTAAGTATTGCACAAAAAATTGTAATGCAGCATAATGGAAGCATTCAAGTTGAGAGCAAATTAAACAAAGGAACTAAATTTAAAATTATATTGCCAGCAACATGAAAGATTATTCAATATTAATTATAGATGACGAAAAATCACAGCGAGATATTTTGTCGGGATATTTAAGAAAAAAAAATTTTCAAATATATTCAGCATCATCTGGCAGCGAGGGAATTGAAATCGTAAATAAAAATTTAATTGACATTGTTTTATCAGATTATAAAATGCCAGATAAGACTGGAATTGAGATTCTTGAAGAAATAAAAAAAATAAATCCCGAAATAAATTTTGTAATAATAACAGCGTATGGTACAATTGAAAATGCAGTAAAAGCAATGCGTCTTGGTGCTGATGATTATCTTGCAAAACCGGTTGACCTAGATGAATTAGATTTGATAATCGAAAGAATAATTGAGAAGAAAAATTTGAAATCGGAAAACATGCTTCTAAAATCTCAACTGCAAGATAAATTTAAAATTTCTTCTATAATTTCTTATTCTGCAAAAATGCAAGATGTTGTTAATTTGGCAGTAAGAGTTGCCGAAAGTAAAGCTACAGTATTAATTTCCGGCGAAAGCGGAGTTGGTAAAGAAGTACTTGCAAAATCAATTCATTATTTAAGTCAGCGGAAAGATAAACCGTTTGTAGCTGTTAATATTCCAGCGCTTTCGGTGAACTTGATTGAGAGCGAATTATTTGGACATGAAAAAGGTTCTTTTACCGGCGCAGAAAAAATGAGAAAGGGAAGATTTGAATTGGCAGATAAAGGGACAATCTTTTTAGATGAAGTTGGAGATATTCCAATGTCGGTTCAAGTGAAACTTTTAAGAGTACTTCAAGAGCAGCAAATTGAAAGAGTTGGATCAACCGAGAAAATAAATATTGATGTAAGAATAATTGCAGCTACAAATATAGACCTTGAAAAAAGGATTAAAGAAGGATTCTTTAGAGAAGATTTATTTTACAGACTAAATATAGTTTCAATAAAAATTCCACCTTTGCGTGAAAGACGAGAAGATATATTTCCGCTTATTGATCTTTTTATTAAAAAATTTGGAAAAGAAAATAGCAAAGAGAATATAGAAATTTCTAAAGAAGTTGCAGATCTTTTAATAAAATATAATTATCCAGGTAATGTGCGTGAACTTGAAAATATAATTGAAAGATCCGTTGTCCTTGCCAGAAATAATATTATAACTTTAAATGATTTGCCAATGTCAGTAAAAGGTTTTGCAGAAGAAAAAAAATCGATTGAAACAAATTCAGAAAATTTGAATGAACAAGTTGAAGAGCTGGAGAAAAAATTAATTTATGATTCTTTAAAAAAAACTAAAGGGAATCAAACTCAAGCTGGGAAATTATTGGGAATAACAGAACGTAATCTGAGATATAAATTAAAGAAATATGGAATTAAATTTTCGAATATTTACGACGATAGTGTCGAATGATCTCGGAAATTTGGTCGATACTTACATGCCCCATTCAAAATTTATCAGAAAAATATGGTTGTCATATTTGTAAAAAACATCATTTGATTTGTTATTAAAATAATTCCATAGAATGGTTGCACCTAAACCATTTATATAATTTTCTAAATCAAATTTGAATTCTAAGCCCAGTGAAAATAAATTGTCTTTTCTCAAACTTCCTAATTCGTATCCATCTAAATCTGCTGCATATAAATTTGAAAAATATTTAGTTGAATAATTGGCTTCTATTCTTGCTGTGAGCAAAGAATTTATTATTTGAGTAAAAGCAATACCAGTCTCAAATCCATCATTGGAGTAAATATCATTGAATATTTCTTCTTCGTAAAAAATTAAATCGCCGCTGTACAAATAGCGAGTTCCCGATTTAATGTTTTTTCTTAAATTGAAAAAACCGGAAATCCCTGTTTGTTCGGTAAGCGATTGAGAAATATTAAAACTAAAACTTGCCTGAGAAGTTGAGTTACTTTTGGGCTGATAATAAAATTTCTCAATGTAATTTTTAAAATAGATTTCCGAACCTAACTGTAAAGTTGTTTTAGTTTGAAATGTGTTAGCATATTTTACAAATGCTTTATTTTCATTGAATGAAAAAGCTGACAAATTTTTGTAATTATTTCTATTAAACAAATAACCGGTAGTCAAATAATCGGTTTCATTTAATGAGTGTCGGTAATTGATGTATGCTGATAATTGATTAAAATCGAATATGGTGAACTCATCTCTATTATTCTTGAAACTATAATTTATCCCAATGTTTATTGGATTGGTATCTCCACCTAATAGATATGTATCTACGATGCCTAATTTATGCGAGTTAGAAGTTTTATAAATATTATTTTTATAGCTGTTAAAATTGTTCATGCTATAAAACTGAATATTATTATTTTCACTTTCTAAATTGTAACCGCCATTTAATTCAAACGTACTTATTAAGTCTGAAACTTTTAAGGAATTGTTAAAAATATTATCGTCATAATAGCTTTCTGCTTTTGAAGATAAAATTATTTGCGGGAATAATTCTTTAGACGTGAAAGCGATTATTGAAAGAAAGATTACAAAATAATTTCTCATTTTTGGCCCCCAGAATTATGAATTCCTTTTTTATATTGATGTCTTTTACGGAATTTTTCAAAACTCATCCCATTTGCTCTGTTGTCGCAGATTCCGTCACCATCTTTATCAATGAAAACATCTTTCTTTTTTTGCTGGGGTTTAGAAGTGGTTTCAGTTTTTTCATCAATCTTATTTTCAATTGTCTCTTCTTTAGTTTTTGAAGTATCAGCCTCTTGAAACGCGAAAGTTGCAGATTCTATTACAACAAGAAATATAAATGTGATTAAGGTTTTCATACTTAAATCCAAGTTTCGAAAAGGAAATTCAAATAAAATGCCAAACTAAATCCAAAGATTATTTTAATATCCGTGATAAATTCAAATATTTTTTATGATGAAAATTTTTAGTAGAAGTTAATCGTCTTTTTTGTCGAATATTTAATTCAGATTTAGATTTTATTCTTAAGGTAAGTCTGTCTCTTTTTTTCTGGAAATTTCTCAATTGCATAACGCAACATTGTTCGCGGCATTTTTTTGTAATGCTGATTTAGAAAATTTTCTTCAACAGAAAGATTTCGTTTCCCGATTTCGCGCAGCATCCAGCCCACTGCTTTATGAATTAAATCATGATCATCATTTAACAATTTTTCGGCAATATTTAAGGAAGTTTCAAATTGGTTTGCTTTTATAAATTGAAAAGTTGATAAAATAGAAATTCTTTTTTCCCATAAAATTTTTGATGAAGCAAGATTTTCAAGTATTAGTTTGTCTTTATCAAGTAAATATTCTCCAACTATTTTTGGAGCAGAAAGATCGACCAAATCCCAGTTATTAATATTTTTTGTATTCTTCAAGTAAAAATCGAAAATATGTTTTCTTTCTTTATCATAGCTGCACTTTTGAAATTTAAGAACTAAAATCATCAAAGCAGCTAAACGTTCTTCGTGAATTTCTGATGATAGAAGTAATTGAAGTTCGTCTAAATTAAGATTAATAAAATTTTTAGAAATTTTTCTTAATACAGGAACTTTTATGCCTAAAAATTTATCTCCTTCTCCATAATCTCCCGGAGCAGTTTTAAAAAACCACTTCAAAATCTTTGCTTGTTCCCGGTCAGCATTTTTTCGAAGAATTTGTTTTAATTCAATTAAACTCATTTACCATTTTACATTCGCACAATGTTATTTTTTATTTACAATTTTTAAAATCCAATCTCCCATTGTTTGAAGAGCAATTGGCGCTATCGTTTCTTCAATTCTTCCATACTCACTTGGTGCACCGGTTTTCGCTGTTTGGAAAAGATGATTTAATCCTGGCAATTCTTTAACCTCAAAATTTTTGTTACCACCTTCTTCCAAAGCTTTTTTAATTGCAGGAAGATTTATGTCTGGTAAAACTTGAACATCTTTAGAACCACCAAGCGCTAACACAGGGCATTTCACTCTTTCAAGAGTTGGGTAAGGATTATATTTTACAAAATATCTGAACCATGGACTCATTAAAGTTTTTATTCCTTTCTGAAAAGCAATTTTCGGATCTCCAATTTCAGCTTTCTTCTCTGCGCTTAAATTATTATAGGAATCTAAATAAATATTGTTTAATTCATCCACGATTGCAGAACTGTCTTTATCTTCTTTTAATACGCTGTAGAGTTTTTTATTAAGAGCTAAATCGTCTTTTATCTTTTCTTCCGATACACCATTTAATTTTTCAATTGCCTCAGCTTGTGTAAGCAAAACTTGATCGCCGGGGATTCCGGTTCCTGCCATTAAAATAATAAATGCAACATCTTTGGTTTTGGAAGCAACCATCGGCGCAATAATTCCGCCTTCACTGTGCCCAATTAATCCTATTTCCTTTGGATTAATTTCTTTCCTGGATTTTAAATATTCAACACCAGACAAAACATCGGTTGCAAAATCTTTTGTAGTTGAAGCGGCAAAATTTCCTGTAGATTCTCCAATGCCTCTGTCATCAACACGAAGAACAGCGATCCCAAGTCTAGTTAAATAGTCTGCAATTACTAAAAATGGTTTGTGTCCAAATAATTCTTCATCACGGTTTTGTGCACCGGAACCAGTAATTAAAAGAACGGCTGGAAAAGGCCCGCCAGTTTCTGGAAATGTTAATGTTCCGCCTAATTTTATTCCAGCAGATTTATTTTCATAAATAACATCTTGAACTTTATATGGGAACGGAGGTTTCGGTTCTTGTGGCCGAATTGCGTCTTCTACTTTTTCAATTTTAGTAATAACTAAAGGTAAGCTTAGTCCGCCTTGATGCCACTTACCTTCGAATGAAATACTATCTGCATTATAAGTTCCTTCAAAATAACCGTGAATCATATTTGAAACGAGCTTTAAATTTTCACCCGAATAAATGACCGAATCAACCGGAATATCTTTAGCGCCTTGGTCGGGGCTGTCCATAGTTGCTTTTAATTTACCATTTTCATCTTCAGTAATCTTAAATATTATTCTTAATTCCATACTTTGAACTTTGAGCGTACCCTGCCAAATACCTTTTATTCCATTGCCGGAGTTTGGAAGCAAGTTTGAAAATATATTTGGTGTTTTAAATAGAAATAGTAATATAATAATGTATAAAAATTTAGCTCTCATTTTTCCTCCATTTATAAAAAAACATTAAATATTTAAAGTATAATATTGTAATTCCAGCTTAAAAATTATTTTTTATCATCAAGAAAATAATCAACTTTTCTGTACATATCTTCTCTTCCAGATTTTACATCCGTAAGAATTAAAATATTTTTTTTAATCCAAAATTTCTTTTTGTCTACCAAAGTATCCGAGCCAGTATAGTTGAAAGTAACTACACTATCAATGATATGATATTTCCCATTAGTTGTCTGGATCGGAAGGCGAAATAACCATTTCCCATCTTTTGTAAATTTTGAATAAGCAATATGGTCATTTGGATATTTCCAGGTATATTCACCAACAATACTTTTTGAAGGCTTATTTTTACCTGGAATTTTTATCATTGTTGTAACTTCATCTTTGCCATTTCGCTTGAATGTACTTATTAAAGTATCTTTTTTAATTTCGATTTTCGATGTATCAATAAAAACTTTTCCGGAATTATCATTTTTATATTTAGTAATCATTTTATTGCCAATTATTTTGTAAGAATAATCAGCTGCAAGAACTATTTGAAAAGTAAATGTTGAATCGGGATTAAATTTCATCATTATTCCGCGGCTGTTAGATAACACAACCGATTCCCAATCCCCGGATAAAGGCGAATTATGTTTTTTTTGTGAATATGATATTTGGGGAATTAAAACCAATAATAGAAAAATAATTGGCAATTTTAATTTCATATATAACCTTTGAGTTTTCTTCGAGTACTTGATGAATTAAACAAAATCATTTCAAAAAAGCTTTGCTATAATAATAGAATTTGACTAGTCATTCCATAGCAATATAAAATTAACTTCGATTATTATCTGAAAATCTCCACCATCCTGCAAGCAGAGATGCAGAAACATTCTGCCAAATGCTGAATATAGCTCCTGGCAAAGCTGCAATTGTCGAAAAATATTTTATTGCAAGTGCAACACTCAAACCGGAGTTTTGCATTCCAACTTCAATTCCAATTGTCCGGCAGATTTTATTATCCCATCTGAAAATTTTGGGAATGAAATATCCAAGCAGATAACCTAATGAATTTAATATAACAACCGCAGCAATTGTCAGTATATCGACATTAAATATCTTGGATTTATTCAATGCTACAATAATTGAAATAATTACAATGATGGCAATCATTGAAATAATTGGAAATGCTTTGCTTATATTTTTAATTTTATTTCTAAATATTGAATTGATTGCTGTTCCAATTAAAACCGGAATTAAAACAATTTGAAGAATGCTAAACATCATATCTAAAAAAGGTACCGGCACAATTTGATGAAGAAATAAATATGAAAAAGCAGGCGTAGCAATAACCGCAGCAAATGTATTTGTTGAAGTTAATGTAACAGATAAAGCGACATCAGCGTTTCCCAAATAGCACATTACGTTGGATGCAGTTCCGCCAGGGCTGCAGCCGACAAGAACTATTCCAGCCATTAAGCCGGCTGAAAGTCCAAAAATTTCAGCAATTGCAAATGCTAAAAAAGGCATAATTAAATATTGAAGAAAAACTCCGAATACAATTACTCCAGGTGACTTAAAAACATCCTTGAAATTATCCCATGTCAATGTCATTCCCATTCCAAACATAACTATCATTAGCAAAGGAATGATCCAGTTTTTAAAATTTATAAAAAGAAAAGGAAATTGAAACGCAATGCTTGCAAACAAAATTGCCCAAAGCGGAAAGAGCTTGGTAAGTTTTTCAATCATTTTAAAAATTAAATTTAGTTATGAATTTCTGCATGAAGTTCATCGTGCTTTTCAAGCGGTTCAAGGTGAGTAACAATATTTACCGAAGTGTTTAAAGATTTTTTTATTGTAGATTCAATCTCGGTAGCCTTTTTATGAGCATCATCAAGCAAGGTTCCCTGCGGAAATAGTAAATGAAATTCTATCCAAATTGAATTTCCACTTTCACGATATCTAAGTTGATGATATTTTAATCCAAGAGCAAGTGTTTCATTCGCAAGTACTTTAATAATTGAATCTCGCAATTCGGTATTTCCTTCGTCCATTAATCCGCCGGCAGATTGTCTAATCAATTTGCCACCCGACCAAAGAATATTTAAAGCAGCTAATATTGCAACAATTGGATCAAAAGGAAGCCAGCCAGTTATAAGAGTTAAAACTAATCCGGCTACTACTCCAAAGCTTGTCCAAGAATCAGTAAGTACATGTTTACCGTTTGCAATTAATATTAATGATTTTGTTTTTTTCCCTTTCCAAACTAAGAACCCGCCTAAAAAAAGATTAATTACTGAAGCTCCAAAAGTAAAGTAAGTTCCTGTGTCAAGATTCGAAATTTCTATTCCTACAAACAATCGCTGCACTGAAACATAAATGATATAAAAGGCTGCCAATACAATCAGTCCGCCCTCGGCTCCAGCAGAGAAGTAACTTATTTTATCATGTCCATAAGGATGACTTGCATCTGCTGGTTGAAGACTAAGCCACAAACTAAACACTGCAAAACCAACTCCAACAATGTGAACCACTGATTCTGCTGCATCAGATAAAATTGCTGAAGAGCCGGTAATACTGAAAGCATACCATTTTATGCCAAGCATTAAAATACCGACTGTTAATGAAAGTCGAATTGCAAACAACTGTTGTTTTTGTTCAGGAGTTCTCATTTAATCAATTAATTTTTAACCGAAATTAAAATTACAAAACATAGTTACCTTAATAAAGATGCAATCAAAAAAGAAATAAAAATTATTTAATATAGGCTTTGAGGAACTTCAGTTATATTATTCAGAATTTTTTCTGCACCGAAAAAATTGCTGTGTTTTGTAAGATTTGTCGGAATTACAAAACACTTCAATCCAGCTGCTAATGCTGATTTCAAACCTCTTTCCGAATCTTCAATAACTATGCAATTTTCTTTATTCAAACCGCTTATTGCCAAAGCTTTTAAGTATGGATCAGGTGCAGGTTTAGAATTTTCATAATCCTCAACTGTAAGAATAAAATCAAAATAATTAAGCAGTCCGGAATTTTTATGGATAATATCGAAATGATATTTCGTCGAACTTGTAACAATTCCCATTTTATATTTTCCAAATAATTTTTTTAATGTTTCCTTCACACCATTTATAACTTCCATTTTAATTTGAAGAAAACTGCTGTATAATTCATCTCGTTCATTCCGCAGTTTAGTAATTTCATTTTCGCTTATTCCTTTTGCTTGTGCAAGATGCCAAGTACCGCTCGAACGTTTAAGAAAATATTCCACGTAAAATTCTTCGGTAAGCTCTATACCAATTTTTTTTAATATTTCTTTGTTTGCTTGATAATATAATTTTTCGGTATCAACAAGAACACCGTCATTATCCCAGAATATTGCTTTAATCAAATGAAAAACCTTATCCTTTCCCAAATTAATTTTTTTGGAACTTTCAATTGTCTGCAAATAAAAATTGGAAGATTATTTTCGTACGGCATTGCATATTCACTATGAATAATGCCGACTTGCTTAACCGAAGTACATGATCGTAAATTATCTTCCATGTTTCCACCGATAACAATAACCGTTGTAAAAGTTGTATCGCCTGGTCCCCAGAACCAATAATTATTGTGCCCACAAATTACTCTTGGCAACGGATAATTTTTTCTGAAAAAATCTATTGCGCCTGCTTCACCGTAATTTTGTGCAAATACAACTGTCTTCTTTTGCTCTTCAGGAGAAAGCAAGGAGTAAACTTTAGAAACTGTAGCTGCCATATTTTTCCAACCAAACATATCAGCGTAATGCTGCGGCAGTTTTTCAAGTTGATTAGATTCAGAACTTGAAGGTTGAATGCAAAGTGCTTTTGAATAATTTATAAAATTTTGTACAGGAAGAATTGGCAAAGCTAAAGGAATTAGAATTATTCCCGAAAGTAAAATTATCACCGGCAAAGAATACTTTAACCAGTTCATCGATTTAACTTTAACAATTTTTTCTATCATCACTCCACCAGCCGCAAACAGCATTGAGAAAGCTGGCCCAAGATATTCTGCTTTTGAATGCCAATTAATTATTAATATTAAAAGTGTGATGATAAAAATGTAACCGACAATTTTTAAAAATTTTCCTTCTTTATCAAATAAGAAATAATAAATGCCTGCTATCCAAACAGGTATTGTAAAAGGATTCATAATTAATATTATATCTTTAAAAAGCGTAAAAGGATTTTGCGACGAATATTTTATTGTAGCAGCTCTTCTCATAAATTCCAGAGTTGCAAATTGGTGGGTGAAATTCCAAACTATATAAGGAATGAACATTATGAAAGCAATAATTCCGGTTAAGTAAACCCATTTAGTTGTAAATATTTTTCTTTCTGATGTTAGGAGCAATCCGATGAAGAGACCAGCTCCAAACCAAAGCAAATCGATTTTATTAAGCAAACCAAATCCTAAAACAATTCCCAGCCAAATCCATAAAATATTTTTTCTTTCTTTGTGGATTTTGATTACTAGGTACGCAGCTAGTGCCCAAAATAACCAGTCAAAACTATTCATCGAATAAATTGAGTTCATACCTAGAAACAATGGAGAAAGTGAAATCGAAACACAACCTAATATAATTGCTAAATATCCGCCGTTTAATTTTCGAATCATTAAACCTGTAATAAAAATAGTAATGGCCGATGCAATTGCGGGAAGAAGTCTTATTGCAAAGATTGAATCACCGAATAATTTAATACTAAGGAAAAGAATATAACTGGCAAGCGGCGGCTGATCAACGTAACCGGCAGCAAGATGGCGGCTGCAAGCAATGTAATATAATTCATCGCGAAAATATCCGTAGCCGGCAAACGAATTTGTATATAGATGAAGCAAAAGTTCAAATATTGAAAAACCCAAAATTATATACAAACTATTACGGGCAAACTTATCATCGTTAGTGGTATTCATTCTATATCTTCTAAATAAATTTAATTCATTAAAATATTTTTCTGAATTTACTATTTGAATGAAACATAAATAACTGTGTTCCGTCTATATTTTATTGGAAATAATTTGCAATTTCTATATCTGAAATTACATTTTATATTAGCAATAAGAAAAAATATTTAGGTGGAAAGATGGAAAAAATTACTGTATATGAAAAACCTACATGTACAACTTGCAGAAAAGTTGTAAAAATTTTAAAAGAAAAAGGAATCAATTTTGAAGAAGTGAATTATTACATTGAGCCGTTTACAAAAGAAAAGCTGGAGTCACTTCTAAATAAAATGAAAATGAGTCCAAGCGAACTTTTAAGAAAAAATGAACGTGCATATAAAGAACTTGATATCGACAGTTACAACGAAGGACAACTTTTAGAATTGATGCTGCTTGATAGTGATTTAATCCAAAGACCAATTGTTGAGATGGGCAAGAAAGCAATTCTTGCTCGGCCGCCTGAAAAAATTTACGAATTGTTTGAATGAAAAATTATTTTTCGTCTTCTAACTGTTTTTTGCAATCGGCTAAATCTTTCAGCTGCTCTGCACTTAACTTCGGATAATTAATTGGAAGCTTGTCCATAGTTTCAACGATAATTTCAGATACGGCAAGCCGCATAAACCATTTATGATCAGCGGGGATTATAAACCACGGCGCATGTTTTTTGCTTGTTGCTGAAATTGCTTCTTGATAACATTTCTGATATTCATTCCAAAATTGTCTTTCTTTTATATCAGCATCTGAAAATTTCCAGTTTTTTGATTTTTTATCAATCCGTTCTAAAAATCTTTTCTTTTGTTCTTCTTTGGAAACATGAAGAAAAAATTTTAAGATGATTGTTCCGTTGTCAAATAAGAATTTTTCAAAATCATTTATTTCTTTGAATCGCTGATTCCAAATATTGTCACTAATTAATTCTTTTGGAATTTTTTCGTTTTTAATTAAATCATGAACTCTTACAACTAAAACTTCTTCATAATAAGATCTGTTAAAAATTCCAATTCTTCCGCGTTCTGGCAAAGCTTTGTTGATTCGCCAAAGATAATTATGATTTAATTCTTCAGCAGAAGGCTGTTTAAAACTTGTAACTTGTGTGCCTTGAGGATTAAGTCCGCTCATAACATGTTTTATAGTTCCGTCTTTGCCGGCTGCATCCATAGCTTGAAATATTAGAAGCATCGAATAATTATCATCAGCATAAAGTTTATCCTGAAGTGCGATCATCTTTTTAATATTATTTTTTAAAACTTTTTTTGCATCTTTCTTAGAAGAAAAACCGTTTGTGTCGTCAGTTTTGATTATTGAAAGATCAATCTTCAAGTTTGGCTTAACAATAAATTTATTAATGCTCATAAAATTAATTTCTCATAATATTAAGTTATCTTAATTTAATTTTTTATTATCTAAAAGCCACTCAAATAATTTTGGGTTGTTATAAGTTTCTGTCCACGAATCATGGTCTGCCTCTGGATAAACCGTAAATTTGGGATTGCCATTGCAAGCTTTAAGCTTCTCTACCATTTCTTCAGATCTTTTTATTGGTACTACAGTATCTTTTACACCATGGAAAGCCCAAATTGGAAGATCTTTTATTGCACAAACTTTTGATGGATCGCCGCCGCCGCAAATTGGTGCAATAGCTGCAAATGTTTCCGGATGTTTAATTGCTAAATCCCACGTTCCAAATCCGCCCATGCTTAACCCAGTTAAATAAATTCTTTTTGCATCAATATTATATTTTGAAATTACTTCTTGAAGAAGAATGAAAAGCTCATCAGAATCCCACCATAATTTATCTTTGCATTGTGGTGACAAAATAATAAAAGGCAAATCTTTTCCAGTCTCAATAATTTTTGGCGGACCGTGCCTTTTTACAAAATCAAGATTTTCGCCTCTTTCTCCTGCTCCATGTAAAAATAAAATAATTGGGAATGGAATTTTTTCTTGATCATAATTCTGTGGAAGATATAAAAGGTATTTATCATTCATAGTTTTTGGCAAACTATTTTCAATTTTTACAATTATTTGTTTGGGCGATTTTTTCATAATTAATCCAGATGAACATCCAAATATCAAATTGGAGATTATTAAAACTACTATAAAATTTCATATTTTCATTTCTCCACCGTTTATAAAATTAATTTTTATATCAGACTATTGCCAGATAAAATCTAAAATTATTTTGTTATTTTAACAACCATTAAATACTATTTCAAATTAGAGAAATTGGTAAACAACTTTTAACCTTATGAAAACATTGCAAAGATGCGGATGGTCGAATAGCGATCAATTATACATTGATTATCACGATAAAGAATGGGGCATTCCGATTCATGAAGACAGACTGCTTTTTGAATTTTTAATTCTCGAAGGAATGCAAGCTGGTTTAAGCTGGTTTACAATTTTAAGGAAACGAGAAAATTTTAGAAAAGCTTTCGATAATTTTAACTTCAAAAAAATTGCTGCTTATGATAAAAAGAAAATAAATGAGCTGATGAAGAATGAAGGAATTATTCGGAATAGATTGAAAATTAATTCGGCAATTCAAAATGCAAAAGCTTTTATAAATATTCAAAAAGAGTTTGGAAGCTTTGATAAATACATTTGGCAATTCACAAGCGGAAAAACAATAAAGAATTCGTGGAAAGAATTAAAGCAAATACCAACAACTACAAAAGAAAGTGATGCAATGAGCAAAGACTTGAAGAAGAGAGGTTTTAATTTTGTTGGTTCAACAATTTGTTATTCTTTTATGCAGGCTGTGGGAATGGTTAATGACCACGTTGTTGGATGTTTTCGCTATAAAGAATTGAAATAATTTTTACATTTATGGTACAAAAAATTTGTTATAAATTAGATCAAAAAATTTATAGAGGATAAAATGATTAGTAAGGAATTGGTTGATATACTTTGCTGCCCGGAAACAAAAGCTGATCTTGTTTTAGACGGTAATACTTTAGTTTCGGTTGATAAAAATACGCGACGCCGTTATCGGATTGAAGATGATATCCCAATTATGTTGATTGAAGAATCCGAACAGCTAAGTATGGAAGAATGGAAATCTATAATGCAGAAACATAATATAAAAATTGAGTAATTTTTTTATGGACCCAATTAATTTAATTATCGGACTAAACATCATTGCTACTTTTGGTGCAAATGTAGGCGGCGCAAAAAAAGGAGTTCGATCTTCCCTAATCGCTTCAAAAGAAAAACCCAAAACTTATCTCCAAACTTTACCGCTTATTTTATCTGCCTTTACGCTGGTTTCATTAATTATAGCAGTTTTCCAAATAGGAACTTTTAATTACCAAAATTTCTCTGAAAATATTCGGCTTGTTGGATTAGTCATTTACTTAATTTTTTCATGGATTCAAATTTGGTCATACAAAACACTTGGTGAAAACTATTCGCAGGAAATTGTAATTTTTAAAAATCATAATCTTATAACAAAAGGTCCTTTTAAGTTTATTCGTCATCCGCAATATCTTTCACAAATTTTAGCTGACCTTGGCGGTGGCATAGCAACTCTGAGTTTTGTATTAATTATTTTCCTTATAATTGAAATCCCATTTTTAATTATGCGCGCTAAACTTGAAGAAAAACTTCTTGAAAAGAATTTCAAAGAAACATTCCAATCTTATAAAAAGAAAACCGGCTTTATTATTCCGTTTGTTGGTTGAATACTTATTGTAAAGATTTTAAGATGAAAAAATATTTTTTATTATTTCTCATATTACTGATAAACTTTTCAATCATAGCGCAATCAATTAACAGTCTTATTGTTGTTTCTGGAGAAAAAAGGTTTTACATACCGGTTTACCATCGCGAAGGGATGATTTATTTTTCAATTAAAAATTTTGCCGACGCACTTTCTGTCGATTATTCATACAATTCTGAAACGGAAAAAATTAAACTAAACTTTAATGAATACACCCTTTATGTAACTGCTAAAAATCCATTTCTTATCCTTCAAAAGAAAGATAAAAGTGAATCAAATGTAATTCAGCTGCCTACTTCAACATATATGTTGGAAAATCAAATTTATCTGCCATTAAAATATTCTATTAAGGCTTTACAGACAGCCTCAGGAATGAATTTAGAATTTCAATCCCCAAATACTTTAATTGTTAAAACTGAAAATTCAGAACCGAAAATTACTCCAAATGAAATTACTTCAAATTCTAATTTCGACATCACTGGATTTTCATTAGACGAAAAAGCAAACGGAGTTTTAATCAGATTAAATTCAAAAAAAAATATACCATCATATAATAGTTCATTTAAAAATGGAATTCTTACATTCATTTTTAGAAAGGTTCATCTTGATCCAGCTAAACTGTTTAAACAAAATGGTGAAGGTCTAATAAAATGGATACATTCAAGAAATATTAAGAACGATGCTGAAATTCAATTCGGGCTGGGAAAAGAATATACTTCTAGCGAAGTGATGAATATAAATAACAGCAATGACCTTTTGATTGCGCTATACAATAAAGTTTTTGAAAATCACGCTGTGAAGAATAAAGAAAAAGCAAAATGGAATTTTAATGTTATTGTTATTGATGCTGGCCATGGCGGTAAAGATACCGGCACACTCGGAGTAAATGGGATTGAAGAAAAAAATATAAATCTTGCAATTGCACTTAAACTTGGCAAAGATATTGAACAACAAATGAAAGATGTAAAAGTTGTTTACACACGTAAAACAGACAAGTTTATTGAACTTTATCGACGGGGACAAATTGCAAATGAAGCAGGCGGAAATTTATTTATCTCAATTCACTGCAACGCAACTCCCAAAAAACCGAGTGACGCAAATGGATTTGAAGTTTATTTACTGCGCCCCGGGAGAACCAAAGAAGCAATTGATATTGCAGAACGTGAAAATAGCGTAATAAAATATGAAGATAATCCTTCGCGCTATAAAAAACTTACTGATGAAAACTTTATTCTTGTAAGTATGGCTCAATCTTCTTACATGAGATATTCGGAAAAGTTTGCCGAAATTTTGGATAAAGAATTTAGTAAAGATATTGGTATAGAACCGCGCGGTGTTAAGCAGGCCGGGTTTTATGTTCTAGTTGGGGCATCAATGCCAAGCGTATTAATTGAAACTGGATTTTTATCGAACCGCCACGATGCAAAATATTTAAATAGTTCAAAAGGTCAAGCGCAAATTGCCGAAGCAATTCTTCAAGCAATAAAAAAATTCAGAAATGAATACGAAAAAAATATTGAAGCAGAATAAAAAAGATTCGATCATTCATTTTTTGTCATTTATCACAGAATTCCGCCAGTTAATTATTTCCCGCCAAAAAATCTTGCTTAATAATTTTGATTAATTTAAGTTTGGAAACTTAAAATACATTATTAGTTTCCCAAGTAGAAATTTTGTTTGAAATATTCATTTTATTGAAGATTTTAATACGAAATGGGAAACTTTGAAAACAGAAATCGTTTTTATTAGGTGTCAAGATGACAGAAGAAAAAGAATTAAAAGATAGAATTCTGCTAAAAGCTGAAGAAATGTTCCTTCAGTTTGGTTATTCAAAAGTTACGATGGAAGAAATTGCCTCGGGGCTTGGAATGAGTAAAAAGACTTTATATAAATATTTTCCAAGCAAAGAAAGTTTAATCCGAGAGCTTTTATACAACAGGCAATGTGAAGCTGAAGATCAAATAAATGCAATTTGGGCAGAAGAAGGTTTGGACTTTGTTGGCAAACTTAAAAAGATGATGGACTTTATCGGTAGAAGATCGACAAGAATTAGAGGGCCCCTTTTTGAAGATCTTCAAAAAAATATTCCAGATATATGGAATGAAATTCATGATATAAAAAAAATGAAAGGACTTGAGAAGGCTATAAATCTTTTCAACGCCGGCGTTGAAACTGGAATATTTAGAAATGATATAGAACGTGATATTATTATTCTTGTCTATTCTAATGCCGTACAAGGAATTATTAATCCCGAAACTCTTTCGCAGCTGCCAATTTCTGGTAATCAAGCAATTGAAATGATATTTAAAGTTTTATTTGAAGGAATTTTAACAGAAGAAGGCAGATCGAAATATATTTCTTATGAGAAAAAAGAAAATCAGCCAAACCAAAAGTAAAAACACAAATAAATTCGAAATTTATTTTTTTAAGTCGAACAAAATTTTACCGGTAATATTCTTTAGTCTGCCGATTTATTATTTGATAACTATAAGATGAAAAATAATTTTGCCATAAAAATTTTGTTTGTAAAAATAGTGAAACAAAAATGAAATTAATGAAACAAAAGACAATCGATACAAGGAGAAGTGAATTGCAAAATATTAGAAAGATAATAATTCCAATAATTTTGATTGTTCTTTTTCTTACTACTTTAAATTTAGCGCAAGATAAAAAGAACCTTACACTCGATGAGTGTATAAAAATAAGCCTTGAAAACAGCAAGATACTTCATTCATCTAAAATGAAAATTATTTCTTCTGAAGCTCAATTAAGCCAGGTAAATGCTTCTCGTTTGCCTTCTCTTTCACTAAGCGCATCTTATACTCGTCTAAGCGAAGTAAATCCATTTGAAGTAAATACTCCATTTGGAAATTTTGTTATTTCACCTTCAATATTTGATAATTACAACGCAAAGTTATCTTTGCAGCAGCCTTTGTTTACTGGCTTCAAATTATCAAGCAGTTCTGATATTGCAAAATATAATTCACTTGCAGTAAAACAAGATTTTAGCAAGGATGAACAAGATGTTATTTACAGCGTGAAAAACGCTTATTGGAATTTATTCCTTGCTGGAAAATTTAAAGAAGCAATCGATGAAAATGTTCAGCAGGTAAAAGCACATTTAGAAGACATTCAAAATTTTTATAAACAAGGTTTGGCAACAAAAAATGAAGTGCTTAAAGTTGAAGTACAATTATCGCAGGCACAATTAAATCAAATTGATGCGAATAATTCTGTTAAGCTGGCTGTTGTTAATCTTGATAATGTAATGAATATACCATTAACTACAAATGTGCAAGTTCAAAAAGATATTAAAATTGAAAATGAAAATATTGACGAGCTTGATCAATTGATTTCTA
This sequence comes from Bacteroidota bacterium, assembly GCA_021824145.1. Taxonomy (GTDB): domain Bacteria; phylum Bacteroidota; class Ignavibacteria; order Ignavibacteriales; family Ignavibacteriaceae; genus FEN-1297. The sequence goes on from JAKALM010000001.1 coordinate 212,594, forward strand.
AAGCTCTGCAGAATCGCCCTGAAATAAAATCAATGCAGTATCGTGTTGATGCAAGTAAAAGCGGCATAACGCTTGCACAATCAAATTGGTATCCGCAATTATTTTTATCGGGTGAATATCTTTATGCAAAACCAAATCAAAGAATTTTACCGACAGAAAATAAATTTAATGGAACGTGGGATGTTACTTTGGGGGTTCAATTAAATCTTTGGAATTGGGGTGCAACAAAAGATCAAACTGATCAGGCACAAGCACAATATGAACAAGTAAAAGATGGTTATAAAACTTTACAAGATGGAATTACTCTCGAAGTAACTCAAGATTATTACAATTTGATTAAAGCAAAAGAAAAAGTTTTTGTAACTGAACAAGGTGTAAGCCAAGCTGAAGAAAATTATCGTGTTACAGACGAAAGATTTAAGCAGGGATTGACTTTAAATTCAGAATTACTCGATGCAGAAACAGCATTGATGCAGGCAAAAACAAATCATGCACAGGCAATTGTTGATTATGAATTAGCTAAAGCTCTGCTTGAAAAATCAACAGGCGGAAAAAAGAATTAAAAAATTTGAGGTAAAAAATGGCAAAGAAAATTAAATATTCTATAATCCTAATTGCAGCTTTTGTTTTAATTGTTGCAATTCTTCTTCATAATCGTTCAAAAATTAGAGCTGCTGAAAATGTTGATAAAGTTGACTCTTATCCGGTTAATGTTGATACTGTAAAACTTTCATACATAAATGACCACCTTAATTTAGTTGGAACAATCCAAGCAAATAATGATGTCCCTATTGTTTCTGAAGCTCAAGGAAAAGTTATTGGTGTGTTTGCGCAGGTTGGTGATTATAAAAAAGCTGGCTCAACTTTGATTCAGCTTGAAGATGATTTAGAAAAAGCAGCTTATAAAACAGCTGAAGTAAATTACAATAAAGCACAAAAAGATTTTGAACGTTATCAAGTTCTTTATAAAGAAAAATCTGCAACCGATTCACAGCTCGAAACTGCAAAGCTAGCTTTGCAATCAGCAGAGGCCCAATACATCAGCTCTAAAAAAGCATATGAAGATACAAAAATAGTTACTCCAATTTCTGGAATTGTAACTTCTCGTAATGTTGATATAGGAAATTACGTCCCAAGTCATTCAACGGTTGCCGAAGTTGTTGATATTGCAACTTTGAAAGCAATGATAAATGTTTCAGAGCAAGATGTTTTTAATTTGAAAGTTGGAGATAAAGTTCAAATTACAACCGATGTTTATCCGGGTGTAACTTTTGAAGGAAGAATAAAAACAATTTCAGATAAAGGAGATGCTGCACATAATTATCCAGTTGAGGTTGATCTTCCAAATAGCAAAGAACATCCGTTAAAAGCTGGGATGTTCGGACATATAATTTTCAATTCGGTTTCAAAAACCAAATCACTGGTAATTCCAAGAGATGCTTTGCTTGGCAGTGTAAAAGATGCACAAGTTTATGTAGTTGAAAACGGCGTAGTAAATTTGCGGAATCTTGTAATCGGCAATTCATCAAACAATTATTTGGAAGTATTATCCGGTTTAAACGATGGTGATGTTGTTGTTGTAAACGGCCAAAATAACTTGAAAGAAAATTTCAAAGTTAAAATCGTTAGATAGAATTGGAATGATAAAAAAATGAGAAAAGTTTTAGGAGATTTAAGATGACAATTACAGAACTATCGATTAAGCGGCCAACGCTGGTTGTTGTTGTGTTCTCTGCATTGATTTTGCTTGGGCTTTACAGTTACACCCAACTCAATTATGAGCTGCTGCCAAAAATTACTCCGCCAGTAATTACAATTATGACTGTATATCCCGGAGCTTCACCAAATGAGGTTGAAACTTCGGTTACAAAACCAATTGAAGATGCAATTTCAACTCTTGATCAGGTTGATAATGTTACCTCAACTTCTAGTGAAGGTGTTTCTTTTGTTGTAATCCAATTTCTTCAATCGGCTGATGTTGATATCCAATTACAAAGTGCGCAGAGAAAAGTAAACCAAATTTTGAATACGCTGCCTACTGAAGTTAAAACACCTGTACTTTCAAAATTTGCCTTGGATGAAATTCCCGTTTTACGAATGGGAGTAACAAGCAATATGCAACCGAAACAATTTTATCAATTTGTTGTTGATAGAATTCAGCCGAGAATTTCAAAAATTTCTGGTGTTGGACAAATAACTTTAGTTGGCGGAGAAGAAAGAGAAATAAAAGTTAATTTGAATGCTGATAAAATTCGATCATACGGATTATCAATTCTTCAAGTGGTTCAAGTTATTCAATCATCAAATTTAGACTTCCCGGCTGGTAAAATTGAAAATAATTCCAACCAATATGTTGTAAGGCTTGCAGGTAAATTTAATTCATTAAATACTTTGAAGAATTTAATTGTTACTCACTTGCCGAATGGAAGTAATGTCAGGCTTCAGGATGTTGCAGAAGTTGAAGATGGAACAAAAGATCCTGTAAGCATAAGTAGAATTGATGGTGTTTCTTCAATTGGAATGCTTGTGCAAAAACAAACTGATGCAAACACTGTTGACGTAAGCAAATTAGTTAAGCAAGAACTGGCTAAAATTGAAAATGATTACAAAGCTGAAAATGTTAAGTTTAATATTGCGCAAGATGAATCTCGTTTTACAATTGATGCAGCGAATGGCGTGAAGTTCGATTTAGGATTAGCAGTTCTTTTAGTTGCAATTGTAATGCTTTTGTTTCTGCATAGTTTCAGAAATTCTTTCATTGTTATGCTTGCAATTCCATGTTCGCTTATTTCAACAATGACTGTTATGCTTATCATGGGTTACACTTTAAATTTGATGACACTGCTCGGGCTTTCGCTGGTAGTAGGATTTTTAGTTGATGATTCAATTGTGGTTCTAGAAAATATCCATCATCATTTAGAAAAAGGAGAAGGAAAACGAGAAGCCGCTATTAAAGGAAGAAATGAAATTGGATTTGCAGCGCTCGCAATTACAATGGTTGATGTAGTAATTTACGTTCCGCTTGCATTAACCGGCGGACTTATAGGAAATATTTTAAGAGAATTTTCAGTTGTTGTTGTTATTTCAACTTTGCTTAGCTTGTTTGTTTCATTCACAGTTACTCCGCTACTTGCTTCAAGGATTAGTAAAATTGAAAAACTAACTAAAGCAACCATTATCGGAAGATTTGCAATTTGGTTTGAAAAAGGTTTTAGAAATTTGACAGATCAATATATTAAAGTTTTAAAATGGTCGCTTGTAAATAAAAAGAAAGTAATTGTAATTGCAGTTGTATTATTTATTGCTTCGTTTATGTTGATACCAATGGGATTTATCGGTGCTGAATTCATGACTCAAACAGATCAAGGTGAATTTGCAGTTACCCTTGAACTGCCGCTTGGTTATACTTTTGATCATACAAATTATGTAACTGAAGAAGTAGAAAATTATATTCGTAAAATTCCAGAAGTTAAAAAACTTTTTGTGAATGTTGGAGCTTCAAGTGAAGGTTTAATTGGACAATATTCTAATAACACTTCCGAGTTGGATGTTTCTTTAATTCCAAAGGAAGAAAGACGTAAATCAACAGATCAAATCGGAAATGAAATAAAAGAATTTGCTCAAAAAATTCCAGGTGTTAAAGTTCGTGTAAATCCCATTGGTATTTTTGGAACAGCAAATCAAACCCCAATTCAATTAATTGTAAGTGGCGCAAATAGAAACGATGTTCAAAAAGCTGCTGAGATTGTAGAAGATGTTACTAAAAAAATTCCTGGTACGGCAGATGTCCGACTTTCATCTGAAGATGGAAACCCTGAAACAAGAGTTGATATTGACAGACAGAAACTTGCCGATTATAGTTTATCAATTGCCGATGTTGGTGCAGTATTAAATGTCGCATTTCAAGGAAATGATGATTCAAAATTCCGTGATGGAAATGATGATTATGATATAAATATTTCGCTTGACAAATTTGATCGATCAAAAATTTCTGATCTTGAAAATTTAACTTTTGTAAATAAATTTGGTCAGTCAATTCAGTTGAAACAGTTTGCAAATATTTATCAAACAACTGGGCCAACAAAACTTCAAAGAATTAATCGTATTCCTGAAGTAACAGTTTTTTCGCAAGTGGTTGGAAGAGCTACCGGAAGTATTGGCCAGGATATTAAAAACGCTTTGGCAAAAACAAAATTACCTAAAGGAATTGACATCTTATATTGGGGCGATTTAAAAAACCAAGCAGATTCTTTTGGAAGCTTAGGTTTAGCTTTGCTTGCAGCAATTATATTTGTATATATGGTTATGGTAGCTTTGTATGATTCATACTTCGATCCGTTTGTAATTTTATTTTCTGTCCCTCTAGCAATGATTGGAGCACTGCTTGCATTAGCGTTAACAATGAAATCGTTAAATATTTTTTCAATACTTGGGATAATAATGTTGATCGGTTTAGTAGGTAAAAATGCAATTCTTCTAGTTGATAGAACTTCACAGAGAAAAAGAGAAGGTGATTCAACATATGATGCATTAATTGAAGCTGGACAAAGCAGAATTAGGCCAATTATGATGACTACATCTGCAATGATATTTGGTATGCTTCCAATTGCTTTGTCATTGGATGCTGGTTCTGAATGGAAATCTGGATTAGCTTGGGCAATTATCGGTGGACTCATAAGTTCATTATTTTTAACTCTTGTTCTTGTACCTGTTATTTATTCTATTGCCGAAGGGTACAGAGAAAAGATTCCAGCTTTCTTCTTAAAGCTATTTGGGAATAAACAAAAGAAAACTTCCACAGAGCAGGAAGAAGATTTAGGATTATTAGGGAAATAATTATTTATGTAAGGCAGAAATAATTTTCTGCCTTATACTTTAAATCAAAATAGATATTTGCTGTGTTTGATATCATTTTGCCAATCTATCAACCTTGAACTTAGCATTCATAAAAAATAAGTTTGAATTAAATTTTTAAAAGCAACTCATATTGGCTTAAAGAAAATAGGCTAGTATATCTCAATTGCTGTTATATAGCTTAATAATATGAAGTTGCTTTTTTATTTTGAAAAGTTGATGCCTAAAATATTTGGAAAGTCCAAGTGAAAATATCTAGAAGATCATTTGTCGAAACAATTTTTAAGGCGGTGGCCGCAATTCCAATTCTATCTTTAGTTGTTACTTTCTTACAAAGCTGTGGAAACTCCAATCCATCTTCTCCAAGCAATTCAACTACACCATCAGTACCCACATCGTCAAGTTTTCAAACAATACATACAACTGCTAATAATGGTAAAATAACGTTATCAATAGATTCTTCTTCTTCACTGGCTAATGTTGGTGGTGCTGCTTACGTCGATTATCAATCAGGTTCAATTTTAGTTGACCGTGCAAACAATGATTCTTTTAACGTCCTTTCGTCAACTTGTACACATCAAGGCTGTACAATAACTAATTTCGATACATCAACTAAACAGTTTATATGTCCTTGCCACGGTTCGCAGTTTAATTTGAATGGGCAGGTTGTGGTTGGGCCTGCAAGAACATCTTTAACTGCGTATCAAAATACATTTTCGAATAATCAATTAATCATTGATTTGAATGCAGTTATAACATAAAATTTATTGCAAATTTTATTTGAAATTATAGGAGGCTCAGAATGAGCGGAGTTGTAATTGAAGAAATTAAATTGAATGTCTCTGATGGAAGTTCGATGTCAGCATTTGTTGCCCGTCCGAGAGGAACTGAAAAACATCCTGGAATCTTTGTCTTTCAAGAAGCATTTGGAGTAAATGCTTATATTAGAAATATTGCCGAACGATTTGCAAAAGAGGATTATGTTGCAATTGCGCCGGAATTATTTCATCGAACTTCAACTCATTTTGAAGGGGATTACAATGATTTTGAAGGTACAAGAAATCATATCCAAGCTTTAACAAACGAAGGATTAGTTGCGGATATTAAAGCTGTTGATAATTGGATAAGAAGCGAAGCGAGAATTTTAATTGATGAAGTTGTGTCTATAGGTTTTTGTATGGGCGGAAGAGTTTCTTTTCTAGCAAATCAAACAGTGAAACTTAAAGCAGCAATTTCATTTTACGGAGGTGGAATTCCGACCATTATAAATCAAGTACCGCAAATGCAGGCTCCGCAATTAATGTTTTGGGGCGGCTTAGATAAGCACATTGGTGATGACCAAGTTACTACTGTTACTAATGCCTTAAAAAAAAATAATAAAAAATATGTAAGTGTAACTTTTTCAGATGCAGACCATGGTTTTTTTTGCGATGTTCGACAAAGCTACAATTCTGTTGCTGCTAAACAGGCGTGGTCTTTGCTCAATGAATTTTTAAATTCTTATGTAAAGAAAAAATAATTTTTTAATTTAGTTATAAATAAAGGAGAAGTTTAATTATGGAAAAAAGAAATCTTGGGAAACTAGGTTTAAAAGTATCAGCGATGGGTTTAGGCTGCATGGGAATGTCTGAGTTTTATGGCCCGCGGAATGATGAAGAATCTACTAAAACTATTCATCGTGCAATTGAACTTGGAATAACTTTCTTCGATACAGCAGACATGTACGGACCATTCGTGAACGAAGTACTTGTTGGCAATGCATTAAAACCTTATCGAGATAAAGTCGTAATTGCTACAAAGTTCGGAAATGTGCGTGGAAAAAATGGTGAACGTTTGGGAATAAGCGGAAAGCCCGAATATGTTCGGCAAGCATGCGAGGCAAGCTTAAAAAGGTTAGGCGTTGATGTTATTGATCTTTACTATCAGCACAGAGTTGATCCTGACACTCCAATCGAAGACACAATTGGTGAAATGTCAAGACTTGTTGAGGAAGGTAAAGTAAGATTTTTGGGAATGTCAGAGGCATCTCCCAAAACAATTCGCCGTGCAAATAAAGTGCATCAAATTACTGCTCTGCAAACTGAATATTCACTCTGGACTCGTGACCCTGAAGAAGAAATTCTTGCAACATGCAGAGAATTAGGAATTGGTTTTGTACCTTACAGCCCTCTTGGGCGCGGCTTTTTAACCGGAAGCTTTAAAAAGCCAGAAGACATTAATGAAAATGATTTTCGTCGGCAAAATCCAAGATTTCAAGGAGATAACTTCAGCCATAATTTTCAAATTGTAAAAAAGATTGAAGAAATTGCATCAGAAAAAAATTGTAAACCATCGCAGCTAGCTCTTGCATGGGTTCTTGCGCAAGGCGATGATCTCGTTCCAATTCCAGGAACAAAAAAAATTAAATATCTCGAAGAAAATGTTGGGGCACTAGACTTGAGCTTAACCAAAGAAGATTTAGAACGGCTTGATAAAATAGCACCGCGAGGTTTTGCAAAAGGTTTCCGGTATCCTGAAGCAGTTATGAAGTCGATCGACCAAGGCCAATAACAGACTTATGAAGATAGTCGTTACTTTTAAAGTACAAGACGAAGAAAAATGTATTTATGATGAAATAGTTAATCATAATTCTAAAGTAATATTTTTAAAAGATATTCCGGATCAAAACCGAAAGAGAGAATTAGAAACTGCCGATATACTTTTTGCGTGGAATCTTCCACGTGAAATAAGTGAAGAAGAAATAAAATTAATTTCTAAACTTAAATTTATCCAATTGCTTTCAGCCGGTTTTGATCATCTTAATTTTGATTTAATCTCCAAGAGCATAATCATTGCTGCCAACCAGGGTGCTTATGCTGAGCCTATGGCTGAACATGCAATTGCACTGATACTTTCGCTAGCAAAAAATCTTTTTAACAACCATAAGAAAATGATTCTCGGAGAATTCGATCAAAAAACTCCAAGCAGATATTTATTAAATTCTACTGTAGGAATAATTGGCTACGGCAGTATTGGAAAAGCTGTAGCTAAAAGACTCCGAAGTTTTGGTGTTAAAATATTTGGAATCAATACAACTGCTAAAACTGAAGATGAAATTGACTTCATCGGAACATTAAAAGATCTTGATTATGTATTGAAAAATTCTGACGTGATAATAATTTCAATTCCACTAAATGAAAAAACAAAAGGGTTAATTGGCAAAAGAGAACTGGAATTGATGAAACATGATGCAATCTTAATTAACGTTGCAAGAGGGAATATTATTATTGAAAAAGATTTGTATGAACATCTTACAACTCATCCTGAGTTTAGTGCTGGGATTGATGCTTGGTGGAATGAGCCTTTTACAACAGGTGAGTTTAAATTAAATTATCCTTTCCTGGCTCTTCCAAACGTTATTGGCTCGCCACATAATTCTGCTATCGTGCCCAGCGCTTTATTCGAGGGGCATATGCGAGCATTAGAAAATATTAAAAAATTTTTGGAAGGTAAAGCTATTATTGGAGTTATTAATAGATAATAATTTTTATTTACCTACACGTAAAATTTTTCTATCTTTATCTTGAATTAATTGTAAATCAAAATTCTAAGTGGTGTTTATCATGCATTCAAATCGAAAAAATATAGCAGCGATTTTTTTAATAATTTTTATCTTGGTATTAAGTTTAGAAAATTTTAGTCAATCTAAATTTCCAAAAACTTCAAAACATAAATGGCTTTTGCTAAGCGAGAAAGATTTATCCAAAGATGCGCAAAATTTAAATCATCTTAAAAATTTTAAGAAATATGCTAAAGGTTATAATCTTGCAGTGCTGCGCGCAATAGATTCAGTTCAAGCACATGCAATGAACGGCGGTGGTTATTTCATTGGTAAAGATTCTACTCCAACTGAATCTCCTATCGGTTATGAACTAAAATTATTTGGACACTCATTAATCAATCCTCCGCGAACAACAAGCTATTGCAGCGGTTCGTCATATACTGCGTTGATGACTTCACTAAACTATATTTTACCTGATGGTTCGAAGAAAATTTCTAAAGACCGACTAGAAGCTGTAAGAATGCAAGAGCCCGATGGAGGAAGAAGAGAAGATTGGGTTAAGTTCTGGGGAATTTGGAATGCTGATGGTTTTGGAAGTCAATATGCGCTCGTTCAATATTCTAAAATGGGAAAAAACATTAAGCCAATTGATGCGATGCCAGGTGATTTTATGAATATTTCCTGGAAAACCGGAATTGGGCACTCAGTAGTTTTCCTCGGCTGGTATATTGACAAAGATGGAACAAAGAATGTTGTTTATTGGTCAAGCCAAAAAGGTACAAACGGAATGGGGGATCAAGTTGTTCCGCTGAGCAGGATCAAGGAGGTAAAAATTGTTAGGCTTACAAATCCAAAAAATCTTTTTAAATTTAATATTAATCAATCGGTTGATAAAAAAGTGCCTGGTGACAAGATAAATTTGTAAATCCTTTTTTAGATGATGATAGCAATTTGTCGCTTAATTCAGTTTAGGATATTTAATTATTTAAAAAATTATTTTCGGAGATAATAAATGCAATATACTCACTTAGGAAGAACGGGATTAAAAGTAAGTAAAATATGTTTGGGTACAATGAACTTTGGGCCATACACAAGTGAAGCCGACAGTTATAAGATTATGAATAAAGCTTTGGAACTCGGTGTTAATTTTTTTGATACAGCTAATGTTTATGGTGCAGAAAAAGGCGTTGGTACAACTGAAACAATAATTGGTAAATGGTTAGAGCAAAACAAAAAACGTGAAAGCATTGTGCTTGCAACAAAAGTTTATGGTAAGATGGGTGAGGGAGTTAATGAATCAAAATTATCTGCCTATAATATTCGTAAAGCTTGTGAAGATAGTTTGCGGAGATTAAAAACTGATCACATTGATTTGTACCAGATGCATCATATTGACCGAGAAACTCCTTGGGAAGAAATTTGGCAGGCAATGGAACAACTTGTACGCGAGGGAAAAATTCTTTATGTGGGCAGCAGCAACTTTGCCGCCTGGAATATAGTTGAAGCCAACTACATTGCAAAGCAAAGAAATTTTTTGGGATTAGTTTCTGAGCAAAGTATTTACAGTTTAAGAAACCGCCATATTGAATTAGAGGTTATACCAGCGTGCAAGTCAATGGGAGTAGGCATTATACCTTGGAGCCCGATTGGCGGCGGTATTCTGGGTGGTGTTTTAGAAAAAGTAAAAGAAGGACAAAGAAGAAGCCGCGAGCCCATTCAAAAATCAGTAGAAAAATTACGCCCGCAAATTGAACAATATGAAAAACTTTGTAAAGAAATTAATCTTAAACCAGCTGATGTTGCCCTTGCATGGATGTTACAAAATCCTGCTATTACTTCGCCTATTGTTGGGCCACGAACTATAGAACAATTTGAAGAAAATGCATCTGCAGTTGATGTTAAATTATCTGAAGACATTCTAAAAAAACTTGATGAAATTTGGCCTGGCCCAGGAAATCAAGCTCCTGAAGCTTATGCTTGGTAGTCTAATAAAAATATTAATTATAATATTTGCCGAGTTTTTACTCGGCTTTTTTATTTATAATTTTGGGTAAGCTTAACCAGAAAATCTTTAAAGAGGCTTTATGAAACTTTTCAAAACATACTTTATTTCTTTTACGATCTTCTTCATTGCTGCATCTTTTTTAAGAGCACAAGAAGAAAGTGTACTCAATAATTTAATGCCGGTACCGGCTAAGGTAATTAATCTAAATGGTAAATTTAGATTGGATACTTCATTTTCTATTTCTGTTTTCGGAAATCCCGATAAAAGAATATACGGTGCCGCAAGCAGAATGCTTCATCATCTTTCTGGAAGAACTGGCTTCTTCTTTAATCAAGATTATGTAACAGATACTAGCAAAAGCGATACAGCACAATTTGTAATCGACTGCAAAAAACCAGGTAAGCTTGGATTAAATGAAGAAGAATCTTACTCGCTTAATATTACTCCACACAAAGTTGAACTTAACGCTGAAACTGATTTAGGTGCAATTCATGGGCTTCAAACTTTTCTTCAACTGCTTAGCGTTGATGATAATGGCTATTATTTCCCAACAGCGAAAATAATTGATCAGCCGAGATTTCAGTGGCGCGGATTAATGATTGATGTTGCACGACATTTTATGCCGGTTGATGTTATCAAAAGAAATATTGACGCGATGGCTTTTTTAAAGATGAATGTTCTTCATCTTCATTTAAGTGATGACCAGGGATTTAGAGTTGAAAGTAAAATCTTTCCCGAACTGACTAAGCTTGGCTCTGATGGAAAATATTTTACTCAAGATCAAATAAAAGATATTATTGCTTATGCTGATGCAAGAGGAATTAGAATTATTCCGGAGTTTGATGTACCCGGGCATTCAACAAGCTGGTTTGTTTCACATCCGGAATTAGCGTCGGCGCCGGGACCTTATAAGATTGAAAGAAAGTGGGGAGTGTTTAATCCGGTTTTTAATCCGACGATTGAAGCAACTTATAAATTCCTCGATAAATTTTTCGGTGAGATGGCAAAACTTTTTCCGGATGAATATTTTCATATCGGCGGTGATGAAAACAACGGCAAAGATTGGGGCGCGAATAAATCAATTCAAGCTTTTATGAAAAAAAATCATATTGCAACAGCAGAGGCTCTTCAAACTTACTTCAATAAACGCATCTTAAAAATTCTAACTAAGCATCATAAAAGAATGATTGGCTGGGATGAAATTCTTCAACCGGGAATGCCGAACAATATTGTAATTCAATCCTGGCGCGGACAGAAAGCATTATTTGATGCAGCAAGAAAAGGATACATGGGAATTTTATCAAACGGTTATTACATCGATCTTATGCAGCCGACTTCATATCATTATTTGAATGATCCAATTCCGCCGGATTCTGTTTTGCCTGAAAATGTTAAGAAAAATATTTTAGGCGGTGAAGCAACTCAATGGGCAGAGCTTGTTACAAAAGAAAATATTGATTCACGCATTTGGCCGAGGACTGCGGCTATTGCAGAAAGATTTTGGTCGCCGGATTCTGTAAGAAATGTTGACGATATGTACCGCCGTCTTGAAATAATTAATTATGAATTGGAAGATTTCGGAACAACGCAAATTAAAAATTACGATATGATGCTGAGGCGATTAACAAATGATCAAGACATTTCGGCATTAAAAACATTTGTTGATGTAATTGAACCGGTGAAAGGGTACAAACGCCATTCGCAGGGAGTTCATTATACTTCTTACTCACCATACACAAGAGTTGTTGATGCAGCGCGCCCAGAATCAATCATTGATGTTCACTTCAGAAATTATGTTGATGAATTTTTAAAAGGAAATTTGGCTTATAAGCAAAGTTTAATCTTCTGGATGAACCTTTGGGTAAATAATTATCCCGAGCTTGAGCATACAATTATTCTTTCTCCCATCTTGCGGGAAATTGAACCGATGTCTTTAAATTTGAAAAATATTTCAGAAGCTGGTTTGGAAGCAGTAAGATTAATTTCATTAAATCAAAAAGCAGATAAAGATTGGCTGGATCAAAAAATGAAATTAATAAATGAAGCTAAAAAACCTTACGGACAAGCAGAACTAGAAATGGTTTCCGCAATTGAAAAATTGATTAAAGCTGTAAAAATAAATTAATAAGAAAAAGTTAGTGGAAGAATGACTGAATGATTAGAACTATTCAGCCATTCTTTCATCCAATTGTTTTTAATTAAATTCCCGTAGCAAACCGCGACATTACAACAATTATACCTACTTGCATCAATCCCTGGATTGCAACTACTTTTACATAAGTTTTCATCAGCCGCTGAATTTTTTGTCCGTCGGGTTTTTCTTTTCTCATTTCAAAATAAATTTTAAGATTAGTCGGAAGCAAAATTCCTAATCCTTGAACAGTTAGAATTGCAACAATAGAAAGTGCGGAGATAAGCCACCATGCGTACGGGAACGGCAAAGAAAAAAATCCGAGCCACTCCGCCATATACCATCCGGCAGTTGTAGTAACAATAGAAAGAAGCGGCATATAAAAAAGCATCTTCGGCATTAAGCGGAGAATTATTTCGCGCCGTGCTTGAATTGTAATTCTTCTCATTATCGGGCCGATCATAAAACCCATAAATAGATCAGTGCCCGTCCACAATATTCCTCCGAATACATGAACAAAATTTATAAACCAAAGAACATGACTTGAAATTGCGGCAATCATTATTGCCAAAGGAATAAGTACCCACCATTGTTTTGCAACTTCTATCTTAGGTACAAAAGTATCGTTAGGAACGAGCCCGATTTCTCCAATGCTCATTTGAGATTCTCCATTTTAGATTAATAAAAAATAGTTTGATCCGCACGAGGAAGAATATTATATAATTAAAATAAGAATAAATTTTAATCTGACAAATAAAAATTACAATCTATTTTGCTAAACGTGATCTTTATGCTTTTTTATAAAATAAATTCTGTCCTAGTTGTAAAAATTATTTTAGTAAATTTTACTTGGTTCCCTTATTGGTATATTAATCTGATTTATTGCTAGTTTTGTTTTAGAAAAACGAGCACAAAACAACAACGCATTTATTTATATTCAATTAATGTGTTCCATGATTAGAAATCATGAGCAAATAAAAATTAATACTTTATATTATGCTAAAAGAAAATTTTTTAAGAGAAACTATTCTTCAACTTGAAGAAAAATTGTTGCAGCCAGGCGTCCGCAAATCATCAAATGAAATTGAGCAGTTATTAGCTGAAGATTTTATGGAGATAGGATGCTCTGGGCAGACTTATAATAGACGGCAAGTTATTGATGCGCTGCAAAATGAATCAACAGCCAAGATGGCAATCTCTGATTTTCGAATATTGAATTTATCAGAAACTGTTGTGCTGGCAAACTTTCGTGAAACAAAATATAATGCTGAAAACATAATAGAGAATGAATCTTTAAGAAGCTCAATCTGGAAACTGTTTGGTGATAAATGGAAGATGGTTTTTCATCAAGGAACGCTTTTACAGAAGTAAATTTATGCTTATTTAAAATTGTTGCAGTGTAGACTTAAGTCTGTGCTGCAAGAAATAAAAAAATATGGAAAAGTCGAGTGAAAAATTAATTGTAGACAAAAAGAATTTAAGCTTCCATCCGCTTGAAAAATTGAGATGGAAAGACTTTGAAAAGTTATTTGGTGAAAGAGGCGCATGTGGGGGATGTTGGTGTATGGCTTGGCGGCTCAAGCGATCTGAGTTTAAAGTGCAATCCGGCGAAGGAAATAAAAGAGCGATGAAGAAATTAGTCAACGCAAATGAGACAATTGGAATTTTGGCTTACTATAATGATGAGCCAATCGGATGGTGCGCGGTTGCGCCGAGAGAAGAATATGTAAGATTAGAAAGCTCAAAAGTCTTAAAAAGAATTGACGAAAAGCCGGTTTGGTCAATAACATGTTTCTTTATCGATAAAAAATTTAGAAGACAAGGAATTTCAACTGAATTGATTAAAGCTGCAATTATATTTTGCAAATCAAAAGGTGCAAAGATTATTGAGGCTTATCCAACGGTTCCTTACGCAGATAACATTCCCGCGGCTTTTGCGTGGACAGGAATTCCATCTGCATTTGATAAAGCCGGATTTGTTGAAGTTGAAAGAAGATCACGGACGAGGCCAATGATGAGGTACTTTATATAAATTCAAAATTTAAAATGACAAATTAATAATTAGGTTAATTGAACTTTTTAATTGCTGAAATAAATTTAACTGCTACATTTTATTTCGATTCACTTGATGATGGAAACGGTTCATCTTTAATTGAAATTTTTTGCTGCTGAACAGTGCCGCTTCTTACGATTGTTACTCCAATAAAAATTACAAACGCTGCAATTACAATCATCCAGTTTAATTCTTCACCAAGGACAGACCATCCCAGCAGTAAAGCAATTACCGGATTTACATAAGCGTAGGTTGAAACAAACGATAACGGCAGATGAGTTAAAGCATAAATGTAAGAGCTGTAACCGACGATGGAACCGAAGATCATTAAATAAATTATTGCGAGCAATCCTTTTTCATCCATTTGAAATTTTGAAGCTTCTCCTAAAGCTAATCCTACTAAAATTTGGAATATTCCGGCAACAAGCATTTCCAGAGCAATTCCAAAGAACAAATCGATTTTTATTTTTTTGTATTTTGAATATACAGAACCAAATGACCATGCAAGCATTGAAAAAACTAAGCTGATTATTCCTGCCAAATAAGATTTATCAAATAAGTTTTTCCAGTCGTGACTTATAATTAAAAAAACACCAAGCAGGCCAAGAAATAATCCGGTAAATATTTTCAAATTTAATTTTGGTCCGGTGGGCAGAAACGCTTCCATGCCAACAATCCAGAAAGGAATTGTAGTAATAATTAAAGATGAAATTCCGCTTGGCAGCCATTGTTCAGCTGTTGCTAAAAGTCCGTTGCTGATTCCCACCAAACAAATTCCAATAAAAGAAATTCGAATGAAATCTTTTGATCCTGGTAATTTATATCCTTTAAATAAAAAAAAGATAACTAATATTAAACCTGCTGCAAACCATCTAATACCTGTGAAAATAAACGGTGGAATTTGTGATACTCCTATTTTTATTGCAAGATAAGTCGTCCCCCAAAAGATGCAGACACTTAAATATGCAAGGTATGCTTTAAAATTTTCTTTAGGCATTTATGATTTTTGTTTAGTACGTTAAAAAATGAATGGTTAAACATAAAGAATAATTTTTAGAATCATAAATTTTTTAGTATTAAAATAAAATTGATGATGACTGAGTAAAAATATTTTCTAACTTTCATAAGATTAAGCACATCACTGATTAAGTGAACTTTCTTTTTCCTAACCTAATACCTAAGTTTAAATTGGAAAATATATTTTTTACATGAGCTTTTTAAAAAATTAAATTAGAAATAGGAGACAATAAATGACTACAATAGTTGATGTGTTAGCAAGGGAAATATTAGATTCACGAGGCAATCCAACTTTAGAAGTTGAAGTTGCTTTGGAAGGTGGAATCATTGGACGGGCAGCAGTTCCAAGCGGTGCATCTACCGGCGAAAATGAAGCAGTTGAATTAAGAGACGGCGATAAGAGCCGTTACAATGGCAAAGGTGTACTTAAAGCAGTTGAAAACGTAAATGATAAAATTGCTGATGAAATAATTGATTTTGATGCATTAGATCAAGTTGCAATTGATCAGCTTTTAATAGCATTAGATGGAACTCCAAACAAAGCTAATCTTGGCGCAAATGCTATACTTGGGGTTTCGCTTGCTTGCGCAAAAGCCGCTGCTGAAACTTTAGGATTGCCATTATACCGTTACATTGGCGGAACAAATGCACGCATTCTTCCTGTTCCTATGATGAATATTCTTAACGGCGGAAAGCATGCAGATAATAATGTTGATTTCCAGGAATTTATGATTATGCCGGCAGGGGCGCCAAATTTTAAAGAGGCTCTTAGAATGGGTTCAGAAACTTTTCACGCTTTGAAATCAGTTCTTAGCAAAAAAGGGTATAACACTGCAGTTGGCGATGAAGGCGGATTTGCGCCAAATCTAAAATCGAATGAGGAAGCAATCGAAGTTATTCTTGAAGCAATTGGCAAAACCGGATATGAAGCAGGAAGCGATATTTTTATTGCGCTCGATCCTGCGTCAAGTGAAATGTGGAACAACGAAAAGAAAGCATATCAATTTTTCAAATCAGACAAATCATTTTTAGCTCCTGAGAAAATGGTTGATTATTGGGTAAACTGGATTAACAAATATCCAATTATTTCCTTGGAAGATGGTATGGCAGAATTTGATTGGGACGGATGGAAAATGTTGACCAATAAAGTGGGAAATAAAATCCAATTAGTTGGTGATGATATATTTGTAACCAATACAGAATTTCTTGCAAAAGGAATTGAACTTGGAGTTGCAAATTCAATTTTAATTAAAGTAAATCAGATAGGAACACTTACTGAAACGCTTGATGCAATTGAGATGGCAAAGAAAGCTGGCTATACATCTGTAATTAGCCACCGCTCAGGCGAAACAGAAGATACAACAATTGCAGACATAGCGGTTGCTACAAATGTAGGACAAATAAAAACTGGCTCAATTTCCAGAACGGATAGAATTGCAAAGTACAATCAGCTCCTTAGAATTGAAGAAGAATTAGATACAACTTCAATATTTCCAGGAATTGCTGCAATAAATTATTCTTCATAATTCCGGTTTTGAATATTCTAATTTACAAAGCCGCTTTATATTTTAAAGCGGCTTTTCAATTGTTTTTTTGCAAAATAATCTCAAACAAAAATGTTTAATTACATTGGCGAATTAAGCGCCATCATAACTGCCTTTTGCTGGTCTGGTTCTTCATTTGCATTTACAACAGCGGCACAACGGCTTGGTTCATTACAGTTGAATATTAATCGCCTGATGCTTGCAATAATATTTTTGTCCCTTACAATTGTAATTGCAGGAATTAGCTTTAATATTTCCTCTTCTCAAATTTTATATTTAGCAATTAGCGGAGCGATTGGATTTGTTTTTGGCGACAGCTTTCTGTTTAAAGCTTATCAGCATATTGGCGCACGATTGGGAATGCTCTTAATGTCACTTTCGCCATTTATGAGTGCAATTCTTGCTTATATATTTTTGAAGGAAAATTTAAGTATTTGGGGAATCATTGGGATTGTAATTACAATTGGCGGGGTAGTTTTAGTAGTTGTAGAAAGAAGTGAAGTTCCTACTTCTAAATACAAAATTAGCAACATTGGAATCTTTTATGGTTTGATGGCAGCGTTGGGGCAAGCAGTAGGTTTAATATTTGCAAAGCTTGCATTTAATCTTGGAGAGATAAACGGCTTCCTTGCAACTTTAGTAAGAATTACTTCGGCGGTTGGTGTTTTGTTTCCAATAATGATCTTAACAAGGAGTTACAAAAACCCTTTAAATATTTTTGCTAAAGATTTGAAAGCATTAAGCTCAACTTTAACAGGGACTTTATTAGGTCCTTATCTTGGAGTAACTTTCAGTTTATTGGCAGTTGAGCACGCAAAAGTTGGAATTGCTGCAACGCTGATGTCAACAGTGCCAATAATAATGCTTCCGATTGCAAAATATGTTTACAAAGAAGATTTAAATTGGCGCTCAATTGGCGGTGCTGTAATTGCAGTTGCAGGAGTAGCAATTTTGTTTTTAAGATGAATGTATTCGCGATAAGTTAAATTGCTTTTGAAATCATCTTTTCATATATATTATAGGTATTGCTATCGAAGCAGACAAAAATGATTTTTTCAATTGATTTATTTGTTGTCAAAAAATCTTTTACAACTCTTACTGCAACCTTTGTTGCTTCTTCTAAAGGATAACCATAAATGCCAGTGCTGATTGCCGGAAAAGCAATTGTCTTTATCTTATTAGCTGCAGCTAACTCTAAAGAATTTCTATAACAATTAGCAAGAAGAACTTCTTCATCATAATTTCCGCCGCGCCAAACCGGGCCAACAGTGTGAATAATATATTTTGCTGGTAATTTGAATCCCGGAGAAAGTTTTGCATCACCGGTTGGACAGCCGTTTAATTTTCTGCAGTATTCTAAAAGCTCCGGGCCTGCAGCATGATGAATAGCTCCATCAACACCGCCGCCGCCAAGAAGTGAAGAATTTGCAGCATTAACTATAGCATCAACTTTTAACTTTGTAATATCTCCATGAACAATATCTATTCTATCTTTTAATGATGTTTCCATATGATTCCCCGATAGTAAGTTTTGTTTTCTATCAATAAAATATTCAAGATTTAGTTTAGAAGAAATAAAAAAAACCATCGCCAAAGACGATGGTTTTCGTGCTGTTTTTACAGCGGCTTTTATCGAGAGAGAAATTTATCGTTTAAAAAATTCATTTACAATTTTATCCCAATTTGCATCATCAAGTTTTTCAAATTCACCAATGTATAATTCACTTCCTTGTTTAACATTAGTCTCTTGTTTTCCCATTTTCTTTTTCAAATCGATTAGATGATCAAGATCATCTTGATAAAATGAAACAGCAGATTTACCAATTTTCAAATCTACAACTTCTGTATCAAGGTCATCAGCATCAATTTCACAAATCCAGTTCGATTCATATGGCGTCATTTCTAATGGTTCAAGATTACTTTTCAAAAGGGTATTTATTCTGGTAACTTTTCCGCTTACCGGAGAATTAAATGATATTGATCTGTTCCCTTGTTTTATTGAAAACAACGGTTGGTTTCTTTTTATATTCATTCCTAAATTGGGAAGTTCAAGTGAATCAATTTTACCAATTAATTTTTTAGCGAAATCGTCAATTCCAACTTTAACTGCGCCGTCTTGTTCCATGCTTGCCCAGCAATGCCCTGGAGAAATAAATACTCCTCCAGGAATTGAAAATTCATAAGTCAGAAAATGCTTTGATTCAGCAAGATGAGTTATATGAACTTTCGGTTTTAATTGTTTTTGAATTCTATCTTGTCTTTTGATTAATATCTTTTTGACAAAATCTAAAAGTTCATCTTCAGTAAATGGTTTTTGCACGTAATCCATCGCACCAAATTTCATACACTCTACAGCTGTTTCAACGGTTGCATATCCGGTAATTATAACAACGTCAATATCCGGGCGCAAATGTTTGACTGATTTTGTAACTTCAACGCCGTCCATTTCGGGCATTTTTAAATCTGTAAATACAAAATCGTAATGATGAGATTGAATTAATCCGAGCGCTTCTTTCCCTTTTTCTACGGTGTCAACAGAATAACCGTCGAGCACCAAAATTTTTCTGAAGCTGTCTAGAATTACTGGCTCATCATCAACACAAAGAATTTTTGCTTTGGGATTTTCAATCTCAACTCGCTTTAATGTTTTAGCTTCTCTTGTAAAATCCAAGTTCAAGCTTACATTTAACGCGGCTTCGCGATCTTTTCGCAATTTTTTTTCGTTTATTCTCTTGCCGAAATATCGAATAAGAATGTCGGCAATGACAAATAATATTACTGCTAAAATTAAAAGTGGCATATTTTCTTCTCCTTTGAAATATTTAACAACCTTAAGCTGTTTTCCATTTTAGTATTTCTTTTTCGTTAATAAAACTTCTAACCTTTTTAAAGACGATCCGAACTGCAGGGTATTAAATGATTAATCTCGTATTCGCTGTCTGATGGAATAACTCGATAAAACCAACCATTGAAGTAAGGATCTTTTTCTATAATATTTGTTTCGTTAATTAATTGTTCATTCCTTTCTATTATTCTTCCTGTTATTGGACTTAGGACATAATGCAGCAAACCCTCTTTACTTTTTATTTGAGAACACGAATTTCCCTGAACAATTTCATCGTCAATTTTCAACAATTCCAATTCGTTTATTGAATCAATTGTTTTAATGAAAAGATCTGTAACGCCTATTAATATCGATCCTGTATTTTCAACTTCTGCCCAACTTGAATAACCCAATCGAAAATATTTTGCTGGGCAAGGAACATATATTATTGATTCATCATTTGTACGATTTTTTGATTCAATTAATCTTTTTTGAATTTCTAAATATTTCAATCCGCGAGAAACCGATGAAATTAATTCATCTGCTGTAAACGGTTTTGGGATAAAATCTATGGCGCCGTTGTATAACGATTTTACAGCGTTCTCAACAGTTGAATAACCGGTTGTCATTATCACAGGAGATAAAATTTTTCTTTTTGCAATCTCTTCTAAAAACTGAAAGCCGTCAAATTCCGGCATCATTATATCGCTGATAATAAGCCGGTAATTATTTTTATCAATTTTTTTAAGCGCATCTTCGGCAGTAATTGATTGGTCTACTTTATATCCTTCAGCAGAGCAAATTTTATTTACTGCATCAAGTACCACTTGTTCATCATCAACAATCAATATGTCTGTTACTTTATTCATACTTTATTTAAAATCAAAGGTAAACGAATTATAAAAGTTGTTCCTTTGTTCAATTCGCTTTCTACATTTATTGTGCCATTATGGTTATCAATTATTCCCCAAATAACAGCAAGGCCTAAACCGGTTCCTTTTTGTCCTTTTGTACTGTAGAAAGGTTCAAATATTTTTGCCAAATCTTCTTTTGCAATTCCGCAGCCGGTATCTGAAATTTTTATTTCTATATAATCTTTTTGTCCGCCTGTATCAACAGCATCCCATTTTTGCCAGCCGCATCCTTTGCGTGTACATCCTTCATAAAAGCCTTGAGAAGCAATTTCAATATTGAAAATTGGAGCACCGCATTTTGGACATTTTTTACCCTCTTCAATTAAAGAAGAACTACATTGTGGACATATTAAATTAATTTCTTTTTTTACATCCAACTCAATTCCGTAAATATGCCTGCTCTTTCCGTAAACGGGATCAAAATTTATAATTCCTTCCTCACCGTTTGATTTTACTTTTACTTTTATTGTAGGCATGCCGTCAATCTTTACTTCATTGTCCATTAAGTCATGTCGCTTTGGGCAAATTGCTTTTTTGATATGAGTAATTCCGTAAGGTGAGAGACTAAGTTTTGATGAAGAAATTGTAATCGTCCCGCCGGTTTTGTCAATTGCATCGTGAGCGTTTACTAAAAGATTTAAAATCACTTGCTGAATTTGATTTGAATCGACAGTTATTGTCGGAATATTCGCATCAAGATTTTTTACCAATTTAATTCTATCAATAACAAGCTGGTTTTCAACTACGCTAATAGCGTGTTCAATAATCTCATTTATGTTAGCTTCATTTTTTTTAGGAACAGACTGCCGGGCAAAATCAAGAAGGCTTTTTACTATTTCTCTACTTCGTTTTGTTTCTCTAACAATCACTTTTAAATCTTCCTGAAGTTCTGGATTATTCTGAGTTCGCTTTAGGAGAAAACTGCTGTAAGTTAGAACCCCAGTTAAAGGATTATTAATTTCATGAGCAACGCCGGCAGCAAGCCTTCCCAACGAAGCCATTTTATCAGATTGAAATAACTGCAGCCGCGCTTCGGAAAGTTTTTTTGTCATATTATTAAATGATCTTGCAAGCATTCCCATTTCATCATCGCGTTTATCTTTAATTGTGTAATTAAGATTACCAACTCCAACTTGGTTAGTTGCGTTCAACAATTCTTTAACCGGTTTGTCAACCCAGCGTTTTACAAAAAAACCAATGATAAAACTTAAAGCAAGAATTGCCGTAATCGCAAAGATTACAATTTCCATTTCTCCTTTTTTAATTTGCTTATCAACTTCATCAAGAGAAATTGTAACATCTAAAACACCTAAAACAATTTGGGATTTTGAGTGAGCATGGCAGTCAGCGCTCCAGCAAGATTGTTCATTATAAATTGGACTTATTATTCCAATAACTCTTGAAGAGTCTGGATGAATTCTGAAAATTCTAGTTCTATCTTTAATTGGCAGCCTTTCAAGGGGCTTGTTGGCAGCATGGCAAGCATAACAACTTTCAGCTTTTTTATCAACCATCTTTCCAATATCCTCTTCGCGAGAGGAATAAATTATTTCTCCAACCTTATTCAGAACTCGAACATCTCTAATTCCGGGCTGCTGTCCAATCGTGTTTATGATTTTTAAAATTCTATCTCTTTGGTTGAGCAACATATCGTAGCGGGTACTGTGTTTAACGGTTTCGCTTAATTGATTAGCGCTTCTTTCAACTTCTGCAAGCAGGCTATGACTGTGAGATTGAATATTGAAATAAGAAAAAATTCCAATTGTAATTATTGCAGTCAATCCAACCGCAACAATTAATTTAAATCCAATCTTCTTAAACATAATTTTTAATTCCAAAAGCAACTTCTGTTACTTTATATTACAAATAAAATCAAAGGTGCTGCAAATATCTAACTATTAATTATTTCTTCTTTTTTGATGAAATATTCACTTCAGTGCCCGGTTTATCTTTAGGAAAACTTTTATCATCATGGCAATTTTCACAAGTCGGCGTTTTTGTAAAGTTTTTCTCTTTATGGCATTCATTGCAATCTAGATCTTTATGGTTTTCGCTCAACTTTAATCCGGTAACTTTATGATCGAACTTTCCTGCAACAAAATCTTTATGGCAATTGTTGCAGTCATTATTCAGCTTTACAAATTTGGTAGATGAACCGTGGCATTTTTCACAGGTTAAATTTTCATGAAATCTATTTAATGCCCAGCCAGTTGATATTGCATGATTAAATGGTGCCATCGATTTATCTTTATGGCAAAGGCTGCATTTATCATCTTGATGGCATGAGAAACACGGTTTATGATGTTCTTCTTTAGATTTATGAATTTTAATCGGCACATCTGAATAAATTTGCTGGACATTAGTTGTTTTATTTTTATCGTGGCATTTAGTACAATTTTCATCCCTATGACAATCAATGCACTTTGCACCAAATAAGTTTATATGTTCATTATGAAAGAAAGTTACAATCTTTCCTTTGTTATAATTAGTTTCATAAACAATTTTCTTTGGCTCAACTAATGCAGGATGACTTTTGCCTGTCATCTTTTTAACATAACTGGCAATTGAAATTGATTCGTTTTTATTTTTTAGTGCATGACAAGAAGTGCAGTCATTTGAATGGCTCCATTCTCTGTGGCAATTTATGCATTGTCGATGATAAGCTGCTTCTAAATCAGGTTTGGAAATATCTGCTCTTTTGCGGGAAGTTTCATGACAATTAATACATGGCTGAATCGGGCCTACTGTATTGTAATGATGACAAGTTCCGCAGCCACCAGACATTTGCGACATTTGTGCATGCAATTTATGAGAAAAAACTACAGGCATATACCTGCTAGATAATTCTTTTAAAACTTCAACCTCAGGAGCTTGATCTGGAGATTGATTTATTGTTACCATTTCACTACGAGGGCAGGGAACAAGACAAGGATTTTTCTTTGTTGGAACATCGCAAGTGTGGCAAGTCTTGCAAGTTAAATTTGTTAGTGAATGATTTTTCGGTAATTTATTTTGAGAATAAATTGTTATCGAAAAGAATAAAATTATTATTGTTAAAATTTTCTTATTCATTTTTGTGTCCCCCTAATTGCAAATTTAGATTGTGGAACAAAACTTTTGTCCGGTAAACTGATGACCGGAAAATTCAAAACAATAAATCTGTAAGCTAAAACCAATAATGAAATGAACCCAACAGTAACTGAAATTTCTCCGATTGACGGGAAATAAGGTCCGTAGGAATAAGGTGGTTTGTAAGCAACAACAAAATTGTTAATTCTATTTAAGAGCACACCAAAAATAACAAGTGCCGAGGCTATAAAAAGCAGCGGTTTTGATTTTAAAACTGCTTCAGATAAAAACATTCTTAGTGGAACTATTACACCAAACAAAACTTCAATTACAAACATTACTGATGCTGTATTGAATTCGGTGAGGTAAACAAAAGTGCCACGAATAACCATATCACCAATTTTAAATGCTAAATAAATTCCTAAAATCGGCGGAACCATTCTTCCTAATTCAGAAAGCAAATTCATTTCTGTTTTTAATCCTAAAGAACGAGATGCAATAATTGATTCGAAAATTACCATTGGAAAGCCAACAGAAATTGCTGATAATAGAAATAGCAGCGGCAGCACAGGCGTTTGCCACAGCGGATGCATCTTTGGTCCTGCAATTATCATTAATGTTCCTAAAGACGATTGGTGAAGTGTAGAAAGAACAACTCCGAGAATTATAAAAATGAACATCACTTTAGATAAACCTTTATCAAGAATTCTAAGCAATGAATCCAAAGGTTTATTCAAAAAAGAAAAAATACTTTTTAACTTTACATGTCCAATAAATCTTTCTGTAACAACAGGAAGGAATTCAATATAAAGAACAGTAAGATACATCATTACACAAATACCGACTTCAAACAAAGCTGAATTTCCGTTCCACATAATTAATGGATGCCAAATGTAATACCATCTTCCTATATCAATTGAAACACCCAAAGCAACAAAAGTATAGCCGAGCATTGCTGTTAGAAGTGCTGGGCGAAGTATATCATGAAATTGTTCTTTATGAATTACATGACTTAGTGCAGCTGTTGTAAAACCACCAGCCGCTAAGGCAACACCGGCAGCCACATCAATTCCAATCCAGATTCCCCATGGGTATTGATTATTTAAATTTGTTACTGCTCCAATACCAAAAATTAATCTGCCTGCAAGAAATATTAAACCATTTAGAGCCAACAAGACTAATACTAAAACTCCAGGTGTAAAGAATTTTTTATTTACAGGAGATGGTTTTGTAAAATGTTCCATATTTAATTTTCCTATTTAGATTCATTTCTTTTTTTAGTAATCCACATAATGCCGCCGAGTAAAGCATATAAAAATGCCGGAGGAACAAAGTATGCAAATATTCCATGCTGAATAGATTCGGATGTTCCGGGCATTGGTTTATCGCCAGGCGATGGAAATGCTAATTTAGAAAAGTCTTGATTTGCTAAATACAGCCATGATGTTCCTCCAGCTTCAGTTTCTCCATAAATATGATTTAAGTATCTATCTGGGTCTCGCTTAATTCTTTCTCTTGCTTCTTTTATTAGGTCATTTCTTGGTCCGTAGGTTAGAGCTTCAACTGGACAATTTTTTACACAAGCTGGCAGCAGTCCTTGTTTAGTTCTTTCAAAACAGAAATCGCATTTTCTAATTTCTGGATTTAATGGTTTATCATAATCGAAAGATGGAATCTGAAATGGACAGGCAACCATGCAGTAACGGCAGCCGATACATTTTTTTGTATCCCAAATAACTGATCCATTTTCTTCTTTTGATATAGCACCAACAATGCAAGCTGATACACAAGCCGGATGATCGCAATGCATGCATTGTACTTTTACATCAGTTGGCAATACTGCGTTTTTTGGATTTGGATATTCGTTAACAACCGTATACGCGTTTGGTTGTGGTCTTCTCATGTGTTTAAATACTGAACGATCTTCGTATTTAATTCTATCTTCAGTAGGAATATTATGAGCAACTTTACATGCCCATTCACAATTTCTGCATCCAATACAAACCGTAGTGTCAACTAAAACTCCCATTCTATCTTCTGAAAGAATATTTTTGGGTTTTGCGTTTGCAGTTTTTGTTGATATACCAGTTGCAACTGCACCAATGAGTGCAGAAGTTTTAAGAAAGCTTCTTCTATTTTGTTTTTCCATATTTCCTTTCCCCGCTATCAGTAATGCTGATAAAGCCCATTTATTGTTTGTAACTATTTAATGTTGTTAATATAAAATTATGCCAATGGATTTAATGTTTATATTTTTTATCTCATAAAAGGTTAAGATTTATTTTTAAGCGAATTAATAATGAATGAAAAAATTAATTGTGTTGAATGTTTGAATTAACTTCTCGTAACTGAAAATCATTATCAATAATATTAGCCGAATTGAGAAATGGAAGAGTAAAATTTTTATGATGTCCATTTGGAAAAAATTGTTGCTGTAAAATTGTTGTCATGTTGCAATCGAAATTAAATCACCAATTAATTTCAGCCCCATCAGTAAAGGAGATTCTAACTTTTTTAAATCGGTTAAAAGAAACAAAATTTATTGGAAGTAAATATTTTCAAATTTTTTTTATAAAAAAAAATTGTAACGAAATTTTTATTATCACTTAAACATTGATGTAATTTTAAACACCGTGTTGTTCAAAAGATCAACAAATATTTTCCACTTCAAAGTCGAACAATTCTGCAACGATAACGTAATCTCTTTTGATCAAATGATTTAAAATTCCAAAATAATAATCAACATTGATGGTATGTTAGTTGAACTTTATTAAGTTGAAATTTATCTGAGAAAGGGAAAAGTCATGCTAACATTTTTGTTGATCTTAGTTCTAGTTTTTGTTGCAGTCGATCTTTTTGTTCAGCTTGTAATTGATCCACTAGCTGCAAAATTTGAAGAGAAAAAGAAACAAAAAACAGAGAAGGTAAAACTTGTTGTTCCAAAAATTAGCTTAGTTGGCGCAACAATGTACGATGGTGGTAAATCGAAATCTGATGAACAAAAACAAACTGAAGAACATAAGGAATAGCCCTTCAGTTATGAAATAATTAATAAAAATTTATAGGCAGAAAAATGGTTGCGTTATTTGTGGTGTTCTTGTTTTTATTTTTTGTATCTCTCGATATAATTGTTTTAATATTTCAAAAGAAAATTCATCCTGCCTTTGAAATTGACTCTTCGAATTATTTACAGTTTTCAAAAGGAAAAAATATTTTAAACTCTAACGAGATATTTTTTTCACCAGGGCATACTTGGTTAAAGTATGATGAAAATGGTTTTATAAATATTGGTTTGGATGAGTTTGCCTCAAAGTTGTTAGGAAACATTCCATTAAAAATAAATTCATCAATAAATAAACAGATTAAGAAAGGGGATGTATTATTCAAAAGTGAAGTTGAAAATAAAAAATTAGAATTTAGATCGCCGATTGATGGAATTGTCAAATCAGTTAATGCAAATACTAGCAATAAAAATTTGAATAAGAATTGGATTTTACAAATTCAGTCAAACAATGTAAATCAAAATTCAAAAAGATTCTTAACTGGCAGTGAAGCGTTGGAATGGATGAGGAAGGAATATTCAAGACTTGAAAATTTTCTAAATCAGCATGCACCCAAAAAAGAATTAGCTGGAGCAACAATGTTCGATGGAGGAACAATTGCCGAAGGTGCAATATTTAATTTGCCCAAAAATAAAATTGAATTGTTCGAGAAAGAATTTCTTTCGTTGTAGTATGGAGTAAAAAATGAGTAAGGAAAAAGGAATCCTCTTTGATGTTACGCTTTGTATCGGTTGCGGGGAATGTTATAAAGCATGTAAAGAAGAAAATAAATTGCCGCAATCAAATAAAGATTATTTGAAAGATCATTTATCGGATAAGACTTTTACAGTTGTTGAACAATATGGAAATAATTATGCACGTAAACTTTGTATGCATTGCAACGAACCTTCATGTGTATCTGTTTGTCCGGTTGGCGCTTTTACAAAAAGTGAAACTGGTGCGGTGCTGTATGATAGTAATAAATGTATTGGCTGCAGATATTGTATGCAGGCATGTCCACACAAAATACCAAGATATGAATGGGAAACAACTCAGCCGCGAATTAGAAAATGTGTACTTTGTTATGATAGAGTAAAAGCAGGTAAATTAACTGCATGTGCAGAAGCTTGCCCAACTGAAGCAACATTATTCGGTGATATGGATAAATTAATTGAAATTGCTAAAGACAGATTAAAAGAAAATAAAGATAAATATTTTCAAGAGATATATGGATTGAAAGAGGCTGGCGGTGGGCATGTACTAATACTTTCAAATGTTCCTTTTGAACAGTTAGGCTACACCTCGCTTATACCGCAACAGCCAATGCCGGAATTTACAAAGAGGGCAATGGAAAAAATTCCACCAGTAGTAGCTGTTGGCGGATTATTTTTAACAGGAATGTATTGGCTTACAAAAAGAAAAAATCAAATTGCTAAAGAAGAAAACGAATCTTTACACAGGAAATATTATCATGAAAATTAATGAAATATTAAAACCGACTTTTTGGAAGATAGTTTCAGTATTAATTGTTACTTTAGGTTTATATTCAACTATATTTAGATTTACAAAAGGGCTTGGCGCAGCAACCCACTTATATGATACAGTACCTTGGGGACTATGGATCGGGTTTGATTTTTTAGGCGTGGGGCTTGCAGCAGCAGGGTTTACAATTGCAGCTACGGTTCATATTTTTAATTTTCACAAATTTGATTCTCTTGTTCGCCCTGCAATTTTAACTGCCTTTTTAGGATACTCTGTGGTTGTGGGACTTTTAATAGTTGACCTTGGAAGGCCGGAAAATTTTTGGCATCCGCTTATCATGTGGAATTTTCATTCCGTAATGTTCGAGATAACTTGGTGCATCATTTGTTATTCGACTGTTCTTTTGCTCGAGTTAGCTCCTGTTGTTTTAGAGAAATTTGGTTTAAAGACTCCAATTAAAATTCTAAAAAAAATTTCTATTCCAATTGTTATTGCAGGAGTTTTATTCTCAACTTTACATCAATCATCTTTTGGCTCGCTTTATTTAATTGTACCAGGCAGGCTTCATCCTCTTTGGTATTCTTCTTTACTGCCGGTTCAATTTTATATTTCATGTATTGGGGCAGGCTTATCAATGATAATTTTTGAATCGTATTTAAATGCAAGAGCCTTTAAAACCGGAATAAACTTGGAAGTATTATCAACAATATCAATTATTATTTTGGTTGACTTGATTTTAAGTTTTGTTATCAAGTTTGTGGATTTATTTGTTTCGGGAAAATTAATTTATCTTGCAATTCCTTCACTCGAAACTTATCTATTCTATCTTGAAATATTAGTTGGAACCTTTCTACCAATTTACTTGTTGAGTTTTAAAAAATTTAGAGAAGATAAAATGTGGTTATATATTATTTCAATTTTTACAATATCGGGTTTTATATTAAATAGAATGAATGTAAGTATAACAGGTCTAACTGCTTCTTCAGGGAAAAACTATTTCCCATCATTTGATGAAATAAGTATTACGCTGATGCTTGTTGTGTTGGCAATGTATGCATTTAATTTAATTGCAAAAAACTTGTCGGTATTCAATGAAGAAAACAACGATCGAGAATTAAATAAAAAAGAAAATATGTCAGAATCTCAAAAATTAATTTTAAGTGAATGATATGAAAAATTTAAATGATTCAGGAAATCGATTTTATGAATTTATGAAATGCATTTGGATGTCTTCAAATATAATTGAATATAAATTATGTGATAAAAATTTTGATTGCGAGAATTGTTCGTTTGACAAAGTTATTAGGAATTTATCAAACGATAATATTTCGAATTATTCCGAGCAGCCAAATCTTATCAACAAATTGCTGGAAAAACTTAATGATATTAAATTCGATGATAAAATTATTTACTTGAAAAATTGCCTCATTGCTAAGCAAATTTTTTCAAACACTTATTTCCTTGGAATCAATCCAATTTTAATAAGTTTTTTAGATAATGTAAGCATTATGATGAAATATAAGCCATTGGAAAGAATTTCAATTGGGAAAAAGTTTATCAGTTTTATAGGTGATTGGGGCGAAATAAATTTATTGGCACCAATGAATTTTTCAATTTATGATAAAGTAAATAATCCAACAGATAATCCAATGAAGTCAAAATGGATTGCCGTTGTCGGTGCAATCCAACAAGAGATTTCTGCAAGCAAATTAAATGATGATGCTTGGAATAAACTATATAATAAATCCATTGGAATATTAAATGATATTAAATCATCATATCCCAAAGTTGGAATAACTATGCATGACGGTGGAGTAAATGTTAATTATCTTCATCAACTTGTTGGTAAAGAAAAATATTTAGAAATAATTAATTCATTATTTACTTAGCAAATATTTCCATTAATTTTTTTTATTCCCACATTTTTTGTGGGAATTTTTTTGCCTATTCAGTGAAATAATTGTAAATAGTAAATGTAATTTTAAAAGTTTGGATAAACGGGTGGGGATTAATGAAAACAAAAATACGGAATAAATTAAGCGTTCGACTTATCATTTCAATTTCCTTGATACTCTTTAGCATCTTGGCAATCTATACTTATATAATTATTAAAAATTTAGACAACTACTTAACTCAAGCTCGCTTTGAAAGTGCATATAACATTAGCGATTTAATAAAAAAATCAACGCGCTACAGCATGCTTTTAAATAGGCGTGAAGACGTTCATCAGATTATAAAAACTTTGGGAACTGAAATTGGTGTTAATAATATTAGAATTTATAACAAACAAGGTCATATAATTTTTTCAACTGACACTTCTGAAATTTTAAAGAAGGTTGATCTTTCAGCTGAAGCCTGCATAGTTTGTCATAACAGCTCGGTTCCTTTAAAAAGTTTGACTAATCAAAACAAAATTAGAATCTATAAAAATCCTGAAAACAAGCGTGTGCTTGGATTGATAAATCCGATTCAAAATGAAACTGATTGCACAAATTCAGATTGCCACGCTCATTCGCCGAAGGTACAAATTCTTGGTGTATTAGATGTTGTAGTTTCATTAGATAAGTTAGATCAGATAATTGCAAAGAATACAAGAGAAACTATTCTAAACGCTTTTCTAATTACAATTATTATTTCATTTTTTGTGGGCCTGTTCATTACTCTTTTAGTTAATAAACCAATAAAAAAAATTACTAAAGGAATTGAAGAAATCGGGAAAGGAAATTTGAATTATAAAATTGAAGTCAATTCAAAAAATGAACTTGGGCAAATGGCAAAACGGTTTAATGAAATGTCTGCAAAATTGGATGAGGCGTACAAAGAAATTAAAAACTGGTCTGAAACTCTAAATGAAAAAGTGAATGAGAAAACTGAAGAGTTAAAAAATATTTATAACCAAGTAAACCAGATTGAAAAATTAGCTTCACTTGGAAAGCTTTCTGCAACGGTTGCGCATGAGCTGAACAATCCCCTTGAAGGTATTTTAACTTACAGCAAATTAATTACAAGAAAATTGCAGGCAATTCAAAAGGACTCTGAGTATTCCAAACTAATTGAATATCTAGATTTAATATCTGGAGAATCAGCCCGCTGCGGAAAAATTGTTAAAGATCTGCTATTGTTTTCTCACGGCGAAAAAGATGAGTTTGCAAAAGAAGATTTGATAAAAATTATTGATAAAAGTATAACCGTTATTGGACATCATTTAGAAATTCATGGAATTGAATTGCAGAAAGAATTTCCTCAAGGTACAAATGAATTATATTGTAATGCCCAGAAAATTCAGCAGGCAATTATGTCGCTTCTAATTAATTCTATAGAAGCGATGCCGAATGGAGGTAAAATAATCGTTCGATTAACGTGGGAAAATAATAAAGCGGTAATTAGAGTTATTGATGAAGGAACAGGAATTTCAAAAAAAGATTTGCCTCATATTTTCGAGCCGTTTTATTCTACAAAAGAAGCATCTACCGGGACTGGTCTTGGGCTTGCAGTTGTTTACGGAATTGTGGCAAATCATAATGGCCAAGTTGAAGTTGAAAAGACTTCGGAAAAAGGAACAACATTTAAAGTTACATTACCACAAAATGAAAAATTAATTGAGTAAAAAATTATGAACAGAAAAGAAAATATTTTAATAGTTGATGACGAAAAAATTGTACGCGAATCACTGTTCCACTGGTTTGAAGAAGAAGGTTATGAAGTTGAAACCGCCGAAGACGGTGAAACGGCGTTAAGAAAATATGAGAAAACAAAATTTGATCTTCTTTTGGTTGATATGAAAATGCCCGGCATGAGCGGCTTGGAATTATTAAGCACTATCAAATCAATCGACAAAGATTCCGTTATAATTTTAATTACCGCATTTGCGTCTGTTCCCACTGCCATAACTGCATTGAAAAATGGTGCCTACGATTATGTAACAAAACCAGTTGATCCAGATGAGTTGGCTCATCTTGTAAAAAAAGCACTTGAACAAAGAGCTCTGAAGATTGAGAACAAACAATTAAAGGAAAAGATTGATGAAATAATTCGCCCGGATAATTTAATTGGTGATAGTCCTCAGATGAAAAAAATATATGAGCTCGTCCAAACCGTAGCTCCAACAGACACAACCGTTATGATAAGAGGTGAAAGCGGAACTGGAAAAGAACTTGTAGCAAAAGCAATTCATATTAACAGCAACAGAAAATATTTTCCAATTATTCCTGTCAACTGTGGTGCACTTGCAGAGACGATTCTCGAAAGCGAATTATTTGGCCATGAGAAAGGTGCGTTTACCGGGGCTCAATTCCGGCGTAAAGGAAAATTTGAAATGGCAGACGGCGGAACAATTTTTCTTGATGAGATAGGATCAATATCTATTAAAATGCAGATTGAACTTTTGCGAATTATTGAAACCAAACAATTCAATAGAGTTGGAGGAAATGAATTAATTAAAAGTGATTTTCGCGTAATTATTGCCACTAATGAGCCATTAGAAGAATTAGTTAAAGCTGGTAAATTTAGAGAAGATCTTTATTATAGATTAAATGTTTTTACAATTGTAATTCCACCTCTGCGCGAAAGAAGAACCGATATTCCTGAGCTTGTTAATTTCTTTTTGAAAAAATTTTCTACTGCAATGAACAAACCTATACGGCATGTTTCCCAGGAAGCAATGGAATTTTTGGTAAATTATGATTGGCCGGGTAACGTAAGAGAATTAGAGAATGCAATTGAAAGAGCAGTTGTTGTTGGCAAGCAAGATACTATAAAAGTGACCGATTTACCTTTTCACATTTCTTCAAATCATTTTGAATCTGAAAATGGAAGTAAAAGTCTTTCGTCAATGGAAAAGAAATATATTTTGAAAATATTAAATGAGAACAATTGGAATATTTCAAAAAGTGCTCAAATTTTAGAAATTGACCGAGTGACTTTGTATAATAAAATTAACAAATACAGCCTCAGTAAAATAAATAACTGATGGACATCTTTATTGCACCGATAAGATTTTCCAACACGCTGTTGTTGAAAAATATTTTGGATGAATTAAAAAACAGATTCAATTCAGAAATAAGGGAAATTAATCTGCAAATAAACTTAGATGAATTTTATTCCAAAGAGCGCGGCCAATATTTTTCTACTCAAATTATTGCCGAAGCAATAAGTCATACTAAGTTATACGATGGTAAAATTATTTTACTTACTGATGTAGATATTTTCGTCCCTGTACTAACTTTTGTTTTTGGCGAAGCACAGCTTAACGGAAAACATTCATTAATATCGGTTTGCCGATTGCACGAAGAATTTTATTCCGGAGAAACAAACGAAAAACTTTTATTCGAAAGGACATTAAAAGAAATTCTTCATGAACTTGGGCATAATTACGGTTTACGGCATTGTATGAATTGGGATTGCGTTATGCATTCATCACCTGGAATTGAAGAAGTGGATATAAAAGGGAATTTTTATTGTGGCAATTGTGTAAAACAAGTTGAAGGTTACAAATACAATTTTTAAGGAATTAAATTCTCAATGGCGGTAATGCAGAATAAAATAATTTTTTGCAAATGAGAAATTTTTATCTGAAATGATTTAATTCTTTACAACCAAAAAAAACTTAAATAAAAAATTTTTAATAGTTAATATTTGTCAAGTGGAATGGATTATAATTGTTTTTTTTATAACAAATAGTTTTTCCATTGCTCCTTTATTTTTGAAAGTACCTATCATTAAATAAAAAATCTTAATTCATTGAAATATTTTCTAGAAGAATTTCTTTGGCGCATTGTTTGCAAACCAAATGATAGTAGAACAATCGGGGTTCCAAGTGACTGGGATTTTGTCAAAAGAAAATATTCAGTATAGAATTAAATTCTATCAATTGATGATTTCTAAAAAATCAAACACACAAAAATTTAACCTTAGTTAATTAGCGGAAATGTTATGAATAAAAAAGACAGAATATTAATTGCAGATGATGAGAGAGTTGTCAGAGAGTCATTATATCATTGGTTTACTGAAGCTGGATTTATTGTAACAACTGCTGAGAACGGAGAAATTGCATTGAAAAATTTTATTAGAGAAAAATTCGATTTGCTTTTAGTTGATATGAAAATGCCTGGAATTGGCGGTTTGGAATTATTGAAAAGAGTAAAGGAACTTGATAATGAAGTTATTGTTATAATGATTACTGCATTTGCATCTGTTTCAACAGCAATTACAGCACTCAAAAATGGAGCTTACGATTATGTTACAAAGCCGGTTGATCCTGATGAACTGACACATCTTGTAAATAAAGCGATTGAACAACGCAACTTGAAACGAGAAAATAAATTGCTTAAAGAAAATTTGGATGAAATATCTAAATCGGAAAATATTATTGGTGAAAGTTTTTTGATGAACAAAGTTCACGAATTAATTAATTCTGCTGCTTCGACAGATTCAACTGTAATGATTAGAGGAGAATGCGGAACTGGAAAAGAACTTGTCGCAAAAACAATTCATTCAAAAAGTAAAAACAAATATTTTCCATTTTTATCAATTAAGTGCGGTGCAATGTGTGAGTCTGCTTTGGAAAAGGAATTATTTGGTGAAGATCCCGGGACATCAGATGGAAATCAAATTGTTCAAAAAGGAAAAATTGAACTTGTTGAAGGAGGAACTTTGTATCTTGATGAAGTAAATTCTCTTTCACCAAAACTACAAGTAGAAATTTTAAAAGTTTTAGAAACAAAACAGTTTTGTCGTGTTGGAAATAATAATCCAATTTCTGCAAATTTTCGATTGATTACAGCTTCAACAGAAAATTTAGAAAAGTTGGTAAAGGAGGGAAAGTTCCGAGAAGATCTTTTTTATAAAATAAATGTTTTCCCAATTTTAATTCCTCCTTTAAGAGAAAGAAGAGAAGATATTTTACTGCTTGCAAAAGAATTTATTAAATTAATTTCTACTCGCGTTAGCAGGCCAATTAAAGAAATTTCAAAAGAAGCTTCAGAGTTTTTAACTAATTATGATTGGCCCGGAAATATTAGAGAATTAGAAAACGCAATTGAAAGAGCAATCGTAATTGGCAAAAAAAATGAAATTGAAGTTGAAGATCTTCCTTTCCAAATTGCTTCAATTCAAATTGATTTAGATGACGACAAAAAAAGTCTTTCAGCAATCGAGAAAAGACACATCTTAAAAATTCTGAATGAAAACAAATGGAATATATCCAAGGCTGCAAGTATTTTAGAAATTGATAGAGTTACATTATACAACAAGATTAATAAATTTAATCTACATCGAATTTCTAAATAATTCACAAAAATTTTGGAAGCTTTCAAAAATCGTATTTTAAATTCCGAATTCGTCTTTAACTTCTTTGAACATTTGGATTGCGAAGTCTAAATCTTCTTTAGAATGCGCAGCAGAAATTTGAACTCTAATTCTTGCGGCACCTTTGGGTACAACCGGATAGAAGAATCCAATTACATAAATCCCTTTTTCAAGAAGTCTAGCAGCCATCTTTTGTGAAAGTGCAGCATCGCCAATCATAATAGGTACAATTGGATGCACACCTTGCTTAATATTTAATCCAGCTTTTGAAATTCCATCCCGGAAATATTTTGTATTTTCTTCCAGCTTATCTCTAAGATGGGTAGAAGATTTTAGTAGATCTAAAACTTTTAATGATGCTGCAATTATACTTGGTGCGACAGTATTCGAAAATAAATATGGACGCGAGCGCTGACGAAGCATATCAATAATTTCTTTTCTTCCGCTTGTATAACCGCCGCTAGCACCGCCAAGTGCTTTCCCTAATGTTCCTGTAATTATATCAACTCGACCAAGAACATCGTTATATTCATGAGTCCCTTTACCTCGTCTCCCCATAAATCCAACTGCATGAGAATCGTCTACCATTACCATTGCATTATATTTATCTGCCAGATCGCAAATGTCTTTTAACTTTGCAACAAATCCGTCCATAGAAAAAACGCCATCGGTTGCAATCAATCTAAATCGATTTGATTGGCTCACTTTTAATTTTTCTTCAAGATCATTCATGTCGCTGTTTTTATATCTTAAACGCTGCGCTTTGCACAAGCGAATACCATCAATAATGCTTGCATGATTTAACTCATCGCTGATAACAACATCTTCTTCTGAAAGAATAGTTTCAAAAAGTCCGCCATTAGCATCGAAGCATGAAGTATAAAGAATAGTGTCTTCCGTTTCCAAAAAATCTGAAATTTTTTGTTCAAGCTCTTTATGAATTTCTTGAGTTCCGCAAATAAAACGAACTGAAGAAAGTCCGTAGCCCCATTTGTCGTAGCTTTCTTTAGCAGCTTTAATTATTTCGGGATGATTTGCCAAACCGAGATAATTATTTGCACACATATTTAAAACTTTGATTCCATCTTTAACTTCTATTCTGGCGCTTTGCGGCGAAGTTATTACTCTTTCGCGTTTAAGTAATCCTTCTCGTTCAATTTGATTTAATTGCTGAGAATAAAAATTTTTAATTTCGCTTTTCATTTTAATTACCTTTCACAGAAATATTTTTTTACATTTTACTTTTGGCAAAAATTTCAAATTGATTATTGATAAAATTGTTTTCTCATCAACAATTAATATTGAAAAAATTATAACCAGTTTAGAATAATTTTTCCTGAATTGCCGGATCTCATTAATTCAAATCCTTCGTTAAAATGTTCAAAGTGAAAATGATTTGTAATAATTGGAGAAATATCTAAACCAGTTTGAATCATGACCGTCATCTTATACCAAGTTTCAAACATTTCTCTTCCGTAAATTCCTTTTAAAGTTAATCCGTTGAATACAACAGTTTCCCAATTTATCCCCGCGTTTGATGGCAGAATACCAAGCAAAGCAACTTTACCGCCATGACACATAACAGACAACATACTTTTTAAAGCTTCAATATTTCCAGACATTTCTAATCCAACATCGAAACCTTCTTTCATTCCTAATTCATTAATTACATCTGTTAACTTTTCTTTCTTAACATCAACGGTTCTTGTTACGCCCATTTTTTTAGCAAGCTCTAGCCTATTTGGATTTACATCTGTAATAACAACATAACGGGCGCCAGAATGTTTTGCGATTGCTGCCGCCATAATTCCTATTGGTCCGGCACCGGTAATTAAAACATCTTCGCCAAGCAAATCAAATGATAGAGCAGTGTGTGTGGCATTTCCAAATGGATCGAAGATTGAAAAAATATCTTCTGGAATAGAAGGATCGCAGTGCCAAACATTTGAAACTGGAATACTTAAATATTCTGCAAAACATCCGGGGCGATTTACGCCAACGCCTTTTGTATTTGGGCAGAGATGTCTTCTTCCCGCTCGGCAGTTACGGCAATGTCCGCATACAATATGACCTTCTCCGCTGACCAGCTCACCAATTTTAACATCATGAACATTACTGCCAATTGCTTCAATTGTCCCAACATATTCATGCCCAACAACCATCGGAACAGGAATTGTTTTTTGTGCCCATTCGTCCCAATTGTAAATATGAACATCAGTTCCGCAAATTGAAGTTTTGTGAATTTTAATTAATACATCATTTATACCTATTTCTGGAACTGGAACTTCATCAAGCCATAAACCAGGTTCAGCAAATTTTTTTACAAGTGCTTTCATCTTTTTCATTTTAAATCCTTTTGAAATATAAATTCAGTTTATTGAAGCAATATTAAAAACTATAAAACATTATGATTGTGATATGAAAATTAGAGATATGAAAATTAAACAACAACCAAATTTTTAAATTAAGCTGAGCTTTAATTTCTGGAAGTACAAAAATTTGCTTAAGATATATTGAAGTAAGTTTAAATAATGGATAAAAGAGCAAATTCAGAATTTAACTGATTTGCTGATGATTCTTTAATCTTTTTCATTTTGTGATTAAACCAATCGCTATTTAAATCATTTTCAATAGCAGTACTAAGAAGCCATGAAATTTCAATATCAGAAACCATATTATCTGCAAATGCAAGTTTAAGCCCATCTGAAATAAAAGATTCAGCAATTTTTCTATCCGAAAATTTTATAGGAGTTTCATTTATATATTTATTAGAAAGAAGATTTCTAATTGTGTCTTCAGAAAAATCTTTGGCAAAACCTAATTTGTCAGCAATACTTTTTAAAATTTTCTTTTCTTGTTCAGTTAATTGTTTATCTTTTTTTGCAACAATTAAAAGCCCTTTTAAATAATTACTTTTATCTAATTGTGGTAATTCCATTTAAAACTATTTTTTATTTTGTTGTATAAATTATATAAAATTTTTTAAACTCTAATATATTTTGATAGTAAATAATCGAATGTTGTTCCGTTAAATTAAATTTAATTGAAAATTATTGCTTGGTGAGAATATGAAACAACTAAACTTCTTTATTTTCATAAATATTTTTTTAATCTTCACAAATGTTGAATATTCACAATCGAAAATTAATAACAATTGGAAAACGAAATTTGAAAGATCAAATTATCTTCAAACTGAAAATTATAAAGAAACAATTGAATACTTTAAAAAAATTGAAAGCCACTCAAACTATGCAAAGTTAACAGTATTTGGAGTTTCGCCGCAAGGAAGAAATTTATACTGCTTAATTGTCTCGAAAGACCATGCATTTACACCTGCCCAAGCAAAGAAAACCGGAAAGCCAATTATTTTTATAGAAAATGGAATTCATGCCGGAGAAATTGAAGGGAAAGATGCTTCGATGATTTTGCTTAGAGAAATTTTAATTACACAAGAAAAACAAAATCTTCTTGATAATGTTATTCTAATGATTGTTCCTATCTTTAATGTTGATGGGCATGAACGTTTTGGAAAATATAATCGGATAAATCAAAATGGACCAGAAGAAATGGGTTGGCGAACGACAGCGCAAAATTTAAATCTGAACCGTGATTGGATGAAAGCAGATGCACCAGAAATGCAATCTATGCTAGAATTATTATCTAAATGGCAGCCAGATTTTTTAGTAGATTCTCATACAACAGACGGCGCTGATTATCAATATACAATTACCTATGCAATGGAAAAATTTAGAAATATGAATTTTCTAACTCGGCATTGGATTAAAGAAAAATTTATTCCTTTTATGGAAAAGAAAGTTGAGGATGCTGGTTATTTTGTTGCGCCATATCTAGAATTTAAAGACAGAGATTGGACGAAAGGGATTATCGATTGGGCGGCAACTCCAAGATTTTCCCAAGGTTATTGGGCACTTCAAAATAGACCAGGATTGCTGATTGAAACACATATGCTCAAGCCGTATAAAGACAGAGTCTTTTCTACAAAAGCAATGTTTGAGGCAGTAATTGAATATGCAAATAATCATCCGAAAGAATTAATAGAATTAAATAAAAAAGCAGACGAGAATACCATTGAAAAATATGGAAAACAGAAATCCTATTTACCAGTAAGCTTTAAATTGTCTGATGAACATTCTACTTTCTTTTTCAGAGGAATAAAATCAATATCAGATTCTAGCTGGATCTCGGGAACGATTAAAACAGTTTATACCGGAGAAAAGATTGATCGTGAAATTCCATATTATAATGAAATGGATGTTATTGGTTCAGTCGATGTTCCTAAATCATATTTAATTCCAAAAGAGTGGAAAGAAATTGTTGATAGAATTAAGCTGCATGGTATCAAAGTAACTAAGCTTAAAACTCCACAAAAATTTATTGTGACAAAATATAAATTTAAAGATATTAAACTTGCATGCAGTTCTTATGAAGGCAGACAAACTGTTAATTGCGGCTACGATGAATTTAAAGATACGGTTACTCTGCCAAAAGGAACATTTTTAATTAATACAAACCAAAGAATGCTTAGAGTGATAGTAAACTTGTTGGAGCCAAAATCCGAAGATTCATTTCTGAGATGGGGATTCTTCAATTCAATCTTTGAGCGGAAAGAATATTTTGAAAATTATGTAATGGAAAAAGTCGCATTACAAATGATGAAAGAAAATCCCACACTTAAAAAAGAATTTGAACAAAGATTATTGACAGATGAAAAGTTTAGAAAAAATCCGCGCGAAAGACTAAATTTCTTTTATGAACGATCACCTTATTATGATAAGGAATTTAATATCTATCCAATAATGAGGGTTGAAATGTAATCTATAAGATTTAATATTAAATCATTTCGTAGATTTTTTCTTCTTTAAAAGAAAACATCTCGGGAAATTTTTCCATTACAGCTAATCCAATCATTCGCGCTGCTCTATCGTATGATATTTGTCCGGTATTTATAATCATATGATAGAGGAGAGGATCTTCTATATTTTTATTAAAATATTTGTTAAAATAATTTTTTCTGGCAATATCTTCCTTTTTTATAAACTCAATAGCTTCCTTTCTAGAAAGATTATAAATTTCTTCAACGTGAGGAATTCTTGTTTCAATTGGCGCAACAAGTCTTACATGGAATGTGTTCTTTAATCTTGCAGTTACAACATTTGCGGCTCGCCCGACAATTATAACATTTCCTTTTTGAGCTAGCTGGATTATTGTGCTTGAAGTTTTGCTTACTAAAATCCATGCGTGAGGATGAATTCCAAATAATTCATTCATGGTGGATTTTAATTCGGAAAGCTTGTCTTCAACCAAATACTTCTCTAGCTTTTGCGGCAAGTGATGATCTTCAAGCACTTTTTCAATCAAATTTTTATCAAACATTGTCCATGGCACAGAGTTCGCTTCGGAATATGGTTGAAAAAATTCAACTAAAGCTTCGCCCACTTTATCTGCGCCTGCACCTGTTTCCCTAGAGAATGTAATGCATGGCCCTGGTTTTAAATTCTTACGGCTTTGATCTGAATCTTTTGAATGAGATTCGATATAGAGTTTTGCTTTTTCTAATGCACCCTTTACTATCATATGATCGCCTCCATTTTTTAATGAATTATCATTAAGCATTATGAGGAATCAAATTATCTAATTATAATTTAATCAAAATTTTATTTAAGGTGAATATAAAATTGTCTGCACTTTTTTAATGTTCAATTATTTCTCTCAAAAATTTATTGTAAATTACTTATAGGAAATTTTGTTAATCGGAAAA
Source organism: Bacteroidota bacterium (assembly GCA_021824145.1). Taxonomy (GTDB): domain Bacteria; phylum Bacteroidota; class Ignavibacteria; order Ignavibacteriales; family Ignavibacteriaceae; genus FEN-1297. The sequence goes on from JAKALM010000001.1 coordinate 254,153, forward strand.
TTTTAATTGTTCTTTCCGGGAAAAAATATAAATAGTCAATACATAAGGGAGAAATCAATTATGGAATATAGAGTTGAAACAGACAGCATGGGCGAAATTAAAGTCCCAACTGATAAATATTACGGAGCACAAACTGCCCGTTCATTAATGAATTTTAAAATTGGCGGAGAAAGATTTCCAAGAGAAATAATTCGCGCTCTTGGGATTTTAAAAAAAGCAGCAGCACTTACAAATAAAGAACTTGGAATCTTACCTGCAGATAAAGCAGATCTGATTGTAAAAGCTGCCGATGAAGTAATTGAAGGTAAACTTGATGGACACTTTCCACTCGTTGTTTGGCAAACAGGCAGCGGTACACAGACTAACATGAATGCAAATGAAGTTATTTCTAATCGTGCTATCGAGCTTTCGGGCGGACGAATGGGAAGCAAAAAACCAATTCATCCAAATGATGATGTTAACAAAGCTCAATCCTCCAATGATACTTTTCCAACTGCAATGCACATTGCTGCCGTTGAAGAAATTCATCGCCGTTTGATTCCAATGGTAACTAAATTGAAAGAAGCATTTGCAGAAAAATCAAATGAGTTTAAAAGTATTATCAAAATTGGAAGAACACATTTGATGGATGCAACTCCACTAACACTTGGCCAAGAATTTTCTGGTTATGTTCAGCAATTGACAAACGGACTTGAAAGAATTAATTCATGCCTTCCGCATTTGTATGAATTAGCTTTAGGCGGAACAGCAGTTGGAACCGGATTAAACACTCATCCCGAATTTGCAGTAAAAGCAGCCGCAAAAATTTCTGAACTTACTGGAAAACCATTTGTTTCTGCAAGAAATAAATTTGAAGCATTGGCTGCACACGATGCTTTAGTTGAAACGAGTGGAGTTTTAAAAACTTTAGCTGCTTCGTTAATGAAAATTGCCAATGATATTCGTTGGCTTGGTTCTGGGCCGCGCTCCGGCATAGGCGAATTACTTCTACCTGAAAATGAACCGGGAAGTTCAATTATGCCTGGAAAAGTTAATCCAACACAGTCAGAAGCAATGACGATGGTTTGTGCTCAGGTTTTTGGAAACGATACAACAGTTACAATTGCTGGTGCAAGCGGTAACTTTGAATTAAATGTTTTTAAACCGGTTATAATTTTTAATGTGCTGCAGTCAATAAAACTTTTAGCTGATGCTTGTGAAAGCTTTACAGATAATTGTGTTGTTGGAATTCAAGCAAACGAAATTAATCTAAAGAAAAATCTTGAAAATTCTTTGATGCTTGTGACTGCTTTAAATCCACACATTGGTTATGATAATGCGGCAAAAGTTGCGAAGAAAGCACACAAAGAAAATAAAACCTTAAAGGAAGCAGCCATTGAATTGAATCTTCTAACAGCGGAAAAATTTGATGAAGTTGTCCGTCCCGAAAAAATGATTGGGCCGAAAGCTTAATATGCGTAGGACTCGCATCCAAAGCGAGTCTTACTTATTCATTATGATCGACACTGAAACTTAAAAAATTAACAATAAAAATGTTTGTAGAACCAGCCATATACCGTTGGTGCGCATGCGGACTTTCAATCACTCAACTATTTTGCGATGGAATCAAAAATCATATTGAGGGTAAATCTTGAATAATTGGAATGGATTACTTTCGCTTTTCATTGCCTGTATAGAATTTATTCTAATAATAAACCTTCTTGTTTTTGCTGAAAAAAATAAAATCAATTTGCTTATAATTATTTTAGTTGCATTGTTGATGGGCTATCAGATTTTAGAGTTCTTAATGTGTACTCTGAATCTTAACTACTCTTACATGGTTTATTTTTCTATAGTTATTATTTCATTTCTTCCACCGCTCAATTTTTATTTCATATTTAAATATTTTGGAATTGATAAATCATATTTGAAGTTAATCTTTTTTCCTTCCATTGCTTTGGCAATCTATTATTATTTTGTAATTAATAAATTTGCAGTAACAGCGTGCTCAGTTTTGTATGCATCGTATAACTATCCTTTGGGTTGGTTGTATGCAATATTTTATTATTTGCCGATACTTGTTGTTATAATTTTCCTTTTAATAATTAAAGACAAACAGAAAAATGATCAAGAAAAGAAAAAAGCTAATACATTATTAGGCGGTTTAATTTTTATTTCACTTCCTGTTATTGCTGCATTTGTTTTGTCCATATTTCATAAATATCAACTGCTGGAAGTTATTGAAAGTGTAATGTGTAAATTTGCTTTTGTTTACGCAATATGTCTTTCATATTTTGCATTGATGAATAAGAGAATTTTAAATGAATGAAGTTATTTTAAATATTTATTTAATTATAAATTCTGGTTTTGTAAGCGAATTTCGAGCTGTTGCTTATGAGATGGAAGGCGGCGACGATAACAAAATTAAATTTTTAAAAAGTAAAGTAGTTGAAGATTTTCCCCGCTCATATAAATTTGATGCGCCGACAAATAAATTGGGAAAATTCATGAAATATCCAAAATTTGCAAAGCTTGAAAAACAAGGTATGCAGTATCAATTGTTTGAAGAAATATTTGAAAATTTCAATGTCCCTCAAAATCCATTAATTTGTGTTACGCCGGTTGTTGATGGAAGAATCTTAGCCGAAAACTAATCAAAAAATTTCATAATAATGTGAATTCAAAAATTTGAAAGTTCAAGATAAAATTTATGTTTTGGATATTTGAAGTAGAAATTAGAAAGTTTTAAAAATGAGATACCTAATGACTTTTTTATTAATAATTTCTTCAGTTGCAATGGCTATATCAAAAAATGAATTTGTGGGTAATATTAAATCATACAAAGTAAATTCAAATCAAATCGAATTTAAGTTAGAAAATGCTCTCCTTAATATTTATGTGGTTGATGATAACATTATTCGGTTTCGATATACTGATAACAAAGAATTTTCTAAAGCTCCTTCTTATGCGGTTATATCCGATGTAAATAAAAAAACTAAATTTAATTTTGAAGATAAAGGGAAATATTTTCTTCTTTCAACCTCCGAATTGAATGTTGAAATTTCTAAATCACCTTGCCGGATTTCCATCTTTGATAAAAAAATGAATCTTATAAATGAAGATGAAAAAAGTTTTGGAGTCAGCTTTGATAATGGAAGAGTAAAATGTTATAAAAAGCTTTTTGAAGATGAAAAATTTTTCGGATTAGGTGAAAAAACCGGAAACCTGAACAAACGCGGGAATCAATATACCATGTGGAATACTGATCATCCAGCATACGATAACACTTGGGATCCGCTTTATGTTTCAATTCCTTTTTTCATCGGAGAAAGAAATTATAAAGCGTATGGAATTTTCTTTGACAACACATATAAATCCTATTTTAATATGGGCGCAAGTAATAATCGATTTTATTGGTTTGGCGCCGACGATGGCGAGATGAATTATTATTTCATTTTTGGTCCTGACTTGAAAAAAGTAATTTCATCATACACAGAATTAACAGGCAGAATGCAGCTTCCGCCGATGTGGTCGCTTGGCTATCAGCAAAGCAAATGGAGTTATTATCCCGAATCGACTGTAAGAAGAATTGCACAAACATTTCGCGATAAAAAAATTCCTTGCGATGTAATTTATTTAGATATTCAATACATGAATGGTTACCGAGTTTTTACGTGGGATAAAAACAGATTTCCTAATCCCGATAAAATGATCAGTGACTTGAAAGATGAAGGTTTTAAAATAATTCCAATTATAGATCCGGGAGTAAAAGCTGATTCAAATTATTTTGCGGCAAAAGAAGGTTTGAAGAAAAATCTTTTTGTAAAATATCCTGACGGTAAAATTTATGAAGGTGAAGTATGGCCGTCGTGGGCTTATTTCCCGGATTTCACAATGAAAGCTGCAAGAGATTGGTGGGGAGAAAAACTTTCTTCATTACTTGATCAAGGAGTTGAAGGTTTTTGGAATGATATGAACGAACCATCAGTTTGGGGGCAAGCTTTTCCAGACATAGTTCAATTTAATGATAATGGTTTTGAAACAACACACAGAAAAATTCATAATGTTTATGCAATGGAAGAAGCGAAAGCAACTTTCGATGCTTATCAAAAGTTTTCACCGAATAAAAGGCATTTCACTTTAACAAGAGCAGGCTTTGCCGGCATTCAAAGATATTCTGCTGTTTGGACTGGAGACAATGTTTCGAATGAAGAGTCTCTCCGTCTCGCTTGTTTAATGCCGCAAGGTTTAGGATTGAGCGGAATTCCGTTTGTCGGTTCCGATGCCGGAGGTTTTATTGGAGTTCCATCCTCAAGGCTTTACACTCGCTGGATGGAACTTGGCGCATTCACTCCATTTTTCCGTGGGCATTCTGCTATCAATCAAAAAGATAAAGAACCATGGGCATTTGGTGAAGAAGTTGAAGAATGGGTAAGAAACATAATTTCTCTTCGTTATAAACTTTTACCTTTTTTATATAATGAATTTTATGATGCTTCTGTTACAGGCTTGCCGATTATGCGTCCGATGTTTTTAAATTATCAAAACGATGATGAATGTTATACCGATCAAGCACAGTATCAATTTATGGTCGGAGATAATTTGTTAGTCGCGCCTGTTGTTGATGAAACCAGTAATTTTAAAAAATTGTATCTGCCGGAAGGAAAGTGGTTTGACTGGTGGACAGGAAAAATTTATGATGGAAATCAGTGGATAATTATTGAAGTGCCGATTAATCAAATTCCTCTTTTCATTAAAGAAGGCGGATTTATTCCAATGCAGCAGGTTGAGCAATTTGTTGAAGAGAAAAAAATGGATGAGCTAAAAGTCATTGTTTTCCCTTCTGCACAAAGCAAATATAATTTTTATGAAGATGATGGAATCAGTAACGATTATAAAAATGGAAAATATTCTTTGACCGAATTCAAATCCAAATTAGAAAACAATTCCGGTGCAATTTCAATTAAAAATAGTATTGATAATTATAATACTGGAAGAAAAGATTACTTTCTAAAAATTGTTGACACTAAAAATGTTTCTAAAGTTTCAGTTAACGGAATTGAACTAAAAAAACTCTCTGATAAATCTGAATTAAACAATACAGCAGATGGATTTTATTTCAACAGCAAAGGAAAAATTCTTTATATAAAAGTAAAAGAAGAAAAGAATATTGAAATTAAATACATGTTCTAAATATTTTTAAATGGGATAAATTTTGGGATATAAACAGTTTTGGTTTAGTCTCGATTATAATAAAGCAGATTGTTATGAAATATATAAAAATATCTTTTGTCTTAATTGGAATATTATTCTCAATCATTAATCTAAAAGGTGCCCGATTGTTTATTAGCGATAAAAATAAAACTCGTTTTGAGGAAAAACCGGCGGTGAGAACCTTTAAAAAAGATTTAAATAAATTTTATTCAAATAAAAGATTAGGTTCGTTTGTCGAGAATGGGAAAACATATTTTAGATTATTCACACCCGATGCAGAAAAAGTCACGCTTGTTACTTTTCAAAATGCGGAAGATAAAACCGGCGTTGAATATGAAATGCAATCCGATACGAACGGTGTTTGGGAAACTTCTATTGAAGGCGAACGTTATGGAATGTTTTATGGATTTAAAGTTTTTAACCCTAAATATCCGTCAACGAAAAACATTTTATGCCTCGATCCTTATGCAAAAGCCGTAGCTTCATTTAATACTTTTTATACTCCCCGCAAAGCAATTGTAGTGCATGATAAAAATTATGATTGGGGAGACGATCATTGGATAGAACGTGACTGGCGCGATTTAATTATCTATGAAATGAATATAAGAGATTTGACTGCCGATCCTTCTTCCGATTCCGATAAACCAGGTACATATGAAGGATTAATTGAACACGGAAAACCTGGCGGAATTGATTACATAAAAAAACTTGGTGTTAACACAGTTGAAATTCTACCTTCACAAGAATTTGCAAATATTGAAATTCCATATTTGGACTCATTAAATGGAAGCTACAACACTTGGAATCCTTATGAAAGAAATCATTGGGGATATATGACCGCGGCTTTCTTTGCTCCGGAATCTTATTATAGTGAAGGTAAACTTGATTGGAATACTTGGAGCGGAACTTCTGCTAAACAAGTAAATGACTTTAAAGATATGGTTAAAGCATTTCATAAAGAAGGAATTGCTGTGGTGATGGATGTGGTTTATAATCATATCTCTCAATACGAACTCGGTAATTTAAAAGAAATTGATAAAGATTATTATTTTAGATTAGATAAGCGCGGTAACTATACTGCTGAAAGCGGCTGCGGCAACGATCTAAAAACAGAGCGGCCGATGGTTCGCAGAATGATTGTTGAAAGTATTTTATATTGGATGAAAGAATATCATGTTGATGGTTTCCGTTTTGATCTTGGAAAATTAATTGATTGGGAAACAGTTGAAGAAATTTCTTACGAGGCAAAAAAAATAAATCCAAAAGTTATTTTAGTATGCGAGCCGTGGGGCGGAGGCTACGATCCGGAAGGATTTTCTTTGCGCGGTTGGGGAAGCTGGAATGATCAAATTAGAAATGGAATTAAAGGAGAAAATCCTTTTAATGGACTTGGTTGGATTTTCGGAAATTGGTACGGCAATAATAATCCCGCAAGAATTAAAAGTTACGTAAATGGAACTTTAGTTAGAGATACTTTAGGTTTATTTCAAAAGAAGGAACACTCTGTAAATTATCTTTCTTCTCATGATGGCTATACGTTTGGAGATTTTATAAGATTAGGAACCGGTTCAGTTCATTCTAATGATATAATAAAAAATGTTGATTCATTTGTAAAACTCAATCCGCTAGAATTACAACTGAACAAACTTGGCGCGCTCTTCCTTTTCACTTCGCAGGGAATTACAATGTTTCAAGAAGGCGATGAGTTTGGGAGGACGAAAGTAATTCCTTATAATGAAGAAATTCCGGATACAAACAAAGGCAAAATCGATAACAACAGTTACAATAAAGATAATTCAACAAATTACATTAATTTCAAACATGCAGAAATAAATTATGATCTTGTTGATTACTACAAAGGACTTATTAAACTGCGCGAAAAATTTCCTGCTTTCCGTAGAGCAGAATATAATGAAGTTAAATTTTATGATGTAAAAGATAATCCGTTTGCGCTTGGGTATCATTTAAATTATAAAGGCGAACATTTCATAGTCCTTTTTAATGCCGATAGAAATAAAGAAGAAAATTTTGATCTGCCGGAAGGCAATTGGGAAATATTGGTTAACCAAGATAAAGCCGGCATAGAGCCGCTTGGAATCATTTCCGGTAATATTGAAATTTCTTCTTCAACTGGAATGGTTTTAAAATTGAAATAAAGATTTTTTATCGATAATTTTTTAAACAATTAAATTGCTTTACAAGCGATTTCCCTCACACTACTGAATTCTTTTCTTTAAAGCTGCATCATAATAACATAATTTGTAAAACATTTTAAAATCTATTTAAGGAAATAAAATGAACGAAAGAGTTTTTAATCAGAATTTTGACAGGCTTCGTTCTGCTGAAAGATTAGAAAGACTGAGTGTAAATCAAGTGGTGGATAATTGTTTATCCGGCAGTGAAATAAAATCTATTTTAGATATTGGAACAGGAACCGGATTATTCGCTGAAAAATTTAGTGAAAGAGGAATTAAGGTTGCTGGTGTAGATGTAAATCCATCTTACATTGAGGAAGCTAAAAAATATTTACCAGATGCTGAGTTTAAAATTGCATCAGCAGAAAATCTTCCGTTTGAAGATTCATCTTTTGACGCTGTTTTTTTTGGCGTCGTTTTGCATGAAGTAGATGATTTTAATAAAACTTTAGCTGAAGCAAATAGAGTAAGCCGATTAAAAGCTTTTATTCTTGAGTGGCAATATAAGACTGAAGATTTTGGTCCGCCGCTTGAACACAGATTAAAACCGGAATTTGTGGAAAAATTATCAAAGGAAAACGGGTTTAAGAATTTTAAAGAAGTTAAATTAGATAAGCTGGTATTGTACGAGTTGACAAAATAGAATTATTATCCTCTTACTCCAATGGGCTAAAGCCCTTTTCTATTTTTTTATTCTTAGTCCACGCCCTGAAGGGCGTGGCTATTAGAACCTTTACACTATGAGTTATGGAAAATAAAACTATAATAAAGTCAAAGTTAACGTTATATAATTTTCAACGAATGACCTTGTCCTTCCGCCATATTTCTTCCGGCAGCAAGCAATATGCTGCGCAGCGCGGGCATTGGATCAACATCTGATTTTTTATTAGGATAAATTGAATATTTATCGCTATAAAATGCTGGGGTAAAATTCGGCATAATAACATTTGCCCCGGCTGCCAATCCTTTTTCTCTGCCATTTAAATCAATAGTCGCAAGCGCTGTTGTAACCGGGATATGAACATTTTTCAAAACGATTCTTGCAACAGCCATTACTTTCAAAACTGAATTTACATCGGCTGGCTTTTGCTTTTTGTACGGCGTGTTTGGCGAAGGAATAAATGGACTGAATGAAGCCATGTCCACATCAAGATCACGGCAAAGAATAATATCATCTGCAATGTCTTCAATAGTTTGATGAGGTAAGCCGATTAAATTTCCACTGCCGATTTGGTATCCTAAAGATTTTAAATAATTCAAGTGGCCTACTCTATCATAAAGCTTTTGTCCAAAATGGTAAGTCTCGTATAGTTTTGCATTGGCAGTTTCATGCTTTAATAAATATCTGTCGGCGCCGGCTTCTTTCCAAATTTTGTAATCTTCAAAATCTCTTTCTCCAAGACTTAAAGTAATTGCTGCATCAAACTCACTTTTAATTGATTTGATAATCCGGTAAATATCTTCGCCGGAAAAATTAAAATCTTCTCCAGATTGAAGAACGATAGTCTTTATTCCGGTATCGCAAATTTTTTTCGCTGTTTGAAGAATTTCTGTTTCATTCATTCTGTATCTTGAAAGAGCGCGATTGAATTTTCTTAATCCGCAGTAAAGACAGTTCTGTTCGCAGTTGTTGGAGAATTCTATAATTCCACGAAGATGAACTTCGTCGCCGAAATATTTTTTTCTAATTTCATCTGCTTTTTGAAATATTGCGTGGATATCATTTTTATCCTCGGCTTGAAGAAGAGTGATTATTTCTTCTCTGCGTAAAATTTTTTTATTTAAGATTTTCTGAATCATCTAACAAGATTTTTATTTGAACTTATTTTGGTATTCTTGAACTTGATCTTGAACATGAACTTATTATGAAAAAGGTTCAAGCGTAAGTTCACGTTCAAGGGTAGAATTTACATATAAACATCCCGCTCACCAGCATTCACTTGTGTAATCATCTTTTCAATTTTTTTTCTAGTAGTTCCATTGATTCCTTCAATCTCGTTTTTCAAAAAATTTTCTGCGATAGTTTTTGTCTCAACAGTAGCAAAATCATTTAAATATTCTTGGAAAGTTGCGAGTGCATTCGGCGTACAAATTTTTCCAATGTTGCCGGATTTTGCAAGTTCCATAAATCTATCGCCTGTTCTATTTGAACGATAACATGCTGTGCAAAAGCTAGGAAGATAGCCAAGTGAAGTGCAATCGCGTACAACCTCATCAAGGCTGCGGTGGTCTCCTAATTGAAATTGCTGGAGTTCTCGTTCATCTAAACTTTCCTTCGATTCGCTGTAACTTCCTGGAGATGTTCTGCTGCCAGCACTGATTTGAGAAATTCCGACTGAAAATAATTCTCTTCTAATTTCCGGCCTTTCGCGTGTTGTTAAAATCATTCCTGTATAAGGAACAGCTAACCGAATTATAGCCACAAGCTTTTTAAAAGATAAATCATCAACTGCGTGCGGCGGATTTATTGCTGCCGGTGCATTAAGTGCTGGCTCAAGCCTCGGAATAGAGATTGTATGCGGGCCAATTCCGTATTTGAAATCAAGATCAAATGCGTGCATAAGCAAAGCAAGCGTTTCAAATTTATAATCTGTTAGTCCAAACAAAGCTCCAATTCCAACATCATCAATACCTGCTTGAAGCGCTCTATCCATTGCGTAAAGACGCCATGCATAATCTCGTTTTGGGCCTTCTGGATGCATTGTCATGTAAGTATCATAATGGTAAGTTTCCTGGAAGCATTGATAAGTTCCAATCCCAAAACTTTTTAATGTTTTGAAATCTTCAAACGTTAATGGAGCAATGTTTGCATTAATTCTTCTAATATTATTTCCATTATAATTAATGCTGTAAATTCTATTTATTGTTTCCCCAATAAAATCAATTGAAGATTTTTTAGGATGCTCGCCAAACACAACAAGTATTCTTTTATGTCCTTGCTTAACAAGGAATTCAGCTTCAGCTTCAATTTCTTCAAGTGAAAGAGATTTTCTTTTTAACTTGCGGTTGTCTTTTCTAAACGCGCAATACAAACAGTTGTTAACACAAATATTGGTGATATATAATGGCGCGAAAAGGACTAATCTGTTTCCATAAATTTTTTCTTTAACTTCTTTTGCGCGGGAAAAAAGTTCTTCGTAAAGTTCGGGGGAATTAATATTTAATAAAGCGGCACTTTCTTTTAAATTTAATCCTTTTGCTTCGGAAGCTTTAAACAAAATATCTTTTTGTAGATCTTCATTGTTAAGCGAATCATCTTTTATAAGATAATTGATATACTCTTCATTAATAAAATACATTTCAACCTCTGGTATTTCTTCATTAAATCTGTTCCGTTGTTGAAGCAGATATATTAACCTTTTTATTCCAATTAATATACCAGAAGATTTACTTCATTTTAATTCGAATTAACCATATCTGCAAAAAGTCTTTCTAAGAATAGAGAAGCATTTCAAAATGATGGTTATTGACTAAGCCTCATTAAATAGAAATATAATAATAGAATAGAGCGAATCGGGAAATTTTGTTGGAACACTTTTTGTTTTTTAAGTGGAAAACAAAATTACTGAACAATGCGCAACGAATGTGACTCAATAGGAAAATTAGAAATTCCAGATGAAGCCTTGTATGGTATTCATTCATTAAGAGCTTTGGATAACTTTCCGATTACCGGCGAACGGATAAATCTTAATTTGATTAAAGCATATCTTCTTGTAAAAACCGCTGCGTTGGAAACAAATTATAAAATCGGATTATTACCGAAAGAAAAATATGAACCAATCAGCAAGGCGATTGATTTGCTTTTGCAGGAAACCGAATCTGCAATAAAAAAAGAATCTTTTTCTATTTATGAAAAGATTATAGTCGATCCATATCAGGGCGGTGCGGGTACTTCTTTAAATATGAACATCAATGAAGTAATTGCGAATACAGCTTTGCAAATTTCTGGGAAAAAATTTGGGCAGTATGAATTTATTCATCCGCTTGATGATGTTAATCTTTCACAGTCAACAAATGATACTTATCCTACTGCACTTAAAGTTGCGTCTATTTTCCTTCTTCGAGAATTAACTGAAGCATTCGCTTCGCTTCAGTCCGCTCTTCAAAAAAAAGAAAATGAATTCAGCGGAATTCTAAAGCTTGGAAGAACTCAGCTTCAAGATGCTGTTGCAATTACGCTTGGACAGGAATTTGGCGCTTATGCACAGGCAATTGCACGAGACAGATGGCGTTTGTATAACGGTGAAGAAAGATTGCGGTCAGTAAATTTAGGTGGTACAGCAGTAGGCAATTTTGTTTCAGCTCCTATGGAATATGTTCTTTCAATTAATAATGAATTGAAAAAAATTACCGGGCTTCCGGTTGCTAAAGCTGAAGATTTGATCGATGCGACTCAAAACTTTGATGTATTTGTTGAAGTTCATGGATTGATAAAAGCAGGAGCATGTTCACTAATAAAAATTTGCAACGACTTACGTTTAATGTCTAGCGGCCCTCATGGCGGATTAGGAGAGATTATTTTGCCTGCAATGCAAGCTGGTTCTAGTATAATGCCGGGTAAAGTAAATCCAGTTATTTTAGAAAATGCAATCCAGGTTGCAGAGCTTGTTAAAGGGCACGATGCTGTTATTTCAAATTTAGCATCCTCCGGAAATTTTGAGCTCAATGCATTTACTCCGCTTTTGGCTCATTTGTTTTTGAAGTCGATTGAAATGCTGCGAGATGCAATTTATAATCTTTCTGAAAAATGTATTTCCAGAATAAAAGCTAATGAAGAAAGATGTAGACATAATCTTCTTCAGTCTGCCGCCGCCGCAGCTTCACTTATAAATATTTTTGGCTATGACTCAATTGCTAAGATTGTTAATGAAGCTGAATCTAAAAATATTTCTTTTATTGAATTACTAAAGCAGAAAAAATTGTTAACCGAAAAAGAGCTTTATAATTTACTTGCAAGAGAATTAGGTGTAAAAAATGCAGAGCGGACTTAAAACATATCCAGCAGCTGCAAAGTCTGAAAAGAAGCATATTGCAATTATTGGACGAAGGAACGTTGGAAAATCTTCGCTTGTAAATGCATTCCTCGGTCAGGAATTATGCATTGTAAGCGAAGTAGCCGGAACAACTACAGATCCAGTGCATAAGGCTATGGAACTTCTGCCTTACGGGCCAATTGTTTTAGTTGATACCGCTGGTATTGACGATGAAGGTGAGCTTGGAGAAAAAAGAGTAAGTAAGACAATCAAGATGATTGCCTCTGCAGATTTTGCAATTGTTGTTTTAGATGCTCGTGAAAGAATTTCCCCTAAAGAGTGGGAACTGTTTAATTATCTTTCAAGAATTAATCTACCATTTATAATTGCGGTTAATAAAATTGAATTTGGTGTAAATCCAGTATTACTTTCTGAATTAAAATATTTAAAGGCAACGCATTTTGAAATTTCATGTGCTGAGAATGTTGGTATCGATATTTTAAAATCAAAAGTTATCCGCATGCTGCCGCAGGAAAGCGGGCCTCCGTTAATTAGTGATTTGGTAAATCAAGGAGATGTTGTTGTGCTTGTTGTACCTATCGATTTAGGCGCTCCGAAAAGCAGATTAATTTTACCTCAAGTTCAAACAATTCGCGAAGCACTGGATGAGGATACAATTGTTGTTGTTACAAAAGATAAAGAATTGCGTTCCGTTCTTTATGCTTTGAAAAACCCGCCAGATCTTGTAGTTACAGACAGCCAAGCAATTATGAGAGTAGCAGCAGATGTACCTGATAATGTTAAATTGACCACCTTTTCTATTTTGATGGCTCGGCATAAAGGTGATTTACCTTTCTTTATTAAAGGATTGAAAGCTGTAGAATCACTTAAAGATGGAGATAGAATTTTAATTGCCGAAGCTTGCACTCATCATGAGCAAGCAGATGATATTGGCAGGGTAAAAATTCCAAGATGGCTTAGGCTGCACACAAAGAAAAATCTGGAATTCGTTATTGCCAGTGGTACCGAATTTCCTGAAAACATTTCTGATTTTAAATTGATAATTCATTGCGGTGGATGTATGATTACAAGAAAAGCAATGCAGTCAAGAATAAAACAAGCAGAGCTTCTTGAAATTCCAGTTGTAAATTATGGTGTTCTTATCTCTTACATGCACGGCGTAATTCCACGAGTTCTTCTTCCTTTCGATGAAGCTTTGGCTGAGTGGGAAAAAATAAAAATTGATTAAAAAAATTCTCTTCAAAACTTTATAATAAAATTGATTATTTTTTTTACGCTCTCTCTCGGATAAGAGAAAAAATTCTTTCCAAAAATTTTTCAAAAAAAATAGTTCCAAAATATAATTGATTTCTATTTGGCAACTGAGTTTCTTTTTTGGCAATGAAATTATCTATTCTTGGAAAATATTAGTTCACTATACTTAATCTTTTATTATTAATTCATTATTTAAATTTTTTATTGATGGCATTCATTATGAAAGAACGAATTGCGAGATAATATTCTTAATGTTCTACATATAACTTCAATTAATGATTAAAATTTTTGAATAAAAATCAAAGGATATAAGATGATAACAATAGCAATCATCGATGATGACCCGGATATTCTGGATGCAAGTGGTTTAGTGCTTATGTCTAAAGGCTATAAAGTTGTTACTGCTGCAAATCCCGAAGACGGTTATAAAATAGTTAAAGAAAATTCTCCGGATTTAATAATTTTAGATGTAATGATGAATGAACCGGACGATGGATTTTTCCTTGCACAGAAATTTCGTCGCGAGAAAATTACAACTCCAATAATTATGTATACGTCAATATCAAAAGCATCCGGATTAGATTACGGCGTCAATGAGCTAATACCGGTTGATGAGTTTGTTGAAAAACCAATTTCACCAGAACAGCTTATTGAAAAGGTGGAAAAACTTTTGAAGAAAAAGGAGGCTAGAGATGCTAGAATATGAAAAAAATTCTCTTACTGAAGAAATAGAAAATTTAGTAAAGCAGTACGGCAGCGATAGACCGGCACTTCTTCAAATTCTTCAATCTGTCCAGAGAAAACATAAATATGTTTCTGATTTTGCACAGCAGGAAATAGCCCGCCTGCTTAACATTCATCCCGTCGAAGTTTATAGTGTAATTTCGTTTTATTCTTTTATTTGTTCTGTTCCCAAAGGAAGAAATATTGTTAGGCTTTGCCGTACGATTTCATGCGATATGGCAGGCAAAGAGAATGTTGAGTCTGCAGTTAAACGGGAACTAGGAATTAATTTTGGAGAAACAACAAGTGACAAACGAATTACTTTAGAATATACAAACTGTTTAGGAATGTGCGATCAAGGCCCTGCAATGCTTGTAAACGATCAAGTTTATACGCATCTTAATCCCGAAACTGCGGTCAATATTCTTAATGGAATAAAGTGAGGCGGCAATGGAAACAAAATTAAAAAATAAAAAACGAAGCGGGCCGGTTCTGTTTTCAGAATATCAAAGAGGAGAAGGGATAAAGAAAGCATTACAACTTGGCAGAGAAAATATTCTTTTCGAATTAAAGACATCAGGATTGAAAGGTAGAGGCGGTGCTGGGTTTCCAACATCTACAAAATGGATGCTTACAGCTGCAGCCAATGCTGATAAAAAGTTTATAGTATGCAACGCAGATGAAGGTGAACCTGGTACATTTAAAGATAGAGTTCTTCTTCTCGAATATCCCGAACTAGTTTTTGATGGAATGGTGATTGCTGGTTTCACAATTGGTGCGGAAACTGGCATAGTTTATCTGCGAGGTGAGTACGAGTATATGCTTAAGTCACTTGAAGATTATCTTTCTCAAATGCGTGAGGATAATCTTCTTGGCAAAAATATTTTGGGCAAAGAGAATTTTAATTTCGATATAAGCATACGCCTTGGTTCCGGTGCTTATGTATGCGGCGAAGAAACAGCATTAATTGAATCACTTGAAGGATTTAGAGGTGAACCAAGAAACCGCCCACCATATCCTGTTGATACTGGTTACCTTGGTTTTCCAACAGTTGTAAACAATGTGGAAACTTTAGCTTCTGTTTCTCATATTATTTTTAAAGGTGGAGAATGGTTTAAAATATATGGAACTAACAAATCAACTGGTTCTAAATTATTCTCTGTTTCTGGCGATTGTGAGAAGCCTGGTGTGTATGAACTTCCATGGGGAACAAAGATAAAAGAGTTGCTCGAAATTGTGGGAGCGAAAAATACAAAAGCTGTTCAAGTTGGAGGTGCGTCTGGAATATGCATCCCTAAAAGTCAATTTGATCGTATACTTGGATATGAAGACGCAGCAACAGGCGGCTCAATCATGATATTTAATGAAAGCCGCGACATGCTGAAAGTTTTAAAAAATTTTATGGAATTTTTTATTGATGAATCATGCGGGCAATGTACACCTTGCAGAATTGGAAATGTAAAGTTGATGGAAGGTATAGAAAATATTGAACGCGGAGATTTTACTTTTTCATACATCAACAATTTAAAAGAATTATGCAGAACTATGCAGGTTGCGTCCAAATGCGGACTGGGCCAATCAAGCCCGAATTCATTTATATCGATTTTGGAAAACTTCAACAAAGAAATTCTGCATACAAGCGGGAAAGGAAAAGAAAATGTCAAAGCGTGAAAATATAAGAATACCGGTTAGTCAACAGCCGTTTACTGTCAGCAAGCCTGAAGATACAACGACAATTGGAGGAACAGTTACAGTTCAGATAAATGAAAAGAAAATTTCTGTTCCGCTTGGAACGACAATTTTAGAAGCATGCAGACAAAATCAAATCCATATACCAACTCTTTGTCATCATGAGGATTTATGTATTGCCGGAGTTTGCCGGATTTGTGTTGTTGATGTTGAAGGAATGAGAACACTTCAAACTGCATGTTCCTTTCCAATAACCACACCTATAAAAATTCATACTTCTACACCGATGGTGCGAAAAGCTAGAAGACACATTATAGATTTACTTTTGAGTGAACATTATGGTGAATGTTATTCTTGTTTCCGAAATGGGAATTGCGAACTTCAATCTCTTGCTAAAGAATACGGTGTTGATGGTTACACTTTTGGTCATACTGATAAGCCGCAGTACAAAGTTGACCGTTCTTCGTCTGCAGTTGTGCGGGATATGAGCAAATGTATTCTTTGTAAAAGATGCGTACGAACTTGCATTGATTTACAAGAAGTTGGAGTACTTGAAGCAATCAACCGCGGACATGATACACATATCGGAACTTTTCTTGACAAACCTCTTGCTGATGTTATCTGCATTAATTGTGGACAATGTATAAACCGTTGCCCTACAGCAGCGTTGAGAGCAAACGATCCTTCGGATGAAATTTGGGAAGCAATTGATAATCCCCAAAAACATGTTATAATTCAAACAGCTCCATCGCCGCGTGCAGCAATTGGAGAAGAATTCGGAATAGAAGCTGGACATTCTTTTACTGGCGAATTAAATACCGCATTAAGAAGAATTGGTTTTGACAAAGTTTTCGACACAAACTTCACAGCCGACCTGACAATTATCGAAGAAGGAACAGAACTTCTAAATAGATTGAAGAAGGCTATTGTTGATAAAGATTCTTCGGTGAAGCTTCCTCAATTTACTTCTTGTTCGCCTGGATGGATTAAATTCATCGAACATTTTTATCCGGAGTATTTGGATTATTTATCAACTGCTAAATCTCCGCAGCAAATGTTTGGTGCAATAATGAAAACCTTTTATGCAAAGCAGACAGGCATTGATCCGGCAGATATTGTTACTGTTGCATTGATGCCGTGTTCTGCCAAAAAATTTGAGTGCAATAGGCCTGAGATGAATGCTTCAGGTTTTAAAGACATTGATTACGGATTAACAACGCGCGAGATGGCAAAGATGATTCGTGAAGCTGGGATTTATTTACCTGAAATGCCGAAATCTAATTTTGATGAGCCATTTGGTGATGCTTCTGGTGCGGGATTAATTTTTGGTGCAACCGGCGGTGTAATGGAAGCCGCTCTAAGAACTGTATATGAACTTGTTACAGGTCGAGAAGTTCCATTTAAAAATTTAGCCATTGAACCTTGCCGCGGATTTGCTGGTGTTAAACAAGCATCAGTTAGACTTGAAGGCTGCGTTGAACAATATAAATTTCTTGAAGGAGTGGAATTGAAATTTGTAGTTGCTCACGGAACAGCAAATGCTAAAAAGGTGATGGAGATGCTGCGGAAAGGTGAATTGAGCGATGTTCATTTTGTAGAGATAATGGCATGTCCCGGCGGATGTCTTGGCGGTGGCGGCCAGCCTATACCAACAAATGCTGAGATAAGAAAGAAGCGAGCTCAAGCAATATATGCTGAAGAAGAATCACTTTCAGTTAGGAAATCGCACGAGAATCCTCACATAAAATATATTTATGAAAACTTCTTAACAGAAGGACCATGCGGTAAGCTTTCGCATAAACTTCTTCATACTCATTACTTAAAAAGAGGAAAGTTTATTTCGTAATTCATATATTATATCGAGTAATTTGTATTTCTTCCTTCTTTCAAAAGAAGAAGGAAGAGATTAATTATTAATAATAATTTTTTTCTTATTCGAAATAATTTGAGTAAGATTAAGAACTTGCTTTGCTTAGCAGAGATAAAGTTGATTAGATTAAAATTATATTCTGATAAACAACAATACAACGGGGGCAGATGATTTCTCTTGTTCCTTCTTGGGCTAATCGTTACGCTGATTACTGGGATACAATCCAGAAGCGGAATTTATGGCTTATTAATCTTCGCTTTGGCGCAGTTGTAATTCTTACAGGATTTTTAATTTCATCAATCCTTATTCTTAATCTTTCATTTGACAAAACTCAATTTATTGCTCTTGTTGTAATTACACTTCTTATTCTATTTTACAATTTAATGCTTAAAAGATTAAGCAGATTTATCAAAACAATTCCCGGCCATTTTAATCCGCTTCATTTTTCTCTTTTGCAAATGATATTAGATCTTTCTGCCTTAATGTTGATTGTTTATTTTACCGGCAGTATTGAAACGCCTTTATTCATGTTTTTTGTTTTTCATATGATTATTGGTAGTTTAATTCTTCCTGGGTTTGTAATCTTTTCTATCGCAGGAACAATAGTTTTTGTTTTTAATATTTTAATTTTTTCTGAATATTTTTTTTTAATTCCACATCATTCGATTTCTGGATTGTTAACAATTCCTTTATATACAAATATTAAATTTATTCTTTCTTATGATGTGATATTTTGTTGTGTAATGTTTATTAGTGTGTTTCTTGCCAATCGAATTGCAAATCAACTTTATACTATTGAACAGAAATTAATTGAGTCGTTAGATAAACTAAGTGAAGCAGAAGCCGAAAAGCAAAAATATATTGTCGGAATTGTTCATGAAATTAAAACTCCATTAACTGCTGTTCATTCTTATTTGGATATTGTGTTAAAAAAAATCTTAGGGCCACTAAATAGCAATATTGAAGAGAGATTACTTCGTGCAAGGACAAGGTCAAATGAAGCAATTGAAATGATAAACGATGTCTTAAAAGTTTCGAAACTTCGATTGCTAGATGAAATTGCAATTGATGAAGTTGAACTAAGCGAGGTAATAGTAAAAATAGTGAAGAAACAAACAATAAATTTACGCGCTAAACATATAATGCTTAATTTCTTTGACGGCAGAACTTTTAAGAAAAAAATTAAAGGAGACAAATTTTTATTAGAAATAGCTTTTTCAAATCTAATTGGAAATGCAGTTAAATATGTTGGGACAAATGGATTAATTGAGCTTGATTTACTTGACAACGAAAACGAAATAGAAATTGAAATTGCAGACAGTGGAATAGGAATACCCGCGGCTGATTTAGATAAAATATTTTCCGATTTTTTTAGGGGCTCTAATATTAAAGATAGAAGTTATGAAGGAACTGGTTTGGGATTATCTATAGTTAAACAAATAATTGAAAGACACAAAGGAAATATTTCCGTAGCAAGTCCATCTAAACTCCAAATGCCTGGAAGGCCTGGTGCTTCATTTAAAATTAGACTTCCTTATATTTAATAAAAATATTTATTATTAAACGCTTATCAAACCTTTGCGAAGAGATTTTTCGACAGCATTTTTGAAGCTTGTTAAATCGACTGGTTTGCAGAAAACATATTCAACGCCAAGTTCGTGGTATTCATCAATTGAAGTTCTATCAATATCTCCGCTTAATACCATTATCGGTGGTTTTCCCTTTAATTCAGCTTTTTTCAATTCCATTACTAATTGATAGCCGTTCATATTCGGCATTAAATGATCTGTTATAACCAACGCCGGTGGCGAAGTGAGAATTTTATCTAAAGCTTCTTTTCCATCTGAAGCAATTTCAACATTATAGTCTGTTGTTATATTTTTTATAATCTTTGAATATAAAAGTCTATCGGTTTTACTGTCATCTACAAGCAAAATATTTGCAGAAGCTATTGGTAATGTGAATTTAAAATCTGAACCTTTTCCGAATTCGCTCTCTACCAAAATTGATCCGCCATGTTTTTCTATAATTTCTTTAACAAGAGATAAACCAAGCCCGGTACCTTTTTCTCCTTCTGTTCCTTCTGAAGAAAATTTTGCGTCCACTCTAAATAATTTTTTAATATTTTCAGGTTTAATTCCAATGCCGGTATCTTTTATCGAAAATTCTAGGAATCGCATTCTGGAAGATTTGTTAACGGAAATAAATATTGTACCATATTTAGGTGTGAATTTAATTGCATTCGAAAGTAAGTTATTAAAAACTTGGAGTAATAATTCTTTGTCAACAAAAACGAAAATATCATCTTTGATCTTCGAGATAATCTCAATATTTTTTTGGAAGGCAACGCCGCTTAAAGCATTTAGAGAGTTTTCTATTATTTTATGAACTTCAATTTTTTCTGGCTCAAATCTAATTCGGCCTGTCTGAAGTCTTGTCCAATCCAATAATGAATTAACCAAAGATAACATTGACTTTGATGATTCTCTAATGAATTCTACATATTGTTTTTGTTCTGCAGCAGTAAGATCTGAATCGCTTAGTAGTAAATCAGTAAAGCCTAGAATTGAGCTAAATGGTGTACGAAGATCGTGCGAAATTATTGAAATGAATTTATCTTTTGTTTCGTTAAGTTTAATTAAATTTTCAGTTGATCGAGTAAGTTCTTCTTCAACTTTTTTACGTAAAGATATATCACTTACCAGCCCATAAATTTTTTGAATTTTTCCTTCATGATTTCTAACTAAATTAATTTTGTTCCGAACCCAAACAATATTTCCATGTTTATTAATAATTCTGAATTCAAATTCGCCAGATAATTGAATTTTACTTTTAAAAAGCGTATTTAATTTTTTCTTTATTGATGGAAAATCATCCGGGTGAATAATTTTCAAAATTAATTTTGAATCACTTAATAAATCTGACTGGGAATAACCAGTAATTTTTTCAACCGATGCTGTATAAAAAACAGGCCTTATTGTTGAAGCGATTCGTTCAAATGTATAAAGGAAATCATCAATATTCTCGGTTAAATTTCTGTACTTTTCTTCCGATTCTCTTATTGCCTGTTGTGTTCGTTTTTTTTCAGTAATATCTCTGATAACTAAAACCGCATAGTTCTTTTGTTCGCTTTCAAAAGAAGAAAGAGAAACTTCAGCAAAGAAGTTTGCATTGTCTTTTCGTTTTCCTAAAAATTCTAGTCTTAAAGGAATATCTTTGTCTTCTCCGAGTAATTGCAGATAACTGTTTATTTTGGGAATATCATTATCGGCAACTAGATCCAGTAAGTCTTTATCAATTAATTCTTTCTCATCTGTATAGCCAAAAATTTTTATGAAGGCACCATTCATCAAAGTAATTTTTCTGTCGCACTCAACAACAACGCCTTCCTGGAAGGCATCAAACATTGATTGAAAAACCATCAAGTCTTTTAAGACATTTTTCTTCTTTGTAATGTCTGAAAAAACGATATTATAATTTGTAACTCTATTATTAAAATAAACTGGGGAAACAGTAGCTCTTAAAAAAATCTTTTGTCCTGAATTTGTAATAGCTGAGAATTCTAATCCATTAGCTGCGGAAAGTTCGAAAGATTTTAAATTATTTTTAACGTTTGTAAATGTTTCGGCAGAAAAAATTTCATTAATGTTTTTATTTATTATAACTTCTTCGGAATAATTTAATTTATTACAAAATGATGGATTCGCATAAATTATATTTCCTAAGTTATCGAGAGTACAAATTAATTCTGGAGAATTTGTAACTATATTCCTAAACTTTTCTTCTGAAGCTTTTATTTTTTGTTCATTCGCAACTCTTTCTGTTATATTGTTGCAAAGTATAATTATGGTATTTTGTGTTTCATCAACGGCAGAAAATTTAGCATCAATAACTTCTTTTTTGCCATCTTTTTTATAAACTGTTAAAGTTATTTTCCAAACTTTTAATTTTTTTAACTCTTCCTTTATTCCTTTAAAATATTCTATATCAAAAACGTCGAGCGCTTTACCGAAAAATTTTCCAAAAACTTCGCTTCGTGAATATCCAAATAATTCTTCAGCAGCTTTATTCCAGAAAAATATATTGCCTTGAAAATCTACAGCGAAAACTGCATCTGTTACTGCATCGGTAATTTGTTGATATTGTTTTAGCTCTTCAATTTCTCCTTCAAGAATTTTTGTTTCTTTTAAATATTCGGTTATGTCTGTAAAAAAGAAAAAAACAAATTGAATTTGATTTTTCCAATTTAAAAGAGGCTCGATTCGGCATTCGAAGATTGCCGGCTCATTATTTAAATTCAATTCAAGTAATAATTTTTCAGATTTTTTATTTATTAAAGATGATTCAAAAAATTTGTGGAAATTATTCTTTTTCTGTTCGTCAAATAATTTTGTAATATCTAAATCATTTAATCCGAATACAGATAAATTCAACTTATCCAAATTCTTTCCAAACGAATATTTAATCTTTCCTTCGCTGTCGGTAACAAAAAGAAGATCATTAATTTTTGTAAGAATATTTTCTATCTGATGAGTTTTTAGATCTTTAGACTCTTGATTTGATGGTGAAATTTTTACGTCTTCAACTAAAAGAATACCCCCGGTAAATTGGTTGTTATCAAATACAGCCGAACCTTTTACAATTACTTTTATTTCCCCTTTGTCTATAGTTTTAATATTTTTTACTTCTTTTTCGAAACTATTACCGTTTTTAAGCTCATTTAGATCATCAACTAAATTTATGTTTGGAAAAATATCTACATCTAAAATATTTGTGCCTTCAAGTGAAGAATCTTTAAATTGATAAAGTGAGGCATATTTTAAGAAAACTTCATTTACAAAATTTATTTTCCAATCAGAGGAAAATGTTAAAATCCCAATTGGTGCCTGAGCAATAATTTTAGGCACAAATAAATCCCGATTTCTTAAATGTGAATTTTCTGTAATTTTTCCCATGTAGCAATCATTTATTTATATACTTCTTATTAACAGCAATTATAATGCTAAAAATTCAAGAGTAATTTAAGGAATGAACAAATTCTTATTTATATAAAAATAATTCTTCTGTAACTTATTAAATATAAAGAAGATAAGGTATATTCAAACAATAATTATTATAAAAATTATTTATTTAAAATGATTTCTATTTGCTAAACTCCAACTTTTAAAGAACAATCCATGTATCATTTTGGATTCGATGTGCAATAATAGCCAATAAAAATTTCAAAGGCACTTTAAATCATATGAGTGAAAAATATTGCTCTAAAAAATTTTGTTTACATATATTTTACTTTATTTGGTTTATAGAAAATGCTTGCTTTGGAAAGTTAGGGAAAGAAAACATATTTATTTTGTCTTGAAATATTTCTTTGACAAGAGAAGAAATTTTATAAATATTAATTGCATTAAATTTTTACTAAATTAAAACATAAGATTTTTTGAAATCATGGAATTATAAGTGATCACAAATTTATTACAGAAATTAGGCAAGAGCTCATTAAATTTTTTACAGGAAATTGGACAAGTAACAAGACTTTTGTTTGGAATAATAAAAAGCTTTACAACCATTCCGCGAAGTAAAAAAATTATTCTTTACCAAATGGAACACATTGGAGTTAATTCGCTTCCGCTTGTTATGATCATTGCAATATTTACAGGGGCTGTTGCAGCTTGGCAGGCAGCTTATCAATTAAAAGGAATTGCTCCATTATCTTTTTTAGGTTCTTCTACAAGCAGAGCAATAATTACTGAATTAGGACCAGTATTAACAGGAATTGTAATTGCTGGCAGAGTTGGTGCTTCAATTGCCGCTGAACTTGGTACAATGAAGGTAACTGAACAAATTGATGCCTTAGAGACCATGGCAATTAGTCCAGTAAGATATTTAGCTATGCCGAGATTTGTTGCTTCGGTAATAATGCTTCCTTTATTAGTAATTTTTGCCGATACAATTGCTGTCTTTGGTGCATTTATAGTTTCAAATTATTTTTTAGGAGTTTCATTCTCCGTTTTTTTTCTATCTGTAAAAAGATTTTTTTTATTTTCTGATTTAATAGCTGGTTTAGTTAAAACAATTTTTTTTGGTGCAGTAACTTCACTTTTAGGATGCCATATTGGATTTAAAACAGAAGGTGGTGCTGAAGGTGTCGGCTTATCAACAATTCGATCATTCGTCCTTTCATCTGCAATGATATTAATTCTAGATTACTTTTTGTGGATGCTGATCTTTTAATTTTATTCCCTCAAATTAAAATTTATTTGTCAATTCAAAACTAATCTTATTTTAAATTTTCATTATTTTTTTGTAAAATGTAATTATTGTTTTATAATTAAATCAACTTGAAAATAGAGGCGTTATGGAAATAATAAAATATGAATTGATGAGAAGAGAAATGCCCGTAGAAATACCCAAAACATTAGGCTTTGGTAAAATTTTTACTGATCATGTCTTTGAAATGGATTATACTTCGGAAAAAGGCTGGCATAATCCAATAATTAAAAAATTAGAAAATCTCTCTGTCCACCCTGGAACCATGTTTTTACATTATGCTCAAGGAGTTTTTGAAGGCTTGAAAGCTTTCAAAACAGAAAATGGGGAAGTAGTTATTTTTCGCCCTGATAAACACATTCAAAGACTTAATAATTCGTCAAGAAGAGTTTGTATTCCGGAAGTTGATCCTGATTTTTTGCTTCAAGCATTAATTGAATTAGTTTCGGTAGAGAAGGATTGGATTCCGAATAGATTTGGTGAATCTTTATATATCCGTCCCTTTATTTTTGGCTCAGAACCTTTTCTTGGTGTAAAACCATCTTCAAATTATAAATTGATAATTTTACTTTCTCCAGTTGGTGCATATTATCCCGAAGGATTTAAACCAGTAAAAATTCTTGTTCAAGATGAATATGTTCGTGCGGTTAGGAAAGGATTGGGTGAGTGTAAAACTCCAGCTAATTATGCGGCAAGTCTTTTAGCTGCCGAAGAAGCTAAAGGAAAAGGTTATTCTCAAGTTCTTTGGCTGGATGGAGTTGAACAAAAATATATTGAAGAAGTTGGCACAATGAATATCTTTATCAATTTAAAAGATGAAGTTGTTACTCCAAAGTTAAATGGTAGTATTTTGCCAGGTGTTACAAGAGATTCCGTAATTCAAATATTAAAAGACTGGAAAATAAATGTTACAGAAAGATTAATAAGTATTGATGAAGTAATCACAGAATATAAAAAAGGAAACGTAGTTGGAGTCTTTGGAACAGGAACAGCGGCAATTATTTCTTCAGTTGGATGGTTAACTTACAAAGGCTTTGAAATGAAATTTAATAATGGGCAGCCTGGCGAACTTGATCTTAAACTGTTTAATGAGCTAACTTCAATTCATTATGGCAAGTCTGAAGATAAACATAATTGGCTTACTCACATTGAAAAGAAAGAAGTTGAAGTTTAGTCAATTTCGAATTACCTGTTAAAATTAAAGGCATTTTATTTAGAGTAAAATGCCTTTTTATTTAGTTTAAGCCTTCATACCCTATCAGAAAATCACACAATTTGAAATTTTATAAAAAATAACTTGACAAGTGAACATTCGTACACTATTTTAGTAGTAAACAAATGAGCACTATTATGAAAAATAAATTAACTGATAGGCAGGAAGAAATATTAACCTTCATAAAACAATTTCGAGAAGAGAATGGTTATCCGCCAACTCTAAGAGAAATTGGAAAAAAATTTGGAATCTCATCTACATTTGGAGTTAAGCGTCATCTTGATGCATTAGTAAAAAAAGGATATCTAAATATTGAAAGTAATGCTAGCAGAGGAATTTCTTTTCAGAAAGGTGTTGAAGAAATTCAAGATGAAAAATTTTTTAGAATTCAAGAAGACTATGGCTTTTATAAAATACCGGTTGTGGGCAGAGTTGCTGCTGGTATTCCGATTTTAGCTGAAGAAAATATTGAAGGAAGTGTTGTTATCGATTCATCGTTTATGAAAAAATCGGAAGATTGCTTTGCGTTAAAAGTAAAAGGCGACAGTATGATTAACGCTGGTATTTTTGAAAATGATTTAGTTATTATTTCTAATAAAAGAGAAATAGTAAACGGAGATATAGTTGTTGCGTTACTGGAAGATGAAGCAACAGTAAAAACATATGAAATAAAAAATAAATCGATAAGATTATTGCCACAAAATAACAATTATCAGCCGATTGATATTAAAGATGTTGAAAATTTCAAATTAATTGGAAAAGTCATCGGCATTGTAAGATGGTTAAATTAATTATGGAGATTTTATGAAAACTGAAATTTTTTCATCAGCAATATATAATAGAAATAAAATAACATTTTTATATGGATTAAATAAAATAACTCTCGATCCTTATTTTATTTCGAAAGAAAAAGATGGACGAAAAGTTATTTATGGAAAACTGTTTAATTCAAGTGAGATAAGAAAATTTGAATATCAAAGAATATCAAATATTAAAGTTTTAAAAAATGTAAAATTTTCACCGATTATTCCAATATTAGCAAAAGCTGTATAAAAATCTGGAGGTAAAAATGTTAGAATTAATGAAACGCAGAACAATTGATTTATTAGTTGAACAATTTTGGAAACAAGGATATCTTACCCTTAGCAGAAAATATGGAACATATTTACCAGAACCAAATAAAGTCGGTGGTTTTGATGTTGATATTATCGGCAGACAAAAGAAAAATTATGCTATTGGAATTTCATTAACATTAGAAGATCTGAATCAAAAAAATATTTTAGATAGATTAAATTTTTTAGCAACACGCCAAACAAAATTTACCAATAAGAGAGTTTTGTTATTTATCGGAATTGAAACTGAGAATTATAGTATAGCTAAATCTATTATTGAAAGATTAGAACCAGAAGCAATAAAAAACATTCGATTATTCCAAATAAAGGATAAACCTATAATTTCTAATAGAAATTTGCAGAATAAAAATAATATGCTTTTTTCATAAAAAACTTTAATAATCGAAGATTTATTTAAATTTTAGTATAAATAAAATTTACCAATTCTTTTTACCTTTTTTGCAAAAGCACATCTTGATAATTTTTACTGTTTGATTTTGGATAACTTTCAATAAATACGGGTAATACAGTAATTACTTATCTTGACATTAAATAGTCATAAGTTTAATTTTACACGCTTTATCATATTTGAGGAATAATTTGGGTAAATCGCAATCGATTTCCGATGCAAAATTACAGGAAGAATTAAAAATTTCAGGGGAAATTCCGGCTCATATTGCAATTATTATGGATGGAAATGGAAGATGGGCCAGAAAAAGAGGCCTTCCACGAGTTGCGGGTCATAAACGAGGTGTTGATACAGTTAGAGAAATTACTGAAGCTTGTGCGGAATTAGGAGTAAAGTACCTTACGCTTTTTACATTTTCCACTGAAAATTGGAATAGGCCTAAAGATGAAGTTTCTACACTTATGCGATTGTTGTTAAGGAGTATTAGGAACAAATGTGATGAACTAATGCAAAATGACATACGTCTAACTACGATAGGAGATGTAAAATCTTTACCAGATGAAGTTCAAAAAGAACTTTATGATGCTATTGAAAGAACTAAAAACAATAAAAAAATGATTTTAAACTTGGCACTTAGTTACAGCGGCAGATGGGAGATATTGGAAGCCGTAAAAAAAATCGCAAAAGATTCTTGCGAAGGTAAAATAAGGCCTGAAGAAATAAATGAAAAAATAATTGCTGAACATCTAACTACTAATAATTTCCCCGATCCCGATCTTTTAATCAGAACAAGCGGTGAATTTAGAGTGAGTAACTTTTTACTTTGGCAAATTGCTTATACAGAATTTTTCATATCTGATGTTTATTGGCCTGATTTTAACCGTAAGCATTTATATGAAGCTATAAAAAATTTCCAGAAAAGGGAACGCAGGTTCGGCAGAGTTAGCGAACAACTTATAAAGAATGACAAAGGCTTAAAGAATGTCTCAAACCTTCCCAAAGAAATTGTTTAAATATTTTTTACCACTTATTTTATTATCAGTTTCAATTTCATTTGCACAGACTGCGCCTACTAGTCTAAAAATATTAGGTATTTCTGTCGAAGGAAATAAAACAGCTGACGCAGCAACAATTATTGCAAATAGCGGATTAAAAATTGGTAATGAGATTCAATTACCTGCCGACCAAAATATTATGAATGCAATTAAACAGCTCTGGTCGCTTAATTTATTTTCCGATGTAAAAATTTTAATTGACAAACAAGTTGGTGATGGTGTTTTCCTTTTAATAAAAGTAAAAGAATATCCAAGATTTGAGCGCGTTGTTATTCAAGGCAATGATGCTGTAAGTACTAGTGATATTGAAGCAAAAATTCAGCTGCAGCGCGGGCAAATTCTTAAACCTCAAGAAGAATCTAGAATTAAAACCGACATTTTGAAATTATATGAAAAGGATGGCTATTTAAATGCTTCAATTGAAATGTTGCATTTCGTTTATTATACAGCCGATACTACAAAAGATAACATAGAAGTTGTCTGGCGGAATGAAAAAGATTTGTCAGATGAATATACCGTTAAGTATGATAAAAGTGATAATTCTTATATGAATCTTATTGATAAAATTAAAGATAGAATTTTATTGATGATTCGTATTAAGGAAAATCAAAAAGTTGTAGTTCGTAAAATTGAGTTTGAAGGGAACAAAAATTTTACTGCTAGCAAGTTAAAAGGTGAAATGGATAATATTGAAGAAGCTGTTTGGTGGAAGTTCTGGAGCAGCGCCGAATTTGATCCTAAAAAATTTGAAGATGATAAAAAATCGATTATCAAATTTTATCATAAAAATGGTTATCGAGATGCACAAATTATATCCGATTCGTTAATTTATTCCGACAATAAAAAGGATCTTACTATCTTAATCAATGTTTATGAAGGGCCACAATATCATATTAGAAATATTACCTGGGAGGGGAACACTGTCTTCCCAGTAAGTGTTTTGAATGAAAGATTAGACTTTAAAAAAGGTGATATTTATGATTACGAAAAGTTTGATCAAAACCTTCATGGCAATAAAACACAAACGGATGTTGCTTCGCTTTATCTTGATAATGGATATTTAATGTTTAACGCAAAACCTACTGAGACTAGAGTTGATGATGATTCAATGGATATTAATATTCGTGTTGATGAAAAAAATCAATTTAAAGTTGGGCAAGTTAGTATTACTGGCAATGATAAAACAAAAGATAAAGTTATTCGTAGAGAATTATTTACAATCCCTGGAGATTATTTTAACCGTGGATTGTTATTGCGAAGTATCCAGCAGCTTGCAAATCTTAAATATTTTAACACCGAAAAATTATATGGTCCGGATGGTATAAATACTTCACTGAAAAATGACAGTACAGTAAATGTAATTTTTAATGTTGAAGAAAAATCAAGCGACTATTTAAATGCCTCCGTTGGATATAGCGGGAGTTTTGGTTTCAGCGGATCTGTTGGAGTTACATTAACCAACTTTGCAATTGATCATCCTTTTACGCTGGGTGGTGGGCAAATACTTAGTTTCAATTGGCAATTTGGCGTTAGCAATATTTACAGAACATTTACTTTAGGTTTTACAGAGCCATGGTTATTTGATACTCCTACATTAGTGGGATTTGATGTATTCGATACTAGGCAGCAGTATTACTATGATATGAGCCAGACTGGTGCATCGGTTAAAGTTGGAAGAAGATTGAAATGGCCGGATGATTATTTTTATGTCCAAGGTTCATTTAGATATCAGTATAATGATGTTATAAATGGGCAAGGCTTCTATGTACAAGGAATTTCACATCAATATACACTTGGAACAACAATCAGCAGAAAAGATATTGATAATCCAATATTTCCATCTACTGGTTCAAATGTACAATTAGATGCTGAATTATCCGGCGGTCCATTTCTTCCAGGAGATTTGAATTATTATAAATTAAATTTCCAATCAGAGTGGTATAAGCGATTATTTAATACAAATAGAATTTCTTTATATACAGATGTTGAATTTGGATATATACACGAATTAGATTCAGCAACTAAATTAAAGATCAATCCATTTGAGCGTTACTTTATGGGTGGAAATGGTCTAGTAATTGCAACAATTCCTTTGCGCGGTTATGATGATAGATCAATTGGCCCACAGTCAGGTGGTGATATTTATACAAAGTATACTGCCGAATTAAGATTTGCAGTTGCATTAGACCCTGTGCCACTTTATTTGCTGACATTTGCTGAAGCCGGAAATGTTTTTGCAGATATTCAGCATACAGATCCATTTGACTTAAGAAGATCTGTTGGTGTTGGTGCTAGAATTATGATTAATCCTATTGGTTTAATTGGCTTTGATTTGGGTTATGGTTTCGATAGAAAATTAGTTAATGGAAATAGCCCTGCTTGGTTATTTCATTTCCAATTTGGTAAAGGATTTTAAATATTTAAATTTTCAAATAATTAAAGGTATAACAAGTGAAAAAATATTTTATAATTTTGGTATTGATTTTCTTATCAACAAATTTTATTTCAGCGCAAACACAAAAGATTGGTTATGTTGATTCACAAGTAATATTAGCTCAGCTTCCAGCAGCAATTAAAGCTCAAGGTGATCTTGATGCACTTTCCAATCAGTGGTCTGCACATCTTGATACCATGAGAGCAAATTATCAGCAGGATTTAGCTGATTACCAAAAAAAAGCAAACACTATGACAGATAAAGAGAAACTAAAAGCTCAGCAAAAACTAGTTGACGAAGAAAATAATATTGTAAATTATAATAAAGAAAAGTTTGCTCAAGGAACTGGAGAAATTTACAAAAAGCAGGACGAAATTTTTGGCCCAGTTAAAGCTAAAATTTATCAAGCAATTAAAGATGTTGCAAAAAAAGAAGATATGAAATTCGTTTTCGATAAAGCTGGTGATGTTGTGCTTCTCTATGAAGATCCACAGTACGATTTAACTTATAAAGTTCTTGATATATTAAAAACCAGCGAAAAATAATTTTTGATGAAATTATTTTTTCTCAAGCTGTTTACCTTAATAAATATTTTGTGAGGGAAAAATATCAATTGATACAAATAATAAATTTATCTTTGGAAAGATTATATTCATGAAGGAGTTGAAATGAAAAGAATAATATTCCCTCTAATATTAATTTTATTTGTATTTATAAGTCATTCATATAGCCAGCTTAAAATTGGATATGTCGATTCAAAAACAATTCTTAGTAAACTTCCTGATGCACAAGATGCCAGGCAAAAATTGGATGGATTAATTCGTGATTGGCAAAATGAATTAATGAAAATGGAAGATCAAAAAAAAATAAAGGAAGATGATTACGATAAAAGAAAATTGATTATGACTGAACAGATGCGTAATGAACTACAAGATGAAATTAAAAAACTTGACCAGCAAATTAGTGATTACAGAGATAAAAAATTTGGAACTAACGGCGAACTTTTCCAGAAACAGGAAGAACTTATGAAACCTGTTCAAAATAAAGTCTTCAATGCTATTCAAGATGTTGCCAAAGATCAAGATCTTGATTTTGTATTTGATAGAAGCGGACAGATTATGCTTTTGTATGCAAAAGATAAATACGATATAACTCCATTAGTCATGGATAAACTTAAACTTCAACAATAAAAGATATGAAAGTTAATTTAGTTGAAGCAGCTGATTTAGTTGGTGGGAAAATTTTTGGAAACTATAATGTCGAAATTGAAAATATTGCAAAAATTGAAGAAGCTCAACAAGGAGATTTAACTTTTCTTTATCTTCCTGCATACGAAAAATATTTCTCCAGTACAAAAGCATCTGCAATATTAGTAAAACCTAATTTCAACAAGACAAGAAATGATATTACTTATATTGAAGTAAGTGATCCGAACAAAGCTTTTTTCAAAATATTAATTCATTACTTTTCACCTGAATTTCATTTATCGGGAATTGATCCAACTTCTTTCATACATCCTTCTGCTGAAATTGGAAAGAATGTATCGATAGGAAAAAATGTTGTAATATCTGCCGGATGTAAAGTCGGAGATAATGTAAAAATTTTTCATAACACAGTTTTACTTGATGATGTTTTTGTTGGTGACGATTCATTGCTTTTTCAAAATGTAAGTGTAAGAGAAAAATGCAGAATTGGGAAGCGAGTTATTATTCATCCGGGAACAGTAATTGGCTCTGATGGATTTGGATTTTTTAGTGATGAAAAAGGAGTTTATCATAAAATTCCTCAAATAGGAATTGTTATAATAGAAGATGATGTTGAATTAGGAGCCAATGTAACTGTTGACCGTGCTTCACTTGGTGCGACAATTATTAAAAAAGGAGTAAAGTTGGATAATCTAGTCCAAGTTGCTCACAATGTGGTAATTGGAGAAAACACAGTTATATCTGCGCAAACAGGAATTTCTGGAAGCACTAAGATTGGTAAAAATTGTATGATTGCTGGACAAGTGGGAATTGTTGGCCATATAGAAATTTCGGACAATGTTATTTTAATTGCGCAGTCTGGTGTTTCAAAAGCAATTACAAAACCAGGGCAGTATTTCGGCTCGCCAGCTAAAGAATTTAAAACCGCATTGAAATTAGAAGCTCACGTTAGAAACTTACCAGATTATGCAAATAAATTAAGCGAGATGGAAAATCAAATTAAATTATTAAAGGAAGAAATTAAAAAGCTTTCTAAATAATTTAAATACTTTTTGTCTAACTTATGCTGCAACAAATTCAGTTGGCTAATGATTACCAAATTATTGTATTTCAGAACTCATCTTGCTATTTTGGAAACCTAATTCATAGCGAATTAATTTTTGTATTTAATAAAAATGGACGTGATAAATGTTAGAATTGCAAAGAACAATTGCAAAGGAAGTTTCGTTATCTGGAATAGGATTGCATACAGGCACTTCTTGTACTATGACCTTTAAACCAGCTCCTGAAAATTACGGAATTAGATTTGTACGAATTGATTTGGGGGGAAATCCTGAAATTCCAGCTATTGCCGATAATGTTGTTGATGTATCTAGAGGAACAACAATAGGAATTGGAGAAGCAAAAGTTCATACTGTAGAACATGTTTTAGCCTCGGTGGTAGGGCTCCAAATTGATAATATTATAATTGAGTTAAACGGAATTGAACCCCCAGTTGGCGATGGAAGTTCTATGCCTTATGTTGAACAATTACTTAAAGCAGGATTTGTTCAGCAAGAAGCTCCAAAAGATTATTTAATTATTGATCAAACTGTGATGTATCACGATGAAGATAGGCAAGTTGATATTGTCGCTCTTCCACTTGATGGTTATAGGGCAACTGTTATGGTTGATTATCAAAATCCGGCTCTAGGTAGTCAGCACACTGGTTTATTTGATCTCGAAAAAGAATTTGTAACAGAATTTGCGCCGGCAAGAACTTTTTGTTTTTTAAGTGAAGTAGAACAACTTGCAAATATAGGTTTGATCAAAGGTGGTGATATTGACAACGCAGTTGTAATTGTTGATATAAATGCTTCACACGATGAACTTGATAAGCTCAGAAATAAGATAGGCATTCAAGAAAAAATTTCCATTGGTAAAAATGGAATTCTAAATAATAAAGAACTAAGATTTAAAAATGAACCTGTTAGACACAAGCTTCTGGATTTATTAGGTGACCTAGCATTAATTGGTGCGCCTATTAAAGCTCAATTACTTGCAGCAAGGCCTGGACATAAAGCTAATGTTGAATTTGCAAAACAAATAAGAAAATTATATCAGCAGAAAAAACTTGTTAAAAAATATCAGTTCGTTAAAAAAGAAGGAATAGTGTTCGACACCAATGCAATTCAAAGAATTTTGCCACACAGATATCCTTTTTTATTGGTCGATAAAATTATTCATCTTGAATTAGATAAAAAAGTTATTGGTGTAAAGTCCGTTACTGTTAATGAGCCATTTTTCCAAGGACATTTTCCTGGACAGCCGATTATGCCTGGAGTTTTAATAATTGAATCTATGGCGCAAACCGGCGGTGTTCTTCTTCTTAATTCGTTTCCTAATCCAGAAGAAAAACTAGTTCTGTTTATGCAGATCAATAATGCAAAATTTAGGAAACCTGTACTTCCAGGCGATCAACTTTATCTGGAAATTGAAATGACTAATAAAAAGAGCAAAGTAATAATGATGTACGGCAGAGCTTACGTTAATGAGGTTTTGGTAGCTGAAGCAGAGTTTATGGCTGCAATTGTAGATAGGGAAAAAAATATTGGGGAAGGCAAATAATAAAATGAACAAAATTCATCCAACTGCTATTGTTAGCAGCAAAGCAAAATTAGGCAATAATAATACAATACTTCCTTATACCATTATTGAAGATAATGTTGAAATAGGAGACGACTGTTTAATCGGTCCACACGCTGTTCTTTATAATGGAGCTAGAATTGGAAATAGAGTTAAGATACATCAATCGGCTTCCGTCGCGCATGTTCCCCAAGATTTAAAATTTGGTAACGAAGAAACTTTCTTTTATGTTGGTGATGATACCGTTATTCATGAGTTTGTAACGCTTCACCGGGGAACAAAGGATACAGGCTTTTCTAAAATCGGCAGCAACTGTCTTTTAATGGCTTATTCGCATGTTGCTCACGATTGCATTATTGGTAATAACTGCATTTTAGCTAACGGTGTTCAGGTTGCTGGTCATGTTACTATTGAAGATTATGTAATTATTGGCGGTATGACGCCAGTTCATCAATTCTGCATAGTTGGACAGCACAGTATGACAGGCGGTGGATTTAGAATTGTACAAGATCTTCCGCCTTATATTCTTGCAGCAAACGAACCACTAAGGTTTGAAGGTTTAAATATTATTGGATTGCGCAGGCGCGGTTTTGCCAACGAAGACATTATGGCTTTAAAAAAAGCATATGGCTATATTTACAGCAAATCATTGAATGTTAGTCAAGCTAAAGAAATAATTAAAAAAGAATTGGGAGACAATAAATACGTAAAAAATGTTTTAGAATTTTTATCAAAAAGTAAAAGAGGTCTTGTAGGTAAATGAAGTGGAACTTCATAAATACAGGATTTAATTCTGGCAAATTTAACATGTCTTTTGATATGGAACTTGCTCGTATTTGCAAACCTGATGAAGCTTTTCTAAGATTATACAGATGGGAACCTTATTGCATTTCGCTTGGCGCAAATCAAAGTATTGAATCAATAAATGTTGAGAAAGTAAATTCCGATAAATTAGATATTGTTCAGCGCCCGACTGGCGGGAGGGCAATTCTTCATGCTGAAGAGTTAACTTATTCTATAATTATGCCTTTAGACATTCAATCTTCTGCAAAAAACATTTATCAAGAAATTAATTTTGCTTTGGCTAAAGGACTTTCAATTTATGACGAGAAATTAAACTTTATAGAACTTCATAACGAACAGCCAAACTTTAGAGATGTTTATAAGCAAGAAAAAAGTGTTTTATGCTTTGCTACTCCAGCAAAAAGTGAACTTAAGTTTGAAGGAAGAAAGATTGTTGGAAGTGCTCAGCGCAAACTTGGAAATATAATTTTACAGCATGGTTCAATTCTGTGCGGAGGTTATCATAAAAAAATTGTTGATTACATAATAACTACTCCAGAAAATTATTTAACTATTTCCGAATCATTAAATTCAACAGCAGATATTAAATCGATTACTGAAAAAGAAGTTAATTATGATGTTTTAAGTAAATCAATAACTGCTGGATTTGAATCGTATTATGAAATGAAATTTGAATCAATCAATATAGAAGAAAAAATAGCTGATTTTAATTTTGTATAATTTTATTTCAACTTTTAATTAAAGTCGAAATTATTTCACAAATCAAATTTTGAGAAGCTTATGAGCACCGAAAAAGAAATCAAAAGAGTGACAACAAAAACTTTAGCTTTCTTGAAAAAGAAAGGAATAAAAATTTCTGTTTTAACTGCTTATGATTTTATCACTGCCAGCATTCTGGACCAAGCTGGAATTGAAATTATTTTAGTTGGTGATTCATTGGGCAACGTTTTCCAGGGAAATGAAACTACTTTGCCTGTTACAATGGACGAAATGATTTATCATACAAAAGCCGTTACGAAAGGTGTAAATAGAGCAATGGTTGTTGTTGATATGCCTTTTATGTCTTATCAGTTAAGTATAGATGAAGGATTTAGAAATGCTGGAAGAATAATGAAAGAAACTTCTGCTAGCGCTGTAAAACTTGAAGGCGGAGTTCGAGTTGCAGATACAATAAAAAAAATAACTGAAGCCGGAATTCCAGTAATGGGGCATATTGGTTTAACACCGCAAAGTATTCATCAATTTGGCAGTTACAGAGAACGCGGAAAAGATGTTGAAGAAGCAAATGAAATTTTGCGCGATGCGAAAGCTGTTGAAGATGCTGGTGCTTTTGCTATTGTGTTAGAAAAAATTCCAGCCTCACTTGCGAAAAAAATTACTGGTAGTTTAACAATTCCAACAATTGGCATTGGTGCTGGTGTTCATTGCGATGGGCAAGTTCTTGTTACGCCAGATATGCTTGGACTTAATGTTGATTTTCATCCAAGATTTGTAAGGCATTATGCAAATCTTGCTGAAGAAATTTCAACTGCTGTTAAAAAATATATTGATAATGTTAAGAATAAAGAATTTCCTTCCGATGAAGAAAGTTACTAATGTTTATCTTACTTGCGGATTATAGAATTTAATTAAGGATATGAAGAAACAACTTTTTCTTTTTTCAGCATTAATATTTTTATCAGCTCAAATTATCTTTCCTAAAATTATTTCCAATAAATTTCTTGATGGCGCCTCTATTACAGGGATTACTCACTATGGCAATTTTATTTGGATTTCCACATATGGTCAAGGGATTTTTAGATATTCTTTGAGTGAGGATAAATGGTATAATTATTCTACAAAAGAAAATAATATTGAGAATGATTTCTTTTATTCAATTGCTGCAAGCAAAAATTATATTTGGGCTGGTGCAGTTGATGGAATATATACGCTTGATATTAGAAAAGATCAATGGCGAAAAAGAAAATTTGCGCTTGGCGGTGAAATGGGAAATTGGATTCGTTCTTTATGCTACGATCCTGAACAAAATGTTTTGTGGATAGGAAGGTTTCAAAACCTTACACGGTTAGATGTTTCAAGGCAGCGTTACATAGATAGAATGTTGATGCAGAATAACGATGCAAAGACGAATACAATTAAAGTGATAAAGATGGATGGAGACAGTTTAATTTGGTTTGGTACTGAATCCGGCGTTTTTATGTACAGAAAAAAAATGAGCATGGACGAAAGAGATTCATGGCAATTCATAAACAACAAAGATGGCGGATTTTTAGATCAGGGTGATGCAGTTTCAATTACTGACATCCTTTTTGAACCCTCTGCGATATGGTTTGGAACTGATGAATTCATAACTGTGAAAGATCCAAACTTTAATGTTGGCGGAATTTATATCTATAACAGAAAAAGTAAATGGGAAAGAATTTCTACCAACAACGGTTTGCCAGCTGATGGCATTTATTGCTTAGCAAGAACCGGAAATAAAATTTGGGCTGGAGTTTATTCATTTGATAAACGTGAGAAAAAAGATTACGGCAGAGGACTTGTGTTGATAGATAGAAACACTCTAAAAGTTACTCCTGTTGATTTAAATGAAATAGATATTAGCTCATCAAAAATTACATGCCTTTATTTTGATGGATCCAATATGTGGATTGGAACCGATAATGGATTAAGCAAAATTGTAATTGAAAATCCTTTAGCTAGATGGATGCTCAAAAAAACAGAAGCTCCAATACAAGAAAATTTAAGGAAAAGAAAATTAAAGAGATAGAAAAATCAATTAAAAAATTTTATTCATTATTCTAAGGTTAAGCTCTTATATTACAATTTAGAATTCAAAGCACACACATTTCCTTCTTTTCAGAAATCTTATTTATCTTTATCTTTACAATAA
This sequence comes from Bacteroidota bacterium, assembly GCA_021824145.1. Taxonomy (GTDB): domain Bacteria; phylum Bacteroidota; class Ignavibacteria; order Ignavibacteriales; family Ignavibacteriaceae; genus FEN-1297. Next base: position 292,088 of record JAKALM010000001.1, read on the forward strand.
AGTTTATCAATAAAAGGTTCTAAATGATTAAAATTTCTGCCAAAAGACTTAATACATTAAAAGCTGGTTTTAAGAATTTAAAGATTGCTGTAATTGGCGACATGATGCTTGATTGTTATTTCTGGGGCGATGTAAAAAGAATTTCTCCTGAAGCGCCAGTTCCAATTGTCGAAGTTGAAAATGAATTTTACAGATTTGGCGGCGCTGCAAATGTTGCTCTAAATATTTTAAAACTTGGTGGAATTCCACATCCAATCGGTGTAATTGGAAGCGATAATTATGGAGCAATTTTTTCTTCTCTTGTTAATGAAACCGGAATTACAGATGCTGGAATTGTTACTGATGATTCAAGGCCTACAACAACTAAGACTCGTGTAATTGCCGATCATCAGCACATGGTAAGAATTGACAAGGAAAGTAAACAATATTTAAACAAGGAAGTTCAAAACAAAGTTTATAAATATCTTGAAACACACATTAAAGAATTGAATGGAATTATACTACAAGATTATAACAAAGGAGTACTTACTCCTTGGTTAATTGAAAAAATAATTTCACTTGCAAACAAGAATAAAGTACTTGTAACGGTTGATCCAAAATTTAATAATTTTTTCTTATATAAAAATGTTACGGTTTTTAAGCCAAATAGAAAAGAAGCTGAAGATGTACTTGGAATAAAAATTAAAAATGATGAAGACATTTCTGAAGTTGGACAAAAACTTTTAGAAAAATTAAATGCAAAAAATGTTCTTCTTACTTTAGGCGAAGGCGGTATTGCAGTTTTTGAAAAAGGTAAAACTGAAAAACGAATGCCAACAAAAGCTAGGAAAGTAGCTGATGTTTCGGGCGCTGGAGACACAGTGATTTCTACTTTAACTATGGCAATTGCGTCAGGTGCAAACATACTTGAAGCTTCTTATCTTGCAAATTATGCCGGCGGTTTGGTTTGTGAAGAAGTCGGCATTGTTCCAATTGAAATTGATAAATTATTTAATACAGTTGCAGAAGAAATTAAATGAATGAACTAAAGACTATTGAAGAAATAAAATCCATTAGAAAAAAATTAAAAGCGGAACAAAAGAAAGTAGTTTTTACAAACGGTTGTTTCGATCTCATTCATGCCGGCCATGTTGATTATCTTTCTAAAGCAAAAGCATTAGGAGATATATTGATTGTAGGCTTAAACAGTGATTCGTCAATTAAAAGAATTAAGGGGGACAAGCGGCCTATTTTAAATGAACAGGAAAGAGCATTTATAATTTCCAATCTAAAACCGGTGGATTTTATAGTGATATTCGACGAAGATACGCCAGCAAAATTGATAGATGAAGTTATTCCAGATGTTTTAGTTAAAGGTGCCGATTGGTCAATTGATAATATAATTGGAAGAGAAATAGTTGAAGCAAACGGTGGGGAAGTAAGAACCATTGAATTTGTAAACGATCAGTCAACTTCAAAGATTATAAATTCCATTTTAAATAAATATAAAAATTAATACGTTTGTATATAGCTGTTAAACTTTAATCATTCAGTAATAGAATAATTTATTCATTCTCATCTTGACTGAAAACAAGAAAAAAATATTAAAGAAAAGAACACTATTTCATAAAATAGTAAATGTATTTCTATATTCTGGAATTGTATTGTTAATTCTCTTCTTAATATTTTTTGGATTCAGTCAAACATCAACTTTTCGTGAAATAGTTCGGGAAAATGTAATAAAAATTGCCAATAAAGAACTAAACGGAAAATTAAACATCGGCAAAATTGACGGGACAATATTTACTTCGCTCGTTTTAAGAAATACAGTTGTAAATATGGGCAGTGACACATTATTAAATGCTGGTGTTATTGAAGTAAAAACCAGCCCTTTGCAATTATTCTTAAAAAGAATTTACATTAGAAAAATTGAAATTTCAGATACTAAAATTGCGCTTTTTGCTGATAGTACTGGTGAATTAAATATTTCTAAATTAATACCGCCAACACCAAAGGACACAATTCATTCAAAATTTCCATTTAAAATTATTGCTCCGGATGTAAAACTTAGAAATGTAAATTTTTCGATTCAAGATTATAAGCATGTTGGCAGTGTACAATCTTATGAGACGTTAAATTCAAAAGATCTTAGATTAAATAATATAAATCTTTCTTTAAGCGCTTTGGCCGATATTTCCGAAAACGAATATGAAGTAAGGATTAATAATTTTTCTTTTGAACCTAACTTAAAAAAATTTCAATTGAAAAATTTTTCAGGTGAAATCATTGTTGACACTAGCGCGATTTATGTTAACGATTTAAATTTCGTTACGAACAATACAGATTTAATCTTTAAAGCCAAAATTAATAATTTTAACATATTTGATAGTACTGCATTTTCGAAATTAAATTCTGCAGATATTAATGTTAACCTAAAAACAGATAAATTTAATTTTGATGATGTATCTTCTTTTGTCCCTGCAATGGCAATTTTAAAGGGAAGTATCTCTGCTAATATTAATGCATCTGGCTCTTTAAAAGATTTAAATCTAAACAAAGCCGAAATAAATTATTTAGACACTCGGCTTGAACTAAAAGGAAAAATTAAAGATGTAACAGATTTAAATAAAATGTTTATTGATGCAAGTTTCTATAATTCTAAAATTAGGGAATCAGATGCTGATAAGTTATTACCCTCAATAGGAATTCCAGTATATAAAGAAATTGGAACAGTCGTTTTTGATACACTTATATATCGAGGCAATCCATTAAATTTTTATGTTAAAGCATTCTTAAAGACCGAAAAAGGTAATGCAGAAATTAATGGCTCAATGGACTTTAGGAATTCTGCTGCAGCATATAACATAAACTTTGCAACTCGAAATTTGGATTTGTCGCCTTTTACAGGGTTAAGCACAAATCTAATTTCAAGAGGTTCAATAATAGGAAGTGGGTTTTCACCAGAAAATATGAATAATGTTATAAGATTTGTTGGTGATGGTTCCACTATTATCGGCAATAAAATAGATACCTTGCGGTTTTCCTCAAATTCAATGAACAGAAATATGGGCTTTAATTTTTTAGTTAAGTCTGATACTTCAACAGCTAAACTTTCTGGGAATTTTAATTTTTTTGCAAAGGATAAACCTTCATACAATATTAATGGTGAAATTAAAAAGTTAGATATAGCAAACATTACTAAAGATACTTCTTTAAGTAGTGATCTTAATTTAAAATTGAACGGGAGCGGCGATAATTTTGACTTGGATAAATTGAATTTATATTTGGTTCTAGATTTAGAAAAGTCAACAATTCATCATGTTAATATCGATAGCGCAAGAGCCATTGCGGATATTCGAAGCAGCGATAATGGAGAAAGAGTTATAAATTTAATTTCTGATCTTGCGGATTTAACTGTTACTGGTAATTTTTCTGTAAAGCAATCTATTAATTTACTTTCTAAAGAAAGCAACTTAATTGCAAACGCAATTAAAAATAAAATAAATGAGATTAAATATCCCGACTCCGTTTTTAACAAACAGGAAGTACTTGGTATTAGCGTAAAGTCGAATAAAAAAACTAAACCTACTCCGAAATATGAAAATTCTAATTTAAAATATTATGTCGAATTTAAGAATTTAGATCTTTTATCAGCTTTTCTTGGCGACAACCATTTAGATCTTGACGGCGATATCAATGGAGAATTTAATGACTTAAACGGAAATATTTCAACAACTCTCAATACGAATTTAAATTATTTAAAGTTTTGGGGACCAAGCAATGTCTTTTTCTTTTCAAACTTGAAATTAAAACTTGGATTGAAAAATAATATTGATTCAACTGCACTCAATAATATAACTTCAAATGTTCATCTAACTGCAGATAGAATATTTAACGGGAAAGATTTTAATAATTTGATGCTTGATCTAAATCTTAAAAATAATAATGTAGGTATCAATTTTGACGGAACAATGCAGAATATTGCTTCAGCAAAAATTTTAGGAAAAATTAATTTTATAAATAGCAGTATTTTACTAAACCTTGATACTTTGGCGTTAAGGTATAATGATTTTAGAATTGCAAATCGAGATAACATTAAAATAGAATATTCTAATGATAGAATTGCAATTAATAATTTTAATTTGAATAGGAATAAAACAGAAATAAAAATTAAGGGTGTTCTTAATAGAAGTGGGAGTCAAGAATTAAATATTGATTTAACTGGAATCAATGGAAAGGATTTGTGCACAAATCTTTTTGAGTTAAAGCCAGAAAACAGCATTGATGCAAGAATTCACCTAAATGCAAATATTAAAGGAAATTTTGATTATCCGGTTGGCACAATAAATTTTGGCGCTGACAGCGTTGTATATAAAAATAAATATTTTGGATCGCTTTCAGGAGTTTTAAATTATTCTGATCAAAATCTTTCAATCTACACTCAGTTTTTAAACTCAGATATTTTAACAAACGAACAAACCAGTAAACTAAAACCTTCGCTTTTAATAAGTGGAAATATCCCTATTGATCTTTCATTTACAGGCGGAGGAGATAGATTTATAAAGTCCAAACAAGTTGATATCAATGTTACTGCTGATGATTTTGATTTGAGTCCTTTAGGCAATGCTGTACCTGGAATTCAAAAATTAACAGGTAAAATGATGGCAAATTTGAAAATTGCAGGAACGCCAGATAATCTTGATCCATCCGGTGACGTTGCGATTCGTGATGTGGATTTTTTAGTTAATGCAAATAATATGGAATATACAGCTGGAATTAAATTCCTGATAAAGAATCAAACTTTAACTCTTGATAGTTTGTTAATTGCAAATGCTCCAGGGACTGTTGGAGGAGGAAGAATTGTTGGCGGAGGAATAGCAAATTTGAAAAACTTTAAATTGACTTCTGCTCATACTAAAATATCGGGAAGTTTAAAAGTATTAAGCAATGAGTCTAAAGCAGTTAGTCCATTAGTTTATGGCGATTTAGTAATCCAAACTGACGGCGATGTTGAATATACTTTGAATGATAATAAATCTTTACTTAATGCTCCAATCATTGTTAAAGAAGCGATGTTAACTTTTCCACCAACTCAATCAGCATATCAAACTTCGGGCAATAATTTTATTTATAAATACAACACAGATACTTTGAAACAGAACAGGATTCAAACTGATTTTGAAAATCTTGTACGACTTTCAAAAGAAAATAATAATAGCAATTCTTCTGAGCAAAACAGCACTAAATTATCTTTCGATTATAAGATACTTGTTAAGGTTCAAAACGAAGCTGCATTAAAGTTTATTTTAGCAAAAGAGTTCAATCAAAACCTAACAGCAATTTTGAAAGGAAACATTGAGTTAGATCGAATTAATGGCAGAACCACTTCTCAAGGCGAATTATCTTTACTTGATGGTTCAACTTTTCAATTTATAAAAACTTTTGAAGCTTCTGGCACTATAAGATTTGAAAGCGAGTTAAGTAATCCGTTCTTGAATATAGTTTCAGTTTACAAAAATTATTATACGCCACCTGAACCTGATGCAAAAGAAGAACCGGTTGAGGTTAGAATTAAATTAAATGGTCCCTTAAGTGATTTGTCAAAGAATTTTACTCAAGACAAGAATAATATCGGAATTTATGTGGGCTCTGATGATATTACAAATGATAAACCTGATCCGACAAAAGATGTTTCCGATGTTGTCATGTTTATTTTAACTGGAAAATTTTCTTCTGATTTAACTGCTCAGCAACAAACCCAAGCTGTTACACAATCTGGGTATGTGAAATCTTCAGATTCATTTTGGTCTGGTGCAGCACAAAGTACAGTAAATTCAGTTGCTGGCTCATTATTGGGTGGAGTATTAAATCGATATTTGGGCGATTATGTTAAAGGAGTTGAACTAAGAAGTGTAGGTTCAACTACTAAATTTAATTTAGTCGGAAAGGTTAAGGATTTCAGGTACACAATTGGTGGTTCGACAGATGTTTTTTCTGATCTTAGCCAAGCGAATGTTATGATAGAATATCCAATCTTTAAAAACTTTCTTTTGCGGATTCAAAGAAAAGAAGCAATTACACAAACCAGCATTTCTAACGAAATGATTAATGAACTTGGATTAAAATACAGGTTTGAATTTTAATGAAGAAAAAAATAATAGCGTTCTTTAAAAAAAATCCTGGAAGAGAATTTAAAAGCAAAGACATAGCAAAAAAGCTTGGCATAAATTCCGATCATGAATATAGTTCGTTGAAAGCAGTTTTGCATAACCTTTTTGAAGAAAAATATTTATCGAAAAGTGGAAAGCGATTTAGGCTTGCTGGTTCATCAAAAAATATTAATCAAACTCTCAGCTCCAATCGAGTAACGGGTGAATTACAAATAGTGAATGGAAGTTTTGGATTTGTTGTCTTTAAAGATTCTAAAATTGGCGATGTATTTATAGCTTCCAGAAATCTTGGTAATGCATTTAATGGCGATACAGTTGAAGCTGTTTTATTTTCGGGACGAAAAGGGAAAAATATTGAAGGACAAATTGTTAAAGTTGTCAAACGAAAACGAGAGGAAATAGTAGGTACACTTAAAAAATCAAAATCATTTTATTTAATTGAACCAGATGATCCTGGTATTTACCGAGATATTTATATTGATAAATCAAATTTGGCTGGTGCAATTGAGGGCGATAAAGTAGTTGCTGGAAAAATCGAATGGGATAGTTCAATGCAAAATCCCGAGGGGAAAATAATTGAAGTAATTGGTAGAGCTGGTTCTCTGGATGCTGAAATAGTTTCGATAGCGAGAGAATTTGATCTCATATATAAATTTCCACCAAAAGTTTTGCACGAAGCAAGTGAAATTAAAGAACAAATAGAACCCGATGAGATCAAGAGAAGAATAGATTTCCGGAACAAAATTGTTTTTACTATTGATCCGGAAGACGCAAAAGATTTTGATGATGCTTTGTCCATTGAACAATTAGATAACGGCAACTTTTCAGTTGGAATTCATATTGCAGATGTCGGGCATTATATTCATGCTGGTTCAAGTATTGACAAACAGGCAAAAGCAAGAGGTAATAGTGTTTATCTTGTTGGAAAAGTTATTCCGATGCTTCCGGAAAAACTTTCAAATAATATTTGTTCGCTTGTGCCTGGGGAAGACAGATTAACTTATTCAGTAATTGTTGAATTAACAGCTCGCGGAAGAATTGTAGATTATCAAATTGTAAAAACTATTATTAATAGCAAGCATCGTTTTAATTACGATGAAGTACAAACAATTATTTCCGGTGAAGAAAATAAATTTAAAAATGAAATACTTAAGTTAAACAAGCTTGCACAAACACTTCGCAAAAAAAGATTGAAAGAAGGAAGTATTGAATTTTTTACTTCCGAAGTTAAATTTGAACTTGACAAAGAGGGAAATCCTGTTAGAATCTTTAAAAAAGAAATTAAAGAAAGCAATATGCTTGTAGAAGAATTTATGCTGCTTGCAAACAAGATAACCGCAAAGCATATTGGTGCGCCAGAAAAAGGCAATGTTAAACCTTTTGTTTACCGTGTACATGATTTACCGGATTCCGAAAAGATTATTGAATTTTCAAAATTTGTTAAGTCGCTTGGTTATTCATTCGATCCAAACGCCTCTTCAAAATCAAATCAGTTTCAGTTATTAATTCAAAATGTAAGAGGAACTGAAGAAGAATCTTTAATAAATGAATTAGCAATTCGTTCAATGGCAAAAGCTATTTATTCTGTAAATAATATTGGGCATTATGGATTAGGATTCAAGTATTACACTCATTTTACTTCGCCGATAAGAAGATATTCTGATTTGCTTGTCCATAGGCTTTTATTTAAATATGTTGATAACGGAAATCATACGAATTATCAATTAAGTGAGCTTGATGAAATATGCGATCATATTTCTAACTGCGAAAGAGTAGCAGTAGATGCAGAAAGACTTTCTGTGAAATTAAAACAAACTGAATATTTGCAAAATCATCTTGGTGAAGAATTTAATGCAATAATTTCGGGACTTACACATTTTGGAATTTTTGTTAAAATTGTTGATATATTAGCTGAAGGTTTAATAAGATTACGGGATTTAGAGGGAGATTTTTATGTTTATGATGAAAAAAAATATGCATTTATTGGGAGAGCCACAAAGAAACAATTTCGCTTAGGAGATCATTTGAGAGTTAAATTAATTCGTGTAGACTTAGAAAAAACAGAATTGGATTTTATTATATCAGAATAATTAAAGGCACAAAATGAGGAAGACAATATTCAATATTATTTTGATTTTCACTTTTATTCAGATTTCCTTATTTGCACAATTTGGCCAGAACAAAGTTCAGTACAAAGACTTTACCTGGTATTATATTCAAACTCAACATTTTGATATTTATTTTTCTACTCACGGATCTAAACTTGCAGAGTTTGCAGCAAAAACCGCCGAAGATGCTTTGAAGTCGATTGAAAAAAGCTTCAACTATAAAATCAACAATAGAATTACTATAATTATTTACAATTCAACTAATGATTTTCAGGAAACAAATGTTACAGATGAATATTTAAGTGAAGGTATAGAAGGCTTTACTGAAATATTCAAAAATAGAGTTGTTGTTCAGTTTATGGGTTCATATCCGGAGTTTAGGCATTTAATTCATCACGAACTAACTCATGCTGTAATGAATGATTTTTTTTACGGCGGCTCACTTCAAAATATTGTTTCGAATAATATTTCTTTAAATCTTCCCCAATGGTTTAACGAAGGAATGGCGGAATATCAATCGCTTGGCTGGGATATAAATACCGATATGTTTATTCGTGATGCAATCATAAATGATTATCTTCCTGATGTTCAAGGATTAAGCGGTTACATTGCTTATCGTGGCGGCGAATCAATATTCCATTACATTGCAAATAAGTATGGTAGCGAAAAGATTGGTGAGTTAATGAATAAAATAAAGGGAACTGGAAGTTTGGAAGAAGGTTTAAGAAGTTCAATTGGGTTAACATTAAAACAATTCAACGAACGATGGAAAAAATATTTAAAGAAAGTTTATTTCCCGGATATTGCATTAAGAAAAGATCCTGATGAATTTGCTAAAAGATTAACCGATCCCGAAGAAGGCGGTGGATTTTATAATACAAGTCCATCAATTTCACCACAAGGTGATAAGATTGCCTTCATTTCAAATCGCAATTACTATTTTGATGTATTTATAATGAATGCTATAGATGGAAAAATTATTAAGAGATTGGTAAAGGGAAATAGAAGCCCTGATTTTGAACAACTTAACGTAGTAACCCCAGGACTAAGCTGGTCGCCAGATGAAACAAAGATTGCACTATCAGCAAAAAGCGATGGAGATGATATAGTTTATATAATTAATGTCGATTCTGAAGATAAAGTAACGTTACCAATTAAACTTGATGGGATTAAAAGTTTATCATGGTCTCCGGATGGAAAATATCTTGCTTTTATCGGGCATACTGCAATTCAATCAGATGTTTACATTTACAATTTTGAAACAAAAAAATTAACAAATTTAACTAATGATGTTTTTGCTGATAACGATCCATCGTGGTCGCCTGATAGCAAAAATATTTTCTTTTCTTCGGATAGAGGAGATTATTTATCTAAAGCTTCTTTGCCAGATACATTTAAAATTTACGATTATCCCAATACACATTCTGATATTTATTCGATAAATATAGATACCCATAAAGTTGAAAGACTAACAGACATGCCACACAGCAATCAATTTGCCCCAATTGTTAGTCCGAACGCAAAGAATTTGTTATTTATTTCAGATTTAAATGGAATCAACAATATATATAAGAAAAGAATTGTATTGGAAGAAAAAGATACTTCTAAAAATGTTGACGAAATATCAGCTGTTCCAATTACTAATTCCCTTAACGGACTTTACCAATTATCAATTTCTAAGGATGGAAAAAAATTAGTCTTTTCAACTTTATATAAAGGTTCATATAATCTTTTTCTGCTAAATAATCCATTTGAAATTACATTAGATACAAATAAACTTGTTCCAACTATTTATGTTTCTAGTTTGAACAGTAAGGAAAGTATGATTAGAGAATTATCAAACATGGCTATTCATCAAGTGGATTCATTAAAATCAAATATTGTTGAAATGGATTCAACAGACAAAGCAAATGCTTCTAATGTTTATGGTGACTCAGTACAAATTGATTTTAATAATTATGTCTTTGGCGAAAAGCGAACTGAAGTTAACACAAAAAATATCGATTCAACAAATGCAAAATTTAAGCTAACGGATAATCTTGATAAGAATGGAGACTATTTAGTTAATAGGTATAAAATTACTTTTTCTCCTGATATTGTTTATGCTAATGCTGGCTATAGTTCGTTGTATGGATTATTAGGCACAACAGTTCTATCATTTAGTGATGTTTTAGGTAATTATAGAATTATAGGACAAACTAGTCTTCAAATAGATTTAAAAAATAGCGATTATGGGCTTGCATATTTTTATTTGAAACAAAGATTAAACTACGGCATTGAAACTTTTCACACGGCAAGGTTTGTGTATCTTGATAGGCCTGACGGAACTGATCTTTTTAGATTTAGAAATTATGGCGCCGTTGTTTCACTCAGTTATCCACTAAATCAGTTTTATAGATTTGAAGGCGGACTAAGCTGGCTAAATGTAACTATGGAAAATTTGGATAATCCTGACGACCCATATCAAAAAGCAACGTACATTGTTCCAACTTTAAGTTTTGTGCATGATAATTCGCTCTTTGGTTACACTGCTCCAATTGATGGAACAAGATATCGATTTGACTTACTTGGGAATCCTGGAATTACAGGAAAAGACCTTACATTTTATTCTTTGCTTGGTGATTATAGAACATATTTCAGATTTTGGACTGATTATTCTTTTGCATTTAGATTATCAAGCGGATATTCTTGGGGAACAAATCCACAAAGATTTTTCTTAGGTGGAATTGATAATTGGATAAATAGATCTTTTGCAAACAATACAATTCCGTTAAACTCTCCTTCAGATTTTGCTTTCTTGACTGCAGCGCTTCCATTAAGAGGTTATGACTATGCACAAGAAATTGGAACAAAATATGGACTAATGAATATGGAGTTGAGGTTTCCATTAATTAAATATTTGGTTACTGGTGCTTTGCCGATACTTTTCAGCAATATTATGGGCGTAGCTTTCGTCGATGCTGGTGCTGCATGGAATCAAAACAATACATTACGGCTTTTTAACAGAGATACAAATGGAAATTTAATTTCGCAGGATTTATTAACCGGAACTGGTTTTGGTGCAAGAATATTTCTACTCTATTTCTTAGTAAGATTTGATGTTGCGTGGGCATATAATTTTAATTCTTTTTCTCAGCCAAAATTTTATATCTCTCTAGGCGCTGATTTTTAGTAAATTAAAATTAAAGAATCATTAATTGGATTATTCTTTTTTAGTTGCAGTAATATTTGGCTGTTTTGTAGAATCTTTTTTTGAGGTTGTTTTTAATGTTTTATTTTTATAATCAGTCTGATAGAAACCGCTTCCTTTAAAGATTGGTCCAGCGCCTGGGCCAATTAATCTTTTAACTTCTCCTTTACAATTAGGACATGATTTTATTGGTTCTGCACTCATTGATTGAAAAACTTCAAAAATATGGCCACATTTATTACATTTATATTCATACGTTGGCATATCAACCTCAAAAATTTTAAAAAGAAACATAATGAAAAATTCTAAAAATTTCTATAAATTAACTTTGTAAGTTATCTTAAATACATAATTGGATTGATCAGTCTATATTTAAAAATCTTCTAATAAAACTGTGAAAAAAATTTTATTTGCTCTTCTCTTAACAATATCTTTTAACGGATGTCTAAATTATATTCAAGATGTACAGCTTTATGCCGATGGTTCTGGCTCAATGCATATTATATTTTGGACTAAAATGCCCGACAATGAAAGTGCAAAAATTTTAGATAAAATAGGCATATTTAATCCGGATTCAATTAGAAGCGAGTTCACTTCTAAATTTTCTTCTATTAAGAATGTAAAAGTATATTCAGATACCACCGACAGCACAACTCATGCTGTAATAAATTTAACTTTTACAAATATTGATTCGCTAAATCAAACTAAGGCATTTGCTAATTCAAATTTTTCTTTGAAAGATGGTGCCGAAGGCCAAAAAATATTTTCGCAATTTATTCCCCCAATTGCAACTGGATTTGGAATCAATGGAAATGCGTTTCATGTTACATATAAGTATACGTTCGGCGGTGATATAATAGCAGATAATGCTGTTTCTAAAGATGGAAGAACTCTAATTTGGGATTATACTTTGGATCAAATTGGAAGTGGAAAAACAATTTCGGTTACATTCCGCCCATTTAAATTGAAAGAAACACCCCCATGGATTTATGCAATCTCTGGTCTAGTTTTATTAATTGTGATAATATTTTTGCTTAAAAAGAAAAAAGACTAACCAATTCTCTTGATTTTTTACAAATTATCACATTTTTTCTAAATTGTGTTTTATTGACTTGCCAAGGGGTTTTAATTATATTAGACGCTGTAATTTTTTAATTATTGTAAGTTAGTTAGCATTAGTTTATGGCATCTAGTGATTATAAGATTTTTTCAGGTAGCTCCAACTTACCTTTGGCAGAAAAAATTGCCGTTAAATTGGAAATGTCTTTAGGTGCTGTAGAGTTAAAGCGTTTTAGTGATGGTGAAATTTGGGTTAAATTCGGAGAAAATATTAGAGGATCGGATGTTTTCATTATCCAGTCCACAAATCCTCCTTCAGATAACCTAATTGAACTACTTATTATGGTTGACGCAGCTAAAAGAGCTTCTGCTAAAAGAATTACAGCTGTAATTCCCTATTTTGGATATTCAAGACAAGATAGAAAAGATCAGCCTCGCGTTTCAATTTCGGCAAAGCTTGTTGCTAACTTAATTACTGTTGCCGGTGCAGATAGAGTAATGACGATGGATTTGCATGCTTCTCAAATCCAAGGTTTCTTTGATATTCCGTTTGACCATTTATATGGTTCATCTGTTTTTAGTGGAAAATTTGATCAACTAAAAAATAATCTTGTAGTTGTTTCGCCAGATGTTGGTGGAATTAAAATGGCACGTTCATATGCAAAACGTCTTCAGGCAGATTTGGTTGTAATAGATAAAAGAAGACCAAAACAAAATCTTGCTGAAGTTGTTCATATTATTGGAAATGTAGAAGGTAAAGACGTTTTATTGGTTGATGACTTAATAGATACTGCAGGTACTTTTGTCGGCGCAATTGAGGCTCTGAAAAATAAAGGTGCACAAAAAATTTATGGAGCTATTACGCATCCATTGCTGTCGGGTCCTGCCATTGAGAGGATTAACAATTCTCAATTAACAAAGCTTTTTGTATCCGATTCAATACCGTTAAGCAAAAATGCGGATACAAGTAAAATTGAAGTTATATCTGCTGCCGGTATATTTGCCGAAGCAATTAGAAGAACATATAATAACGAATCAATAAGTTCACTTTTTGATATAGATAAAGGTTAATTTAGTTTTGGAGAAAAAATGGAAAAAGTAATTTTAACAGCCAACGTAAGAAAAAATATTACAAAATCTTTGCGAAATGATTTGCGGCGTAATGGAAGAATACCTGGAATATATTATTCTAAACATGGCAGCCCAATTCCAGTTGATGTTAATGAAAAAGAAATAAACCCTCTAGTTTATACAACTGAAACTCATTTAATATCCTTAAAGTTGGATACAAACGAAGAGTTTGATTGTATAATTAAAGATGTACAATTCGATCCTTTAACTGACAAAATTATACATGTTGATTTGTTAGGATTGACTTCTGGCGAAACTTTCCAATTAGAAGTTCCAATCCAATTTCATGGAAACCCAGTTGGAGTTAAAGAAGGTGGCGTTCTCCAAACATTATTACATAAATTAGATATTGAATGTTTACCAAAAGATATTCCACAACACATTGATATAAATATTCAAGATTTAAAACTTGGAGATTCAATTCACGTTAAAGATTTAGTTATTGAAAATATCGAGATATTAAATCCTTCTGATACAGTTATAGTTGCAATAACCCATCCTAAAGCTGAAGTAGAAGTTTCTGCTGAAGCTGCGGCAGAAGCTCCAACAGAGCCTGAGGTTATAGGCAAAGCAAAGCCTGAAGAGGAAGAAAAATAATTTAGCATAACGTGCGTGCTATTTTAGGGATAGGGAATCCAGGCAATAGATATAAGAAAAATAGGCATAATGCCGGTTTTATGTTGCTTGATTTTTTTGCAACAACACATTCTCTTTCATTTATCCCATCAAAAAGTGATTTTTATTATTGTGAAAATCAAATCTTGGATTCAAAATTTTTGCTTGTAAAACCTTCAACATTTGTAAACAACAGTGGTTTATCAGCTCTATACATTGTTGAAAATTATGGATTAGAATTACATGATTTACTGGTAGTTCATGATGATATAAACCTTGAAATAGCAAAAATTAAAATAAAAATTTCAGGAGGCGATGGTGGGCATAACGGTTTAAGTTCAATAATATATCATTTAGCTTCTGATAAATTTCCAAGATTACGCATTGGTGTTGGTGGTAATTTTGAAAAGGGCAATATGGCAAATTATGTCCTTTCAAATTTTGAAAAGGATGAATTATTGAAATTAGACAGTTCGTTCAAATTTTCTTCTTTTTTAATCGAACAATTTATAATTGGTGGTATTAAACAGCTTTTGGATGCTAATAGTAAAGGTATTGAACCAAATAAGATTTGATATCTTAATAAAACTAAATTATTTGAAAGAATTCAAACTTAATTCATTTTTAAAATTAAATATGAAATTTACTTGTAATTACGATTCTAATTAAATAAATTTCAACTCGTTTTTTGAAATAAATATTAAATAACCCCTGCTCTCATCGTGAATGAGGGCCAATAGTCCAAAGGAGGTGACTAGACCGAATGAAAAATAATGTGTACGAAAGTGCTGTAATAATAAATGCTGCGCTTGATGATGAACAGATTGACGCCATCATTTCTAGAATAAAAGAAACAATTGTAAATAATGGCGGCGAAATCAGAGAAGTTGAGAATTGGGGAAGAAAAAGATTAGCCTACATGGTGCAAAAAAGTAAAATTGGTTATTATGTTATTTACCGATTTAATTCTCCTTCCAACATTATATCAAAACTGGAAAGATCTTATTCGCTTGATGAGCATATTCTAAGATATTTAACAATTAAATTAGATAGTGATGCGGTTGAATATCTTGAAAAGAATAAAGTTAATCCTATTATTGAAGATAATGAAGCTCCTTCTACCGAAAAAACTGAAGTTACGGCAACCGAAGAAACGGAAGAAGAATTAGATGAAAATGACAAATAATTAACAACTTAAGATAAAGTATGGAGGAAACACCATGGCTGATTTGAAAATGCCTGAAATTAATTATGTTATTGTTGCCGGAAATTTAACAAAAGATCCAATCTTCCGGCAAACTACAAACAGCACACCTGTTGTTAATTTTTCAATAGCTTCGAATAGAAAATACCGTGATAGTTCGAACAATTGGCAGGAAGACGTTTGCTATGTTGGCATTGTTGCCTGGAACAAATTAGCTGAAAGCTGCCGTGATAGATTAAAAAAAGGTTCTGCAGTTTTAGTTGATGGTGAATTGCAAAGCAGAAGCTGGAAATCAGACGAAGGACACAATAGAAGTATTGTAGAAATTAAAGCCAGACGAATTCAGTTTTTAAATAAGAGAGCAAAGCTTAATGGTGATGGTCAATTTGAAGAAGAAGATGTTGTTTCTGATGATGAAGGCATTGAAGGAATTGATTACACTGACGATTCCTTTGACAAGTTTCTCTCTAGTGAAGAATCAGATTTATTAAAGTAATTTGGTGAAAAAAATGAAAAAAGAAGTAAAAACAAAAAAAGTATGCAGATTTACTGAGAATAAAGTTACTTATATAGATTATAAAGATGTAAAACTGCTTCAAAAATATGTTACCGAACAGGGAAAGATAATTCCTAAAAGAATTACTGGAACTAGTTCAAAATATCAAAGACAATTATCGATTGCAATAAAACGTGCTAGACATATGGCATTATTGCCCTACGTCTCCGATACAGTTAGATAATATAACCGAGGAGAAGAAATGAAAGTAATACTAAGACAAAACTATGAATCACTTGGACAAGTTGGGGACATAGTTGAAGTAAAAGAAGGTTTTGCAAGAAATTTTTTAATTCCCCGTAAGATTGCATACACTGCATTAAAAGGAAATTTAATTGCTTTAGAAGAAGAAAAGAAAAATATTGATAAAAAACTTCAGCAGGAAGTTCAATCTGCAGAAAAACTTGCAGTAGAGTTAGAAAAAGTATCAGTAACAATTCCAGTGCAAGTTGGCGAGGAAGATAAAATTTTTGGTTCGGTTACAACTCAAATGATAGCTGATTCCTTAAAAGAAAATGGCTATGAAATTGATAAGAGAAAAATTGAAATAGAAGAACCAATTAAATCATTGGGAATCTATAGCATTAGTATAAAACTTCACGCAAATGTAAATGCTAATGTTAAGGTTTGGGTTGTCCGAGAATAAAATAATTGTAATTGCCTATATACTAAAAAAGGAAAGCATTAAGCTTTCCTTTTTTACTTTTAAAACTTATAAAAATTTTATCTGGCTCTAACCTGCTTTTCTTTTACTAATTTTGCTATTTCTGATGTTCCCTGACGAGCAATGTTTTTTATAGCTTTAGCAGATAATTTTATAGTCACAAATCTATTTAACTCTTGTACCCAAATTCTTTTTTTCTGAAGATTTGGCAAAAATCTTCTTTTTCTTCTATTATGAGCATGAGAAACATGATTCCCGGATACAGGGCCAATTCCTGTTACCTGACATCTTCTAGACATTTAATTCTCCTTGAAATCTTTCCAATGATTTTAAACTAAAGTACAAATATAATAAAATATCTTTGAAAAAATACTCGAATAATTAATTTATTTTGAAGTTTTTAGACACTTAAAAAACACTGATAATTATTATTGTTGACAATTAAAGATTACTTTTTAGTTTAGAATCATAGTTTCTTGGAAAAATGAACTTTAATGTTTTTGTAAAAAATCTTATGAAAATTTTAATTTTTTGCCTAAACAACACAAGGAATATAAAATGGAATTTTATGAACTTCATCCACAAAATCCTCAGCTGCGATTTATAAATAAGGCAGTTGAAATTTTAAAAAAAGGTGGAATTATAATATATCCAACTGATACGGTTTATGGTATTGGCTGTGATATATTTAATAAAGATGCGCTTGATAGAATTTTTCAAATTAAAAATGACAGTAATTCAAAATTATTTAGCTTTGTTTGTTCAAGTTTAAAAGATATTTCCAATTATGCTAAAGTTTCTGATTATGCCTATAGGACTATGAAATATCTTCTACCTGGTCCTTATACATTTATTTTGCCGGCAGCGAAATTAGTCCCTAAAAAACTTTGGAGTAAAAGAAAAACAGTCGGTATTCGTGTACCAAATCATTTAATAACTCTTAAACTTGTTGAAGAACTAGGAAATCCAATTATCAGCACAAGCACAACAAACAGAAAAGGAGAAATTTTGATAGATCCTATTGAGATTAAAAATATTTTTAGTTCTCAAGTAGATTTAATGCTTGCTTCGGGGAATCTTAAGAACAATCCATCCAGTGTTGTAGATTTGAGTTCAGATATACCAGATATCTTAAGAAAAGGTGCTGGTGATGTCAGCATTTTTGAATAAAAGATTTTTACTTAAACAATTTTCTTACTTTTTCCTGTGCACATAAGCCACTGAAGCTTGTTGAATTGGGGTTAAAATAATTTCACTTATGTTTACATTTTCAGGCTGAGTTGCACAAAATAAAATTGTACGTGAAATATCTTCTGCTGATAAAGGCGTAACACCTTCGTATACTTTATTTGCCCGTTCAACATTCCCGGAAAATCTTATATTGCTGAAATTTGTTAAAACCATTCCAGGGTCTACCGTGGTTACTCTAATATTTTTATCAATGGTTTCCATTCTTATTGCTTGAGTAAGTGCATTTACTGCAAATTTAGTTGCGCAATAAACATTTCCATTTGGATAAACTTCGTGTCCTGCAGTTGAACCAATATTTATTACATGTCCGCTCATTCTTTGAATCATTAACGGAAGAATTTGGCGAGTTACGTAAAGTAATCCTTTAACATTTGTATCAATCATTTCATCCCAATCTGAAATTTCACCATCTGCAATTTTGCTGTATCCACGAGCTAATCCTGCATTGTTAATAAGAATATCTATCTTTTTCCATTCATCAGGTAAAGCTTCAATTGCTTTATTTACTTCAGATGAGTTTCTAACATCAAGCATAAATGAATAAACTTTAACTCCATATTTTTCAGTTAGTGATTTGCCGATTTCATTAATTTTATCAATTCGTCGTGCAGAAAGAATTAAATTAGAACCTTCTTTTGCAAAATCTTCAGCGCATGCTTTGCCTATTCCAGATGAAGCACCTGTAATAAAAGTAATTTTATTGTTTAAATTGCCCATATAAAAAAATACTCCGGGTTTTATTTGAAAATTTATTTTCGTTCAATTGTTGGTATAGCTTTTTTTATTCTCTTTGTTAAAATATTTATATAACCAAGCAGCAAAATTAAAACAAAAAGCATAAAAATTAATTTTTGATTATAAGATAAATTTTCTTGATTAAGTAATTTAGTCCATTCTGTTGAAAATGATGAATCTAGTATTATTGATAATATTCCAATAAAAGCTGCGAATATAAGATAGCCAATATTAATTAATTGAAATATAATTATCGAACTTCGTAAATGGTCATTTGCGGTCTTATTTAGCCATATAAAAGTGATTTCTATGAATAGAATATTAGCTATAAATGGTGTAATCAAAACTAATAAATAAGTATAGAAACTATTTTGATTATTCATAGGAAAACTTATTTGAAGACTAATTCCATTAAAGGCTAAACTTATATTTTGTTTAATTAATAATAAAGCTGAAATACCTTTTACAAGTTCATTCAAATAAAGTACAGCAATTAATCCAGTTATAGTACCTAAAATAATCGCAAAAGTTTTATTCATAATTTACCTTTTCAATTTATCTTTCAATCCAGCTTGGCCTTTTGGTTTTGAAATTCGGTGCAATTATCTGATTTGAATATTCTTTAGAAACAACATTTCCCCAATTCCCATTCTCAGATTTTCCTTCCCATGAATCTTGCAAATTATCATCATTAGTATCAATGTTAAAATTATTATTGTCAATTGTAAACTGAGAAGAAATATTAACTCCGGCAGCACCATTGGGATTGAAGTTAATTACTTTTACGAAGAAAGTATTTTTACCACTCTTTAAATATTTTTTTACATCCAGCAGTTTTATTCTTTTATGCTCAACAGTTAGTGAAAGTGTTCTGCGGGCATAAACTTCATCTACAAATTTATTGTTGATATAAAGTTGAGCATACGTATCGCCCATTAATTGAATGTAAGCTTCTTGTGGAATTTCTTTTAATTCAATTGTCTTTTTAAATTCTGCATTAGATGCAAATGAATCATCGTTCACTTTTACATAAATCCATTTTGATTGAATAAGCGGGGAGTATAAATTTTTATCTCCACTATTTAATGAATCATTTACTTCTTCAAAGTATGATTCAAGCCGATTGAACTTATCATCTATTAGATTAAGATTTGCTTTCTCGTAATATCTCAACCAAAGATTATCATATTCTTTATTTAATTTTTTAAGTGAAGAAATATTATCGGATAAACGGCTTATTAAATTTTTGATATTCTTTTTTGAAGCCAAATAATATTTATCATGAAGTAAATATTGAGTTTCAATTTTTGATTTATAAAATTCATCAAGTTTTATATTGAACCGAAGTAAATCAAATTGATCTCTGTGTTTTTTTACTTTTGATTCAAGCATATTTATATCGCTTAAAGTTTGAGGAAGTGTCCAATTCATCCATTCAACTTTTGATGCTGACATTAAATTTGGCCCGCGCTGATTCCGTTCTCTTTCGGGCAGTAATGGATGACGCCAAATTTCGCTCCAGGTCATTTGGTTAAGCGGGTTGCTCAACGTTTCATAAATTTTTGGTATTCTTTCATCATCAATACCATAAAAATCATAAAAGTAATTTTTACTGAATGAAGCAATATCACTCGCTTTGAAATTCCATGAGCATTGTGCCGACCAGGCATAGCCGAAGTAAATTAATTCTTTAAAAGTCTCTGCGCCAAAATCGCCCCAGTTGGAATTTATCATTCCTTCGGATCCATTTTCAATTCCGGCTTTTATAAAATATTGAATATTTGGGAGAGCATTAACATTTACAGGGAATGGAGAAGAATAATTTGATACTGACGGCGAAACAATGTATTTGAAGCCTGCATCCTTAAAAGTTTTTGTTGATGGATAATCAACAGTTGGAGCGTAATGCCAATCAACGATAGTAATATCCTTTGGAATCATAGAAAGAATTTCCGGGTGGCGAAGAATAATATCTCCGTACATCATTACTTTCTTTCCGTATTTTTTGCAGATGTCATAAATCTTTTTATAGTGATCGGCATGTACTTTCGCAATTCCGTATTTATCAACAAGAAATTTACTTGCGCCTAATCCAACGTCAAAACTTTCATCAGCGCCCATGTGATAATATTCTGAAGGAAATAATTTAAATACTTCCTTCATCATAGATTCGAGAAAAACATAAGTGGAATCATTTGAAACATTTAACGATGCAGCTCCGGGGAATTCCGCGTACTTCAAATATTTTTTCTGAGAGAGAATATTTTCATAATGCCCAAGCGTTTGAAAGATTGGAATTATATCAACATAATACTGCTTTGCATAATTCACCAGCTCAATAATTTCTTTTTCGGAAAGTGCGCCTCTATTTTTCCCAATGTCGGGATATTGCGGGAATTGAATCATATCCTCAAGATAGGGCATATAAACATTCATTTTGTAACGGGCGATATTTCTAATAATCTTTTTGAAATTGTCGAGAGTAGAAACTTGACCACGGCTTATGTCATCCGAAATACCGCGCAATTTTATATCCGGCCAATCAATAATATTTACAAATTGAATTTTGTTTGATTTAATTTTTTCAAGCAATTGAACTAAGCTCATAGTTCCGTAAAAAATTCCGCGTGCAGATGGAGAAGTAATTTTAATACCATCTTTATCCACAACTAATTTATAAGATTGGTCTTTCGCATCAACCGGAATATTTTCCTCACTTTTGAAATCATCTATAGAAAGGACAATCCCAAACGCTGCCGTATTATTTGAAATTATTTTAGCAGAAATGTTTAAATAGCTTTTAAGTGTTTCTTTTATTTGTTCTGCGGAAAATTTAAGCTGATCTGCATTTCCTTCCATTATAATGCTGAAATTTTTCTTAATCAAAAAATTACCATTATCAATTTTTACAATTTGCGGAATTGGAACAATAGGTAAATTATTTGTTTGTGCACGTGTTGTCTTCATAAAAATAATAGTGAGAAGGAACAGTAAAAGATATTTCATACATATTCTTCAAGATTATGGGAAAAAATAATTTCAAGTAAATTGATAATTACTTCGCTAATATATTAAAACTTCAATTCAGTGATTAATAATTATTTTTTAATTCGCAGCGTTTCCAGGGAAAATACGTAGAGAAGCCTGCGTAAAATCCCTAGTAAAAAATACGTAGAACTACTGATTCGCAATTTAAAAAAATTTAATATATTGTTTTTGAGATATGAGATTATAAAAATTACCACATTACCGTGTAAGTTTTTTAGTTTTAAGATTTCTTCTAAAATCTAGGAATTAAAAGAGGATTTATGAAAAAACTACCATCTTGTAAAAGGGAAAAAATCGGCAAGCTAAGCAAAAGAGAAAACGAAATATTTGAATTTATATCTGACGGTTTTGAAAACAAAGCGATTGCCGATAAGATTAATATCAGTGTTAAGACTGTGGAAAGCCACAAGCAAAATATAAAGGAAAAGCTGGGATTACAGTCTATAAAAGAATTGTATAATTGAGGTATTAAAAGGCGGTACTAAAAGACCCTGGACAAAAAATCAGGGAATTTCCCTGTTGACAATCTATTAACAAAGAATATTTTAGTAACCGAGATTTTAATTAAAGGGCGTGCATAATGAAAAGTTTGGCTAATATTTCTTTCCTATCTGTAACTGCAATTTTATTTTTGCATCTTGGCTGCAAAATAAACGACGTATCAACCGAAACAATGAACAAATTTGATTTATGCTTTAATAAACAAATTAATAATAAATGGGCGGTCATTCTTTATAATTCAACTAATCAAAGTTCAAAGAATATTTCTTTAGATAATAATGATTACTTTCCGACTTGGTCTCCAGATGGCTCTTTAATAATATTTACTCGATATAAAAACGATGGGGGAACCGATATAATGTCTTATAACATTGAGAAAAACATTATAGTTAACATTACAAATGGAAAAACAACAGAATCATACTATTCTCCAATTTGGACTAAAAGTGGAAATCAAATCATCTTTAATTATCATAAAATCGGTGAAAAAGAAAATACTCAAATAATGAATAAAGATGGTTCAGATAAAAAAAAGATACTTGATTTTTGTGCCAACATATTTTTTTCCAATGACGACAATTCTTTTGTGTACCAGCCTAATGGTACGAATAGTGAAAATGATTATACAGTATTTAAGTATTCATTAATAAATAATAATCCCGATCTAATACTCGATTTGAAAACAGTTGGAGAAGAATACACACAATTATATGGATATAATCAATTACAAAATAAAATCTTGTTGTTGATAGCAAGTACACCAAGAATTACAGACTTAATAGCTACATATGACCTAAATTCGAAAACAATAGATACTATTTCGGTAGCTGATTCGGGATGGATTTATTTAAGACCTCAATATTCTAATGACTATTCAAAAATACTTTTTGAAAAAAAGAATTACAATGGGAAAATAGATAAATTAATTCTATGTGAGAAGGTTAAAGAAAAGGAAATTATTTCTTTAGCAGACGGAAATTCATGGTTCGACTTTAATTCAATTTCCTTTTCTGCTACAAACGATTTTCTTGCATATACAAAAAATATAAATCAATCCAGTCAGTGGGCCGCATGGGAATCTTATGTATATGTTGTTGATTTAAATACATTAAAAAATATTATCATAGATAGTGGGCACTCACCCCAATGGAATCCGAGATAAATTTACGAAATTAAAATTCATATTTAATTAGGGGGCTGAGCTTTTTAAATTTTAAGGCAGGTGATGTGTCAGTAACACCTGCCTTAATATGAATAGCCTTAAGGTTGGCTGCCTTATTTTATTTCATTTTAATAGAATGAAATGTGGGCTATTCTTTATTTAAAACTAACAAAAATTTTTATCATTTACTAAAGGTGTACTTACATGAAAACATTATATTCAAGGTGTTTTACTATCCTTTTTATATTTCTATCTTCCTTATTATATGCTCAGGTCGATACCTTATTAGATTCTCCTAACATTAATGCACAAGTTAAGGTTGATTATCTCAATAAAAAAATAAAAGAAAAGGGTTATAATTGGAAAGCTGCGATAACTTCTAAATCTCATTTAACTACTGACCAAATGAAAATTTATGCGGCGTGGATATAAATGAGGTGAGGAAACAATCTATTATTAATCATACTGATTTATCCAATAATAAGTTTAGTAAGAAGAATAATTATAATATCATCCAAAGCGTACCGGACTGGAAAAGCTATATGACCACACCTGGAAATCAAACGTGCGGAAATTGTTGGGCATTTGCCGCTACTGGAGTAACAGAAGGGTTATTGCAATATCAATATGGATCAAACATTGGAATTAATTTGGACGAAGATTGGATTACGGATTATTCTCAATGTGGTAGTTGTAGCGGGGGATCCCCATACTGTGCGTTGAGTTATATACAAAATAACAGGTGCATTAGCGATCAAAGTTTGAGCTCATTCCCAAATTTATCTAATACATATTGGGGGTTAAAAACAATTAGCAGCAATACACTTTCAGTTGATGGAATAAAATCGTCTCTACAATATAGTCCAGTATTGGCCGTTATGTATGTCTTTAGTGATCTTTATTCATATTCATCTGGCATTTATAAACATACCACTGGCACTAGTGTCGGATATCATGCTATAGTTATTGTAGGATATGATAATACTCAAAATTATTGGGTTTGCAAAAACAGTTGGGGTACAAATTGGGGAGAAGGTGGATTTTTTAAAATAGCATTTGGTGAATGTGAAATTGAAATGAACGCTAATTATACAGCATCCGTTGATGAAAGTTGTTTCGGAAAGATAGTTCCAGATTTAATTACTTCTTTAAACACTGCAATAAACTATAATTTTGCTAATAATGAAATGTTATATGCAAAAGGTACCTCATCGCTTTCTGGAAATCTTTCAATTTCTTCTGGAAAGCACTTAACACTTTTATCAACTTCTAATACCTATCTTGGTAACTATAATATTATTTCAAACGGCGGATCCATAATTATTAATAACGGTGCGTATTTAAACGGATTGAAAGCATATTTAAAATCTGGTAGTACTGTAATCGGGTATTGCCCTTCTATACAGAATGCTATTAACAATGCATCAACTAATCAATCAGTAGAATTATTGTCTACAGCCTATTCCGAAAGCCCAAGCTTCAGCAGCAAATCAAATATTACTCTTTACGGACAAGGACAAGGCAGTACAACATTAAATGGAAGTATCTCCGTTACAAATTCAAGCTATATTACAATTTCAGATTTAACGATGAGCAATTCTTTGTCTGAAAATAACAGCACCTGGACACGTTTTTATAATGCAACAATAAGCGGAACTACTATTGCAAATAACTACGGCGGCACTATGACCGAGATAGGCTTTGTTTCAGCAAGTAATATTGCGGCTTCATTTGGCGTATCGGCATATGGAGGAACTGGCGATTTTTATGATTCCCAAGTCTCTAACGGCGATTGTGCAGTGTATTTAACAAACAGCGCTTCATATAACGTTGGATCCGATAATACATTTTGCAGCAACGGTCTGGATATATATGTAACCGGAGGCGCCTATGCGTATGCAATATCTAACCTCTATAGCCGTCCGCTCCCTTCATCAATAAGCGGGAACATTTTTGTAACCGGTCAAAATGGTGTATGTAGTTCCCCTAAAGCTATAGTTGTAAATAACGATCAACCAGCAGAACAAATATCGCCGGAGTTAAAAGCGATAGATGAAGAATATTTAACTCTATTAAGAAAAATACATAAGGATAAGGAAGACAATAAATATGATGCAAAAAATTATACTCAAGATTACCAGCAGCTTATTGATGCATATAAGAAGTTGGTAAACACAGGCAAAGACAAAGACGTTATTAAAGCAGCATTGTCCAAGATATCAGATTTGTATAACGGGCAAGGCGACAAGATGGGTTTAAGTAATTATATAGCTGAATTATTATCAATTGGAAATTTAAAAACGTATGAGCCTTATATAAAGAGATATAATATCTGGAATTATGTTGACAACAAAGATTATTCAAACTCTCTTAAGACAGCCGATGAAGTACTATCTTCAGCAAATGCTGACCAAGACTTGCAAGCAGAAATGCTTTATGAGAAAGGATTGATATATAAATATTACTTAGGTGATAAGGGTAAGGCAAATGATATGTATGCATCGATAATTAGCAAATACCCGGCAAGTCCTTTAACTATATTTGCTTCTAATGAGATGGGAATTAAACCGGATTATTCGTTTAAGAAAGCAGCATCAGGATCAAACCAAAATGATAAGCCAGCAGGATATGAATTAAATAATTATCCCAATCCTTTCAATCCTACAACGGTAATCTCTTTCAATCTGAAAGAAAAAGATCATGTTACAATTATTGTATTTGACATACTTGGCAAAGAGGTTGCAAGACTTATTGATGGTATCCAATTAGAAGGCGAGCACTCGATAAGCTTCGATGGCAGCAATCTTCCAAGTGGGATGTACATCTACCAATTGAAGGGAAGCAATTTTAATATAACTAAGAAGATGCTGCTCTTAAAATAATTTCAGATGCTTAGTAAGTAAATAAATGCAGGGCGAATAGACATTTGTTCAGCTTATAAATAACATAAATAATACAAACAAAATGAGGTTCTTATGCCAGTAAACAAAGTAAGCGCAGTACTCGATCAAACTATAGTGGATGGAATGATCAATAACGTAGATACGGAAGAAGCAAAGCTTCCTTTTTTAATTAATCTTACCGATAAGGAACGGGATACACAACCTCGTTTTGGGCAGGACAGCATAGAATTCTTTAATGAATCACTTGAAACTGTAAAGCAAACCCTGGAATGATGCCGGGAGATTTTAGCTTAGAAGAAATGACAAAAGATGTAACACTATATTCGCAGATGAATTCAATAGTCAAAATCTCGATTTAGTCATGATTGGGTATTTTCATATCTGTTCAATAGTCACAAATTGATTGCTTAAGTCAATTAATGCTTTGAAAATAAGCTAAAAATGCTTTCGGCGAAGCATCGATGCTTGTTGTAAGAGGAAGAATGCTTCTCAGACAAGGGGCAATTCTTATCAGGCAAGGAATGATGCTTCTTAAAGAGGGAACTCTTCATCATGTGGCAGCATCAATGCTTATAAGCAAAGTGTTATCCCTTTAAGTTAAAGGAATTTTTCCTCATCAATGAGGAATGACACTTCATTCGGCAGAAAAGTTTCTTCCGCTGCCAGAATCTTTTTTATATGATAATGGTTTGCTTCATTTTAAAAATTGAAAATTCTTAACTGAAATAGCCCGGTCATTAATGGCCGGGAAAATAATTTAAAGACAAGTGGGCTTACCACCTCGCTCCGCTTATCGAAGCAACCAGCCACATTATGAATTTTTAATACGGCTAAAGCCGGTTTTGTTTTTTCTAATTTGTCCCGGCTGAAGCCGAGGGCAATATTACCAGTTGTGTGAATTAAAATCTTCCTTCAATTATTGTCCCGCATTTAAAGCATTTTCCCTCTTTCATCTTGTTTGAATTTACCGAATGCCAATCTCTTTTTATTAACGGAGTTTTACAATTCGGGCAGTAAGTTGTTTGCCCTTCGGGATTATGAATGTTGCCGGTGTAGCAGAATTTTATTCCCATAGATAAAGCAATTTCTCTTGCTGTTGTTAAAGTCCTTCCGGGTGTGCGTTCTTTGTTTGTCATTTTAAAATCCGGATGAAACGCAGTAAAGTGAAGTGGAACAGCATCGCCAAGATTTTTTAATATCCATTCGCATTCTTGTTTTATTTCTTCCGGCGCATCGTTCTCATCCGGGATGAGCAGCGTTGTAATTTCAAACCAAACATCAGTCTCTTTCTTCAGCCAGACAAGCGTATCCAGAATATCATTTAAGTGAGAGAATGTCAGCTTGAAATAAAACCTTTCCGTAAATCCTTTTAAATCAACATTAGCGGCATCAATATATTTGTAAACATCTTTGCGCGCTTCTTTATCTATGTAGCCGGCTGTAACCATCACGGTTTTTATTCCGGCTTCTCTTGCAATCTTAGAAATATCAATTACATATTCACCGAAGATTGTTGGATCGTTATATGTAAATGCAATTGAAGGAACATTGTTTCGCATCGCAAGCTGCACGACTTCCTCAGGAGAAACGTTAAGTGAATTTAACTCATCAAGTTTTGCTTTGCTTATGGACCAGTTCTGGCAGAAGCGGCATCCAAGGTTGCAGCCTGCAGTTCCAAAGCTAAGTATTGAAGTACCGGGATAAAAATGATTAAGCGGTTTTTTTTCTACGGGATCAATCGCAAATCCGGTTGGTCTGCCGTAGCCGATTGTATAAAGCTTTCCGCCGTGATTTTGTCTTATATAACAAAAGCCCGGCTGCCCTTCACCAATCTTGCAGTAGCGCGGGCAAAGCGTGCAGAGGATTTTTCCTTTCTCTGCCGGTTCCCACCAATCTGCCAATTTTAAATCTTTCATTTCCAAAGCAATTCTGCAAATTTAATTTGTTAACATTCGAATGAATTTGAATGCATGAACGCATGACTGCATGGTGAATGAAAAAATAGTAAGTTCGTTTTAATTGTTCTTATCATGCAATTATGCATGCATGCAGCCAAGCTTCTATACCAAATGAAAAACTAACATGAATAAATCACGTAATAAAAATATTATACTTAATAAATGATTAAATCGTTTCAAACCGTATCCAATTGGCGCGGCTTTTTTCGGAATAGGGGGCGCCTGCAGTAAAAATAACCAAATCACCTTCTTTAACAAGTCCGTTTTCCAGTATTAGTTTTTTTGCTTTATCGATTGCAATATGTTCCTTATCAATTTCTTCCATGAAGATAGAAGTAACTCCCCATCTTAAACAAAGATTGTTCATAGTATCAAAGCTGTTTGAAATTGCGATGATTTTTGACTTAGGCCTGAACTTGGCGAGGTTAATTGCTGTTCTTCCCTGCAAAGTAAATACAACTATCGCCGCTGCATTTACCTGTCTGCTCATTGATGTAATTGCTCTGCCGGTTGAATCAAAAAGATTTTCTTCAAGCTTGGTTGGAATAATAAGCTCATCGTCTTTTAGCGGTGAAAAATATTGACCGGCATTTTTAATTATCTCATTCATTATTGAAATAGTTTGAACTGGATATTTTCCCATCGCAGTTTCGCCGCTTAACATTACCACGTCGGTTCCATCGAGTACGGCATTTGCAACATCAGATGCTTCTGCACGCGTCGGAATCGGGTTGTGTATCATCGATTCAAGCATTTGAGTTGCTGTAATTACAAGCTTGCCGATAGAATTGCATTTTTTAATAATACTTTTTTGAATAATCGGAACTTCCTGCGGAGGAAGCTCAACGCCAAGATCGCCTCGCGCAACCATTATTCCATCAGATGCTTCAAGAATTTCTTCGAAATTATCTACAGCTTCTTTCTTTTCTATTTTTGCAATTATCGGTTTCGAAACATTTTTACTTTTAAGCCATTCACGAAGATGTAAAATATCTTTTGCAGATCGGACGAAAGACAGTGCGATAAAATCAACCCTAAACTGAAGTGCAAACTCAATATCATGGAAATCCTTTTCAGTTACGGAAGGAGTTGATAAATTCATTCCCGGAAGATTCATTCCTTTTTTTGGGCGGAGAATCCCGCCGTCTTCAATTTCACAAACAACGGAATTATTTTTCTTGTCAATTATTTTCAGCCGGATAAGTCCATCGTCGATTAATACTGTTTCACCAATTTTCGAATCTTGCGGAAGCGGTTTGTAAGAAGTTGAAATTAAATCCTTTGTCCCTATTACTTCATTAGTTGTTATTTCAATTTTATCCCCGGAAAAAATTTCGATTTCAGGCCGGCTTAATTCTCCGATTCTAATTTTTGGACCTTGCAAATCCATGAGCACAGCAAGAGGTGTTTTTTCTTCAACACAGGCTAAATTAATTTCGTTAAAAAGTTTTGAGAAAGAATTGTAATCACTGTGAGAGAAATTTAACCGCACGCCGTCCATGCCTGCAAGAATCATCTTCTCTATTATTTCGGAAGAATTTGTTGAAGGTCCAAGAGTGCATAATATTTTTGTCTTTGCAAAATTATCTTCAGCTAAAATATTCATCGTTTCCTTTTCTTCTTTTTAACTTGAACATTATTATCATTATTAGGTTTGCTCGCTTTTGATTTTGCGTATAGGTCTTTTATCTTTTTCTCAACAAGATCGAAAACACTATTTTTTTCGTAGGTTCCTTTAGCATCCCGTTTCCCGACTTTAACACCGGTTAATATTTCAATTCCTTCCTCAACTCTTGCAATTGGATAGATATGGAATTTGCCTTTGGCAACAGCTTCAATTAAATCTTCGCGAAGCATTAACTCTTTAATATTTTGAATTGGAATAATTACTCCCTGCTTTTTATTTAATCCTTGTGAATTGCAGACATCAAAAAATCCTTCGATCTTTTCATTTACGCCTCCAATAGGCTGAACATCGCCTTTTTGATTCAACGATCCTGTAACTGCAATTGATTGATTAATCGGTAAGCCTGAAAGTGTTGACAGCAGAGCATAAATTTCAGCGCATGATGCACTGTCGCCGTCAACTGTTCCGTAAGATTGTTCGAACACAAGATTTGCATTGAACGTCAGAGGTACATCTTGTCCGAATGTTTCTCTAAAATAACCTGAGATTATTAATACGCCTTTGTTGTAATGCCTTCCGCTCATGCCGGCTTCACGCTCAACGTTTATTATGCTTCCGCCGCCGAGCGAAACTGTAGCAGTAATTCGTGTCGGCCTTCCGAAGGAATAAAAATCAGCATCATAAACTGCGAGCCCGTTTATTTGTCCAATGCGTTCTCCTTCAGTATCAATCAAAACCATGTTTTCTTCTATCATGTCGTTCACTTTTGATTCGAGCAAGCCGTGCCTTTCTTTTGCCGATTCATAAGCCTTTTTAACATGAGCAGCATTTACAATTTTAAATCCGTCATCAATTGCCCAGAAGTTTGCCTCGCGCGCAATGTCCGCTATTTGAGAAAATCTTGCCGTTAGTTTTTCTTTATGTCCCGCAAACTTTGCCCCGATTTCAATAAGATAGGCAATCGCATTCTTTTCAAATTCCAGAAGATTTTCTTCTTTAATTAATTTTTTAATAACGCGTGCATATTGAATTAGAACTTCGTCGTTTCGTTTTATCTCATAATCAAAATCAGCTTTAATTTTGAAAATCTTTTTGAAGTCATCTTCGTACATTGCCAGAAGAGAATAGATATAATCATTTCCGATCAAGATAACTTTCGTTTCAATTTCAATCGGCTCAGGCTTTAACATAGACGGCGCGATCTGCAGCATATTGTGCGAGTCTTGAATTTCCAATTTGCGGTATGTCAGCACCCGTTTAAGAGTACGCCAAACACCCGGTTCTTCAAATAAATGTTTTACATTAAGAACCAAATATCCGCCGCTTGCTCTTAACAATGAGCCGGCTTTAATCTTAGTGAAATCACTATACCATCCGCCTCTTTCATCATAAATTTTTTCAATTGTGCCGAAAAGATTTATGTACGTCGGTGATGTTTCAATAATTACCGGGCAATCTTTTGTCTCGCTGTTATCAAGAATGATGTTTACTTCATATTCTTTAAAATAATCTATTTGAAAACCTTCGGGATTAATTTCGCCTTGAGGTTTCATCCCTTTGAAAATTTGAATATTGTCCAGAATACTTTCTTCGATCTGATCAATAAAGTCTAAAACTTTTTTATCGGAATAATTTTCTCTGAGATTTTCAATTGCACCTTTAACAACAACCTCAGCAGTTTCTCTTTCCAAAAGATTAAGCTTTTCTTGAAACTCCTCGCTTATCTTCAAACCCTTCTTGAAAATCGTATGAAGATCTTGCTCATAGGAATTGTATTTCTTTAAAATTTCTTTAGCAGAATCTTCAGTAAGCTTTCCCTGCTTAACCAGCTCTTCAAGCTGATAAATAGGAACGGGCTTTTGTTCCACAACAGGAAAAATTTCCGGACGTGCGGCTTCGCCTACCTTTACCTGTCCAAGAGAAAAATTCTGCTGCTTAAGCTTTTCCTCAAAAGAGTTCATCAATGTTTGCTCTTTATCATTGTAATGAGCGATGATTCTTTTCTTCCTGCTGATGTAAACTTCGCTTTCTAATGCCTGCGGAATTCTTTTCTTCAAAATATCTATTGCGTTGGAAATATCCTGCTTAAATAGTTTTGCTTTGCCGATTTGAAAAGTAAGAAGAAGAGGCCTGTCGTTATCCTTAAAATTATTTACATAAGCATAATCAAACAGCGGCGGGCAGTTTGAGCTTATTGTTTCGAGCATCTTTTTAACGGTGGTTGCCTTACCGGTTCCGGAAAGCCCTGCAATAAAAATATTGTAGCCTGGGCTTCTGAGATCAACTCCTAATCTCAATGCTTTTAATGCTCTTTCTTGACCGAGAATTCCTTCAATAGGTTTTAGATCGATGGTTGAATCGAATGCAAAAACTTCCGGGCTGCATCGCCATCTTAAATCTTCCGGTTTTAATTCTTTATGTTTGGGTGCTTTTAGGTATGCCATTTAATGCCTGCAAAATTGTTTTTTATGTGAGAATTTAACTCAACCGCAAAATTATTTTTTGCTTAAATCCTCAAATAAAATCTAACCATTATCGGGAAGAATTTCAAAACAATAACATGGAAGTTTAAATGATAATTGCAGTGAAAAAAATGATAATATCTTTAATTTGAATTAGTTAATTTATGCTGACAAAAAAAATAATATTTAGATATGATTATGGATATAAACAAAGCAAGAGAACAATTTCCTTATCTTAGTCACGGTAAAATTTATTTTAACCATGCGTCAACCGGCCCGCTATGCACGCCTGTGCTGGAGAATATCGCAAGAGTTCTTTATGAAAAAAGCGAAACTAATATTGATGAATATCTTGGACTGCAGTCAATCATAAAAGAAACAAAATCTGATTTGGGCGATTTGATAAACGCTTTACCGGATAGAATTGCTTTTCTAGATAATACATCAAATGGAATAAATGTTTTAGCCTCCGGAATAAAATGGAAGGAAGGCGACCGTATAATTTTAAATGACCTAGAATTTCCGGCTAATGTTTATCCGTTCCTTAATTTGAAAAAATTAGGCGTTGAAGTTGACATTGTTAAATCGCATAACGGAATTGTTACTGCTGATGATATAATTGAAATGATAAAGCCCGAAACAAAACTAATTTCAATCAGTCAAGTACAGTTTCTAACTGGTTATAGAGTTGATTTGGAAAAGATTGGAAAAGTTTGCAAGGAAAAAGAAATCATTTTTTCTGTAGATGCAATTCAAGGCCTTGGTGCAGTTAGATTAGATGTTGTAAAAGATAATATCGATTTTATTTCTGCAGGAAGTCAGAAATGGCTGCTGGGACTTCAAGGTTTAAGTTTTATTTATGTTTCTCAAAAACTTCAAGATAAAATTGAGCAAGATTATGTTGGCTGGCTTTCAGTCGATAACGCTTGGGATTTTTTAAATTATGAATTAAAGTTGAAAAGTAATGCTGATAGATTTCAAGGTGGTACTTTAAACTCAATTGGAATTTATGCGCTAAATGCTTCATTAAAATTTTTCAAACAATTTGGCTTTGATGAGATTGAAGAATCGGTAACATCTAATTCAAACTACTTTATTAAGAAATTAGAAGAAATCGGAATGAATCTTGTGTTAAGCGGCTTAGGCAAAAAAAACATTGCTGGAATTGTCAGCTTTAAGCACGATAATTCTCAAAAAATTTTTGATTCATTATCTCAAAAGAAAATTCATTGTGCAGTGCGTTCTGGCTATGTAAGACTATCTCCTCATTTTTACAATACTAAAGAAGAAATTGAAATTGTTGTGAATGAATTGAAAAAAATTATTTAATTTGAATTCGAAAGATTATTTTAAAAATTCTTTCTGGCTTCTCAGCGCAAATGATTTACCATCAATCGCTCTTGATATCGCAAGAATTCCATTAAGATGATCAACTTCATGCTGAATTAATTCTGACAGTTCATTTTCAAATTGTAATGATTGGTTATGCCAATCTAAATCTTTATAAGAAATATGGCATCGCTTGTGTCGTTTTACTTTAACTAAAATATCTGGAAAACTCATACAATCATCCCAGAGTTCAAACATTTCAGCGCTTAAAATATCTAGTACAGGATTTATGAAAACTATTGGTTTGTCAATGTTCATATATATTACTCTTTTCATATACCCGATTTGAGGGGCGGCAATGGCTCTTCCAGCATTATATTTTTTTCTAAAATCCATTAAAGTGTCATGCAAGTCTTCAATAATGCTTTTTACTTCTTCTATCTCTTCTTTGTTTACCGGCTTGCATACCTCGTAAAGTTTAGGATTGCCGAGTAATAAAATTTCTTTAACTGACATAATTTTTGTTAATAAGTTATATTGAAAGATGAAATTTAAGTAATAATTTATAAATTTATCTTATATATTATATTTTCAAATTATTAAGCAAGTTTAACTAAAAGTTAATTTATTTTTTGGAGTTTTAATGAAATCAAAAATAATTTATACGAATTCAATTTTAATCATCAGTTTAGTGTTTCTATCTTTTTCTGTTGCTAACGCTCAGCAAAATAAAAAATCTGAAAAAAATAATAAAAAACAAACGATGGAAAATCAGCAGGGAACAAATGATTACCATAAGGTAGTAAGAGTTAGTCCCAAAGCGTCAATCACAGAAACAATTGGTTTAACCGATGTCAGTGTTTCATATAGCCGCCCTGGTGTAAAAGGTAGAAAAATTTGGGGTAGCTTGGTGCCTTATGATAAAGTATGGAGAGCTGGTGCTAATGAAGCAACTAAAATTATATTTAGCAGTGATGTTTGGGTTGAAGGCAAAAAATTATCGGCTGGTTCTTATAGCTTTTTCGTCATTCCCAAAGCTAAAGCTTGGATTGTAATATTTAATAAGGTTGCAGATCAATGGGGAGCTTTTGAGTACAACGAATCTGAAGATGCGCTGCGACTGGATATTACACCGCAATCAAGAAATTTTATTGAATGGCTTAATTATTCTTTTTCAGATTTGAAAGTAAATACCCACGGCAAAAATTCTGCTGTGCTAAATCTAAATTGGGAAAAAGTTAGACTTCCAATTAAAATTGAAACTGAAGTGAAATAATTTATTCGATTATAAAATGGTTGATAAAATATATTTTTTATCAACCATTCATTTTAACTTCTAATGTTATCTAAAAGTTCTTCAGTCTTAACTTCCATTAATTTAATATTGCCTTTGCTTTCAACATTTAATCTAATAATTGGTTCAGTGTTAGACATTCTTAAATTAAATCGCCAGTCATCAAACTCAACGCTAACTCCGTCAAGATGGTCAATCTTTCCACTGGAATATTGTTTTTCAATTTCTTTAATTTTTTTTGCCGGATTATCGATTGTTGAATTTATTTCACCTGAGCATGGATAAGCTTGAATCATTTCTTCAACAAGCAGTGAGAGTGGTTTGTTTTCTTCAGACATTAACTGCATAATTAATAAGAATGGAATCATTCCGCTATCGGAGTATGCATTATCTCTAAAGTAATGATGAGCTGACATTTCGCCGCCGTATACTGCATTTACTTCGCGCATTTTTTGTTTGATGAATGCATGTCCGCTTTTTGAAAGGACAGGCATTCCACCGCTGTTTTTTACAACCTCAACAGTGTTCCAAATTAATCTTGGATCGTGTACAATTTTTTCTCCAGGATTTTTTTTCAAGATTGATTTTGCCAGCAAACCAACGATGTAATAACCTTCAATAAAATTTCCTCTTTCATCAAAGAAAAAGCATCGGTCATAATCGCCATCCCATGCTACGCCAAGATCAGCTCTATTTGATAACACTGCATCAATAGTTGCTTGCCGATTTTCTGGTAGAAGAGGGTTTGGCACGCCATTAGGAAAATCTGAATTTGGTTCAATAAAAATTTTTATCATTTTTATTGGCAAGTTATTTTCAATTGCATTTAATGCAAGACCGGCGCAACCGTTCCCGGCATTTACAACAACTTTCAGCGGTTTTATTTTTTGTGGATCATAGAATTTTTTAAGATTGTTTATGAAATCATTCATTACATCTTTTTTAGCAATATTCCCTTTGTTTGGATTAGACTTCGGTAAGTCATTGTTTAAGATCATTTTTTCAACTGTGTTTAGACCAGAATCGTATCCAATAGGAACAGAACTTTTTCCAACAAATTTCATCCCATTGTATTCGGGTGGATTGTGACTGGCTGTAATCATAATTCCTCCATCAGCATTTAAAGCTGGAGTAGCATAATAAATCATCTCTGTTCCGCATAATCCAATATCAATTACATCGGCACCGAAATCATTGAGGCCTTTAATAAGTGCATTAGAGAGTTCTTCAGAAGATTTTCTTACATCATGCCCAATAACAACTTTTTTAGCATCAATAAATTTTCCGTAAGCTAATCCAATTTTATAAGCTAGATCTGGATTAAGTTCGGAAGGCACTTTCCCTCTAATATCATAAGCTTTGAAACAATTAATCTTATCCATTCAAACTCCAATTTTATAAATTTTGAAAACAAATTGAAAAATTATTCAAGGAATTTATTCTGAATTACTTTAAGAATTATTTATAGATATTTTTGAAAACAAAGATCAGAAAAAAAAAAATTCGGTTCAATTAGGATAAAAATTTTTAGAGAATTATTTTTCAATGGACTTTTTAGAAAGAACTTTTTACTTTTAACAATTAAAAATATAAGGGAACATAATATCGCTACTAAAGATACTGTTAAATGGCACTTCGCAAAATGCAACAATTCAAAATGTAACTCTATTTTCTTGGTGAATCCTGAAGAAACACCAGGGGAATTAGGGTTTATTTGTCCGGAATGCAGTTCTAAAACTACAACGTCGCATATTGTTCAATGTTCAAGTTGTAAAACAATTTTGAACTTTGTACGTGCAACTCCAAATGAAGAAAAAGTAGTTTTCAGCGTTCCTAAATGTTCACATTGTGTGGGCACTGTTGAAGATGAATGGGAAATAGAACCTCTGTATCAACCAGATTCATATATTTAATTCCATTTATTATTCACAAGCGCTTTAATTGTAGGAGATTTTGATTTTTGCAATCCCTTAGATCTTTAACTTTTTTAGTTGAAGGTTTTGGGGATTTTTTTCTTTTAATTTTGCTCGTCTGTTTTTATATCAAAGAAAATATACATCAAGCACTGCTAAATATTAAAAGTGATAGATGGTTAAATAATATGATGATTTTATTGCTGGCCTTCGTAAAAGAATATAACTTTATTAACTTTTTATGGATTATTTCATAATTTTAGATAAATATAAAATAATCCTTTTTTAATAAGAATTATTTTAATGAGTTCGTAATAAAATGGTATACCTTTCAAATTAGATGTAAATCTCAAAAAACTTTATTCAAAACTTTTTGTTCGTTATATAAATATATATTAATTCAATAATGTTATACTTATCAAAGGGAATAATATGAAAAACTTATTCACAAGATTAAGCATTTATGCTGTTGTTATTTACACAATTATAATAGCAGCAGGATGTTCATCTACTTCCCAAATGCAGCAGAGTTCAAACAATAGCCAAAGTAATTATAGCTGGCTAAATTTAGATACTGTTAAAGCTGGGAAATTTGATACTGGGAAAATGTGGACATTTGATTACCCACCATTAGATTATTTTCAAAAAGAATATCATTTTAGACCTTCTGAAGAATGGCTGAACAATGTTCGGATGTCAGCACTGCGTTTTGCAAACTATTGCTCAGCTTCATTTGTATCTGCAGATGGATTGGTAATGACAAATCATCACTGCGGAAGAGAATCTGTAAGTAAAGTTACTAAACCAGGAGAAGATCTTTTTGACAATGGTTTCTATGCAAAAACTTTAGAAGATGAAAGACCAGTACCAGGATTATACGTCGATCAGTTAGTATTAATAAAAGATGTAACAAATGAAATTCAGTCAGCAATGGATAAAGGAAAAACTCCAGAAGAAAAAGTTGCTGATCAAAGAAAAGCAATGCAGGAACTTGAAGCTAAAGAAGGAAAAGAAACAGGGCTAAGAATTCAGATTGTTACTTTTTATAATGGCGGAAAGTACGCGTTGTATGGATATAAAAGATATAATGATGTTCGTTTAGTATTTTCACCTGAAGCTTCTCTTGGATATTTCGGTGGAGATTATGATAATTTTACTTATCCACGTTATGATTTGGATTGTAATTTCTTTAGAGTTTATGATAATGGAAAACCATTAAAGACCGAACATTATTTTCATTGGAGTCCAAATGGTGCTGAGCCCGGCGAACCAGTTTTTGTAGTTGGAAACCCTGGAAGAACTGATCGTTTGAAAACTGTTTCTCAATTGGAATTCTTACGCGATGTTCAATATCCAAGAACATTAGATATGCTAAATGATTTAGTAAATCTTTATACAGATTTAATCGAAAAACATCCTGAAAGAAAAGCTGAACTTCAGAACCGTTTATTTGGTTTTTCAAATTCTCAAAAAGCATATACTGGAATGCTTGCTGGCTTGAGAGATCCTATCTTAATGCAAAAGAAAATTGACTTTGAAAACAAATTTAAAGAAGCAGTTAAAGCAAACAGTGAATTAAATTCTAAATACGGCGGTCTATGGGATAAGATAGCTGATATTCAAAAACAGATGGAATCAATCTCTAATGAATATTTTGCAATCAGCACAAATCCATATACAAGCTCACAATATTTTATGATTGCCGGCGAAGTTATTCATCTTGCAAACCAATTGAAGCTTCCTGAAGATCAAAGATCTGAAGATTATAAAGGTGCAAAACTTGATTCTACTATCAATGAAATTATTCCGGCAAAATTTGATACCGAAATGCAGGATGCAATGTTGAAAGATCAAGTTGCTAGATTAGAAAAATATCTTGGAACAAATAATGAAATAGTTGCAAAGATGACTGCTGGAAAGACAGGCGAAGATGCAGTAAATTATATGTTAAGCAATTCATATTTAACTAGCACTGATAAATTGAAAGAATTGATTAGCCAAGGGCCTGATGCAATTTTGAATTCAAACGATCCTTTCATTTATTTTATGGTTCACACAGATGCAAGAAAAACCGAGCTTCAGAATAAAATAAAAGAATTGTCATCAGCAGATGCAACATATTCGCAAGAGTTGGGTAAAGCATTGTTTGAAGTTTATGGAACCTCAATTCCACCAGATGCAACATTTACTTTGCGTATTTCCGATGGTGTTGTAAAAGGTTATCCATACAATGGAACAATTGCTCCGCCGTTTACAACTTTTTATGGATTGTATGACAGATATTATTCTTTCGATAAGAAATATCCTTATAATTTACCAAAGGATTGGCAAAATCCTCCAGCAGATTTCAAATTAGAAACTCCAATGGATTTTGTTGCAACCAACGATATAATCGGCGGTAATTCAGGCAGTCCAGTTATTAATGAAAAAGCACAAATTGTAGGTCTTGCTTTTGACGGAAACATCGAAAGCTTGCCTGGCAATTTTATATTCACAACCGAAGCAAATAGAACTGTTGCTGTTCATTCCGCTGGAATGATGGAAGCAATTAAAGATTTGTATAAAGCTACACGTTTAAGTGATGAGCTTCAAGCAGGAAAAATAGTATCTGACAAATGATTTAATAAAAATGTTTATTATCAGAAGCCGTTCCATAAAAAGAACGGCTTTTGTTTTTAATATACAATTAAAAATAAAATTCAGTTTGAAGGTGAATAGAAAAATACCAAACATTTGTATTAGTAAAAGTTAATCCGTATTCAGTTCCAACACCAAGTTTAAAACCTCTTTTTAACTCATCACGAAAATCAATTCCGGGCAAAATGGAAAATGCAGCGCCGAAATCCCATTCGTTAATATTTTCAAAAGTTCTATCATTTAGAAATAAAAGCCCAAGCCCTTCTTCAAGGTATAAATTGTTTAAGATTTTTTGCGATTCAATTCCTTTTAAAGTAAAGCATTTTATAAATGGATAATTTCTGTTCGGATTTTGAGGGAAAAGAATATTGCTGTCGGTTATGTAAACAAAACTAATACGAAATATTAAATCTCTGCTAAAACCAGGATTTGCTTCAATAAAAAAACTTGAAGCAAATCCAGTTTGGGTTGTTAAATTTCCTCCGAATGATCCACCGCCAAGATTTATTCCTACACCAAAATTGCTTTGTGCTTTTGTAGCTGAAGAAAATATTAGAAAAAAAGATATTACAAAAAATCGAAGATAATTTTTCAAAGTAAAAATTTCCTTTCGGATTCTGATATTTAATTTGTTTTAAAATAACATTCATATATTAAATTAGTTTTTAATAAATAAAAATTCAAAACGTATAACTTTGTTTTCTTTACTTTTATAAAAATGTATTCTTCGATAAAATAATTTTAAGATTATTTTTTATTTTTAATAGTATAATTAAAAAAATGAAGGTTGTATTATGTCTAAGACTTCTGAAATTAAATTTGCAATTGAACTAGATGACAAAAATGTTCCGAAGAAAATTGAATGGGAAGCAACTGACGGCGGATTTGAAGGAAAGAAAGCCTGCAACTCAATGATGATTTCAATTTGGGATAAACAGGAAAAAGTTACAATGGGAATTGATTTATGGA
Source organism: Bacteroidota bacterium (assembly GCA_021824145.1). Lineage (GTDB taxonomy): Bacteria > Bacteroidota > Ignavibacteria > Ignavibacteriales > Ignavibacteriaceae > FEN-1297. The sequence continues at coordinate 332,553 of JAKALM010000001.1, forward strand.
CAAAAGAGATGTTAGTTGATGATATGAATATACATTTTTATCAGATATTTACTAAAATGGCAGATACTTACTTGCGCTCAACAAACAATAACGAAGTTTCAAAAATGATTCAAGATTTTAGTTTTGAATTTGGAACTAAACTAGGAATTTTCAAAAATGTAAAATAATTAAATTATTCTTATTTAAATCTTTCCTTCAACTTGGATGCATACCGCCTGCTCATTTGAAAAGGATCTTGAATGTTTTGAATATAAACTCGGTATGAAGCGTTGAACCATTTTTCTACTTTTTCTACGCATTCTAAATTTACAATTGTCGATCTGTGTATTCTTACAAAATGTTTCGGAGTTAGTCGTTCTTCCCATTCAACCATTGGCTTTAGAACAAGCAATTTTTTACCTCCCAAAAGATAAATGTAAGAATAATCTTTTTCTGCCGTTATGCACTGAATGTTGCTGATCTTTATAAATTTTGAAATTCCGTCTGTGGTTATAAATAATCTGTCGTCATAATCTAATTTTTTCTTTGAATCTCCATTATTGTATTCATTTTTTTCTTCATCATCAGAAATTTCCAATTCATCAAAATCTTCAACTTCATCATCTTCAATTTGCTGTTGGTCATGCAAAGATTTTTCATTTTGCTTTAATAATGTACTACTAAATTTTTCAGCCAAAACTTGTGAAGGAGAATCTTCCCAATTTTTATCCAGGCTGTTATTAGCTATTCCGTTTTTCGTTGCAAGAAGTCTAGTGATTGCTTTTGCAAGCCTTTCTTTCTCAATTGGTTTTTTAATGTAATCAAGAGCATTAACTTCAAAAGCTCGGAGTGCATAATCATCATAAGCGCTTACGAAAATAACTTTAGCCTCGCATGTAATTTTGTCAACCAATTCGAATCCGCTATTTGCACCAAGCCTAATATCTAGGAAAACACTATCTGGTTTTGTTTGTTTAATTATATCTAAAGCGCTTTTAATATTTGATGCTTCTCCAACAACTTTAATTTGGGGGAATTTTTTTAACAAAATTCCTAATAATTTTCTTGATTGAAGATCGTCATCAACTATTACTGTATTTACTGTATTTTGGTCGTTTGAACCTTTGGTCGACATAAATTGCCTCTAATCTAATAATTAGTAACCTTATTCAATTACTGTTCCAATCAGTAAATTATTTTAATTTCAATTTGTAATTGAAAAATGGCTTAAATCGGTTGAATTTAAATGAATTGAGAGATTGAAAAATTGAGAAGATATTAATTTGAGATTAGAAATAAAGATTTGTTCAAGATTGAAACAACTATTTTTATCTAAAAATTTTCATGGTTGTTATTTTAATTTTTAGTAATCCACTCATCAAGTATTGATTGATGTTTTACTGGGTCAAATTCTATAAATTCGTATTTGGCATAACTGTTTATCATATATGGATCATTTTCGAAAAAAGTTTTTAATTCTTCTATTGAATTTGCACGCGCCGCAACAATTCCGCCAGTCCGTGGATTTCGAGGACCAGAGAATAAAAGTAATCCATTGTTATATCCAACTTGTAAAAATTTTCTATGTTCAGAAAGAATTTCATCAATCTTTGTTAATGGAACTATGTAATTAATATTTATTATAAAGTGTTTCATTTTTATGTTCTATTTATTTTATTGATTTGAATTCCGTCACCAATTTTGCAATTGGTCTTTGGAATTGAAATTGGCAGTTTGCCGGAAATATTTATCTCGCCCAAAATAGCTTTCATAATTGCTTGTTGAGAAACAGTTGAATCTCCATAAGCGCATAAATAAGTTTTAGCATTGGGGAAAAGTGATAACAAATATGGATTGCCCAAACTGATTAATACAGAAGGAATTTTTAGTTGAATAATCTTATTTATAAAATCAGTATTTCTTTTTGAAAGTTTAACAGTTCCCTGATATGCTTTTACTCTTACGAACGATGGTAATAAAATTAAGTTAGAAGATTTTGCAATTTGGTAAGCTCGGATATAATCTTTTGTTGTGCTTTTTTTGTTTAGCACAACCGAATAAATTTTGTCAAAATTTTCTTTAGCAATTTTTTGGAAAAACATTTCAGATTCCGTCCCGATTTCATCAGTTATAGTTATACAAGCTGCGGTGCGAACTTTGTATGCATCAACTGGAATTATTTTTTTATCATTTTTAACCAAAGTGATTGATTTTTCTGCAATTTCTTCAGCTAGTCTTAAATGAGTTTTGCTGTTTATAACTTTCCCCAGCTCTTCTAATTTAATTGGCTTCCATTCATTTAACTTAAGCCATTTTTTTGCAGCAAAAATTTTTCTAACACTATAGTTAATTCGTTCTTCACTAATCATTCTAGATTTTACGGCGTTATAAATAGAGTTGATTGTAACTTCTTCATCTGGTGACATAAGAATTAAATCAATCCCAGCTTCAACAGCTTTTACAGCAGCTTCGCCGGCAGAAAAATATTTTGTAACTGCACTCATGTTCATTGCATCGGTCGCAATCAGTCCATCAAATCCTAATTTATTTTTAAGCAATCCTGTAATTATAGGTTTGGATAAAGTAGCCGGAAGATTTTTAGTTGAATCGAAAGTTGGGACATTTAAGTGTCCAATCATTATACAATGAACACCCGAGTCAATCAATTTTTTAAAAGGGAAAAATTCGTTATTCATTAATTCATTTGAATTGCCATCAATGATTGGAATATCTTGATGGGAATCTATTTTTGTATTTCCATGGCCGGGGAAATGTTTTGCAGTTGTTAAAATATATTCTTCTTCAGCGCCTTTAATAAATGCATCGCAAAACTCGGTTACAATTTTTTTATCTTCTGAATATGAGCGGATATTAATTATTGGATTATCGGCATTGTTATTTATATCAGCAACAGGCGCATAATTTTGAAATACACCAAGCGCTCTACATTCTTTTGAAATTTCTTTCCCCATTAAATAAGCGTAATGTGGATCGCCGGTTGCAGCAATCGCCATGTTGTATGGAAATTCAATTGCATCTGTCAACCTCATTCCTAAACCGCGCTCAAAGTCTGAAGCAATAAGTAAAGGAACATCAGCAATTTTTTGCATTTTATTAATCAGCATTGCTTCATTCAGAATGTTCCCTCTGAAAAAAATTAAGCCGCCAACTTTCTCATCTTTAACAAGCCGCGTCAATCTAGAAAATTCAATTGAATCATCAGCTATGTATTCGCCAAGAACCCATGGCATTACCATTTGTGCGCATTTTTCTCTTAAAGATAATTTCAATAATTGTTTTTCAATCCAAAGTTTATCACTTTCATTCAAGTTAAAAACATTTGGATACGAAATTGAATTTACTTTTTTCATTCGGATATTTTAATTATTTCTCAATAGCTTCTATAATTGCGTCATGTACTTCAGGACGAACTCTCATAATCTTCGAATTATTTCTTGTTGGATAAACTCTGTTTGTTAAAAATATTACAAATAATTTTCTTGTCGGATCTGTCCACATTGATGTCCCTGTAAAGCCGGTATGCCCGTAAGAAATATCGCTGAAATAATGTCCGGCTGAAGAATGTTCCGGAGATTTTGTATCCCAACCAAGAGCACGCGTGCTTAATTCAGATTGCTTCTTCACAAACATTTCAACTGTAGAAGCTTTTATAAACCTTTTGCCGCCGTATTTTCCTTTTTGTAAAAGCATTTGAAGAAGTTTTGCAAGATCACCAACAGTTGAAAACAAACCTGCGTGTCCAGCAACTCCGCCAAGTAATTGAGAAGTTTCATCGTGAACTGTACCTCTGATTAATCGATGTCTCCAATAATTATCAATCTCAGTTGGTGCAATTCTGCCTATTAAAGATGCTGGCGGATTGAACATCGTGCTTTTCATTCCAAGCGGCTTGAAAATATTTTTTTCACAAAATTTATCCAGCGGCTGTTTGGTTACTTTCTCAATTATTTTTCCCATCAAAATAAAATTTAAATCTGAATAAACCATTTTTGTACCAGTTGGATAAACAAGAGTATCATTATAAATTTCATTCATTACTGCTTGTGTTTTATTGGCAACTGTGTCATAAGCTTTGTAAGATTTTATATCTGGCCTTAAACCGCTGTCATGAACTAGCAAATTTCTAATCGTTACATTTTCTTTTCCATTTTTCCCAAAGTCTGGAAGATACTTTGCGACCTTATCATCGAGTTTGAACAAACCCTTATCGTAGCACATCATTGCGGCAGTTGTTGTTGCAGTAACTTTTGTGCATGAAGCCATGTCCCACATTGTATTTAATTTAATTGATCCGGAAGCCGGATCATAAGTATAATTGCCGTACGCTTTCCGATAAATAATTTTACCATCCTTGGCTACAAGAAGATCAGCGCCAGGAAATGCAGAATCTCTGATAGCTGCATTAACTACACTATCAACCTTTGTAAATTTTTTATTTTCAAGTTTTAATTTTAATTGTGCAAAGGAATTATCAATTAAAATAAAATTTAATAAAAAAATAACCGCTAGAAATATCAAACTATGAAAAGATAAAATAAATTTTTTCATCAAAATTACTCCTTAGCTTTTTCAACTTTCTTTCCGAATTCGGGATCTATTTTAATAGATTTTACAATAAAGAATCCTGGAATCATTGTTAGAAGAACCCAAACAAAAAAATGCTGATAACCGAGCATCTCTTGAATTACTCCACTGAACAATCTTGGAATCATCATACTTAAAGCCATAAATCCGGTTGCAATTGCATAGTGTGAAGTTTTGAATTCACCGGAAACAATATATATCATATAAAGCATGTATGCGGTGAAACCAAATCCATAACAAAATTGTTCGATTGCAACTAAACCGGAAATTACATAAAAACTTGTAGGCATAAGATAAGAAAGTGTTATATAAACCAAAGCAGGTATATTAATTGCAATGAACATTGGCCACAGCCAAAACTTTAAACCGTTTTTTGCAGCAACCAAGCCACCAATAATTCCGCCGATAGATAAAGCAATAACTCCAACTGTGCCGTAGACAAATCCTATTTGAATTGTTGTCAATCCTAATCCGCCTACGCTTCTTGGATCTTTTAAGAAAGGCTGTGCAATAGTTATAAGCTGTGCTTCACCAAGTCGATAAATTAAAAGGAAAGCTATAATTAGTATAATATTATCTCGCTTAAAGAAGAGTACAAAAGTTCTAAAAAAATTTTTTATTGGGCTGTCAGTTTCAGTATTTGTAACAGGTTTATCTGATTTAGGATACGGAAGAATAAATTGGTGATAAATAAAAAACAGAAAAAATAAACCAGTTAAAATAAGAAAAACTGTTTGCCAAGCTTGAGGTATACCTTTTGATTTTTCTAGTTCACCAGCAATTATTACAAGCACACCTTGAGCTGTAATAATTGCAATTCTATAAAATGTGCTTCTAATTCCTGTAAAATATGCTTGTTGATGGACATCCAATCCAAGCATATAAAATCCGTCAGCGGCAATATCATGAGTTGCAGAACTGAATGCCATTAGGAAGAAAAAGATAAGAGTATATAAAAGAAAATTTGAAGTAGGAATGGATAGTGAAACACCCAGCAATCCCATTCCAACAATAAATTGCATTATTATAATCCAAAATCTTTTTTTCTTTAGCATGTCAATGATAGGGCTCCACAAAGGTTTGATAACCCAAGGTAAATATAAAATACCGGTATAAAAACCTATCTCAGCATTCGAAATGCCTAGGCGTTTATACATAATTACAGAAACCAGCATTACTAAAGCATACGGTACTCCTTCAGCATAATAAAGTGAAGGAACCCACGCCCAAGGATTTCTAACTACAGCTTTTTCTTTCGACATATAATTTTCTTTCCATTAAAACTAAAAATTAATAATAAATGATATGAACCTGATGAAGTTGAATTGCTTAAGATCAGATTGCTTAGATAAAATCCTAAATACCAATTGATATGTTGCTCTTATTAAAATAATCAACTATAAGTTTTTAAATTTCTTTTGCCATTAAAACAGCACCAAAAGCTGGCGAGTTTTCGGGTTCTTTAACTTTTATGTTTGGCAATTTTAATGCTATTTTTTTTCGCAAAGTTTTTGAATAAATATTGTCGTGGGTTATTATTCCACCAATAAATGCAACATTCATTTCCGCTTGATTTAATTTTTTTAACATTGCGGAAAGATGAAATAAAAGTTCATCTGTTTCTTCATCAATTATTTTTAATGCCACAGCATCGTCTTGCTCAGCAGCCTCGATTACTAATGGCGCTGCCGAAGCAATATCAAAATTATTTTTATAAATTTCATTAATTAATTTTTCGGAAGAATCAATTCCAAATTTTTCTTTTACAAGTTTTGAAATATTTGTGGGATTGCCGCGCCCATCAAATTCTTTTGAAACTGCTGCCAATCCCTTTTTACCAATTACAAAACCGCTTCCTTCATCTCCTAAAAATCTTCCGAAACCGCCGACGCGATGTATGCGTCCTTCCGAATCTTTTCCAAACATTATTGAGCCAGTTCCCGCAATTAAAATGCTGCCTGGTTTTCCTGAAAAAGCGCCTTCAAGCGCAATTCGTGCATCACTTTCAACATGAAAAAAATTTAAGTTGGCGCCATGATTTTGAGAATATTCTTTAAATGCATTTTCCAATTTTTCGGCATCGTTTCTTCTGCCTGCACCAGTAGTGCCAAGAACAATTGAACTGATATCCGAAAACGAAATTCCTAATTGATTCTTACAGCTTTGAATAAGATTGAAAATTGTTTCCGAAACTTTTTCTGTGCCAATGACTAAAAAGTTTGAAGCGCCGCCCGTGCATTCATACAAAATTTTTCCATCTAAATTTGTAATTAAACAGTGAGTCTTTGTGCCTCCCCCGTCCATTCCTATTATGTATTGCATATTCAAATAAAGGTTTTAATGAATTAACTTGTTTCAAAAATAGAAAAAAAAAGAGCAATTAGAAACTTTATGCTCTCTGAATATTTTTTGTAATTTTTTTATTGCTATTTGGTTTTTTAATTTCATCAAAATTTTGTTGGTAATTCCAAGCTGATTATTTAAGTTTGGCACTAGAGGATAAAATGAGTCATTTAGAAACATATTTTAGTAAGTTCAGAAGTAATACTGTCGGAATAAATCAAACATTTTTATCTCCATATGGCGAAAAGAAAATCATATATGCCGATTGGATTGCTAGCGGAAGATTGTATGCGCCAATTGAGAAAAAAATGGTTGAGACATTTGGACCACTTGTAGGAAATACTCATTCAGAATCTTCTATAACTGGTACAATGATGACTCATTCTTACCATTATGCCCATGAATATATTAAGAAGCATGTTAATGCAGCAAAGGATGATGTTATAATTACAGCCGGTTCTGGAATGACGGCATTGATTAACAAGTTTCAGAGAATTTTAGGATTGAAAATTCCAGAACAACTAAAAACATACGTCAACTTGCCGAAGGAATTAACCCCTGTAGTTTTTTTAACTCATATGGAACATCATTCGAATCAAACATCATGGCTGGAAACAATTGCTGACGTGGTTTGTATTAACCCCAACAAAGAAGGATTAATAGATTTTGATGATTTTCAAAAACAGCTTGAAAAATATAAAGACCGAAAATTAAAAATTGGTTCTTTTACTGCTTGTTCAAATGTTACGGGTATTAAAACTCCATACCACAAATTAGCAAAGTTGATGCATGAAAATGGCGGTTTTTGTTTTGTAGACTTTGCCTGCTCAGCGCCTTATGTTGATATTAATATGCACCCTAAAGATTCATTAGAAAGATTAGATGCAATTTTCTTTTCGCCGCATAAATTTCTTGGTGGGCCAGGCACTGCCGGAGTAATTATTTTTGATTCAAAACTCTATCATAATCGCGTTCCGGATAATCCTGGCGGTGGAACTGTAGATTGGACAAACCCTTGGGGTGAACATAAATTTATTAATAATATTGAACTTCGTGAAGACGGAGGCACGCCTGCATTCCTTCAAACAATTAAAGCAGGATTGTGTGTTGAATTGAAAGAAATGATGGGAACATCAAATATTGAGGAAAGGGAATCTGAACTTATCAAAATTGTTTTTGAAAAATTATCAAAGATTTCTCATCTTCATATTCTTGCTGGAAATGTTAGAGATCGGCTTGGAGCAATTTCATTTTATATTGATAATATTCATTATAACCTTGTTGTAAAACTTTTAAATGATAGATTTGGAATTCAAACAAGAGGCGGCTGTTCTTGCGCGGGAACTTATGGCCATTACCTTTTGCATGTAAGTCCGGCGCAGTCTCATCATATTACTGAAAAAATTAATCATGGAGATTATTCAGAAAAACCAGGCTGGGTAAGATTATCGCTTCATCCAACAATGACAGACGACGAAGTTGATTTTATAATTGATTCAATTGATGAGATTGTAAAAAATATTTCTAAATGGGAAATGGATTATCAATATAATTCTTCCCAAAATGAATTTTATAATTTGCACTCCAAGAGTGATGAACGAGAAAAAATAAAAGAATTATTTAAAATTTCTTTATAGTTTCATAAAAAAATTTTCTTTGCCTTATCTTTAATCAATTCAAATCATTCTAAGAAATTTTGACACTTCAATCATTACAATAATTTTCTAAAATATGAATTTCGAAGACTAAGCATATTGTTGCTATTATCAACAAATAAAAATAAAATATCCCAAACTTGAGAATAGGTTTTTAATTAATTTCTCATATGTGGATTTTTTTGCAAATTTTTAACGTTCTGGTAATATTATTGTAAAATAGTTTACGGCATATTCTTTGTTTTTGCCGGTACGGATTTTATAAATTTAATAGTAAAAAGATGCAAAAAATTGATAAAATATTATTCCATTTAGATTTTACAACTTATTCTTTGCCTTCTTTGGATTACGCACTTACAATTTCAAAATTATATAATGCAAAATTATATATCCTTCACGTAATTGATAATTCTCCATTCGAAATTATACCAAGAGAAAGTCATGAAATGGATGAATTATTTTTGAATGAAGAAGAAAATGCAAGAGTAGAATTGAATCGTTACATTAGAGAGAAATTAAATTATTATCAAAATATAATTCAAGTAATTAAATGTGGAAATGTAACCGAAGAAGTTAAAAAATTTGCTGAGGAAGAAAATATTAATTTTATAATTTCTGAAGAATATGGTGAGGTTGGAATATTTGAGCTAGGCAGTTCAATTGAAAGAAAGTCCTTGCAGAATGTTTCCTGCTCGAATAATAATGGAACAATAAAAATTTCTGATAAGCAACATGTAATTGATGTCGATAATTTTTATAACAATTTCACCATAACTTTTTTTAATTAAACATTTGAAAAAATAATTTATTAATGAGTTTGTAAATAAGAAATTAAGTGAAAGAAAGAAGATTAGAAAAATGAAAAATATAATAATCTACTTACTTTTTGTTTTTAGTGTAGTTGCTTTGTTTGGATTTGCATTTGTAATTTAATAATAGAAGATCTTGTTTTAAGGGAAAATATTTTTTCCCCAAAAATTTCAAATAGGATGACTTTTTAAAATAGAAATTATTTTAAGAAAGAATTCCTAGCAAAGTTTAGAACAAGGCAAAAGAAAAATAAAGTTTCATTATTTAGCCAGGATGGATTAAATTCTATGACAAAAGGTTTAAAACGCCTGTGGATAATTCGATTAAACTTTGAGCTAAATGAAACGTATCAATATAATTTATCAAAATACAGAATTACTCTAAATTTCAGGTAGGAAACCATGTTTGTTTTTAGTCCGCAAAAAGTTAGCTCAAATATCAAGTTAAGTTCATATCTAAAAAGAATACTAAAAAAAGATTTTTACTTCATCATTCTTATCTTAATTTTATTAATAACAAGTACAGATAAGCTTAATGCTCAATCTAATGATGACTGTTTAACTTGTCATAGTGACAGTACTTTGACAATGGAAAAGAATAAAAAAACAGTTTCACTTTATGTTGATGCTGATGTACTTTCTCATTCAGCCCACGCAAAATTGCAATGTATAGCTTGTCATGTTGGATTTGATATTAACAATACGCCACACAAGGAAAATATTCAACCGATAGATTGTAAATCATGCCATAAAGATGCAGCACTAAAGCATCCTTTCCATCCGCAAATGTTAAAAGCTAATACAGTTACTGGTAAAGAAGATGTTAATTGTAAGGGCTGTCATGGTACTCATGATGTAATTTCACCTAAAGTTCCTGGCTCAAAATTTTATAATACAAATTTAGTTGAAGCTTGCGGTAATTGTCATAAAAAAGAAAAACAAGAATTTTTAACTTCTGCACATGCAAATGGTTTAAGAGAAAATGTTAAAGGTGCGCCTAATTGTTTTACATGTCATAAAAATCAAATTACATCTGTAACAATAAAAAGAGATTCAACTCAAGTTAAGATAGCGCAAGAAAAACTTTGCGTTTCTTGTCATCTTGATAATGCTGAAATAAGAGAGAGGACATCTCCATCGGCTGGATTTATAGCTTCATATGAGCATAGCATCCATGGCAAACTATTGAGCGAGGGAAACGGCAAAGTTGCTAATTGCGTTAATTGCCATACCGCTCATAGAATGAAAGCTCCAAGCGATCCAACTTCTACTGTAAACAAATTTAATATACCAAACACTTGCGGCCAATGCCATAAAGAGATTGCTGCTGAGTATAAACAAAGTATACATGGAATTGCAGTCTTACAAAAAGGTCATATTGATGCGCCGGTTTGTACAGACTGTCATGGTGAGCATAATATTTTAAGACCGACAAATCCGAAAGCTCCAACTTCATATGCAAATCTTGCACAACAAGTTTGTTCTAAATGCCATAGCTCTATGGCACTTTCGGCTAAGTTTGGTTTAAACCCAAATCGATGGAGTACTTTTAAAGATAGTTATCATGGTTTAGCTTTGCAAGGCGGCGCAACCACGGTTGCAAATTGTGCTAGCTGCCATACTGCTCATAATATTTTACCGCCTAATGATCCAAGGTCTAGCGTTTACAAGGGAAATTTAGCAAAGACTTGTGGAAAATGTCATCCTGGAGCTAATGAAAAATTTGCTGTCGGAAACATTCATGCTACAACTACAAATGCTAAAACTGATCCGATTCTTTATTGGATAGCCTCTATTTACATTGTAATGATTCTCTCTATTATTGGCGCAATGTTCCTTCATAATATTTTGGATTTCATAAAGAAAGCTAAAATTAAAAAGCTAAAACAAATGGGAATGATGGCTGAAGAAAGACATACGCATGCTCTTTATCTGCGAATGAATGTTAACGAAAGAATTCAGCATATTTTATTTGCTTTAAGCTTTATCACTTTAGTTATTACTGGATTTATGCTTCAATATCCAAATTCTTGGTGGGTTTCACATATTAGAGATTTAAGTGAAAATGCGTTTGAGTATCGTAGTTATCTACACAGAATTGCTGCCGTAATTATGGTTGTAGTTAGTTTATATCATATTTATTACATTTCATTTACCGAACGGGGAAGACAACTAATAAAAGATTTATTGCCAAAACGCCAAGATTTATTTGATGCAATTGGAGTTGCTAAATTTAATTTAGGTATTTCAAAAACAAAACCAAAATTAAATCGTTTTAGCTATGTTGAAAAAGCTGAATACTGGGCTCTAATATGGGGAACAATTATAATGACCGCAACCGGAATTATAATGTGGTTTGATAATACTTTCATTGGATTGTTTACAAAACTTGGATGGGATATTGCAAGAACAATTCATTTCTATGAGGCTTGGCTTGCAACTTTAGCAATTATTGTATGGCACTTTTATTTCGTAATCTTCAATCCAGAAATATATCCAATGAACACTTCTTGGATTACCGGAACTTTGACTGAAGAAGAAATGAAAGAAGAACATCCTTTGGAATTAGAAAAAATAAAACAAAAACAAACTGAAGATAAAAATAAATCATAGTATCTGGAAGGGGTACGTAAAAAGTGGGTTTAAAATATTGATGAGAGAGTATTTTGAAATTTTAGAAGAGAAAAATGTAATAAAGTTCCTTTTTAATATTTGGAGATTTTCATTTTTCTATATGATGCTGGCATTTTCTGCTTCTGCATATGCACAGGATAATAGTGATTGTTTAGGGTGCCATGAAGACAAGACATTAAAAGGCACTAAGAACGGAAAAGAAATTTCTGTATATGTAGATTCAAAGAAATTAGCTGCCTCAGTTCATGCCGGTAATAAATGTATTGACTGCCATGTTGATTTAAAAAACTCTGACTTCCCGCATAAAGAAAATGTTGATAGAGCAAAATGTACAAACTGTCATAAAGAAGAAAACCAAGATTACGCAATAAGCCTTCATGGAACTTCTGCTGCGAAGGGTGATAAATTAGCTCCAGTTTGTCAAACATGTCATGGCTCTCATGAAATTCTACCAGTTAAAAATCCAAAGTCTGCGGTAGCACCTTTAAATATTCCATATGTTTGCGGAAGCTGCCATCGCGAAGGATCACCTGTACAAGTGCAAAGACATATTCCTCAATCAAACATATTAGAAAATTATACAGAAAGTATTCATGGCGAAGCATTGCTAAAAAAAGGACTTGTTGTTGTTGCAACTTGCGCTTCATGTCATACTCCACACAGAGTATTGCCGCACACAGATCCTCGCTCATCAATTTCAAGAAAAAATATAGCTGCAACTTGTACTCAATGCCATGCTGGTATAGAAAACGTTCACAGAAAAATTATTCGCGGAGAACTTTGGGAGAAAGAAGCAAATGTTCTGCCTGCTTGCGTTGATTGCCATCAGCCGCATAAAATTAGAAACGTTTATTATGAGCAAGGTATGGCTGATCAAGATTGTTTAAGATGCCATAGCAAGCCAAATTTGAAATCGGCTAGTGGGAAATCAATGTTTGTCGATTATTCAAAACTTGCCGGATCAATGCATCAAAAAGTTGCATGCAGCCAATGCCATACACAAGTAAATCCATCTCATCTAAGACCATGTGAAGGAATTACAGATACTGTTGATTGTACAGCTTGCCATGCTGAAATTGGAGATGAATATAAATCGAGTATACACGGTCAATTGTATGCAAAGAATAATTCTAATGCACCATTCTGTACTGATTGTCATGGTTCTCACCATGTTTTAGGGAAAAAAGATCCGAAGTCACCAACATTTGCTATAAATGTTCCTTACCTTTGCGCTAAATGTCATCGTGAAGGTCAAAAAGCAGCTGTTAGATACACCGGTACCGAACATAATATTGTTGAAAAGTACACAGAAAGTATTCACGGAAAAGGATTATTGAAAAGCGGCATGACAATAACTGCAACCTGTGCAGACTGCCATACTGCACATCATGAATTACCGCATACAGATCCCGCATCAAGTGTAAATAGAAAAAATGTAAGTTCAACTTGCGGGCAGTGTCATTATGGAATTCAAGAACAGTTTGATAAAAGCGTTCATTCTCCACTTGTAACAAAAACTGATAAAGAACTGCCATCATGTAACGATTGCCATACTGCGCATACAATTCGCAGAACAGATCAAGATACATTTAAGCTTACAATAATGAATCAATGCGGCAGATGCCATGCAGAAATTGCAAAAACATATTTCGATACATATCACGGTAAAGTATCGCAGCTAGGTTATACTAAAACAGCTAAATGTTATGATTGCCATGGTGCCCATGATATTTTAAAAGTAACAGATCCAAATTCTCATTTAAGTTACCAGAATGTTGTTAAAACTTGTCAAAAGTGCCACGCTGGCGCAAATAGACAATTTGCAGGTTATTTTACTCATGCTACTCATCATGATCCTAATAAATATCCATGGCTTTATTGGACATTTGCAGGAATGACTGCACTTTTGATTGGAACATTTTTGTTGGCAGGAATTCATACTTTATTATGGCTGCCTCGTTCTATAAAATATAGAAAAGAACTAAAGGAAAAATTATCTCATAATAATGAAGAAGAAATCGAATAATAAAAGGTGAGTTAGTTAATGGACAATAATTTTGAAAATATTGTTGAAGATATAAAACCAATTGAGGTTCAGCAGGTTAAGCGTCCAAAACTTCAGTTTCAAAGATTTACAAGACTAAATCGTGTGCTTCATATTTTGATGATAGTTAGTTTTATTAGTTTAGCACTAACTGGTATGACTTTGAAATTCTCATACACTGGTTGGGCTGTAATTCTTTCACATCTTCTTGGTGGCTTTGAATCTGCTGGATATATCCATCGTTTTTTTGCTCTTGTTATGGTAAGCATTTTTGTTACACACATAATAGATTTAACAAAAATGAAAAAGAGAGAAAATAAATCTTGGATAAAACTGATCTTTGATCCAGGCAGTATGATGTTTAATAAAAAAGATTTAAAAGATATTTTGGGAACTTTAAAGTGGTTTATCGGTGTTGGTGAAAGGCCGGAATACGGCCGTTGGACATATTGGGAAAAGTTCGATTACTTTGCAGTATTTTGGGGGATATTTGTTATTGGTTCTACAGGAATAACATTATGGTTCCCAGAACTTTTAACAAGAATATTACCAGGTTGGGCAATTAATGTGGCTACTATTATTCATAGCGATGAAGCGCTTTTAGCAACTGGTTTTATTTTTACTGTTCACTTTTTTAATACACATCTTCGCCCGGAGAAATTCCCGATGGATATTGTAATCTTTTCTGGAAGAATTCCCCTCGAAGAATTTAAAATTGACAGGCCAACAGAATATAAAGAACTTGTTGAAAAAGGTGAGCTTGAAAATTATTTAGTAGAGCCCTATCCGCAAATTGTAATTCGAGCAATTAAAGTTTTTGGTTGGATTGCATTATCCATGGGTTTCAGCATAATAGTATGGATTATTTATGCAATGATCTTTGCTTACAGATAGAAATAAGAATTGAAGAAAAATTAAAAATAGAAAGTAGAGTGTTTTTTAAATGAGAAAATGGCTACCGTCATCGTTTTATAATACTATTACGATTGCAGGGGCGGCAATTGCAGCAATTAGCTTTGGACTTATTCTTTTCTTGATACTTCTAGAAACTTTGGCTGCAGAACAAAAACCATACATGGGAATAATTGCATTTGTAATTCTTCCTGCGTTTTTAATTGTTGGATTAATTTTAGTTGCTTTTGGTATTTTTCGCGAACACCGAAGAGATTTAAAGGGCAAACATAGAGATCATATTCTTCCAAGAATTGACTTAAACGATCCAAAGCATAGAAGAGCATTTACTATTTTTTCAATTGGAACAATTCTTCTTCTTATGTTTTCAGCTTTTGGAAGTTATAAAGCTTATGAATATACTGATTCAGATCAGTTTTGCGGAACGATTTGTCATAAAGTAATGACGCCAGAATATACAGCTTATCAAAATTCTCCACATGCAAGAGTAGGCTGCGTTAAATGCCATATCGGTTCTGGTGCCGATTGGTACGTTCGTTCAAAAATTTCTGGGGCTTACCAAATTTATTCTGTCTTATTCAATAAGTATTCTAGGCCGATTGAAACTCCAATTACAAATTTGCGCCCTGCAAGGGAAACCTGCGAACAATGTCATTGGCCAAAAGTTTTTTATAGCAAGATGGAAAAAGTAAAAAATTATTATTTGTCCGACGAAGATAATTCTAAGATGTCACTAACACTTTCAATTAATATAGGAGGGGGAAATGAAGAATCAGGGGTTACAACTGGAATACATTGGCATATGAACATTGCAAATGATATCTCTTATATTGCAACAGACCGTGCCAGACAAGTTATTCCTTGGGTGAAAATAAAATCATTAGATGGAAAAGAAACTGTATACAAAAGCACTGATGTCAAAATTCCTAATAGTTTAATCAATGATAAAAATATTAGAAAAATGGACTGTATTGACTGCCATAATAGACCTACACATATTTACCATCCTCCAGCCTCATCTGTTAACGATGCAATGGCGGCAAATTTAATTGACCCTCAATTGCCTTATGTTAAAAGCATTTCTGTTGATGCACTCGAAGCAGGTTATACAAAAAAAGATATAGCTTTAGACAGCATAAAAACAAAAATAGAGGAGTTTTATAACCTGAATTATCCAAACACTGCCTCAAAAATGAAAGATAAAATAGAACAAGCGATTCAAGAAGTACAAAAAATATATGCGCGGAATTATTTCCCTGAGATGAATGTAAGTTGGAAAAAATTTCCTAACAACATCGGCCATTTATATTCACCTGGGTGTTTCCGCTGCCACGATGGAAAACACGTTAGCAGTGACGGTAAAGTAATCTCAAAAGATTGCAATATCTGTCATACAATTTTCTCTGAACAATTTGGAAATGAAAAGCCGGAAGTATCATTAACTGGCGTTAAATATCGTCATCCAATAAATATCGGAGATTCCTGGAAGGAGATGAATTGTAGCGATTGTCATAGTAAAAATTAATTCGGTTGCAATAACTACATTTCAACTTAATTAGTCTGTTCAATAGACAAGTTGGATATTTAGCACGTACTCTTATTCCTGGTCAGATGAATTACGGCTCATTGGAATTTACTTAACAAAAGGTGAAGTAATATGGACAATGTTCAAAATCAGCCGGTTCAAAAAAGCAGACGGGATTTCTTGAAATACCTATTAAATTTAGGTATTGTAGGATTCGCTGCTTCAATTTTCTATCCTCTAATTGCCTACCTTAAACCTCCTAAACAAAATGAAGTTGTAGTTACAAGTGTAAGCGCTGGCAAACTAAGCGCATTTGAAAAAGACAGCGGAAAAATTATTCGCTTCGGCAGTAAACCAGTTATTGTTATTCGTACTGCAAGCGGTGATGTTCGCGCCTTTTCTGCAATTTGTACTCACCTTGGATGCACTGTTCAATTTCGTAAAGACCTTGGGACAATCTGGTGTGCATGTCATAATGGAAAATACGATTTGAATGGAAAAAATATCTCAGGCCCTCCGCCTCGTCCTTTAGACGTTTACAAAGCTATAATTAAAGGCGATGAAATAATAATTTCAAAAATGACGTGAGGCAGAAATGAAAAATATTTTTACTAAAATTTATAATTGGGTTGACGAGCGGGTTAAGCTTGAAGACTTAGTTAAGTTCATGGGGAAAAAGTATGTGCCGGTTCATCGACATTCCATCTGGTATTATTTTGGCGGAGTGTCACTTTTCTTTTTCATCATTCAAGTAACAACCGGAATTCTTCTTCTTTTTTATTATAAAGGAAGTTCTGATCTTGCTTTTGAAAGTGTTCAATTTATAATGTCAAAAGTCCAATTTGGTTGGTTGGTAAGATCAATTCATGCATGGGCAGCAAATCTTTTTATACTTTCAGCATTCATTCACATGTTTAGTGTTTATTTTGAAAAAGCATACAGAAAACCTAGGGAAATAACCTGGGTAACTGGTATGCTGATGTTTTTTATGTGTCTTGGTTTTGGTTTCAGCGGATATCTTTTACCTTGGAATACCCTCTCATTTTTTGCAACAAAAGTAGGAACTGATATCGCCGGCGCAGTGCCAATTATTGGTGAACCTCTTAGAACTTTTATTCGCGGCGGCGATGATGTCTCTGGTGCAACACTTTCAAGATTATTTGGATTTCATGTTGCTTTGTTCCCTGGAATTTTTACTATTCTTCTTGCAATACATTTAATATTGATTCAAAGGCAAGGAATTAGCGAGCCGATGCACTTTGAAGAACAACATTCATCAGAAAAAAAGACAATGCCTTTTTTTCCTAATTTTCTTTTACGTGATCTTTTACTATGGCTTATTGTTTTAAATGTTCTTGCAATACTTGCGGTATTTTTTCCGGCAGATCTTGGAGTGAAAGCCGATCCTTTTTCATCTGCACCAGCGGGAATAAAACCCGAATGGTATTTTTTATTCATGTTTCAAAGTCTTAAATATTTCCCCTCACATATTTTATTTGCAGAAGGCGAAGTTGTTGGCATTTTATTATTTGGAGCAGCTGGCTTATTATGGCTGCTTATTCCTTTTTGGGATAGAAAAAGTTCAAGAGGTGAGCAAAATAGATTTGTAAATTATCTAGGAATCTTTGCTGTTATATTTATTATTATCTTAACAATCTTGGGGTGGCGGTCATGAATAAAATAATTTTATCTGTTATGCTTTTGATTTCCAGTTTTATGCTTGCTGCCCAAGACAAAGGAAAAAAGGTTGTGGATCAATGCTACGTTTGTCATGAATCTTTAGGTAGTGATGAAGCGACATTGTTTAAGAAAGATATTCATTTTCAAAAAGGAATTTCTTGCGCTGATTGTCATGGAGGTGATAGACAATCAGATGATATGGATAAAGCGATGAGCAAGGAAGCTGGATATAAAGGAGTTCCAAAAGGAAACGAAATTACTCAAGCTTGCATAAGATGTCATGCAAGTAGTGAAATGATGAAGAAATACGGTTCAAAAATTCCAACAAATCAATTTGAACTGTTAAAAGGAAGTGTTCATGGAAAACTTGCAATAGACGGAGCTGAAAGAATTGTTCAATGTATAACTTGCCATAATGCTCATGGAATTGTTGAAGTTACAAATCCTAATTCTCCAGTTTATCCAACTAATGTTCCGAAAACTTGTGGAAAGTGCCATGACAATCCAGTTTATATGCGATCTTATAATCCTTCTTTGCCGGTAGATCAATTGCAGAAATATAGAACAAGTGTGCATGGAATGCGTAATGCAAAGGGAGATCCTAAACCAGCAGAATGTGCAAGCTGCCATGGAAGCCACGATATAAAAAATGTAAAAGATGTAAGATCAAAAGTATATCCAACAAATATTCCCGAGACATGTTCAAAGTGTCATAGCGATCCTCAATACATGAAAGAATATAAAATTCCTACAAATCAATATGCATTATACAAAAAAAGTGTGCATGGAGTTGCGCTTTTTGAGAAGCATGATTTAAGCGCGCCGGTATGCAATAGCTGTCATGGAAATCATGGTGCTACGCCTCCTGGAGTTGAATCTATTTCTGAGGTTTGTGGGACATGCCATGCCTTAAATGCGGAATTATTCTCTTCCAGCCCGCATAAAAAAGCATTTGATAAACAAAAACTTCCAGAGTGCGAAACATGCCATAGCAACCATGATATTGAAAAACCAACAAGTAAGTTTCTTGGTGTTACACCTGATGCAATTTGTTCAAAATGCCATAAACCAGATGATAAATCAAAAGGATATATGGTTGCTAAAGAAATGCGTTTAATGATTGACAGTTTGGCATCAACTGAAAAAATTGATTCTGCTCTAGTTGAGGAAGCTGAGCAAAAAGGTATGGAGATTAATGAAGCTAAATTCAAATTAAGAGATGCAACTCAAGCAAGTATGGAAGCTCGGACAATGGTGCATTCTTTTGATGAAGCAAAATTTAATGAAGTAGTTAATAAAGGACTGACTGTTACTTCTTCAGTTAAAGCAGACGCTTCTGCAGCAATACATGAATATTATTTTCGTAGAATCGGTTTAGGAATTTCAGTTGTAATAATTAGTTTTTTGGCATTAATGCTTTATCTATTTATTAGGAGAATTGAAAAAAAGAACGCTAATAATTAAAGTATATAGACTTGTATTAGCATATGTTTTTTAATTCTAAAAGTGTAAAACAAACTTCTGCTGAGCTAATTAAAGAGCTCAGCAGAAGAATTAATAAATGGTAGATAAATAACTAAAAGATGAGGTAAGTTATGCGGGAACAAATCAATTCGGGAGATATGTCCGCTGAAACACCTGATAATGAAGAGATTCTTTCTGCGATCAAAAAACTTGAAGAACGAATATCTCGGCTAGAAGATTATCTTAACATTGAGCCGCTTACTGAAACTGTAAAAGATGATTTGCAAGAAAATATTAAAAATGAAGATAAAGAAGAACAGCTCGAATATCGTATAGGTGAATACTGGTTCGCAAAAGTAGGAGTTATTACATTAGTGGTAGGTATGGCTTTCTTCTTAACCTTTCCATATAAAAATCTTCCCACAATATTTCCTGCAATTTTTGGATATTTTCTAGCTTCAACTTTTTTTGCTGCTGAATATTTTAGCAGGAAAAATTTTCATTATATCTCTGGATTTTTACTTGGGGATGGCTTAGCTCTTCTTTATTTCACAACCATGAGATTATTTTTTTTCGGTCACGAGAATTTAGTAAATGATATTACAACAGAAATTGTATTATTAACGATTGTTTCGATTATTAATCTTGTTATTACAATTAGAAGAAAGTCAATATATCTAACAGCACTTAGTCTACTGTTTGGTTTTGCCACTGCAATAATCAGCGATCAGCCTTATTTTATTTTTACAATGATTTCATTGATATCAATATTAGTTGTCTTTTTGAAACTGAAGTATAAATGGACAGGTTTAATTTTTTTCGGAATAATTTTTTCATATTTGACTCACCTTGTTTGGTTTATTAATAATCCACTTATTGGAAAATCAATTCAAACATTATCTTCACCGCAATTAAATTTAATTTTTATTCTCATTTATGCTTCTATTTATGCATTTGGAAATTTTTTAAGAAACAGGGAAGAACCAGAAAATATAAATATTATTCTTTCTTCTGGATTAAATGTATTTATGGGTTATGCTTTGTTCAGCTTAATTACATTATCTACAAAAACAGAGTTTTTATTTTTTTACTATTTACTTGCTTCAATTGAATTTTTAGTTTTTGCTTTTATGTTTTGGATAAAGGAAAAAAGCAAATACTCAACATTTTTTTATGCAATGTTTGGATACTTAGCACTAAGCGTTGCAATAGTAATTCAATTTCCATCTCCATTATTATTTATTTGGTTGTGTTGGCAAAGTTTACTTGTAATTTCCACTGCTGTTTGGTTTAGATCCAAATTTATTGTTGTTGCCAATTTCATAATTTATGCAATTATTTTTATTACTTATCTTGCTGTAGAAGGAAAAGTTGATTTAATAAGTATAAGTTTTGGTATAGTAGCTCTTTTAAGTGCAAGAGTTCTTAATTGGAAAAAAGACAGGCTTGAATTAAAGACCGAACAAATGCGAAATGCTTATTTGCTTTCTGCATTATTCATAATCCCTTATGCACTTTATTTTGCAATGCCCGAAAGCCTAATCAGCGTTTCATGGATTGTTGTTGCTATTATTTATTATGTTCTAAGTTTAATTTTAAAAAATAAAAAATATAGATGGATGGCTTTACTAACGCTGTTATTAACAGTGGGTTATGTTTTTATAATTGGTATAACAAATTCAGATGCAACATATAAAATAGTTTCATTCATTGCTTTGGGAACTGTTTTAATTGTTGTTTCATTAACATATACAAAGCTGCGGAAATCATTAAAAAATATTTTGAAAATGTAAATCAAGAAAGAATCACAAGTTATTCTTTCTTAATATATTTTTTAGAATTGGAATGTTAAATTAATCCCAATTGGATTTTCCCTAGGCATTAATTTTGGCGAAATGTTTCCGCTAGAATTTGATGAGTCATATAATTTTCTGTAATATTTACCCACAGTTGAACCTACCGCATAGGACATTAGCGCTGCGGCAATAGCATCAGAAAACCAGTGCATTCCACCGCGGTTTACCGATGAAACTCCAAAAATTGTATATGCAACCCAAGAATAACCAACTATTTTTAACCAAGTACTATTTGAATAATAATTTGTTAGAGCAGAAATTACAGCCATTGTGGCGGATGTATGGCCAGATGGCCAACCCCAAAAAATTCCTCCACGTAAAAAACCAAAACGAAATGTTTTACTTAACTTTTCCATATCGGAATTATCTCTCCAATGAGGTCCAGGCCTTCCGGTAATTGCTTTTAAAGCTGAGTTGTAAAGAAATTCGATCAAACTTGCTTGTAGCACTGCAAATGAAGCACCAACAGCTTCTTGATTATTATATAATTTCCCATAAGCAAAAAGTCCTCCTCCAACAGCAAATGGAAGAAATTGCCCGGTAAACAAAATTGGTCTTGCCCACTTCCCATATTCTTCATGCTGATTAAAAAAATGTTCTACTTTATAATCAATATCTTGAGTAACTAAAACAGTTGTAACAGCAATTGCAGTTAAATGTAAATATAGGTTATTTCCCTTGAAACTGTCTAAAATATTATTACCGAAATTTCCGAACAGATTGAAGTTGGGTGAATAATTATTCGATGTTGAAAGCGAATTCAATTTTAGAGGAAATGTTATGCTATTTTGATTTAATCTTTCTCCACTAAAATTCTCATTAGAATAATCATTTATATTTAATGGAATATTTATTTTTACTTGTCCATCTAAGTATTTACAATTTGTTATTATAAAAAAAGAAAAAATTAATAATGAATTTTTAATAAATGAAAATCTGTTTTTTATTTTGATTTTTCTTTTTTGCATATACAAAATTTTAACTAGATTTATTATAACGAAAAAGTTTATGTGTTTTTCACTGCAAAATTTAAATTATTAAATAAAATAATAAAAAGAATTTTTGCTCTTCACTTTTTAAGATCGTTCGTGTAAAAAGATTAATTTGACTATTTATAATTATAAAAGTGACAACTATATTTACCATCCATTTTAATATAAAGTAGTTGTCATCAAACTAAAACAGCAAAATAAACGGGAATAAACATGGTTAAAACATATTCTGAAAATAGAATTTTATTCTTCTGTAAACCCAAAGTAATGTAACTTAAATAAAGTTAATTCTTTTTAAACTAAGACAAGAAAAGAATTGTCAAATTATGACGATGATCAAATCAAGATTTTAACCGTAAGTTTATATGACCATTAATTTGTATAGGTAATAGAGTAATCAAATGCAAAAAAAGAAAAGAAATTCTTATATAATAACGGCAATAATTTTAATTCTTTTTGTTATTGCTGCTGTTTTAAGAATAAATAATAATGCATCAGAATCTGCAAAACGGCAATCAGTTATTCCGGTTGTTAAATTAGGGAAAGCAATTATTGGAGATATTACACAGACGGAATCTTTAACTGGAGATATTTTACCAATTCAGCAAGCAAACATTTATTCCAAGGTCAGTGGTAATATTGAGAAGGTTTATGTAGATATAGGAGATCATGTTTTCAAAGACCAATTATTGGCATTAATTGATACGACTATTTATTCACAAAATGCTAAACAAGCTCATGCAAACTATATTCAAGTAGTTGCAAATCTAGAAAATACAAAACTAAATTATAATCGGAATAAAACTCTTCTTTCACAAAATTTAATTTCACAGCAAGATCTTGATAATTCCAAAACAGCATACGATGTTGCACTTGCTCAAGAAGAAGCAGCCCACGCAAGTTATTCAAATGCACTTACACAATTAAGTTATTGCAAAGTTACAGCTCCTTTTTCGGGATATATTACAAAAAGATTTCTTGATCCGGGTGCGTATGTAACTTCTTCAACAACTTCTGCAAGCTCAACTCTTTTTACACTGATGGATGTAGATAATTTAAAAGCGATAATAAATTTACCTGAAAAAGATGTTCCTTTAATCTCTCAAGTTTCAAACGTTCAGGTAATTGCTGATGCACTTCCAGGCAAAATATTTAATGCAAAATTGAAAAAAATTAGTGAAGCCGTAGATCTTTCAACACGAACAATGGCAATTGAAGTAGATATTGAGAATCCAGGAAAACTGCTTAAGCCGGGGATGTTCGCAACAATAAATATTCAACTTGGAAAAAAATCTGGTGTCTTATTACTTCCTAATTATTCAGTATTAAATGATGAAAACGGGAATTATGTCTTTGTTTTAAATTCAGATAACTCGGTTTCTCAAGAATATGTCCAAGTTGGTATCCAACAAAATAATATGGACGAAATTATTTCGGGAGTAGATACTTCTAAAAAAATTATTTTTGTTGGACAGACTTTAGTTAAAAATGGATCAAAGGTTAAAATAGCAAAGTAATTTTATGTGGCTTACACGTCTTGCGCTTAAATATCCTATTTCAACAATGATGGCAGCAATTGCAATATTTGTGTTAGGATTAGTTTCGTTTATGCAGCTGCCTATAGATATGTTGCCGGATATTCAAATTCCAGTTGTTAGTGTTATATCTTATTATAACGGTGCAAGTCCAATCGATATGGAAAAAAGTGTTACGGTACCGATTGAAAGAGCAGTAAGCTCTACTAATGATGTAAGCTATGTTCAGTCTTCAACTCGTGAAGGTATTTCACAGGTACGAGTTAATTTAAATTGGGAAACGAATACTGATATAGCAATGATTGATGTCTTGCAAAAAGTAAATCGAGTTTTAAATCTTCTTCCAGCAGCAGTTTCTCAACCGCTTGTTTTAAGATTTGATATAACAAACGTTCCAGTATGTACGGTTGCACTTAACGGAAATTTGGATCAAAGAGCTCTTTATGATTTAGCTTATAATGTAATTGAACCACAATTAGAACATATTGATGGTGTAGCCAGCGCTCAAGTAGTTGGTGGAAAAATTCGAGAGATTCATATTAATGTAGATAGAAATAGACTTGAAGCGCTTAATGTTTCACTTCAGGAAGTTTATAATGCAGTCGCTTCATCTAATTTGATTGTTCCTTCTGGAGATTTAAAATCTGGGGTTTATGATTATTCGCTGAAAACAGAAAGTGAATTCAATGTTGTTGAACCAATTGGCAATGTTGTTATAAAAACAGTCAACGGCGTTCCGATAAGAATTAGAGATCTTGCTTCTGTTGAAGATTCTTTTCAAGAACAAACAGAAATTGTAAGAAATAATGGGAAACCAGGTGTTATACTTAGAGTGCAAAAAGCTTCTGGTGCAAACACAGTTGCAGTTGTTGATGCTATTGTGAAAGCATTGAAAAATTTAAGAGAAGTACCAAAATCTGTTAAGGCGTCTCTCGCGCTCGATCAAAGTTTATATATTCGACAATCAATTTCCGGTTTAATGCAAGAGGCTATTTTAGGCGCTCTGCTGGCTACTTTAGTAATACTTTTATTTTTAAGAAACGCTAAGAGTGCTGTTATAATTTTCCTTGCAATTCCGCTGTCAATACTTGTTACATTTATATTTTTTAGGTTTAGTGGAACAACATTAAACATTATGACGTTCGGCGGTCTTGCGCTTGGAATAGGAAGGCTTGTTGATGATTCAATTGTTGAACTTGAAGCAATAACTCGGCACTATGGAATTATGAAGCAGCAAAAAGTAACAAAAATGCAAGCCACTTTAGATGCTGCTCTAGAAGTTGCTTCTCCAATTTTCATATCAACTTTAACAACTGTAATTGTTTTTCTTCCGGTAATTTTTCTAACTGGTATTGCAAAACTTTTGTTTATTCCTTTAGTACTTACAATTACAGTAGCTTTGTTTTCTTCGTTTTTTGTTTCAAGAACAGTTACACCTTTGATGTGCTACAAATATTTAGGTGCTGAGCGTGAGCCTGATCCAGATTCGAAAAAATGGTCGCATCGAATCCAAATAAAAACAAAAAATTATTTAGATCGAATTGACAATTCATATCAGAATGCTTTGGCCTATGCACTTAAACATAGAAAAACTATAATTTTTAGTATTGTTGGCTTTGCACTCCTATCATTATTTATTTTCAAATTTATTGGAACAGAATTTTTCCCAGATGCTGATGAAGGTCAATTCAACATTTCAATTAGACTGCCAGTTGGTACCAGAATTGAAGAAACTACTAAGTTTGTAGAAAATGTAGAGGACATGATAAAGAAAAATGTTTCCGAGGCACAAACTATAATTTCCGATATAGGAGTACCATCTGCACGCGGCGGAAACTTATTTGGAAGCAATTCCGGCAGCCATGCGGCAAGTGTAAGTGTAACATTAATTTCTAGCGACAAAAGGAAACGTTCTGTTTTTGATATTATAAAGGACCTCAGACCTAAATTGATGAGCCTTCCAGGAGCTCAAATATTTTTGAATACTGGTGGCTTTCTCCATTTTCTCCTAAACTTCGGATCATCTGCACCAATTGATGTTATAATAAGCGGCGAAGATTTTAAAACTTCAAATAAACTTGCGCAAGAAGTTTTAGAAGCTGTTAAATCGACTCCTGGTGCTACGGATGTTCAATTATCCAGAGAACTAAATCTGCCTGAGCTAAGAGTTATTATTGATCGTGAAAAAGCAGGGGCGCTTGGCATAAATGTTCAGCAAATTTCAAATACAATTGCAACAGCTATCAGCGGTTCGGTTGCGTCTGTTTTTACTGATCCTTCCAGTGGCAATCAATATAATATGTTGGTAAGACTTAACGAAGATTACAGAAATAAAATTGATGACATAAAAAATTTAACTGTTCAAAATTCACAGGGGCAGTTAATTCAATTAGGAAATATTGTTACTGTAGTTATGGATAAAGCCCCGATTCAAATTGATAGAAGATATCAGCAAAGAATTGTTGAAGTTACCGCAAATGTAAGCGGGCGAGATTTAGGCAGCGTTGCTAGTGATATTAGAACTAAACTTGAAGGCATAAGTGTTCCGCCTGGATTTCAGATTCAACAGAGTGGAAATGTGGAGCAGCAGCAGCAAGTTTTTGGAAACCTTGCACTTGCATTATTGCTGGCAATTATACTCGTTTATATGGTAATGGCTTCACAATTCCAATCACTTATTGATCCTTTTTTAATAATGTTTACTGTTCCTCTTGGAATGGTTGGAGTTATTTGGGCATTATTTTTAACAAATACAACTCTATCGGTTACTTCGTTTGAAGGTGTAATTGTTATGATTGGTATTGTTGTTTCAAATGGAATTTTGCTTGTAGATTATACAAATAAACTTAGAAGAACTGGAATTGAATTACATGATGCAGTTGTTAAAGCCGGTAGAACAAGATTAAAACCAATTTTGATGACAACACTTGCAACTGTTCTCGGATTAATTCCACTTGCAATGGGAATGGGCGGTGAAAAATCTCAAGCTCCATTAGCAATTGCAGTAATAGGAGGTTTGACAGTATCGACTTTGTTAACGCTGTTCTTTGTCCCAACGCTTTACACTATTTTCGAAGAAAGATTCAGTAAAAAAAAATTTACAGATGAAGAGACTCTTAAAAATGTATAGAAAAATATTTTTAATATTCTTCCTTATTATGTTTTTTACAACAAAGGCTTGGAGCCAACAAGAAGATTCTTTAATAAAATCTGATTCTATAACTTTGCGGGATTGTATAAATATTGCTTTACAAAAAAATCCTCAAATAAAAATTGCCGAAGGAAATTACGAATTTAATTCTTCATCTCTTACTGAAACTAAATCTATTTTATTCCCGCAGCTTTCATTTCAAACTGGATTATCAAGAAATGGCGGGACTTCATTTATCGGTCCAATTGTTCGAGAAGGATATTACAATAATTTCTTTTACGGAATTCAAGCAAACCAACTAATTTTTGATTTTGGAAAATCATACACTAAAGTTTCAGCCTCTGCTGATATTAAATACGCATCCGAACAAGATTTGATAAGCGCAAAGCAGAACTTAATTTTATCTACAGAAACTGCGTTCTTCAATTTCCTTCAAGCAAAGAGAATTAATGAAGTAAGTTTGGAAGTGTTAAAACAAGCGCAAGAACATCTTAAACAAGCAGAAGCTTTTTATAAAGTTGGACGAGTGGCAAAATATGATGTTCTTGTTGCTCAAACTGATGTTGCGAATGCGAAGGTAAATTTAATTTCTTCAGAAAACAATATTAGAATCAGTAAACTTCAATTAGAAAATATTCTTAGCCAAAAGATTCCAGGAAATGTTCAGTTGAAGGATAATCTTGAAGTAAATCAAGATAGTATCGGATTGGAATCTGCTATCGAAACATCGCTTCAAAACAGGCCAGAAGTTATTTCAAGCAAATTTAAAGTTGATGCAAATAAAGAACTTGTTACTTCAGCGTGGCTGGCAAATCTTCCTCTAATTAGCGCTACTGCTGGTTACAATTGGAGAACATACGCAACTGATGTCCCTTTCCAAAACTCATGGAATGTTGGGCTTACTTTATCGGTTCCTATTTTTCAAGGATTTGCACTTGATGCAGGAATTGAACAAGCAAAAGCAAATTTAAAATCTGCACAAGGCTCTGATGAAGCGTTAATTCAAGCTGTAAAATTAGATGTGCAGCAGCAATTTTCAAGTCTTGAAGAAGCAAAGGAAAGAATTGAAGCAACACGTTCACTTGTTGAGCAAGCAGAAGAAACATTGAAGCTTGCAGAAGGGAGATATAATCAAGGAGTTGGAAGCGCAGTGGAAATTACCGATGCAAGAGTTACTGTTTACAATGCGAGGACTTCTTATATCCAATCGCTTTATGATTATCAAGTGGCTTATGCTCGGCTAAAACGTGCAATGGGAATATTGAAATAAGAATTTAATTTTGAATTATAGAAGTTTAATTAAATAATATTTTGAAGAAAATTTACATTTATGGTTCGATAAAATTTCTTCAAATTTAAATAATTCTGTTTATTTATCAGAAAAACTTTATGGATAAGTTATGAAAAAAATAATTATAATTTCGTCAATAATTATTGTACTAGCGATAGCAGTTTATCTAATATTTTTTACGGGAAGTAAAAATGAATATACTTTTAGATATGACAAAATTGCTAAAGGAGATTTAACAGTTTTTGTTACCGCAACAGGAACTTTAAATGCAGTAACTAGCGTTGATGTTGGAACGCAAGTCTCTGGTATAATTTCAAAGCTTTATGCAGATTTTAATTCCGTTGTAAAAGCTGGCGATATTATAGCTCAAATTGATCCTACTTTTTTGGATCAAGCTGTAAAAGATGCACAAGCTAGTTTAGATAGAGCTGCTGCGCAGGCAAATGAATCTCAAAGGACTTTTGAAAGAACAAAAGTCTTATATGATAAAAAGCTTGAGTCGCAGGCAAATTATGACATCGCTCTTGCGAATGCAGAAGGCGATAAAGCAAGTTTGAAATCTGCACAAGCACAGCTTGATAAAGCAAAATTAAATCTTCAGTATGCAACAATCTATGCACCAATAAATGGTGTTGTTATTAATAGGCAGGTATCTGTTGGGCAAACAGTTGCAGCTAGTTTTTCTTCACCAACATTGTTTACCATTGCAAACGATTTAAGTAAAATGCAAGTTGAAGCTACTGTTGATGAATCAGATATAGGAAGCGTTAGCGTTGGTCAACAAGCTACTTTTACTGTTGATGCATATCCGAATGATAATTTCACCGGAACTGTTTCACAGATAAGATTAGCGCCGCAGGTTATATCAAATGTTGTAAATTATACAGTCATAATCAGCGTTGAAAATGATAACTTAAAGCTTATGCCAGGCATGACGGCAAACGTTAAAATTCTTGTTGGAGAAAAGAAAAATGTTTTAGAAGTTTCCAATCTTGCATTAAGATTTCAACCACCAGCAGAATTGATTGATACAACTTATTTAAATCAAATGAGAAATATGTTTAAAAATAGATCGCACGAACAAATGGCGGAAATGGAGCAATCTGATAACAAGCCGTCTACAAATAATAGAAATCAAAATCCTGCCGATCCCAAAAAAATGCAAAAGCAATCAAATGTTAATCGGCAAGAAAATACTCCAAGTCAAATGACGTCTGCTAATTTTGATAGGAATAAATTTCAAGCAATTCGTGATTCAATTATAAAATCTCATGGTGGAAAAATGAGCAGGGAAGAAATGATGTCTGAATTTAAGAAAGCATTTGATAAAATGAACGTTGCTCAGCAAATGAAAAAAAATCAAACACAGCAGCAACAGAACGGTGGAATTAATCAATACACAATTATTAATAACTACCCGCAATATGAAAAAAGTTCGTTTGTTCCGGCAAATCAAGTTGGAAGAGGAAGGGTTTGGATATTGAATTCAAAAGGAAAGCTTGAGCCAATTTTTGTGCGCACTGGTTTGAATGATGGTAAGTCGACTGAGATAATATCTGATAAGATAAAAGAAGGAGATCAAATTGTAATTGGCGCAGATTCAAACGAACAAGATAGCAATCAATCTAGAAATCCATTATCGGGACAGCAGCAAAGGGGCGGAAACCGAATGTTTATGGGAAGGTAAAATAATGGAAACAAATAATTCATCTCATCTTTCAGGTGACGTTAGTTCTTCTAAAGTAAATTCTGTATTGTCCGGAGAAACTAAAAACGTAAACGGCAAGTTAATTGAAATTGAAAAACTTTTTAGAACTTACTTATTAGGTGAAGTTGAAGTTCATGCGCTTAGAGGTGTTTCTATAGAAGTTTCTAAGGGAGAATTCGTTGCAATAATGGGCGCTTCCGGTTCTGGAAAATCTACATTTATGAATATACTTGGCTGTCTTGACAAACCAACGAAAGGAAACTATAAGCTTGATAACATTGATGTTGGGAATCTATCTAGAGATGAGCTGGCTTTAATAAGAAATAAAAAAATTGGATTTGTTTTTCAAGGGTTTAATTTGCTAAGCAGAACAACTGCAATGGAAAATGTTGAGCTCCCTTTATTTTATAGTACAGTTTCTAATAAGGAAAGAAAAGAAAAATCCATTGAAGCATTAAAAAAAGTAGGATTGGAAGAAAGAATTTATCATTACCCTAATCAACTATCTGGCGGCCAGCAGCAGCGTGTGGCAATTGCCAGGGCTCTTGTTAATGATCCTTCAATTGTTCTTGCAGATGAACCAACTGGAAACCTTGATAGTAGGACAAGCGTAGAGGTAATGGAAATTTTCCAAAAACTTAATGAGCAGGGTATTACAATTATTCTTGTTACTCATGAACCAGATATTGCAGCATTTGCAAAAAGACACGTCGTTTTTAAAGATGGAAGAATTAAATCTGATAAAATTAATTCTAATACAAAAAATGCTTCAGAAGTGATAAAAACAATTCCTTCAATAGATGAGGAGGATGAAGAATGAAAATTTTAAATATAATTCTGGCCGCATTCCGAGCTCTTCGGCGAAATAAAATGCGTTCGTTTCTTACAATGCTTGGAATTATAATTGGCGTTGCTGCAGTTATTACGATGCTTGCTATCGGACAAGGCGCTGAATATTCTGTTAAGCAGCAAATTGCGTCACTTGGAACTAATGTGCTAATAATTTTCCCAGGATCGCAGCAGCAAAGCGGAATTAGAGTCGGTGCCGGTTCAATGACAACCCTGACAGAAGATGATGCCCAGGCAATTAGTACTGATTGCCCTGCAGTTGCTTATGTATCTCCTGGTACTTTTGCAGGCGGGCAGGTTATTGCTGGAAATTTAAATTGGGCAACGCAAATTCAAGGTGTTGGTGTTGATTATATACAAATTAGAGATTGGATTGTACAATACGGAAGCTTTTTTTCCGATCAAGATATAAAAGGTGCAACTAAAGTTTGTGTTCTAGGAAAAACTGTTGCTGATAATCTTTTCCCGGATTCTGATCCCGTAGGGCAAAATATTAGAATTAGAAATGTTCCATTCAAAGTTATTGGCGTTCTTACAAGGAAGGGACAAAATGCAATGGGTCAAGATCAAGATGATGTTATACTTGCGCCATATACAACAGTTCAAAATAGACTTTCTCATTTCCCATACATTAGGCAAATTCTTGTTTCGGCAACCAGTTCTAAAAGTATTGAGACTGCTCAAAAACAAATTACTGAATTACTAAGAATGAGGCACAAAATTGCCAGATTTGAAGGAGACGATTTTACAATAAGAAATCAATCAGACCTTGCAAATGCAGCCACTGCAACGTCACAAATTCTTACAATTCTTTTAGCAAGCATTGCATCTGTTTCATTACTCGTAGGTGGAATTGGAATAATGAATATTATGCTTGTTTCGGTTACAGAACGTACAAGAGAAATTGGTATTAGAATGTCAGTAGGGGCAAGAGGCAGAGATATTTTAACTCAATTTTTAATTGAAGCACTTGTACTTAGTTTGCTTGGCGGTATAATCGGAATTCTATTTGGGGTTGCTGGATCAAAATTAATTTCAAGCTTTGCAGAATGGCCTACATTCATAACTGCATTTTCCATTTTGCTTTCATTTGGATTTTCTATTTTAGTTGGTTTATTCTTCGGATTTTATCCCGCAAGAAAAGCAGCGTTGCTTAATCCAATTGATGCTTTAAGATATGAATAAATTATTGTAGAGACGGGATATATCCCGCCTCTACCACCTACCATTTGTTTAAATGAATTTTATCTTTATTAAATCTATTTTCAGTTGATTTTTCCTCTGCGGGGTAGCCCAAAGCAATTATTGAAACCGGTACAATATTTTTTGGAATTCCATAATAATTTCTTAATCCATCAATTGTTTCTTTATTTGGATATGAGCTTACCCAAACACCTCCAAGTCCAAGATCGTGAATTGCTAATAAAGCATTTTGAGTTGCAGCTGAGCAATCTTGAACAAGATAATCGATATTCATTTCAATTTTCAGGTCGCCGCAAATAATGATAGCAAGTGGCGCTAGTTTTACCATTTCTGCATGTGGATTAATTATGAAAATCTGATCAATATCTTTTCTTTCACTCAAAACAATAAAGTGCCAAGGCTGGTAATTCATTGCTGATGGTGCGTACATTGCCGCTTCTAATATTTTATCTATTTTTTCTTGAGGAATTTTTTCATGCTTATAGCTGCGAATGCTTCTTCGCGTAAGAATTGATTTTAACGTCTCCATATCTAACCTATTGAATAATTTACAATGCTAAATTAGCCAAACTTATAGTGATTGGCTAATAATGAAAATTTTACAGAAAATAATTTCTAAACTTCTACTACCGTATTAATTAATTCCCCAATTCCTTTGATCCAGGTTTTTACAACATCACCATGTTTAAGAAAGATTGGCGGCTTTCTAGAAAACCCAACTCCACTCGGAGTTCCGGTTGCAATTATATCTCCTGGCTCAAAGGTGAATGAATGAGAAAGCCTTGAAATTATTTCTGCTATACTAAAGATCATATTTTTTGTGTTGTCTTGCTGAAGTATTTCTCCGTTTACTTCGCAGCCAATTTCTAAATTTTGCGGATCAGTAA
The DNA here is from genome assembly GCA_021824145.1 of Bacteroidota bacterium. Lineage (GTDB taxonomy): Bacteria > Bacteroidota > Ignavibacteria > Ignavibacteriales > Ignavibacteriaceae > FEN-1297. Next base: position 365,675 of record JAKALM010000001.1, read on the forward strand.
TTTCATCTTTTGTTACAATCACCGGACCAATTGGGCAAAATGTATCCAGCGATTTTCCCCTTACCCACTGCCTATCTCCAAATTGAATGTCCCTTGCAGAAATATCATTTAAAACTGTATAGCCGAAAACATAATCAAGCGCATCTTCCTTTGAAATATTTTTTGCGCGCTTTCCGATTACTACCCCAAGTTCAGCTTCATAATCGACTTCTTTTGTAATTTCTTTCGGAATAATTATCGGATCCGTTGGGCCAGTAATTGAATTATTAAACTTTGCAAAAACCAAAGGAGATTTTGGGATGTCCAACTTAGCTTCTTTTGCATGATCATAATAGTTTAAGCCAATTGCTACAATTTTTGATGGATTTGTTATTGGTGCTGCGAATGAATTTGCTTCAATAAAATTTTCATTATTAATTTCTTCAATTGAATTTTTGATACGCTCAATTTTTTCAACTCCAGAATTAATTAAATCAAGCATACTGCCTTTAAAGCCTAACCTTTCAATCGGAATTATTCCCTTCTTAGAAACAATTACAAGCGTATTATTTTTTAAAGTTGCAAATCTCATTTAACAAGTCTTAGGAAATTATTCTTACATTCATGCTTGAACTTACTCGTGAACTTGAACTTCCTTAATGATTTCCTTTATATTTTATCAAACCTCCGCCGTTCGTAACAATCCAAATGTTCCCGTAGGAATCTTCGGCAACTCCAGTAACATTTAAAATGTTTAAGCCGGTGTTATCAAAAGTAAAAGTTGTTGTGGTTGATTGTGACGGTGCAGAAAATTTTACAAGCCCTTGATCAGTAGCAACCCATTTATTGTTTAAGTGATCAATCAAAATACTATTGGTTTTACTTGATGCTGGAATTGTATAAACATTGCTCCATTTAGAATTTGTATAATTCGATAACCCGCTACCGAATACAGTGTTCTTATCAAAACCTACCCAAATTTCACCAAGTGGTGATGCAGCAATTGCAGTTACGTTATTGCTTATTATTTGGCTGTTGGATTGATCAAAAGTATAACTTGAACCAAGACTTGTAATTCTTACAATTCCAGAATTACTAGTTCCAGCCCAGATATTATTGTTATTATCTACTGTTAGTGAAGTAATAATTGGATCTGGTACCATCTCAGAGTTATATGTTGACCACAGTCCAGTTTTATCAACTTTAGTTAATCCAGCGTGAGTTCCGATATACCAATTGTCGGATTTATCGATAGCAATTGATAAAACATAAAAGTCAGGCAAACCTGATGTTTGATAACCATAAAAATGCATATTAGAACCATCGAATGTTACAAAACCTCGCATGGTACCAACGAACTTTGTATTATTATTTTTATCTACTACGATTGTAGACACATTATTATCAGGCAGTACAGTGCCGCTTTGAGTATATTCTTTCCAGCTTTGCCCATCATATTTTATAAATCCTTGGTCATAGGTTCCCATCCAAATAACATTATCTTTATCAATTGCTATGCAAGATAAATTATTTGTTTGTATTTGGGAATTTTTAGTTGTGAAAGATTCCCAAAGAGTCGTATCTACTAAAGTCATTTGAAGATTTGAAACATTACTGCTGCTTACAGTTACGGTTGAACTATCGTCAAGAGAATTTATTAGATGATATTTTATTTCATACTGGCCGGGTAAAACATTTTGTAAAGTATAAGGAGTAAAATGTCCAGTGCTGGAATCGTTAAGAAAAATTTCAGCTTTATCAGGTTTGCTTGTGCAGTTAATACTGCCAAGCATTAAAGGATTTTTAGAGAAATCAACAAAAAAAGATTTCTTTACTCCTTCAACTACATTAATAGTAAAAGTAGTATCTCTAAATAGATCTTTTTTTAATGTAATTTGATATGAACCTGTACTTAGCCAAGTTAAACTATCGGGGGTAGCTCTTCTTCTAGCTTTGGAATCAAGATAAATATGAAATCCGGAAGGGTATGAATCAATGAAAACATAACCATTCGGCGGAGGAGAATCCGGAGGAGTAACTGAGACGTCTTTATTGCAAGAATAAAAAAATATTCCGCCGAAGAGAACAATTATCAGTTTTAAATAAAACTTTTTTACAATCTTTTTTGAAGTACAATTCATACAAATTAATAATAACCCAGTGCTTTTAAATAATCTGCCGTAAATTTTATGTAGAAGTCTTGCCTAACATAAGAACCAAACATACCATAACCACCGGAGATATTGGAAAAGTCCGGTTGATCTAATCTCACAGTAAATGCATCAACACCAGTTTGAAGTGATGAATAATAAGTTGTTAGTGTTTCATCATAAACAATCATTTGAACATCAATGTTTGCAATGGTGTATTGTAATTTATCATTATTACCTTGTGGAATTTCATTCAGCGCTCTATTTATAGTTCCAAGATCAATATCTACAAAAGTAATTTTTGTTTGAGTTGGATAAATTGGCGTTGATGATCCATTAATGTTTTCATAATAAAGCGGGACTTCTTTTTCTTGTTTTGTGGTATCGCCTTTAACATAATAGGTAATTACAATTTTTGGTTGATATAAAATATTTGGGAATTGCTGCCAGCCAACATGGATATAATTTCTTCCATCTGCCGGAGGAATTGTTCTGTCGTCATCGCTATTGAAAAAACCGTAACTTTCAGCATCAGGCAACTGAGTTGTAGACTGAAGCAATAACCCATTAGGAAGCAATGCCTCGATATCTATATATTCGCCTGGCTGCGGCTGCAGATTTTTTATATAATAAAAATGAACTGAATCTTTATATTGAGAAGTATCAGTTCGTGCAATTGTGGTATCTCTTAATTCATATAGAGTATCTCTATACCACATATTTACTTCAGCGCCAATTACGGCTGGATCAGTTGTGTTTGTAAGTGGATTTAATCCATCAGACGGCTGGTAACTTTTTGTGAGTGTTACTATTTGCACCGAAGTATCATTTCTCATAATTCCAGTAAGAGCATATCTTTGCCTAAATGGTGCGTTTGGATTTAACGCAACATCGCACGAGTAAAATTCAACAGCTATTATGAAAAGTATAAATATAGAAAAGTTTTTCATATTTCTACTTTCAATGTTGCTGTTGGTAAAAATGGAAGCATATTCACTCTCTCGCCGGTATCTCGTTTAAAGTAAAATAAATTTTTTCTGTTATAAACATTGATTATGCTTATATCAAGACTGAAATTGAAATCAGAGATTTTAAATTTTTTAGTTAAATTTAAATCCAAGCGATGATAGTCCGGAAGCCTTCCCAAATTTTTATCAGAAAGAATTGCGAAAGGTTTATAATCTTCTAAAATAGACCACTCTGCATACAAATCATTAAAATAAAATTTATTATAATATCCCATGTTTTGTGTAAATGGAAGTCCTGAATTAAATATCCAAACTGCCGAGGCGCTCCAGCCTTTTCCAAGATTTGCATTCAATATTAAATTTAGAGCATTGCGAACATCATAGCGTGGATAATATATCCAGCCAGCAACATCTTTGTAAGTCCAGCTTAAAGAATATGAACCCATAAAGCTGAAAGGATCACCAGTATAATTTAAAAGAAATTCCCAACCATAAGATTCCCCGCTTGCAGGAACAAGGTCAGGATCGCTGTCTAAAATTTTATTATCATTCAAAGTCGGAATATTCTGCATAACTTTATAATAACCTTGAACATCAAGAGATAAATTTTCCGTAAAATCAGTTTTCATACCAATAGTATAATGAATTGCCGTTGAAGGTTTTAAATAATTGGGAGTGATAATCCACGGTTCAAATAGTGAAATAATCTCATTTTCATCCGATAAAGTTGTAACTTGCTGAGTGTAAATTCCCCAAGCAGCTTTTAGTGCAATTGTTGGTATTAAACGATATGTCAAACTCAATCTTGGCCCAATTTGAAATGCGCTGCCAGGAGCTTGAGAAAGGCCTGTCAAATCAATTGTGGTTCCAATGTTAGCGCCAAAATTATCATAACGCATCAATTTATAAAGCGCATAAACATTTATGTTCGTACCGTGCGAACCAATATCTGAAGTAGCACCTAACGAATTTTCCAATAATAATTTTGTGTCAAGATCTTGAACGTTTAATCCAACTTCCATTTCGTCTTTAGAATCATAAATATATGTGAAGCTGGTTCGTAAAGAAAGATCATTAACTTGATTTGTTTTTGGTTTAGCGTTAGAAAGATTAGGTGTAACAGCGCCGCTGAAATTACTCCAATTTAATCCCATGTTAAAAAACAAAGGCGAGTCCGTTATTTGCGACCAATTGACTCCAAAAATATTGTTGTACCAGTTTACGTTTTCAACAAGAGGATTTGTACTTTCAATTTTGTCACCACTTGAAAATCCTTGAATATCAAATTTTGACCCTTTAATAAAATTGGGGTTCTCATAATCAAGTTTGTAGGAAAGATCATAAAAATTAATTGGTACATCTTGATTATCAAGAAATTTTTTTAAAATCTCTGTTGAAAAACTTTTTCTTCCAGTGATTATGAATGATCCGTTTGGTATTGGGCCTTCAACTAATGCTTTGCCAGAAAGAAAACTTGCACTAGCTTTTGCATCGTAATTATTTTTGTTGCCATCTTTGGTAATTATATTAAGAACAGAAGAAAGTCTTCCGTTGTACTGAGCAGGAAAACCTCCTTTGTAAAATTCAATGCTATTTATCATGTCCGGATCAATTACGCTAAAAATTCCAAGTGCATGAAATGGATTATAAATTGTAGCGCCATTTATCAATACAAGATTTTCGTTACTCGGGCTTCCTCTTACATAATATCTTGCTGAAACATCTCCAGTCGATTGAACCCCGGGAATATATTGAAGTGAACGAAAGACATCGGATTCGACGCCTTTGGGAAGCATTTCAAGTTCTTTTACAGAAATTCTTTGAAGTCCGATATCTGTTGCATTCTTTTCAATAGTTCTAACTCCAACTCGTTCGACAGGCTTTAGTAAAATATTTGTAGGAACAAGTTTGATTTCCAGATCTGTAATTTTATCGGGTGCAATAAACACTTTGATCTTTTTTGCAGCGTATCCAACAAACGAAACAATAAGATTATAATTTTTTTTTGCTGGAATGGAAGGAATTAAAAAATATCCGTTTGTATTTGTTGTCGCACCCATTTTGGTGTTTTCAATTACAGCATTGCAAAAAGGAAGAACCTCACCATTAGTAGAATCAACAACAATTCCTCTTAAAGTTCCTTTTTCTTGAGCGAACAAGTTTATATTTAAAGAGAATATCAAAGATAGAAGACAGAAGAAAATAAAGAATGATTCACCTTTATTATTAAAATTTTTCTTCATCAACACCTTTCTGAAGATTTTGAACTTCCCCTTGCTTCCGTTTATTAAAAGAGGAAATAATTTAGCTGCAAATATATAAATTTTTAATTGCTAGGAAACAAAAATATTTTGAATGGTAAATTTTTAATTTTTGAAAAATTAATATTCAAAGTCTCATGTAATAGTATTCCTTTGTATTTGAAGAATTAAAAATTATAAATTTACTTGCTTTAATAATTTTCAAAAGTTATCATTCATTTAGGGTTAAAATAATATTAAAAGGAGAATCAATTTATGAATCAAACAATCCCTCGGCTTTTCGAAGAGAGCGTAAAAAAATATCCCAATAATGCTTTGATGTGGGAGAAAAATAATTCCCAATATAGTTCTATTTCATACAACCAAATGCAAAAATTGGTTTATAAGTTTGCTGCAGGATTAATTAAATTAGGTTTTAACACTGGCGATAGAGCAGCACTAATTTCCGAAGGAAGAAATTATTGGGTAATGAGCGAATTGGGGATATTATTTTCCGGCGGTATAAATGTCCCTATTTCTGTTAAGCTTGATGAGCTGACGGATTTGAAATTTAGGCTTGCACATTCTGGATGTAAGTTTGTAATTGTATCTGAAACACAGCTTCAAAAAATTCGAAAAATAAAAAATGATCTGCCTGATCTTGAAAAAATAATTCTTCTCGATTCATCGGAAAAATATGAAACAGACGAAATTTTTGTTGATCAACTTCTAAAACTTGGCGAAGATTATTTGGTAAAAAATAAAGATGAATTTGACGAACGATGGCAAAATATAAAAGAAGGAGATTATGCAAATATTTGTTATACCTCTGGCACTACTGCAGATCCCAAAGGAATTATTTTAACTCATCGGAATTATACTTCGAATGTTGAACAAGCCTCTAAGATATTGGATATTCCAGAGAGTTATATTTCACTTTTAATTTTGCCATGGGATCATGCATTTGCACATACTGCAGGAATTTATACTTTAATGAAAAACGGCGCAAGCATGGCTTCAGTGCAATTGGGTAAATCAGCTATAGAGACGCTAAAAAACATTCCGCTTAATATTAAAGAAATAAAACCAACTTTTTTATTAAGTGTTCCGGTACTGGCTAAAAATTTTAGAAAAAGTATTGAAAAAGGAATTCATGATAAAGGCACAAGAGTGGAAAAGCTTTTTAAGAAAGCGCTTAAATTTGCTTACAGTTATAATAAAGAAGGATGGAACAGAGGAAATGGAAGTCAAAAATTTTTAAAACCATTGTACATTTTTTATGATAAATTAATCTTCAGCAAAATAAGAGAAAACTTTGGCGGAAGATTAGAATTTTTTATTGGAGGCGGCGCTTTGCTTGATATTGAATTGCAGCGTTTTTTTTATGCCATCGGAATACCAATGTTTCAAGGTTATGGTTTGACTGAAGCTGCACCTATAATTTCAGCTAATGTTCCAAAGAAACATAAACTTGGTTCGTCTGGGAAAATTGTGCCGGATTTACAATTAAAAATTTGCGATGAAAAAGGAACTGAACTACCGATTGGTGAAAAAGGAGAGGTTGTTGTAAAAGGTGAAAATGTAATGGCTGGCTACTGGAAAAATGAAAAAGCAACAAAGGAAGTTCTTAAAGATGGCTGGCTGTTTACGGGCGATTTAGGCTATCTTGATAAAGATGGATTTTTATTTGTGTTGGGTCGAAATAAGAGTTTGTTAATAAGCAGTGATGGTGAGAAATTTAGTCCTGAAGGAATTGAAGAAGCAATTTCGGAGCATTCAATTTTTATTGATCAAGTTATGCTTTATAATAATCAGTCGCCATATACCGCAGCGTTGGTTGTTTTAAATAAAGATGCTATTATTAAATTTTTGAAGACAAATAATTATTCTGTTGATGAAAGAGAAGGCCACGAATTTATTCTAAAAACTATTCAAGAAGAAATTAACCAATACAATGATGGAGGAAAGTATGGAGAGCTTTTCCCAAAACGCTGGATACCTTCTGCAATAGCAATTCTTGGTGAGCCATTTACAGAACAAAATCATTTTTTAAACAGCACTTTAAAAATGGTTAGAGGGAAGATTACTGAATATTACCGCAATAGAATTGATTTTCTTTATACACAAGAAGGAAAAAACATACTCAACCATCAAAATTTAACAATTATGGGGAGATTATGCCAAGGTGAATAATCTTTAGTAAGGATTGTTTAGATATTAAAAATAATTTAATGATATTTCCCAAATGAATAATAATTCTGGTATATATTATATAAAAAATCTTTTGTTTTTTTATAAATTCCATTTATTCTTATTAATTCTTAATGAATAAAACCTTAATAATAGCTCACCGAGGCGAATCTTATGAAGCTCCTGAAAATACACTTGCTTCAATTAATCTTGCATGGAATAGAAATGCCGATGCTGTTGAGATAGATGTTCATTTAACTAGTGATAATAAAATTGCAGTCATTCACGACAGTAATACAAGCAGAACAGGAAATTGCAATAAAAAAATAAAATCTGTAACACTTGATGAACTAAAAAAAATAGATGTTGGTAAGTTTAAAGGTGATCAATGGATAGATGAGAATATACCATCGCTTGACGAAGTATTTGAAACAATTCCAGACAATAAAAAAATATTTATAGAAATTAAATGTGGTAAAGAAATTATATCTGCACTTTCTCAAATATTATTACAATCAAAACTAAAAGCGGATCAGATTAGATTTATATGTTTTAATTTAGAAACACTTTCAGAATTGAAAAAAATATTTCCTCAATACGAAATGTACTGGCTTCGAAATATCGAACGCAAAAAAATTATATTTTGGAGATTAAACTCAGATAAAATGATTAAAAAAGTTTTAGAAAATAAACTTGATGGCTTGAATATTAGAGGCAGCAAATTAATTAATAAAAATTTTGTAGAAAAAGTTAAAAAAGCTGGATTAAAATTGTTTGTGTGGACAATTAACAATCCAGCAGAAGCCGAAAAATTTCTAAAACTTGAAGTAGATGGAATTACAACAGATCGCCCATTTTGGTTAAAGCAAATCCTAAAATTTGATTAAAAGTAAAAAATTTATAGTCCAATTAAATTTCTATAACAAATTACTTTTCTTTAAAATTGAAATAAGATCTTCTCTTTCTAATTTTGTAAGTGAAGTTAATGGTAAACGCGGTTCGCCTCCAAAATATCCAAGTAAATCCATTGCTGCTTTTAAACCCGACACACCATATTTTGATGTTACAGCTTTATTTAGTGAAATTAAATTCATCTGGAGTTTCTTTGCTTCTTCCAATCTTCCTTGATTAACATCTTCAAAAATTTTTATACACTCATTCGGTGCAATATTTGCAAGAGCTAAAATTCCTCCACTAGCACCGGCAGATAATCCTGGATACAATATTGAAGCAGTGCCTACAAATGTTAAGAAATTAGAAGAAGTCAAATGAATTATTTCTGTAAGGTTAGCAATATTTTCTTCACTATTTTTAATTCCTATTATATTTTGATGCTCTGAAAGTTTTGCAACTGTTTCTGGTTCAATACTAACGCCAGTAAATTTTGGAACATTATAAATGATGAGCGGAATTGATATACTGTCTGCAATTGTTGAAAAGTATTTTATAAATGCTTCATGTTTCATTTGAGATTTATAAAATGAAGGAGTTAAAATTAATGCGGCATCTGCTCCAAGATTTGCAGCTTCAATAGATAATGAGATAGTCTCTTTGATTGAATCTGAGCCCGTGCCCGCAATTAATTTCTTGTCATCGGATTTATTTTTTTTTACAAATTCAATCAGCTTTAACTTTTCGTTCCGAGTTAAGAAAACACTTTCCCCATTAGAGCCAAACACAACATAACCGCTTAATTTTGTTTTATTCCATTTCGAAATATTTTCTCCAAGCTTATTAAAGGCGATCTCATCATTTTCAAATGGAGTTGTAATTGGCGGCATTATTCCTTTTAACATTTTTATATTTTCCTATTAATAAATTTTATTTTGAATAAATATTTTTTAATACAAAACCAACATTTGCTGGCCTTTCCGCTAATCGTCGCATGTACCACGAATACCAAGCAGTTCCATAGCTAATTAAAACTTTTAGTTTATATCCTTCTTTAACCAGTAGAAGTTGTTCTCTTGGTTTGATCCCATATAGCATATGAAATTCAATTTGTTCGTGTTGGACTTTTAAATCGGCAGAAATCTTTTTTATTTGATTAATAATTTTAAGATCATGAGTTCCAAATACAGTTTTAATATCGCATTCTTTTATTTGAGCTAAAAGTATTTTTGCAACTTTAAGATAATTTTTATCAACATCACTTTTGGCTTTGAAGGCAATATTTTGTGGTTCCATGTAAGCTCCTTTAACTAAACGGATATTAGGCTTAATATCAAGAAGCGATAGGAGATCATTTTCAGTTTGTTTTAAATAGGCTTGGAGACAAATTCCAATATTTTTACTATTGGATTTTGCACGACGATAAAAATCTAAAGTTGTTTTTGTGTAAGAACTGCTTTCCATATCAATCCAAACAAAATTAGAAAACTCACTCGCTTTTTGTGCAATCTGATTAAAATAATCTAAGGATTTATTAAGCGAAAGGTCAAGTCCAATTTGTGTTAACTTGAGAGAGATTTCAGAATTTATCTTTTCACTATAAATTTTTTCAAGCACTTCTAAATAATGATTTTTAACATTTTCAGCTTCCTTTATTTCGTTTATGTTTTCACCAAGATGGGTGAATACAGTTGAAACGCCTTGCTCCATAAAATCTTTAGTGGCTTTTATTGCATCGCTGAGATTTTCGCCGGGCATAAATTTTCTTACTGCTTTCTTAACAAATTTATAACTTGGAACGTGTTTCAACATCCATGTATTCTTCGATGCCCAAAGCAATAGATTTCGTGAAATTCCCATTCTTTCTTACTCCAAAATTGTTTTAGGAATTAGTCATAATAGGATCAACTGCCAAAGTTAAATTTTAATATATTGTTTAATCTAAGAACTAATAATTAAACCTCAAATGATTTTTTAGTCATTTGTATCAACTTTAACAACATGATCAATTGATATTCTGAAATTAAAATTTTTAATTATATTTAATTATTCTACGCGATTTTTTTTAAAATATAAAAAAGGAAAAAATGAAAGATGTTCTAAAACTTGAAGAATTAGGAATGTTTTGCCTTTCAATAATTCTATACAATATGCTTGGATATTCTTGGTGGATATTTGTACTTCTAATTCTCACACCCGATATTTCAATGCTTGGCTATTTGATTAATTCAAAAGTTGGCGGCATTATTTATAATATTTTTCATCACAAGGGTATTGCTGTTGTGCTATATTTAATTGGAACTTTGAATTACAATTATGTCTTAGTTATTGCAGGAATAATTATTTTTGGGCACTCAAGCATTGATAGATTTCTTGGATACGGTTTGAAATATTTAGATTCTTTCAAACATACAAATCTTGGAATGATAGGTAATAAAAGTGAATAAAATATCATCATAAAAGTCTTTCTTTTCAAATTCGAATCTTTACCAAAATTTTATCATCATATTAGAAAAAGGAAAGGAAATATTATGAAATACACAGTTGAAGGAACGGATTTAAATTTTGCTCAAGAAGTTTTAAATTCTGATGTTCCGGTTTTAGTTGATTTCTGGGCGCCATGGTGTGGCCCTTGCAGAATGGTTGCTCCAATTGTTGATGAGATTGCACAAGAATATCAAGGTAAGCTAAAAGTAGTAAAATTAAATACGGATGAAAATCAAGAAATTGCTGTTAAATATGGGATTAGAAGTATTCCAACAATTGGAATATTTAATAATGGTCAAGTAGTGGATGGAATCATCGGTGCAGTTCCGAAGCAAATGCTTATTAACAAAATTACTCCATTCATTCAAAAAATAAATTAAAATTTAAGGGCAAGAATTTCTTGCCCGTTTAATTTTCAATTCTTACTCTATCCGAAATTTCGTTTATATCATCTGGCTTTAAAGGAAAATGTTCACTTAAAATTTTTCCTATTTCATCAATACCAAACAAAATTCCTTTGCAAAAATCACCTCGAACAAACATGCTTTGCATTTTATCTTTAATACTGTGCCACGTATTCTCAGAAACCTTTTCATTTATTCCACTGTCTGCAAGAATATAAAATTGCCGTCCTTCAAGTAAAATAAAAATTAAAATTCCAGTTTTATCTTTTGTCTTGTCAATTCCGAGTCGGAAAAAATCCTCCTCAGCAAGTTCTCTAATTGATTTTTTCTTTTTTAAAAAATGACGACGTTCTTTAATAGTAACACAGATTTCTCCCGCAGTAATTTTTTCAGTTTCTTTTATTTTGTTAGAAATCCGGAGAAGTTCATCGTCATTTAGAAAGTGATAAATTAATCGTGGTTCCATTATAAAAGCCTTTGGCTTAAATGAAATAATTTTTCAAAAGAAAGGTATTAAAGAGAATTAAATTTTACAAGATTGTAATGATGATTGTCAATATTCTAGTGCCGCTAGAAATTAGCAGCGCCTAAAAAATTACTTTTTTATCGTAATATCACCACCTGAAGTTTTAGCAATGAAATCTTTTCCGCCATTGTTAAAATCAGCTTCATAAGTGCTTGAAGAAATTTTTTGAACATTATTTCCTACAAAACCGCAATGAATTTCTCCGCCAGAAGCGTATAGATTTGCATTTGCATTAAAATCATTCGGAAGTTTAACTGAAATATTTCCGCCCGAAGAGACTAATTTAATTCCCATATTTTGTCCGGTATAATTTAATTTTATTTCTCCGCCGGATGTGTGCGCATCAATTTGTCCGTTGCTTCCCTCAAGAATTATATCACCGCCGGAAGATGAAGCTGAAACGTTTCCATTAAATCCTTTAGCTTTAATATCGCCTCCAGAAGTTTTTAAGTCTAGATTACCGGAATTATTATTTATTTCAATGTCGCCGCCGGAAGTAGATACTAAAGTACTTCCGGAAGTATTTTGAAGGCTAATATCTCCGCCTGAGGAATGAAGATCAGTGCTTCCATTTAGATCATTCAACGAAATATCTCCGCCGCTGCTGGATATTTTGGCATTATAATTTTTCGGTATAACAACTTCGAATCTTAGTTTTATTCCACCGCCAAAATTAAAGAAATTCCATCCGTCTTTATTCTCAGCTGTAATTTCAACTCCATCAACAGTATTTTCAAAATTGAATCTTACTTTTTTACTTGCTCTTTCATTGCCAAGAATTTTAACATATACTTTTGATTCGTCGGAAGTGGTAATCGCCACATCTCCGAAAGAAGCTTTTAATAAAAGATTTTTACCGGGTGAAGTATCAAAAGTTTTTTCTTTAATAATTTTATAATCTGAATAATCTCCATCAAATTGAGTATAATGCCCACAGGCAGAAAAAATTGCACTTAAAAATAAAATGATGGGAAGCCAAGTAAATTCTTTTCTGAATTGTATCTTATATTTCATCATTATTCTCCTAGAATCTTTTATAGATTATTAGACTTCAGCTTTGTGAAAAAGGTTACTAAAAAAATATTTTGTAAAATATAAATATGATTAAGTAACTTCCTTTAGACTAGCTTTACGCAAGCAAAAAACAGCTCTTCACATATACTCATTAGCGCTACTCTGGTGAACTGGCTTTGCGAAATGGAGCGAATAAATTTTTCTTGCTCACCTTGTAATTTAGAACATGCGTAGTCTCCAGTGAATATTTCCAATGATTTTAAATCAAAGCCTGATCGAATTAAGTTCAATTATAAAGCTGCCTAAATAAACTTAGTTAACAATGGCCATACTATTAAGCAAAATTATACAGACGGAAGAAGCGGCATAATAAGTGGTAAAATTTTTAAGTAAGTGAAATCCATTTTCACATTCCAAGCGAACACATAATTAACGGAATGCATTACTATCTCGAATTAGATTTAGTTCACAAAAATGGAAAGGCTAAAATTGCAGTCGCCGGCGTGTTTATCAAAATCGGCAAATTCAATAAATCATTGCAAAAATTATTTGATGATTTCCATGCTGAAATAAATAAACTGGTTCTAGAACAAAATTAAAAAATTAATGCTGATGAATTTATACCATCAAATCAAAAATATTATCATTGATTCAGAGCGCTTATCACGCCATCATATAATGAAAAAATTGATTGGAACATTTTCAAAACGGGCAAATAAATAAGTTTAAAACTCTTATTTGTGAAAATTACAATTCGGCACAAAAACTAAATGATAGATTTTTACTGGAATCTGAATAAAGAATATTTGGCAAGATGTTTTAGAACACAAGCTAAATTTTTTGCATTCTAATAATTATTAAAAATATTGACAAAACATTTTTCAATTGATATAATTGCCCAGTTTGATGTAGAACTTTTCCTTTTTTGAATAATTTTAGAATTGAAACAATTAAGCATGAATAAGTTTATTAAATCCGGATCTCGTCTGCTCTCGGTTATGGTATGCTTTTTTGTTTTAACAATGTTTGTTGATCAAGCAAACATACTTGATATTGTAATCGGCAATAATCAAAATATAGATATTGAACATCCAGAGGAAGTTGACCTTTCACTACTTCAATCAAAACCATCTGCCAATCATCAATCTTTTAAACGGAATGTAATTTCCAGTAAAACAGATTTTGGTAAAACAAAAACTAAAAAGAAGAATTCTAAGAGAATAATAATTGATGAAGATAGTCCTTTAACAGAAGCAGTTGGTATAAAAATTTCTACTTTAGCAGAATCATTTCAAGGGGAAAATACTGAGCCATATCATTTCATTTCAATTCAAGAATCCATTTACTTGCAAAATAGGTCTCTCTTAATCTAGAATTTCCAACCATACAAATCGTATCATTTAACCTAGACAACTTCTAATTCTGAACATTGTTTTGAGTTAGGGTGTTTCTATGCAAAAGCAATTTTGTTGCTCATAATATATGCTGAGCTTTTGCCCTGTAAATATCCCAAATAATTAAATGAATAATTATTGTATTGGAAATTCAATTGAAAAATTATTTTGTACTATTAAAGTATTTTATCAAGATCATTTTATTTGCCCCGTTATTTATTTCTTCTGCATTACCGCAAAACAATTTTGCCGAAGATACAATAAAAATAAATTTAGAAACTGCAGAGCAAATTTTTCTACAGCATAACCTTCAGTTGCTCGCTGCAAAGTATAATATAAATGCAAACAAAGCTTCGATCATTCAAGCTCGTCTTTGGAATAATCCGAACTTTTCTATTGGGCAAAATATTTATAATAAGTTTACCGGTAAATATTTTGATTTTTCAAAAACCGGAAATACAGACTTACAATTACAACAGCTTTTTCTACTTGCGGGAAAAAGGAATGATCAAATAAAACTTGCGCAGATAAATTCTGAAACTGCTGAAGATTCTTTTTATGATTTGTTGAGAACTTTGAAGTTTGAACTAAGAACTAATTTTTATGATTTATATTTTTTACAGAAATCAAAAAAATTTTACGACAAAACCATTCCATCAGTTCAAAAAACTGTAGATGCCGCTCAAAGAATTTATGAACAGCACGCGATTCTATTATCTGAGGTTCTAAGATTAAAGTCTCTCTTATTTTCTCTTCAAAACGAGCGGCTCGGAATAGAAAATCAAATTTCCGATATTCAAAATAATTTGAATGTTCTTTTATCAGATTCGACAAATTCTCATTCATATTTTGATCCGCAATTGAATGTTGTGTTTTATGATAGTCTGAATGCAAATTATATTTCTCTCAACGACGCTTTGGAAACAGCTTTGGAAAACCGTCCGGATGTAAAGATTGCCGCTTCGAATGTAGCTTATGAAAAAACGAATCTCGCACTTCAAAAGGCTCTCGCAATTCCTGATTTAACTATTGGTGGTTCGTATTCACGGAACGGCAGTTATATCCCGGATTATTTGGCTCTTACATTATCTGTTGACCTTCCGATATTTAATCGTAATCAAGGTAACATACAAGTTTCAGAAAATACGCTGGAAGAAAATAA
This sequence comes from Bacteroidota bacterium, assembly GCA_021824145.1. Classification (GTDB taxonomy): domain Bacteria; phylum Bacteroidota; class Ignavibacteria; order Ignavibacteriales; family Ignavibacteriaceae; genus FEN-1297. Next base: position 381,080 of record JAKALM010000001.1, read on the forward strand.
AATCTTGTTGAACCAGACTAAGCAGGCAGTAAAGAAAGAAGTTGTATCGGCATATGATAAAGCTCTTGAGACTGACAATCTGTATAAAAATTTTGACAGAACTTTCCCAAATCAATATGAAAAACTTGCTTCTGGTATGATTGCCAATTATGAAAGCCGAAACATGACTATCATTGAATTTACAGATTTTTATGAATCATACAGAACAAGCATGTTGCAAATGATTCAACTTCAGAACAGCAGAATAGATGCATTTGAACAATTAAACTATGCGGTTGGAAAAGATATTCTTTTTCCAAAGCATAATTGATTTTTAAGATTTTGAAATTTTATAGGAGCTATAAAATGAAAAGATTAATTGAAAAATTTATCATCGGAATTTTTATTACAACTATTTTTCTAATGTTTGGTTTCCTGGTGAATGGATGCAGTGTTGCAAGCGGCAAACAATCACCCGTCCAAAAACCTGATAAAATTTCTGTTACCAATAATGGAAAAACAATTACATTTTCAGAAAATAATTCTGGACTGCAAGAATTTAAATCATCGCCAGTAGAAAAAGGATCGGCAACTTTATCAGTTCTTGCGCCTGCCCGGATTGTAGCTAGCATTACACCATCGGAAAATAATTCCGATAAAATAATTTTATTCGATTCACCTGATGTCACTTCACTTTACTCACAGTATAGGCAAAGCAAAGCAAATGTTGAGCTGACTTCAAAAAATTTAGCAAGAATAAAACAGATGTACCAAAATTTAGGAGTAACTGCTAAAGATTTAAACCAAGCTGAAACAGATGCTTCAACCGCAAAAACTACCTTTGAAGAAATGGAAGGAAGATTGAAAGTATTAGGTTTTAATCCTTCAGAACTCGAATCAATTAATGGAAGGACTGTTTGGCTGATGGCAGATGTTCCCGAAGCACAGCTTCATGAAATTACCAGAGGAGAAAATGTGAAAATTACATTTGCAGCTTTTCCGGATAAAGTATTTTTCGGAAGGACGGAAGAAATTGGAGAAATAATTGATCCAACTACAAGAGAAGTTAAAGTAAGAATTTCTTTATCAAACCATGAAAATAAATTTTTACCCGGAATGTTTGCCCAAGTTGATTTTGGAAATAAAATTAATGAAGCATTTATTCTTCCTCTAACAGCGGTTGTAACTGTTGAGGGGAAAAATTATGTGTTTATCCAAACTTCAACAAATAGTTTTGAAAGAAAGCAAGTAACTCTTGCAAACTCCGATGCTTCCAAATTAGTTGTACTTGATGGAATAAATGCTGGAGATAAAGTAATTATATCAGGTGCTATGCTTTTGAAAGGATTGAGCTTCGGCTATTAATAAATTTTTCCAATTAAAAAATTTAATTCAGATGGTGAGAAATTTTATTCATCACTTAAAATGAAATTTATATGATTCGTAAACTTTTAAGTTTCTCTCTTAATCAACGGCTTGCTACAATTACTATTGTAGTTTGTTTTATTGCTGCTGGCATTTACTCATGGATAGAATTAAAAAAGGAAGCTTACCCAGATGTTGGTGATACTCAGGTTGAAGTGATAACAACCTATCCTGGACAAGCTGCGCAAGATGTTGAGCAGCAAGTTACCCTGCCGATAGAACGTGTATTAAATGGTGTCCCCCGCGTAATCAACAGAAGGTCAAAAACTATTTTCGGATTGTCTGTTATCGATTTGACATTTGAAGATGGAACTGATGATTACTTCGCGCGTCAACAAGTTTTAGAAAAATTAAATGATGCAGTACTTCCGCCTGGAGTAAATCCTTCGCTTGGACCTTTGACCGGTCCGGTTGATGAAATTTTTAGATATGTGATTGAGTCAAATGTTAATTACACACCGATGCAATTAAGAACACTTCAAGATTGGGAAATAATTCCTCGGTTTCTTCAAGTGCCCGGTGTTGCTGATGTTGTAAATTTTGGAGGCTTAGTTCAACAATATCATGTAATAACTTCCCCGGAAAAACTTTTTCGATATAACTTAACATTGCAAAATGTTATCGATGCAATTCAAGCAAATAATATTAATACAGGCGGCAATATTATTAGAAGAGGGGAGCAGGGTTTTGTTGTCCGTGGGATTGGTGCTATCCGAACGAAGAATGACATTGAAAACATAGTATTGAAAGCCGATAACGGTATTCCAATTTATATAAAAGATGTTGCATCAGTTGAAGAATATCCAAAGCCGCCGACAGGAATTCTCGGTTACACGCTTCGGCCAAATGATTCAACTAAGATTGATGTTAATTCTGGTGTACAAGGTTTGGTTGCAATGAGACGCGGCGAAAATCCGTCTGAAGTAATAAAAGCTCTCAAAGAAAAAGTGAAAGATATAAATGAGAATGTACTTCCTGAAGGAGTTCATTTAAGAATTACTTACGATCGCAGCCAGTTGGTTAATTATACTATTGATACTGTTTCCAGTACTTTATTGGAAGGATTTACAATTGTAATTCTAGTTTTAATATTTTTTATCGGGAGTGTTCGTTCTGCGCTTGTGGTTGCTACTACAATTCCAATTTCATTACTCTTTGCTTTCACCATGATGAAACTGACGGGAATTCCTGCAAATCTTTTATCGCTTGGCGCAATTGATTTCGGAATAATTGTTGACGGTGCAGTAGTCATGGTTGAAAATATTATGAGGCGCTATCGGGATGCAACTCCTGAAGAAAAAAGTCAAGGTATTATTCGCTTAACATTAACCGCAGCCCAAGAAGTTGGAAGAGAAATTTTCTTTTCAATAACAATTATCATACTTGCATATCTTCCTATTTTTTCTTTCCAGAGAGTTGAAGGAAAACTTTTCTCGCCGATGGCATACACATTATCTTTCGCAATTGCGGGTTCAATGATTTTGGCTTTAACTGCTATACCGGTTTTTATGACGATGATTTACCGTAAGTATTTTAGCACTGAAACTCCCGGAAAAATTGAATGGCATAATCCTGTTTATTATTGGCTTGAAAAAAAATACGGCAGAGCGATAGAATTTTTAACAAGACATTCATTATCTGCTGTTATCATTTCTTTTGCTGTTGTAGTTATAGTTATCTTATTTGGAGCTCGAAATATCGGCACAGAATTTTTACCAGAACTTGATGAAGGTGCATTTAATATCCGCTGTTTTTTCCCGGTAGGAATTACGCTTCAAGATGCTTCAAAATATTGTTCTGTAATTAGGAACGTCATTAGCAATCATAAACAAGTTAATGTAGTCTTAACTCAATTAGGCCGCAACGATGATGGTACCGATCCCTATGGTCCAAACCGGCTTGAAATATTAGTTGGATTAAAAGATTATTCAACTTGGATTAAAGATACAAGTAAAGAAGTTCTTCTGATAAAAATGAAGCATGAACTTGAACAGGCAATTCCTGGTGCGCAATTTTCATTTTCCCAGCCAATACTTGATAACGTTACCGAAGCAGTTACTGGAAGTGTTGCAGATCTTGCAGTTCTTATTAATGGTCAGGATTTAAATTTTATGAGACGTGAAGCAGATTCAATTCTTACAATTATAAAAAAAATTCCTGGCGCAAGCGAATCCGGCATAGAACAGGAGGGAGATCAGGCGCAGCTTTCCGTTAATCTTAACCGGGAAGCTGCTGCTCGATTTGGTATAAATGTAAGTGATGTTCAAAGAATGATTGAAGCGGCAATTGGCGGGAAACCCATAAGCACTCTTTACGATGATAAAGGACGAAGGTTTGATATAGTTGTAAGATATTCTTCTGATTATCGCAGTTCAATTCAAGCGGTTGAGAATATGTTAGTTCCATCTCCAACCGGAGCTCGAATTCCAATGGCACAGCTTGCCTCAATTAACTTACTCGATGGGCCCACCATAATTCAGCGTGAAAATGGTGAGCGGCAAATTTCTGTGCGCACAAATATTCGCGGAAGAGATCAAGGCGGATTTGTTGAAGAAGCACAAAAAAAAGTAAATTCAGCTATTCATCTTCCTAAAGGCTATTCAATTGAATGGGGAGGACAATTTGAAAATCTTGCCAGAGCGGGTAAGCGGCTAATTGTTGTTATTCCAATTACAATTGGGATAGTATTTTTAATTTTATTTTCCATGTTCAGAAATATCAAACACGTCGGCGTAGCAATGTCGAGCATTCCTTTTGCATTAATCGGAGGAATTCTTGCGCTTCTAATTAGAGGTTATAATTTTAATGTGTCTGCAGGAGTTGGATTTATTTCTTTATTTGGTGTTTCAATAATTGCTGGAGTGCTTTACGTTTCTCGAACAAATCGTTTGATTGAAGATTTGGGAATGAGTGTTCAAGATGCCGTAAAAAAAGCTGCTATAATACAGCTCAGGCCTAACTTAATGACGATGCTTTTGGCATTATTAGGATTGATTCCTGCTGCACGGGCAACCGGCATAGGCTCTGATATTCAAAGGCCGTTAGCAACAGTTATAGTGGGCGGTCTTTGTACTGCTCTTTTGTTAACGCTTCTTACTTTGCCTTCGCTTTATCTTTTGATGGAAGGTAGGAAAAATAAAAGCAAATTAATCGATTAATAAAATCAATTTGAATTTAGTTAAACAAACAAATTTAGTTTTTAATATTTCAGGAGAAAATAAATGATTGAAGTTAATCTCTTTCTTGACGAAAGTGATATTTTCCAGGACAAACCAGCGCATGAATATATTATGCGCTATCTTATGCATAATTCTATAATTGGTGCTTCTGTATTTTCTGCTCTTATGGGTTACGGACATAAGCATCATCTTCATCATCCGAAGAAAATTGGGAATGTTGATGAAAATCCGATTATGATTTTGTTTGTTGATGAGGAGGAAAAAGTTCAACAAGTTCTTGTACACTTAAAAGAAGTAGTGAATCAAGGACTTATTACAATCAAAAAAGCTGAAAAAATTTAAATTTATAAATAAGAATATTTTTTGGGATCTAAATAATGTACAATCAAACATTTATTATTGTTTTAATTTTTCTTTTATCAGTGTCTGGTTTTAAAACGGTTTATGGACAAGCAATATCAAAAAATAATATTAAAAGAAATTTGAAAATTGATTCAGACATCCTTTCACTTAATTTAGCTCAAACAAAATCACCAGAAATTAATCCAAATATTAAGGAGAAAAAATCGTCGTTTCTTGCGGGAGTTTTATCTGCGGTTTTACCAGGTGCCGGAGAATTTTATGCGAAAAGATATTTGAAGGCAGGTATTTTGATAGCTGTGGAAGCTGCTGCAATTACAACTTATAAAATCTATTATCAAAAAGGCGATCATCAAACTTCTTTTTTTCAAGACTACGCTAATTTACATTGGAGCGCAGCCCGTTATGCACAGTGGACTATAAATAATTCAAAGTATATTAATCCGAGTGTCGATCCTTCGCAATACCATGTTTTTTATAGTAATGGAAGTGTAAACTGGAGTGAGTTAAATCGACTTGAAAACGATTTAGGCGGAGGATACTCGCATCAGTTAGCTCCTTTTGGTACACAAGACTATTATGAAATTATTGGAAAGTATCCGCAATTTAGCCACGGTTGGGATTCTTCAATTCAAACCGATACTGACTTTCATATTTTAACTCAACAATTCTTATGGTATGCACATCAAAGAGGACTTGCTAATAGTTATTACACAACCGGAACCACAGCTCTAATTGCGATATACATAAATCATTTTTTAAGTATACTTGACGCAGTTTGGAGTACTCATAATTATAATAATTCAATTGCAATGTCTTTTAGGATAGATGATTCAAATATGTTGGGTGATATAAATTTGATTCCTACTTTAAATTTTAGTTATAATTTTTAGCAGTGCTTATATAAAATGGAAACGCTTTAATCTATTATCAAACATGATTGTTTTATTTATAAAGTATGTATAAGTTTTACAACCAATTTCATAAAATAATTATTGCCAAAGAGTAGGCACACTAAAATTATAGAACGAATTAGATTAATGAAAAAATTTTTAATATTTCTTTTTGCCGGATTTTTATTGATAACTACAAAATCCTTTTCACAACAGAATATTAACAGTGCTTTTGGTGCACCTGTAATCAAATTTACATCGTTGGTTGGGCAGAATGCTGTGTTAGCTGGGGGAAGGTTTGGTTGGGTGATAAACAAAAGCATTGTGCTTGGTGGAGGTATTTACGGGCTTGTTAATTCGGTGAACACAAACGTTACCGATCCGATTAGCGGACAAAATTTACTGCTCGGTTTTAATTGTGGTGGACTTGAATTTGAGTACGTATTTTTTTCTGAAAAACCTATTCATGCTTCTGTAGATATGCTTTTTGCAGGCGGTGGTGTTACTTATGCAGTTGGAAACAAAAATGTTCCGCATACAAGTTATTTCAGTCAAAATCTTTTAGTCTGGGAACCTCAGATTAATATTGAATTCAAAATTGTCGATTGGTTTCATCTGGCAGCTGGCGCAAGCTATAGAATGATTACAAGCTACAAAGACTATTACGGAGTCAGCAGTAATGACCTTAAAGGATTAACAGGTTTGCTCACTTTTAAATTTGGTAAATATTAATTTTTTTTTTTTTGATTTAACAATGTAACACAAATGAAATTTTTTAACTTACAACTTTATCGAGTTATAATTGCAAAATTATTTCTAACATTTACGGTTATATTTTTATTAATTTTTATGACTGATTTCAATAGTTTTGCTCAAACAGAAAAATCATTTCCAAATAGTGATTCAACTCTGGTAGAAACAAAAAATGATTCCACATTGTTTGTTCCACTCTCACAATTTATGTATGCTAATCATCGTCGGTACACAATGGATGGCTCTTTGCCAAGGCTTAATACACAGATTAAACCGACAACAACTGCAATACTCGGTGGAGTATATTTAGGAGCAATTGTCTTTCTTCATATTCACCAACAAAATGCTTGGTGGAGCGGCCAACGTGGTAATTTTCATTTCGAAGAAGATTGGATGTCTGCTTTGCAAGTGGATAAAGCTGGCCATTCATTTGGTGGTTATTTTACTTCTTATGTTATGAGCGAAGGACTCATGGCTTCGGGATTTTCTTGGAAAGACGCTACACTATGGGGAAGTATATTCGGCTTAGCTTATCAAACTTATGTTGAATCGGAAGATGGTTTTGCAACGCAATGGGGATTTAGTCCATCCGACTGGTACTTCGATGCTATTGGCCCGCTTTTTTTCTTATCGCAATATTATGTTCCAGCCCTTCAAAATATAACTCCAAAGTGGCAGTACATTCCTTCAGAATGGACTGGTGAACCGGTAATGCAGCGTGTTCGTACTTTTATTGATGATTATAATAGTTCAACATTTTGGTGGTCTATAAATGTTTATAACATTATGCCGGATAGTTGGAAAAAGTATTGGCTGCCATGGTTAAACATTGCAATTGGTTATGGTGCAGATGCTATTGATGTAAAAGCTGATCCAAATGGCCCGCCAGATCAATTATCTGAAAGGAGATATGTAATTGGTTTAGATTACGACCTTGTTAAACTTCTTCCAGATGGCGGTTCATTTTGGAATTGGTTTAAACAGACATTAAACTATATTAAATTTCCTGCGCCGGCGATAGAATTTACACCGAGTAATACAAAATTTAAATTACTTTATCCTTTTAGAATTAATTTAGGAAATTTTTCTTTTTAACTTTTATAATTCATCAAATATGAAAATTAATTTTAAAGCAGCCGGTAAAGCTGATGCTGAGCTAATAGTTGAGATGATGAGAACTTTCTATTATCACGAACAACTTGAATTTAATTATGAAAATAATTTGAAAATTGTTCACCAGCTTTTGCTTAATCATGAAATTGGAAATATTTTTCTAATTTTTTATGATGAAAAACTCATTGGTTATGTGGTTTTTACTTATGGTTTCAGTATAGAATATGAAGGGATATTAACGCTGATTGATGAAATTTATATTCAAGAAGAATTTAGAAATAAAGGAATCGGAACAATGACTTTGAATTATGTAGAAGAAATTTGCAAAGCTAAAGGAATTAAAACAATTCATCTTCAAGTTAAAAATTTTAATCCGCAAGCTAAAAAACTATATAATTCTTTGGGTTATAAAGACATTGATCGAGTTTTTATGAAAAAAATAGCTCTATAAAAATTAATAAATTAAGCATGACTGTATAATTTTATAATACAATCATGCTTTTAATAACTCATATTATTTTGCTGGTTTGTTGAAAACATTAATATCTACTGCTTCATTAGCTGAGATATTTGTATACTTTAAATTCTGATTACGTTCATAATCTGATATGTGCATTTTAAATGGAAATAAAATACCGTTTACGCTTCGGTAATCACTGTAATCAGTTTGATTTTGAAGTTCACCAAGTAATGTTTTATCATATTGGATTTGTCGAATAAGCAAACCAGAATAAACATCAAAATAAAACTTAAATCTTCTTATATCAGAGTATTTTGCATCCACAACATAAACTGTATCGTTATTTACAATTTGTACATCACTAAATTTTAAAGCTGAGAAATTTTTTAAGAAATTAATTGGTGCATAAAAATCTGCACTTAATTCCACGTCTTGTAAATCTCCGCCATCCAATTCCTGGGCGCCGCGTGGATTTTTCATCCAGCCGATTGTTCCGTTAAATCCTCTTTCAAATTCCCCAAAAGGAAGTTTAGTTGTTGATAAATAATATGATGGCGCTTTTTGAATAATTGAGATTGGAGCTGTCCTATTATTTCCCATATCAATAATGCCCTCAATCTTAAGTGAGGTTAATTTCATAAATGCATCTTTACCGCCAATTGCGTTTTGGTATTTAGAAATGATTTCTTCTGGTGTATTAAGTCTATTCGTAACTTTAATTTCTTCATCATCTGACTTTTCTTCATTTCTTCTTTCTTTCATCATTGCTTCAGTCATAATAGCTGGAATAGTTTCTGGATTAGCATCTCCTCGATGACACGTAAAGCAAGTAACAATTTGTTTACCTTCAAAATTGTTTTTGTTGATTGCATTCATCATTTCAATCATTTTACGAGTTTTTCGTTTCTCAGGCTTTTGGTCGCTATCGTTATGCCCACGGACATGACAGTTGGAGCATTCAAATCCAAGTGATGCTTCAAAGAAATGCATAGTTGGCATAAGCTGTGATGCGGGCATTCCCTTAAGAACTTTTATATTTTTATAAACTTCGTCTGTGGTCTTTTCTTTACCGCCTTGTTGATAGTCAGAATTTTGGTTTGTCCATCCGGTTGTAAGAAATAGAATTGATATTCCGGATATAAAAATGGAGAGCTTGTACAATGATTTATTCGAAATCATTTATATACCTCTTGGTAAGTTAGTAATATGGAAATTAAATTATTTATCCGCAAGATAAAGATTTCAGCTTCAGAATAAAGTGACGGCGGTAAAGTTAAATCAACAATTTTAAGTATTAATAAAAATGATGAATGGCTATTTATGGAAAATGTATTTTAATATATTGTCAATTGAAAATATCTCTTATCATCTACTTTTTGGGTTAAATTCTGTCTGGATAAATAATAAGTTTTAGGAAATACTTTTAATTCAATATATAATTTTTAATTTCATATCATTCACTATTTAATAAGAGGAATAATTATGAATCGTTTCTTCAATTCATTTGCTCTTGCTTTGATGTTTACTGCATCTGTATTGGCACAAGACAAACTTCAAAAGCCGGATGCGCTTATGCTTCGCTTTCCAGATGTAAGCAAAGATAAAATTGTTTTTGTTTATGCTGGTGATATTTGGACTGTCTCAAAAGATGGAGGAATTGCAACTCGTTTGAGTACAGCCAAAGGGCAAGAATATTTCCCTAAATTTTCCCCAGATGGTAAACAAATTGCATTTACAGGAAACTACGACGGTAATATGGATGTTTATGTTATGCCATCAATAGGAGGAATTCCCAAAAGATTAACACACAATCCGTCCGTTGATTTTGTTGTTGATTGGTATCCAAACGGAAAAGATATTCTTTACCGCTCCGGAATGTACAGCCCTTCAAATAGATTTAACAGATTATTCAAAGAATCAGCCGAAGGCGGAATGCCAGATCAGCTTCCCATGAAAGTTGCAGAAATTGGTTCCTTCAATTCAGATGCGAGTAAGCTAGTGTTTGAAACAGCTTCCTTAGAATTTAGAACTTGGAAACGTTATCGCGGCGGCTGGGCAAGTAAACTTTGGATTTACGATTTTAAAAATAATACTGCAGAGCAAATAACTTTCGATAAGGCAAGTGATGCTGTTCCTATGTGGTATAAAAATACAATATATTTCTTATCAGATAGAGACGAAAATAAAATCGGAAATATTTGGGCTTATGATGTTAATACAAAACAACTGCGAGAAGTTACTCACTTTACCGATTTCGATGTAAAGTGGCCGAGCCTCGGTCCGAACGACATTGTTTTTGAAAAAGGCGGGGAAGTTTTCCTTTTAGATTTAGCTACAGAAAAAACTCAGCCGGTTGATATTAAAGTTCCCGCCGATCTTCCGCAGGATAGACCGCAGCTTAAAAATCTTTCTGGTTTAATAAATGATTATTCACTTTCACCAACTGGCAAACGCGCTTTATTCGGTGCAAGGGGCGAAGTAATTACAGTTCCGGAAAAACACGGAATGGTTCAAGATTTAACAAATACTTCAGGAGTAGCTGAAAGATTTCCAGCATGGTCCCCAGATGGGAAATTTGTAGCTTACTTTTCAGATAAAACCGGGGAGTATGAACTTTATATTCGTTCCGGTGATGGCAGCGGCGAAGAAAAGCAAATTACACACGACGGGCATTGTTTTAGATACAATCCCAAATGGTCACCTAACAGCAAATGGATTGCATTCAGCGATAAGACAGGCAGCATTTATGTAGTAAATATTGATGATGGTAAACCAAAATTAGTAGATAAAAATAATTGGGACTTTCACGTGCATTATAATTGGTCTTCAGATAGTAAATGGCTCGCTTACGATAAAGGTATGAACGAACTAGCGAATTCAGTTTTTATTTATGGACTTGAAGATGGAAAAACTCATCAAGTAACAACAGGTTATTACAACAGCTATTCACCAGTATTCGATCCAAGCGGAAAATATCTTTATTATTATTCGAACGATAATTTTCATCCGGTTTACAGTGATATGGATGCAACTTGGGTTTATCCTAATTCAACAAGTATAATTGCAGTTACACTTCAAAAAGATGAATTATCTCCACTTACTCCTCAAAATGATGAAGAATCAGCAAAACAAGATTCATCAAAGAAAAAAACTGAAGATTTGAATTCTAAAAAAGATGAAAGCAAAAAAGAAAAATCGGAAGAAGGTGGAAAGCTAGTTAAAATTGATTTTGAAAATATTGATCAGCGTGCAGTAAAGCTGCCGATTGATTATGGAAATTTTGGTTCTCTTTATGCAGTTGATGGCAAGGTGCTTTATCAGAAAGAACCTGCTGCCGGAGCTGCAAAACCCGGTGCGCCATCTGGATCTGTTTACTTTTATGATTTGAAAGAGAGAGAATCTAAAGAAATAATTTCCGGTGTAAATGGTTTTGATGTTTCTGCTGATGGTAAAAAAATTATTTATAAAAGCGGGTCAACTTATGGAATAATTGATGTTGCTGCAGGCAAGAAAGTTGGCGATGGAAAAATTGAAACTGAAAAAATGGAAACATGGATTAATCCGCGCCAAGAATGGAATGAAATATTTGATGATGCATGGCGTATCGAACGAGATTATTTTTATGATCCCGGAATGCACGGCGTTAATTGGGTGGGAATTAAAAAACGTTATGAATCACTTCTTCCTTATGTTGTTGATAGGAATGATTTGAATTATGTAATTGGCGAAATGATTTCTGAATTAAATTCTTCGCATACTTATGTGGGAGGCGGAGATATGGAGCAGCCTAAATCAGTAAATGTCGGTATGCTGGGATGCGATTACAAACTTGAAAATGGATTCTACAGAATTACAAAAATTTATAGCGGTGGGCCATGGGATAACACTGAAGTTCGTTCTCCGCTTTTAGCTCCAGGTGTTGATGTTAAAGAAGGTGATTATTTGATTGCTGTAAATGGTCAACCGGTTGATATAAAAAAAGATCCATGGGCTGCATTTCAGAATTTAGCAAATGAAGTTGTTTCGCTGACAATAAATTCTAAACCAACATTGGATGGTGCAAAAAAAGTTTTAGTTAAACCTTTGGCAAGCGAAGCACGCTTACGAAATCTTGATTGGATTGAAGAGAACAGAAAAAAGGTAGAAAAAGAAACTGATGGGAAAGTTGGCTATGTTTATGTTCCAAATACTGGGGTTGATGGGCAAAGCGAATTAGTTCGTCAATACACTGCACAATATAAAAAAGAAGCAATGATAATTGATGAGCGCTTCAATAGCGGGGGACAAATTCCTGATCGTTTTGTTGAACTTATGAATCGACCAATTTTAAGCTATTGGGCAAGACGCGATTTTCATAGCGGGCAAACTCCGGAAATTTCATGTCCAGGGCCAAAAGTTATGTTGATAAATGGTTGGTCTGGCTCTGGCGGGGATGCTTTCCCATATTACTTCAAAGAAGAAAAAATTGGTAAACTAATTGGTAAAAGGACGTGGGGCGGATTGATAGGTTATGGTGATAATCCTCAGCCAATCGATGGCGGATTTTTATCGGCACCAAGTTTTGGAATTTGGGATACAACGGGACACTGGACAGTGGAAGGATATGGTGTTGATCCGGATTATGAAGTGACCGATAATCCAGCAGAGCTTGCAAAAGGAAATGATCAACAGCTTGAAAAAGCTATTGAAGTAGTTAAAGAAGAGCTTAAACAGAATCCGCCGAAGGATTTACATAAACCGCCTTATCCAGATAAATCGAAATAATTATTTTAATTTGCCTCTTTGTTAAATACAAAGAGGCAAATATTTAGTGTGTCTTAAATATTGGGAAAGTGTAGAATTGGTATTAAAAAAATAGAGAAGTCAGAATCTGCAAGCCCACCCGTGCAGATTCATCGTCCTCTACTTTTAAATTTATTTTTCAGTTGAACGAAAATATTCTAATAAACTTCTCGCATCATCCTTAGTTAGTTGTTGATCCGGCATTATAATTTTGTATTCATCTACTAGCTTAATTAGTAATGGATCTTTCTTTTGCATCTCAGTAGTATTTAGCAGATAATTCATTATAAATTCTGGAGTGTTTTTCTTCGTAATATTTTTGAGTGGTGGACCAACAAGTCTTGTATCCATCTGATGGCATGCAATACATTTTGTATTAAATATTTTTTTACCTGTGGCTACAAGTTTGGGATCAATAGTACCTAATGAAACTTCTTTAACAGGCCCAATTCCTTTATCATCTGGAAATTCATATTTAGAATTAGATGAAGCTGGTGGATTTTGAGTTTGTGTTGTCGGTTGTGTTTTTTGTAAATTTTGAGTAACAGCGGCTTCCGAATTATCTGCAAAAGGCTGCTTTTGATCGTCATATTTTTTACTTGTACATGAAATATTTATAAATGCTAAAACTGTTATTAGCGAAAATAAAAATTTCAATTTCATTAATTCCTCCAGAAAAAAATACTATTCTAATATCTTTTCTTAAAGATAAAATATACTCTTTTAGTTGCTTGTGAGATTAAGCATTTTAGAGAAGAATAAATCGGAAGTTAATTAGTAGTTTTACCTTTTATTTTTCAAAACTATTAATAAACAACTGCCAACCGGTCTTTCCCCGGTTATATCTGAAGGGTGATTAACTAATTTTCCGTCAATAACCATCGTTGTTGAACCGCCGCCATCAAGATTTAATCCCTGATAAACATCGTGAGCAATCATTAAATCAGCAAATTCTTTTAACGACATTCCAGAACTTGATTCTTGTCTTCCATCAACAGTAAAGATGTAAATTGTTGTGCTATCTTTTGAGAATCCAATTCCGGTTCTTGGATGTTTTGTAACAGTAAAAGAAGGTTTTGTTCCTTCAAGTGTATCTGATGAGGCTGCTAAATTTTTTCCATTTAAAACTATTTGAGGCAAGCCGCCGGTTAATGTATAAATCTTTCCTTCATCTGGAATGAAATGGAGTAATACTTTTACAGTATCACCAACAGAAATTTCTTTTTCTAATTTATCAGCTAGATTATTTGAAGCCGATAAAACATATCCTTGTTTAGGAATTTCTATTTCGCTTTGATTTATTATCTCTGAGGATACTATGAAAAATGATGTGTCGTTGTTTGAAGATATTGGTTTTAGAACAGCACTTAGAGCTTTCCATCCATTACGGATTTTAGGAGAATGTTCGCCTTGATAATAATTATATAAAGTAATTGAAGAACTATCTGTTCTTGAATTTATTCTGGAAATTTTTTCAACTATTCCATTTTTTAGCAATAATTTTCCATCGAAATTAAATTTATCAATTAAAGGTTTATTATCCTTGGTTAAAGCAAATTGAGGGAATATTCGTTTAAGTTTATCATCAGAATGATCAGCAATTGCTTTTACAAAATTACCATTTGATATCATGTTGTTAATAATCTCACCGTCATTTAGCCAAAAATCAGCATTTACTGCGGCAACTACTTTAGTCCCTTCAGCAGAAACTCTTTTTGACATTTCGCTAGTAGTTTCTTTTGCTTTTAGAAGGTTGTTGGCTTTTAATGCTTCAATTTCGTAGTTGTTATTTTTCAAATCTATTTTTAGAATATTTATAACAAGTTTGTCTTTCTTGTTAATTATTTTCTCATGGGTTATTCCTGGAAATATTTGTTCGTTAGCAGCTTCATTATTTTGGGAGAAGTTTTGAGAATTTATGATTGCTAATAAACTTAAGATCAATAAAAGTAATGTTGAATTTTTCATATTTCAAAAAGATATTGTTCGTAAAAATAATTTAATAAATATTTTTCAAACTAATCTAATAAAAAAGGCGGCCAAACTAAGCCGCCTTTCAACATATTATTTTGAATTAAGTTTTATTTTTCAATTGATCTAAAATATTCTAAAACTGCACGGGCTTGTTGTTCTTTCAATTGTTGATCTGGCATTATTACACCATTGTATTCTTTGATAAGTTTTTTCAACCTTGCATCTTTCTTCTGCATTTCAGTAGTGTTTAATAAATAGTTCATTAAATATACCGGAGGTAAATTTTTTACTATCGGTTTAAGTGCAGGCCCAACCAATTTGGTGTCAAGTCTATGACAAGCCATACATTTAGTATTAAAGATTTTCTTGCCTTCATTAACTAATTTTTCATTTATTGGCCCAAGTGTTACTTCTTTAACTGGACCAATTCCGACTTCTTCTTCTGTGGCAGCTTTCTTTTCGCTCTTAACAGTATCTTTATTTGCAAACGAGCTATTAAAATTTGTAATTGCATTACTATTGTTAAAGCCAAAAAAAGAAATTAAAATTATCGAAAGCACTCCAAATAATATTTTCATTATTTCTCCTTAAAAAAATTAATAATCGTTTCGTATCTATAAAAATTAAAAAACAACCCAGCCAACAACATAAAGTGTATTGTTATCCGAAGCATTTCTTCCAGAGCCATCATAATTAGAACTGCTTCCATTAAATTTATTATATAAAACATATTGAACAGAAAATTGAGTATTTAGCCAGGGTAAATAAGTTATTTGTGCTGTTGCACCGCTGCTATTTGGCTGATTTGTGTTGTAACCAGTTACAGCAGCAGGGGCATAAAGAATAGGATCACTGTCACCAGTTGTATTAAAATAACCCAAAGTAAATGCTACGCCAACAGGTAAATTATAACTTGCATCTATTTTAAATGCATTTAATTTTAATGAAGGATTAGCTGATCCTCCAGCGGCGTAAGTTGCATCAAGAGTTTGTTTTTCAGTTATGTAAGAAGTGTGCGCAATTAAGGTGCCGCTGTCAAAAGTCTTTTCATATTGAGCATCGAATCCAATATCTGTGTATTTATCTGAACTATTATCAGCAATTCCTGTTGGATAAAATTGTGAAGCTATTCCGAAAGTTCCAATTTCGAGATAATCTGTTTCCCATTGCTGCTGAATAGCAAGCCGCCAATAAGGAGAATAACCTGCCATTGTCATTGATGAATCCATTACAGTTTCAGGAATCGGACCTCCTAATTTTGTAACATGATAAAGGCTGAACTCTCCATATATTAAATTATTATAAAGTGCATAAGCGCCTAAACCTGAAACTGAACCTCCTAGTCCAGTAATAATTGGGTTGGCGCCAGGAGTTGGAGCAACTGCTGAGGATACATAAGGAAATCCCCATGCTGGTGTTGTATTCCAAACATCTTGAACTGTAGGATTATTGTTTAGTGTTACACCATAAAGCAAATCATTTGAAAAAAGCAAAGTATGATCTGCATATCTTAAGTCGGTATTATCTAATCCAAATTGACCAGATTGATCATCATATGTAACTTGAATGAAAGAACCAAAATTTGGTGAAATAGCACCGGCTATGAACAAACTAAATTGCTGTGGAAATTCAGTTACATCGTTTTGAACTCCTCCAATTGATTTAGCAATTAAATTATGCGAGCCTTGAATCATTGCTGAAATTGGAAGCATACTTAGTAGTTTTAAATTGGTATTATCTTCTTTATAGGTAGATTGAATTGTTGCAATACCAGTCATTGTATAGCCATTTAATTTAAATAACCTTCCGAAAGGCGTCAATTCTGGAAAAACATAGTGGCACGAACTGCATGGAAGATTTGTTTGCCTTGCAAAACTTGGTATTGAATAAGACGTGTTTGATAGTAACAAAATAAATATCCCCATAACAATAGTAAAAACTTTTAAGTTTTTTACTTTTGTATGCATTGAGAACCTCCGAAAAATTAATTATGAATAAAATTTTAGCTGCTTTTTTGATTTTCTTTATAATATATTAAAAATATAAAACAAAGATTACCAAAAGTAACTTTCAATGTCGTTGCCCTGATCACTCTAATTATTAATAGAGTAAAGCTACTTTAACTGAATTATTTATTTATAAAAGTGCTGTAGATCCTAAAGTATAGACATTAAGTGTTGTAACACTGACAAATATTATTCCAAAAAAAAACACGATTTTTTTTTGCAATGATTATATTTAATTTGAATTATTCCAAAACATGGGAATAAAAATTTAATTGTGTTTCCGTTATGAGAAAAAATTTGAAGAAGAGATGAAAGTGTAACGACATGTACGAAGTTGTAAAAAATTATCATACGAAGTGGTTTATAAGCCGATAAAATCAGCTTCAAAACCACTTCATAAATTCTATTGGTTTACCAAATTTTAACTAGTTTGTCACCGGATCTTCTCATTGGGTCTCCAGGTTTTACATCAAATGCCTGCCAAAATGCAGGTGTATTGCTTAATGGCCCATCAACCCGGTATTGTTCTGGCGAATGCGGATCTACTTTAACACGAAGTCTTAATCTTTCAGGTCTGTTTTTTATTCTCCAAATTGTTGCATAAGAAATGAAAAATCTTTGAGCAGGAGTAAAACCGTCAATTGATTTTCCTGATTTGTATTCTGCAGTTTTTTTGAATGCATCAAATGAAATATTAACTCCGCCAAGATCGGCAATATTTTCACCTTCAGTTAACTTGCCATTTACATGCAAAGTATCAACAGCAATGTAATTATCAAATTGATCGACAATTCTTTCTGCTCTTTTATTGAAATTTTCTTCATCTTGTTTTGTCCACCAATCTTTTAAGTTTCCAGATGCATCATATTGTCTACCTTGGTCATCAAAGCCGTGCGTCATTTCATGACCAATTACACACCCAATTCCACCATAATTAATTGCATCATCTGCATTGGGATTAAAAAATGGAGGCTGCAAAATTCCTGCAGGAAAAACTATTTCGTTGTTAGACGGATTATAATATGCATTAACAGTCTGTGGCGTCATTCCCCATTCAGATTTATCGACTGGTTTTCCAATTTTAGCTAAATTCTTTTTAGTTTCATAAATTGAAGTGTTGAGAACATTTCCAAAATATGAATCTCTGGTTATTACTAAACCTTTATAACTTTTCCATTTATCGGGATATCCAATTTTTACAGTGAACGCAGCTAATTTTTTTAAAGCAGCTTTTTTGGTTTCTGGACTCATCCATTCTAAATTTTCAATTCTTGCTTTTAGAGATGCCATTAAATTGTGAACTAATTCTAATGCACGTTTTTTTGCGTATGGCGGAAAATATTCTTTCACAAATAATTTTCCAAGTTCCATACCAATTTGCCCATTTACAGTGCCCATAACTCTTTTCCAACGCGGCTGCATTTCTTTTGTTCCGTTAAGAACTTTTCCGAAGAAATTAAATTCTGCGTCAACAAAATTATCGCTTAAATAAGGAGCTGCAGTGCGAATGATATTCCATTTTAAATATTCTTTTAGATTTTCGATTGGTGTATTCTTAACTACATTGTTTATTTCTTTTACAAAATCCGGCTGTGCAACATTAATATCTTTCGGTTCTTTTGTGCCAATATTTGCGAAGTATTCATTCCAATTAAAATCCGGTGAAAGGCTTATTAATTCTTTCATAGTCATTTTATGATATATCTTATTCGGATTTCTCATCTCAACACGCGGCATAGAAGCTTTAGCAAGTTGAGTTTCTAAGTTCATAATATCTTCAGCACTTTTTGAAGCTTTTGTTTCATCATATCCAATTAAACTGAATAATTTTTTAATTAATTGAGTATAATCTTCACGGATAGTTTTTGTTTTATCATCATCTTTAAGGTAATAATCTCTATCAGGCATTCCTAAGCCACTCTGAAATAATTGTGCAATATTCATTTTGCTGTTTTTTTCATCCGTCCCAGCGCCAAAAGAAAATAATGGGTTAGAATATCCAAGTTGAACTTTTGCTAATTCTTTATAAAAATCGTTTAGATTTTTAATTGCATCAACTGCATTTAAATCTTTTTCGATTGGCTTATAACCTTGTTTTTCAATATTTGCACTATCCATACCAGAAGCATAAAAATCTCCAACAAGCTGTTCACTGCTTCCTTTTTTTACACTTTTCAATTTTTCAACATTTGTTAAAATATTTTTAAGCTTTGTTAAATTTTCATCCCCAAGTATATAAAAGGAACCCCATCCTGAATATGCAGCTGGTATCTCAGTATTTTTCAACCAGGTTCCATTAACATATTGAAAAAAATCTGTTGCAGGACTTACTGAAAGGTCCATATCTTTTTTATTTATTTCATCTGCATTTTTCTCTGACTGACAAAAAGCAGAAGAAGTCAATCCAAGCATAAATATGCTTAAAATGAAAAGAATTGATTTGTGAATTTTCATAAAATTTACCTCTGTTTATTTTATTTGTTTTTATCAAAAAATATGTATTAAATAAATTTCGGAAAGATAAAAAATATTAATTTAATTTTTGAATAAAATGTGATGAGTTGTTTTATGATATGAAAGACTTATCCGAATAATAATTTATCCGGATAAGTCAGAATTGTTATTTGCAGAGTTATAGCATTGACTGAAATGAAAAATCTAATATTTTGGGTTTTACTAATTTTTCAAAATCTTTGTATCGCATTTTAATTAATTGTGAATGTGAACAAGCATTAAATGCAATCTCTTCATCTTCTGTTAAACTTTTTGCAACAAAAACCTCAATTCCATAAATGTTTCCGAAGGGTGGCATAGCACCAACTTCACAATCAGGGAATTTATCCATAAATTCTTGTTCATAAGCAAGCCGAATATTTTCTGCACCGGTAAATTCTTTTAGCAAGTCGAAATCCACTTTATCTGAAGCTGGCAAAACAGCCATCGCCATTTTACCATCAATTTTTATTAAAACAGTTTTAGCTAATTCTTTACCGGGAATATGCGCTGATGCAGCAATTTCTTGTGCTGTAAAAGCCGATGAGTGGCTTATCGTAACGTACTTGATATTGTTTATATCTAAGTAATCTTTTAATTTTTGCATTGGCATGGCAACCTCCAGTATTTAAATAAGAAATATTTATTCATTACTAAAAAAGTTTTTTAATTCATAAAGTTTATACGAAAAAAATTCAAACTATAATGCTAACCTTTTCTTCAACCTCCTTTACAAGTTCTAAAAATCTTTTATATGGTATTGCAGTTAAACTCTCTGCCTGGAAAGCTCCATTTGACATACTTATTAAAGAAACTTTAGCAGCTGTTTCCTCATCTGGAGCTTCATATATATCTAAAAAATCATATGGACCCAGCAAAGCATAGTGCGAAATGAATTTGACTTCCGGGCATTTCTTTTTTACTTGCTCTAGCCAGCTTCGCCCAAGCTGTGCGCGTTCTTTTAAATGTTTAGAAATTTCCGGAGAAAGCTTAGTCATAAGAATGAAAGTTTTCATGGCTTTTCCCTTTCCAGTATGGATCTCTTTATATGAAATTAATTCAAAAAGAATTTACCATACATCTTAAGCCGCTTTTTTATTCGAAATGGTTTAAGGTGTTTGTGGAGTTAATTTATTCAAAAATAATATACATTGATTGATTGAGAATTTCAAAACAAAAATAAAGTGGCTCAAATTTTAGTTTATAATTGCAAAATATATTTTGTAATGATAATTCCATTTAGGATTTTGACCACTCATGTAATAATAATTCCGTTGTTAATAATTATAATTAATTATTCAAGCAATTAAATAATGTTTACAGACGTTAAAAGATAATTGACGCTCAATTATCGGAATAAATAAATTATCTTAATTTTGAGGAGAAAATATGAAAACATTAAAGAGCCTGATTTTAATTGCGTTTTTAGCATTAACTTTTTCAGCATATGCCGAAAATAATTTCATAAAAGAAGATAAAGGTGAAATTGAACAAGTAGTTACCAATTTTGTAAAAAATGTTGATTCTAGAAATGCAAACGATTTATCAAATTCAATTATGCCTTCTGCTTCAATTGTAGTTGTTAACGAGCTTACAAAATCTATTGACAGTTATTCTGGGACCCAATTTGTAAATCTTGTAAAAAATGGACAAAAAGGTGGATGGCAGAGAAATGTAAGTGTTAGTACAGTTGATTCGGATGGAAATACTGCAATTGCAAAAGTTGATATTACTGATTCACGATTAAAAGAAACTGGTTACTATACATTTGTAAAAGATAACGGTGTTTGGAAAATTACCTCTGAAATAACAACTTTAAAACTCAACAAATAGATTATTACTAATTTAACCGGTATGAAAATCAATCATACCGGTTTTGATTTCTATCTTACTAAAAACTTTACCAGACTACAGTCCCAATTACTTTTTCTAACGCATATTTGCTGATTAAATTTTTATAAATGACTTGAAGATAAAGTAATTTTGCTTCTGCCAAAGTCGTTTCGGCATCAATCAAATCCAAATTTGTAATAACACCGTCTCTATATTTAACCACGGCTCTTGATACAGCTTCTTCTGCTTGCTTAACTTGTAATTTTGTTGTTGCAAGTTTTTCTCTATTTAACTGCAAATCCGAATATGCACTTTGAACTTCGGTTTTAATTTTTCTTTCTAGACTTAAAATTTCCTGCGAACTCGATTTTAAATTTGCTTCTGCTTCTTCAACTTTTGCATCAGTTCTGTAACCATTAAAGATTGGAATGTTTACCGAAATTGCCGCTGCCCAGTTGCCTCTTAAAACATCGAGGTTGGGGAAAAAGCCATTCTTAAGTCCATAATTAGCACCTATTGAAATTGTAGGTCTATCTCCTAATGAATATAAATTTTGAGAAATTTTTGCACTGTTTTCTGCATCTTTTGCCAACTTGATTTCTGGCCGCATTTTATATGCTTGAATAATTAGCGAGTCTTCGTTAGCATTAAATTCATTCAATGTAAAATTTCCAGACAAATTGAATGGCTGTTCAGAATTGTATCCTATTAAATTTTGAAGATAAATTTTTTCTTTTCTCAAAGCATTTTGCAAATCAATTTTAGCATTTTGTGCTGAAGCAATGCGAACTTCAGTTGTAAGCACATCAAAATCCGTGGCACTTCCAGTAATAACTTTTTTCTTTGTTACATCAAGGTGCTTATTAAGCGTATTTATTTGATCATCAGTTACATTAATGCTTTTCTCAAGAAACAAGATTGTATAAAAAGTTTGTATAGCACTATAAGAAAGATTTGATTTAATTAAATTTATTTTTTCTTCTGCAGAAAGTTTATAAGATTTTATCAAATCCAAGCCAGCTTCTCTTTTGCCAAAATCATAAAGAGTGTAGCCAGCGCTTACATGCATATCATAGTTATTAGGTGTATTAAAATTAAAATTTCCCATTCCAGGAAAACTTAAAGATATAATTGGACCGATCCATGCATAAGAAAGACTTCCATCTACCTGTGGATAATAGTTACTTTTCTGTTCTTTAATTTTTGCATCTTCAGCATTAACTTGCTCAATTGCCTGATTTATTAAAGGCTGATTAGTTAATGTTAGGTTTATAACTTCTTTAAGTGAAAGAGAATCGGGTTTGATCTGTTGTGCTTGAACAACAGAAATTAGTCCAAATAATATCATTACAAAAATTATTTTAAAATAAAATTTCATTTTTTTTCCGCTGAATAAAGTTTATTATTAAACTCAAATTGATTACTAAATTTTTATTCTTATTAGTCCATTGCAACAAATTTTTCACCATTTGCTTTTTTCTTCTTTTTATACCTCAGGAATAAAATCGGCACAATACAAAGGATAGTTATTAATGAAGCTATAAAGAAATCATCATCAACTGCTGATACAAAAGCTTGCAGATTGATATTGTATATTATTAAAGCATTTGCTCTTAATGATGACAAAGCAATTGTTCCGCCTGCCGCATGTTGCGCAAATCTTGATAAACCAGATAAAATATTTTTAGTTACAGGGGCATATTGATTTACTGCTTGTCCGTAGATTGTAGTATGAAATATAGTTCTATCTGTTAAAAGAGTACCCATAATTGCTACACCAAAACTTCCGCCAATTTGCCTTAATACATTATACAAACCTGAAGCCTGAGCCATTCGCTCTCTTGGAATTCCTGAAAGTGCAATCGTACTAAGCGGAGTGAATATCCATCCCATTCCTAGCCCGCGCAGATAAAGTGAAATCATGATTGATGATGTTTCAGAAAAAAGTGAAAGGAAATGATTAACAAAAAGACTTAGCGCTAATAGAATAATTCCAATAGAAGCTGGTATTTTGGGATTTACCTTGTCTGCTAAGTTGCCAGCAATTGGAGACATAGTTGCCTGTAAAAATCCAATTGGCAAAAAAAGTGAACCAGCTTGAAATGCAGTGTAACCAAGACCATTTTGCAAATATAAAGGCAGTAAAAAAGTACTTCCAAACATTCCCATTCCGAAGATAAAAAGAACAACATTTGCCATTGCAAAGTTGAAATTTTTTAACAAACTAAGGTCAATCAATGGATGTTTAGTGTTTAATTCGGCAATCATAAAAACTACAAACCCAATCAAGGAAATTGTAAAACAAGTTACAATAAAAGGTGATGTCCAACCTCCAGTATTCCAATCAGCATTACCATCTGAAAGTGCGATAAGTAATGCACTTAAGAAAATTGCCATCGATACAAATCCAATTAAATCAAATTTTCTAGATGTTAAAGTTTTGTATTCTCTTTGAATAACCATGGTTGCAAAAACTCCGATTACTCCTACGGGGACATTTACATCAAAAATAGAATGCCATGCAAAATTATCAATCAAATAACCGCCGAGAGTTGGCCCAAGTGAAACTGAAGCGGCAGCTGCAATTGTCCAAAATCCAAGTGCTATTCCACGTCGTTCAGGAGGAAATTCCCTCATTACAATTGCCATTCCTACTGGCATCATTAAGCCGGCGCCTGCACCTTGAATTATACGGAACAAAATAAGTGCGGATTCATTCCATGATAAAGAACAAAGCAGCGATCCCAAAGTGAAGAGGCTGAGAGCAGTTGCATAAGTTTTTTTATAACCAAAATGATCTGCAATCCAGCCCGATGTTGGAAGCATAACTGCAAATACAAGTAAATAAGCTGTTGCAACCCATTTTACAGTGTCAACTCCAATTCCAAACGTTGCCATAATTTTTGCAAGCGATACATCAACAATTGTTGCATCAAGAACAGCCATAAAGGTTCCGATCATTACATTGCCAAGTACCCACCACTTATATGAAGAATGTTCGTGATGAAGAGACGAAATCTGATTGACGGCTGTACCTCTAATAGATTTTCTTTTAGAACCGAACATTTTATTTCACCTTTACAGATATTTCAACAGACATTCCAGGCCTTAGTATAGGCTGCTGTTTTCCTGTTTCTCCCAGGTCATCAATAGAAATTTTTATAGGTACTCGTTGAGTAACTTTTGTAAAATTTCCTGATGCATTATTGGGTGGAATTAAAGAAAATTCTGAAGCAGTATAATTTCCAATCTCAAAAACTTTTCCTGAAAATTTTATGTTTGGGTAAGAGTCAACATCAATTTCTACAGGATCACCTAAGTGAAGATTAGTAAGTTTTGTTTCCTCAAGATTTGCAGTTATCCAAATATTTTTCAAATCATAAATCGTAAATATTGGTTGTCCAGGCTGAACAACATCACCTGTTAGCACCCATCTTTTGGCAACAACTCCGTTCATCGGTGCTGATATAGTTGTGTTATTTAATTGAGATTCAATTACACCAACTTGACTTTTTGCTGTTGTAATTTTTGTAAGTTCAATATTGTATTCTGCTTTAGCTGCTTCCAATGCTTTTTGTAAATGATCATATTGTTCTTTGGTAATAATTCCACTTTTAAATTGAGCTGCACCGCGATTATAATCATCTTGTGCCCGGCTTAAATTTACTTGTGCAAGTGGAACACTTTTTTGTGCAAGATCAAGGCCGGCTTTAGCGGAAGCTTCCTGTGCTTTTAGATCGCTATTGTCTAGTTTAACAAGGACTTGGTTTGCCTTAACAGTATCACCTTCGTCTGTTCCCAAGAAAATAATTCTTCCAAGCATTTTAGAACTTACCGAAACACTATTTGCATCAACATATGCATCGTCTGTAGACACGAAGTCTTGCATTTTCATATACCAATAATAACCGCCAATTACAGCTGCAATAATCAAAATAAGAAGAGGAATTATCATTCTTTTCTTTTTGAACAAAGGGACTTCATCTATACTTTCATCGGAGCCATTATTTTTTGATGCGGTTTTAGTATTTGTCTTCATTTTATCAATTAACTCTTCATTTTGTGACATTTATTTTATTCCTTTTCGATATTAAATACCTTAAAAAAATTATTTACAACTAATTCCTTTAATTAGATATTCTGTTGCTCTTTTCATTTCACTTTCTAAATTTTTATAAGTTTCTTCATCGGCTTTGTGCTCATTCAGTAACTTGATGACTCTAAAACGTAACCCTTGTAAGATGTGAAGTAGCACTTTTGAAAAATCATCTGGAAGATCGTTACTAAATTCTTGGGCGCGTTTTCCTTCATCAATTATTTTTTCCAATAATATTAATTCTTGTTTTTCAAAGTCTTCAAATAATTTTTTGAAAACTGATTTGATATCAAAAACCGAATGAACACTCAACATACCAAGATTTACAAGTTCATGAAAATATTTTAACCGCTGTTCAACATATTCATTAAGTTTTTCTGATGCCGAAGTTTGTTCTTGAAACTTAGATTCAATGTTATTAACAAATTCATTTTGTTCTTGAATAACTACCGCTTTAAATAAATCTTCCTTTGTTGGAAAGTAATAATAAAGTGATGCTTTACCCATTTCTACATCACCAGCAATTTCGTCCATAGTAACTTTTGAAAATCCATAATGAGCAAATCTTTTTCTTGCTGCATTTAAAATAGATTTTTCCTTTTCGCTTAAAATTTTATCAGACATTTTATTTTTCTTTTCGACTAATTTACTTGAACAGTCGAAAAATAATTGAAATATTGAGATTTGGCAAGATATTTAATCACATGAGTTATTTTTAACTCAATTTAATCCAAAATTGTGATTTTAATTACAATAAAAATTGATGTTTTAGTTCTAAAAATTTGAATAGTTTGTTCAAAATCGTAATACGAATGTAATATTCGAATTTAAATATGTTTTAATAAGAGGTTGTTTGTGCCATTATTTTTTAAAATTAAATTTATTTTTAATCTTTTTCTTACATTTCACCATAATAAAATTGTAGTAATTCAAACATATAATATTAGGATTAAGAAAATGATTAATAAAAATTTTCTAATTGTTAGTATAATTATTTTGCTTCCATTTTTTGTAAGAGCACAATCAATACAAAAATTTGCAGAGCTTGGAAATTTTAAATTGGAAAATGGACAAACTATAGAAAGCTGTAAAATTGGTTACCGGACATTTGGCAAATTGAATGATAAAAAATCCAATGCAATTTTATTCCCAACTTGGTTTGGTGGTAATACAGCAGGCCTTATTGGATTGATAGGCGCAGGTAAAATAGCCGACAGCACAAAATATTTTGTCATTGCTGTAGATGCACTTGGAGACGGTGTTTCTTCTTCGCCTTCCAACAGTTTACTTCAGCCAAATGAAAAATTTCCTCAATTTAACATTCGCGATATGGTGAATTCTCAATATGCATTTGTAACAAAAATTTTAAAACTCAATCATTTGTTTTGTATTTTGGGTGGTTCAATGGGTGGAATGCAGACTTTTCAGTGGGTAGTTTCGTATCCGAATTTTATGGATAAAGCTGTTTCATGGGTTGGTTCTCCGAAGCTTACTTCATATGATTTACTTTTATGGAATACAGAACTTCAGGTATTAAGTTTAGGTCTAAAGAACAATGCATCTGAAGACATGATTATGAAATCAATTGCTGACATTACAGATTTGAATATTGAAACTCCAGAATATCATGTTGTTAACATTAAACCAGAAGACTTTTATAATAAATTGAAAAAGTATCAAATTAATTTTTCGAAGAACTTTAATGTTTATGATTGGCAGAGCCAATTAAAAGCTATAATAGCACATAATGTTTCTGCTCCTTTTGATAATGATATGGACAAAGCTGCAGCAAGAGTAAAAGCTAAAGTTCTGTCAATTGTTTCTTTGCAAGATCACATGGTTAATCCGCACCCTGCAATTGAATTTGCAAAGTTAATTCATGCTCAAAATATAGAATTGAATAACAACTGCGGCCATCTTGGGCCTGGTTGCGAAATAGGAAAAGTTGAAAGGGTAGTAAATGAATTTTTAGAAAAATAGAATTAAAATTTTATTCGAATAATTCATTTTTATTAAATCCTAAAGAATCTTTTAAAAATTTTTGGAATCTAAATTTTAAATATATTGTGATAGAGAGCGTTATTGCTTAAGATATGAAGGAATATATTTAAATGTTGATTAATGCTTTTTAATAAAGGTAACTGGAAAAGAGTAATAAATGGAATTGAAAATTAAACCTACTTTAGAAATTAAAAATATATCGATTGATGAAACTTATAAATTATTAGAAGCTGATGAAAAGGGGCTAAGTAATGCAGAGGTGAAAAAAAGACTTGGATTATTCGGCTATAATAAAATAGAAGAAAAAAAGAAAAATCCTGTCCTTGAATTTGTTCGGCGCTTTTGGGGCCCTATGCCATGGCTTTTAGAACTTGCTATGGCACTTTCATTATTTCTTGGCCACGATATCGAAGGTATTATAATTTTTGTTCTTCTTACAGTTAATGCAATTATTGGTTTTATGCATTCACGTGGCTCTCAAAAAGCTGTGGAACTTTTAAAACAACGTCTTGCAATTAAAGCAAAAGTCTTTAGAGATAATGAATGGACAATGGTGGAATCTGGAGAGATTGTTCCTGGCGATATTATAGTTGTAAAACTTGGAGACATAATTCCCGCAGATGCAAAAATTATTAGCGGAGATATTTCTATCGATGAATCTGCATTAACTGGAGAATCTCTTCCTGTAGAAAGTAAAATTTCAGATATTGTTTATTCTGGATCAGTGGTAAAGCGAGGTGAGGCACGCTGCATTGTTGTAAATACAGCTTCAAATACATATTTTGGTCGAACTGCCGAATTAGTAAAGATAGCAAAGCCGAAATCTCATCAAGAAGAAATAATGCTTGCAATAGTAAAGTATATGATGTATCTCGGAATTGTCGCTTCTGTAATTGTTGCCGTTTATGCGTTCATTATTCATGTCAGCGTTTTACTCATACTAACTTTTGCTGTAATCTTTTTGATGGGTGCAGTTCCAGTTGCTCTTCCAGCGGTTATGACAATTGTTCAAGCGGCAACAGGAATAAAACTTGCTCAAGAAGGAGTTTTGGTAACACGGCTTGATTCAATTGAAGATGCGGCTTCCATCAGCGTACTTTGCCTAGATAAAACTGGGACAATTACACAGAATAAATTAACCGTTGTTGACAGCGTTCCATTTAATGGATTTTCAAAAAATGAAGTTGCTTCAGTTGCAAATCTTGCCTCACGTGCTGAAGGTATGGACTTAATAGACATTGCTATTATTGATTATGCAAAAAATATTGGAGCCAATCATACTAATGATAAACAAATTGAATACACACCATTTAATCCAGCTATAAGAAGAACAGAAGCCATAATTGAAGCAGATGGCCATCGCTATAAAGCTGTTAAAGGTGCTGCTCAGGTTATAATTCCAATGTGCAGCGAAGTTAACAAAGCTGATTTAGATCTTGCAAATCGTACAATTGATGAACTATCTCAAAAAGGTTATCGAACGATTGCTGTAGCAAAATCTGAAAATGGCAATCTTGATAATTTGAAGCTTGTCGGGTTTCTGCCGCTAGCCGATCCACCGCGTCCTGATTCAAAATTGATGATTGAAGAAGCAAAGAAACTTGGTGTGAAATCGATAATGCTTACAGGAGATAATATTTCAATAGCAAAAGAAATTGCTCAGCAAGTTGGTTTAGGAGATAAAATTATAAAGCTGAAAGATATTGAAGGATTAAAGCCAGAAGAGCAAATAAAAATTGTAAATGAAATAAGCGGCATTGCAGAAATTTATCCAGAAGATAAATATAAAGTAGTGAAGTTATTGCAGTCTAAAGGATTTTTAGTAGGAATGACTGGTGATGGCGTAAATGATGCGCCGGCTTTGAAACAAGCTGAAATGGGAATTGCAGTTAGCAACGCAACCGATGTAGCTAAAGCATCTGCAAGTGTAGTACTTACTGAACCAGGCGTAAGCGAAATAATTGAAGCTATTAAGAGAAGCCGCGAAACATATCAAAGAATGTTAACATGGGTAATAAATAAAATTACTAAAGTCATTCAAGTAGTTGGATTGCTTTCCATTGGATTTTTTATGATGCAGCAAATGGCTCTGTCTTTACTTGGAATGTCGCTGTTGGTTTTTGCAAATGATTTTGTAACTATGTCACTTGCAACTGATAATGTTAAACATACAGATGATCCAAACAGTTGGAATGTTAAAAAAATTACCTTTGCTTCACTCATTATCGGATCACTCCTGGTTATACAGGGAATAGCGGCGATCATTATTGGAAGAAATTATTTTCAAATGAATATTAAAGAATTACAGGCTTTTATGTTGATTACGCTTGTGTTTACAAGTCAGTTTAGAGTTTTGATAGTAAGAGAAAGAAATTACTTTTGGTATTCATTACCCGGAAAAGCGTTAATGACTTCTTCGTTCGCAAGCATAATTGCTTTTATCTTTCTTGGAGTTTTGGGAATTTTTATGCCAGCACTTACTTTAACTGAAGTTTTTGTTGCATTAATTTTTTCATTTGCTTTTACCTTAGCAATCGACTTTCCTAAATATTATACTTTCCGTTATTTTGGTTTATAATTTAATATATCCTTGATGATAATCATTATTTATCATCAAGGATTTCTTCTCTTTATTTCATAAAAATTATTTTATATTTTCTTATTAAATCTTTTAAGAGAGAATATTATGAAAAAAATAATTGTTCTTGGTACCGGGATGATAGGCAGCGCAATTGCAATTGATCTTGCAAAAGAATTTGAAGTTACTGCGGTTGACATCATCAGAAAGAATTTCGATTTGCTGAAAAGTAATTTTGTCAAAGTTGTTCAAGCTGACGTCTCCAAGACAAATGTAATTAAAAAGATTGTTAAAAATTTTGATTTGGTTATTGGTGCTTTACCGAGCCATATAGGATTTCAAACGCTTAAATCAGTAATCGAAGCTAAGAAAAACGTTGTGGATATTTCTTTCTTCGATGAAGACGCTTTTGAATTAGATGGACTTGCAAAAAGAAATAATGTAATAGCTGTTGTTGATTGCGGAGTTGCCCCGGGATTAAGTAATATAATTTTGGGTTATCATAATTCTAAGATGAAAATTAATTCATTTGAATGTTATGTAGGAGGACTTCCATTTAAAAGAACTTTACCATATCAGTATAAAGCTCCATTTTCACCCAAAGATGTAATCGAAGAATATACACGACCAGCAAGAATGGTTGAGCATGGATCTGTAATAACAAAACAGGCTCTTTCAGATTCAGAATTAATTGATTTTGAAGAAGTTGGAACTCTTGAAGCTTTTAACACTGATGGCCTTCGAACACTATTGAAGACAATAAAAATTCCAAATATGAAAGAAAAAACTTTGCGTTATCCAGGCCATTTAGAGATTATAAAAAATTTACGCGATTCAGGATTTTTCAGCAAAGAACAAGTTAAAATAAACGGCAAGAAAATTTCTCCTATTGATTTTTCTTCAAATATACTTTTCAATCATTGGAAGTTAGAGCCAAACGAATGGGAATTTACAATTTTGAAAATTAAAATTTCTGGAATTGAAAATGGAAGGAAAAAGGAATACACCTACAGTTTATTCGATGTCTTCGACAATGAAACGAAAACAACTTCTATGGCTAGGACAACTGGCTACACTTGTACATCAGCTGCAAGGCTAATTCTCAACGGAGAATATTTAGAAAAAGGAATTTCTCCGCCGGAATTTATTGGCACGGGGGAAAAATGTTTTAAATCACTCATCCAACAATTAAAGGAACGCAAAATCAACATTAAATGTGTTGAAAAATAAAAATAAAGTTTATTGAATTATTTAGCTTTGAAAAAGAATTCAATAAACAGAAATGAATAAGAAAAAAGTTGTAATTGTTGGCGGCGGATTTGGCGGAATACTTGCGGCTAAAAATCTTAAGAAAGAAAATTTTGAAGTAATAATTGTTGATAAAACCAATCATCATTTATTTCAGCCGCTTTTGTACCAAGTAGCCACTGCTGCGCTTTCGCCGGGGGATATTGCGGTTCCGATAAGATCTATATTTAGCGGAAGATATAACATCGAAATTATTATGTCTGAAGTATTGTCAGTAAATAAAGAAGAATCTTTTATTCAAATCACCGACAGAAAAATTTATTTTGACTATTTAATCTTAGCACCAGGCTCTTCTCACTCGTATTTTGGGAATGAAAATTGGGAAAACTACGCACCGGGACTTAAAACTTTAAATAACGCACTATTTATACGAGAAAAAATTTTACTTTCATTTGAAGAAGCAGAAATTTTAGAAAATAAAAATTTACGTGAGAGATATTTAACTTTTGTAATTATTGGCGGTGGTCCAACCGGAGTTGAAATGGCTGGCGCAATTGCCGAGATAGCAAAGCAAACAATGCTAAAAGATTTTAGAAATTTAGATCCAAAAGAAACTAAAATTTATTTAGTAGAAGCCGGCAGCAGAATTTTACCCGCGTATTCTGAAAAGCTTTCTTCAATTGCAGAAAAAGACCTGGAAAATTTGGGAGTAAAAGTTTTGGTAAATACAAAAGTTACAAATGTCTCTGAAGATGGTGTTTTATTTGGAAATGAATTTATTCAAACCAAAAATATTATCTGGGCGGCAGGCAACGAAGCTTCTCCACTGCTTAAGTCTCTAAAAATTCCTTTAGATAGAATTGGAAGAGTTCAAGTTAAAAGAGATTTATCGATAGAAAACTTTCCAAATATTTTTGTTATTGGTGATGCAGCATATTATACAAATGAAAAAGGAGAAGCACTTCCGGGAATTGCGCCTGTAGCAATGCAAGAAGGCAAATATGTTGCTGAGTTAATTGAAAATAATTTACCGCCAGATCAAAGGAAACCATTTATTTATTTTGATAAAGGTATTATGGCTACTATTGGTAAGGCAAAAGCTGTTGCTAAAATTCGTAATTTAGAATTTTCCCAAATGCCTGCTTGGTTTCTTTGGTCGTTCGTTCATATTTTTTTCTTGATAACTTTTAGAAATAGATTTCGTGTTATGGCGGAATGGATTTGGTATTATTTTACTTCGAGGAGAGGAGTAAGATTAATAACAAAAGCCCTGAAAAAAAATATTATTGATAAGTGAAGAATATTTTTATCTTTGTAAAAAACAATCTTCCTATTGAAACCTTCTGAAATAAAATTCATCAAATCATAAAATTATTTTATCAAAAGGAATTAATGAGTTACAAAGTAATTTTCAAAAAAACTTATCCAATAGTTTTGGGTGCATTGTTGGGATTTGGATATTATCATTTTATTGGCTGTACAACTGGCTCGTGTCCAATTTCCAGCAATCCATATGTTTCAACAATTTATGGCGCGGTGATCGGTTTAATTTATGTTTTACCGTCAAAGAAAAAGAGCAAAGATTTAAATGGAAATAATAACCAAAGAAATTCTAATTGAAGAACTTGTAAACAAAATCCCTCAATCAGTTGATTACTTGATGAAAAAAGGGATTGTGTGTATTCGCTGTGGAGAGCCAGTCTGGGGAACACTTGAAACTGCCGCTAAAGCAAAAGGTTTTGATGATAATGAAATACAAAATCTTATAAATGATATAGAAAAATTTCTTCAAAATAATTTGTAGATAAAAAATCTAAATTTTTGATCTTTAATTAGTTCTTTATTACGTTGCATTAGAATTTCAAAAACCAAAAGCAGGTGAAATCATGAAAGAAATAATTAAAGATTTTATCTATTCTGATTCTCCTGAACCTCATCGTGAGCGAACAAAAGAAATTATTAAACAGCATCCTGAAGTCAGAAAATTAATAGGGCGGAATCCATTAAGCTTTATAATAATTTTATTTGTTGTAGCGCTCCAAATTACAATTGCAATTTTGCTAAGCTCCCAACCTTGGTGGTTAGCATTGATTGTTGCATATTTTTTGGGTGCATTTGCAAATCATTGTCTCTTTGTTCTAATTCACGAAGCCGCTCATCATCTAATCTTTAAAAGAAAAAATTTTAATATTATTTCGGGCATAATTGCTGATCTTCCTAATGTTATTCCAAGTTCGGTTTCATTTAAAAGCTACCATTTAAAACATCATTCATATCAAGGAGATTATAATTTAGATGCTGATATTCCAAGCAAATGGGAAGCAAG
Source organism: Bacteroidota bacterium (assembly GCA_021824145.1). GTDB lineage: Bacteria > Bacteroidota > Ignavibacteria > Ignavibacteriales > Ignavibacteriaceae > FEN-1297. The sequence goes on from JAKALM010000001.1 coordinate 414,579, forward strand.
ACTAATTGGCAGCGGAATAATTGGAAAAATATTTTGGGAGTTATTTTTCCCAATTTTTCAAGGGTTACGACCTCCTAGACTTCATGAAATAAAATTCATGAATGCTTGGGTAATTATTAATATGATTATCGTTTTCGGCTTTGATGTTTTCATGATGACCTATTTCGGTCCAATTTCATTTCTTTATTTTGTATTTTCATTTTTCTTCTCAATCGGATTTCATCCGCTTGGGGCAAGATGGATACAGGAACATTACATCGTTAATCCGCCGCAGGAAACTTACAGCTACTATGGAATTCTAAATATTCCAGCTTTAAATGTTGGCTACCATAATGAGCATCATGATTTTCCATCAATTCCATGGAACAAACTGCCGAAGCTGAAGACAACTGCACCAGAATCTTATAATAATCTTGTGTTTCATAAATCGTGGTTTAAACTTTGGCTGAGATTTTTATTCGATCCAAAAATTTCACTGTTCACAAGAATGGTAAGAACGAACAGAGGAGGAATGATAATAGAAAACTAATTTTTCAGCGGAATATATTTCCTTAAGATTAGAAGCGAAGCTGGACATTCACGAGCTAAGCGTTCATGCCTTTTGCTAAATAAAGAAGGTTCCAATCCCCATGTTTCCGATAATCCTACAACAACTAAATCGTAATTTTGATTTGCAATTTTGATTGTTGTATCCAATGGTGAATCGCTTTCGATTGTTTGTAATATTAAATGATCTTCAGAAAAAATCTGATTTTCTCCGATTAAAGAATTTTCCTTATTATTTTTAGTTAAATCTTTTTCATTCGTTTTAGGATTTACAATATGAAGCAAAGTAACTGTGGCGTTTATGTTCATAGCAATTTGATGAGCTAAAGTTAACGCGCCTGTATCATGAACTCCTTCGCGAAATGGAACTAAAATATTTTTATATGGTGTGAACTTTCTTTCAAGATAAACACAAATATCTGCCTTGGCATTTTGCATAACTTCATTAACAGTTCCGCTTAAAATACTTTCGCTCAATATTGGCTTATGCCAGCCCATGAGGATTGTATTGATACCTTTCATTGCTGCAATGTGAATTATATCGTCGGCAGCATTTCTGGTTGCAAAAGAAAGCGGACTAACAGTAATCGATTTTTCACTGGCAAAGTTTAACAACGGCTGAAATACTTCTGAATTTTGCAGAGGTTCTTTTTCGTCGGCTAAATTCGAAAGAGAAATCTCACTACTTCTTAATAAATGAAGAGCATAAACTTTCAAATCGTTTTTGGGAGCTAAAGCAGATGCAATCTTTAATAATCCAGGGCCAGAAGATGGAAATGCTACAGGAATTAATATCCTAAAACCTGATCTACTTTTCTCGGCTTCTTCAAGTTCTTTACGTATTAATTTAGCCGGATAAATCCAATCGAAGAAGGGTGTAGTCATAAAAGTTGTAACCAAAGCCATCAATACCATCATTGTAAATAAGGGATGAGATATTACACCGAGTTCTAAACCAATTGTTAAAATTATTAATTCCATTAATCCTCGCGTATTCATCAAAACCCCAAGCCCAATAGCCTCGCGCCATTTTAACTTTGAAAATTTAGCAGCTATTGCAGAGCCGCCTAATTTTCCAATTACTGCGGCCCCTAAAATTATTCCTAAAACTATCCACATTTCTGTTCCAGCAATTGAACCAATGTTTGTATTTAATCCAGTTAATGCAAAAAAGATAGGTAAAAGAAGTACAACTGTTAAATCGTTAAGTTTTTCAATTATGGAATTAAGAAAGTATTTATTCCGTGGCATAATTGCTCCCATAAAGAAAGCTCCAAAAAGAGCATGTATGCCGAGCCATTCAGTAACCCAAGCAGAGGCAAACATTAAGAGAATAACAACTCCAAGAATATCATTTGTTAATTTATTGCCTTTCGTTTTAAAATAATTTTCTAGTTTAGAAATTAGAGGTCGAATAATAAATATCATCAACAGTATGAACACTATTGATCCTGAAATTGTTAGCCAAAAAGGAATTCTTTCTGAACTAAAATTTCCTGAGGGTAAACTTTCGCGTGCAACCGTAACCAATACAGCCAAAATACCCCATGCCGCAACATCATTAACTGCAGCGGAAGCAATTGTAACAGTTCCTAAATTGGTCTTAATTAAATTTTTTTCTCCTAAAATTCTAGCTAAAACTGGGAAAGCAGTAATGCTCATTGATGCACCTATGAACAACGCAAATGCAATAAGTGGGACAGAATTATCCGAAAGCAAGTGATAGAGATAAAAAGATAGAAATATTCCCAGAATAAAAGGAAAGAGTATACTAGTCAAACCGACTGAAAAAACAGCATTCCCCCGACCCTTTAACAACCTAGGATCCAGCTCAAGTCCAATAATAAACATGAACAAAAGAAGTCCAATTTGGCTTAACGTATTTAAAAATTTTAAGCTTGCCTCAGGAAAAATAAAAGTAAAAGTATGAGGTGCGAGTAATCCTAAAACTGAAGGGCCGAGCATAATACCGGCAACCATTTCGCCAACTACTTGCGGTTGATGAATTTTTCTAAATATATATCCAATTATTCGTGAAGTAATTATAATTACAGCAATCTGTAATATGAGAATTAAAAGAATTTCCATTATAAATTCCTATTGTTCATTGTTAATCTTTATTGCTGAAAAGCTAATTGTTTGCAGCTGCTGCAATTTATAATTGACCATAAACCTGAAATTTCATTTGATAAATTTTTATGATTTAGTAATTTCAGAAACATCCTTAGTTGAATTTCATTTCCACATGAATTCTTAATATCCTTTTTTGTTGGAATTATTAATTCAAACTTTAATGAACTGTTTTCGAGTTTGCTATTCATTACGGTATTTGAAAAATCGTCTAGCTTAATTTCTAAATACTTGCCAGCTTGCTCAATGTTTAATTTGGGAATTCACTTTTTAAATACAATTGAATAACAATTTTTTTGCAAAGAACTTATAAACTCATTTTTAATTTTCTAATCGCCCGAAATATTCTGCGGTGTTTTAATATTTTTACTAATACTTAAAATTATCAATAAAGCTGCAAGCATAACACTGGCTAAAATTATATAAAGAAATATTATCCGTATTAAATATTTTGTTAAATTATTTTTACTTAGATCTTTTATTTAAACTATGAGAGATAAAAATGCTAAAAGCAAAAGGTATTTTTTAATATAGGAAAAGAAAGCCTACATCGAAATTATTTTAAAAGAATATAAAGTATATAAAACAAAGATGCAACAAGATATAAATTTTTGAACTTTCAATTGTGTAAGAAACTCTATTTTGATAGTCTAAATGGTATTAAAAAATTTAATTAGTTCTTGAGAAATAAATATGGTTAGATTTTTTATAGGGAAGAAAAGGTTTTCACTTTCTAAAAAAATAATTGCAACATTTTGAATCAATTCATGAATTTATATGTAACGAATAAGTTATTTGTTATAATTGCCTCGCAGTTTCTATATGAGAAAAAAGTTAATAATTCTTATGACTTTGTAAAAAATTGAAATAAAAAATATAAGTGAAAATTTTTATTAACTTTAAACGCAAAAAAACCGTCCATCTGAACAAACAGATAGACGGTTTTTTTATCTAAATTTGTAATCAGATCATTATTTAGATGATAAAGTAATTGTACCAATATTTGTATTTTGCCCGCTAGTTACAATTACATTTGAAATTGTCGTATCCCTGAACATTGTTGTGTCGGCAGCATTTATATATAATGCATAAGAACCTGCAGGTAAAGCCATCAACTTAAAATATCCGGTTACTGCATCTGCATACGCTGTTACAGTATCACTGTTTGCAACAGTCCATACAGTAGCTTTTGAAATAATTGGAAGAACCGTTCCAGATATTGTTCCTGAAGTAATGGTTGAAACAAGCCTAATGGTTGGCTTTAGAAGATATTTTCCATTTCCCGTTTGCACAATGGATTTGTTCGCATCGAAATCAAGCGTTAGCTCATAAGTTGTGTTGGCTTGAATATCAAATTCATTTGTTAATTTTATTCCTGTTTGTGAACCGCTTGGAACGGTTAAATCATAATTCACTCCATTTATTACAACATAACTTCCAGCGCCTAAAATCAATCTTATTTGAGTATAATGACCCGCTGGAAGCATAGTATCTCCAAGAACTGCAGATATTCCATTTCTTAGCGAAAGCAAATCGTACATATGAGGAGTGCTGTTAATAATATGCCATCCGCTTGTGGTATCACTTGTTGCATCATGAACATCAACTTCAGTTACATTAATAAAAACTGCATCAAAATTTGCAGGGGAATCTACCATGTACATTTTCATTTCACCGCTTCCCGATTGAGGAGAAGTCGGATTGTTCTTACTGCACCCGAATAAAAATAAAATGCCAATTATTGATATGCCTATATATGCTCTTTTCATTTTTTATCCCAAACTAGTTATTAGTTATAATTTATAATTTAAGTGTCCAATTTTAGTGCCATGGAAAATGCACTAAATGAATTATTACGTTCATACTTCTGCGAATAAATTTCCATCATGCGAAATATATTCACGAATACTTTAGAGAACTTGTTTTATTTCACATTAAAATTTTTATTTACAATAATTGTGTTATAATTTCTGTTCAGTAAAAACTTTGAATAATATTTATGACTTTAGAAAAAAAAGATTTTGGAAATACTGGATTAAAAGTTACTCCAATCGGCTTTGGAGCTGGCCATATTGGCGGAAATAAACTTTCTGAAAATGAAATATCAAATCTTCTGAATACTGCTCTTGATCTTGGAATCAATTTAATTGATACTGCAAGAGGATACGGTTTATCCGAAGAAAGAATTGGAAAACATATTTCAAATAGAAGAAAAGAATTTGTACTTTCTACAAAAGTCGGCTACGGAATTCAAGGCTGTAACGATTGGACTTACGATTGCATAATTGCCGGAGTGGAGCAAGCATTAAAATTAATGAAAACAGATTATATTGATATTGTTCATCTTCATTCATGTCCCATCGGAACTTTGCAATATGGCGAAGTTATAAATGCATTGTTAAAAACTGTTGAAGAAGGCAAAGTTAGAATAGCGGCTTATTCGGGAGAAAACTATGAACTTGATTTCTCAATTTCTTCCGGAAAATTTAGAAGTATTGAAACTTCAGTTAATATTACTGAGCAGTACCATATTGATAATCTTTTGCAAGAAGCTAAGAGCAAAGGTATGGGAATTATAGTAAAACGTCCGATTGCTAACGTGCCGTGGAGATTTGAACAACAGCCTTATGGGGATTATTCAGAGCAGTACTGGCTGCGCTGGAAAAAAATGAATTTGGACCTTGGAATAAAAAGCATTGATAAATTGAATGAAATTGCATTACGATTTGTTGTTTTTACCGATGTTGTAGATTGTGCAATTGTAGGGACTTCAAACATCAATCATTTGAAAGAAAATATTAAGATGATAGAAAAAGGTCCGCTGCCTAAAGATATTTATTATAAAATCAGAACTGCATTTAGAAAATATAATGAAAACTGGATTGGGCAAATTTAATCATAAAAATTTATTTAGATCATTTAGCGATTAATAACTTTTAACGACTGCGTCAGCTTTTATAATTCCGGCTTTTTTAAAATAGAATTTAAATCCAATTTTGTTTCCAGTTTTCAAGTCTTTCTTTAGTTTTATCAACATTACGTGATAACCGCCAGGCGCAAATTTAATTGTTTGATTTCCATTAATTTTTAATGATTTAATTTCTTTCATTTCCATCAAACCGTTTTTGTTCACTGTCTTATGCAATTGGACAAGTTCAGCAGCGTTGGAAGATACTTTGAAAAGTTCATCAGAATTTGCTGAACTGTTTTTCAATTCAAAATAAAGAGCGCTGTTCATTCCTTTGCCTGCCGGCCTTACCCACGCATTATTTATTTCAATACTATTCGAATTATAATTTAGAATTGTGAGTATAGAAAGAAGAAAAATCATTTTAATCTCCTAAAATTTTAATATCATTTACAACCGCTTGAATATTTGCTTTGCTTCCGCGGTATTCATTCCTAATCCTTCCGTTTTTATCAATTAAAGTTATTCTATCGGTGTGCGTAAAAAAGTAAATTTTTGAGCCGCTTTTTGTTTCTGTTGTATCGCCAGGTAAAGCAAGAATATTCATGTTGTTCAAAATTGATTTGATACCAACTGGATTGCCGGTTAAAAAATTAAAATTATTATAATCGATGTCCCTTATATCTCCGAACTCTTTTAATTTTGAAGGTGTATCTCTTAGAGGGTCAAAACTTATTTCAACAAATTCTACATTGTCAATTCCTTCTTTTTTTACCTGCTGTTGTATTAACTGCATGTTGTGGGTTGTCATTGGACAAATATCCGGGCAGTTTGTATAAATAAAACTGAGCAGCAAAGTTTTGCCTTTAAAACTATCCGGAAAAATAATTCGGCTACTATCCTGATTTAATAGTACTATGTCTTTAACTCCGATTGGAATATCTTCTGGAAGCTTTTTACCGCATCCGTAAAAAAACGTTATAAGGATGGATATAAAAAATATAATACTTATTCTCGTATGAATATTTTTTGATTTCATTTTTAATCTTGAGTTTACTAATTAATAATAATTCAAAATAAGTAATTAACTAATTAAATTTACTAATAAGTTTAAGTAAATATCACTTAACAAAGAAACCATTTTAATTTTTATGTGAATGTTAGCACTGTTTTAAGCAAATTTTAAGAAACTTCTTATGAAGATTTAAGACACCTAAAACTATGTTTGTGTAAAATATTAATTAAGGAGTTGAAAATGTTTGATTTATCTTTAATACATCCTATGATTGTTCATTTTCCGATAGCGCTTTTGATAGTTGGGTTTCTCTCTGATTTACTCGGATTAATTCTAAAAAAAGATTTCTTTAGCAGAACAGGTTTCTATTTATTAATTTTGGGTACATTAGGTGTGGCTGCTGCATATTTTTCCGGCCGCTCTGCCGGCGAAGGAATGACTGAGGCAGGTGTATTAAAACAGGTTTTAGAAACTCATGAAAATGCTGCTGAACTTGCATTATGGATTGTTGCAGCCGCAGCTTTGTTAAGAATTGCTTTAGTATTTCTTAAAAAATATAAAGGCGCTTTACAATATTTAAGCATCATTGTTTTTATGATTGGAGTTCTGGCAATTGCAAGGACTGGATATTATGGGGGCGAGCTTGTTTTTAAACATGCTGCTGGAGTTCAATTTAATATTGGGGCAAATTTCGATTCAACTTCCGAACAGACAAATATAAATCAAAGTGAATCTGATAAAAGTAAAATGGATAATGATTAATAAAATCTAAAATTAAAATGAGAATATTAGTTGTAGAAGATGAACCGGGGATTGCCAATTTTTTAAGAGACGGTTTAACTGAAGAATCTTTTGCTGTTGATGTTGCTGAAAACGGGAATAAGGGCTTTGAGCTGGCATCAACTAATGATTATGATTTGGTACTACTGGATTGGATGATTCCAGGTTTAAGTGGGATTGAAGTTTGCCGACAAATTAGAAAATCTAATTCTTTAGTCCCGATAATTTTTTTGACTGCAAAAGATACAGTATCTGACACAGTGTTTGGACTTGAAGCGGGCGCAAATGATTATATCAGAAAGCCTTTTCAATTTGAAGAACTGCTGGCAAGAATTCGTGTTCAATTAAGAACAAAAGAAGGCGAACAAAACATTCTTAGCCTTGGAAGTATAACAATGAATTTGGGAACTCATCAGGTATTTTCTAATTCAAAGGAAGTGGAATTAACTCAAAAAGAATTTGCGCTGCTCGAGTATTTAATTAGAAATAAAAATAAAGTTTGTACTCGTACAAGAATTATTGAACATGTTTGGGATATTCATTTTGATGCTGATACTTCCGTAATTGATGTTTATATAAATTTCCTTCGCAAAAAACTTCATGATGTAAGCGCGAAGAGTTTTATTTCCACTGTTAGAGGGGTTGGATACATTGCCCGAGATTTATAATGCAGTTTAATCTTAGAAATCGCATTTCTTTTTTCTATTTGGTTACAACCGGAATTTTGTTCGGGCTGGTTTTCTTTGTTATTTATTTTTCAGTTCGAGAAACTGTTTACAGGCACATGGATCAAGATTTAGATGCAGAATCAAATGAAGTTGAAAAAAATCTCGTTGTGTTAAATGATCAATTCATTATTACAAATGCATTTGAATGGAACGAACGCGAGCACGGCCAGATTGAAGTTAATCCTGTCTTCATTCAGATTGTTGATACCACCGGCAAAGTGATAAAGAAAACCGGAAACTTGTTAGCAGGACAATTGAATTTCGATTATAATTTAAAAAGCAAAATATATTTTAATTCTTCACTATCTGGTTCTCCAATTAGGCAAGTTCAGCTTCCTATTAAAAATCCGCTTGGAACAACTTTGGGATATATTGTAGCGGCTATGCCTTTGGAAGAATCATCGATTGTACTTCAAAATCTTTTTGTTATTCTGATGACCACATACTGGCTGGTGCTTTTCGTTTTATTTTATATTACAAGATTTATTGCAGGTAAAAGTATTTCTCCAATAAATAAAGTTATAGAAATTTCTGAAAGAATAACTAAAGAAAATCTGGATGAACGTATTGAACTGCCTTCTCATAAAGACGAAATCTACAAACTCACTTCAACTATAAATAATTTGTTAAATCGTCTTGAAGATGCAGTTCTACGAGAAAAACAATTTACTTCAGATGCATCACATGAATTAAGAACACCTTTAGCTGTAATTAAGGGAACGCTTGAAGTATTAATTAGAAAACCGCGAAGTGTTGAAGATTATGAAAATAAAATTAAATATTGCATAAATGAAGTTGATAGAATGTCAACTTTAATTGATCAGCTACTAATGCTTGCTAGATCTGAAAGTGGAAAAATAACGCCGGTAATAGGCATGATTGATCTTAATAAATGTGTTCAATCATCAATACAGCGCATGTGGAAATATATCGATGAGAAAAAACTTATAGTCAGTTTTGATGATAGTAAAAAAAATTTTGTTAGTGCTGATTCATCAATGACAGAAACTATCTTGGAAAATATTTTATCGAACGCTGTAAAATATTCACCGGAAGGAAATGAGATTCAAATTAAAATAGATTCAATTAACGGAAAGACTGTTTGCAAAATAAAAGATTTTGGGATTGGGATGACGCACGAACATACTTTAAAAATATTCGATAGATTTTACCGTGGTGATGAATCAAGAAATTTTCAAGTTGAAGGTAACGGTATTGGCCTGGCAATAGTAAAAAAATTGGCTGACTTACAAAATATTTCCCTTGAAATTTCAAGCGAAGTTGGGAAGGGAACAGAGTTCAAAATTATTTTTTAGAAACCAATCATAACACATCAACTGCAAATTATTTAAATGGGTGATGTCTCATGTTAAATTCACTTTCTTATTTGAATTTCTAACTTTATAACTAATCTTATTATTAATAATAAAAAGCTTAATCTTGTTTTGTGTCGTTTAACAATTGTGTGTTAAAATATTTAAACAATTTTTGAATATGTAAATTTTTGAATTTTGAAGAAAAACATTTATTACTAATGAAGATTATAATTTTATTCTTAATTGTTATTTCTTTTAATCTTTTCTCGCAAGTAAAAGATACAACACATATTTCTAACGCGGATTATTTTTCATTATTTAAGGATTCCGTTGAGGTACTTGAGCTTCGCAATCAACTTACAGTTTCAAAACTTAATGCTAAGTTCGACTCTTTACGAAGCGTAGTAAAGGAAAACAGCAATTTAAAATCAAAACTCAATTCATTGGAAAAGCAAGTCAACATTATAAATTCCCAAAACCAATTGTTAACTGAAAATAGAAAAAAGCTTATCGATCTTCGTTATAAGCTTGGAAAAAATATTTTGAATAATATGATTGATGGTACAAGCTATCTTAAGAATTTAAACAATTTAATAGTTATAAAATCTAATCAAGATACTGTTTCCAATTCCGAAATATTAGAAAAACTTCACTTACAAAACTTTTGGGATAAGTTCAGCAATTATACGCCACTTCTTGGATTGGTTGTTTCGGGAGCTTCGGCTATTTTTATTCACGACCCTAGAACAGCTTCCATTGTTGGCTTAAGCAGTGTTATTGTTCCGGGATTATTTAAAATTGCATTCGGGCATGTTAACATTTCAGATTTTGCCAGCGGACTTGAATATATTGGCCCAACCAAAAAATTATATGATGAATTTAATCAGCGCACATTCCAGATAAGAGAATTAATTACGCAAAGCGAAACTCTTAGAGACACATTAATATCATTTGAGAATCAATATGATAATATTCCGAATATTGACTCAGCTAAAAATGTGTACTATCTGAAATTACAAGATAAAATTTCTGAATACCAAAATTTAAACAGGCTAGTGCCGCTAACAATTAATCAGATTTTGAGTTACTTCGATAAATATAAAAACAATCCCGGATTCTCTTACGTTTATAATAAATTCGAAAATTATTCAAATGATTTGTTGAATGAATATATTGGCAATTACGCACAATCATTTAATAAACTGAATGACCAAAATAAGCAGCTGTTGTTTAATAACGCTTTATCTTTATTATGAGATAACTCCTTAAAAAACAGTAGTGTTGTTAAGCATTTAAAATGTTCAAGAAACTCAGTCCAACCTATCTTTGAAAAATCAAATACCGATTTCTCCTAACATTAGGAAGTCTTTTTTTTGCAATTCTCTAAGTTATTATCACACTCAAATTCTTTTAAGCCAATTTTAAGAATTCATTAAAGACGGTTTTAGACTGCATAAATAAATTACGGCTAACAAAAATTAAAAATATTATTAAGGAGAATAGATATGAAGTTAAAAGCATTGTTAACATTGTTTGTTTCTTTTATTATAATGTCTGTATTAAATTATGCGGCAAACCCACCTGCAGATGAAGCAACAATTAAAAATATTAAAGAAGCTATTACTGGCGAAACGACTGCTAGTGCTAAATACGCGGCATATGCAAAGAAAGCAAAAGAAGATGGTTATCACAAGATTGCATTACTATTTGAAGCTGCTTCTAAATCGGAAAGTATTCATGCCGGAAATCATAGAGCAGCATTAGAACAACTTGGTGTAACAATGGAAAAAATAACGCCAAAGTTTGAAGTCAAATCAACTAAAGAAAATTTGGAAGATGCAGTTAAAGGTGAATCTTATGAAGTTTCAACAATGTATCCAAATTTTATTAAGACTGCTAATAAAAATAAAGTTAATATTGCTTTGATTTCATTCAACTATGCATTTCAAACAGAAAAGAAACATAAAGCTTTATATCAAAATGCACTTGATCAATTAAATGCTGGTAAACAAGACTCATTACCGATCAAATATATGGTTTGTACAACTTGTGGAAACACTTATGATGGCGAAGCGCCTAATCGCTGCGGAATATCAATGACGCCTAAAGACAGATTCGTTACAATTGAATAAGTTTTTGAGTATTTCTTAGATTTTTATTTATTCGCCGTAGAAAATTTTCTGCGGCGATTTTTTTAATAAAAATTTTGTTTTACCTATTCTTTTAAAACTTATTTGTTAAATTTGAATCGAAAAAATCAAAGGGTTTACATAGTTCAAATGTTCCAATCGAGGTTTACACAAAATGAAAGCAATCATTCAATTTCTGTTTATGTTTTTTCTCATCATAATTCTTCCAATTAATTTTCTTTTTTCACAAGGACAAGTTTATATAGTATTAGGTTCCGATACCGGCATTTGGGATGGACTTAACGTTGATACTTATCATGATTTTTATAGATTCGATCTTTATACTAATCCGCTTCAAAATGCTTACAAGGTAATGGATCCATCTTTTAGAAATCAAATTACCGACTCATATGGAAATACTCTAAAATTAACTTGGTGGATTATGGGCGGCAATACTTTCCGTTATGCTACAAATACAAATGTTCCGCTAAATAATACTATGGTTCTTCACTCAATGAAGGAATATCACGAAGATATGATCAAACACTGGGGCGACGAAGTAACGCTTCATTATCACGATTGGATTTGGTCCGATTTTAACGGCGATGGAACATATTATTGGAATCAGTCAACAAAATTTTCTGAGTTCAAAGAAGATTTTGATTTAACGATGGAACAATTTCTTATTGAAGAAAATGTTTTCCCAGTTTCATTCCGAAGCGGCTGGCATTACATGAATAATGATTGGCAGAATTACATTGCTAACATTATTCCTTTTGCTTTACATGATGATTATCCTAATGTCCGTCAAGATACTGTTGAGCCGCTGGATAATATTTATGATTGGTCAAAGTCTGCAAAAGAATTTGTTCCGTTTCATCCATCATCGCAAAATTATCAGTTGCCGGGCGATCTTAAATGTTATGATAACCGTTCTATTTATATGGCATCGATGGATACAACTTTAATGACTCATATTTTTACTCAAGCACAAAGCGGGATTGACCAAGTTGTTTGCATTTGGGCGCATCTACCGGAAGATAATTTTTTGGATAACATTTCAAGGATAAATCAAATACTTCACCAAGTTGCAGCTAACTTCCCAAATGTTAAATTTAGATACTGCACAGCAGTTGAAGCAATGCAGAGATGGATGAAATCAACGGATACAACAAAACCGAATTTATCTTTTACTTCAGAACAAAATGGAGATATGGTTGATCTTGTAGTTAAGACCGATAAAAAAATATTTCAAGCGCAGCCATACGTCGTAGTTAAAGATATTAATGAAAATTATTCAATCATTCCTTGTTATTCTACTGGAATAAATGAATGGAAAACGTCTCAATCATTTGAGAAGAAAAATCTCGCAAAAGCCGCGTGCGCAGTTACAGATACAGTGGGCAATCTTTCAACTGCATTTATAAATTTTTTGCCTGATGATATTTATATAGATAATATTGACAGCAGTTACTCTGAGTTAAGAGGGAATTGGTCTACTTCTTCTACGGCATCTTGGGGATTAGATTCTCGGCAGGCAGTTGTTGCACCGAATGATTCTGTAAAAGTAAGATGGACTCCATCAATTACACAAACATGCCCTTATAATATTTCAGTACAGGTTCCAAAAGTTTCAAGTCCGGTCGATCATGTTACTTTTAGAATTTATTCGAATAATCAAATTGTTGATTCTGCAGTATTTAATTCTCCGCTGACTCCAAATGATTGGATTTACCTTGGCACTTTTAATTTATTATCTCAATCATCAAATTATATTGATATGATTGCTTACAACAGCAGCCAGTCGAGTGAAATCGCATCTGCAGATGTTATAAAAATTTCAGCTTTAGTTACCGAAAGAAAATTATCTATTCCTCAAAGCCCAATAGATTTTGGAATGGTAAGCCAGGATGATTCAGTTAGTTTAAATTTAACTTTAAAAAATACAGGCATTGGAGTTCTTTCTATCAACGGAATTACTGCACCCACAGGCAGAGTTACAACAACTGCAAATTTTCCTTTAGCAATTACCTCAATGAGTAGTATTGTTATTCCTATTGTATTCCATCCGTCAGCAATTGGAAAAGTTAGCGATACATTATTCGTTTTAAGCGATGATTCATTGCAAGGTAAATTCGCTGTTCCGTTTACTGCAAACGTTCAGCCGTTCTTTAGATTAATTGATAATAGTGATTCTCTCAACTACAAGGAATATGGCACTTGGAGTTTCAGCAGTGCGGGAGGTTATAATGGAAGCAGCCGTTTTGCTTATCTTCATCAATCGCCGCCTGCAAGTGCAAGATATACAACAAAACTTAACAGAAGCGGTGTTTATGATTTCTCTGAGATTGTTCCTGTAACTGTTAATGCAGCTAAAAATGCGTTATATGTTTTAAGCATAGACGGCGTTCCGTTAGATTCAATTTATGTAGATCAAAACGATGGCAGCGGTATATGGAAAACTATTGGAAGATCATTTCTTCCCGCTAATGTTCCAATTGAATTAAAGGTTATAGATTCTGGCGAGAATACACAGAATGCTGTGCTTCGTACTGATGCAGTGAAATTTGCGTTAGTTAAAGAAATTACTAACGTAAATGAATATTCATCGATGCCTAAAAAATTTGAGCTTCAGCAAAACTATCCAAATCCATTTAATCCTTCCACACAGATTAGTTATCAAATTCCTTTTGAAAGTTTTGTTACATTGAAAGTTTATGATATCCTTGGAAGAGAAATTAAAACGCTAGTTGAACAGAACCAAAAAGCAGGATTTCATATCTTGAATTTTAATGCAAGCAATTTATCAAGCGGAATTTATTTCTATCAACTAAAATCTGGAAGCTTTGTTCAAACGAAGAAGATGATTCTAATGAAATAATTTTTCTGTGGGAAGTTTATGATCAATTAAACTTCCCACAAAAAATAAAGGTCTAACAATAAAAATTTTGTTTATACTTAGAGAATTAATTTAGGAATACTTTGAAAAAATTTTTTACTGCCCACTTACCAATTAAAATAGTTTTAATATTATTTTTTTTCTTAAACATTTCAATCCATTCACAAACTGATCTTAAGAGTAAAATCGGACAGATGATAATGGTTGGTTTCAGCGGTACAACTGTACCGGATTCGCTTGCTTACGATTTGCAGCAAAGAAATCTTGGCGGTGTTATTTTTTATTCCAGTAACCTTCACGATCCTCAGCAGATTAAAAATTTAACATATCAATTGAAGCAGTTATCCAAGCTGCCTTTGTTTATGGCAACAGATCAAGAAGGAGGAATGGTTGCAAGGCTAACGAAAAGAAATGGATTTGACAACACATATACTGCATATCAGCTTGGAACTGTTTTTAATTCGATTGATTCAACTCGAAAGCAAACTGCCGAAATGGCGCAGTGGCTATCTTCATGCGGAATCAATATTGACTTTGCGCCTGTTGTTGATGTAGATGTTAATCCCAACAGTCCGGCAATTGGTGCTTACGGAAGAAGTTTTTCAAAAGATCCATTAACAGTTTTTAATCATGCATCTGCATTTATAGATGAAATGCATAAGAAAAATATAATTACTACTTTAAAACATTTTCCCGGTCATGGCAGCGCAATGACGGATTCTCATTTGGGATTTACAGATATTACCAACACCTGGGCTGATTCTGAATTAATTCCATACCAAAAACTTCTTGCAAACAATTATTCAGACATGATAATGGCAGGTCATCTTTTTAATGCCCACATTGATTCACTTTATCCAGCTTCAATTTCTTATAACACAGTTACCAGCTTATTAAAAAACAAATTGGGTTTTAAAGGGTTGGTAATAACTGACGACATGCTGATGGGTGCAATTTCTACTCAATTTACTTTTAGCAAAGCGATAGAGCTTGCAGTCAATGCCGGAGATGATATTCTTTTGTTTGCTGGAAATATTATTAATAATAAATCAATAGTAGACAGTGTTATAAATATTATCTCGCAAAAAGTTGCCGATGGTACTATTGCAGAATCAACAATAGATACTGCCTATAATAAAATTATTGCTATGAAGCAGAAATATTTGAGCATTACCTTGGCTGAGGATGATATTTCTGCGAAGATGATTCCAAACAATTATTCGCTTTCAAATTATCCCAATCCATTTAATCCTTCAACTAATATTGTCTTCAGCGTTGGAAGGGCAGCACATGTTATAATAAAAGTTTACAATATTACGGGTCAATTGATTAGTAACTTAGTCGATCAAGATTTTGCGAAAGGTAATTATAATATACAATTTAATGGCTCGCGACTAGCATCTGGAATTTATTTTGTAGTTATGCAAACGCCGGATATTTTATTGACGCAAAAAATTGCTTTAATAAAGTAAAGCAGATATGAAATTTTAGTTTAGCATTTATAATTCATTGATTGTAAATTTAAAATAGAAATAAAACTTGCTAAAAAATTAAGTGAATTAAATGAAAAAATATGTCTTGTTTTTCTCTGCAGTTTTGATGTTAATAGTTTTTACAAATGGTTGTAAGAAAGATAATTCAACAGCGCCAGCTGATACTCAATATAACAATCCGGTTATTGCAAACACACAAAATTCATTTGCATACAGTGTGGATGCACAAGGCTTATCTTATACTGTTACACTCCCACTTCAATTTAAAAACGCAACTATACTTAATGAAAGTTTATCAATAACTGATTTCAAAAATGGAAGCGGAAGAATTGCAATTTATGATACTACCGGCAATGCAATTATGGACCAAAAGATGACCGGACCAACAACTTACACGAATGAATATGAAATTTTCGCTCAGCCGCAGAAAATTACCATTACATTTACTGCATTTACTGGAAAAGTTGCCATGGCATTCAGCGGCAAGTAATAAAGTTAAAAGTTTTTCGGTAAACTAAAATATTTTCAAAGCTCTAAAAATGTATTACAAAAATACTCCGATAGTATTTTTGTTCGTTACTTTCGTTGATATCCTTTGCATAGTTGGAGAGTAGCTTAACTTGGAAGAAGGAAATTTTGATTTTAACCATTCTTTTAAAAAATGATTTTTATTATTTAACTTTTCCTGGTTTGAAAATTATTCCTTTATTTTTTCGTCCATTTATTTTAACTATGATTGGCTCATCAAAGTGAAGGTGTTTTGTAAATCTCATTTCCTCAACAGCATGCCTTGAAGAAAGCCATGCCCAATCAACAAATCCTACATTGTCAATTGAAGTTACTGTAAAGTAGCCGACTCTAAATGAAGTTATGTTTTGGAAAAAGTGAGAACCTTGTGATGGAGTTACATTGAAATCTTTAAACCCAGATTCTACAATTACACTTGCACCAGAAATCATGTCCCATGTAACAGGAATTCCAAGCCATTGATCTAAGCTTCCCCATCTGCCAACACCAATAAGTAAATAAGGTTTCTGTTCATTTAAAAGTTTTGAATTCATTTTGTTTACTTCTGCAGCAGCTTCTCGACTTTTAGATCTATCAAATGATTGAATATCGACAACCACTACATCGTGAATATCATTTACAGCCCCATTACCAAGTACTTGCTGGCTTAGGCAAATTAAATCTTCTTTTTTATAATTATCAACATCAAGTTCTTCTACTTCCTGCCTAATTACAAGCGGCCTCATTTGAAGCATTGCAAAATCTTTGAGATGGTCAGAAGGTACATCTAAATTTACTGCAAATTCTATTTCGACAGGAACACCCATTCCCCAAGATCCTAAATCCAAAAGCATATCAACTATTTCAGCAAGAGGAAATGTTTTCTGTTTTAAAATTGGAGCAAAGGTAACCACGCGGTTTCCATTTCTTGAAATTCCATCATAGACTGCATCATTTTCAACAGAGTAAGTAGAGCCAACATGATATAAAGTATTATCTTCTTCTGATTTGTTTAAAAAGTATTTTTTTACAAGCTGATCGGGTGGATGAGTTGGATCAGGATCGAGGTGGCCAAAAATATTTAAAGCATAAAATTCTTGTTGGGCATTTCTTATGGTTTCTTTTGCTGAATAAAATTGAAGTAAATGTTTTGGATACTTAGGGCAAAATCTAACTGCGTTACCACCGTCAACAACTTGTTTACCTAAACCAAGCGCAACTAAAGCAATTCCGTCAGTAGATTTTTGCGGCGGAACAGGATAAAAATTATATGATTTAGCAACACCGGCAAAATCTGGATAAAATCTTTCATTGTGCTGCGAACCTACAAGACGCTGAACAATTACTGCCATTTTTTCTTCTTCAAGTCTATAAGAAGTAGCTTTCATATAGTCTTGAGCTTTCTTATAAAAAGTTGAAGCATAAACACCTTTGATGCAATGAAGGAGTTCATCAAGTCGAACGTTTATATCCGGATCATTATTTGGGATCATAAAGGTTTGGTAAACACCGGCAAACGGCTGAAACTGAGAATCTTCCAATAAGCTGGATGAGCGTACTGCTAAAGGCTCTCGAATTGTTTCTAAAAAATCTAGAAGTTTATTCTTGATGTCAATTGGGAATATTGTTGCTTCAGTAAACTTGCGTGTAATTTCAGTATCTGAATGACTGCTTAACGTAAAAACATCTAAATGATTATCTTCAAGAAATTGATCGAATACATCAGTTGCAATTACAACAGCGGAAGGAACAGATATTTCAATTCCTTCAAACTTATGTCGGATTCTATTATTGTTAATTAAAGTGTTGATAAAGCCTAAACCTCTTGCTTTGCCGCCTAATGAGCCGCCGCCAATTCTTGCAAAACTATTTTTAGGATCGAATGATTCTTTATCAAATTCGGTAATGATTCCTCGCAGCCGCAATTCTTGATAGACTTGTAAAGCATTAATCAAATCGAATCTTAATTCTTCAGTAGATTTAAAATCTGAAACTTTTCTTGGCCGAAGTTTATCTGCAAGCCAAAATTCGGTTCTTGCTTTCAGCCATTTGGAAAAGTGGTTTTTCTCGGCATGATAAACAATACTTTCGTCAGGAACAATTTTTAATTGTTCTTCAAGTGTTTTAAGATTTGCGGCGCGACCGACGACTTTACCGTCAAAAGTCTGAAAAATAAAATCACCGAATCCAAAATTGTTTAACATAAAATCACGAAGTTCATGAAGAAGTTTTGGCGAACCTTTAAGTAAAAAAGATGCGCCTGCTTCGTGAGCCTTTTTTTCAAATTCAGGATCGCTCGATTGAAGTAAAATCGGAATGTCTTCATGCTGAGCTTTTACAGTTTTGGAAAATTTAATTCCAGCCTCGGGATCGCGAATTCCTAAATGCCTAAAGTTGCTGTCGGTGATAATTCCTAAAATATATTCTTCATATTTGGTATAATACTCCCAAGCTTCTTCATATGTTGTGCAAAGTAAAATTTTGGGCCTTGCTCTCATTCGTAAAAATCTGTGTGTAATATTTACGCCTTCAGAAATTAGTCGCTGAGATTGTTTAAAAATCTCAGTATAAATTAATGGAAGATAAGTTGAATAAAATTTTACGTTGTCTTCAACTAATATAACTACCTGAACTCCAACAGTAACAGTATCATTTTCAACATTAATTCTGTCTTCAGCATATTTTACGATTCCAATAATTAAACGAAAATCGCCCTGCCAAATAAAAATTCTATCAAAGATTGAGGTATCATAATTTGCAATTAATTCTTTTCTCTCTTTGTTATCGTAAGCAAGTAGTATGATTGGAATAGTTAATCCAGCTCTGCGAATCATTTGAGCAAATTTAACGGCATGCATATCTTCAATATGAAGAGTTGTAATAATTAAATCAAAATTTCCTTCAGTAACTGCTAATTCGAATGCTTCGGAACCGGTTGAGACGTGAGTAATTTCAGGTGCTTGGCTTAAATTTAATACTTGATATTCTTCTCTTAATAATTCGTAAAGTCTTCCATCTTCTTCAAAGAGATAATAATCATAAAGACTTGAAACAAGAAGAATTTCTCTGATTTTGTATCGCATTAATTTTTGGAATTCTTTAATGCGGCTTGTAAAAATATCTTCTATGTCCAGAAGATTAAACTTATCCATAGAATTAATTTTATTTTTAGGTTCGATTTTAATTAGGAATATTCTGCACCGGCAGAATTTAACCGGTGCATTTTAAGAAGAATTGCGAGTAATATCAAGTTAGACTAAACCTTGGTCAAGCATTGCATCCGCAACTTTTAAGAAGCCAGCAATGTTGGCGCCATTAACATAATTTCCAGGTGTTCCAAATCTTTCTGATGTGGATAAACACGTTTCGTGAATTTTCGTCATTATTTGTTGTAATCGATGATCAACTTCTTCCTTTGGCCATGGCAAGCGCATACTGTCTTGAGACATTTCAAGTCCTGAAACTGCAACGCCGCCTGCGTTAGCTGCTTTTCCTGGAGCGAATAACATTCCAGCTTCTTTAAATATTTTATAAGCGTCTAAAGTTGTTGGCATATTTGCAGCTTCGCAAACACATTTACAGCCGTTCTTGATTAATTCTTTTGCATCTTCTGGGAAAAGTTCGTTTTGTGTAGCGCAAGGCATTGCAACATCAACTTTAACTCCCCAGGGCCTTTTACCAGGATAAAACTCTACTTTAAATTTATCAGCATAATCTTGAACTTTATCATTAGCGCTTGCTCTTAACTTTAACATGTAATCAATTTTTTCTCCTTTGATTCCATCTTTATCGTAAATGAAACCATCAGGACCAGAAAGCGTAACAACTTTTCCGCCAAGCTGAGTTATTTTTTGAACTGCACCCCAAGCAACATTTCCAAATCCCGAAATTGCAAAAACTTTTCCTTCAATATTTTCCTTTTTTGTCTTCAACATTTCTTGTGCAAAATAAACTGCGCCATAGCCGGTAGCTTCAGGTCGAATTAACGAACCGCCCCAACTCAATCCTTTTCCGGTGAGAACACCGGTAAATTCATTTTTTAATCTTTTGTATTGTCCAAACAAGAAACCAATTTCTCTTGTGCCGACTCCGATATCTCCAGCTGGTACATCAGTATCTGGACCAATATGTCTATACAATTCAGTCATAAAACTTTGGCAGAAACGCATAACCTCGTTGTCGCTTTTTCCTTTTGGGTCAAAATCAGAGCCGCCTTTACCGCCGCCCATTGGAAGTGTAGTTAAACTATTTTTAAATACTTGTTCAAATGCTAAGAATTTTAAAATTCCTAAATTAACAGATGGATGAAATCTCAATCCTCCTTTGTAAGGACCGATTGCGCTGTTCATTTCAATTCTAAATCCACGGTTGATATGAATTTCTCCTTGATCGTCCATCCAAGGTACACGGAAAGTAATTATTCTTTCTGGTTCAACCATTCTTTCTAATATTTTTGCAGATCGATATTCTGGGTGGCGTTCTAAAACTGTATCCAGCGATTCAACAATTTCTTCAACTGCTTGATGAAATTCAGGTTCATTTGGATTTTTTGTTTTTACTTCAGCCAATAATTTTTTTGAATAATCAGACATTGTAAGCTCTCAAGTTTTTGTTAGTAAATATGAATGTAATTTTGTTACATCATCAAATTTGATTTTTTTGTTTGACTAAAATTAGTAATTATAAAACTAAAAAGTCTAAGACGATTTTTGGTTTTTTAGAAGTAAAAAATCGAATAATTCTAAACTTATGAAACCAACTTTGCCTTACTTCATTAGTTTAAAAGGATATACTGAATGTATTTCTTAATTAATTAAGAAAACTTATCGTTAAATTTAAATAGTATTTTTAAAGCATATTTGATAGATTTTCTAAGAAAAATTTTCAGAAAATGAAATTTCAGAGGGAAAAATGGTAAACGATATAATTAAGCAGAAAATTGATCAGGCAATTCAAATCTTAAACGAAAAGGATATTGATCTTTGGTTAACGTTCGTTCGTGAAAGCGGCAACATTAAAGATCCAGCTTTAGATATGATTTCTGGAATTGGCTGCACTTGGCAATCTGCTTTTATGATTTGTAAAGATGGCGATACAACCGCAATAGTTGGCTCGCTTGATGTAGAAAACTTTGAAAGAATAGGAGCTTATAAAAATGTTAAAGGATACGTTCAATCTATAAGAGAATTATTATTAGAATATTTGAAAAAGAAAAATCCTAAAAATATTGCAATTAACTTTTCGAAAAATTCAAATCTAGCAGACGGTTTAACTCACGGAATGTATTTAATACTTCAAGAACATTTATCGGGAACAGATTTTTCTCAAAGATTTATTTCATCCGAAGAAATTATTTCAGCGCTTCGCGGAAGAAAATCAAAAGCTGAAATTGAGATAATGAAAAGCGCAATAGATGAAATGCTAAAGATTTTTGACGAGATGACAAAATTTATTCGTCCAGGGAAAAGCGAAATCGAAATTGCAAATTTTATAAAAGAAAAAACAAAAGAAAAAAACTTTGGATTAGCTTGGGAAGAAGATCATTGTCCGGCAGTGTTTACCGGACCGGAAGCTAAAAGCGCACATGCTGGCCCAACAGAAAGGTTAGTTGAAAAAGGCCATCTTGTTAATGTCGATTTTGGCATTCGATATAAAGGCTATTGTTCTGATCTTCAAAGGACATGGTACATTTTAAAAGATGGAGAAACAAAAGCTCCGACAGAAGTTCAAAAAGGATTTGAAGTTATACGAGATTCAATCCAAAAAGTTGCTGATAATTTAAAGCCCGGAGTTATCGGATGCGAAATGGATGATATCGCTAGGAATTATATTATCCAAAAAGGCTATGAAGAATTTCCGCATGGCCTTGGCCATCAAGTTGGCAGGGAAGCTCATGATGGCGGTGGAGGCTTGCTGCCGAGATGGGAAAAATACGGAAAAACTCCATTTATGAAAATTGAAGAATCGCAAGTTTACACAATTGAACCACGTCTTTATGTTGAAGGTTATGGAACATCAACAATTGAAGAAGAAGTTGTTATTACAAAAACTGGTTGTGAATTTTTGTCTAAACCTCAAAAAGAATTAATATTAATTGGTTAAAGATTTTAATAAAAAATAATGTTGTGGGCTAAAATTTACATTCCCTTTGGTATGCAGTAAGCAGCAATTGATTATATTCATCGAATGGAATTTCTTTTGCACCAAACATTCGTAAATGTTCAGTCATATATTGAACATCAAGAACAACAAAATTTTTTTCATTCAAATGTTCAATCAATTTTACTAAAGCAAATTTAGATGCTTGAGAAACTTCCGAAAACATAGATTCTCCAAAGAAAGCTCCTTTAAAAGATATTCCATATAATCCTCCAACCAACCGATCGTTAAGCCAGGTTTCTACGGTGTGAACATGGCCAAGTTTTTCAAGCCGCAAATAAGCTTCAATTAATTCTTTAGAAATCCATGTCTTTTTTCTTTTTGCACAACTGTTTACAACCGTAAGAAAATCGACATCAAATCTAACTTCAAAATTCAATTTCAGAACAGCCTTCTTAAACGAACGTGGAATATTATAATTATTAAGAGGAATAATTGTTCTTATTTCTGGCATGTACCAATTTATTTCACCAGAACTTTCATCTGCCATTGGGAAGGCTCCGCTTGCATATAAGCGAATCATATTTTGCGGTTTTAAAAACTCGGACTGATCAAATTTACTATGTCTTGTCATAAAAAATTCATTAGTCTATTTTGACTTCGTAATGAATAATGTCATAACCTTTTTTGGTTTCATATGCAGCATAAATTACTCCGAGTAAAACCAAAATCATTCCGACTAAAAATAAAATGGTAACTATATAATTGAGCTTTTCATTTTCTAGGACGTACTGTAATCCAATAAATAAAGATGTCAGCACAAAGAAAGCAACTGCAAAAGTGTAAGATAAAACTGCATTGCGGACTAGTTTAACACGAAATGAAAGTTGATTAAGTTGAGCAGAAATACTTTCTAGCCTTACATTATCTTCATAATTAAAGTCTTTTTCGCCAGCTTTGATAAAGAATTTCCTTTTTTCTTCATTCAATAATCTAATACGATTAACTACTAAAGAATATTTATTATTCATACTTAACAGTAGTAAACCGCATGCAGAAATCATCAATCCAGGCGCAAGCATTAATTGAATAACTTGTACAATTGAAATATGATTCTCCATTTCTTTCCCTATTCTAAACTATTATCAAAAAGTAAATTTATCATGGTGTTCCAATCCTAATATAAATATATTAAAACACGCTTAACAAATTTAATTTTTTGTTTTCGATTAATCTAATGTTTGAAGTGTATTTTCAAAGTAAAAAATAATTAATTTAGAAATGACAAGCAGGCAATTTAGAAATGATATTTCTTATCTTCTTATAAAAACTTCTTTAATTCCGCCATTCTTTCCACGCGGCCCAAAATGTTTTTTGAAGAAATTAGAAATTCTTGAATGAATATTTTTGTATAAAGTTATTTTAGAGGGACTAATTTTAATTATCGAAATATTTAAAGTAATTTCAGAATAATATTTTTGGAGAAAGTTGAATATATCATATTCACCGGTAAACGATTTATCGAAATCGAAAAAAAGAAGTTTTGGGTCCTCATTTTTTATTATTTCAATTGCTTCCTTTCCCGTGCATACAAATCTATCCTCTGAATCAAATATGTTTTCTAGCAGCTTTGGTATTAAGCCTGAATATTGTCTTTCAAAAATGAAAATAGTTTTTAACATAAATTAAATACTCCTTTGAAATGGCTTAAATTTTTTTTAAATTATTTCAAAAGTGCAGATTAAAACTAAACATTTATTAAATATAAAATTGTGATTTATAATAGCAGCTATATTATCGGAAATTATTTGGAGATATTAAATCAAATTTATTAGACAAAAGTTCTTTTTATGAAATCATTTATTACTTCATCTTGCGAGTTTAACAATTCATTTGGCGACCCAGTGAAATAAATAGCTCCTTCGTGCATCATAGCAACTTTATCTGCAATATTTTTTACACTATACATATCGTGGGTAACCACAACCGATGTAACTTTTAATTTTTCGCTCAATTCTTTGATCAGATTATCAATTGAATCAGACATAATTGGATCTAAACCTGTTGTAGGTTCATCATATAAAATATAATCTGGATTAGTAACCAAAGCTCTTGCAAGTCCCACACGTTTTTTCATGCCTCCAGAAAGTTCTGAGGGTTTTAATTTCTGCGCTTCTGGTAAACCAACAAGTTCAAGTTTTTCATCTACAATTTTATTTATTTCTAAATTTGTATAACCATTACCAGATTCAACTAAAGGCAGCGAAACATTTTCTGCCACGGTCATTGAATCAAACAAAGCAGCGCCTTGAAAAAGGAAGCCAAATTTTTTTCTTAATTCATAAAGTGATTTTGTACTAAGCTCGTTTACAATTTGACCTTCAACCTTTACATATCCCTTATCAGGATATAACAAACCAACAATATGTTTTATCAAAACGCTTTTACCGCATCCGCTTTTGCCAATAATTGCAATTGTCTCCCCAAGGTCAATTTGGAGATTTACACCATTGAGAACTTTATTTTCTCCAAAACTTTTATGCAGATCGTAGATTTCTATCATTGATTATCACTTTGTGTATTTTAATTATGTGCTAAAATAATTAAAAAATGGTTTTGTTTTATAAGAATGAAAGTTATTTATCTTCCAATTGACAGATTTCTATTAAATAATATTCTTCCATTATCTTAAACTAAAGGTTACACTTTTGCTAACTTCTTCACCAGTTAAATTATCTGTTATGACTAAAGTGAGAATATAATCTCCAGGCAGGTAATTATGCATGTCATACTGAAAATCAATTTGCGGATTAACTTCATGAGTTTGATATTTTGTAGAGATTATAACTTCCTCTTTTTGTTTACCCAAGCCTACAACATTTAAAACCGAATTAATTGCTTTGCTTAATCCTGAACTTTGAACTTTTCTTTTTAAAATTAGTTTTTGTTCAAAGTTTGTAAGATTGTTTTTATCCAATTTTAGATTGTACAGCTCGAAATAAATGTGAATTGGTTTATTTAATGGAAAGATATCTGTCGGATTTGGTAAAATAGAAATTCCATTTCTCTTAAAAGGTAAATCGGAATATTTCCCTTTGATTATTTTATCTGCAAGAATTACATCGCTAATATCTAAATTATTAATCTTGAATTTTCTTGGAGCGAACTCAAAATGATTTGATGAAACGCCATGATCGTCATCTCTTTGTATTTCAAATGCAAGATTCCCAGAGTCCGGGTAAACACTCATATCCAAAGTATTGATAAGCAAATCTTTTCCTCCTTTAATATTAATTTTTCTGTCAGAATTTAATTCGGCAATGTTACCTTTCTTTTCAACAATTGGATTGTAAACTGAATCGAAGAAGAATAAGCCCCATTCATGTTTGTAAAAATATTTGTTTCCTTTTTTCAATGAATCGGAAGCGTTTAATCCGTAACTTAAATAAACATCGGTGTAATTAAATTTCTCATTTCTAAATTGTGAGATAACGAATGGAACTTCGAAAGTTGGCCCATCATACTTTGGTGTATACAATTGGTACTGAGCTTTTTTTAAATAGTTTACAAGCATCGGAGTTTCACCTGCAAATTGAGGTATAAATCTGTTCCCGGGTTCCGGTTCACTGTAAACAAAATTATTTGTATAAAATTGATCTGTAAATCCTAAAGTAAAATTTTTATAATACCATACATCAGTTTTCATATCAACTTCGGTTCTTCCGCCGGCATTTATGTGAGGCCTAAATCTTATTCTTTTAATCGGCTCGCCATAAAGTAAAACTATTTCTCCTCGATCAGTTTTCCATCCTGGAATTTTTTTATCTGGTAAGCTGTATCTAAGATTTGCATATGCTACTCTAGAATAATGTTCAAGAAGTCGTTCATTATAATTAGTAATAAAAAGTGGATCGGTAATTTTCCAAAAATAATTTATTATTTCTTTGAACCCAGTTTCGGAAATTTCTTTATACTTATCGCCAAAGATTGGTTTTAAAAGCTCTTTCACAGAATTGTATGTAAAATCTTCCCTAACCGAATCGTCCATAAGTGCAAGGGCTTTTTGATATTCTTTGAAAGAACTATCAATTTTAGAAGTTTCATAATAAAGTAATCCTAGATAAAGATGTGCCTCTTCATCGGAAGGATTAAGTTTGATTAACTTAGCTAAAATTGGAATTCCATTTTCAGGCTTTGCATCATCTTCAAATAAAAAGCTGAGATGAAGGTAAGCTTCACGATTTAATGAATCATATTTAATTGCTTTGGTAAGATAATTTTTGGCCGAATGAAAATCTTCTTGGGCAAATTTTTCATAGCTTAAGGAAGGAGCATCGCCATCTTTAAAAACAGAATTATGGTAATCATCAAAATCCTCTTCTTTAATTCTGCCTAAATTATAAAGTGCTTTTGATGAAGTGCTGTCTATTTGAATTATCTCTTTATAAACTTGATACGATAATCCTGTGCTGATTTTTTCCATTAATTCGGCATAAAGAAACCTATAATCTAAGTTCTTCGGATCTTTGAAAATAGCGCTGCGCAAATAATTCCGCGCTTCTTCTCTTCCGCTGATTGTATTTTTTGCTGCGCAAATTTTTGCTAGTTCAAAAAAAGAATTCGGATCGGGATTATTTTTTATGGCTTGCTTAAGCTGAATCTCTTTCGATTTTAAATTATCCAAAGAAAAAATTTCAGAATTTCTGTTTAATGTTTGAGTTGAAGAATTATTTGTTTGCCCCCAAATGTTACAAATAATTGCGATTAAAAGGAATGAAACATATTTAATTATAGGTTTCATTAAATTGCTGTTAGATTAATCTAACAAAATTTACAAAAAAGAATACAAATGTTAATTAGATATTTTTAGTAGATTATTGTAACAGATTTGTTTGATTAAAATGAATTAGCTGTATTCTGAATATTCCCTTTTATATTTTTATTTAAAAGGCACGAGTAGAAATCTTTTATGTGAGATATTCCTAAATTTTTTTGGCATTCTCCGCAAAAATATGCATATCGAATTCCAATTATCGACTCCAATTTGCACACCCACACTAGATCAATTTTTTTTAAACAATGAGGGCAAATTGTGTGAACATCTTCTTTGTCGACTTCTTTTACCATTACTAACTTTCAGAATTACATTTTATTAGACTTAAAAAAATAAAATTAGTTACTACTAGTTTGTTATAATTAAAGAAGAAAAGTTATTGTTAAAAAAATAATATTAGAAATCCCAAAAACTCAATTCAGAAATAGCTAATTTCTATGAACATAGCAACGCAATTTAGAAGTACTTAAAATTTTTTAGATTTATAAGATATAAGCTGCATCGGCAAAATGTTTTTTTTAATAACTGTAAATAATGGTATTAAAAAATAAAATATACTTTAAAACCGAATTGAGAGTATAATTTATTTTGATATATTTTTCTTAAAATCAAAACCTAAAACTTTAATTAAATCGCACGGAAAACACGAAGTAATTTGCAAATCTAATTTTTTTAGCCAGTTTTTATAAATCTTAGAGCCAGCAAATTGACCAAAGAAAAATGATCCGACAAGAATTGGATAAGTAATAAATGCAAACCCAATTCCTGATAAAAATCTTAATGCAATTATAAAAGGGACAGGAAGATGAATAGCAAGTATCCATTGAATTGAAAATTTTTTAACATTTGCACGCCAATATCCAAAAGGTACATTAAACAAAAAGACAATTACAGCAACTTCAAATATTTTCATATCAAATCAAATTTAAATAAAAAATTGAACTCGAACTTATACTGAATATATAATATAAGCAACATGTAAATTTTTAAAACTAAATGAAAATTATCAATTATAAATTTTATATTTGCTGAAGCATAATGGAGTAAAAAAATGATTAAAAGAGTTTGTGTTTATTGTGCCTCTAGCGATTATTCAGATCAAGTTTATTTAAATGCGGCTTATAGGCTTGGAGAAATATTAGCAGAAAAATCAATCACAATTGTATATGGAGGTGGTTCTGCTGGTTTAATGGGAATGCTTGCGAATGGTGCTTTATCAAAAGGCGGAAAAGTTGTTGGTATTATTCCTCAATTTATGTATGAATTGGAGTGGGGGCATGAAGGGCTGACGGAATTACAAATTGTTAATAATATGCATGAGAGAAAAGAATTAATGATGATGAATACTGATGCCGCTATTGCACTTCCAGGCGGCTCAGGAACTCTTGAAGAACTATTTGAGACAATAACTTTGAAAAGACTTGGTGTTTATTTAAATCCAATAATTTTAGTGAACATAAAAAATTTTTTTGATCCATGTATTCAGTTACTTGAAAATGCAGTTATTGAAAAATTTATGGATGAACGAAATAAATTAATGTGGAAAGTTGTTGATGATCCAAGTAACGTTTTAGAAGCAATTATTGCTTCTCCAGTATGGACAGAAGAATCACGTCATTTTGCAACACTAAAAAAAGATAAATAATAAATTATTTTAAAGCTATAAAGCCGTCCAACATAAATTAGACGGCTTTAAAAATGATCCTGATTTCTAGCTGAATAATACCTAATCTAAACTTAAGTAATACTAATTTTAACTTCCCTAATCATCATTGCCAGAATCATTTTGATTATTTTTTTTAATTTCTAAATGTTAGACAATGTATAATTAAAAAAGTTGCACCATAAAGTTAGCTTTATTTCTTGTTGTGATAGGGAAAACTTTTATTTTATGAATTCATTAAATCTATATTTGTCATTTCATTATAAAAGCGCCCGGTGTTCAACGTTCCAGTAGATTCAAATAATAGAATATGCACTTCTTAATTTGTAGCTGATCGATTCTCAATACTTTTTAAAATGATGATAATTTCATCTTTGTTATCTTTTCGATGCCATACAAATTGACAATCAGATTTAACAAGCTTTACATGTTGTTCATTTAGTTACCAATTATTCTAGAATTGAGTTAATGAATAAATTTCGATTTTTTTATTTATATAAATTTTTAATTATCCAAAATTCTTCTATGATAGTTTATCTGTCCAAGATGATAATTAAGATGAGTGGCTAAATGAATTAGGAAATATCCGGTTGTCATTTTTTTATTATTTAATTCAACCGGGAAGTCATTTCCAAATTTGTCTTCATCCAAAGACGCAATTGTATTTATTACCGTTTCTTTAGTTTCATCAATTTCTTTAAGTAAATCTTTCCTTGGAACATTTTTTTTAGCGAATTCAGAATCACGATCGCGGTTATATTTTATTCCTCCCAAAATATTTCCCAAAAAATGTTTTAGATTTCCAATTAAATGTAAAGTTAAATTACCGCCCGAATTTTTAATGTTTTTTTCGATAATCCATAATTTGGATTCATTTTCGTAAGCCTCAATTTCAATTTTCAGTTTGTTTATATCACGTTCAAAAATTTCGATTAAAGATTCTTTCAACATAAATTTTCCTATATTTTTGTATTAAAATCAATTGTCCTTGCTAAGCTAAGCAGAGAAATACTAAATATTTTTAAGATATTAATTATTGAGTAACTTATGCCGAATTATTTTTAATATCAATAAAGCTTTTTAGTAGTGTGCTTGAAATTAAATTTATAAATCAATTTAATTTTCTAGCAACAACTACAACAGTTTTGAGATTTTCTACTGAGCCGCTGTATTCATTTAATGCTTCAAGAAATATTATATAAATCCCCATTCTTAATGCATTGCCATTATCGTCAAGCCCATTAAAAACAAATGAGCCGTTTTGCCCGCTAGCTTGATTATTAAGCAGTGTTCTTACCAATCTTCCTTTGCTGTCAAAAATTTTTATTCGTATTTGGAATGTCGGTTGTGTCAAATTATAATTTATAACTGAGAAATCTTCAAATCCATCATTGTCTGGAGAAAAAGGATTTGGCGAAACTGAGATTTTCGAAATATTATTATTATTTATTGCATAAATACTATTCTGTTTTCCTGGAGTTGCGCCTAGCGGGTTTGCTGAACTACTCCAGTTTGTTGGTAAATTACCGCTTATCTGTGGATTTATTTTTTCCAATGAAATGTTTTTTGTAGATGAAAAATTTTTATTGTGCCACTTGGAAGAAAAAGTAACAGAATCAATTGTATTACCCTTTAAATCTTTAAGAAGCAATAATTCTCCTTCGTTAGATAAGCCAAGATTAGAAATGTTTAAAATATTTTTGGAAGTAAGATCATATAAATTATATTTTTTTATGACTAAAGAATCAGCAGCAAGAAGAAAATATGAATTTAATGGGATGGTTAAACTTGTTGCGGAAAGTTTTATTGAATTTCCCGAACCATCATTTATGCTCCATCCGCCTATATTTATAGAACTATTGCTCATATTTAAAAATTCAATAAACTCATTATTATCATAACCTGGATCAAACATTATTTCATTTATAACTAAATCATTTTTTTTATATGCAGGGATGGTAATAATTGAATTAATTTCACCAGGTGTACTTTTTAATTCACAAAGTGAAGTTGACCAATTGGTGCAATCGTTAGTTGAGTTTGATAAAGAAAATCTTTCTAAAGAATAGCCATTTGTGCCGCCCCAAGTTGAATAATAATGCAAACTGTCTATTATTCCATTTCTAAAATCATAAATTACAATTCCATCTTCCGAATTGCTTAACGAGCCAAAATTTACAATCTTAAATTTAGATTTTAATGATTGATGAAAAAGAAAAATTGAAGAGTCTTTTGTAAGTACGAAATATTCTCCCGGAGCTAAAAATAAATCTTCATTTGAAATAAAATTTTTTGTCGGCGAAGGCAGCATATCGCTTACAGACCAGTTTT
This sequence comes from Bacteroidota bacterium, assembly GCA_021824145.1. Lineage (GTDB taxonomy): Bacteria > Bacteroidota > Ignavibacteria > Ignavibacteriales > Ignavibacteriaceae > FEN-1297. The sequence goes on from JAKALM010000001.1 coordinate 445,957, forward strand.
TTAAATTTACAATTTTATTTGAGGCATTGACTAATTCTATCCATTCTGGCTCGGAATTATTTGGTGAGTACATTACTTCATTTATTAAAACTGAGTTTTGAGCAAATCCAGTTTCTAAAATTTTCTCATCATAATTATTAAATTGATCCTCGTCGTTAGAATAAACTATATTTGCAGCTACTAAAATTTTGGAAGTCAAATTAGTAATTGGAACTGATGAAACGATGGTTGTTGAATCACCAGAATTTAAAAATAGAGCAGATTGTTGGTTTAATAATTTATCAATTGTTCTGTTTGAATCAGAATCGAAATAAAACTCGACAGAAAAATTTGAAGCTTTTGAAGAACCTAAATTTTTAACTTTTACAGTAGGATAAACATTTTCTCCAGTTACTGGAAATTTTGGTTCTGATGATATTTCCGTCAACATTAAATCAAACTGTTTTGGGGAAATGCTATTTATTCTTCCTGGAGTACTTAATTCAATATCGCAAGAAGAATTCCAATTTGATGACAATGAAGAAGAAATATTCAAAGATTTTCTTTCGAGTGATTTTCCATTCCCACCTTCATCTTTATTATAAAAAACAGAATCAATCGTATTACCATGATTATCTTTTACAACTATTCCATCCGCATCATTATTCATTGTAGGCAAATTCAAAATAAGAATTTTTGAAGGTATAATTCTGTGATAATTTAATATGGAAGAGTCTTTAGAAATAACTAAATAATTTTTAGGTGGCAGATAAAAATTATCTTTTACTTTAACTGTTGCAGGAGTAGTGAGAACATCGCTTAAGCTCCACGATTTCAAATTAATTGAATCAGATGTTGTGTTAAAAATTTCAATCCACTCCGGCTCGCCGCCAGAAGGATTATACATGATTTCATTAACTAAAACAGAGCCGGAATGAAACCCAGGCGAAATTGTTTTGTAAAAATAATTATTGCTTGTATCTTGATCATTTTCAGAAGAGGCAATTACATAAAATCCTCTGGTCGAATTCAAATCTAGAATTTTATAATTTAAATTTATGATCGAAGAATCGGACGGTTGAATTATATGATTTTCTGTTGTAGATAAAAATGAATCATAAACTGAATCAAGATTATTATCGTCGAATAAGTTAATTGATATTGCTGTCGAATATTTCCCATTATTTTTAACCATTGCAAAAACTGAAACAGTATCATTAATAAATGGAACCGAAGGCGAAAAAATTATATCTGAAATTTCAATATCAAAATCTTTTTGCGAAACAGAATTAATATAGCCAGGAGTGGCGCGCTGTTTACTGGTGGAATTCTTCCAATTTGCCGAATCATTTGAAGGACTTTGGAAATTTATTCTTTCTAAGGATTTACCATTTGCATTGCCTCCCCACGAAGGAAAGTATTGTAAGCTATCCACGGTATTACCGCCAGGGTCTTTGATAACAACAGCATCACCAGTATTATTTAACGAAGGTAAGTTTGTAACAATAATTTGGGAAGAAATTTTAAAATATCTAATAATTGAAGAATCTTTACTAACAATTAAATAACTTTTTTGCGGAATAATTATATCTTTTAAAGTAATGATGGCGTATGTTGAGTTATCGCCAATCTTCCAATTATTTAAATTAATTGCTTCATTCTTTGTATTAAAAATTTCTACCCACTCAGGCTCACCAGAAAGCGGCGCATACATTATTTCGTTTATAATTATATCGCTATAATTTACGTTAAGCAGTGAAATGGGAAATATTTTTGTCATTTGGTTGTTGGTTGTGGATTCATCTTTATCAAATAAAATTTTCCCAATAATTGAAAAAGCTTTTTCATGCGGGACTATAAATTTTATTGAAGTGATAAGTGAATCTTCGTATCTCAAATTTGTAAACTCATGTGAATATATTAATTCTGTAAATGAAGGAATTGAATCAAAGTTTGTATCATTAAAAATTTCCAGCTTAAAATTATCAGCAGTGTTTTCTCCAATATTTTTTATCGATATAGAAATTGATATTTCATCGCCTGGTTTAGCATTATTCGATGAAATATTTATTGATGAAATCATTAGATCAAAGCTTGGCGGCGAAATTGAGTTCTTAAATCCTGGGGTACCATTTGGAATTAAACTATTTCCCCAATTCTCTAAAGAATTATTTTTTGTTAGATGAATTTTTTCATCTGAATAACCGGCGCTATTATTTGCTGTATATGGATAATATTCAAGTGTATCATTGTTTGCATTTATTAGCCAGATTGGACGTGAGGTAGTGTTAGCCATGCCTGTGGTGCCAAATGAACCATCAGAAATTTTCAAAATTAATGTACCAAGCGGTACTAAATTTTTATAAATACCAGAATCAATGTTGTAATCCGATTCAAAAATTATTGCAAAAGATTGTGGCTGAAGAATTGTCCCAAATCCAGCCGACTTAAATGTGTCTGGTGCAGAATTATAATATTTAATTTTAAAATCTTTTAGATCGATACTATTTGTGAAAGATGTATTAAATACTTCAATAAATTCATTATTCCCAGTCTGTGGGTAAAACATTATTTCTGTTAATGTCAGAGAGGAGTCTGATTGTGGAAAAATGAAATTTGACAATAAAAATATGAAAGATAAAATTAGTTTATTCATTCAGTGCCCCATTTATAATTTCAATATAAATTAATTTTTGAAAATCTTTAATTTTAAAAATAATAATTACTTATATATTCAATTAATTAAGTTCAAAATTTATAAATATTTTAAGTTTTGCTTGCAATATATTCGAAGATGTTATTTGGTAAAATTCTAAGAAGTTTTGAAAATAAAACTGTTGGGAATGGAAATTGGATAATCCTCTTTTCTTTTTTAATCCCTTTAACAATAATTCTTGCAGCTTTATTTGCATCAATTAAAAACGGCATTTTAAAATTGTTTTTTTCAGTCATTGGTGTTTTTATAAAACCAGGCTTTACAGTTAAAACATTAATATTTGTTTTCCATAATTCAACTCTTAAACTTTCTAAAAAAATCGAAACTGCTGCTTTGCTTGCGCAATAAATTCCGCTTTTAGGGAATCCTCTTTTTTCAGCCAAGCTTGAAATCCCGACAAAAGTTCCCAAACCTTGAAGTTTAAAAATTGGAAGAATCTCTTTTACACAATTAAAAATTCCCCAAACATTTACATCAAATATTTCTTTTGCAGATTCATGAGAAACAATTTCAGTTGTGGTTCTTCCGCTTTTACCAGAATTTAAAATTGCAATATCAATTTTTTGGAAATGATTAATAACTGCCTCAACAGCATTTCGAACTTCGTTTTCATTTGTTACATCACATTTAATTGGAAGAACTTTGCAATTGAATTTATTGTGAAGCTCTTCAGCTAAATCATTAAGAATATTTATTCTTCTACTCAAAAGTGCAAGTTTGCAACTTTCTGCTGCAAAAACTTTGGAAAGTTCAAATCCTATTCCGCTGGATGCGCCTGTTATTAAAATAACCTTATTTGAAAGTTCCAATTTAAATTTTATTATTACTGATGAATTTAATTTTTTAATTATAAATAAAGTAAACCAAATTTTCGATAATTTAAACAAAAAAATTTATTTAAGTTAAATTACTTTTGTACTATTCAGTATATTTTTATATCTTTTTTTATGCGGATAATGATCGGTTTAAAAGTACACGTTCTTTAAACTTTTCTATTAAGTAACAAATTATTATCTTTTCCACAAAAATTATTCCAATGTTTGATACTAATATACTTCAGGTTAAAGATGTTTTAATTCGAAACGAAATCGCAGAAATTAAGTTCGCTTGTGATTTAAAGAAATGTAAAGGTGCTTGCTGTACAATTGAAAGTGAATTTGGTGCACCACTTCTTAAAGAAGAAGTTGAAAAAATAAAAAGTGTTTTAAATGATGTTAAAAATTATTTGCCTAAAAAGCATCAAGAAGAAATTGATGAATTCGGATTTTACGAATTAAAACATGATGAGTTATTAACAAAAAGTGTTGATAATAAAGCTTGCGTTTTTGTTTATTATGATAATGGAATTGCAAAATGCGGAATTGAGCGGGCGTTCTTAGATGGTAAAATTAAATTCAGAAAGCCGATCTCATGTCATCTGTTTCCGATTAGAGTTTCTAAATTTGGCGGAGATGTATTAAGATTTGAAAAATTTTCTGAATGTTCTTACGCACTAGAAAACGGAGCAAAAAACAATATCAAACTAATAGACTTTTGCAAAGATGCATTGGAAAGATTATATGGAAAAAAATGGTATTCATTATTAAAAGAAATAGTCGGTAAATTATATGTTATCCCTTAGTCAAAAACTTTCGCAGCAGCAGAAACTTTCTCCACAGCAAATTCAATATCAAAAATTGCTTCAGTTAAATACTCTTGCATTGGAACAGAGAATAAAAACTGAACTTGAATTAAATCCAATTCTTGAAGAAGTAATGGAAGAGGATATCGATTTATCTTTAGACTCAGATGAAAAAAATAAAAATGATGAAATTGAAGAAGATGAAGATTTCGAAAGTAATTCAAAAGATGAATTTGAATTAGAAGACTTTATGAATGATTTGGAGTTTGAAGGCGATAAAATTAATAAAAGCAAAGATGAAGAAGTATATCAGCCATTAGCGCCTGCAAAGGAAAGTTTAAGCGAACACTTAAGAGAACAACTTAGCATGTTAAACCTTGACGATAATTTGTACATGCTTGGCGAAGAAATTATTGGTAATCTTGATTCTGATGGATATTTAAAAAGTGAGCTTTCTGATATTCTGAATGAGCTTGAAATGTTTGAGCATGTTCAAATTTCTGCTGAAGATGCAGAAGCTCTTCTCAAAAAAATTCAAACTTTTGATCCTATCGGTATAGCGTCTAGAAGTTTGCAGGAATGTTTGCTTGTTCAATTAAGAAATTCATCTTTCGATCCTTACTATACATTTTTAGCCGATGAGCTTTTGGTGAATTATTTTAATGACTTTACACAAAAGCGTTATGATTTAATCAAACAAAAGATGAATCTTACAGACGAAAGCTTGAAAGCTACAATCAATCTTGTACAAAGTTTAAATCCTAAACCCGGAGAAGGAAATATTGATTCTGTAGAAATGAATCAGATAACTCCGGATTTTATAGTTGAAAAAGTTGATGACAATTTTGTAATCACTTTAAATGATCGGAGTGTTCCATCAGTAACTTTGAGCAAAACTTATCTTGAGATGATTGATCAAAATAAAAAAAGCAAAAAGAACTCGCCTCGAGATAAAAATACTTATAAATTTTTACGAGAGAAATTTGAATCTGCAAAATGGTTTATAGCTTGCATTCAACAGAGACGCGAAACATTGATGAAGATTATGCAGGCAATTGTAGAAAAGCAATATGAATTCTTCGATAAAGGGCCAAAATTATTAAAGCCAATGATTTATAAAGATATTGCTGATGAAATTAGAATGGATATTTCAACGATAAGCAGAGTAGTGAATGGAAAATATGTACAAAGCCCAATGGGAATTCATGAACTAAAATACTTTTTCAGTGAAGGCTTAAGCACAGACTCCGGTGAAGAAGTTTCTAATAAGCATATTAAAGAACGTCTAAAAGAAATTATTGATTCGGAAGATAAAAATTCACCGCACAGTGATGACAAACTTGCTGAAATGTTAAATGATGAAGGTATTCACATTGCTAGAAGAACTGTTGCCAAATATAGAGAACAACTTCGAATTCCTATTGCCAGATTGCGCAGAGAACTATGATCGGTTATGTGTTTGATGTCTTTTTAATCATACTTTTTTTTTCTCTATTCGGTTTTTTGCATTCTTATTTCGCTTCAAACTTAGCAAAAAGAATTATTGTTAATCGATTTGGAAATGTGATTGCTTTTTACAGGTTTTTTTATGTTTTCTTTTCTCTGATTTTATTTTATATGGTTTATATTGCAGTGCCCCATCCCAATTTAATTATTTACGATTTACCTTATCCATATGATTTTATAATTTTAATTCCTCAGTTTTTAAGTTTAGCTGGAATATTGTGGACACTAAAATATTTTAGTCTAAATGAATTCTTAGGAATCAATCAAGTCTTTCGATGGTTCAATAAAGAATATAATGTTAATGAACTTGACGAAAGACTAACACTTCATATTAACGGCCCTTATAAATTTTCAAGGCATCCAGTCTATCTTTTTTCAATTTTGTTCTTAACATTCAGATCGGAAATGGATTTATTCTATCTGGTTATGCTGATTTGTATTATTGCATATTTTATTATCGGTTCGTTTTATGAAGAAAAAAAATTAGTAGAAAAATTTGCCGGCGAATATGTTGAGTATCAGAAAACAGTTCCAAGAATTTTTCCGATCAAATTCGCATTTTTAAATAAAACAACAATCTTAGAATAAATTTTTATGAAATTATTTTTTTATAGTTCAGTCTTTTTTGTTCTAATTAGTTCAACAGTTTACTCACAGCAAGATTCAGTTTTAGCCAAAGTCGGTCCAGACAAAATTACCGGTAAAATGTTTAAAGAAAGATTTGAACTTACACCTCAAGTTTATAAGCATGAAGGAAATCATTATTCAAAAAAAGAAGATCTTCTTTATTCTTTAATTGCCGAAAAACTTTGGGCGCTCGAAGCATCTAAAATTGGGCTAGATACTACTGAAATTATGAAAACTTCTTTTAAAGCTTTGGAAGATATGTTTGTAAGAGATGCACTTTATAAAATTGAAGTGATGGATAAAGTAAAAATTCCAGATCAGGAAATTATCAACGAATTGAAAAAAGAATATTCAAAACTTGATGTTAAAACTTTGTATTCTACAGACTCTGCTGAAATTTTTTATTCGTATGCTAAATTGAAAAAAGGTGTACAGTTTGATTCTCTCCAAACATTGAAAGATGAAAAGGAAACATCGTTTGAAGTTAAACAAGGAGTCTTTCAAAAAGCTGTTGAGGATTCATTGTTCGATTTATCAAAAGGACAATGTACTCTGCCAATAAAATCAAACTCGGGTTGGTTTATTTTTTATCTTGAAAACAAAACAAATACATCATTTACTTCCGAAGATATTGCTAGTAAAGTAAAAAGTATTAAAAATAAAATCGAACATGAAAAAGCTGCTCAAATTGGGGAGGAATTTTTAAAAAATTTCTTTGCGGGTAAACAGGTTCCAATTGATCCCGAATTGCTGAAGAAAATCTCTTCTAAATTCACATCTATTCTTCAGGAAAGAAAATTAAAAGATGATATTCCAGACACTTCAAATGTATATCTTAAACCGAAAGATTTTTTGAAAGTTGAAAATGAATTTGCCCCTGATACGTTGAAAGAAATTTTTATAAAATTTGAAAATAATCCTTTTACAGTTGAAGATTTTCTAAGATATTTTGCCTTCGAAGGCTTTTACTCAAAGGAGGTGAATTCAGAAATCATTGATGCAAAGATAAATGCTCGAGTTAGGCAGATAGTAGAAGATGAGCTTTTGTCAAGAGAAGGTTATCGGCGTGGACTTGAAAATCTTCCTGAGGTTCAATCATCAATAAATATGTGGAGAGATAACTATCTTGCTCAACTATTGAAAGATAAGTTTGTCGATTCAATCAAAGTAACAAATGAAGAAGTTCATAATTATTATGATGGCATCGGGAAAGAAAAAAATCCAAATGACATAATGGTAAATGTTCAGGAAATTTTAACAGACAGCTTAGATGTAATTAATAAAGTTTTAAATGAACTTAAAAATGGTGCTGATTTCGGAAAGCTTGCTTCAATTTATACTAAAAGAATTTGGACGCGCAGCAAAGGCGGTGAATTTGGATTTTTCCCTTCAACAATGTATGGTGATATTGGAAAAATTGCAGCTACAATGAAAATAGGCGAAATTTATGGCCCAATTAAAACGCCGAACGGTTATTCATTATTTAAATTGATTGGTAAAAAAGAAAAAGATGAAAAACCTACCAAACCTTTTGTTGAAATGAAGAATGAATTAACAAAGGAATTATTAGGTAAAAAACGAAGTGACTTTTTTATAAATTATACAGCAAAACTTGCAAATGAGTTTGGTGTTTCAATAAATCAAAATTATTTATCTTCAATACAGGTTAACGACTTTAACATGTATGTATATCGTTATATGGGATTTGGCGGAAGAATTTCTGCAGTTCCAGTTACAATTCCATTTGTTGAATGGTATAAACCGTGGATAGATGAAAAAAAAGTTGTACCTTAAAGAGTTAGTTTAAATTCTTTTTTAAAGATTCTTTAAAATTATTATTGTATATAATTAATTAAACTTTCTTGTAGATCGGAAGTTGAAATATGGAAAATAAAATTCATGCAACAACTATTTTAGGAGTTGTACATAACGGTGAGGCTGCAATTGGCGGCGATGGGCAAGTTACTCTTGGCAACACTGTTATGAAGCATAATGCAATGAAAATTAGAAAACTAAATAATGGAAAAGCTTTATGCGGATTTGCCGGTGCTTCTGCAGATGCATTTACATTAATGGAAAGATTTGAAGATAAACTTGAGCAATATCGCGGTAATGTAAACAGAGCTGCAGTTGAATTAGCGAAAGACTGGCGGACTGATAAATATTTACGAAAACTTGAAGCAATGTTAGCAGTTGTTACTGAAGATAAAGCCCTAATTATTTCAGGTAACGGAGATGTAATTGAGCCTGACGATCAAATTGTTGCAATCGGCTCAGGCGGAATGTATGCTCTTTCTGCAGCTCGTATGCTAAAAAAATACAGCAAACTTTCTGCAAAAGAAATTGTTGCCGAATCTTTGAAAACTGCCTCAGAAATTTGTATCTATACAAATGATAAAATAAATGTTGAAGTCTTATAAAAAATTATAAAAAGAATATGAAAAATAAATCGATGAGGGCATTTACACCTTCTCAAATAGTAAATGAACTTGACAAATATATAATTGGCCAAACCGAAGCTAAAAGAGCTGTGGCTATTGCTTTGAGAAATAGATGGCGAAGACAGCAAGTACCTGCTGAATTACGCGAAGAAATTTTACCAAATAATATTATTTTAATTGGGCCAACAGGTGTTGGTAAAACCGAAATTGCAAGGCGCTTGGCAAAGCTGGCTGAAGCTCCCTTTATAAAAGTTGAAGCTTCAAAATTTACTGAAGTTGGTTATGTTGGAAGAGATGTAGAATCTATGATTCGTGATCTAGCTGATTATGCTGTTAACATGGTTAAATCTGAAAAGACAGCCCAAGTTCAATCACATGCTGAAGAACTAGCAGATGAAAAAATTCTTGACCTTTTAATTCCCCCAGTAAAAAAATCTGTTGGACTAACTGAAAATAATGAAGGTGAAGTCAATAATGAAGCTTTTCAGAATCAAAAAACACGCGAATGGATGAAGCAAAAATTGAAAAGCGGAGAAATGAATGACAAAATGGTTGAGTTTGATGCAAATTCACAAAACTCAATTGGCATGCAAGTACTGGGACCATTCGGTTTAGACGATTTAGGAATCAACTTCCAGGAAATTATGGGCAACATAATGCCCAAGAAAAAGAAAAAAAGAAAAACTACAATTTCTGAAGCAAGAAAAATTATTGCACAAGAAGAAGCTCAAAAATTAATTGACATGGAAGCTGTTCAGAAAGAAGCAATTGATAGAGTACAGGATTCTGGAATAATTTTTATTGATGAAATTGATAAAGTTGCTGGCGGAGGTAAAGGGCAAGGACCTGATGTTTCTCGAGAAGGAGTTCAAAGGGATTTGCTTCCAATTGTTGAAGGATCAAACGTTAATACAAAATATGGCGTTGTAAAAACAGATCACATTTTGTTTATAGCATCTGGAGCTTTTCATGTTTCTAAACCTTCCGATCTTATCCCTGAGTTGCAAGGCAGGTTTCCGATTCGTGTTGAGTTGAAAAGTCTTACTCAAGAAGATTTTGTTAAAATATTGACCATGCCGGAGAATGCTTTACTCAAACAATACAATGCACTTCTTGAAACTGAAGGTGTTAAGTTGGAGTTCACACCTGATGCAATAAAAGAGATAGCACGAATTGCTTCTGAAGTGAATGAACAAGTTGAAAATATTGGCGCACGAAGGCTCCATACCATACTGACAACTTTATTAGATGAAATTCTTTTTGATGTGCCTGATAAAATTCCGAATGAAAAAGTTAAAATTACCGCAAAATCTGTAAAACAAAAGTTGGATAGCATTGTAAAGAATAGAGACTTAAGTAAATTTATTCTTTAAGAAACTAGAAATAATTTGAAAAACTCATGACAAATTTTCAAACCTTGGTCAAGAACAAGTTTTTTGTAAAATTATTTCTAGCAATTTTATCAATTGTAATTTTATCTTTTATCCATCAGCCTGATGAATTCTTAGACAAAAATATCGAAACTTCCTTTGCATTGATGAGGGGACAGCAGCAGCCAGATACAAATATAGTTTTAATTGATATTACTGCATCAGATATTAATAACCTTGGTTACTGGCCGCTAAAAAGAAGCTACTATGCACTTTTGATTAAAAATCTTATTGACTATAAAGTAAAAACTATTGGATTGGAAGTTTTTCTAAGTGCTAAGTTTGTAACACAAACTATTTATGATAATCTAGTTACAAAAGTAATTGAAAACTCCGGAAATGTTGTGTTAAGCTCAGTCGCTGGAAATGTTATTGACCAAAATGGGAAATTTTATACTGATTCTTTAAGTTACCCAAGCCCAAAACTGCTAGATGAAAATATTAAAACTGGGCATCTTAATTACTTTGATGGAAACGGGATTCAAATTCCACTTATTATTCATAGTGGGAAAAATATTGTTAGTGCATTTTCTTATCAACTAGCTAATAAAAAACTTGATGCTAAAGACGGACAATATCTTAAAATTAATTTTGTCTCTTCATGGAAGAAATTTAAAAGATATTCACTGTTAAATTTTTTTCATTTAGTTAATCGTCAGTCTGATAACCTTCAATCATTAAAAGATAAAATTGTAATAATCGGTATCAGCGATCCTCAGATTGCTTCAGATTTTAAGACTTCCTTTGATGACAATATGCCTGGATTTGCAATTCATGCTTTTGCGCTTGACAATATTCTTCATCATCGGTGGCTAAATGACAACTTTATTCTAACATCGGAAATAATTTTTGCGGTTATTATTTTATTTCTATTATTCATAGAGGAAAAGAAACTAAAATTTTCTATTCTGAAATTTAAAATTTATACTTTGGTTATTTTCTTAATGATCACCTTCTTTGTTTACTCATTCCTAAATATTGAACTATCTTATTCATTCTTTTTGATCCCTTTGTTTGTTGTTGGTATAGCTGATATTATTTTCATCCTTACTGAAGACAAAATTAAATTGCAAGGAGTAAAAGATGAAGCAAACCTGCTTAAGAGATTGCTTTCAAAAAAAGAAGATGAACTTGAAAAACTACAAAAGGAATTAAATTTATCTCATGATGATGGATCGAATTCCCTTATAAATAAAATAAAATTGTTAAAGGCTGATATTGAAAAACTAAAAGAAAATGAAGCTGATAATAAAGAAGCATCTGAAATATTTAATGGTGAAGCAAAAGAATTTGAGCATATAATTTACCGTTCAAAAGCAATGTCCAATGTTGTTGATACAATAAAAAAAGTTTCAAAAGGAAATGCAAACATTTTAATTTTAGGAGAAAGCGGTACCGGCAAAGAGTTAGTTGCCAACGCTATTCATTCTCAAAGCGAAAGAAGTAAAAATAATTTTGTTGCTGTTAATTGCGGTGCTCTTTCTGATACCTTATTAGAAAGTGAATTGTTCGGACATGTGAAAGGAGCATTTACAGGCGCTGTTGCTGATAAAATCGGAAGATTTGAAGCGGCAAACAAAGGGACAATTTTTCTTGACGAAATTGCGGAGACTTCTGAGAATTTTCAAGTAAAATTATTGCGTGTTATTCAAACCGGAGATTTTGAAAAAGTTGGTTCTTCAAAAACATTTCATACAGATGTTCGAATTATTGCGGCAACAAATCGGCAGTTAGAGTCTTTTGTGAAAGAAAAGAAATTTCGGGAAGATCTTTATTATAGGTTAAATGTTATAAAAATAGAACTGCCGCCTTTAAGAGAAAGAAAAGAAGATATAGAAATATTAACTCAAAAATTTTTAGCTGGAGAAGGTGTAGAATATAAATTGTCCGAAGCAGTGCTTGAAGCTTTGATAAAATATGAATGGAAAGGTAATGTAAGAGAATTAGAGGCAGTGATAAAACGTTCAGTAATTTTTGCAAAGTCAGTCGGCAGAAATTTAATTCAGCTATCTGATTTACCAGAAGAAATAGTTAAGGATAGTAAATTTAATTTTGACGATATTGTGATGGAATCTCTTCGAAATAAAAAGTTTACCCGATCATCAATTATAGATACTGCAAAAGAGCTTGGTAATATAAGCCGAACAGTTATTTCCGAAAATTTCCGTGGTTATTCACTTAAAGTTTATGTTGAAAATAATTATGACCTGGAAAAATCCGTAAGTGTTATTTCCTCAACAGATGATGAAGAAGTTAAAGAACGTGTAAGAATTAAACTGCAAATATTTCTAAAAAATATTGAGCACGATATAAAAGAACTTCCGTTAACTGATTTTGAAATCATAAAGGCAAAATTTTCGTCTAAATACAAAAACCTTCCTCATAAGTTTCACCAATACTTGGATGACATTATAAAACATCAGATATGATAATTATAAAGTTTTTGGATATTAATCAGCTTTACTAACCGAATCTCACAATATTTTACTGCTTAACAAAAATCTATGACCTAGATTAAATAATAGGATTAAATTGTTAGTAACGTTTTCAGTTCTATTATGGTCAAAAAATTAAAGTGAAAAATTTAATTTTTGCAGTTGTTCAATTTTTGAAATTTCCTGTATAAAAAAATATTCAGTATTTCTATAAAAAGTTTTTAATTTTATTGAAAATTTCAGGCACGATCATTGTGATCTGAGTTCTACATTTTTATAATTATACTTTTATTGAATAGGAGGATCTAATGTTTAACAAAAAAATATTGTTCATAATAATTCTAAGTTTTGTAACAGTAGCTTACAATTTTGCTCAAGATGAAGATTCAACTGAAACGAGCAATAGCGGCTGGAAACATAAACATCATTTTAAATTTATGATGTTCCATGATGAGTTTAAAGGAAAACCAACAATCTCATTAAATTATGGATTATCAAAATTATCAACAAAAAATTTTGATGAGACATTTGCAAAACCCAATTTGATTGAATTAAAATTAGGTTACACTCGTGAAAATGAAAATGATATGGAAGAAAATATTCTTGATTATAATTATAAGTATTTTTATGTAAGCAACATCTCAACAAATTTATCCAATACAAATTCAAATAATGCCGAGCTTAAAACTAATTTATGGCGTTTTGGTTTTGGCAGATCTTCTGGTTATGGATATAAAATAGGATCTGCTGCAATTATTCCATATCATACTTATTCATTCGAGTGGTCTAATCTGAAAATGCTTGATAATCCGGGAACTATCAATGATCAATCAATTACAAATCTCTATAATAATTCGTTTAGGTTTGGAACAAGCAGCGAAGGCGGAATAAGAGTTAAAATAATTTCGCATTTAGTTTTAGAAGCAGGATATGAACGTTCAATAATTTTTCCAAGACATATTTTTTGGAAATGGATTGGAAGTTCTTTGATAGAAGCTGCTGGACAATGGGGAATTGATGGCTTTGTAAATGAAATACTCGATTCATCTCCTTATGCAGCTCCGGTTGTAAATTTTGTTTTGAAAAATGCTTTGTCGTATGGAATTTATGAATTGCGCCAAGAAAAAATGAATTGGCCTTTTGATACCGTAGCGCCGCTTTCATATGATCAATTTAAATTTGGATTTACATTCGAATTTTGAAAGTAACTGAATTTAAAATTAAAATTTATTTTGAAACCCGGATTGTATAAGATTCGGGTTATTTTTAGATGAATTTGATTTTAAGGTTTACTATTTCAGAATTACTGCCGATTTTTACTGGAGGCCCCCAAGTTCCTGCACCACATGAAACATAATATTGTGTATTGCCTTTTTTCAAATAACCCCAGCTAATTTCATAAATCATTTTTGTTATAAGATTTGCTGGGAAGATTTGCCCATGATGAGTATGACCTGAAATCTGTAAATCTATATTATTCTTTTCAGCTTCATCCAAACCAAACGGAGTATGATCCATCAAAATTATTGGAAGAGATTTATCAACACCGTTCATTAGTTCGGCTAAAGTTTTTCTATCTTGTTTAGTAAATTGTTTCTTTGCGCGGTCATCTCTTCCGATGATGTAAAATGAATCATCAATTTTAATTGAAGAATCACGTAAAAGTTTTATACCAAAATTTTCGATGTATTTTTCACATCCGTCAATGCCATTGATAAATTCATGATTGCCGGTAATCGCATACGATCCAAATTTCGATTTTAAATAAAGAAGAGATGAACCAATGTTTCTATTAATTAATGTTTCCGCTCTATCATCAACCAAATCGCCGGCAATAAAAATAATATCCGGATTTAGCTCGTTAACCTTTTGAACAATTCTTTTAAGATGTCTTCCATTGTTTATCGGGGAAAGATGAATATCAGAAATCAAAACTGCATTCAATTCATTTAAATTGCTCGATCCTTTTCGTAAATCTAAGTTCAGAGTTTTTACAGAAAGAATTTGTGTGTTGATATATCCGGCAAGAACAATAATCGAAACAATAATAACAACTGTTAAAGCAATAATCTGCTTAGTTAAAATATAATTTTGATTTATGAAAGTTGGTACAAAATGAAAAATTGTCAAAAAAAATCGTGCAGCATCAATAAATAAAGCTGCTAATAAAAAATAAACCATAAATGCGAACCAGAAAGAACCAATGCCGAGTAAAACATCATATAGAAATGGCGAAAGAATTTTTTCCATTGTTTTTGCCCCAATGTAAGAAAGAGATGCAACAACAAACAATATTAAATATGGAATTTTTAAGTGTGGACTTCCTTCAAGTGCTTGCCAGCCTCTAATAAAAATATAATAGTTTAAAGAAGCATAAACAGTAAAAAATATTGAAAAGAATATTGCCATTTCTAGTTAGATTTTTTGATCTCGAACTTACTCTTAAACTTGAACCTTTATTTGTGGAAGTTCAAGAATATGCCCACGGTTATTATTTTTGTTTAGTTATACTCGTCCCAGCTTTTAGCCGATAAATCTTGGATTTTGGAAAGCGATTTTACAAATCTTTTTGCCACTTGAATATTGGTAATAAGGTTAACATTCATATCAACAGCTTTCCTGCGTATCAAATAGTCATTGTCTAGTTCATACTTTTCTTCATTCTTTGGAATATTAATTACAAGATCAATTTTCCCTTCATTCAGATAAGTTATAATATTTGGTTCAACTTTTTCAAGTGGCCAATTCAAAACTTCGGATTCAATTCCGTGTTCTTTTAGAAATTTTGAAGTTCCATTAGTTGCATACAGTTTTAATCCCATATCATAAAGCTTTTTTGTTTCGTTTAAGAAATCAGCTTTATCCTTTGCAGTTCCAGTTGAAAGCATAACAGCTTTCTTAGGAATTCTATAACCAGTAGACAAGAAACTTTTTAAGAATGCTTCGTTGAAATCGTCGCCAAGGCACGCAACTTCTCCAGTTGACGCCATTTCAACACCAAGGATCGGATCTGAACCTTTTAATCTTGTGAAAGAAAATTGAGGTGCTTTTACCCCAACATAATCAACGTCAAATGACGATTTGTCAAGCTTCGGAATTTTTTCTCCCATCATCAACTTGGTTGCAATTTCAATAAAATTAATTTTCAGAACTTTGGAAACGAACGGGAAACTTCTGGAAGCGCGCAAATTGCATTCGATAACTTTTACTTCGTTGTCCTTTGCAATAAACTGAATATTAAACGGACCGGTAATTTTTAACTCTTTTGCGATTTGCTTTGTAATTATTTTTACTCGTCTCATTGTTTCAAGATAAGTTCTTTGAGGCGGCAAAACAATTGTTGCATCACCTGAGTGCACTCCAGCATTTTCAACGTGTTCTGATATTGCATAGCAGTATAGATTTCCATCTTCCGCAACAGCATCGGCTTCAATTTCTCTTGCATCAGTTATGAATTTGCTGATAACAACTGGATGCTCTCTGCTTATTTCCGAAGCCTTCTTTAGATATTCTTCAAGTTCATCATCTGAAATTACAATGCTCATTGCGGCACCGCTTAAAACATAGCTTGGCCTTATTAAAACCGGATAACTAACTTTTTTTGCAAATTTCTTTGCTTCATCTAAACTTGTCAGTTCTTTCCATTCCGGTTGATCGACTTCCAACCTGTCAAGTATTTGCGAAAACTTGTGGCGATTCTCGGCATTATCAATTTGTTCGGGCGAAGTTCCTAAAATTTTTACACCAGCATTGTAGAGTTTCACAGCTAGGTTGTTCGGAATTTGCCCGCCCATCGAAATGATTACACCTTCAGGATTTTCTTTGTCGTAAATGTCAAGCACTCTTTCAAAAGTCAATTGCTCAAAATAAAGTTTGTCGCAAATATCATAATCCGTACTTACTGTTTCGGGATTACAGTTGATCATTATCGTTTTGTATTCAAGCTTATTCAAGGACATAACTGCATTCACACAGCACCAATCAAATTCGACCGAAGAACCAATTCTGTAAGCGCCGCTTCCAAGAACTATAATCTGATTACTTTGCCCAAATTGAATGTCATTCTCTTTACCATGGTAAGTAAGATAAAGATAATTGGTTTGTGCTGGATACTCAGCTGCTAAAGTATCAATTTGTTTTACAACAGGAACCACACCTATACTTTTTCTATAATTTCTAACCTCAAATTCAGTTGCTCCGGCAAGATGTCCAAGCTGAACATCAGAGAAACCGTTCATCTTTGCTTCTCGCATTAGATCCACAGATATTTTATTGAGCTTAATTCCTTTCAATTTGTTTTCTGTCAATACGATATTCTTCATCTTGTAAAGAAACCATCTTGTAATTTTTGTAAGCTCATGAATTTTGTCAATCGAATAACCTTCTTTTAATGCTTGAGCGATTGCATAAATTCTTTTATCTGTTGGTTTCGATAATTCATTATCGAGATCGTTGAAAACTAAATTGTTACCGACGAACCCTTTCATTCCGATATCAAGCATTCTTATTGCTTTCTGCAGAACTTCCTCAAAGCTTCTGCCAAGTGACATAACTTCACCGACAGACTTCATTTCAGAACCAAGTTGAGTGCTTACTTGTCTAAATTTTTGCAGATCCCATCGAGGAAATTTTAATGCAACATAATCAAGTGCAGGTTCAAAACATGCTGAAGTTTCTTGGGTAATAATATTTTCAACTTCGTTTAATGCATAACCGAGAGCAAGTTTTGTCGCGATGAATGCAAGCGGGTAGCCAGTGGCTTTTGATGCAAGTGCAGAGCTTCTGCTCAATCTTGCGTTCACTTCGATTATTCTATAATCATCAGATTTTGGATCAAGAGCATATTGAATATTGCATTCGCCAATAACTCCCAAATGACGAATTAATTTTATTCCAATAGATCGAAGCTTGAAGTTTTCCGAGGCAGAAAGAGTTTGAACAGGCGCAATTACAATGCTGTCACCAGTGTGTATTCCCATCGGATCAATATTTTCCATCGAGCAAATTGTAATACAATTGTTAAATCTGTCGCGAACAATTTCGTATTCAATTTCCTTCCAGCCGTAAAGAGATTCCTCAATCAAAATTTGATTTGTAAAAGTAAAAGCTCTTCGTGCTTTCTCAATCAGTTCATCTTTATTATTTACAATTCCCGAGCCCAATCCGCCGAGTGCATAAGCTATTCGAACCATCACTGGAAAACCAATTTCTTCTGCAGCTGCAATTGCTTCATCAACATTGTTTGCAGTTTTGCTTAATGCAACTTTCAAACCGATTTCAGTTACTTTATTTCCAAAAATAAGCCGGTCTTCAGTAGCTTCAATTGCTTCTACGGGAGTTCCGAGAACTTTTACATTATGTTTTTTAAGAATTCCTTTTTCGTAAAGCTCAACGCCAACATTTAGTGCAGTTTGCCCACCGAACTGAAGCAGAATGCTGTCTGGTTCTTCTTTCTCAATTATCTTTTCAACAAACTCTGCTTTAATAGGCATAAAGTAAACTTTGTCGGCGAAATTTTCTGAAGTTTGAATTGTTGCAATATTGGGATTGATTAAAATAGAAGTAATTCCATCTTCCTTTAATGCTTTTATTGCTTGGCTTCCGGAGTAATCAAATTCTCCAGCTTGTCCAATTTGAAGCGCACCCGATCCTAATATTAAAACTTTTTTTGGTTTACCGCGTTTAATCATTTTAAAGCCCTCAAAAACATATCAAAAATAAATTCAGTATCATCCGGTCCTGGTGAAGCTTCTGGATGAAACTGCGTTGCAAAAAATGGTTTTGCTATGTGAATAATTCCTTCGTTAGTACCGTCATTGTCGTTGATAAACCATTCGCGCCAATCTTCCGGCATAGTTTCAGAATTAACAGCATAGCCGTGATTTTGTGAAGTTATATAACATCTTTTTGAACCAGTTTCATTGCAAGGCTGATTGTGGCCTCGGTGGCCGTATTTCAATTTATAAGTATCTGCTCCGGCGGCAAGAGCCATTATTTGGCTGCCAAGACAAACGCCAAGTGTTGGCGTTCCAAATTTCATAACTTTGCGAGTGTTCTCAATTGTAGCTTTGCACATTTTTGGATCGCCAGGACCATTGGAAATTAAAATTCCATTTGCTTTCTCTTTTGAAAAATCATAATCATATGGAACACGAATGACTGTAATATTTCTTCTTAGAAAAGCTTGAATAATGTTGTTCTTTGTCCCGCAGTCAACAAGAATTATTTTTTTCTTGTTTCGCGTATATTCAATAGGCTCTTTCACACAAACTTCACCCACAAGATCTAATTTATTTACATCTTCAAAATCGATTTTTTCTTTTTCATCTATTACTATCTTTCCCAACATTGTTCCACTTTCACGCAGCTTTCTTGTAAGCATTCTTGTGTCTATTCCATAGATACCAGGAATTTTTTGTTCCTTCATCCAATCATCTAACGATCTTTTTCCATTCCAGTGAGAATATTCATCAGAATAATTTGAAATAATAAGAGCTCGGCAATGAATTTTTTCTGATTCAAAATATTTTAATAGGCCGTTTTCTCTCTCATAATTTGGAACGCCGTAATTTCCTATCAACGGAAATGTCATTACAAGAATTTGACCGCGATAAGAAGGATCAGTCATAGTTTCTGGATAACCAACCATGCCGGTATTAAATACAACTTCACCGTTTGTATTTATTGGATATCCAAATGCAGTCCCAACAAATTCAGTTCCGTCTTCAAGAATTAATTTTGCTTTTTGTGGTTTGTTATTCATGTCTTTATCATGTTTATGAATTTTTTTTCACATGTCCGGCAAAAAAATAGCCACTCTTGGAGTGGCTATTTTTTATAGACTCTATTATGCAAGTGATTTT
This sequence comes from Bacteroidota bacterium, assembly GCA_021824145.1. Classification (GTDB taxonomy): domain Bacteria; phylum Bacteroidota; class Ignavibacteria; order Ignavibacteriales; family Ignavibacteriaceae; genus FEN-1297. The sequence continues at coordinate 465,575 of JAKALM010000001.1, forward strand.
TAATTTCGATTTTTTTAATTTCTTTCGCAAGTATTTCTTTAATTGGTTTTTCAAATATATTGCATAGAGATTTTAGATTCAATTTATGAAATGATTTTTTTAGTGATTAAATTCACTTGAAATGAATTTTAAAAAAATAAATTTCTATTAGTTCTGGGGAATTTTAATAAAATTGTTGAAGATTCAAAATTGCATACATCAAATCAATTTCATTCCATTAAAAATCACCATTTATATGATGAATTTTACTAATTATTTAATCATCATTTAGGAAATTAAATGAAACAAATTAAAAATTTGAAAGAAGAAAAAAAGAGAATAAAAACATTTATTCTTGATACAAATGTTATTTTACATGATGCGACTTGTATCAATCAATTTCAAGAAAATGATGTTGTAATTCCTTTAACAGTAATTGAAGAACTTGATCATTTTAAGCGGGGCAGCCAAGTTATAAACTTAAATGCTAGAGAATTTGCAAGAACTCTTGACTCTATGACCGGCACTGCACTGTTCAACGGTGGAGTTCCGATGGGAAAAGGCAGAGGGAAAGTAAGAATCGGAATTTTACGTGGTATTTCTAATGAGATAAAAGAAATATTTAAAGAAGATACTCCGGATCATCGAATACTTTCCGTTGCGTTCGAATTAAATAAAAAAGCAAAAAATAATTCAATAGTTGTTCTTGTTACAAAAGATGTAAATTTAAGAATGAAAGCTAAAGCGCTTGGAATTCTTGCTGAAGATTACACTACCGATCGAATAAGTAGTATTGAAGAACTTTATAGCGGTAAAAAAATTATTGAAGATTTTGATGATGATTTGATTATTAAACTATTTCAAACGCCTTTTGAACTTCCGGCAAAACAAATCTTAAAAAAAATTGATCGGGATTCAGTGCCGAATAAATTTTATATTCTTAGAAATACTAACCGTTCTGTGCTTGCATATCTTGATCAAGAAATGGAAAATCTTCATAAGGTAGATAAAAATATAATTTACGGTATAAAACCTAGAAATGCCGAACAAACATTTGCTGTTGATGCGCTGACGAATAATAACATTCAATTAGTAACCATGACAGGGAAAGCCGGGACAGGAAAAACTTTACTAGCTTTGGCAAGCGCACTTCATGTTAGAAAATTTTATAGACAAATTTTTGTAGCCCGACCAATTGTCCCGTTAAGTAATAAGGATATTGGTTTCCTTCCAGGCGATGTTCAAAGTAAAATTGAACCATACATGCAGCCGCTTTGGGATAATCTAAGAGTAATTCAAGATCAATTTCCCGAAACAGATAAACAAAACCAATTAATTTCTAACATGATTAAAGATGAAAAGCTTGTAATCGAACCACTTTCTTATATTAGAGGAAGAAGTTTGCAAAGAATATTTTTTATTGTTGACGAAGCACAAAATCTTACTCCGCATGAAATTAAAACAATTATTACTCGTGCCGGAGAAGGATCTAAAGTTGTGTTTACCGGAGATATTTATCAGATAGATCATCCATACCTCGATGCCCAATCAAATGGTTTGTCTTATTTGATAGATCATTTCAAAGGACAAAAACTTTATGCTCATGTTAATCTTGAAAAAGGAGAAAGATCAGAACTTGCTGAACTTGCAAGCAATTTGCTATGAGTTCATTCATAATAAATTACGGTCTGCTGTTTTTACTTAAGATTAGCTAATCATTATATTTAAACACAGCATTCATTAAGAAAAGGAGATTGAGAATGAAATTATTTTACAAAATTAGTTTGTTCTCGTTATTAACAATTCTTTTTTGCGGATGCCTTGAAGTGGAAACTACGATAAACCTAAATAAAGACGGCTCCGGCACTCTTGAAGAAAAAGTTTTGATGAAAAAAGAATTTGTCGATATGATGTCTGGATTTAATTTGAAAAGTGAGAATGATACAGCACAAACTAAAAGATTTTCACTTTTTAATCCAGAAGAATTGAAAGCCGATGCATTAAAATATGGAGAAAATGTTGAATACGTTTCTGGAAAAGAGATTGTTGAAAAAGGCAAAGAAGGTTATAAAGCAGTTTATAAATTTAAAAATATAAATCAATTAAAGATTGACAATGATCCAAGCAGCAAAGTTTCGTTGGCTGATTCAAGCAATCAAAATAAGCCAAAAGAGTTTATAACATTTTCATTTGCAGGCAGCAATCCTTCTGAATTAACTATCAACATGCCTAAAGCCAAATTTAATGATTCTTCGGAAACTATAATTGAAAATAAAGATACTTTAAATGCCAATAATACCGTGCAAGATGAATTTTTGAAGTTTATGAAAGATTTTCGATTTGCACTTCAACTTCATGTGAATGGAAAAATAAAAAGTACAAATGCTTCTTATGTTAAGGGTTCAAACATAACTTTATATAACGTTGAGTTTGATAAGTTATTAGAAAATAAAAAAGAAGTTGATAAACTGAATAATTTTAAAAGTCAGGATATTGATGAGATGAAAAAAATATTAGAGAAAATTCCGGGAATTAAAATAGAATTAAAAGAAGCAGTTAAAGTAAAATTTGATTGAACATCTATCAGTAATTTTAAAAGTATGCAAATATTTATTTATCCTTTTTTATCAAAGTTTATTTATCGTTATGCCAATATTTTCATGACTTTATTTTTACTAATCATCTTTTATACAGCGGGCAGTAACATAGATTCTTCGTTATTAAACTTAATCCCATTTATCATTACTGCGCTTTTGATTTATTACCTCAACAAACACTATTTGAATTTATATAAACTAATGCCTTATAAAATTGAAGCTGATAATGAAAAAATTAAATGCAGTAAGTTTTTCTTTTCTAAAAAAGAAATTACAATTTATTATTCTGATATCGTTTCATTATCGGGTGGAATTTTTGAAGGTAAGTATTCCGGACTTATGAAGGTTTGCGATGGAAAAAATAATATTTGTATAGGATTTTTTCAGAGTTTGCAAGATGCTCGATCTCTTCAAAAAATAATCTTAAATAAAGTTGATCGAAAAATTTATGATATTGCCGCCGAAAAAATAAAAAGGATGAAAGTATCAAATACACTTTCAGCAAAACCTCAAGTAGCTAATAAAAAAGAAGATAAAACATTTTAATAAATAGCCTTTAATTTCATCCAATACAGGTTCAATTTTAAAATGACTTAAATTTCACCAAGTCTTTGATTATTTTAGTCCGGTTTAATTTTAGGAATTATGAAAATAGCAGTTTTATTATCTGGTGGAGTTGACAGCTCAGTAGCATTGAATTTATTGAAGAAAGAAGGACACGATCTGACGGCTTTCTATTTGAAGATTTGGCTGCAAGATGAATTTTCTTTTTTAGGCGATTGCCCGTGGGAAGATGATCTAAATTATGCGCGCAAAGTTTGTGATCAAGCTGGAGTTCCGCTGGAAGTTCTTCCACTTCAAACAGAATATTGGGAAACAGTTGTAACTTATACAATTTCAGAAATCAAAGAAGGGCGCACGCCCAATCCGGATATGTTTTGCAACAGTTTGATTAAGTTTGGCCAGTTCTATGGTAAAATTGATAAGACTTTTGAAAAAGTTGCAAGCGGTCATTATGCTAAGTTGGAATTTGATCATCAAAATTATTTGCTTAAAAGATCACCCGATCCAGTAAAAGACCAAACTTATTTTTTAGCATATTTAACTCAAGACCAACTTTCGCGGGCTTGTTTTCCGCTTGGCTTATTTAATAAAAAAGAAGTTCGGAAAATGGCTCAAGAATCTAATCTTCCGAATATGAATAGAAAAGACAGCCAGGGAATTTGTTTTCTTGGGCAAATAAAATTTAATGAATTTATAAAACATCATCTTGGAGAAATAAAAGGCAACATTGTTGATATTGATTCGGGTAAAAAAATGGGAGAGCATAATGGATATTATTTTTATACCATCGGTCAAAGATCTGGTTTAGGATTGTCCGGCGGGCCGTGGTATGTTGTTAAAAAAGATGTTGATAAAAATATAATTTATATCTCGAGGGAGAATTTAGTTGAAAGGGCGAGAGATACTTTTGTGGTTGGTAAATTCAATTGGATTACTCAAGAGAAACCAAATGATAATAATTTGCAAGTAAAAATTAGGCACGGTGCTCATCTTTTTAATTGTAATTTAAATTTTATTGATGAGAAAAATGCCGAAGTAAAATTGGATAAAAAAGATCAAGGGATTGCACCAGGACAATTTGCCGTTTTTTATAAAGATGATATTTGCTTAGGCGGAGGAGTAATTCTTTAGCTAAACATATAATGCTCTGCCGAAATCTCTTCTGTGCTTTAATGTAAGTTCATTTTCTTCGCCAAGATATTTGAAGATTGCAATACATGCCTTCCTTGCTCCATCATTGTCGAAGTATCTATCCGCTCTAATTACTTCAATAAATTTGGTTAATGCCGAATCAAAATTTTGTTTTTGAATTTCGTTGATTGCATCAAGATATAAATTTTTTACAGAACTATTATCTAAATTTTCTGGATTATTTTTTAACGAAAAAAGATACGCAAATGTTTTTAGTGAATCTATTGACTCCGAGTGCTCTGAGCCTTCTTCAATTTGATCAAGTAACTTTAAACTTTTTTCAAAGTCATCAAAGAAGATAAGCTTTGCAAGAATTATTTTTGCTTTTTGATTATTTGGTTCATCAACTAAAATATTTTCCAAAACTTTTTCTGCCTGTTTCAACTCGCCGGAAGAAATCAAATCCTCAACAGTAGCAATCTTTTTGTCATTCTTTCCTGGTATTGCTTTTTTTAGCTAGTCTCGAATTTTACTTTCAGGCAAAGCGCCGACAAATTCATTTACAACTTTTCCGCCAGAAAATAATTTCACATTTGGAATACTGCGAATTCCATATTTCTCTGCCAATTCTGGATGTCCATCAGAGTTGATTTTTACTAAATGCCAGCTTGTTTGAAATTCTTTTGCTAATTTTTCTAGCACTGGACTCAAAGCTCTGCATGGCCCGCACCACTCAGCCCAGAAATCTACAAGAACAGGAATATCAAAACTTTTTTTTATTACATCTTCTTCAAAGTTATTCGTATTGAAATCCATTATTTATCCCTACAATAAAAATTTGCCAAGAGTTCATTCGATTAAAGAAAAATAAAATCTTTTTTCAAGCAGTTAGATGCAAGAATTTTATTGTCGATCCAATATTTCTTTTATTTTTTTAATATGATCTGGCCCAGTGCCACAACAGCCGCCGATTATATTAACCCCTGCTTTTATTAATTCCTCAGCCTTAGGTGCAATTACTTCTGGTGTTTCAGTATAAACAGACATTCCATGTATCCATTCAGGAATTCCAGCGTTGGCTTGTGCTATTATTGGTTTTTTAGTTAAAGGCCGTAGTTCTTTAATAATTGCAATCATCTCATCAAAGCCTTTACCGCAATTTGCGCCAATAACATCAGCGCCGGCTTCTGCGTATTTTTCAGCAGCTGTCTTTACATCAATTCCCCACATTGTTCTTAATCCAGCATTGCCTAATTCAAAAGTCATGCTTGCAACTACTGGAAGTTTAGTATTTTCTTTTGCTGCACGTACAGCAGTTGTTGCTTCTTCAGGAGCCATCATTGTTTCAATATAAAGTACATCAACTCCGCCTTCTTCAAGTGCACTTGCCTGTTCAGCAAAAATATCATATGCTTCGTTTTCTGGGAGTGTGCCAAGTGGTTCAAGAAGTTCTCCTGTCGGTCCCATTGAGCCAGCAACAAATTTTCCATCAGGACAGACTGATTTAGCCAACTGTGCGGCAGCAATACAAAATTCTTTTACGCGATTTTCAAAACCATGAAGCTTTAACCTTGCCCGGTTAGCTCCAAATGTATTTGTTTCAACAATATCTGAACCGGCAAGAAAATAATCTCTATGAATATCTTTTATTATTTCGGGATGTGAAATATTAAATTCTTCCGGGCAAGCTCCTGAAGGCAGGCCGCGCTTTTGAAGTTCAGTTCCCATTGCACCGTCGCTTAGAAGAATTTTCCCGGAGTTTAAAGCTTCAAGAAATTTATTCAATTTTATTCTCCTTAACTTCAATTCCAATTAATTGTTTTGCTAATTTAACTGCATCAGTTGCATTCTTTGCATAGCCATCAGCTCCAACTTCTGAAGCAAAAGCTTTTGAAATTGGTGCACCACCAACCATTGTTTTTACTAAAATCCCTTCCTCTTTAATTTTATCAATTACAACTTTCATATAACCCATTGTTGTTGTAAGTAATGCTGACATTCCAACTATATCTGCATTCTCTTTTTTAATTGCATCTATAAATTTTTCAACCTTTGTATCAATACCAAGATCGATTACTGTAAATCCGCTGCTTCTCAACATCATGGAAACAATATTTTTTCCGATGTCATGAATATCACCTTTAACGGTTCCCATAATAATTGTGCCGCTTCCTTTTAAATCGGCTTTTGAAAGTAATGGCTCCAAAATAGCTAAAGATGATTTCATCGCTCTTGCAGAAATTAGAACCTGAGGTACAAAAATTATATTATCCCGAAATCTAATTCCAACAACATCCATCCCGGGAAGCAATCCAAAATCGAGAATGGTTTTTGCATCTATGCCTAATTCTAAAAGCTTGTTGGTCAGTTCAATGCTTTTATCTTTGTTGCCATCGATTACTGCTTGAGATAACTCTTTGAATATTTCTTCAGTCATTATTCGTATTTCCCATATTTTTCAGTAAGCTCAATTAAAATTTCAATATTTCTTGGAGGTGTATAAGGAGCGATTGAACAAGCTGAACTTAGAATATAACCTCCATGCGGTTTTCCGGTTTTTAATCTCCATTCAATGTCTTTGCGAACTTTTTCTTCATCTGGTTGAAGTAAAGTATTCACCGGATCAATGTTTCCTTTTATAAAAACTTTTCCGTCTAGAATTTTTTTTGCTTCTTCAAGCTCAACTGTTCCTAATGGCGGAGGATCAAGTGTATCAATTCCGTTAGTACCAGTTTCCATCATCAAATCAAGCCTGTCGCCAATGCTTCCGCAAGTGTGTGTATAAACCGGTATGTTAAAATCTTTTTGAATTTCTTCGATGATTTTTCTTTCATAAGGTAAAACAAATTCTTGGTAATGCTCTCTCGAAATTAATCCAGCTCCAGCAAATGCTGAAGAAATTAATATTGCATCAACACCGCACTTTGCCTGTTCTTTACCAAGTGCGATAGCTCCCAATGTTAATCTTTCTAAACATGCTTTTGATTTTACCGGATCGTCCATTATTGCCATTAATGCATATTCATAATTTAAAAGCTCAAGAAATTGAGACCACGGAGAAAATACTTCTGAGTGAACAGAAAATTCGCCTTTAGATCTTTCTAAAACTTTTTTGATAGTATCATGATGGTAATCTGGGAAAAAATTATCAAAAGGACGAACTTCATTTTCAAATCCCCATGTAAAAGGATAAGTAATATCAGTTAAATCCCACGGCTCAACATAAAAAAGTTCATCGGGATTTATTTGATCAAAACTAGGAAAATAACGGCTGCCATCATTCTGATAATAATGCGGGTTATCATCTTTTGGTACAACTGTGTAGTTTCCATTTTTCCAACGGACAATTGATCCATCATCATTCTTTTCAATTTTAGCAATATAATTTTTATAGTCCGGATCTCTTCCGGGAAGATTTACAAGTACGCCGTCGAAAGAATATTTATTTTTCAGTCTAACTAATGCTTCAGCAAATCCTTCAGAAGTAAACCAAATATCAATGGGATCGATTCCCGAATGCAAAAAATAATGGCCGATTGAAAGCTGGCACATTAACGGAACTCGGTCTGCAGTTTGCAAATGCATTGCTTTATTCATTCTTTCTCGTGAGTTCATCTAGTTACCTGTTAATTTTAAAATGCAATATGATAAAACTTAAATAATTATTTGTAAAATCAAAAAAAAGATTTCGTGAAAAAATAGTTTAAAAAATATTGATTTATTCAAAAAGTTTTAATCCGAAATAATTACCGCTGAAAAATGTCAATATCCTCTTATCAAAAAAAAAGAATTATATAAAATTCTTATGCTAATATTTCCAAAGAGAAGAGGAAAACTATTTGTAGTACGAATCAATTGTGTAACTTTGAAAAAAGTTAATTAGTCATAACATTAAATAAAAATCGAAATATCCGGATGAATTTATGATAAAAATTTTACTGAGTATTATTATTGCATCAACAGTTTTTGTTTCAGCTCAAAATCAATTAAAAGTACTTCACTTAAAAAAAGTTAATGCTGAAATTAAAATTGATGGAGTTATTGACCCCATCTGGAATACGGCAGATTCCGCTACAAATTTTTTCCAGCTTGCACCTTATTATGGAAAAAAGCCTAATTGGCCGACAGTAGCAAAAATATTAACTACCGATGATGCAATTTATTGTTTAATGATTTGTTATGAAGACAAAAAAGATATCCAAGCTAATACAGGTACGCTTGATAATACTTCTGGAGAAATTGTCTCGCTTATGCTTGATACTTTTGATGATAGAAAAACTGCATATAAATTTGCTGTTACAGCAAGCGGTGTAAGAGCCGATGCAAGACTGCTAGATGATGCTAGGAACCGTGATTACAGCTGGGATGGAATTTGGTTTGCCTCAACTAAGATTTATAATTGGGGATATGTTGTAGAAATGAAAATTCCTTATAAATCAATTCAATACAATAAAAGTTTAACGTATTGGGGAATTGATTTTGACCGGTGGATTCCATATTTGTCTGAAGATCTTTATTGGAATAAGTACGAACAAAACGAAGGTTTACGTGTTTCAAAATTTGGGAAGCTTGAATTTGATAATTTCAAACCAACAGTTACTGGGTTAAATTTAGAAATTTATCCAGTAGGAATTTCCAAAGCTGATTATATAGGAAATGGATTGAACAATTCAATATTTTCTTCTGATGCTAAATATAAAATTTCTCCCAATTTAGGATTAGATGTTATGTACAATCCATCGCCTGAATTAAAATTTCAATTAACAGTAAATCCGGATTTCGCCCAAATAGAAGCCGATCCTTACCAGTTTAATATTTCAAGATATGAAACTTATTTCTCTGAACGCCGGCCATTCTTTACTGAAGGAAATGAAATTTTTATGCCTGCCGGAAAACAACATAATACTGGCTTTTATTCGCCGTTGGAATTATTTTATTCAAGGCGAATTGGACAAAAACTTCCGGACGGCAGCGATGTTCCGTTAATTCTTGGAACTAAAGCTTTTGGAAGAATTGATGATTGGGAGTACGGCGGCTTTCTTGCATTAACAGATCAGAAATCATATTTAGATAATGACAGCACGGTACTTGAACCCAGAGCAGTATTCGGATCAGCAAGATTAAAAAAACAGTTTGGAGAAAATTCATCAATCGGAACTTTGTTTGTAGGCAAGCAAACTCCAAATGATATTTATGGCGTTGTAGATGTAGATGGAGCTTTCAGAACTTCTGATTGGCAGCTTTCTTATCAAGTTGCAAGATCAATTAAAAATTCTGATGGAGATTTTGCTGCTTCGGCTGGGTTTGTTTCTTCAGGAAGAAACTGGTGGGTACTTGGCAGGAATAGATACATTGGAAATAATTTTGATATAAATGAAGTTGGATATGTACCTTGGATTGGCACTGCTGAAGTTACTTGGCTAACTGGACCAATTTGGTATTTTGATAAAGGATATATTAGTCAGATTTTGTTACTAGGTGGATTTTATACAAATTATAAGCATGTTGAAGATTATACTGATCGATCTGCAGTTTTAGATTTCAATATGTCATTCCGAAACAACTGGAGTTATGAGTTTACATTTATTTTAGGTAAATCAAAAGATCAAGGAATAAAATACAATTCATACGAAATTGATTATCATGCAAACTTTAATATAAATCCAAAGTGGGAGGGAAATATTTATGGCGGATATTCTAAGACTTATAACTTTGACAGAGATTATTTAGCTTTTTATACATGGCATGGCATAAGTTTCGACTGGAATGCCTCGGATATTTTATGGCTTGGGACAACTTATGATATGTATATTGAAGGTAATCCATCTGGTGCAATCGAAGATATTGTATTTAATGCCCGGCCTTATGTTTCTTTAACTCCGATTAATGATCTTAATATCAGAATTTATGTCGATAATTTATTTGATAGATCTTCACAGCATATGGAACAGATAATTGGAGGATTTCTTTTCTCTTATAATTTTTTACCTAAAAGCTGGATATACTTTGCTTACAATGAAGTTGACAATAGAAGTGATCAGTATGATTCTTTGGGGAATTTGTTGCCTCAGCGAATGCATGTTGCGGCAAGAGCAGGTGTTTTCAAAATTAAATATTTATATTATTTCTAATTCAGTTATTTACTACAATACTATCTTGTGATGAAGTGACATAATTTGTTACTTTAACCGGATTTAACCCATCGTTTCCTATTTGTGTTCCGGTTCCAACAATTGTTACAAGATTTGAAGTAACTGTAGCTGAATAATTTCCATTGTCATTAGATAAAAATCCAGTTGGAATTGTCCATCCTATAAAAGATAGTTCTCCTCCACCCAATGATCTTGTTTCTATAAAATATTTTCTTGCATGCGAGCCTAAATTATTTAAATCACCTACAATTGCGTCTCTATTTGTTGAAGATTTATAATTATTAAAAATGCTAATTCCAATAGTAATAGCAATTCCAACTGCAATCACTCCGATTACAATTAATAAAAGCTGTTGTTGACCCATAAATATTTCCTTATTCTAAAAGCAAATTAACAAATATATTTATTCATGCTCTAAAAATATTTCATCATTTAATTTTTTACCAATTTTATGCCATGCAATAAATGAAATAACATTAACAATAGCGTTGTTAATCAAGGTTTTTTTGTTTAATAAATATTAAATAAATAGAAACTGGTACTGTATTCGGAAAATATTACTTACATTTTCTAAATAATCTTCCTTAAAATTTCTATGAGAATTTTCTAATAACAACTTTGCGTAAAAAGATTTACGATTGATCCTATTAAATTGAAAAATTTAAATTTGAAAAATTTACAAAGAAACGTTGCAAATTTTACCAGATTTTTAATTAAAATAATTGAAAAATTATCTATCTTGGAAGTTTTTACAACTAAAATAGCTAACCTTAAAATTCACGTTGATAACTAATAATTCTTACTAATAACCAAAATATTTTTCAAAATACATCAACTTATAATGAGTTGAGTTTTGTATTCTCAATTTATTAAAATTAGAAGTTAATTATTATCAATTATTTTCGATAATGGATTTAGGAATGTTGTATTCGAAATATATTGAATTAAATAAAAAATAATTAATGGAAAAAGATAACATCATCTTTAACGGGAATTTTGATTCGGTAATTGATGAAAGTACTCTTTCTGAAGTAAATACTTATAAATTTAAAAGTCTGGGTAAAGAGCTCTTTCAGCTTGATGTAGATGATCAACCAGATATTTTAAAAACTATTAAAGAGAACTCCCGTTTTTTTAGTTTTAAGCTGCCAGATGAAATAAGTGAGCAATTCATTAGATATGAAGAAGCGCCATTATTTTGGCTTAGCCGCTCGCCAATTATTTTGCAGCTTGAAGATCTTTATAAAACTTCTTCAGTCCATTCAACAAACCAAAGTGCATATAAATCAATTAAGGAATTTTATACTAAGTGGATTATAATAAAATCTGAAAATGAAAAAAAATATTTTGCTGCCTCTGCTTTAAGTTTGGCTGACAAAAAATCCAGCAGAAATAATTTTCTTTATTTGATGATTCAAGCAGCCATTTTAGCATATGATAAGCAGTTGTTTAATCCGGTAAAATCAATTGAACTTATAGAGCAGTCTAAGGAAATTCTAAATGAAAATAAATTAGACGAAAATATACAGCATGAAATTCTATACCTTATAAATTTATATTCGGGCTTTGTTTACTTAAATCAGAAAGAAGTTCAAAAAGCAAAAAATAGTTTTCTGCAAGCTTTAGAAATAAAACCATTAGGCATTAGCGCAAAATTTTATCTTACTCTTTGCGATGTCCAATTAAGCCAAAGCATAATTAAATATGAAATGCTTAGTGAAATATATAATTATGACTTATCCAGGATTGAATATTCAATTGAAATGAATGACATTGCTTTGTATGATCATCTTCTAAAAAATTCGATAACAAGCAATTTGTTTTATTACCCTGAATTTTCGCTGTCTTATATAATTATATCAGATTTCTTGAAAGACATAAAATCTGAAAATACTTTTGATATCAAATCAATTAAAATGAAAATGAATTCATTTAAATCTCTTAATTTAAATGAATATTATAATGAAAATATTTTAAAAGATATTTCTTTTATCGATAAAATAATTCAAAACTATTCTTCAAATAATAATGTATTAGTTTTTGGAAGCATGAATAAAATTTTCCAAAAATATAAACTAACTGCCGAAACAGTAGTTAATACAATTAAATTAAAATATTATAACCAGGCAAATGAGCGGTTGTTGGTTTTTGATAGGCAAATTCAAGATCGGTACAATGAAATTCAGGAGCTTTCAAAAGAACAAGAAGAGCATAAGAAAAAATTAAAAGAACGTCTTGACAATACTACGAAAGCAATTGTAAAACGCGCTGATGAAAATGTTGCAATTCTAGAGGAAAGAATAAAAAACCTCCAGCTAATACAAAGCTTGAATCCTAGAACCGCTTTTCGGAATGCGATGACATATAATTTTATTCTATCGGTTACAGTTTTTCTGATGGGCGGCTGTGCAGGTTATTCAAATAACATTACCAACAGTCCAGAAAAGATGAATGACATTATTCCTTTAATAGTAATGACTGGTTTGAAATGGGGAGTTATGGCATTTACTGTTGGATTATTAATTTCTCTAATATCTGCAGGAATGGCATTGTTAGAAAGCTCAAACCAAAAACAAAGACTAGTCCGTGCAATCAGCTCAATTAAAGATGAAAAAGATTATCAAGTTGAATACATGAAAAAAGAATATGAAAAAAGCGATAAAGATCATGAAGAAAAGTTTAATAAATTAATTGAAGATAAGAAGAAACATTTGAACGACATTAAGTCTGAAAGAGAAGAGCTGGATAAAGTCTATAAAAAAGATGCCGAACAAAAATTTCAAGAAGAAACACACAAAATTTTAGAATTACTGCAAGAATAACACGCCTGATTTATCAATTTATTTTATCTATTTAACTAAGAACAATCTCACTTTCTTCAACTTTGTTTAATTAGAAAACACTTTTTAATATCAACCACTTTTAACCAAGTAAAATTATTTGAGTATAATATGAGTATGAAAACAGTATAAAGTGAGTATGAAATTAGTATGGAATGAGTATGAATTTAATATAAAATGAGTACAAAATAAAAGCTAGATATGTACAAGATAATAGCAAAATAGGTACAAGATATCATAAATATAACGATTGGAGGGAGCGTTCTTAAAGTGGCTAAAGTTAGCCAAATTACCAAAAATTACTTTTCGTTAAATAAGTAAAACGATATTAAACGTAATTAATTGCTATGGTATGAAATTAGTAATTTTAAAATGCTATATGCCTTTAAAAATAGATTATCTTGTCGTCGGCTCCGGACTTACTGGAGGAACTATAGCTCGTCTGCTTCATGAAAGTGGACGTGAAGTAGTAATTCTGGAAAAACGCAATCATATTGGCGGCAACGTATATGATCACTTTCATCCCTCCGGAATTAGAATTCATACCTATGGCCCGCATTATTTTAGAACAAATTCTGAAAAGCTTTGGAATTTTGTAAACCGGTTCTCCTCATTCTATAAATATGAACCTTCTCTAAAATCATTTGTTGATGGTAACTTCGAAAACTGGCCTGTTACCGGCAGCTACATAAAAAAAACTGTCGGTATAAACTGGAAACCTTCATTTTACGGTCTTCCGGCAAATTTTGAAGAAGCTTCCTTAAAGATAATGCCTGAAGAAATTTATCTTAAATTTGTAAAAGGTTATACTGAAAAGCAGTGGGGAGTAAATGCAAAAGAGCTTTCCGCCGAGCTTGTTAAAAGATTTGATGTAAGAGAAGACGACGAACCGCGCCTGATGAGACATAAATATCAAGGCATCCCTTCTAACGGATACGCTGAGTTTACAAGAAATCTAGTTGAAGGTATTCCGGTCTTATTAAACGTGAATTATCTTACGAACAAAGATATGTTCGATGTAAAGAAAAAATTAATTTATACCGGCCCGGTTGACGAGTTTTATAATTTCCAATACGGAAAACTGGAATACCGCGGACAAAAAAGAGAACATACATATTTTGAGGATATAAATTATTACCAGCCCTGCGGACAGGTAAATTACCCTATGCCTGAACACGGAAAGCATATTAGAGCTTTGGAATGGAAGCATATGATTCTGAAAGAATTTTCAGACAAAATAAAGGGAACAGTTATTACAAAAGAAATTCCGTTTACGCCCCAAAATACTGATGAATATGAATATCCTTTCCCTAGTGAGCGGAACAAATTATTATATAAAAAATATGAGGCCAAAGCACGTGAAGACACAAAACTGCTTATATGCGGCAGGCTCGGCGAGTATAAGTATTACGATATGGATCAAGCTATTGCCAGAGCAATGGAACTGTCAAATGAAATAATTGAAAACGAATATGCTGCAGAAGAAAATTACAGTACTAGTTTATATTCATAATAACAGGAACACTATTGAAGCCTGTATAAGTTCAATAATTGATTCCTCATCAAACATTTACAAAAATATAATTGCTGTAGATGACGGTTCCACCGACGGCGGCTATGAATTACTACAATCATTCGGCAACTTTAAAATTGTGCGCCACGGATTTATTGGAATTGCAAAATCAATAAACGAACTGCTTGCACAAATAGGCGATGATGATATTGTAAGGATAAACGGTGATGTTATAATTAAAACAGAAGACTGGCTGGAAGAATTTCAAAAAGCAGCTTATGCAAACAACGAAGTAGGAATTGTTGGCGCTAGATTATTATTGGCTGACGATAGAATTGAAACCGACGGAAGAAATTTTATTAATGGGATAGGTTATGAAGAAAGACATCTGAATCTTAATGCTTTTAAAGAAAACGAAAGCTGCAAAAAACAAATTATGGAAGTCGATTCAGTTAGCAGTGCATTTTGCTATTATAAAAACGAAGTAATTAAGAAGAATGGTTATTTTGATGAAAATTATTTTCCGCTGTATACTGAAGATGATGATTATTGTGTAACTGCAAGAAAAAATAATTTCTCAGTTGTATGCAATTCCTTCATCCAGGCTTATCATTTTATTTCAGTTAGGACACCAACAGACTTACCTATCGATAAAAAGTATAAAGATTTGGAAGAAATTATTTTTGGCGGCAAGAGTCTTATTCAGCAAGAGCATTTCAACTACTGGAAAGAAAAATGGGGCTGGAGCCCAAAATATCCCGATCTGAATTTTATCAGGGCAATATACGGTGATACAAAAATATGCTGGAACATCGGTGAAAAACTGAGAAGTAAGATAAATGAAGAATTTCCAACCGTAGATGTATGTATAGTTACCTGGAATAACCTGCCGATACTAAAAAATTTGATGAACTGCCTTTTAAGAACAGAATATCCAAGTGATAAAATAAAAATTTACATAACCGATAACGGCAGCAATGACGGCACGGTGGAATATCTAAACGATTTAAGTAAAAACTTTATATTCCAAGTCTTCCCTGAGTTTTTAAAAATCAACAGCGGTGTACCGTACGGATTAAACCTGGCAATCTTAAAAGGCAGCGGCGAACTTGTAGCAAGGCTTGATGATGATATAACTCTCCCATCAAACTGGCTAAAAGAACTTGTTAAAATATTTTCCAAAAGACCTTATTGCGGAATGACGGGACCAAAAATATTAAATGACAATTCGGTTAATACAATTCAGAATTCAGACTTCCAAATGCTGCCTTCTTACGAGGCACATGAAAACGAATTAGACAATGGACAAGCAAATTATATAAGTAGAACATCGCATATAAAAGGCTGCTGCAATCTTTACCGGCGGGATGTATTTAAGAATTGCGGGTTGTTGGATATACGATACAGCCCAAGCCAATTTGACGATCCAGATCATCAAATTGCAGTTTTAGCCAGAGGTTACGAAATAATTTACTATGGATATTTGGGAATTACACACAAGCTAAATAGCGGCATTAATAACTCCTATGCTGCAAAAAGCAATATGGAAGGTAACCGGAATAAATTATACGGAAAGTGGGGAGCTAATATTTATTATATACTGGACAGGTCGATTGAAGACACTACAGAGGGAAGGTTTATAAATTTAGATAAAGAAATTAAATACAAAAAAAATAATGTTAATGAATATGCTTTTCCGGGAAATGCAATAAATACTTTTGTCGGAATAATTGATATTAAATATTTAAAGAAAGAAGAATATCAACAGCTAATTACTTCAATGCTAATTGGTTCATTACAAATGTACAAATCAAAAAACTTAGCTAACTCGTTAAATGCTTTGCATACGTCCTTAAGTCTGGCACCTGCTAATATTCAATTACTTTTATTGCTTTCAATTGCATATATGCGTGTAGGAGACAAAAAGAAAGTTGAGCATTTTAAAAATATTATTAAGCTTCTTAATAAAGGCAGCGTTAACAAATTACAACAGCAAATTGAATTAGACAGCGAGTTAAAAGGAATAAAACTAAATATTAAACATTTACTTAAACAGTACTCTTTAGAACAAATTATTGAAAATCAATTTATGAGTAGTCAGTTTAGCAATGCTGAATTAATCTTTAACTTGATGTCATTTTAGATTATAGAAAAAATAAAAAGGGAAATAAATACCCGCCTAATCGATGAAACATTATTTGTCACCGAACAATCCTCCAGTCAGGGCAAGATAATCGAAAGGTAAGTATAAGAAATAAAAATCAGAAAATGCTTGTTTAGAGTTTAATAATGGCTAAAGTTAGCCAAATAGTGAATATTAACTTTTTTAAGAGTAAAAAATCAACAAATCATTACAAATTCCGATTGGAATGATATTAGAATATTTGTCCTATAAATATTTACGAGAATTTTATGTTAGCATCAACAAAAATACTTAAGGTATTAGGTGAGGAAGATTTAAAGTTTCCAGCGCTGACAAATGTAAACCGAAGTGATGATGAGAAAGTATTTGTTACTCGTCCTTCGTTACCACCGCTTGAAGAATTTATTCCATATCTTGAAGATATATGGAAAAGCAAGGTGTTAACTAATAATGGTTTCTACCATCAACAACTGGAAATCGAACTAGCGGAATATCTTGGGGTGCCATACATTTCACTTTTTTCAAACGGGACACTTGCACTGCTGAATGCGCTGCAAACATTAAGAATAACCGGCGAAGTAATTACAACACCATTTAGTTTCGTAGCTACTACACATGCCTTACATTGGAACGGAATAAAACCGGTATTTGTTGATATCGATCCGGTTTACTGCAACCTTGATCCAGCTAAAATAGAAGCTGCAATTTCTCCGCAAACAACGGCAATCCTTCCGGTGCATGTTTACGGAAATCCTTGTGATGTATATGAAATTGAAAAAATTGCTGATAACTACGGTTTAAAAGTTATATACGATGCAAGCCATGCTTTTAATGTAAAGATTAACGGGGAAAGCGTTTTGAATTTTGGAGACTTATCTGTTCTAAGCTTTCATGCTACAAAAGTGTTTACAACATTTGAAGGAGGGGCTATAATTTGCCATGATGAAAAGACAAAAAAGAGAATCGATTTCTTAAAGAATTTTGGATTTGCCGATGAAGTAACTGTAGTAGGGCCTGGAATAAATGCAAAGATGAATGAATTTCAGGCAGCGCTGGGCTTACTTCAGTTGAAGTACATTGACGAATATATTTCAAAAAGAAAGGAGATTGCTCAAACATATAGAAAAGAATTATCGAGTATAGGGGGAATAAGAATGTTGAGAGAAATAGAAAGTGTAAAACACAATTATGCTTATTTTCCGATTTTCATCGACGAAGAAAAATATGGTACAAGCAGGGATGATTTATATAACAAATTTAAAGAAAATAATATTTATGCCCGGAGGTATTTTTATCCGCTGATAAGCCAGTTTCCAACATATAGAGGATTAGAATCAGCGAGTCCTGAAAATTTACCTATAGCTGAAAAAATAACAAAAGAAGTTTTGTGCCTGCCAATTTACCCAAGCCTTGACTTCGAAGATGTATCAGGTATAGTTAATCTAACAAAAAATTTTGCACTATGAAAAAAAAGTACAGGATACTTGTTTTTCCGTGTGGGAGCGAAATTGGTCTTGAAGTTAATCGCTCTTTAAGATATTCCGCACATATTGAACTTATAGGCGGTAATAGTATAGATGACCATGGTAAGTTTGTATATGAAAATTATATCCCTAATATCCCGTTTATTAATTCAAGTAATATCATACAATATTTAAAAAATTTAGTAAATGAAAATCAGATTGATGCAATTTACCCAACTATGGATAAGGTAATTTGGAAGTTAAAAAGCAATGAAGACGAATTAGGGTGTAAGGTAATTTCTTCACCTCCAGAAACAACGGAAATATGTTTGTCGAAAAATGAAACTTATAAATTTTTTCAAAATAAAATTAAAGTTCCTAAAGTATACAACTCTTTAGAAGATATAGACAATTATCCTGTTTTTATTAAACCAGATGTAGGATATGGGGCAAGGAATATTTTTATAGCAGAAGACGTCAAAGAATTAGATTACTTTTTTAACAAAAAAGAAAAAAAAGATTATATAATTACCGAATATTTAACGGGAGATGAATTTACAGTTGATTGCTTTACGGATAAATACGGGAAACTTCGTTTCGCACACGCTCGCAAAAGAAATAGAATTAAAGATGGAATAAGTGTTAATACCAGTCCGGTAGAAGTGGAAATTAAATTATTTAGTGAAATTGCTGAAGTAATAAATGCTTCTTTGAAATTGAGGGGTGCTTGGTTTTTTCAATTAAAGAAAAATATCAATGATGAATTAGTACTTTTAGAAGTGGCAGCGAGGTTAGGAGGGTCTTCGGCTTTATTTAGAGGCGTAGGTGTTAATTTTGCTTTATTAAGTGTTTTTGATGCTTTTGATATTGATGTGGAACTTATTGAAAATAATTATAGAATCGAGCTTGACCGTTCTTTTGATGTTAAATATAAAATGGATATTACATATTCAACAGTTTATGTAGACTTTGATGACTGTCTTATAATTGATGGAAAAGTAAACTATGATCTGATAGCTTTTCTTTATAAATCATTAAATGAGGGGAAAAATATGATTTTATTAACGAAGCATGAAAACAATATTGAAGGAACACTAAACAAATACAGGCTTGGATCTATATTCGATGAAATTATAATTATCTCCAAAAATGAAGAAAAAAGTAATTACATCTCCATTCGAGATTCAATATTTATTGATGATTCTTTTATTGAAAGGAAGAATGTTTCAAAAAACAAAAATATTCCTGTATTTGCTCCTGACATGATAGAGAGTTTATTATAAATAGTTGAGAAAATTATGGATGGAAAAATAATAGTAAACCAATTAGATATAGATAACTTGAAATTGATTAGGGAAAATGTAAGGGCTTTAATCAGAGATTGTTCCCTCATGTTTGATAAACCATGCATTAAAATACTGGATATAGCACCACAGGATCATAAGGGAGCTTCTGAATTCTTTAGAAATGCAAGTATCAAAACACTGGATATTAATCCAGATTCAAGGGCAGATATAATTGCAGATATCTGTGAAGATAATTCCAATTTAATCGATAGTGGACAATTCGATTTAATAATTTGTACTGAAGTGCTTGAACATACATTAAATCCGTTTAGTGCTGTTAAAGAAATTTATCGTTTGCTAAGAAAAGATGGGATCGTAGTTGTAAGTACTCCATTTAATTTTAGAATCCACGGTCCTCTTCCAGATTGCTGGAGATTTACCGAATATGGCTTGCGTGAGTTATTTAAAGATTTTAAAGAGATAAATATATCACAATTAAAAACCCAGGAGAGAGAACTTATGCCAATTCATTATACTTTAACAGCAAAAAAATGAAATATCAAATTATTTCTATAAATGTGCGAATATATAAAATTAAAACCATGTGTAAGTAAATGATAAATAATAAATTAGATGGTTTCATAAATTCAAATGCTCTTCAAACACATATAGCATTGTATCCAAAGATTGTTATATTCGATGATATTTTTCCCCATCTTCTATCTGCATTCAGAATAGCAGAATTTAATTATTATCTAAAAAATTTTAAAAATGCACAAATATTTACTGATCCAAAAGCTTTTGCATATATTAATGAGAAACGAAGTTTTAACCAAGTCAAAGCTGAATATGAATCCTATTATCCTGAATATAAGGAGAGGATACATCTGTTTAACAAAAACATAGAGTATGCTTTTGATTTAGCATATATGATATTTCTTAATAATGCATTTCGTTTTATTGATGTAATTGAAAAGAACAATATCCCTTTTGTTTTCACTCTTTATCCCGGTGGAGGTTTTGAATTATATAATAAATATTCTGATGAAAAATTAAAAAGGATCTGTGCCTCACCGAATCTTAAAAAAATCATTGTAACCCAGTCTATTACAAAAAACTATCTTCTAGAACGCGGATTTATCAATAGTAATAAAATAGAATTTATATATGGCGGTGTTCTTCCATCTGATTTATTAAATACAGAATTGGTAAAAAAGAAATATTATAAATCAGACAAGAATACTTTTGATATATGCTTTGTTGCTAACAAGTATATGCCAAAAGGAATTAATAAAGGATATGATGTTTTTATTGAAGTTGCTAATAAATTAAATAAAATATTTGATGACATTAAATTCCATGTAGTTGGGAATTATGACGAGAATGATATAGACGTAAAAGAAATATCTGACCGTATTACTTTTTATGGTATTAGAAATACAAAATTTTTTCCTGACTTTTATTCAAAGATGGATATCATTCTATCACCTAATTTACCTTATATACTTTCAGAAGGTAATTTCGACGGATTCCCGACGGGTTGTTGCATTGAGGCTGGTTTAAGCCAAGTAGCAGTTTTTTGTACAGACGAATTAAAACTGAATAACACATTAAAAGAACGAGAAGAAATTGTTATCATAAAACATGATTCGGATTCTATAACTGATATAATTAAATATTATTATAACCATCCTAATGAATTATATATTATTGGTCAAAAAGGACAAACAAAGTTCAAAAAAGTCTTTGATATAAAAAATCAAATGTCACCCCGTATGGAAATTTTAACCAATGTTTGGAATGACCTTACTTCTGAAAAATATGTTGAAAGACCAATTGTTAGCGTGTGCATGATAACCTATAATCATGAAAAATACATTAGTGAAGCAATTGAAAATATATTGGCACAAAAAACAAATTTCCCGATTGAATTAATAATCGGAGATGATTGTTCTAAAGATAATACTTCTGATTTGTGTTTTCGATATGAGTTTGCTCATCCCGGAAAAATAAAACTTCTTAAAGCTGAAAAAAATTATGGAATGATTCTTAATTTCCTCCGTACTTTAAGAGCATGTCGTGGAAAATATATTGCTCTTTGTGAAGGAGATGATTATTGGATTGATCCTGATAAATTGCAGAAACAGGTAGACTTTTTAGAAATGAATCAGGATAGTGTAGCTTGTTATCACAGCGCAAGATTAATTAATGAGGATCAAGAAGATATAGGTATACTGCCTGGATATGGAGACGCAATTGATTTAACAATCGATTCTCTCCTTGAAAAAAATAGAACTGCTACAGCTTCTGTTGTTTTTAGAAATGTATTGAGAGAAAGAGATTTTGAAGATATTGGGGTACTATTCCCTGGCGATTGGGCCTTATATTTTATCCTTACTAAATATGGAAAATTCAATTATTTAGATTTCATAGGTTCAGTATATAGAATACATAAAAACGGAGCGTGGACTTCTTTAAGCTCCGATGAAAACAATAACATTAAAATAAAATTTTATGAAGGACTAAAAAAAATATTACCTGTAAATGTAAATGGGTATATAGAGGATAAAATAAAAACATTTAAGAACTGTTTAATTAAAGATAACAAATACACAGACACTGCATATAAAGAAAATCTAAAGATATCTAAAGAAAAAAATGAATTTTTGGCACCGGAGCTTAGCATCGATAACATGGATAAATATCTTGTCCGTACCAGTATATTAAATTCAATAAAAGATCACCTTCCTAAATTTTTCGGAACGTTACTGGACATTGGCTGCGGCCAAATGCCATATAAAAAACTATTGACTTCATTCCCGAGTAAAGTTGAAAAGTATATCGGGATGGATATTGAAAATCCGCTTTACCAGAAAAATGTTAAACCGGATTTGTTTTGGGACGGGAATAAAATACCCATGGATGATAACAGTGTTGATTGTGTAGTTGCTACAGAATTTTTTGAACATGTTCCGTATCCGGAAAAAATTATGCAAGAGGTAAGAAGAGTACTAAAACCGGAAGGAGTTTTATTTTTTACTGTTCCATTCATT
Organism: Bacteroidota bacterium; assembly: GCA_021824145.1. Classification (GTDB taxonomy): domain Bacteria; phylum Bacteroidota; class Ignavibacteria; order Ignavibacteriales; family Ignavibacteriaceae; genus FEN-1297. The sequence goes on from JAKALM010000001.1 coordinate 488,296, forward strand.
TGGTCGTTGCATTCGATTCCGCATGATGAATACAGGTTCACTCCTTTTGCACTTGAACGAATGTTAAGGAAATCTGGATTTAAAAATATAAACCTCAAACCGTTAGGTGGATGGGATGCAAGCTTGGCTCAAACCATCGGCTTGTGGGTGCGCAGAAAACCGATGAGCAACGAAGAAAGAAAAAAGTTTTCAGAAAGTCTTTTACCGTTTTATAAGAACCTAATTGAGTCTGATCAAATCCCTGAACAGTTCACAGAAGGACAATTGATAACGGGATTATCCGGCACTGCGGTAAAATCAAATATTAGCAATTCTGAGAAATTGAAATTTAAAAATTTGGCTGACGACAAAATTTCTCTTGCAATATTTACCCCTAATCTTGGAACGTTATCGGAAACCTTTATTAAAAAGCATATCGATTTATTGCTGCCGGGAAAAACTGTGGTTGTTACGGGAAACATATTCGACAAGAATTGGGTAGACGTTCCGGTACTTCAAATTCCTTATTCGGAAGGACCTTCAAATTACTCTAAAGAAACCGAAGAAAAGGTTGAAGCATTTCTAATGCAGCACAATGTTACTCACATTCTTGTTGAATACGGTTGTTACGGTACTGATATAATAGAGCTAAACAGCAGGAAATTAAAACTGCCGATTTTTGTGCACTTTCATGGCGGCGACGCTGCTGCAATGCTGAGAAGAAAAGAAATGGTGGAACTTTATAAATGGATGGGAGAGCAAGTTACGGGAGTTATTGCAGTTGCTAAACCTATGGCAGAGAGGCTTATAAATATTGGAATACCAGCTAATAAGGTAATTATAAATCACTACGGAATTGATATTCCTGAACAAGTAGAGGCACAACCGGAAAAATTTCCATGTCATTTTATCTTTGTAGGAAGGCTTACACCGAAGAAAGCTCCGGCCTTAACTTTAAGAGCATTTGCAAAAGCTTACAGCCGGATTAAAAACATTCACCTCGATATTGTAGGTGATCATTTTTTACCTAATCAATCCACATCAATAAAAGCAAAGCTTGAAGATTACATCACAAAAAATAATTTGCACGATGCAGTTACACTCCACGGCTCACGATCAAATGAATATGTAAAGGAAATACTTGCAAAGTCATCGGTTTACGTGCAACATTCCATTACAGTGCCCGAAACCGGAGATGCAGAGGGTTTGCCGAACTCAATACTTGAAGCTTCAGCAGTCGGATTGCCTGTTTTATCTACATTTCACGAGGGGATTCCGGAGGAGGTAGAAAACTTTAAGACCGGTTTGCTTGTTAACGAATTCGATATAGATACTATGGCGGAGTACATGGTTAAACTTGCAAGCGATCCACTTCTAAGAAAAAAAATGGGATTGGAAGGACGAAAAAAAGTAGAAAACGAATTTTCAAAAGAAAGATCAATTGAAGGACTTAGGAAGATTATTTTTTCACAGCAGGAATGCAACATGAGACAAAAAATAGATGAGGTAAGGGATTTTATTGCTAAAGGAAAACTGGAAGAAGCAAAACAACTGTGTTATGAAATGTTAAATGAAGATACTATGTCTGTTGATACCTATTTTCTGCTGGGAGAAATAAATTATATCTTAAAAAATTACGAACAAGCTTTAAGAATCTATAACTCTGCTTTTGAAATTTCAGCAGAAAGAATAGATGTTGCCGTTAAAATTGTTCTTTCTAATGTCCTGTTGAATCGTATTGAAGACGCTATTCACTTTTTGAAAAAAGTGATAATTGCTAATCCATACGATCCAAATCTTTTACTTCTTTGTGACAAATTGAAAATTGAATTGCAATGGGAAGACATTAAAGACTTTTCTTCAATAAAACTTTACGCCGGAGATATACCTGAAAAAGAAGAATATAAAAATCTTATTGGGCTTTCAATTGAAAAGAATGATTTTAGACATATTCGGCATGATGTTACCAAACCTTTTCCGCTTCCTGATAATTCGGTGGACAGTTTTCAAGCCGAGGATGTATTCGAACATATAAATTACGAAAAGCTTCCGGCAGTGTTCGATGAAATTTACAGAGTATTAAAACCCGGCGCTGCTTTTAGATTATCAATACCGGATTACGGCTGCGACGTTCTGATTGAAAGAAGCATTAAAGATAAAAACGGTAAAATAATTTTTGATCCGGCAGGCGGCGGAACCATTGACAACCCTGGGCATTTATGGTACCCGGTTATAACCAATGTAGAACAGCTACTACAAAAAACAAAGTTCGCTCGAACTGGTAAAATAGAATTTCTTCATCATTACAATCCGGACGGCACTTTTTTGCTTAAAGATATAGATTATTCCAAAGGATTTGTAATGAGAAATCCCGATAACGATAAGAGAGTTCAGAATCCGAGGCGTCCAATGTCCATGGTTGTTGATTTAATTAAAGGGAAAACACCAATGACTGGAAATGATTTTAGTACTGCGCCGAAAAAAACGTATTATGACGAAAAATATTTTAATTTTCAAAAGAAGATAGGTGAATTTGGGGGAGTAGCAAATAGATTTAAATTTACTGATTTAATATCTCCTACTGATACTGTTATTGATTACGGGTGCGGTGGGGGATTTTTATTGAAAAACTTAAATTGTTCTGCAAAAATTGGTGTGGAAATAAACAAAATTGCTGCGGATCATGCTAAGTCATTGGGTATAAATGTTTATGAAAACATTAGTGATATACCTGATAATATTGCAGATGTCATTGTTTCCAACCATGCTTTAGAGCATGTGTATTCACCGCTTGATGAACTAAAAAAATTACATACAAAATTAAAAAAAAGCGGGAAAATTATTTTTGTCGTTCCACATCAGGATACCCGAGAAAATTATAATCCCGAAGATGTTAATAAACATTTGTACACTTGGAATCAATTGACATTGGGAAATTTATTTTCTTCTGCCGGATATAAGGTTTTAAATGTACAAGCTATACAACATATGTGGCCTGCAAATTATGAAGAAGTGTTTTTAAAATACGGAGAACAACAGTTCCATAATATTTGTCATCAAAATGCTGTGCAAAATAATAATTATCAAATACGTATCGTTGCAGAAAGATAGAATATAATGGCAAGCATTCCAACTATATTAATAACTTATAATCGTCCTATTCATACGAGACGTGTACTAGACGCACTAAAAGAAAATAAAGTTGAAATTTTGTATATATTTTCGGATGCACCCCGAAATACAGAAGATATTGAAAGCGTAAACGCTGTTCGTGAACTTATTAAATCTGTTGATTGGGTAGAGCCGAATATAATTTATCAAAGGGAAAATCAAGGCCTTGCAAAATCAATAACATCAGCTGTTGATCTGGTCTTTCAAAAATATAACAAACTAATTTTACTCGAAGACGATTGCGTTCCGCAAAAATACTTTTTTGATTATATGACAGAATGCCTTAATCGTTATGAAAATAATAAATCGGTTTTTGGGATAAACGGTTATACGGTTCCGCTTCATGATGATTTGCTAAGTGAATATCCCTATGATATATATTTTTATCAAAGGATAGGAAGTTGGGGATGGGCCACTTGGAAGGATAGATGGAAACATTACAATAAAGATATAAAAGAGTTATTAAGAGAAATTAAATCGAATAAAATTCAGCTTAATAAAGTCGGAAATGATATCCCTTCACAGATTGAAAAATATCTAAATGGCGAATTAAAGGATGTTTGGACATTAAATTGGATTTTGGCAGTATTATTAAACGATGGATACTATATCTATCCGACAAGATCGCATATCGAAAATATAGGTTGTGACGGTACAGGACTTCATTCCGGCGCTACCGATATGTTTAAAACTATAATTGCCGATTATAAGCCCGAAAGATTTCCGAATGAAATTTTGTTAAATAAAAACTTAATTAATAACTATCAAAAATATTTCGGCGGCCCGCATATTTCAAAAATTGAAACGGGACAAAATATCATTTCATTTAATGGATCAAAAAAAATAAATATTTGCCACATTAACACAAATGATATAGCAGGCGGGGCTGAAAAAGTAGCTTCGAGGTTGGTTAACTCACAGAAAAAATTAGGACTAAATTCAGGACTATTAGTTTGTAAAAAATACGGCGATTCTATATATTCTGAAGAATTTGATACTAAACCAGAGCTATTATTAAAAAGCACGACAAATGAAAAAGGATTGCTTTACTATGAATATCAGGGAAGCCACAGTTTAATTGATAATCATTTGGTGAAGAATGCAGATATAGTTCATATCCATAATTTACACGGCGGATATTTTAATCCTTTTTCTCTATTACTTCTATCAAGAAAGAAAAAAGTAATTTGGACTCTCCATGATATGCAAGCCTTTACCGGACATTGTGCACATTCCTTTGACTGTGCAAAATGGACATCCGGTTGTGGTAATTGTCCAGATCTGACAATTTACCCTTCTGTATCGTATGATTCTACAAATGAATTATGGCTTGATAAGAAATTTATATATGAAAATAGTGACTTTTTATTGACTGTTCCCTCAGAATGGCTTAAAAAGAAGGTAGAAAATAGTATCTTGAAGAATCATCGTTGTGAACTTGTATATAACGGTGTAGATACTGAGATTTTCAAACCGCAAGACAAAAATGAATTACGAAGAAAATATAAGATTCCCGATAACTTATTTATTATTGGAGGAGTTGCACATTCCGGTGCGCTAAATAATGTTTGGAAAGGCGGAGAATATACTAGAGCAGCTCTTGAAATAATCTTTAAGAAAATTCCCAACGCAATATTTTTGAATATAGGTTCTAACAGCGATTCAGATCAAGAAAGAATTTTCAATGTTCCTCATGTTTCCGATGAAAAAGAATTGGCGGAATTGTATTCTCTAATGGATATTTATTTAACTACATCTATAGCAGATAATGCCCCGCTTGTTGTCCTCGAAGCATTGTCATGCGGTCTGCCTGTGGTAGCTTTTAATACCGGAGGAATTCCTGAATTGGTAAAAGATGGATATTCTGGCATCATTTCGGAGTATAAAAATGCCGGGAAAATTGCTGAAGAAATAATTAAAATTTACTGGGATAAAAATAAACTTAGTACTTTTGCAAATAATGCTAGAAATGATGTACTTAATAGATTTGACAATGAAAAAGTTACGGACCAATATTTAAAACTTTATGAAGAATTAAAATCTGAAAAGAAAACTTCGAAAACGACATTTAACCTTGAAAAAATTCCCCAGGTAATACTTACTCCCGAATTTTTGAATTCGATTCATGCTGATGAGGTATTAGTCAAGGATATAATAAATTTATCCGAGTCTTTAATTGAGAATAAAGATTATTTATCTGCGCGTAATTTACTTTCACAAACATTATCTCTGGGAAAAGAAAATTTAGAGATACTTAATAATCTGGCAGTGGTTGATATACTCGAAAATAAAATCGAATCAGCGGTAGAGACTCTTAACAAGGTTTTGGCAATTGAGCCTAATAATAGTGTGGCATTGAATAATCTAAAAATTGTAGCTGAACGAATAACAACAACATAAATGAATTTTAATCCATTTGAAATTGTTTAATGAAGATAGACTTTAAAATTTGAATCTTGTACTACTTAAGGCTGAAAATGAATTCAGATAGTTTACCAAAAATATCGATTATTACCCCTTCATATAATCAAGGAGAATTTTTAGAGGATACGATAAAAAGCGTTATCGAACAAAAATATCCTAATCTTGAATATATAATTATTGACGGCGGCTCTACGGATAACAGCGTTGATATAATTAAAAAATACGAATCACATTTTTCTTATAGTGTAAGTGAAAAAGATAACGGGCAAACTGCTGCAATAAACAAGGGATTTAAAATTGCTACCGGTGATATAATAGCTTGGCTGAATTCAGATGATTTTTATTATCCGGGCGCTCTAAACCTTATTGCTGAGATGTATCTGTCTGATTCTGAAGCCGGACTTTATATCGGTAACGGTGCGGTTGCAGATAAAAAAGGAAATCGAATCAGGAGATATTCGCATAATATCATATTTGATTACGATACTCTTCTGAAAGGTTCTAATTACATACTACAGCCCTCAACTTTCATTAATGCAAAGGCAATTAAAGAAGTTGGTTTACTGGATGAATCGTTGCACTATGCAATGGACCTGGAATACTGGTTTAGGGTTGCCAGTAAATTTGGTGTTTTAACTGTCAATGAAGAGCTTTCAGCTTATAGATGGTATGATGAAATAAAAACAAAAACCGGCGGCTTAAAACGTTGGGTAGAGCAATGGCAAATAATAAATAAGTTTTCAAACTTACAGATAACTCCCGGATTACTTGTGGAATTTTTTAATGTCCTGCAGGAAAGAGAAGTAATAGATCATTTGGGGCTAGATATAAGTGATTTTTCTAATAAAGTTAAAATGCAATTTTATCAAACTATGCAGCAGATGCTTAATATGGATGAGTGCATACCGAGAAAAGGGAACGGAAAAATTTATTATTCTCAGAAAAACAAAAATAATATTAAATATAATAAGAGCTCAAATATATCATCTATAAATTTATTAAAGTCAAATAGGAGTAATCCAAAATTAGATATTGTTTTACAGGTTACGGGTGAACATGCATGGGGAGTTGGGAAAGGTTGGGAAAACGCTGCTAAAAAAATAGGAGTTCATAATAAAACTTTTGCTCCTAAAGCAAATTGGAATGATACTAATCTTCAATACGATGATGGTCTTGAGAAATATTTAAAAGGAGATAATAGCGATATTTTATTTCTTGCGGGATTTGATTGGCATTCTCAAGTTTTACATAGAAATAGTCATTGGAAGGATTTGTTTTTTAAATCCAAAGCAAAAAAAGTTTTATACATTCAGGAGTCGATAGTCAATAATTGCAAGTTGTTTAATACCGATGAAATGAAATTAGCATTTCAATCAGCTGCTGAAATTGCCGATCTAATTGTATATACGGATTTTTTCGATAAGGATTTTATTGAAAATATAAAACTTCCTTCAATATGGCAGCCATTTGGAGTGGATGATTCGGTATTTTATCCAAAAGTAAATTTAGGAAATAGAATTCATAAACCATTTTTTAGAGGGAAATATAATCCATTTTACACGGATGCAACTTATGAAGAAAGGAGAGTACTACTAAAGTATTTGCTCGATAATCGCTTAATTGAATTAATTCCTTATAGTGATAAAGCTGTAAGTGTTGAGGAAATCGTATCGGATTATAATAAATATAAAATAGCTATTAATTTACCATCTATATTTTCAAATCATCCAACCAGAGTTTTTGAAGCGTTAGCCTGTGGGAATGCGCTAATTACAAATCGAACTAATATTAAAAAGATTGATGATCTATTTGAAGATAAAGAACATTTAATCTATTACAACAACCAGGAGAGCCTTAGTGAAGCTATAGAATTATTACAAAATGATAGTAATCTACTTGCAAAAATATCCCAACAAGGCCATGATTATGTGAAAGAAAATTTTACATTAGATAAGCATTTATCAGTAATATTAAAGGAATTAGAAAACATTAATCCCGGTAGAAAAGATAATAGCATAAAATCTAAAGTAATAAGCACTGGAAAACAGAAGGAAATAATTATCGACGGCGTGATCTTTCAATTACAAAAAAATAGACCGGCTGGCATTTACAGAGTATGGCAATCATTGTTAAATGAAATTTCAAAAACAGATTCTGCAAATAATATTTTACTGCTTGATAGAAACAACACCGCACCTGATTTCCCAAACATTAAGAAGAGAAATATATTTCTGTATAACGAATTTCACTATGAAGCAGACTCAGCCTACTTACAGGATATATGTGACGAAGAAAATGGAGAGCTTTTTATAAGTACATATTATACTTCACCGACAAAAACTCACTCTGTTTTAATGCTTCACGATTTTACTCCAGAAATTATGCAATGGGATCTTACCATACCGGAATGGCAAAGTAAAATTAAGGCGATTTTGAAGGCCAATTCATACTTGTCGGTTTCGGAATCTACAAAAAAAGATTTCAGCAAGATTTATAAAAGTCAACTAAATCGAGAAATCTATGTTGTTCCAAATGCAGTCTCAGAAAATTTTAAAGTAAAGACAGAAGAAGAAATACTAAGATTCAAAAAGAAGTATGGTATAACCAAACCGTATTTTATAATAACTGGATATAGAGGAAAATATAAAAACACTATTCAATTCTTTAAGGCGTTCAGTCAATTAAAAAATAAAGAGAAATATGAAATTTTAATGACTGGAGGAGTACCACAAATTGAAAATGAATTTATTCCTTATCTTAACAAAATTAAATATCAGGTGGTTTATTTAAGTGATGATGATTTAGCCACGGCTTACAGCGGTGCAGTGGCTCTTGTTTATCCCTCCAAATATGAAGGCTTCGGATTGCCTGTGCTTGAGGCAATGAGCAGCGGTTGCCCGGTTATTACATGCAGAAATTCTTCTTTACCTGAAGTTGCCGGAGATGCCGCTTTATATATAAGGGAAGACGATGTTAACTCCATGAAGCAAGCTTTGCTGAATATACATAATAATAGTTTAAGAGAAAGCTTGATTAAAAAGGGAATTGAAAACGCTAAAAAGTTTTCTTGGACCCAAAGCAAGGATATACTTACCAACGCATTAAATAAAATTATTGAATCACTCAAAAATGTACCGCTAAATTTTTCCCAACCGCTCGATGACCTGAATAAGCTATTTTATACAATATTAAAAGACGGAAAGCTCGGTAATGCATTTACGGAATTGCAAACACAGCTTATTGCAGGTTCGAATGGAGATGTAGAAAAATTAAAAACTGCTGAAGAAACACTAACTATTTTTGACGATACTTTCTTTAAGCGATCATTGAAGTCAATTATTGTTGCAGATACAAATGACCCTTATTATTGTTATATAATGGGCTTTAACTATTATGAACATGGTTTATTGAAAGAAGCGTTCGAAGCTTATTTGAAAGCAATTAATCTAGGTTTGACGCACTGGAGAATTGGTTATCTTGTTTCCCTAGTTGCGCTAGATCTAAATAATATACAATTTGCCAGAGATATGCTTGGTAAGGTGCTGGAAGCTAAGGTTGATTATAAAGAAGCAAAAATTCTTTTAGATAAAATAGAGAAACCGGATCGGGATAATTGTTCTTTTCGCGTTTCAGCAATCGTTTCAACTTATAATTCCGAAAAATTTATTCGGGGATGTCTGGATGATTTGATTAATCAAACCTTGTATAAAAAAGGTGAACTGGAAATTGTAGTAGTTAATTCAGGTTCACAACAAAACGAAGAGGAGATTGTAAAAGAGTTCCAGCTGAATTATTCAAACATAAAATATGTCAAAACTAAAAACAGAGAAACGGTCTACAAGGCATGGAACAGAGGAATTAAAGAAGCTTCGGGCAAATATATTACCAATGCCAATACGGATGACAGGCATAAAGAAGATGCACTTGAAATTCTTGCATCTGCACTTGACGAGAATAAGAATATTTCGTTGGTATATGCGGATTCTAAAGTAACTAACCAGGAGAATGGTAAGTTTGATGATGCAGCTATAACTGGATTTCTATTATGGCCTGAATTTGATCCGCTTAATTTATTTAAAATTTGTTATGTCGGTCCCCAGCCGATGTGGAAGAAATCTCTTCATCTTAAATACGGATTTTTTGACGAGAATTATAAATCCGCAGGCGACTATGAATTTTGGTTACGTATAGTTAACAAGGAAAAGTTTCTACATGTAAATAAAATACTTGGTTTGTATTTACTCTCCATGACAAGCGTTGAACATACCAACCAGAAAATATCGTTTGAAGAATCGGAAAGAGCGAGGCAAAAATATTGGAATGGCGGCACGAAAAGACCCGCTCCTTCGGGTGCTTATTTAAATTTCTACAAATGTTCCGAGAGTTTACCGGTAGATCCGGTGTTCTCAGTAATTATCCCTACCTGCAACAGAGCCGGCTATTTGAGGAATGCTGTTAAAAGTTTAAGCGAGCAGACATTTAAAAATTTTGAAATTATTGTCATAAACGATGGACAAGAAGATGTGATTTCCATTTTAACCGAGTTTAATGACAAAATTAAATATCAATATTTGCAGCACCTTATAAATAGGGAACGTTCGGCCAGCAGGAACGACGGCATCAAAATAGCTAAGGGAAAATATATAACTTTTCTTGATGACGATGATATTTATTATCCTGAACATTTATCTGTTTTGTTTGAGTCTCTCAATGAAGAAGTTAAAGTTGTATATACAGATGCTAATCGCGTGGTATATGAAAAATCTTCTGATGGTTATAAACTGGTTGATAAATTCGTCCCATATTCCATTGATTACAGCCGCAACAAACTTTTAATCGGAAACCTTGCGCCAATAAATTGTTTTGCCGTTGAAAAGGAACTTGCATTTAAGTCCGGGCTCTTCAACGAAAAATTAAGTGTGCTTGAAGATTGGGATTTCCTGCTCCGGGTTTCTTCTTTACATGATTTTGTTCACGTGAAAAAAACCACTTCGGAAGTATGCTGGCGCAATGATGGAACAACAACCTCATCAAGCCGTGGAAATGAATTTGCAGAAGTGCGCAATACAATTTATATGCGCTATAACGATGAAATAAATCATATACCTGATAGGAATGAAATAGTCAAAGAGTTTAATGAAATTTGGAAGAATGATTCTAACTATCATGGGCCGGAAGTATCTATTATAGTAGTAACCTATAATCAATCTGAATACACAAAAGAATTTCTTGAATCAATTAAGCATTACTCCAATACAGAATATGAAATTATAATAGTTGATAATGCAAGCGAAGACTCTACTGTAAATATGATTAACCAACAAATTGCTTCCGGAATGAAAATTAAAATTATTTCTAATTCGGAAAATATGGGTTTTCCAAAAGCGGTTAATCAGGGTATAAAGGAAGCACATGGCAAATATATCGTTCTTGCAAATAATGATATTTTGGTTACAGAAGGGTGGCTTGAAAGAATGATTGAGATAGCCGCGGCTGATGAAAAAGTAGGCTTAGTAGGTCCAATCTCCAATTCTGTTAGCTGGTATCAACTTGATAAAGATGCAAAATACACTACTCAAGCAGAAATGTACGAATATGCTTATTTGGTAAAAGAAAAAAACAAAGGAGAAATAATCGAATTCCCCAGGCTAGCCTTTTTATGTACTTTGATTAAAAGGGAGGTTGTAGAGAAACTTGGAGGATTAGACGAAAGATTTTCGCCCGGCAATTTTGAAGACGATGATTATTGTTTAAGAGCTCAAATGGCAGGTTATAAAGCAGTAATTGCAAAAGATGTGTTTATTCACCATTTCGGCTCACTAAGTTTTATGTCCGAAGGAAAAGAAAAATATTTGCAGAGACTTGAAACAAATAAAAAAATATTTATAGAAAAGTGGGGTGTCGATCCTGAAGAAATTTGGCTGCATAACAAACAGTTTAACCAAAGAAGTATTGAGTATCCATTGGATAACGATTATCCAACTGAATTGGTGAAACGTGCGAATGTTTGTATTAAGGATAAAGAATATTCCCTAGCGCTTTCTTATTTAGAAAAAGTCTTTAAAGAAACTATTGAAAATGGAAGCGCTTCAGTTAAGCAAAGTATGCCTACTTTATATGAACTGGCGGCAAAAATATATGTGGCACAAAATGATTATGAAAAAGCCGAAAAATATTTTAAGGAAGAACTTAAACTTGACCCTAACTCTGTAAGGGCTTATAGGAGCTTAGGAGATTTATATACATCAATGGGTAAAAGTGAAGAAGCTACAAAAATGTACGAAAAATCCGATAATATAATCACTGAAAATATTGAAATATCAGCGCGAACTTGATAAGTTTTATAAATTATAGAAAGGTAAAAACATGAATACTTTTAATGACTTATTCCTTCAAGGATTTAATAATTATTCTGAAGGAAATATAGAGTCAGCATTGGATAATTTGAATAATGCTGAAAGAAATTTTTTGTACTACGAAGATAATAAGTTCACCTTGGAGGATCTTTATATTCTAAGAGGTACGATAAGTCTTAGCCAGAATAGTCTTGAAAGCGCAAGAATAGATTTTGAAAAAGCTTTGAAGTCAAATCCAAATTCTTCAGAGGCTTGTCTTGGCCTTGGGCAATATTTCTTTGCAAAAGGGCAATATGAAAATTCAAAAACAATGTTCGAATGGGCTGTAAAAAATAATCCAGAACATCCTGCCGCGCAGAAAGCCCTTGCAAATGTAAATTCAAAGTTAAATTTGTCAGTGACTGATAGCTCATTAAATCCAAAATCTCAGCAGAGTGAAATCAACGCTAAGAAAGAACCGCTTGATGAAGCTTCAGAGCTTTTTGCTCAGAAAAATTATCAGCAGGCGTTACTAAAATTGTTTGAAACAAGAAAACAATACGAAGTAAATCTTGCAAGCGTAGAGAACTTTATAGCATTTAATTATCTTGAATTAAATGAAATTGATAAAACTAGAGAAGCTGCTGAACGCGCTTTGAAACTTAATCCTTTTTCTTCTCAAGCTTATGCAACATTGGGCGAGATTTATTATCGAGATAAGAATTATTCTGAAGCGAAAAAGATGTTTGAAATTGCTTTAAGGTTTAACTCTGCGAACAATTTTGCTAAGACTGGTTTAGAGTATACAGAACAGGCTTTAGGAACTTCACGCGGAAACGGCAAAGCACATAGTTATCAGTATTCAAATTCTTTTTAAAATGGAATAATGGAAATTCAAGCTATTGATGCTTATACAAAGGCAGTTGAGTTTTTTGAGCGGAAAGATTTTTCTTCCGCTCATGATGTTTTATTGAGTATCATTAAAGATAATTCTCAAGACTTTGATGCATTCAACTTGCTTGGAATGATTAAGCAGAAGCAAGGAAATCTTAATGAAGCTGTTGAATATTTCCAAAAAGCAACATCGATTTTTGAGCCGAATCCTATTGCGCATTATAATTTAGGTTTGTGCTATCAGTCCTTAGAAAATTTAGAGCTTGCCAAGAAACATTTTGAAAGATCTTTGGTTTATTCCGGCTGCGATCTCAGGAGAAAGGGAGAAATAAAAGAGTCGGAAAAATACTTTGATAAAATTTCCGGCGACAAAAACTACAAAGCGATTTTATTTACCAACCTCGGCGTTGAAAGAATGGGGAAAGGATATTTGAAGGAGGCAGTCGAGTACTTTGATATTGCTTTAGAATTTTCTCAAGTGTATCCGGAAATTCATTACAACAAATCTCATGCTTTACTTATTTCAGGTAACTTTAAAGAAGGCTGGAAAGAATATGAATGGAGAAAAAAGCGTAAGGATTATTATCCGCGCGAATTTTCAAAGCCTGAATTGAAACCGGGAATATCTGTTCAAGGTAAGAAAATTCTTGTCTTCGATGAGCAAGGTTTGGGTGATGCAATTCAATTTGTAAGATACTTACCAAAATTAAAAGAAGCCGGCGCTGAAATTATTCTTGAGTGCAATAAGCTGCTTGCACAAATATTTAAATGCATCCCGGACATTTCTTCCATTTTAGAGAGAAGAATTGACCACGAGCCGACAATTGAATATGATTATCAAATTCCGCTTTTAAGTTTGCCTTTATATTTTAATACAACACTTGAAACCATTTCTTTTGAAGCTCCATACATCTTTGCAGAAAAAGACCAAACAATTAAAATGTCGCAATTGATTGGAAGCAAGGATAAATTTAAAATTGGAATTGTGTGGGGAGGGAGTCCAACTCATACCGGTAATGGAAAAAGATCAATCCCCATTTCACTTTTCGAAAAGCTGTTATCTATCGAAAATGTTAAATTATTTTCTCTGCAAAAAGGTGCGCCTCTTAAGCAAACTGAAAACATTAATTTCCCGATTGTAATCTTAAATAAATATTTAACTGACTTTGCAGATACAGCGGCAGCGATTGAAAATATGGATTTGGTAGTTACAATCGATACTTCGGTTGCTCATCTTGCTGGAGCTATGGGTAAACCAGTCTGGCTGCTTTTACCATACTTCCCCGACTGGCGCTGGATGCTTAACCGGAATGATTCGCCTTGGTATCCAACAATGAAATTGTTTAGGCAGAAAGAGGAAGGTGATTGGAATGCGGTTTTTGATGAAGTCAGCACAGAGCTTAATTTTTTATTAAAAAATAAAAACTTCTTCAATCGTAAGAGCGAAGTAAAGAACAAAAAATTATTTCTTGGTTTATCCGGTTCAGGAGATTTTGGCTGGGGCACTGTAAATAAATATCTCAAACAAGAAGTGTCAAAAAGGATTGAAGTTTATAGCATTGAAGAAAATGGCATTCCTTCTCAAGAAGAATTGAAAGAGGTAAAAGTTTTTCAGCTTTTACGGGATTTAGATTTCAATCCTTTATTTGAAGTAAGTGGCAAAGAAAATTTCGGTTACACTGTATTTGAAAACGAGTTAAATGAGTGTTCTTATATAAATTCAAAAAATTATAATAAAATAATTGCTGCTTCTAATTGGGGTCGGGATAAACTTCTTGAAGCGGGGATTAGTAATGCTGACTGCATCATTCAAGGTATAGATACTAAATTATTTTTCCCTGAAGAACAAAAGCGAAATGATAATTTATTTGTCATTTTCTCTGGTGGAAAGCTTGAGCTTCGCAAAGGACAGGATCTTGTTCTTAAAGCAATTTCAATTCTGCAAAAAAAATATAAAGATATTGTTTTAATTACAGCGTGGTATAATTTGTGGCTAGAGTCGGCAAGGCTCATGTCTCTTTCCAAGTACATAAAGTATGAAGAGCGGGGAAGTACATGGCAAGAATTTATGAACCACATTTACTTGATAAATGATGTTGATCCTTCAAAAGTAATTACTATGCCGCTTGTCCCAAACCAGAAGCTTCGCGAGCTTTATTTAAAATCTGATATCGGACTTTTCCCTAATCGCTGCGAAGGCGGAACTAATCTTGTCATGATGGAATATATGGCATGCGGTAAACCTGTAATAGCTTCATTTAATACAGGACATAAAGATGTGCTGACTGAATTTAATTCTCTTCCCCTGAAACAAATGAAGTCGTATAGAATTTTTAATGATGAACAAAAGCTGGTTTCTGATTGGGAAGAACCTAATCTTGATGAAATTATTTCCAAAATTGAGTATGCTTATAATCATCGCTATGAATTGAAGATAATAGGAAACGAAGCCGCAAAATCAATGATGAATTTTACCTGGGCTAAAACTGCTGAGAACTTGTTGAAAGTTATAGGCTTTAATGTTGATGATAGCGAAGCATCTAATTCTGTAGAAGCATTAGTAAGCGATGAACATAAATTAAAAAAGTTATCTGGACTGAAGCCGCAAGATTATTTAGCTCTGGCGGTTAATCTGAAAAAGTCTGGGAATATTGCAGATGCAGAAAAGTATTATCTAAAAGCAATTGAATTGAATCCGGAATTCTGGGAGGCTTTCTATAATCTTGGGATTCTTTATCATGAAAACGGCAAAGTTAATTTAGCAGTTGACTGTTATAAAGAATCGATTCGGCTGAAACCCGACTTTTATCTTTCACACAGTAACCTTGGAAGCGCATACCGTGAATTATCATTATTTAATTTAGCTTGCGAAAGCTACAAAAAATCTATTCAGCTTAATCCTTCTTATTCCGATGCTCATTATAACTTAGGTGTGGTAAATGGGTTTCTTTATAATTATGATGAAGCAATGAATTGTTACAACAACGCGATTACTGTTGATGCCAGCCATGTAAATGCACACTGGAATAAATCACTTCTGCTGCTAGCTTCTGGTAATTTTGATGAAGGATTTAGAGAATATGAATGGAGAATGAAAAGGAAGGAATTTTCTAAAAGAGATTTTAAGTGCCCCCAACTGAAGGATCAGAATATTTTTAATAAAAATGTTGTTGTTTATGCCGAACAAGGATTTGGTGACGCAATTCAATTCGCTCGATATTTGCCTATGCTAAAGAACAAAGGATGTAATGTTACTTTGGCTTGTGACTCGCTATTACTTGATCTATTCAAATTTTTAAACGGAATTGATAAAATAGTTCTGGAAGAGGAAGCATTAAAAAATCAAAACGAATTTGACTTCAACATTTCACTCTTAAGCCTTCCATATTATTTTAAAACAACTTTAGAGACAATCCCTTCTGCCGTGCCTTATATAAAAGTTTCAGATATCAAGATAAAAGAATGGAAAAAAATTCTTAAAAATGATGACAATTTTAAAATTGGATTAGTGTGGGGTGGAAATCCAAAACATGGTAAAGACGATAATAGGTCCATTCCTCTTGAAGATTTTTCAATTCTGTCTTCCTTAAAAGATGTAAAACTTTTTAGTCTGCAAAAGGGTAAGCCCTTAAAGCAAATTGAAAATTGTAATTTCAACATTGAAAATCTTTCTGCAATTGGACAGAATTCTTTTGTTGATACTGCGGCAATAATCGAAAACTTAGATCTTGTAATTTCAGTTGATACTTCTGTTGCTCATCTTGCCGGTGCTGTTGGAAAGCCGATATGGACGCTCCTTCAATACGATTTTGATTGGAGATGGATGAAGGATCGAAACGATTCTCCATGGTATCCATCAATGAAATTATTTCGGCAAAAAGCTCCTGGCGATTGGAAGTCAGTAATTTATGATATAGTATTTCAACTTAACGAAATATTAAGCTGTAAAAACTTTGCTTAATAAGTTATGTTATGCATAAGTCATGCTGAGCTTGACTCAGCATTTAAAAACATATCAAAAATGAGATTCCGAAACGAATGTAGATCCCGAATCAAGTCTGGGATGGCATGGTTTGGAATAACAAACGAGTATTCTCTTAATTTATGAAAACGAAAGTTAATTGTTTTGAATTTTACATTTTTAATTTTGAATTATAGAGCATGATTTCTTTAAGCATGATAGTAAAAAACGAAGAAAAACATTTGCGCGGCTGCCTTGAATCCGTAAAAGGTGTTGTTGACGAAATAATTTTAGTTGATACAGGCTCTACTGACGGCACAATTAAAATTGCAGAAGAATTTGGAGCAAAGATTTTTCACTTCAATTGGATAAATGATTTTGCTGCGGCAAGAAATTTCTCATTATCAAATTGCAAAGGCGACTGGATCCTATATTTGGACGCTGATGAAAGACTTTCAGAAAAATCTATTGCAGAATTAAAACGTTTGACGGCAATTAAGAAAAAAGCAGCATACTATTGTCAAGTCCGCAGCATTGATGACAAAAATGATAGGCCGTCTTTAATGTCCTATGTGCGATTATTTGTCAGTGATAATAAAATTAATTTTGAAGGTGCTGTTCACGAACAGATTGAAAACTCACTAAGGCAAAATAAATTCGAAATAAAGAATTCAAATATTGAAATCCTGCATATCGGTTACAATCTGGATAAAGATGGTTTGCAATCAAAGGCAAAAAGAAATTTAGAGATTTTACTGAAAGAATTTGAAAAGAAAAAGAATTCATATTACGCTTTTCAATTAGGTCAGACATATGGAATTCTAAATGATAAAATTTCAGCAATAAAATATTTTAAAATAGCGCTTGAGGATTCGTTGCTAAGTCATGAATATAAATCGACTGCTTATCGTTATATAGCAATTGATCATGCAGAAAAGCAAGAATGGAATGATGCGTTAGAAAATATTACAAACAGTATTCGTAATGATGATCAGCAGCCTTTAGCATTGCTTACCGCAGCCAAAATTTTTGTTAAGCTGAAAAATTTTGCTAATGCAGAAGAAATGTGCATGAAGGCGTTTGAAGTTAATTCGAAGCTGCTAAAAAACGGAATAGCTTCAAGTCAGACAATTTTCTTAAACCAAAAAGATTTTTTAATAAATGCTCTTGGCATAGCAATTCAGTCTGAAAATACTAAGATGTTTAATTACTTTTATGAAAGGCTCAAATTATCAGACCTAAAACAAAGAAGTGAAGATTTAGAAATTGAACTTAGATTATATGATGTCTTATTAAACAAAAAAAGTATAGAACAAAATGAGTCGGATCTGTTTATACAAATTATAAATCAAAATAATTTAGACCTTATTCTTGCAATGTTAGATAAATATGAAGTTGTTAATAATAAAATTATTTTATTGGAAAAATTAAGTGAAAAACTTCCGGACAACTCAATAATACTTAATAAGCTTGGCTTAGTTCTCGCATCAATTAAAGAATTTACTAAAGCTGAAATCTATTTGGAACAATCAGTAAAAATAAATCCAA
The DNA here is from genome assembly GCA_021824145.1 of Bacteroidota bacterium. GTDB lineage: Bacteria > Bacteroidota > Ignavibacteria > Ignavibacteriales > Ignavibacteriaceae > FEN-1297. The sequence continues at coordinate 506,608 of JAKALM010000001.1, forward strand.
ATGATCCATCTGCATTTTTTTATTTAATTTCTGTTTATCTTCAAGAAAATAAAATCAATAGTATAATTAGTTTAATTGAGGCTGCTGAAAGTAAATTTTCAAATATGAATTTTGTATTAGATAAGCTGAAGCTTATAAAACAGAAGTTGAATCTTTAGTGTGAAAAAATCTGCTCTTAATTTTAGTTTTTATCCAACCTGAGATATTATATTTCTGAATATACTCTGAATATACTCTGATTATACTATGAATGTACTCTGATTATACTATGAATGTACTCTAAATAGAGTTTAACATACCTGTCTTACTAAAAAGCCAAGTTTTGTCTAAATAATAATAAGGCTTCTTAAACTTTCACTTCACTTCTGCGCAATAAGTCCTATCTCAATTTTAATTGCAGTACTTAGTTAAGTCTCTTGGATGCTGTTAAAGCAATCATAGATGGTTAACTAATCCAAATCAATTAATCATTGATGCCTTTTCTGTCGAAGGTTATAATTATTAACAGACGTTACAAATGGCAAAAACATTATTATGTGTATCTAAAGTTATTAAATCAAACCGAATTACTATTAGTTAGATCGCTGATGAAAATAATTAATTACAAAGGGCTAAACTTTTTTATTCAATCACCGATAATGATGTTGAGATGCAGATCTCATAAATAATTAACAAGTAAGCATAAGGCTTACATACCGGGAAAGGATTCCCGATAACTTAAAATTACACGGAGGTTTTTTATGGCTTTCACAGTTAACTCAAACTTAGGCGCAATGGATGCCTACAATGCTTTGGCTCAAACCCAACAGCAAACCCAAACAGCTCAATTACAGCTCGCTTCTCAAAAACGTATTAACTCAGTATCAGATGATACATCTGGATATCGTGTTAGTAAAGAGCTGCAAGCTAAAATTGGATTAATGAATTCTGCTGTTACAAATATTGACTCTGCAAAGAGTTTGCTTTCAACTGCAGAATCTGCTTTATCCAGCGTTAATGATCTTATAATTCAGATCCAAGGTAAAGTATCTCAAGCAAGTGACCCTACAAAGAACTTGTCATCTCTTGCTAACGATATCAATTCTCTAGGAAATGAAATAAGTGCTATTTTTGCTAATACTGTATTTGACAGTACTGCATTGTTAAGCGGCAGCACCGTTCCTAGTGGCGCTAATTTTGTGTTCCAGACAGGTGTCACTGCAACTGGTACTGAAATGACAACAATTAATTTTGGTACTTTAAGCACACTTAGCCTTGCTTCTATTTCAGGTTCTGGCGCAACTTCTTCTAACATTACTTCAATTAATGTTTCCGGCTTGCAGACAGCAGTTCAAAATGCATTAGGAACTATTGGTAACTTTACCCAGAGATTGAATGTTAAAGAAGATTATCTTAACTCGGCGATCTCCAATGCACAGTCAACTGTAGATAGATTAACCGGCGCAGATGTTGCGAAAGAACAACTTTCATCAACACAGGGTCAAATTGCTCAGCAGATTTCAACAACTATGCTTTCACAATTGAACTCTGCACCTCAACAACTTTTAAGATTATTCCAATAATAGAAATCTTAACAATTCTTATCCCCGGCAAAAAACCGGGGATAAGATTTTTTATTGAAGGTTATGAGTAACATGTACAGCACAAAATACAATAACAATAAAAGCAAATTAAATCCTTATCTTGTAAAAGAGATAATGGAAGCAACTCCCCAGCAGCTTTTAATAAAAATTTATGATTTTGCAATTACAAGCTGCCAAAAGCATGATCTTTATAAAACAAACGCTGCATTGCAGCAGTTAATTAGTGCACTTAGATTCGATACGGATGAAGTTAGAAAAGTTTCTATTGGATTTCTAAAATTATATCAATATTGCCAGGATCAGATGAGAAAGAAAAATTACAGTATGGTACTTGAAATATTAACGGAATTAAGAAAGTCCTGGCTGGAAGCTTTTAGTAAGTTAGGATAAAATTATGGCAACTACTACAAGCTCAGTATCTTCAACACCTTCAAATTCAATCAGCAGTCAAATTGATGCTTTAGTAGCTTCCTATACCCAGCAAGAAACCAATCAACTAGTTGTACCTCTTCAGAATAATCAAAAGAATTACCAAAATCTTTCCGACGCATACGATACATTATCTACAAAGCTTACTACTTTGCAAGGCACCGTAAATTCCATGCAGCAGACTGGAACAAGTTCTGTTTTTGAAGATAAAACAACAACTTCATCAAACAGTAATTTTGTAACTGCAACAGCTACCGGTGCCGCATCGGCAAGCGGTTACCAAATAAGAGTTAGCCAGCTTGCAAAAAGCGATGTTGTTGTTTCTCAAGACCAAACAACTTCAACTGCAAATGCTATTACTGGAACTCATACTTTTGATATAGCAGGCGGAGGAGGTACTGCCGGACAGTTGATAAGCCATGTATCGGTAACTTTTGGCGCCAGCGAAACTAATCAAACAGCAATGCAGAAAATTGCTAGCGCTATAAATTCAAGCCAGGCGGTTGTTACATCATCTGCTAAAACTGATGCCGCGGTTCCAGCTGGAGGTGCATCTACTTCTTTTACTATTAATCTTAATGGAACTACTACTACAATACCGGTTACAAATGTCAGCTCATATGGAGCAATGATGGATAATATTGTAACTCAAATTACTACTTTAGTTCCAGGTTTAACAGTACAGAAACTTACAAATACACCAAGTGCTGGACAAGATCAACTTCAGATAAAGGTTAATAATCCAACAAATTATATTACGATTACTCCTCCTACTAGTGGATATGATCCTGTTACAGATTTAGGGATTGGCGTTACAAATCTGGTTGCTGCTTCCGGAATTGTTAATGCATCTGTTTTTTCTCCTACTAGCACAACTTCTCAATTATCTTTAACAGCTACAAAAACTGGTTTAGACTATCGTGTGGAAAATTTAACCGATACTAATGGCGGCACTGCTTTGGCTTCAGTTGGACTAAATTTAGGATCAACTCGCCCTACTTTCAGTCAATCAACTTCTCCAAATACACCTGGGTTTATTTATCCGGACACCACAACAACTGGTAATCAACTAAATTCTGTGTTTACTTTTAATGGGCTTTCAATTCAAAGAAATTCCAACAGTGTAAGCGACCTTGCTACCGGAGTCACTTTTAATTTGAACGCAGTACAGCAGACGACTGATCCAACTGCAACAATTACAGTACAACCTGATGTTACTACAATTACATCTACAATCCAAAGTTTTATTACTCAGTTTAATGATGTTTATACTAATATAAAGAATAACAGCATCAGCAGTGAAAGTGAACGTGGAGTTTTTGTCGGGGATGCAAATGCAAGCACACTACTTCAAACGTTTTCTTCATTAACATATTCTCAAATACCAGGTTTACCATTAGGTAATTTAAGTTATCTAGCTCAGATTGGAATTTCATTTGATACAACAAACGGATTATCCATATCAGATAATAATGAATTAAAAAATCAGCTTACAGCTAATCCTGATCAAGTTGGGGCTTTATTTAATTCTTCGAGTGGTATTGCAACAAGAATTTATAATGAAATAACTCCTTATCTTGGGGCCGGCGGTTATTTGGCAAAAGGTAAAGCAATATTTCAAACTGATATACAAAGTTTACAAGATAGAATTACTAATGAAAAAGCCCAAATTGATAAAGAAGGTCAGACTTTAAGAGATCAATATGTGCAGCTTCAAGTGGCTATGTCTCAGCTTTCCTCCACTTATGCAATGTTTGGAGTAGGAAACACATCAAATAATTTATTTGGTTAATTAGATTATGCTGGCTAAAGAAATTGAAAATATTAAAAATCTACTTAAAGATATAATTTCCGATTTGAATTTAATTAATAATGGAGATTTTCAGTCAAATTTTGATAATGCTAAAGAAAAAATGCAATTATTCAATGAAATGAAAGAAAAATTGGAATTAGAGTATCCCATTGAAGATTTGAGAAATTATGAACATGAATTGATGATTCTCACTAAACAAATTAGTAAAACATACGATAATATAATTGAAGTAAAAAAGAGACAACTTAAAGAAGTTGTTTTTAAGATTAAGCTTCTTCAAAATAGAAAAAAATTGATTAACTATAGCAGGTAACTAGAAATGGATATTAAACCCCTTTCTAATAATATATATTTTCCAAAAGAATTACCGCAAAACGGTAAGGATCAACAAAAACAACAGAATTATAAAATACAGGATAAATTGGAGCTTTCGCAAGAAGTTCAGAATATGAAAAATCCAAACTTACAAGATACAAAACTTGCAAAAATCTCAGAGAAGATTAAAAATAATTATTATAATTCTGATGAGGTAATTAATAAAGTAGCAGATAAAATTTATAACGAAATCTCAAAGTCAAAATAGATAAAAATTCTATTTTATTGTAACTCTCTTCGAATTCAATTCTATAATAATTAAATTTTAATTAGCAAAGATGGTTGCTAATTAAAATTTATATTTTTATAATTCACTCCGAAAAAAAAAATTTCAACATCAGAGGTCCATTTCTGTAAAAATGTCTACTGTTGACGATAAAGTGCAAGATAATAAGCTTCAGATTATTGGGAAATTAACTGCAAGCCTAATTCACGAAATACGGAATCCGCTTTCGGCAATAAAATTAAATCTTGACTATTTATCAATGATAGAGCAAGAACTTCCAAAAGAAGTAAACGAATCGGTGGATGTTTGTAAAGATGCACTTTTAAGAATTCAGTATTTGATTGATAATATGTTTACGTTTACTAAACGTAATGTTAAAGGCGATCAGAAATGTTCTTTAAATGAAATAACAAAAAATGCCGTTGGAATGATGAAAGCAAATGCAGATCGGCGTTATGTAAATATTCAATTGGATTTAGATGAAAAACTTCCGTTTGGATATTTTGATAAAAGTAAGCTGTTGCAGGTTTTTCTCAATTTAATTACAAATGCTATTGAATCGTGCAATGATAGGGGCGAAATAAAAATTAGAACGTATTTTGAAATTCCCGATTATATTATTTGGGAAATTGAAGATAACGGCGTGGGTATTGGCGAAGAAGATAAAGAAAAAATATTTCAAGATTTTTATACAAGTAAAGAAAAAGGAACTGGGCTTGGTTTAAGCGTCTGCAAAATGCTTTTAAAGGATTATCAAGCAGATTTAAACTTTGAAAGCGAATTAGGGAAAGGCACTAGGTTCTTCATAAAATTTAATTCAAACCTTATGGATGTTAATGATGAAATTCAAAATATTAATAATTGATGACGACCATCTGGTTTGTATTTCTTTAAAAAAACTTTTAATGAAGCTTGATTATGATGTTGAAATATGCATGGATGGCAAAGATGCTTTTGATACTGTAGAACGATATGAACCCGATATTATTCTTCTTGATATTTACCTTACAACTCACAACGGCCTTGAATTATTAAAACAATTTCAAAAGAAATTTTTTCATATTCCTGTAATAATGATTACTGGATATTCAGATGTTAAAATTGCGGTTACTGCAATTAAATCTGGCGCATTCGATTTTTTACTTAAACCAATAGATGTTGATCAGCTGCAAATGGTTCTAAAAAAAGCGCTGGAAAATTTAACATTGAAGGCTGAAGTTCAAAAACTTAGCCAGATTATTCTTCAAGATGAATTGCCGAAAGAATTTTTTGGGAAGAGCAATAAAATATTGAGATTGCTTTCTTCAGTTGAGAAATTAGCAAAAAGTTCAGACACTACAGTTTTAATTGAAGGAGAAAGCGGAACTGGTAAAGAAATTTTTGCAAGGTTTATCCATCAAAGCAGCCCGAGAAAGAGCGGCCCATTTATTCAAATAAACTGTTCTGCAATTCCGAAAGAGTTGGCTGAAAGTGAATTATTCGGCCATGAAAAAGGTGCGTTTACCGGTGCGCTGCAAAAAACTAAATTAGGGAAATTTGAGCTCGCAAACGGAGGTACAATTCTTTTAGATGAAATTGGCGAGTTGTCGTTAGATCTTCAAGTAAAATTATTAAGAGTTTTGCAGGAAAGAAAATTTTATCGATTAGGCGGTGAGAAAGAAATTTCTATTGATGTTAGAGTTTTAGCTGCTACAAATAAAAATTTGGAAGAAGAAGTTAAAAAAGGAAATTTTAGAGAGGATCTTTATTATAGATTAAATGTAGCGAAAGTTTATGTACCGCCTTTGCGCGAAAGGAAAGAAGATATACCAATTCTTGTTCTAAGGTTTTTAAATGAATTTGCTTCCAAGTTTAATAAGCAGATTAGGGGAATTGACAAAAGTGCTCTCGATATTCTTGTTTCCTATCAATGGAAAGGAAATATTCGAGAATTAAGAAATGTTATGGAACGTGCAGCGTTATTGATTGAAGACGATGAACTTAAAGAACATCATTTAAATTTTCTTATTGATTCTTCTGCTCCTAAAGAAATTGAAGGTGACGATTTTGTTTTAAAAATTCCATTTAAAGGCGTTAAAATTGACTTAGTTTTAAGAGCTCTAATTCAACAAACTCTTAAAATTACGAAAGGCAATCAGGTTAAAGCTGCAAAAATTTTGGGCTTATCACGTTCAAAGCTAAGATACCGAATGGAACAACTTGGAATTGAAGTAACAAAAAATATTAAGTGAATTATTTTACTGCGCCTGGAATAGTAAGAATAAACTCGCTTCCTTTCCATTTTTCACTGTTCACTTTTATATCCACATTATTTATTTCTGCATATTTTTTAACAAGTGCTAACCCTAAACCGGTTCCTTCAAAGTGCCGATTTATACCAGTTTCTTCTTGTGAAAAAGGATTAAAAAGAAACGGAAGATATTCTGAAGAAATTCCAATTCCAGTATCGCTAATTTTTACGCAAAGTGAATTAGGCCTATCGTTAAAAACTTCAACTTTAATTTCTCCTTCGTGAGTATATTTAATTGCATTATCAATTAGATTTAAAAACATTTGACCTAAAGAATAATGATCGCCATAAATGAAAGTATTTAAAGCCTGCTTTTGATATTTAAGCGATAAGTTTTTCATTTTTGCGCGCGAATGGAATTCAAAAATTAAATCTTCTAACAAATCATTATGAATATCAAATTCTTTGAAGTCTGTTTCAAAATTACCAGTTTGAATTCTTGAGAGATTTAAGATCAATTCAATAGATCTGATCAAACGTTGAGAACTGGTATCTATCACATTAAAAGTTGATTCCATTCCAGGAGGAAGTTTTTCTTCGAATTCTTCTTTAAGCAGAGATGTATAAGTTAAAATATTATTAAGTGGAGTTCGAATTTCATGGGACATTTGCGCTAAAAATTCTGTTTTTAATCTATCTGATTTTTCAGCTTCCTCTTTAGCTTTAATTAATTGGGTTTCTTGATTTTTTTTATCTGTTATATCTTGTAAAATAATTAGATAATGTTCAATCTTATTTTCTTCAACAATAATTGGAGAAATATTTGCCGATTCCCAAAAGATCTTTCCATCTTTTCTTTTATATTGGAATTCACCATTCCACTCCTTACCTGAAGAAATTGTTTCCCAAATTATTTTTTTTTCTTCAGAAGATAATTCCTTAGCATCTAAAACATTGGCTCGCTTCTCGATAATTTGCTCGGGAGTGAAACCGCTTGCTTTAACAAATTTAGAATTTGAATATTCAATATTCCCGTCTTTACTCATTATTACTACTGCTACTGGGCTTTGCTGAATAGCTCGAGATAATTTAAAAATTTCTTCTTCTGCTTTTTTACGTTTGTCTATATCGCTTACAAAGCCTTCAAAATAAAGAGTATTGCCTGCAGGGTCCTTTATAGTATGTGCATTCAATTGAATCCAAATTGGTTCGCCATTTTTCTTTTTCCACTTCAATTCAATATCTGCTGCTTTCCCCAATGGCTCATATTCATTTATAAGCATTTCTCTTTCGCTAGGATCGAAATAAATATCTTTAGCAAGATTAAGTTCTAAAATTTCTTCTGCTGATGAATAACCCAATAAATTTGCTAGTGCTAAATTAGCAGCTAAAAATTCACCACTTTTATTAGAACGATAAATACCAATCGGTGCAAATTCAAAAATGTCTTTATATTTTTGTTCTGAATTTTTTAATGCTATTTGATCTTGTTTATGTTTTGTAATATCTCTGGCAATCCCTTGTATTGCAAATGGTTGGCCATTTTTAAAAATTAAGGAGCCATTAGTCTCAATATAAAGCTCATCTCCAAAACGATTTTGTATTTTATATTCTTGAACTCCACGTTGAGAATTATTTTCTTTTATTTCGTTAATTAATTTCTTGGCAATTGAAAACTGGTTTTGATCTAGGAAATTTTTAATATTAAGATTTTTTATTTCATCTTTGGAATATCCGAATAATTTTAATGCCGCATTATTAGCATCGATAAAGTTACCTTCGAAATCGTGTATATAAACAAGGTCAAGCGAATAATTAAATAATGCATTATATCTTGCTTCGCTTTCTCTAATTTTATTATCGGCATTAAATTTATTAATAACCATCTCAATTGTTTGGATCAATTTAAATTCATCTAAAGGTGTAAACAAAAAGAATATTGAATCAACAAACTTTTTTTGAATTAATATTGATTCATTGGATGGATCGGCAATATAGATTTTAGGAATTCTAATATTATCTAAAATTTTATCTTCATTTATACTTTCATTTATAAAATTCTTAATTATAAGTTCTGGTTCATTATCTTTTAAAACATCAATTATTCTATCACTCGAATTAATTATGTTGATTACACTATAACCAATCTCTTCCAAAATTTTTTTTAGACGTGTTGCATCGCTACTATTATTTTCGATAATTAAAATTCTGTAGCTGTTCATTTATACCTTTCCAACTATTTAGAATTGAATTTATGAATAGTTAAAATAAAAAATTTTTACCATTAATAATTTTATGATATTACTAACTTTTGAAGTGTTAATCTTCCGCAATGGGTAATGTGAACATAAAAGAAGAGCCTTCGCCTAATTTACTTTTTACCCAAATTTTGCCTCCTTGCCTTTCTATTAATTCTTTACAAATAACAAGCCCCAAGCCTGTGCCAGTTTCTTTTTCAGTTCCTAAAGTAGAGACCTGTGTGTCAACTCTAAATAATTTTTGTAAGTTGTCTTCCGAAATTCCAACCCCATTATCAGTTACTGTTACTTTAACAAATTCATTTTCTTTTTCTGATGAGATCTTAATCTCACCTCCTGGTCTTGTAAATTTTATTGCATTAGAAATTAAATTTTGTAAAGTGGATGTCAGTATATTAATATCAGATAATACAAATATGTTTTGGGTTGAAGTATTTATTAATTTGATATTTTTATTATCAGCATTTTGTTTTAATATATTTATTATGTAAAGTATTTCTTCATAAAGCTCAATAGAAGTTGGGTTAATTTCTAATTTACCTCTTTGAATTCTTGACCACTGAAGCAGATTTTCAATTAGATTGAATAAGTTTTTAGCCGAGTTATATAAATTATTTATAAAAAGTTTTAATTCGTCTTCAGATAAATTTTCGTATTCTTCTTTAATAATATTTGATATACCAAGAAGTCCTTGAAACGGGCTGCGTAGATCGTGAGAGATTATAGAGAAGAATTTATCTTTTTCAGCATTTACTTCTTCCAATTCTTTTGAATATTTTTTTATTTCTTCTTCAGCTTCTTTTCGTTCAGTAACATCAAAACCTAAACCAATTAAACCAATTACATTTCCATTCTCATCTTTAAGCGGAACCTTTCTAGTTCCAATTGTAACATATTTACTATTTATTAAAACTTGTTCTTCTCTAATATAGAGGACATTTCCTGAATTAATAACTTTTAAGTCATCGGCATTATACTTTTCAGCAATATGAAGCGGTAACAATTCAAAATCTGTTTTGCCAATAATTTCTTCCTTAGCATAACCCATTGCATCACAGAATATTTTGTTTACAATTAAATAGCGAAGATTTTTATCTTTAAAGAATGCCATTCCAGGCAAACTATCTAGAAGTGTATTCACTTCAAGTTGGTGCTTTCTTAATTCGTTTTCAATTAACTTTCTTTCAGTAATATCTCTAATGATAACTTGTATAGAAGATTCATTCTGAAAAATAATTGGGCTGGCAGAAACTTCAACACTAACTGTTGTTCCATCTAATCTAAGAAATTTTTGTTCTTGTATGAGGACATTGCCGGCAGTTTTCAATTTGTGTTTATTGTGTACTCTAATGATATCAATTGAATCTGGATGCAGAAAATTTGTAATAGATTTTTCAAGTATTTCTTCTCTTTTTGTCGTTCCGAATAAACGTAGGGAAGCTTCGTTTATGTATATTATTTTTCCTTTTGTATGAACAATTACTGCGTCAGGTGAAAGTTCAACTAATTGTCGGTATCGTTTCTCACTTTCTATCAGAGCTTTTTCAATTTGTTTTCTTTCAGTAATATCGCGGGAAATATTGTGGAAGCCGATAATTTTATCATTCTCCATTATCAAAGTTGTATTTTGCCCATACCATTTTACTAAACCGCTTTTAGTATAAAATGGAAATTCGGTATATGCAGACTGCATTTTAGATTTTAATTGTTTTATATAAAAGGCAGCTACCTTCTCTTTATATTCAGGAAGAATTAAATCCATGCAATTTAACTTCAGCAATTCACTTGCAGAATATCCAGTATTTGTAATACCTGCATTGTTTACGTAAGTAAAATTTCCTTGAAGATCATTTGTGAAGATTATGTCGGTTGCATTTTCAATTACTTGGCGATATCTTTTTTCGGATTCAATTAAGTTTAATTCCGTTAACTTATTCTTTTCTTCAAGCTCAATATTTTGAACTGCTAAACTTATATCGGCGGCAATACTATTTAAGAAAGAAATTTCTTCTCGGTCATAATTTTTATTATTAATTAGAAATGAAATTATTCCAGATAATTTTCCTTCAGATTCTAATTTTATAAATAAAAAATCTTTTTCATTTATCTTATCAAAAAAAACATTTCCATTTTCATGATTTTTATTACCATTGTTAGAAAATATTTTTTTAACCCAGCTTTCCTTATTATAATTCTGTAATGAATCAATAATGGCAGGCAACTCCTTGGATAAATTAAATTCTGCATATTCTGATATTTGAGAAGAGTTATTGAAAACAGCTACCCACGAAGAGCTAAATATTTTAGATTCAGAAAAACATTTGCAAATTTTATCCAAGAGTACTTTGCGTTGCCTTTCTGCGGCAATTATTTTATCAATTTTTCTTGCACATTTAAGCAAAGAATCGAGTCTGTGTTTTTTCTTCTCAATCTTGCTTTTATAAAGAGCCATTTCAATAGAAGCATAAAGCTCTTTATCGTTAAATGGCTTAATCAGGTAACCATACGGCTCAGAAAGTTTTGCATATTCCAAAAAATGTTTATTAAAATATGCTGTAAGGAAGATAATTGGTATAAGATGTTCATGCCTAATTCTTTTTGCTGCTTCAGTTCCAGTCATCTCACTGTTAAGGACAATATCCATCAAGACTAAGTCAATATTATTTTCATTAACTTTTACAATTGCCTCTTCTCCGGTAGAAACAATTGAATTTACTTCATATCCTTTGTCTTCTAGCGAAGATTTTATGAGTTCAGCTATTTCCGGCTCATCCTCTACTATTAATATTTTAGAACTATTCATTGTCCTATTTCTTCCCCGCTACTATACATGTAAAAAAAATGAGAAACGACATACATGATTTAAATTAAAGTAAATACACTATATCATTATCATTATCGAAAATAATTTTTAATAATTTAACTGCTTTAACTTTTTTAGCTAATTACTCCTTCCTTGCTAAATGCTTTTTATTGTTAACATTGCAATTCTTTTTGAATAAAAAAATAAGTGAAAATCTTGTAAATAATTTGACTAAAGAATGACAAAAATTTTTCGATAATACTGTTAGCTTGAAGTAAAAAATAATTCACTTTTGCAAAAGAAAAGGAAGATTAGATGACAAATTTAGAGGAGCAAAAAAAAGAAACAACAGAACTTCTTCAGCTTGTAAGTTTTACAATTGGCAGCGAAGAGTTCGGTGTTGATATTTTATTCGTACAAGAAATCAACCGAATGATTCAAATAACAAAAGTACCAAATGCACCATCTTTTGTTGACGGAGTAATAAATCTTAGAGGACGAATTATTCCGGTAATTGACTTAAGAGCTAAGCTTGGATTCGACAGAAAAGAGCATGATAATAATACACGAATTATAGTTGTTGAAGTTTCAGGAAAAGTTGTTGGATTTATTGTTGATGCAGTAAAGGAAGTTTTAAGAATTCCCAAAAGCATTACAGAAGCACCTCCGGAATTAGTTGCCGGTGTTAATTCGGAATTTATTATGGCAGTGGGAAAGCTAGAAGATAGATTGATAACCTTAATTGATCTTGAAAAAATACTTTCTAACAACGAAAAACAAACGCTGAGCGAAGTTGCTTAAGTTCTTAAGTTTTAATTAACTATAAATTTTAAACCCGGTTTTCATATCGGGTTTTATTTTTTATTTGCGATTAAAATTTATTCATACCATTTAAAAACAATTAGAGTTTAAACTGGAATAATCAACAAGTTGATAAACAAAATAATTCAAAAAAAATGAAAAATCTTTTTTAATAATTTTTATTAAAAGTATTAACAAACGGAAAAAATTTCCGATAATGAATTTAGCTATAACTAAGTTTTGAAGGATTGAAAATGAATATGATAAAAATATTACCATTTATGTTTTTATTTGTTGTTTTTACAACTATTTCTTACTCGCAAGAAGACCCTTACTTACCCTTTGCACAAGTTATGCCGGAGCCGGTTGGTGGGTTGGCAGCTATTTATAAACATATAGTTTACCCCGAAATTGCCCAAAAAGCTGGTATTGAAGGTAAGGTTTACGTTTTGGTTTATGTAAATGAAAAAGGCGGTGTAGACGATGTAAAAGTTTTAAAAGGAATTGGAGCCGGATGTAACGAGGCTGCTATCGATGGAATTAAGGCAGTTAAATTTACTCCCGGAAAAAATAATGGTGCGCCAGTTAAAACAAAATTATCTTTATCAATAAATTTTAAAATTGGCAGTTGACGCCAATTATTTTTATTGATTCTATTTAAAAAGTTGAAATAATAATTCAAATAAATATTCGAATAAATCATAATGGTGATTAAATTGAATTGGTTTGCAAATATAAAATTCGTAAGAAAAATTCAGGGTGGCTTTACCCTTTTTGCTATAGTTAGTACAGTGATTATAGTTTTTAGCTTTCTGCAATTGAATAAGATGCTGAAAGTGAAAGATCAAATTTTTAATGATTATGTGAAGCCACAAGAACAGGTAAATAATGTTTACTCTAATTTTCAGCGCACGCAGTTTTTGATGATGCAGTTTTCTATGCCTTCGTTTGCATCAAAGTTTAATGATGATGCAAATGAATATAACCAGCTTAAAAAATTGATTGATACCGACATAGACTCACTTATGAAAACAAATGTGGACGCAAAAATAAAAAAAGACATTGCCGATGTTAAATCAATCTGGGGAGATTACAAGAGCATGGTTGCTGATGCAATAATGAGCGCTTCGGTTACACATACATATGACATGGCTTCAGATATTGCAACATCTTCTGGCGAAGAAGTAGGAGTTAAGCTATTAAAGAAATTTAAAGACGTACATGATAAATTAGTAATTAAAGGCGATGAATTAGATGCAAATGTAAATAGCTCGGTAACTAGTTCAATTGCGTTCCAAGGAATTGGTGCACTTATCGGAACAGTACTTTACTTACTTAGTGTTTTCTTGCTTGCACCTGCAATTTCTAAACCTATTAATAAATTAAAAAATATTGTTAAGGAATTTGCTTTAGGAGATTACAATATTGATATAAATTATAACAATAAGGATGAGGTGGGAGAATTAGCCCACCTGCTTAAAGATTTGCAGAAAGCTCAAAAGGAAAAAATATCCGCTGCAGAACAAATTGCATCCGGAATAATTAATAAAGTTGATTTGGCTTCCGACAAAGATGCCTTGGCAATTGCTTTTAATAAAGAAGCAGATACAATTAAAGCACTTCTTGAAGAAGCAGACGTGTTGATAAAAGCTAATCAGGACGGCAATCTAAATCTGCGCGGTGATTCCTCAAAGTTTGAAGGTGAATGGAGCAAATTGATTGAAGGAATGAATTCCATTCTTGATGCTGTTGTTGCGCCAATAAATGAGTCTGCAAAAGTTCTTAAAGTTATGGCAAATGGTGATTTCACAGTAAAAGTTAAAGGTAATTACAAAGGTGATCATCAACTAATAAAAAATAATATTAATACTGTTAACGAGTCATTGTCTGAAGCATTAAGCAAAGTTAGTGAAGCAGTTTTAGCAACAGCCAGCGCATCAAATCAAATTTCTGCAAGCGTTGAAGAAATGGCTGCCGGCGCAGGTGAACAAACGCAGCAAACTTCTGAAGTTGCACGTTCAATTGAGCAAATGACAAAGACAATTTTGGATAATACAAAAAATGCATCAATTGCTGCAGAAACTGCTAAAAGCTCTGGTGATAAAGCAAGAAAAGGCGGAAATGTTGTTGAAGATACAATAAAAGGTATGTTAAGAATTGCTGAAGTTGTAAAAAAATCTGCTGAAACAGTTGAAGCGTTAGGAAAAAGCAGTGATGCAATTGGTGAGATAATTCAAGTAATTGATGATATTGCAGATCAGACTAATTTGCTTGCTTTAAATGCAGCAATTGAAGCAGCAAGAGCTGGTGAACAAGGCCGTGGTTTTGCTGTTGTTGCCGATGAAGTAAGAAAACTTGCTGAAAGAACAACTAAAGCAACAAAAGAAATAGCCGGAATGATAAAACAAATTCAAAAAGTTACAACTGAAGCTGTTGATTCGATGAAACAAGGTAAAATAGAAGTGGACAAAGGAAAAAGTTTAGCGGATAATGCAGGCGAAGTATTAAGGGAAATTATTGCAGAAGCGGAAAAAGTAACTGATGTTGCGGCTCTTGTTGCGGCTGCCAGCGAAGAACAATCTGCAGCAGCAGAGCAAATTAGCAAAAATATAGAGTCTATCAGTGCAGTAACTCAGGAAAGTGCTTCCGGTGCTCAGCAAATAGCCAAATCGGCGGAAGATCTTAATAATCTTACGCAAAGATTAGAAACATTGATCGGGCATTTTCAAATTGAAAAGACTGAGAATAGCCACGGCGGCAACGGCAAATCCAATGCTTACATAGAAAATTATAATTAAAGTTTTGGATAAGTTTTGTGTAAAGGTTGATAAATAAATTTATTAGAAGCAATTATAAAAATAACTTAGCTTAAATCTAAAAATATTTTCGCGATAAAAATTAAATTATTATTCAGAGAGGGAATTATGGCTCTATTTACTTGGTCAGATGAATACAGTGTAAATGTAAGTGGATTTGACACTCAACATAAAAAGTTGGTAGATCTTATTAATGAGTTACACAGTGCAATGAAAGAAGGGAAAAGCAAAGAGGTATTAGGCAAAATAATAGGCGAACTAATATCATATACCAAATTTCATTTTTCGGCAGAAGAGACTTTGATGGTTCAAGCAAAGTACCCTGGTTTAGCAAAGCATAAAGAAGAACATGAAGCTTTTACTAAAAAAGTATTAGAGTTTGAAGAAAAGTTTCAACGAGGGTCTGTCGTCCTTTCTCAAGAGATAATTCTTTTTCTAAAGGACTGGTTAATAAATCACATTCAAGGAACTGATAAAAAATACAGTCCATTTCTGGCAAAATAATTTTTCGTAAAATTCTGTACAGCATTTTGCAACTGGTTAATATTCATCAATTCTTCCGGATATATTTTAAATATATAGGGGAATCATTATCGGCATTGATATTGTTCAGCAAAATGTAATAAAGTCACATAAAATATCTGTGTTAAATAAAATAAAGAAAATTTCGATAATTATTTAAGTACGAAGTTCATCTATGATTATAAATTATAAATCCCTTTATTGAATAAAGGCAAAACATATGACAATGATAGAAAATTTGCACGGTGATGTCTTAGAAAAGTTAAGATTAGGCAGCCCTGCAGATAAATGTTCTGCAATTGAATCTTTGATGAATGAATCCCTGGAAACTGAAACACTTGAATATATCTGTTCGCTTGTAGAAGACAAAGATAAAGGTGTTAGGAATTCAGTTGATATTATGCTTTCAATGAATCCTAGCCAAAAAATTCCGGAATTATTAGTTAAGTACGTCTCATCCCAAAGTATATCAACAAGAAATTTAGCCGGTGAAATTTTATTAAAGATAGGAGACAAAGCAATTGACGCTATGATAAACTATCTTGAACGGGGAAATGACGATGACAAGAAATTTATTATTGATATACTTGGCTTGATTGGAAATCCGGTTGCAGCACCAACTATTTTAAAAGTGATAACAGAAAGTGAAAACGATAATGTAATTCTTGCTTGTATAGAAGCGCTTGGCAACTTAAAATATTTGGATGCATTAGAAACGTTATTTCAATTTTATGAAAAAAATGAATTTTATAAACCAACAATAATTGAGTCGCTTGGTAAAATTGGTTCAAAAAAATCTTTAGATTTTATAACCTTAAAATATAATGACGAAGATGATTTGATAAGATTTTCAATAATTGAAAGTTTAGGACTAATTGGTGATGAAGAATCGTTTTTCTTTTTGTTATCCGAATTAAGCAGAACAACTGGTCCAATTATTTGGCCAATAATAAATTCAATATATGAATTAAAAGAGAAATTTAATTTTGATGTTCCTTATGATGAAGGAACCAAAGCAGCGCTTCTTCAAACAATATATCAAGCTGAACCGAAATATAGAAAAGCTGCAGTATATTTAATTATAGCATTTGATGATGAAGAAATTTATTCTACATGTTTAAGAGTTTATGGGGAAGATTATGATCTTGATGAAATAATCAAAAACAAGATGTTTGAAAAACCATTAGCATTGTTATCAATCATTCCTATAATTATTAATCAGTCAAGCGGAAATATTAGAAATCTTTTAGAATTGACAAAAGAGACGATAGAAATTTATCCAGCCATATTAAAAGAATCGTTGCAAAATCTACAGCGAAGGGATTTGGCTGATGCAATATCAAAATGTTTGGATGACCCAGATGAAGAAGTAAGGAAATATGCTTCCGAACTATTGTTTTTAATTGATGAAAACATTGCAGTTTTGTTCCTTGATAAGATGTTAGAAGACGATAATATTTGGAACAAACTAAAGCTACTTGAAATTTTAAGTAATGTAAAATTAAGTCAAATTGAACCGGCTCTGATTAAGATGACAAACGATCCTGAAGAGATGATTAGTGAAAGAGCAAAAATAATCTTATCTCAAAACCAGGATTTCCAGTTTGAAACGAAAAACGAAAATAATTTATGACTCAATTACCCAATACAGTTTTATCGCAGGTAAGTCCTTTTCCGGGCAAAGGTTTAAATAATTTAGTTCTTTCAAATTCTGCTTTTGAAAACTTCAGAAAATATATTTATGATAGCTGCGGGATTTACTTCCAGGATAATAAAAAATATCTGCTGGAAAGCAGGCTGATGAAACGAATTAATTTTTTGGGCATGAATTCTTATGATGAATATTTTGATTTTCTAAGATTTAATTCCGGCAATAAAGAAGAGATAAAATATTTGTATGAAGCGATAACTATTAATGAAACTTTTTTTTTCAGAAATCAGCCGCAGCTTGATGCTCTCGTAACAAATGTAATTCCTGGAATAATCGCTTCTAAAGGAAGATCGAATAATAAAATTAGAATCTGGAGTGCAGCATCATCTTCTGGTGAAGAAGCTTATTCAATTGCAATTATAATTTCGGATCTAATTAAGCCAAAATATCCTTCACTTGATTTTGAAATAATTGGAACAGATATAAATAATGCAGTGGTTGAAACAGCTAAAACGGGCATATACAGAGAATATTCAATTAGAAATACGCCTGGATATTATTTGAAAAAATATTTTAAACAAAGTGGAAGTGCATTTGAAGTAAATTCTGAAATTAAAAAATATGTTTCATTTAAAATTTTGAACTTATACGATGACGCAAGCATGCGAATGATGACGAACTTTGATATAATTTTTTGTGCAAATGTTCTTATCTATTTTGATACAAAATCGAAAATAAAAGTTGTGTCTAATTTATATAATTCACTTAATAATTCCGGTTACCTTTTTATAGGTTACGCGGAAACTTTGCATATGATTTCAAAAGCTTTTACAGTGGTAAGTTTTCCCAAAACTGTCGGTTACAAGAAGGAGTAAAATACAAAAATGAATAAAGTAATTCTTGTGGCAGATGATTCACCTTCTATAAGAAAGTTTGTTTCATTTGCACTAACAATGAAAGGATATAAAATTATTCCAGTTTCTGACGGAATGGAAGCGTTGGAAAAATTACCCAAAGAAAAGGTGAATTTGGTAATTACGGATTTGAATATGCCGAACCTTGACGGCTTCGAGCTAATCAAAGCTATTCGCGGAAATGAAGATCTTAAAGAAATACCAATTATTATTCTTTCATCTTTAGCTGGCAGCGAAGAAGTTCAGAAAGGTATGGAATATGGAGCCAATTCATATCTCATTAAACCTTTCGATCCCAAAAGAATTGCTTATGAAGTTTCAAAATATTTAAACTGAGGAAGATAATATGTCATTAAAATTTCTAGTGGTTGATGATTCCGTAACAATGCGGAGAATAGTAATAAATTCATTAAAAAACCTTGGCTATGATAATTTTGTTGAGGCGGGAGATGGTAAAGAAGCTTTAGATAAATTATCTGCCGATGAAGCAATAAATTTTGTAATTACCGATTGGAATATGCCTAATGTTTCTGGTCTTGAATTAGTCAAAACCATTCGCGGAGATTCGAAATTATCAAAGCTTTCTATTTTAATGGTAACAACAAGAGGAGTAAAAGAAGACATAATAGAAGCTCTTAATGCAAAAGTTAACAATTATATTGTTAAACCATTTACTCCACAAGTTCTAAAAGAAAAAATAGATCAAATATTAAATGCAGCTTAAGGATTATATCTTATGAAACAAGTTACAACAATGACTGATCTCTTTGAAAGACTGAACGATTTAAAAGTCGTTTTCCGGTATGGTCAAAAGTTAATTCCAATCATTCAAAGCCTAATAGACTTTATGAAAGAGACTGTACCGCTGCTAGAAGATATAAATACTTCAATTGCCGATAGTACAAGTAAAATTCCAAAAGCTAAAGATCAGATAAGCAATGTTTCTAGCGCTACTGAACTGGCAACAACAGAAATTCTCGATATAATTGATTCAATTTCACTCGATATGGATAAAATTGAAAAATCGGTAATAGATTTTCAATCCAAAGATGAAGAGAGAAAGAAAATTTGGAATAAATTAAAAGAAATAGTTTCAAATAATTCTGAAGCTTTAGAACTTATGATTCAATTGGAATTATTAAATCAATATAATCCTGTTGTTCCAGAAATGCTTGATACATTTAAGAGAATAAAAAACGGAGTTTACAGCATTACACTTTCTCTACAGGTTCAGGATATTACTTCACAGCAGCTTGCAGCTGTTAATCATTTGATCGAATCAGTTAGAACAAGACTTTCTTCGCTAATAATTCATTTAGATGAAACTGAAATTAAAGATTTAAGCGAAATGAAAATTGACGTTCCGGAAGGTTCTACATTTGATCCCGATGCAATTTATACTAAGTCTTCCGAAAAACAAGATGTAGCAGATATTTTAGTAAATAATATTAATAACAAAGCAACACAAGACGAAATAGATAAACTATTTTCATAAAGATGGAAAACGAAAACACATATACAATGTTAAACGATCCCGAAATGAAGGAGATTGTTGACAGCTTTATAGTTGAGACAAAAGAAATTCTTGAAAAACTTGATCTCAATTTAATAGAGCTAGAAAATCGCCCCGACGATGCAGAATTACTTAACGAAATCTTTCGTTCGTTTCATACTATCAAAGGAACATCTGGTTTTATCGGACTGGATAAACTTACAAAAGTTACTCATCGATGCGAAGATATATTGAACAAACTGCGTAAAGGTGAAGCTTTGCTTAGTACAGATTTAATGGACGGAATTTTAGCTTCTTATGATAAAATAAAAGAACTTTTAGTTTCGATTGAAACTGAATTGTGCGAGAATGTCTCGGTTGATGAAACTGTGGAAATGCTGAATAAACTAATTGATAAATTAGAAAATAAAAATTCGAATGAAGATTCAACTGATAAAAATGTTCCCGAAATTGCAGACGAGAAACAAAAAGAAATTGCGAATGAAAATGTTTCAGTTGCTGCAGAAAAAAAACCAGAAGATAAAGATGTAACTAAAAACATTGTAAATAAAAAAAGCGATAATACAATTAGAGTTGATGTTGAAAGGCTTGATGAATTATTAAATATTGCTTCCGAACTTGTTCTTGGGAGAAACCGGCTGGCTCAAGTAAATTCGGAAATTGCTCTTGAATATGAAGGTACAAAAATTTCCCGCGACCTTTCCGATGCAGCTAAACAAATCGATTTAATGACAAATGAGCTTCAGCTTGTTGTAATGAAAACAAGAATGGTGAAGATTGGAAAAGTTTTTAATCGCTACCCCAGATTAGTCCGAGACCTTGCTAGAGAAACTCAAAAGGAAGTAAATCTAATAATTAGAGGCGAAGACACCGAATTAGATAAAACCTTAATTGAAGAAATCAACGATCCATTGGTTCACTTAATTCGTAATTCTGTAGACCATGGAATCGAATCTCCAGATGTTAGAAAGCAAATCGGAAAAGAATCTGCCGGCACAATTATATTATCTGCTGAACAAGAAGGCAACCAAATTGTAATTTCAATTGAAGATGATGGTAAAGGTATTGATCCAGAGTTTATAAAAGAGAAAGCTGTATCAAAAGGATTAATTACAAAAGAAAAAGCAAAAGAATTATCAAAACAAGAAGCTTATAATTTGATTTTCTTACCTGGATTTTCAACTGCAGAAAAAGTAACAAATGTTTCGGGTAGAGGTGTAGGCCTTGATGTTGTTAAAACTAATGTTGCAAAACTTCGTGGAATAATTAATATTGAATCAGTTGTTGGCAAAGGAACAAAATTTATTGTGAAGCTTCCGCTAACGCTTGCAATTATTCCGGGAATGATTGTAAAAGTAAATTCTGAAACAGTAGTGATTCCTCTGAACTCAGTAATCGAAGCATTAAGAGTTCAAGCCGAAGATATTCATACAATTAACGGACACGAAGCTATTAGAAGAATGGACAGCGTTATTCCTTTAGTTGGAATAGAAAATCTTCTTTATGATAAAACAAAAGAAGACAAAAAAATTTGGCAATATGTTGTTATCGTAGGATTAGCAGAAAAACGATATGGAATAAAAGTAGATGAACTTTGCGGCCAAAAAGAAGTTGTAATTAAATCATTAGGCAGCTATTTAGGAAACATTCATGGAATAGCCGGATCGACTATAATGGGCGATGGCACAGTTGTAATGATTTTAGATATAAGTGAATTAATAAATAAAATTTCAGAGTAAATTGGGTAATAAAATATCAGCTGTAGTTATTGATGATTCCGCTTTTATGCGCAAATCAATTTCGATTATGCTCGAAAGTGATCCCGACATTAAAGTTATTGGCCAAGCAAAAGATGGAGAAGAAGGTTATAATCTTGTAAAATCTTTACGTCCAGATATTGTTACGCTGGATATTGAAATGCCGAAGATGGACGGTTTAACAGCATTGAAAAAAATAATGAAAGATTGTCCTACTTCGGTTTTGATGGTTAGTTCTTTGACTACTGAAGGCGCGGAAGTGACTTTAAAAGCATTGGAATATGGTGCTGTTGATTTCATTCCGAAGGAACTATCTTACATCAATGTAAATATTATTAAGATAAAAGATGAGCTCATCAATAAAATAAAAGAAATTGTTAAACAGAGGGTTTTAAGAGACAGATTAAACAGAATTCAAAAATTAAATTCTAGTTTTTCTACAACGCCAGTAAAACATGAAACCTCTCAATCTCTTCCTAAAATGGGATATGAATCAATTGCATTGGGTATTTCGACCGGTGGACCATTTTCTTTGCAAAAAGTAATTCCAAAACTGAGCAAAAAAATTAATATTCCAATTTTTATTGTTCAGCATATGCCGCCAAAATTTACTAAATCTTTAGCTGAAAGATTAAATGGGTTAAGCGAATTAGAAGTTAAAGAAGCAGAAGATGGTGAGAAGGTGCGAAACGGTGTTGTTTATATTGCTCCTGGCGGTTTCCATATGACAGTTACAAAAAAAATGAGTGGAATTGCAACGATTCAAATATCAAAAGAACCATCAACTACTTTGCATCGTCCTTCTGTTGATGTAATGATCGATTCTGTAGTAAATGTTTTTGGAAAATATACTTTAGGAATTATCATGACAGGAATGGGAAGAGATGGTTTAGAAGGAATTCAAAAATTAAAAGAGCTTGGCGGCTATTGTTTAGCACAAGATGAAAATAGCTGTGTGGTTTATGGAATGCCGAAAGCGATAGTAGATGCTGGCTACGCTGATGTTATAGCATCTTTAGAATCTATACCAGAAATAATTAATAAGGCAGTTTAAAATGAAAGATAATTTTGAAGAACCGTTGTTTAGAGAATTTACTTACTCACAAAGTGATAATAATAATTTTATAAAATCGAAAAAAACCGAATTAGTTGGTAAAGTAAAAGTAAGCGTTGAAGAGGAAAGCCACGACGGCGTAAAAATAATTTTGAAAAAAGATTCTAACGATTCAATTAAAGAAATTAAATTTGTTTGTTCTTGTGGTCAAACAAAGTCAATCATTTTAGATTATTCTGATTAATAATTTACAACTGCACAAATATAGCCATCTTTAATAATCATCAATTAACTTCTTATTAAAACCTGCACTATTCTCAAATGGCATTTATTTTGAACTGAACCTGTAAAAGAAAACAGGTAAGCAAATGCCAATTTCTACAATAAAACTCTTAGAAGACTATTCAAGTTACTGCGCTGAGAAGAATAAAATCTTAAGCGAGAATATTGCGAACATCGGTACAGAAAATTATCAGCGAAAAGATGTTGTATTTAAAAATATGCTTAATGATAATATGAATTCGATGCTGGTTACAAATGACAGCACTCATATTGGTTCTATACAGCCTAATAATAACGATGAAAAAAGTTATCAAATAATAACTGATAAAAGTAAAGACGATGTTTCTGGAATTAATAATGTAGATATAGATAAAGAAATGTCGGAGCTTGCAGAAAATACTTTGAACTTTCAGTTTGCTGCTAAGAAGATAAGTGATTATTACAAAAATCTTCAAAATGTTATAAAAGGCGGAGCTTAAGCATGAAAATTAATTCTAACTTTCCTGGTTTTGATATTAGCGCTAAAGGTTTGAGCATTCAGCGAAAGAGAATGAACCTTATAGCCGAAAATATTGCTAATGCAGATGTTACAAAAACAGCAGACGGACAACCGTACCAACGAAAATATTTACAAATTGTAGCTTCACCCAATCAATTTGCGAATAATCTTTCAACCGAGCAAAGCACTTTACAGATGAATGTTTCAGAACCAGGGCACATCCAATCTCCGGAGATGGTTTCATTTCAATCTGGAGGAACTGGAAATGATTTATCTGTAAAAGAAGTAACCGACCAAAAACCTGGCGATATAGTTTATGATCCATCTAATCCCGATGCAAATGCAAATGGATATATTGAAGAATCAAATGTAAATATTGTAACTGAGATGGTTGATATGATTTCAGCATCAAGAAGTTATGAAGCAAATTTAACTGCCCTTAATTCTTCAAAACAAATGGTTAAAGATTCACTGGAGATTTAAATGAGAATTGATACTAATAGCGTAGGTAACTATACACAAGCTAATGTTAGAAACATTGAAAGAAAACCAAAACTAAATGATGTTGATGCAAACGTACAAGCAAAAAATACTTTGCCTTCAAATGCAAATTTATCGGTAGAAGAAAAAAATTTTTTTGCTAAGCTTTATCCACAAAGCAAATCAGAAGTTGCAGACTACCATTTTTATGAAAAAAACGGGAAACTTTCCGGAGTAAAAATTGGTTCTTTAATTGATATGCGAGGTTAATAATGAATGTAGGTGCAATAAATAATATAATAAAAGATTTACCAGATATAAGTAATGTTCAAAAATCAAAAGAAGGAAATTTTGGTGAAGTTCTATCTGATTTCATTGGGCAGGTAAATCAAAGCCAACTTGATGCGAACAAAAAAACAGAAGAATATATTCAAGGCGGCAACATACAAATTCAGGATGTAATGATTGCAGGTGAAAAAGCACAAACAAGTTTGCAGCTATTGATGGAAATTAGAAATAAAGCTGTAGATATGTACAAAACATTAACTAACATTCCAGTTTAATTACAATGAAAGATAATCCTTTAAGTTCGGTCTTAAACATTTTTAATAAACTAACACTTCAGCAGAAAATGGTTATTGGCGGAGCTGTAAGCTTAACTGTACTTCTGCTTGGTGTACTTTTGGTTTTTCTAAACCAGCCAAATTATTCAACTCTCTTTTCTGGGCTTTCGCAAGAAGATGCTTCCAAAGTTATTGATCAACTGAACGCCCAAAAAATTCAATATGAAATTACCGATAATGGAAAAACAATAAAAGTTCCAAAAGAAAAAGTTTATGAGGAAAGGATTGCTTTAGCTGGAAAAGGCATTCCAAGCTCCGGAATAGTTGGCTATGAAATTTTTGATAAGAACACAATGGGGATGTCTGACTTTATGCAAAAGCTTAATTATAAAAGAGCACTTGAAGGTGAACTTGCAAAAACAATTATGGAAGTTGATGGAGTTGAAGGTGCAAGAGTTCATATTGTAATTCCTCAAAAATCTGTTTTTAAAGATGAACAGAAACCTCCAACGGCAGCAGTTGTTTTAAAACTTCGAGATAATTATTCTATTACTAAAGGGAATATAGCAGCAATAACAAATTTAGTTTCAAGCAGCGTGGAAGGTTTAACTCCAGGGAAGGTTACTTTAATTGATACGCAGGGAAAATTACTTTCAAAAGATGAAGATAGTGACCCGCTTGCTGTTTCAAGTTCAAAACAGTATGAAATTAAAAGATCAATTGAAAATTACTTGGCTCAGAAAGCACAAGGAATGCTTGATAATGTTCTTGGTTACGGCAACGCAATGATTGAAGTAAATGCTGATTTGAATTTTGATCAAGTTGAAAAAACTATGGAATCATACGATCCAAATTCTCAAGTAGCGGTGAGTGAACAAAGCATTAAGACTGAAAATAATGGGAAAAATCTTGGAGACTCAACTGCTCAAGTTAGTCAAAACAACACAACTAATTATGAAATAAGTAAAACAATAGAAAAAGTTATTGCAGGTTCCGGAAATATAAAAAGATTAAGTGTAGCTGCAGTTATAAATGACATTCCTAAAGAAGTTAAACAAAATAATAAAGTTGAAACAACTTTTGAACCCAGGCCAAAAGATCAGATGAATAAGTTAGAAGAAATAATAAAAAATGCAGTTGGAATAGATCCAACAAGAAACGATCAGTTCTCTATTGTTGATATTCCGTTTGAAACAAAAGAATTGGAAGATGAAAAAATTACTACGCCTGGTGTAATGGATAACATGAATCAATATATTAATCCTTTTTTGATGATTGCAGCAGTTGCGGCTTCTTTATTCTTGCTTAAAGGGTTGATGAAACGACTAAAGAATGAAAAAATTGTTATCGGAACTTTTAATAATGAAAATATTATGTTAGATAATTTTGCACAGCCGGAACTGGCCGCCGCAGCACCACCTTCACAAATTGGAATGAGAATGAAAAAAAGTCTTTTACCAATTGGCGATTTGGAAGATGAAATTTCGGACGATGCAGTCAGAAAGAAAAACCAACAATTGAAAATTTCAAATTATGTATCAAAAAACCCAATGGATGCCGCAAAATTAATTAATGCATGGCTACATGAAGATGAATTTTAAGGCGAATGATGCAAAAGGATTTAAAAACAGTTGATATAACAGGCGTTCAAAAAGCAGCTTTGTTAATGATTGCTTTGAATGTTGAAAACGCAGCAGAAGTATTTAAACATCTTGATGCAGGCGAGATTGAAATGATCTCGACAGAAATCTCCAAAGTTAAAAATATTCCTTCTCAAACTGTTGATGCTGTTATGGAAGAATTTTACAGCATGGTTACAGCAAGAGAATATGTTTTGGAAGGCGGCTTAGAATACGCACAGGCTGTATTAGAAAAATCTTTCGGTATAAATAGAGCTGTTGAGATTATTGAAAAAGTTAAAAATCTAACTACACTCAGAGGTTTTGATGTATTGAAGAAAGCTGACTCTGCTCAGCTTGTAAGTTTTTTAAGTAAAGAACATCCACAAACAATTGCATTAATACTTTCTCATCTTTCTCCAGATCAAACTGCTGCAGCTCTTAAAGAGTTAACAGAACCACTAAGAACTGATGTAGTTTTTAGAATTGCCACGTTAGGAAAAATTTCTCCTCAAACTCTTAAACAGGTAGAAAAAGTTGTTGATGATATGGCAGGGTTTAGCATGAGCCAATCTTTAAGCAAAATTGGAGGGACTAAAAGTCTAGCTACAGTTCTAAACAGAACAAACATAAGCCTAAGTAAAGAAATTTTAACAGGGCTTGAACAAAAAGATCCTGAAGTTGCTGGAGAAGTTAAGCGTCTTATGTTCCTTTTTGATGATATTGTAAATATTCAGGATAAAGATATTCAGAAAATATTAAGAGAAGTTGATAGGAAAGACTTAGCTTTATCACTAAAAATTGCTGATGAAAAACTTAGACAAAAAATATTTGCAAATATGTCTGAAAGAGCTGCCGATTTATTAAGAGAAGAACTTCAGTATATGGGAATGGTAAAACTTAAAGAAGTTGAAGCAGCACAAGCAAAAGTTATTGATATTGTAAAAGCTTTAGAAGAAAGCGGAGAAATTTCATTGAATATGAGAGCCGGATCGGACGAAATTTATGTCTAGTGTTATTAAAGTAAACGCTAAATCAAAAAATATAAATATTTCAATGAAGAATATTGTTTCAAATTCGAATATTGAAACAGAAAAAGAAGAAGTTTTTTTTCAGCGTCAGCTTCAGCAATATTATGAAAAAGGCTTTGCTGATGGACAAAGATCGGCTAATGAAAAATTAGAAAAAGAATATTTGGATAAACTCTCAAATAAATATGAAGAAATAAGGAAAATAATTTCCGAATTCGACAACTCTTTAAATGAATACAGCAAAGAATTTGAAAAAATTGTTATTGATCTTTCACTTGCCATATCCGAAAAAATAGTTCATAGGGAAATATCAAAAGAATCTATAATCAATGATACTTTGAAAGAATCAATAAGAAGGGTAATTGGTTCAAATAAAGTTGTTGTAAAACTTAATCCTTCAGATATGGAAAAAATAAACTCGGAAAGTAACAATATTTTAAGTGATGATTTAGCTTCGAAAATAAATTTTGAAACAGATGAAAAGATTGAACCCGGTGGATGTTTTATTGAAACTGAAATCGGAAATGTTGATGCAAGAATTTCTTCACAATTTATTGAATTGAAAAAAAGTTTGGAAGTAAACATAGCTCACGATTAACAATGGATCTTAATTTAGCAATTACAAATAAATATAAACGAATAATCGACCGCACCGATTTAATAAAAGTTAATGGCAAAGTTTCAGACGTTATTGGTTTGGTGATTGTTTCTGTAGGCCCAAATGTTTCTTTAGGAGAAATTTGTATTGTAATTGATAGAGAAGGAAATGAAGTATGCAAAGCGGAAGTCGTCGGATTTAAGGATGGTAAAGTACTTTCAATTGCTTTGGGTGAAGTTCATAATATTTCTCCATCATGCGAAATAATAGCATTAGGCAGAACATTTACTGTGGGCGTGGGGCCAGAACTTTTAGGTCGAGTGATTGATGGATTAGGAAATCCAATTGATGGTAAAGGAGAAATTTTTTGTTCAGCTTCAATGTCAATTTATAATACTTCTCCAAATCCGCTTGAGAGAAAAAGAATTGTTGATCCTTTACAAACGGGAGTAAGATCTATTGATGGATTGCTTACTGTTGGCAAAGGACAGCGAATAGGAATTTTTGCGGGCAGTGGAGTTGGTAAAAGTGTAACAATGGGTATGATTGCGCGCAATACAAATGCTGACGTTAATGTAATTACTTTAATTGGTGAAAGAGGAAGAGAAGTTAGGGAGTTTATTGAAAAAGATCTTGGTGAAGAAGGATTAAAAAAGTCTGTTGTAATAGTTGCAACTAGCGATAAATCAGCATTAGTAAGAATGAAAGGTGCATTTATTGGAATAACGATTGCGGAATATTTTCGTGATCAAGGAATGGATGTGGTTTTGATGATGGACTCTGTTACACGATTCGCAATGGCTCAACGAGAAATTGGATTAACAATTGGTGAACCGCCAACAACAAAAGGTTACACTCCATCAGTATTTGCAATTCTTCCTAAATTACTTGAACGTGCGGGAAGCACTGAAAAAGGATCAATAACTGGATTCTATACAGTTTTGGTTGATGGAGATGATATGAATGAACCAATTGCCGACGCAGCTCGTTCAATTTTAGATGGCCATGTGGTACTTTCTAGAAAGCTTGCGAATAAAGGACAATTTCCAGCAGTTGATCCGCTGCAAAGTATAAGCCGTGTAATGCCGGATATAGTTTCTAAAGAGCATAAGAAAAGAGCAACTACATTTAATGAAATTCTTGCAACGTATAATGAAGCGGAAGATTTAATTAACATTGGCGCATATGTTAAAGGAAGTAATCCGCAAATCGATCATGCACTATCAAAGATAAAATATCTTCGCTCTTTTCTTAAACAAGAAATGAACGAAGAAGCCGTGTTTGAACAAACGTTAGAGAGATTGAATCAAATAATTGAATTACCTATTGGATAGTAGATGGCAAAATTTGTTTACAAGTTTGAAACAATTAAGAAGACAAAAGAAGCTCTTGAAAAAAAAGCTCAGAAAGAAGTTGCTTTAATTGATTTAGAAATTGCAAAGCTTATAGATGAATACAAACAAATTGAAGAAGAAGAATTGAATAGTAAAAAAAGCTGGGCAAAAAAGGATGTTTCAATTTCCGAAATTAAATTCAAAAAAAATTATGAGCTTCTATTAGCAAGAAAAAAATCAGAACTTATGAATCAGTTGCAAAAATTAAAAGAGAAAAAAGATTTGAAGCTGAAGGAATTAATTGAAAAAAGTAAAGAACATAAAATCTTTGAAACACTTGAAGACACATATCACGAAAACTTTACTGCAGAGCAAAATAATATAGAATTAAAATTTATTGATGAGTTAGCTACTCAAAAATTTATAAGGCAAACTAAGTGAAAGCTAAGATTATTTATATTGTTGTCTTTTTAGCTGCCTTTTTATTAACAACAGGCGGAATAGTTTACTTAAATTCAGCATATAGAGATATTTTTAAATTTGATTTCACACCAGTACAATCAATACCAAATAAAAATAAAATGATTGATACTGCAAAGGTTTCAATAGCTGATATTAAAAACTATTTATTTAATGATTTTAAACAAGAAGTTTTAGACTCAATAAAAACAATTATTCCGCCTAAAACTAACGATACGGTTTTTACTAGTGCATATAGAGATTCGCTTTTGCTTGACAGTTTGCGATCTCTCCAAGCTGCGTTAAAATCAGCAGATAAAAAAATTACAATAGACAATAATACTTCCAAAGTTGCTTCTTCGCAGGTTATTGTTGCTGATGAAAAAACAAAACCAGACAGCATATATAATGTATGGAAAATTCAGACGGCAAAATTGTATGAATCGATGGACCCTCAAAAAGCTGCTAAAATAATTTCAAGTTATTCCGATAATGTAGCAAGAGATATAATTTATTCAATGAAACAGAAAAAAGCGGCAGAAATTTTATCTGAATTAAATCCTGAAACAGCAAATAGAATAACGAGAGCAAAATAAATGCAGTTCAATCCATTATTTATTCAAACAATCGCACAAACAGATTCAGCAGCTGTTGTTAAACCGTCAAAGTTAACTAATTCTTCTTATCTGTTTTCAGATATCATTAGAATTATAAATGAAAATATGATTCAAAACTCTTCAGCACAGAAGAACATTAATACGAATATACTTTCTAGCGTTCAAAATAGTGGAAACAAGAATAAGACTATTACTATTGAAAATTTAATTCCAGTTCAACAGAATTTAAATACACAAAATCAGAGTATTAAAACTGATGATTTGCAAACAATTAATATTGAAAATATTGATTTATCAAGTTTAGTTAAAAAACTATCTGTACT
Source organism: Bacteroidota bacterium (assembly GCA_021824145.1). GTDB lineage: Bacteria > Bacteroidota > Ignavibacteria > Ignavibacteriales > Ignavibacteriaceae > FEN-1297. The sequence continues at coordinate 537,158 of JAKALM010000001.1, forward strand.
TTTAAATGCACTTGGAGTATCCGCTAAATCAATAAATTTACAAGCAAATAGAATTATTACAGATAACGAACTTCAAAATACTTCAGAATATCCTAGCGATGAATTGAACAATGAAAAAAATGGAAATCCAGCAAAAGAATTTATAATTGATTTGACTGGAAAATTAAACTCGTTAAAAAACTCTGCCGATTCAGTTGAAACTGCGAATAAATTAATTTCTTCAAATCTTGAAGAAATATACTCATTAATTCATAATCTTTTCTTCAATTCGAATTCAACTTTAGACAATAAGGCTAATACAAAATTTGATAAAGGGAATTATTTCGATGATAATACAGTAAAAAATAATTCTTCAAAAGATAATGAATCAAATGTTACGAGCGATTTAGAATCGGCTATACTTAATTTATTTCAAGGAACAAATAATGTCGAAATAAAATTGCCGAGCGCAGAATTTAAAATAAATGTCTCAAAGGAAATTGCAGCTGAAAATTCAAATAAAATAAGCGATAAGTCAATTTTAACAAAACCGAATTCACAAACTAATAATGACAATAATAAAGCAAATAATTTTGATTTAAGTGAAGGTGGTGAGTTACAAAAGCAATTATTTAATTTAACTTCTAAGCAAGGCAATTCAACTTCAAATCATGGACAAGACGTACTTCAAAATAAAAATGCTGCTGAGATAAAATTATCAATTGCCTCTGTCAAAATAAATTTATCAAATGAATTAGCAGCCAATGTTTCAACGAAACTTATTGAAAATACTCATTCACAGAATCCAGCCGTAACAAGTTCAAAAAATAATGAAACTGTTATTTTTTCTGCTTTTAGTGAAAACAGTTCGCTGAGAAATCAACCGGCAGATACTATTCTAAATGTATCAAATAATTCTTCTGCTGACTTGAACGAACAAGATTTTATATCAAGCAAGGTTTCAAATTCAATTATAAATTTAGCCGAAAATTTAGGCTTACAACCAGTTTCCGCTAAGATGAATAATGATTTTTCAGTTCTTGGAAATTTGAAATCAAACCTGATAGATAAGTCTGAATTGAAAACAGCAATATATAAAAATGAAGATACAACCTCTCTTCAAAATGAAATTTCAATCCAGAGCAAAGAAGATCTAAATTCTAAAATGCAATTTGGTGAAACAAATATTCAAAATGCAGTTCCTAAAAAATTAGATCAAAATTTATTAAAGGATGTTGAGAGCATAACAACTAATTCTAATCAAGAAGAAATTAAGAATTCAAATACTAGTATTGAAACTGATGAACAATTACCAAAACCAGCTGTAGATTTTTCAATTGGGAATAAAAATTCACAAACTAAAAATGAAAATATACTTGTTCAGACAGCGGATAATTCACCAAAAATTCAAAATGATAATTCGCAAACAGTAAATAATTTTTTAGAGAAAGATCAGACACCGCAACCAATAAATAGTAAATCAGAAACTTCAACAGATAATCATCAATCAAAAAATAATTTGGAATCGAATAAAAGCAATGATTTAGAATTATTTGTTAATCAATTAAATAATGAAAAAAATAATTCTAACATTTCTGACATTAAAAATCTATCAGCTCCAAATCAGGCTTTTAATCAAGCAAAAACAATAAAAATATCTGATGTTGTTAATGAAATAACTAATATGGTTAAACAGGGAAGTGAAAAGAGCATTATACTAAATCTAAAACCTGAGAGCCTTGGAAGCATGAAAGTAACTGTTGACGTATCAAAAAATACAGTTCATGCAAATGTTGAAGTGGATACGGAAGCAGTGAAATTAATCGTTCAAAATAACATTAATGATTTAAAACAATCACTTTCCTTAAATGGAATGCAATTAAATTCTTTTACAGTAAATGTTAGTGGGGGAGAGCAAAAATTCGGTAAAGCATTTAGTCAAAAGAAAAAATCAAGCTATCATTCATCGGAACAAAAAGTAGAAATTAATAATAGCTCATTTTCGTCTAAAAGTATGGGCTATAATACTTATGAGTATTTAATTTAGGAGATTTTATGGTAAACGGAGTAACGAATGTAACAAATGGCCAATCAAGCACCGTCACTTCTAGCAGCGGAACAACAATGGGTAAAAATGATTTTATGAATCTACTAATCGCTCAAATGAAAAATCAAGATCCAATGAGTCCGATGGATGGAACTCAGTTTGCTGCCCAGCTTGCTCAATTCAGTTCGTTGGAACAATTGCAAAATTTAAATGATAACATGACAACAAGTATTAACGCCAACTACGCTTTAACACAATCAATCAACAATACACTCTCTTCAACATTAATCGGGAAAGAAGTTAAAATAGGCGGTGGAAATATTCAAAATAATGGACAAGGAAGCATTGAACTTGGTTATACACTTCCTGCTGATGCATCTTCTGTCTCAATTACAGTTACTGATTCAAATGGAAATGTTGTAAAAACATTAAATAATTTACCCACTTCATCCGGAGATAATAAACTTTCTTGGGATTTTTCCGATAATAATGGCAATACATTACCACAAGGTAAATATACTTACACAGTGACAGCAAAAAGCATGAACGGAAGCGATATGACAGCAACACCATTTATTGAAGGAATAATTTCAGGAGTTCAATTCGGATCCAATGGAGCTAGTTTGGTTGTAAACAACTCTCAATATCAGCTTTCAGATGTGCTGGAGATAATTGATCCTAATTCTCAAGGAGGAAATTAAAATGACAGAAGTAAATGGTATAAGTGTACCGTTTATTCCGATAACTCAAAATAGTGATTTCGGAAATGTCAAAGCGAAAAGCAGTACGGATAGTTTTAGTTCAATTTTTCAGGATGAACTGGATAAAGTAAAATTTTCAAATCATGCTTTGAAGAGATTAGAAAACAGAAATATCCAACTAAGCGACACAGAGATTAATAAAATTCAAGATGCGGTTCAAAAGGCTGAATCTAAAGGCTCGAAAGATTCTCTGGTGATGATGAATGATACTGCATTCATTGTAAATATTCCAAATCGTACAGTGGTGACTGCGCTGCCGGTTGGTGACAGCAACGAAAATATTTTTACGAATATTGACAGTGTGGTATTTGCGTAAATAAAAAAGTTCAAGTGTAAGAGTAAGTTCAAGTAAAGTTAGAGTTTATAAATAATTAATTAAATAACATAGAGCGGGACCTTTCGAGGGCGCTCTGAATCCGGCGGACTGATTGAAGCCGGGTTAAATTTCAGAAAAAACCTAGGAGGTTAAAATGGCACTTCTTAATTCACTTTTCTCTGGCGTTTCAGGATTGCAAAACTTACAATCTATGATGGATGTTATTGGTAATAACATTGCAAATGTTGATACAATCGGCTTCAAAAGTTCTAGAGTTACTTTCAGCGATACATTCAATCAGCTAATAAAATCTGGTACAAGTCCAACAGAATCAACAGGTGGTACCAATAGTTTTCAAGTCGGTTTAGGAATGAAAATAAATTCAATCGACAGGAACTGGAACCAGGGAACTTTTCAAACTACCGGAATTTCAACTGACCTAGCTTTGCAAGGTCCGGGAATGTTTATTCTTAACAGTAACGGACAAAATTTTTATTCAAGAGCTGGTGCATTTATTTTTGATGCAAACGGTAAGCTTGTTGATCCGCAAAATGGTGCTGTTGTTCAAGGAAAAGTTGCAAACGGTTTAGGACAAATTCCACAAGGGACTACTACTCAAGATATCGTTGTAGATAAAAACTTAAAGCTTCCGGCAATTAAAACACAGAATGTTTCTTGGGGAGGAAATTTACAAAGCAGCTCTCCTACAATTGCAACTAACACAGTAAATCTAACAGACAGCTTGGCTGGGACCACTCCATATAATGCCCCAGCATCTACAACAGACATACCTATCGTTGGCAAAGATGGTACAAATTATACATTAAAAGTATCTTATACACAGAGCAGTGGAACCTGGACACCAAGTTACACAGTTTATGATTCTAAAGGAGTTGCCTTAACAACTCAACCCACAGCAACACCAGCTCTTAGTGCATTAACTTTTAATTCTACAGGCAACTGTACGAATTCGCCAGTAACTATAGCAAGCGCCGACAATAATATTTCTTTCAGTTTAGATTTTTCTAAAATTACTTTGGCAGCTTCGTCAACAAATTCTACAAGCATACCTGCAATTGTTAATCAGGGCAATACCGAAGCTCCTGTTAATGGTTCTGTAAGCATTTATGATTCGTTAGGTAATGCACATACTTTAAGTGTACAATTTGATCATGCTTATGGCAGTACTTGGAATTGGAAAGTATCAGTTCCTTCAACAGACGGTGGAACTTTTACTGGTGCTACTAGCGGAACAGTAACTTTCGATCCAAATGGACAGATTCAATCAATTACACAAGGAGGAGTTACAGTACCAGGAATCCCGCCAATTCCACAGATAACTTATAACCCTGGCAACGGTGCAGAAGCGCAGCCAATTAATTTGAATTTCGGTTCTGGTACTGCAGGTATTACACAAACATCACTGTCATCTCAAGTTGCTGCATTAAAACAGGATGGTTCTGCTTCGGCAACTCTTACAAATTTGAACATTGATCAATATGGCAATGTAGTTGGAGTTTTCTCTAATGGTAATTCGAGAACATTAGCACAAGTAATGATAGCCACATTTACAAACCCGAATGCACTTGTAAGCGCTGGAAGTAATATGTATTCAGTAGCTGCGAATTCTGGAGACCCATTAATAAATGCACCGGGAGAATCTTCAGCAACAACAATTCAATCCGGAGCTTTAGAACAATCAAATGTAGACCTATCGCAGGAATTTACAAACATGATAGTTTCACAAAGAGGTTTTGAAGCTAATGCAAAAGTTGTAACTACTTCAGATCAGCTTCTTCAAGATATTACGAATTTAGTTAGATAACGCGCATAAACCCCTCACATAAAAAGGAGTATCGATAAGCGGATACTCCTTTTTCCTCAAAATTCAACCAAGTGTAGAATAATAACCAAAATTGTTCTTCTATTTCTCAGTGTTTTATTCATTTGATAAAAAACTACTTGGCATATCAATTGAGAAATATTCAAAAAAAAAAAAATTATTATGGCATTACCAGAAGAAAAACTAGAAGACATAAAACCAGAAGATATAGCACCTAGACCTGGAAAATCATCTGTAAATATGAAAATTTTGATCTTTGGACTTCCAATTTTCATTATTCAACTTATTGTAGTTTATTTTGTTACTGCAAACATTTTGATTAAAAGGCTAGAGACCAAACCACAACCTACTACGAATAATAGTGCTGCCATGCAAGTAAGCCAATCAGGAAATGGTCAGCCAATTGAATATGGAAAATATATTTATTCAATTGACGATATAATTGTTAACCCAGCAGATACAGATGGAAAAAGACTTTTGTTGACTTCTGTCGGAATAGATTTAGGCAAACTTGAAATGGAAAATGATTTAAAGAGCCGCGAACCAATGGTAAAGGATGTAATTATTTCTACGCTTGCAAGTAAGAATATTGATCAATTAGACAATACTGCATACAGAGATACTTTGAAGATGCAAATTGCAAGCGGTTTAAAAAAACTTATTCCTAGCGTAACTATTAACAACGTTTACTTCAGTAAATATATATTGCAATAATTATGGCAGAAGTATTATCACAGCAGGAAATAGATCAGCTTCTTAATAAGGTAAAGAGCGGTGAAGAAACGCCAGCCGCTCAAAACACTGAAAAGGAAGCTATACTCTTCGATTTTCGCCTGCCAAACAGGATTTCGAAAAATCAACTTAGAACCATAAGAAATATTAATGAAAACTTTGCAGAAAGTTTTAGTGCATTTCTTGTTACAAAACTTCAATCAATAATAAATATAAATGTAACTTCAATAGATCAAATATATTATTCTGAATATATTCTTTCAGTATCAAATCCCGCTTGTCTATTTACTTTTGAAATTCGGAATACGGATATAAAGGGAATTCTTGAACTTAGTATGGACCTTTCGCTAGCTTTAGTCGATAAGCTGCTTGGAGGAAATGGAATAGGTACTAAACAAGCAAATATAATTACTCCAATCGAACAAAAGGTAATTGGCGTAATCGCTGAAAGAATAATGATTGATTTAAGAAAAGCTTGGCAAATAGTAGATGATTTGGATTTCAAGGTAGAAAGATTTGAATCTGATATAGACTTTGCACAAATAACTTCTCAAAGTGAATCTGTATTGCTTATTTCTTTCGAAATTACTATTGCTGAAAAGACATATATGATGAATCTTTGTTTTGCAACTTTTGCATTTGATAAGATTCTATCAAAATTATCCTCACAAAAATTTTCATCAATTAGACCAGCAAAAAATAATGGTACAAGCACAAGTGAGATCATATCAAATCATTTATATAAAACATTTTTACCAGTTACTGTAGAATTCGGATCGGCGAAAATTTCAGTTCAAAATTTATTCGATCTTGAAATAGGAGATATTATAAAACTTGATACAACAATAAGTGATGAACATACAGTAAAAATTGGAAATAAAACAATGTTTAAGGGTAGGGCTGGTGTTGTAAATAGGCACAAAGCAATAAAAATTACTAGAAAAGTTGAACAAAATAATAAAATAGAATAAGGAAATATTATGGCAGATAATATTGGCAACGAAGACCTTAATTCAAATGAAGGCGTGAAAAATTCGGAAAATGTTTTTTCGAATTCGGATAACTTGAAGAACGAAAATAAAGTTCGTGCAAGCGTTGCAGAATTCGATGAATTTGACGATTCGAAGATAAAAGGAAACGGTTCGAGTGATAAGCTTAATTTCCTTAAAGATCTTCAGCTTAATGTATATATTGAGCTTGGAAGAACTCAAATGCAGATAAAAGAAATTCTTGAACTAGAAAGAGGCTATGTAATTGAGCTTGATAAACTTGCCAGTGAACCGGTAGATATTTATGTGAATAATAAAAAAATTGCTGAAGGAGAAGTTGTTGTAATTGATAAACATTTCGGAATTAGAATTACAAATCTAAGCGAAGCAAACAACAGGCTGAAGGGAGTTTATTAATGTCGTTCCTTGATATTGTAAAAGCTTTACTGCCGCTTGTTGTAATTGTTGGATTATTATATGGGGTTTTATTGTTTATCAAAAAATATGGAGTTTCTTTTAAGGGAAATAAAGCCGGTTCGGTAAGTATAAATGTGTTAAGCTCTCAGATGATTATGCCAAAAAGATTTATTTCTGTTGTAAGAGTTGAAGATAAAATCCTTGTTCTTGGTGTTAGTGAAAATTCAATTACACTTTTGAAAGAACTTGAATACGAAGATGATTTAGAAAATCCATACACACCTGTTGAATCTAAAAATGGATTTGTTGATTTATTGAAAAAGAATCTTGGTTTACGATGAAAAGAAAGATAAGCGTTTTATTTCTTTTTATTTTGCTTACATGTGCATCGGTATCATTCGGGCAGCAAGCCGGGGGGCAATCTGGTACACTGGCTCTTCCTAAAATTGGAATTAATGTAGGAACTTCAAGTAATCCTGGTGATATTTCTGTAACTCTTCAATTGCTGTTGTTGTTAACGGTTCTTTCCTTAGCGCCGTCAATAATGATTATGACAACTGCATATTTAAGAATAATTATTGTTTTTCATTTCTTAAAAACCGCTCTTGGTACTCCAGAAATGCCTCCAAGCCAATTAATTGCCGGCGTTGCATTGTTCTTAACTTTTTTTATAATGGCGCCAACTTGGAGCAAAGTAAACGATGTAGCTTTAAAGCCGTTAATGCACGGACAAATATCCGCTGAAGATGCATACGATAAAGGTATACAGCCAGTGCGGGAATTCATGTTTAAAAATGTTCGTAATGAAGATTTAGAATTATTTTTAGGATTAGCAAATTTAAACCGCCCAAATGATAAAACAGATGTCCCTACTTATGTTTTGATTCCTGCATTTGTTCTAAGTGAATTAAGAGCCGGATTTATAATCGGTTTCTTTTTATTTATCCCATTCTTGATGATAGACATGATTGTTTCTAGTATCTTAATGTCTATGGGTATGATGATGCTTCCGCCAACTTTAGTTTCCATACCATTTAAAATATTACTTTTCATTTTGATAGACGGCTGGCATTTGATAGTCGGATCGTTAGTAAGGAGCTTTTCTTAAATGACTGAAGAATTAGTTATAGAACTTTTAAAAGAAGTTTTTTATACAACGTTTATCATTTTGCTGCCAGTACTTGGAGTTTCATTAGTTGTTGGAATTGTTGTTTCAATTTTTCAAGCAGCAACATCGATTCAAGAATCTACTTTAACATTCGTTCCAAAAATTCTAGTTACAGCAATAACCATAATTTTACTTTTGCCATGGATGATTGATAAAGTAATTTCATTTGCAACTAAAATATTAACAATGTTTAGCACAGTAATAAAATGATAAACATTCCGATTGCGGATTTTATTATTGGCGTGCTTATATTCATGAGAATATTTGCTGCTTTTATTTCTTCACCAATTTATGGGGATAAATCAGTTCCGGTAATTGCAAGAATATTTTTATCACTTGTGCTTTCTTATATAGTTTTTCTAACAATCGATAAATCCCAAATTGTTGTTGAATTTAATTTACCATGGCTCTTTACAAATGCTGTTAAAGAAATAATAACAGGATTGATTATGGGTTTCATGTTAAATTTTGTTTTTCATGGAATAAGTTATGCCGGAATGCTTATTGGGTTTAATATGGGACTTTCAATGGCGAATGTTTTAAATCCAATGGATGGCTCAAATGGAAATGTAATTGGGCAATTTATTTATTTTACTTCTCTTCTAATTTTTTTGCTGATTAATGGCCACTATTATATTATCAGCGGGCTTGTTTATTCTTTTAAAATTATTCGCCTTGGCAAATTTACAATAACCGAACCGGTTTCAAATTTAATAATAAAATACGCTGGAACTGTTTTTATAATTGCAGTAAAAATAGCCTCGCCAATTATGGTTTCATTTTTTCTTGTTCATATTGCAGAAGGCATTCTTGCAAGAGTACTTCCGCAAATGCAAATTTTATTTGTTTCGCAGCCTTTGATAATTGGAATTGGTTTTATTCTTTTAGCTTCCTTATCCCCAATTTATTTTTATGTAATAAAATATTTACTGAAAGGATATGAGGATAATCTTGTTTCATTAATTAAAGCGATGGGGCAGTAGTATGGCTGATGTTGATGAACAAGAACGGTCGGAACAGCCTACTCAAAAGCGCCTAAATGAAGGGCGCGAAAAAGGACAAGTTGCTAAAAGTATTGAGATAAATTCATTTGCAATCTTTACAACCGGTTTGCTGATGGTTTATATTACACAAAAGTATTTAAGCAGCCAACTTTCGGAATATTCAATTCATATTTTTAATTCGATTGACATTCTAAAAATTAATAAAGATCTGCTTCAGAATTATGCAAAAGAAGGATTATACTTCTACCTAATTACTCTTGCACCAATTTTAGGTGCAATATTTTTAATCGCATTAATAACCGGATTTGCTCAAGTAGGTTTTAAATTTTCAATGAAACCTTTAATGCCGGATATTAAAAAATTCAATCCTTTTAACGGAATTAAAAAAGTATTTATCTCTCAAAGATCAATTGTTGAGGTTTTAAAATCTTTGATTAAACTTTTAATTATAGGAGGATTTACTTACAGCATACTTTCAGATTTAGTTTTAAATTCAACAAAACTTGCAGAGTTAACAATACCGGAAATTGTTAGCTACATGGTAGATGCTGCCTATAATCTGCTTTGGAAAATAGCGCTTGTTTATGCAGCTATTGCTGCAATTGATTTTGGTTATCAGAAATATAAATTCAAAAAAGATATGATGATGACCAAACAGGAAGTAAAAGAAGAAAATAAACAAAGTGAAGGTGATCCATTAATCAAACAAAGAATTAAAAAAGCTCAGTTTCAAGCTGCAAAAAGCAGAATGATGAAAAACGTTCCGAAGGCAGACGTGATTATTACAAACCCAACACACTTTGCTGTAGCTTTAAAATATGATATGACTAAAGACGCTGCGCCAAAAGTTTTAGCAAAAGGTGTTGATGAACTTGCTCAAAGAATTAAAGCAATTGCTGCTGAACATGGAATTCCAATTCATGAAGATAGACAGCTTGCAAGAGCAATTTATAAAATCTGCAACATCGGAGATGAAATTCCATCTCAATTGTTTAAGGCAGTGGCACAAGTTTTGGCATATGTTTATCAATTAAAAAACAGAAAAAAGAAAAATCCAATTGTATAAATGAAAAGTTTAGGTAAAAATACAGATATCATTTTAGCATTTGGTCTCATCTTTATGCTGGGATTAATGTTAATTCCTCTTCCGCCGGCATTGTTGGATTTCCTTCTTGCTCTAAATATATCAATGTCGGTTTTGATATTAATCGTTTCCTTATACATTCAATCTCCTTTAGATATTTCTGTTTTTCCAGGATTATTATTAGTGTTAACACTTTTCCGACTTTCATTAAATATAAATTCTACAAGATTAATTCTTCTTGATGGTTATGCCGGAAAAGTAATAGAAACTTTTGGAAATTTTGTTGTTGGCGGAAATTATGTGGTTGGATTTATAATTTTTATCATTCTGGTTATCATTCAGTTTATTGTTATCATCAAAGGTTCTGGAAGAATTTCCGAAGTTGCTGCAAGATTTACTTTGGATGCAATGCCTGGTAAGCAAATGGCTATTGATGCAGATTTAAATACTGGTTTGATCAACGAATCTGAAGCAAAATTAAGAAGAGAAAACATTGCTCGGGAAGCAGAGTTTTACGGTGCAATGGATGGTGCAAGCAAGTTTGTTAAAGGAGATGCGATTGCCGGACTTTTGATTAATGCAATTAACATTGTTGGCGGTTTTATAATTGGCGTTGCGGGTAAAGGAATGTCTTTTACAGATGCACTTCAGAATTATACAATATTAACCATTGGTGATGGACTCGTTTCGCAAATTCCTGCATTGCTTATTGCAACTGCAGCAGGCTTAGTTGTAACAAGAAGTTCCTCTGGAACTTCTCTCGATTTGCAGATGAGGAAGCAGCTCCTATCCAATCCAAGAGTACTTGGAACAGTAGCTGGTGCCATCTCTCTATTTGCATTTATTCCAGGGATGCCGTTTTTACCATTTATTATAATTGGAATTATTATTGGAACTAGCGCATATTTTTCAAGCAAGAAAAAAGTTGAAGCCAAGAAAGGAACCGAAGCGCAAGAAGTTGAAGCCGTTCCAGTTGAAGAAAAAGTTGAACAATATCTTCAAGTTGATCCAGTTGAAATTGAAATTGGTTATGGATTAATAAGTTTAGTAGACGAAAAACAAGGCGGAAATTTATTTCAGAAAATTTCTTCTACACGAAAATATATTGCTTTAGAATACGGAGTTTTAATTCCGCCAGTAAGAGTAAGAGATAATCTTCAACTAGAATCGAACGAATATATTATTAAAATTAAAGGAAACGTTGTTGCTGCTTATGAAATTTATACAGACAGATTTTTAGCAATGAATCCAGGAAGTATAAATGATCAGTTAAATGGAATTCCAACAAAAGATCCTGCATTTAATTTAACAAGCTATTGGATTGGTCGTGAAGAAAAAGACAAAGCCGAACTTCTTGGCTACACTGTTGTGGACAGTATTTCAGTTTTATCAACTCATCTACAGGAAACTTTGAAGAGGAATTTTGATAAAATACTTACAAGGCAAGCTGTAAAACAATTATTAGAAAATTTGAAAAAAGAGTATCCGGCAGTTGTTGAAGATATCAGTGCAGATTCACTTTCGCTTGGAACAATTCAGAAAGTGCTGCAGAATTTATTAAAAGAATTAATTCCGATAAAAGACCTTGTTCAGATTTTAGAAGCTTTAATCGATTATTCTAAAGTTACAAAAAATGTTGATGTATTAACTGAATATGTCAGACATTCAATGGGCGATACAATTGCAAATCTTTATAAAGATAGTAACGGAGTAATTCACGCTGTATCGTTGGGTGATGAAATGGAATCTTTCATTACAAAAGCTTTGCAGAATCAAAAAGAAGCAGTACAGACACTTGGACTTAGCCCCACAATTTTAAAAGAACTTAATAGAATTTTGAATGATCATATAGAAAAATTCAGAATACTTGGTTATATACCAATCGTAATTACTTCTGCAACTATTAGGCCTTATTTCTATAGGTTAATTAATTCAACATTTCCGGATTTAGTAGTGCTTTCTTATTCAGAGCTTCCTTCACATATCGAAATTGAGTTCATTGATAAACTTGAGGTTGTAAATGCAAATTAAAAAATTCGTAGCACCTACTCTAAAACAAGCTTCCATGCAGATGAAAATGGAAATGGGCGGCGAAGCTGTTATTTTGGGGACTCGTGTTATATATGGCGATAGTAAAACCGGCAGCAAACGGATGTTTGAAATTACAGCCGGTATTGAAGAAGAAAATATTTTTGAAACAGCCGAAGTTGATTTGAAAAAAAAATCTTTAGGAAGCAAAAAAAATTATTCCAGCGAACTGCAAAAATTATCTGATAAAATTTTTATCAATCCAATCCATGAAAAAGATAGAGTTAAACCTAAATCTGATTTATTAAATCCCTCCTTAAACAAAAACACAAATTCAGATATTGAAAAAGAACTAAAAGAAATTTTAGATACACTTTTCGTCCGTGAAGTTCAAAAACCAATTATTTCTACAATTTTATCTCAACTGAAGCAATATAAAAGTTACCTTCATCCTTCAAATATTGATAGTTATGTTATTTCAAGTATTGCCTCTATGATTCCAACTTATCATTTTGAGGTTAATGCTAAAAAGAAAGCTAAAACTGTTGCATTGGTTGGGCCAACGGGAGTTGGAAAAACCACATGTATAGCAAAACTAGCAGTAATCTCAAAAATACTGCACAACCTTGACGTTGGATTAATTTCCATTGACACTTACAGGCTTGGTGCAATAGATCAATTAAGAATTTTTTCGGAAATCAGCAATATTGATATGCTTGTTGCTTATGAACCTGCGGATATGCCGAAGTTGATTAATTCATTTAAGAAAAAAGATATAATTTTTATTGATACTGCAGGCAGAAGCCAAAATAATACAGAACAGTTAAAGCAAATGAAAGAATTTTTAACCGCTGCTAATGCTTCTGAAACATACCTTGTGTTAAGTTCAACAGGTACAACAAAGAATATGCTTGATGTTTCTGAAAAATTTAAATTGTTTGATTATGACTCTGTTATCTTTACAAAAATTGATGAAGCCGCAGCGTTTGGAAATATTTTAAATGTGGTTTCCAAATATGATGTCCCAATTTCATTTTTATCTAACGGCCAGGTTATTCCAGATGATATTCTTTCTGCCGATCCAGAGTTTATTGCAAATATGATTTACACAGGAAAATTTAACTAATGTTTGGCCAAGCAGAACGTGTTATAGAATTAAAAAGACTTAAATCCGAATCAGACATTAATTCGGACGTAAAAACCTTTGCATTCACTTCAGGAAAAGGCGGAACAGGAAAAACATTTCTTTCGTTAAATATTGGCTATGCACTTTCATTGCACTTTAAAGTCTTAATCATTGATTTGGACCCAAATCTTTCTAACGCTAATATTATGATTAATGAAATTCCTAAAAAAACGATTTACAATTTTTATTCTGGGCAAAATTTGTTAGAAGAGTTGATAACCGAATACACTCCAAATTTACATTTCATATTTGGCGATTCTGGAAAACTAGAGTATGGAAAGAAGAGATATGGATCGACGGATCAGTTATTTAATCAGATAAAAAAACTTCAGCATAAATATGATTTTATCTTATTTGATACTGGCTCTGGAGCAGGTGATGAAATAATTTCCATTCTAAAAAAATCTGACGTTAATATAATTGTTACTTCACCAGAACCAACAGCTGTAATGGATGCATATGTTATGATTAAACTGTTAAATGGAAATAATTATTCAGGTAAAAAAGCAATCCTTATAAATAAGTGCTCTGATGAAGAGGAAGGACAGACAACTTTTAAAAATCTTGAATTAGCCGTGAGCCATTTTTTAAATGAAAAATTATTTCTGCTTGGAATGATTAATTCCGATAAGTCGGTTACACAATCGATTATTGCTCAAAATTTATTGCTAAAAAATTCACCATCATCAAATGCGGCAAAACAAATTTTCAAAATTTCAGATCAAATTAATGAATTCGCCCATGTGGCTAATATTCTCCAAATCTAATTTCCAATCATTTATTTTCCCTTTAAAAATCTTCAATTAACTAAATTATTCTTCAAGCAAGAATAGCATATCTCTGGTATAAAATTTGGGTTTCTACTTCAAACGAATAGTTATTATGAATAAAATAATTTTACAATTTGGTTTATTAGTTTTTTGCCTGTCCGTCATTTTCTTCAGCCGGATGGGTATAGCAATTCAAGATGTACTATTCCGTTCGTTTTTGGTTTTTATTTCATTGACTGTAATGTTGAGCGTAGTGGTAATTATTTTTATTAAAGCAGTCAACAAAGTGTCAATGGAAAAAAACAAAGAATTAATTGGTAACAACAATAGGAAGTAATTATCATGAACAACGCAACTTTGTGGGCAGAATTTAAGTCATCGCCAACGGCAAGTCTTAAGAAACAAATTATTCTGACTTACATAAAATTGGTACACTACGTTATTCACAATTCCAAATTTATAAATTTAGATATTCTTGATGATAGAGATTACTTCCAGTTTGGAGTTGAAGGTTTAAGTGAAGCAATAGATCGCTTCGATCCGCAATATGGAACAAAGTTTGAGACTTACGCAATACAAAGAATTCGCGGAAAAATTATAGATGAATTAAGAAAACTTCAAATAAAACCGAGACCAATTGTTGCTGATAAAACGAAAGCTGTTTATTCAAATGTCTCGCTTAACAGTCCAGTTGATGATGAAGACGGTTATCTTCTTTATGAAGTAATACCGGATGATAATGAAATTCCGGACGAGACAGCTGAAAAAAATGAAGCTAAAGAACTATTAGTAAAAGCCATAAAAAACCTTGACGAACGGGATAGACTAATTATCACCTTATATTATTTTGAAAATTTAAATTACAAAGAAATAGCAAAGCTGTTGAATATAACTGTTTCCAGAGTTTCGCAAGTGCATTCAAGAATAATCGAAATGCTCAAATCAAAATTGGCTTATATAAATGAATAATATTATTGCCGACGGCTTACCAGAGAAAAAAATTTATTTAAGATTGCTTTCAAGCATAAGGAATCTTCCATCAATGCCAGTTGTTATGCTTGAAGTATCTAAGTTACTAAGCAATCCAATGACAAGCGCTTCGGATCTTGGAAAAGTTATAAGTATGGATCAAGGGCTTGTTGCTAAAATTCTTACCGTTGCCAACTCACCTTTATATGGAATTCCCCGGAGAGTATCTACCATTGAATTTGCAATAGTCATTTTAGGCTTTGATCATATAAAAAATATTGTTATGGCACTTTCAATGATTGAAGCATTTAAAAAACATGACGGTAAAAATTGGGACAATGCAGCTTACTGGGTTCATTCATTGATGACAGCAAGTGCAGCAAAAAGAATTGCTGATGAACTTGGCTATCAAAAATCTGGTGAAGTTTTTACTGCTGGTTTACTTCATGACTTAGGCATTTCAATAATACAAAGATATTTTAATGAAGAATTTAATGCTGTATGCGATTTAGTCGATTCTCAACAGATGAGATATTTGGCAGCAGAAGAACAAACACTTGGATTAACTCATCAAGAAATAGGACGGTTATTATCAAATCGCTGGAACTTGCCTGAAACTCTTGGAGAAACAATTGCAAATCACCATCATCCTTCTAAAGTAGAAGGAAATAAAATATTAGCTTCAATTGTTCATTTAGCTGATTACATGACTCAGAAATTAGGAATAGGCTGTTTTTATTGGGACGATAATATAGAATTAGATATAAGTATAATTAATACCTTAAGATTTGGCGATGAAAATAATTTGAACAAATTTATTGATAGGCATGCCGATCTTTTTAAAAGTCAACTTGAATCAATAACGTTATAATAAGATTATGTTAGAATTAGCATCAGAACAGCAGCAAAAGAGAGAAAAGACAGAACTGGTTTTATCCAATGTTTATAATCTTCCGCCAATTCCTAAAGCAATGAAAGAAGCAATGGATTTATTAAACAATCCATCTACAAGCGCTACATCTTTAGCCAGTATTATTTCCAAAGATCAAGGTTTAGTTACAAAAATTTTAACTATTGCAAACTCACCTTTATATGGATTGCAGAGAAAAGTAACTTCTATAGATTTTGCAGTGATGGTTCTTGGTTTTACCCAACTTAGAAATATAATTTCTGTCCTTACCATGGTTGAATCGTTTAAGAATAAAACTGATAAACATCTTGACCAAAAAGAATTTTGGCTTCATTCTTATTTAACCGGATGCGCTGCAAAGAAAATAGCAGAAGATTTTGATTTTCCGAACAGCGGTGAAGCATTTATTGTTGGCTTTCTGCATGATATGGGTGTTTCAATAATTCACAAATATTTCCACACAAATTTTATTGAAATTCATAAAATGGCAACTGAGAAAGGGATTTCTTTTTCAGAGGCAGAAGCAGAAAAGCTTGGATTAAACCATCAACAAATTGGAAATTTTCTTGCTGAAAAATGGAACTTCCCAGAAATTCTTTGTGATGCAATTCTTTATCATCATAATCCAAGTGCATCAAATTTAAACAAAACTTTACCAGCAATTATTCATTTAGCAGATTATATGACTCATGCGCTTCAGATCGGTCATTCATATTGGGATAAGGATTTAACACTAGATGAGTCAACATTAGAAGTTTTAAGATTTCGTAATCATGAAGAAGCTGATAGCTTCATAAAAAGTTATGAAGAATTATTTATGCATCAAGCCAATGCAGTAAGGTATTTAAGTTGAAAGTAATAAAGCAAAATACATTGGCTTACGAATCGTTTCATAAGTCGCTTCCATTTTTAACTAAAACCAACAGCGTTGGTGGAAGTAATAGATTTATTAATCTAAACTCGAATGAATTTATAGACGATAAAAAATATTCAAAAATCTTCAAACAGATTTTAGAATTTGAAAAAAGATCAAATGAACTGCAAACTGCCGAGCAAGTATTCCGTCAGTTTGAAATATTATTAAAATGTTTTATCCCGGTAAAAGAAATTAATCTTTTCACGTTTGATGAAAAGTTTAAAACATTTTCTTCGTTAACTCAAAATATTTCTGAACGCACCAGGTATTTTACTAATTCGATTATATCAAAAGGAATTCTTGAAGAAATACTAAATTCAGGGAAACCAAAAATTGTTATGGATTCTTTTGTGAATAATATAGATGGTTCAAGGCTGTATTATTTGCTATTCCCAATTCATGATGAAAATCGAAATGCAAAAATTCTTTCAGTCTCAACACCAAAGGCAGATCTTGACGACAGTTCGATGGAGCTTTCTTTAATTCATGCCAGCTTTTTAATTATGCTAACAAGAATTGATCTTTTAAGAAAAGATCAAGAGTTAAAAAAAGTTTATAATGAACTTCAAGCATATCAATCCAAACTTGCAAATGATTATAAACTTTCTGCAATTGGCGAGCTTACATCTGGTATAGTTGAAGAGATTTTATCACCTCTGCAAATTATTTCAAGCACTACAGAATTTTTACGTGGAGAAGAAAAATATTTTGATGAAGAAGCATTGGATAATATAATTCTTCAGGTAAAAAAAGTTAAATCAATTATAAACAATTTAGTAAAATTTGCAGATACCAACGATGTTCATTACAAAGATCAGCCAATAAACATAAATGAGTTAATAAACGAATTTTACAATCTTACTATTTCATCTTTAAAGAATGATAATTATGAGTGCATCCTTGATTTAGAAGATAATCTTCCGGCAATTTTGACGCAGCCAAATTATATAAACCAGCTTATGACAAACGTCTATTCTCTTATGCGAGCTAGTGCCAGCGTTGGTGGGGGGATTTTTATTCAATCCAAGTATCGGGATGAAAAAGTAATAGTTAGATTTTTAACAACTGATTTCCTTGAGCATTTAAAAAATGAAAATATCAAGCAAACAAAAGACACAAACCTCAGAATTATTAATAACATAATGGTTAAACACGAAGGTGAATTATTTTTTGATTCGGATAAAACTAAAGGCACGGTTATAATCCTTTCATTTCCAATAAAAAGGAAGATAGGTAAATGAAAATCAATTTTACATTTATTTTTTTAATGCTGATAACGATTTTTACTTTTGCTCAAAACAAAGATGGAATAATTCCGCCACAATCAACTGAGAACGACTCATCAAAGATTAGTTCTAGCGGTAGTTTTACCGATAGTGTTAACATAAGCCAAATGGTTTTAGCACAAATTCAAGCGGCACAGAAGAAACAAACTGAAGAGAATAACCAGCCAGCATTAAAGCAAACCGCAGTTGTTCCTAAAACTCAGCAGAGTTCACCCGCAAATTTATTTAATGAATGGACTAAATCTTTGTCAATTTCAGAAGATACCATGACCAAGATTATAATTTTTGCATCAGCTTCATTGTTTGCTATAATATTTATTTCATTTAGAAGAATGAGAATGGGGCATAAGAATTCAGATATAAAAAATCTAAAGAGCGGAATAAAATTAATGCGTGAAGAAAAAGTATTATGGAAAAAAGATAATAAACTTTCCAATCTTAGGACAAAACTTTCTGAAAGTCCGTCGGCATATCAATTATCTAATGAATCAATTTCCAGAAATGCGCGTGAGATGAAAATAGCAAAGGAAGAAATTTATTTGGCAGCAAGAATTAGATCACATGAATTAAATCAAGCAAGCGGCGGAAGTGCATCTAAAAAAAGAATGAGATAATAAATAAAAAATTTTTGGTGAAATATGATTAAAGGAATTTATACAGCAGCAAGAGGATTAGACGCAAGGATGAAAAACCTTGATATAGTTGCAAACAACTTAGCTAATATTAACACAACTGGTTATAAAAGAGAAATTCCTTTTTCAGAAATTATGAATCAAGCTGGAAGCATTCAGGTTAGGCAAATGACTGATTACCGGCCTGGCGACTTAGTTCAAACTTCTAATCCATTAGATATGGCTATTTCTGGTAATGCATTTTTTGTAGTGCAATCTGATAATGGACCGGTTTTAACGCGTAATGGTAATTTCCAAATTTCTCAGGAAGGTTTTTTAGTTGATCAATCTGGAAATAAAGTACTAGGGAAAAATGGTGCAATTAATATTGATAAATTTACTCTGAATAAAAGTGCTACTGTTACAATTTCAAAAAACGGCGAAATAAAATCGGGTAATATTGTTATAGATAATTTGTTAATTGCAAGGCCGGAAGATCCACAAGCAGCAGATAGATTAAACGGAGAAGATTTTTCAACACAAAACTCCGGCTTCCAAGTTGCACCGGAAAATGAATATGAAGTAAAACAAGGTTATTTGGAAGAATCAAACGTGAATCCGATTAAAGAAATGGAAGCAATGATTCAAATTAATAATGAATATGATTCTGCACATAAAATGATCAACTATTTGGATAAATCACTTGATGAAGCTAACCAAATAGGAAAAGTTTAATTAATGTTTGATAAGCATGTTGATGATTAAAAAAACATGCAAGAAAGTATGAAAGGAAAAATAATATGCCAACAAGAGCATTAAGAACAGCAGCCTCTGGAATGTATGCACAAGAGTTGAACATTGAAGTTATTTCGAACAACATTGCAAACATTAATACCACAGCATTTAAAAAGAATAAGGCTGAATTTCAGGATTTAATGTATCAGCAGGTTAATGTGAGTCCGGTGAATTCATCGCAGTCTAATTCTGGTGTTCCATCTACAACACTTCAAATTGGAAATGGTGTTGAACCTGCATCAACAGAAAAAATATTTAACCAAGGTGATATTACACAGACAAATAACCAATTAGACCTTGCAATTCAAGGAGATGGATTTTTCCAGGTAAAAAAGCCGGATGGAACTTATGCTTATACACGAGATGGTTCCTTCAAAGTTGATTCGCAAGGTAAAATTGTAACTAGCGGTGGATATGAACTTGATCCGAGTATAACTTTAGATCAAAACACACTTGGAGTTTCAATTGGCAAGGATGGCTCAGTTACAGCGCAAAAAGTTGGCGGAGGTTCTTCGGTAATTGGCAATATTGAACTTGTAAGATTTATGAACCCAGGAGGTTTGCAAGCATTGGGAGACAATTTATATGGTCAGACTGATGCCTCAGGTACACCGATAATTGGAACGCCAGGACAAAATGGTTTTGGTTCTGTAAACCAAGGTTATCTCGAATCTTCTAATGTAGATATTGTTCAGGAAATGATTGCTATGATAACAGCTCAACGTGCATATGAAATTAATTCTAAGACAGTTCAAACTGTTGAACAAATGATGCAGATGGCAAACAATCTTAAAAATGGTTAATTGAAAATGTTGTCAATCATATTTGCAATATTGACCTTTTTCTTTACACCGAATAATTCATTCAAAAATGAATTGGATGGTTATTTGAAAAAAAATCTCCCTCAATATGAAAGTATTGATTTCCAAATTCTTCAAATGCCAGAAGCTTATAAGAAAATCGAAATTATAAAAAATGTAGATTTTAATTTTAACGGCAACTTCGTCTATGTTCCAATAAAATTTACAGATAAAGATGGAAGAGTTTTAAGATCAATTCTCTCTGTAAAATTAAATCTATATCAAAAAGTGCTTACTTCAGTAAAAGCTATTGAAAGAAATGAAAGTTTAACTGCTTCAGATTTTGTATTGAAAAAAATGGACGTGACAAAAATTTTTGGAACTCCATTAACATCTTTGAAGGATATTGAACTATACCGCTGTAAAACTTTTTTGAAACCAGGTGATGCAATAACTAATGAAAATATTGAGTTAAAACCAGTAATTAAGCCTGGTGATAGATTAGAAGCTGAATACAAATCTGGATCTGTTACAATTACTTTTGAAGTATTTTCTCGTCAAGAAGGAATTCCAGGTGAAACAATTTCTGTAATCACTAAAGATAAAAAACTTTTTAAAGCAAAAGTTATCAATTCTCAAGAAGTAAATATTATTGAGTGAAATTATGAAAAGATTAATAGCTATTGGATTTTTAATAACCACAGTAAATTTATTCCCTCAGAACATGAGGCAGAATGCTTTCTCTTCATTATTCTCGGATCAAAAAGCAAGCAGCGTTGGTGATGCAATTACCATTGTTGTAATTGAATCATCTCAAGCTTCAAATAATGCCACAACTACAACTGGAAGATCGAGCAGCTTAAGTCTATCCGGAAAAGCAGATTTGGGAAAAGTAAATCCACCAACTGCTAATGTAAGTTTAGGAACAACAAATGATTTTAACGGATCCGGTTCAACTCAAACCCAAGGAATGGTGAGTACAAAAATTAGCGCTTTAGTAGATTCAGTTTTACCTAATGGCAATCTTCATATTGAAGGCAGCAGAAAAATTACAATTAACGGTGAAGAGCAAACAGTTTTAATTAAAGGAATAGTTAGGCCGTCTGATATTGCAACTGATAATACAGTTTTTTCATATAACGTTTCTGAAGCTGAAATCGTATTCAAAGGAAATGGAATGATTAATAGTTCACAGTCGCCAGGGTGGTTAACAAAATTTTTACACTGGATTTTTTAGGTATGCCGGAGGCTTTTTAATATGAAAAGAAAATCACTCTCCATATTGATGATAATTTTTATCAGTAATTTTTTATTTGCTCAAAGAATAAAAGATATAGCATACATTACTGGTGAAGGCTCTGAGCAAATAATTGGATATGGTTTAGTAGTTGGTTTGGCAGGAACTGGAGATACACAGCGTTCAACATTTACACTTCAGTCTGTTACAAGTATGTTAAAAAGATTTGGAATAACAGTTCCGACAGATAATCTCCAAACAAGGAATGTTGCAGCTGTAATGGTAACCGCAACATTAAATGATTATTTAAAGCCTGGTGCAAAATTCGATGTAACCGTTTCATCAATGGGTGATGCTTCAAGTCTTGTTGGCGGAACTTTACTTATGACTCCGCTTTCAAGTATGACTGGAAAAGTTTATGGTTTTGCACAAGGTGCTCTTTCAGTGGGCGGATACGATATTAGAACTCCTTCTGGAAGTAGGATCGAAAAAAATCATGCTTTAGCAGGCCGTGTTCCAATGGGTGGAATTTTACAGCTTCCTTTGGATATTGATAGTTTATCTCATAAAGAAATCAGCGTTTATTTAAGAGATCCAGACATAACAACTTCAAACAATGTTTCCAATGCAATCAATGCAAAATTTGGAAATAATATTGCATTAGCAAAAGATGCCGCTGAAGTGCAAATCAAAATTCCTGCAGATAAGCAAAATAATATTGTAGGCTTTCTTGCAGATTTAGAAAGCATAAATGTTCAAACGGATGAAGCAGCAAAAGTTGTTCTTGATGAAAGATCGGGAACTGTAGTGGCGGGAAATAATGTTAAGATTTTACCGGCATCAATCACTCATGGCAATTTAAATATTACAATAAGATCTTATCCAATTATTTCACAACCTGGTCCATTTTCAAATGGGACTACTCAAGTTTTCAATAATGTTGTTCCTTATGTTTCTCAAGATTCTACAAACACAATTGCAATTCAAGGTGCGTCTACAGTTCAGCAAGTTGCTGCAGCATTAAATTCATTAAAAGTTTCGCCTCAAGATATTATATCAATTTTTCAAGCGTTGAAAAAGGCTGGCGCATTAATAGGAGAGTTGGTGATAATCTAATGGGAAACCTTCAACTAAAAATAACGGATGTAAAGCATTTGGATAGTTCGGCTGAAATCAACAGCCGGTACAATGATGCACAAAAGGCAAAGATTGCCAATGCTGCTAAAGAATTTGAAAGCCTGCTTACTTCGATGATGCTGAAAAGTATGGATAAAACTACAAACGGAATGTTTGGGCAAGATAGTCTTGGTGGAGATTATTTTAATACAATTTTCGAAAATGAAATGGCGTCATTCATGTCGAAGAACAAAAGCATGGGGATTGCAGATATCTTATATAAAAAAATTACTGGCGAAGATATGAATCATTTGCTAAACGGCTCAACTTTAAATAACAATAAAATTGAATTGAAAAACTCTTTACCAACAACACATTCAATAGTTCCAAGTTCGAAGGCAATGGATAGATTAAACAAGTATGAAGACATTATTAATGCTGCTTCAAATTCATTTGGAGTTGATAAAAATTTGATAAAATCTGTCATTCTTACAGAATCCGCTGCAAATGATAATGCAGTTTCAAGTGCAAAAGCAAAAGGATTGATGCAATTAATTGATTCAACTGCCACAGAAATGGGTGTGAGTAATGTTTGGGATCCAAAAGAAAATATATTTGGCGGTACTAAATATCTTGCCGAAATGCTTCGAAAATATAATGGCGATATAAATCTTGCTCTTGCTTCATACAATGCTGGTCCTCAAAATGTAGATAAATATGGAGGTATTCCTCCTTTTGAAGAAACTCAAAATTATGTACAAAGAGTTAAAGGATATTTTAATCATTTAAATGGAGAAAATTATGGATATGAATGATCTTTTGAAATTGCTTAAAGATCAACATCAGCTTTTACAGGCATTTCACGATACAATTGTTCTTCAGCAAAAGGTAATTATAAACAATGATGTAAAAGGATTAGAAGAAACAATAAAAACTGAGGGTGCATTATTAATAAACATTGAGCTTTATGAAAAGCATGTTGAAGAAGCAATTAAACAATTATCAAATAGATATGGAATTAAAAATTCATCAGGTAAGCTTTCAGAATTTGTTGACGCAATAAAAGTTAGAAAAGAAATTAATTCTATGAATCTATTAAAGCTTAGAAATTCACTACAAAAAATTGTTGCAAATACAATTCGGGTAAATAATCAAAATAAAATGTTAATTGATCAGGCAAGATATTTTATTAAAGAAACTATTTCTGCATTGGTGAGTAAAAATCATACATCAATTCTTGATAGGAAGGTTTAAATGGGTCTTAGTGGTGTAATAAATATTGCACAAAGCGGATTGAGCGCTTACCAAAATGCCCTTGATGTAACTGCAAATAACATTGCAAATGCTTCAAATCCAGATTACTCAAGGCAAAGGGCTGATCTTACAGCTGCGGCTTCAACGCAAGATGCAAATTATTCATGGGGAAATGGAGTTCAACTTGCTGATATTCAAAGAATAAGAGATACATTAATTGACCAGCAGTTAAGATCAAATAATTCTAAGTATTCGGATAGCAATCAGCAAAATGTTTTTCTTAGCAACATTCAAAATTTATTTTCTGAACCAAGTGATTTGGGATTATCAAATCTTACAACTGCATTTTTCAATTCATGGCAGCAGCTTTCGGTTACGCCAAATTCTGTTTCTTTAAGAAATAATGTTATTCAAGCGGCTCAGACTTTAAGTCAAAGCATTCAAAATATTAATGATGGAATTGATCAGGTAAAATCAAACATTGTTGGTCAACTGCAAGATAATGTAAATACTCTTAATTCTGATATTAAACAAATTCAAACTTTAAATCAGCAAATTTTTAGTTCTCAAGTTACTGGCCAACAAGCAAATGATTTAATGGATGCACGAGATAAATTACTAAATAATATCAGCAACCTTGCGAACGTAAATATTACTTATGATAATTCCGGTTCAGCTATAGTTTCAATTGGCGGAGTTTTGGTAGCAGATAGATCAACTGCAACTCAATTTACAGTTTCAAATACCAGCAATGGATTAACAGTAACAACATCAGATGGTTCTGCAACACCTAATTTAACCGGAGGCCAGCTTCATGCATTAACCGATGTTTATAATAATAAAATTGCTTCATATCAAAACCAGTTAAACAATTTTGTAAATCGATTAATGACGTCTGTAAATTCAGCACACACAACTGGCTATACAAATACAACTCCTCCTCAAACTGGTGTAAATTTTTTCGATAATTACACTAATGGTGTTCTTTCTATTAATAAACAAATATTGCAAGACCCAAATAAAATTGCTGTTTCGTCAGATGGAACTTCTGGAAATGGAGATGTAGCGGTTACAATTGCTGGTTTAATAAATCAAAAAGATTCAAATGGAACAACGCTTCTTGATAATTATACTTCTTTGATAACTCAAGTTGGTACCGATACACAAAATACGGCAAACAATGCGCAGGCTTACCAGCAACTTATAACCCAGCTTCAAAAACAACAATCATCTGTTTCGGGAGTTTCTGTTGATGAAGAAATGTCAAATGTTCTCCAGTATCAAAGAGCGTATGAAGCGTCTGCAAAGATTTTAACAATTGCTGATCAAATGATGCAAACTTTATTAAGTATAATTTCATAATGTTATGAGAATATCAGATTTAATCTTATCGTCAGACTTTGTAAATAATTTTACAAATGCTAAATCAAAAGTAGATGACCTGCAGACTCAGATTGCTACGGGTAATAAAATTCAGAAACCTTCTGACTCACCGGATGGAACCGCAAATCTAATTGGCTGGAATAGTCAATTAGAGCAGTTGAATACATTTTCTAGTAATATTGATACAGCCTCATCTTTTGTTCAGGATACAACTTCGGCAATGCAGAGCATTCAAGATCAAGTAACGAATGTACTTACTACTTTAAGTGGATTAAATACTACTACTGGTAATGCTAATTTAAATAACTATGCCGATCAAATTAATCAAACAATACAAATGCTTTTAGGATTGGCAAATACATCGTCTAACGGCAAATATGTTTTTGGAGGAACTGATTTTTCTTCCGAGCCTTTTGGTTATTCTGCAGATAAAACAACTGTTCAAGTATTGCCAAATGATATTTCGGGAGTGCAGAACATTAAAACTTCTCAAAATATTTCTCAGCAAATAAATATGAGTGGTACAGAAGTTTTTGGAACAATTGTTTCAGGTAGCGGAAATATAGATTCTAGTACAAGCATCGGCTCACCTGTCAATAGCCAAACTAATATTTACGATTCATTAGGTAATCAATATACTTTTGATGTTAATTATACCAAAACTGCGGCAAACACTTACAGCATGACTTATGATATTAAAGACAGCAACGGAAATTCTGTTTTGGCTTCAGCACCGGCAGCAAAAACGGTTGTATTTAATGCAGCCAATGGAGT
The DNA here is from genome assembly GCA_021824145.1 of Bacteroidota bacterium. Classification (GTDB taxonomy): domain Bacteria; phylum Bacteroidota; class Ignavibacteria; order Ignavibacteriales; family Ignavibacteriaceae; genus FEN-1297. The sequence continues at coordinate 563,533 of JAKALM010000001.1, forward strand.
AATGCAAACGGTTGATGGTCAATCACCGGCACAAATTCATATTAAAGTCCCAAGTCAAAATATTGATTTTACTTTTGACCCTACTTCAGTTAAAGAATCAAATAATACTTCTACATTAACATATTCTGCAAATCAGAAGACAGATATTTTTAATACTTTAATAGCTATTAGTAATAGTTTACGTGCAGGAAATTTACCTACACAAGATCAAATTAAGCAAGTATCAGACTTCAATAATAGAATGCTAGATAACATTTCTAAAATTGGCAACACAACAAATCAATTAAGTAATACAAAAGCTTTAATCGGAAATCAGCAGACACAGTTAAACACTTTAATGTCTAACACACAAAGCGTTGATATGGCTCAAGCAGTAATGGATCTTCAAAATCAGCAAAATCTTTTACAAATGTCTTATAAACTTGCAGCGTCAGTTACAGCACAATCAATATTGAATTACATGTAATGAGAAAAACTTCGACATTATTCGGACTTATTTTAGGTATAGCATCTATATTCGGTGCTTTCTTTTTGGAAGGCGGAGCTTTTGAAAAATTATTTTTAATTCCGCCATTAATTGTGGTTTTTGGTGGAACTTTTGCCGCTGTAATTATAGGATTTGGATTTGATAAATTTAAAAATATACTTGGCTTAATTCGATTGGCGTATTTTCCTCAAAAATATAATTTAAAATCGCTTATAAATAATCTTGTAGATTTTTCGATAATATCGAGGAAAGAAGGACTTTTATCAATTGAAAAAGAGTTGGATAAATTGGAATATGTCTTTCCTCAAAAGTTAATTCATTATGTAATAGACGGAACGGATTCTGACTCTTTGCAAAATTTAGCAGCTCTTGAGATGAAAGCTATGCAGGAGCGGCATTATTCAAATATTTTTATATTTACAAAAATGGGCGGATATGCGCCGACGATGGGAATAATCGGAACCGTTATGGGTTTGATTATGACTTTAGCAAATGCCGGTGGAGATCCGAATTCATTAATTAAAAACATCGCCTCTGCATTTATTGCAACATTGTGGGGCGTATTTAGCGCGAATATTTTATGGTTACCAATCGGCGACAAATTAAAAAAATGTCACATGGAAGAGAAGCATATGATGGAGATTTCTCTGGAGGGTATACTGGCATTGCAGAGTGGGGAGATTCCTTCGATAGTAAAGGCAAGGCTGATAAGCCTTCTTCCGCAAAGAGAACAATTAAGAATGATGAACTCTTAGATATCGAAGAATCACCTTTTTTTGAAAGCGGAGATAAAGACAGATACCTGATAACATATGCAGACCTTATTACACTGCTTCTGGGTTTATTTATTATATTATATGCAATTTCAAAAATTGATGTAAATAAATATCAGAAAATGATTGCAGCTATGGGTGATGTGTTTGGGAAAAAGGAAAAAATTATTTCAGTTGAGAATTCATCACCAAAGCCTGGTGTATCTAGCGAAGGATTTTTAAAAGGTGAATTGAATAAGTTGATTGATAAATATCACTATAATAATTCAATCCGTTTAGAAGAAAATGCTAGAGGTGTAACTATTCATATTTTGGATGATGTACTTTTTTCTTCTGGAAGTGCTAATTTAACAGTAAGCTCTTTAACGGTGCTTGATAGATTAGCTGCGATATTAAAAGAATTGCCGAATGATATAAGAATTGAAGGGCATACTGATGATGTTCCAATTAATACTGTCCAATTTCCATCTAACTGGCATTTATCAGTAGCTAGAGCGCTGAATACAGCCTATTATCTAATTAATAACGAAGGGCTTGTTCCGGAAAAAGTTTCAATTGTAGGATATTCTGAATATAAACCAATAGCATCAAACAATACTCCGGAAGGCAGAGCTTCAAATAGAAGAGTTGATATTGTAATAATAAAAAAATGATGTGTTATGAAAATTAAAACAAACCAATTTGGCGAAATTGATTTTGAAAAAGATCTTATAATAAAGTTTTCATCAGGGCTTTTTGGATTTGAGCAACTGAAAAACTATCTGCTTATAAAAGTTGATGATGAAATATTTTACTGGTTAAATTCAGTTGATGAACCCGAGATAGCTTTTCCATTAATTGCAATGAGGCTGATTGATGATTCATTTCCGCAAGAAAAAAATAATGAGGCTTTCGGTATTGTTACAATGAATTCTGACGCATTAAAAATAACAGTAAATTTAAAAGCGCCGGTATTTATAGACCAAAACGCTAAAAGCGGTTATCAAAAAATATTGGACGATGAAAAATATCCGATTAAATATAATCTTTTTAAAGATTAGGAAGCACGGATAAACTATGTTAATACTTACAAGAAAAATAAATGAAGAAATAAAAATTGGATCAGATATTTCAATTAAAATTTTATCTATTTCTGAAGGACAAATAAAATTAGGAATTTCTGCTCCTGCCGATGTTGAAATTTTTAGAAGTGAGATTTACGAAAAAGTTAAACAGGTAACTATTGAAGCATCAATACAAAGTAGGCAAAATTTAGTGGATAAATCAAAATTAAAAATGAATCAAATTAGAAGATTAGGCAAAGAAAATGAGTGAAGAAAAAATAACGATTCTAATTGTTGATGATTCCGACATCGTAAGGCATTCGTTAAAAAATTTTTTTAATGATTACGATTTTGAAGTCGTTACATGTTCAGATGGTCTTGAAGGAATACAAAAAGCTGCCGAATTAAAACCAGCAATTATATTTCTAGACTTGATGATGCCGAATCTTGACGGTGTAAAAATGCTTCAAGTAATAAAAGTACTCGATCATATCAAAAATATACCGGTAATTGTAATTAGTGGAAATACAAATCGAACAAACGTTCTAGCAGCAATTGAAGCCGGTGCGGATAAAGTTATTTCAAAGCCGCTTCAAAAGGAAATTATAATAAAAAGCATAAATGAACTGTTGGGTTCAGAATTTTTACAGAAAGCAAAAAAAGCAAAGGTTTTTTCGCTTTCTGATGTAAATGATATTCGTAAAAAATTAGTTGAAATGTTTTTAAATAGTTACCCAACTAAAAAAGAAAATATGCAAAGCGCTTTGCGAAGAGCCGATAAAGATGTCTTAAAAAATATTATACATGAATTTAGAGGCGCTGGTTTAGCAGTTGGACTTCCAAACTTAACTGTAATTTGTAGCCTAATTGAAGACCAATTATCCGGGTTTGATGTTAACTGGAGCCAAATTAATTTAATGTGCGACCAGGTGTTTTCAATAATTAGTGAAATTGAAGAACCAGATTCAACGGTAGAGCAATAATATGTTTATAATTATAGGATTTCTTGTAGTAATAATTGCAATAGTTACCGGTTTTCTTATTGCAGGTGGTAACTTAGTCCTTCTTCTACAATGGTCAGAATTTATTATCATTGGAGGAGCCGCTCTTGGTAGCATTTTAATTGCTTCTCCACTTTCATTGATAAAAAAAATTATTGCAGAAATTCCCAAATCATTAAGCCCAAATCATTATAACAAACAAGACTATTTGGAACTTTTAAAATCTTTCAATGAATTATTTTTATTAGCTCAAAGAGATGGATTGCTGGCAATAGAAAAACATATTGAAAACCCATTGGAAAGCGATATACTTTCTAAAAATAAAAAGTTTGTTGGGAATGAAATGATGAGGAATTTTTTCTCCGATACAATGAAAGTTATGCTTTCCGGCGGAGTACCGCCTCACGAATTGGAAGAATTAATTGATATGGAAATTGAAACATTTGAAATTGAATCTAAACCAGTTTCTGCTGCGCTTGCAAGAGTTGGCGATTCGCTGCCTGGTTTGGGAATTGTCGCCGCAGTCTTAGGTATTATTGTTACGATGGCGTCCATTGATAAAGGCGCTGAGGTGGTTGGGCATCATGTTGCGGCGGCACTTGTTGGAACTTTTCTTGGCGTATTAATGGCTTATGGTTTTATAAATCCACTTGCAGCCAATATGGAACATAATTTAGAAAATAAGATAAGAGCTTTTCAGACTATAAAAGCATGTATTGTTGCATACGCAAAGGGCAATCCTCCAATTATTGCAATTGAAATAGCTAGAAGAACAATTTTCTCTGAAGAGAGGCCAACTTTTTCTGAACTTGAAAATTATGTAAGAGGGAAAAGTTAATAATGAGCTCAATGGGAAGCGATAATCCACCCAGAATAGTAAAGAAAATTAAAAAGCACGGTGGCCATCATGGCGGGGCTTGGAAAGTAGCTTATGCAGATTTTGTAACTGCAATGATGGCTTTGTTCATTGTACTTTGGGTACTAAGTCAAAGTGCAAAAGTTCAAAAGTTAGTTGCAAACTATTTTAAAAACCCAATCGGATTTTCAAACAAAGGAAGGGATATTTTAGTTGGAAGTGAACCACAAATATTAGAAAGCCAACCCAATAATATCCAAACAGAGCGGGCTAGAGAAATGGAAATATTGCAGAAGATGGGTGAAAAAATTCTTGGTGAATTAAGCAGTAATCCAGAATTCAGCAACTTAGCTGGGCAAATTAAAATTGAGTTTGTAAAAGAAGGATTAAAAATTGAGATTGTTGATTCTTCAAAAGATTTATTCTTTGAAATAGGTACTGCTAAATTAACAAAACCGGCTTTTCTGCTTTTACAAAAAATTGGTGATGAACTTTCGAAATTGCCGAACAAAATAATTATTGAAGGCCATACAGATTCTAGGCCTTATAGTTCGGGGCCAAATGGCTATACTAATTTCGAATTAAGCGCTGATCGTTCTAATGCAGCCAGGCGGGCTTTAACATCTAATCTGATGCCCGACAGCCAGATTGACCAAGTAAGAGGCTATGCTGATAGAAGGCTCCGAGATAAAGCTGATCCTTTTAATTTTGTCAACCGGCGAATAAGTATTATTGTTAAATATATGGAAGAATCGAAATGAAAAATATTTTAATTATCGAAGATGATCCTTTCACGATAGATTTTTATCTTTTTATTTTTAAAAAAGCTGGATTTAATGCAATTGTGATGGAAGATGGCGATAAAGTTATTGAATTCCTCACATCGAATAAAATAAATTTGATAATTATGGATATAAATTTAAAGAATACTTATCTTAATGGTGCAAAGATTGACGGGATAAAACTTTCGAATTATATTAAAAGCAGTAATGGTATTTCAAATATTCCAATAATGTTGGTAACTGCATATTCTCCTTCAATAAAAGGAGAAAATTTTTATAAAGAGAGCCTTGCTGAAGATTTTATTACTAAACCAATTGTTGATTTCAATCTATTAATACGGAAAGTAAATAACTTAATTAAAGATGAAGAATAAAATCTTAGTAGTTGAAGATGAAAAAGATACATTGTTTATTTTAAATAAACTTTTATCTAAAAATGATTATGAAGTTTTTACTGCAACTAATGGCCAAGAAGGATTGGAAACATTAAATAATATAATTCCAGAGGTTATTATTGCAGACTGGACAATGCCAGTAATGGATGGATTGGAATTTTGCAACATCGTTAAGAAAAATGAAAAATATAAATCAATCTATTTTATTATTCTAACTGCAAGGGCATCACTCAAAGACCGTGTTACAGGACTAGATGTTGGCGCAGACGACTTTTTAGTTAAACCGGTTCAAAACCAAGAATTACTTGCTCGAATTAGATCTGGCATTAGAATTCATAATCTTCAAAATGAGTTAAAAAACATTGAGCACGATAGAGCCATAATTGAAATGGCATGCACAATTGGCCATAAAATAAATAATCCGTTAAGCAGTTTAGTTGTTACATTAAAAAATTTAGAAGATGAGCTAAAATCTCACAATAAAAATCAATTTGAAGAAGATTTTAATGTGATAAGCCAATCAATTGAACGAATTAAAACTCTAGTCAACGATCTTACCAATCTGAAAAATCCAGAAGTAATAAATTATACTGACGACAATAAAATGATTAAATTGGATTAATACCCCTCAATTTTTCCTAAAATATTTCGATTATGAGTTGAGAATGTATGCACTGACTGGAAAGCTATAAGCTTTTTAGTCTATTAACTATTCAAAACTATTAATTAAGTTTTGAAATTACATGCATTTCCAAGGAAAACAAATGTTAAACAAAATAGACAATATAAGTGCAGGAAGCGAATATGGAAAAACCGGAAGGCCAACCGGTTATGTTGGAAATTTTGCATCTGCTTATACTCATCGGGTTGATTACCACGATTCTGTAAATATTTCGCCTGCATTGAAATTTCTAAATCAAGTACGTTGGAGATTGAAGGAATTCAAACATGTTGAAAACGAAAAAATATTATTAAGCTTTATAATTTCTGATGTGGAATTTCGTACATCTGTTGATTTAATTAATATCGAACAATTAAAATATCTTAATTACCATACAATTAAAGATTTTGCTTTAACAAGTGAACATAAAATTATTTCATCAGATTATTCTGCAAAAATTATTGAGGTTAATTACGATAATGAACCAGAATTAATTAATTTTTCAGCTTTAAATGTTTTTTTCCAAAGAGTACTGGAGATGAGAATCAACCGAGAGCTTACTCGGAATGATAAATTTATTTTAGATGAATTGGTAAATGGGCTAACTACTGGACTGAAAGCTGAATTCATTCAGCTAAACAGCCAAATATTAATTTTTGTAAATAAATTGATTGGAATTAAAATACATTCTAAAGCAAAAGCAGATTCCGATTTTAATGAAACTTTAATAATTAAAAGTGTAAAAATTTCAGATGCCAAATAGTATAAATTCAAACAACATATTCGACCGAAAGAATTATCTTTCTCTAGCAGAGTTTGAATCTTTTTACGAATTGCCGGAAAGCAATCCTATGATGATTGTGGATGCGGCTTGCAAAATTATTTTTTCTAATAATACATTTAAGACAACATTTAATCTGCCCGAAGTTCAAACTTTTTTTGATCTTGATTCAGAGCCAAACCTCAGTTACTTGCTTGTTGTATTAAACGGAAGCAGCTTTAATAACTTTCGTTTCGATCTTTTTTTCTCTCCAGATCAAAATTTAAAACAATATAATTATAATGTAGAAGCAGAAAGAATTTTTATTGATGAGAAAGAATACTTTGTTATAATTTTTAAATCAATAGAAGAAAAAGCTAAAATTGAAGAACGAATCAACAGTTTGCATAATGCATTAGAGTATAGCAATATCCCGGTCTTAATAACCGATGGCGAAGGTAAAATTGTTTATACAACAAATCAATTTGAAAAAATTTTAAAAGCAGAAATTGAAACGATTTATAATTGCTCTGTATCCGATGCGCTTTCTTTCTATTTAACAAAAGAAGAAAAACATCGATTAGAAGAAAGCATAGAAACATTAAAAACTTGGACGAAAACAATAATGTTTTCGGACGCAGATAAAAATGTAATTTATTTTGAACTGAAGTTAAATCCAATCTTTAGAAATGGCGAAGAAAATTTAAGATTTATTTTAACTGCCAACGACATTACCAACTATGTTTTGAAAAATCAAATTATAAAAAAATCTGAAAGACGTTTAAAATCAATCATAAATAATATTTCTGATTTGCTGTTCATCTTTAAAGAAAAAAAAGGTGAATTGCTATTTGAAAATGCAAACGACAATTTCTGTAATATTTTTTCAATTAATAAGGTTAAAGATTTAAAGAAAAATATTAATTCTGTAATTGAAGAAAATTTATTGATATTCCTAAAATCATCAATCCAAAAATTAAATAAACAGAATAATAATTATGATGAATTTAGTTATTCAAGCCCATGGCAGCGCGAATACAAAGTGAAAATTACCTCGATTGATGATAATGTTGAGAATGAAAAAATATTTATTGTTAGTATGCAGGATGTTACCGACCAAATAAAGTACCAAGAAGAACTTAAAAAAGCTTATGAAAAAGAAATTAGTTTAAATAAATTGAAAACTGCTTTGCTTGAAAATATGTCGCATGAAATTCGCACACCGTTTAATGCAATTGCAGGTTATTCTGAAATTATTGAAGATTGTGTTTTAACAAAAGACTATAATACAATTCTAGATTTGGTCTTAACATTTAAAGATGTTTTAGGAAGAGTTCTAAATTTATTCAATAACATTGTAGAAGTTTCGCAAATTGAGTCTGGAGAAGTTGAATTGGAATTTGTGAATCTTAATTGTAATCAAGTTCTAAAATCAATTTATAATAAAAATATTGAAATAGCTGAGCATAAAAAAATAAAATTTAACTTACATCTTGAAGAAAATGATCTCAATATAAAAACAGATTGGTTCAAACTTGAAAGAATAATTTCGTCTTTAATTGAAAATGCATTGAAGTATACAGATTATGGAGAAGTTAGCATTCAATCAAAAACTGTAGAAAATAATGTGGAAATTATTATTTCAGATACCGGCAAAGGAATTGAAGAAAAAGATATAAAGAAATTGTTAGAACCATTTGTCCAAGAAGAAGATGCTTACGTTAGAAAATATGAAGGTGCTGGACTTGGATTGACAATTGCTTACAAGCTAACAAATATTCTCGGCGGAAAGTTCAACATTCAAAGTGAAAAAAATAAAGGGACAAACGTTATTCTTACTTTTCCGCTAACCAGCGAAGAGTTGGTTTAGTAATAAGAAAAAATCAATCAGATAATTTAAATCTTACGCGCAAAATACCATTTTCAAAACTTGAAGAAATTACATTGAAAGTCCCTATTTCACTTGTTGACTTGATATGCAATCCGCTGCAGGGGCAAGAATCGTAATTACCAATTTTTATTATCCTAATTGTATCTCCAGCATCTTCGGGAAGTCTTTCCAAGTTAAATTCTTTTTGTGCTTTTTCTCTTGGAAGAAATTCTTCATGAACTTCTGCATTTGATGAGATTACATCATTAACTCTTTTTTCAAGTTCGTTAATTTCTTCTGTGGTTAGATTCCGATTGAAGTGATAATCGCATTTAGATTTTTTCTTTTCAATATGTGCGCTGAATGAACGCCCGCAGTTAAACATTCGTACCATGGTTTGGTTTAGAATATGTTCTGCAGAATGCATCCTTGGATCATATGACTTACTCATATTACATTCAGAAGTTTGTTAAAAATTGGAATTGAATTTACAACTTCATTTAGAAATATTCAGCAAAAAACTAATTATTTAAATATGACCTGGCTTAAGAATTATGTTGCTTAAATTTTTATTTTTGAGTGTGTATTGAAATCAAATTTTGAAGGAATTAAATGCAAACACAAAAGATATTTAACACAGATCTTAATCCAACTAGGATTGTATATGGCTGTATGAATCTTGGCAATAATCGCAATCGTGCAGAATTATCTGAAAATGAAATGAAGCTTGAAGCAATAAAGACAATAAATGCAGCATTGGAAGAAGGGATAACCATTTTTGATCATGCAGACATTTACGGGCGTGGAAAATCAGAAGAAATGTTTTCGGAAATTTGGAAAGAACATTCAAGCTTAAGAGAAAAAATAATTCTTCAATCTAAATGCGGAATAAGATTTTCTGGTGATACAACGCCGGATGCACCTCACAGATTTGATTTTTCTTATGAACATATAACAAAATCAGTTGATGGAATATTGAAAAGATTAAAGACTGATTATCTTGATATTCTTTTGCTTCACCGTCCAGATCCATTAGTTGAACCGGAAGAAGTTGCTAAAGCTTTTGATGAAGTTCATAAAAGAGGCAAAGTAAAATATTTTGGAGTAAGTAATCATACCGGCTATCAGATTGAACTTCTAAAAAAGTTTATTGATCAGACTTTAGTAGTAAATCAGTTGGAATTAAATTTAATTCATTCTGATTTGATAAATACCGGAGTAATTACTAATCAAAGAAAACCCGGGGAATTTATTCGCGGTGAAGGAACGCTGGAGTATTGTAGATTAAACAATATTATAATACAAGCTTGGTCGCCTCTTGCATTGGGTGTTTTTGAAAAAAACAATAGTGAATTCGGTAAAAACTTGGAGGCGGTTATTTCTGAGATTGCAAAAAATAGAAATACTTCTAACGAGGCAGTAGTTACAGCTTGGCTGTTAAAGCATCCGGCAAAGATTCAACCTGTAATCGGAACAAGAAAACCGGAAAGAATAAAAGCAATTTGCCAAGCAGATTCAATTGAACTGACACGAAATGAATGGTATAAATTATTTATTGCTGGCAGAGGAGAGGATTTACCTTAAATTTATCAAAATAAAAACGCCGGTTATATGGGACCGGCGTTATCGGTAAATATATCTTATCAGGAGTTAATTTCTACTACCATTAACTTAAAAATATTATTTCATCCTATCTACTACACAAACGAAGGTTTTTTTAGAGAATTTTAATTTATATAATAATTTATCCTATCTAATTGTGTAGGAGAATTAACTCACAAAAAAATTATTTACTTATAGGATTAAAAAGAGATTTAGTAATTTTACATGGTCATTTTATAAAAATAATTTATGAGCTTTGTACCTTCTTATATAAAACTATATCGATCAGGAGAATTAAAAGAAAGAGCTGAAAAAGCAGATTCGATATTAAAGGCATGTAACAGTTGTCCTCGTAATTGCCTTGTAGACCGCACTGTTGATGAACTTGGAAAATGTATAAGCGGTTATCTTCCAATTGTTTCATCTTATACGCCGCATTTTGGTGAAGAACCGGTTTTAAGCGGAACAAGAGGTGCCGGAAATATTTTTTTCGGCAATTGCAATTTGAAATGTGTATTCTGTCAGAATCACTCAATCAGCCAAAATTGGAAAGAAGAAAAGAAAAATGAAATTTCATTTGAACGATTAGCTGAAATAATGATTGAGCTTCAAGAAAAGCAATGTCATAATATCGGATTAGTTTCTCCGACTCATTTTTCTGCCCAGATATTAAAATCTATTTACCTTGCTGTAGAAAAAGGACTAAGACTTCCGGTAATTTATAATACAAACGGATATGATTCCGTTGATATGCTGAAGCTTTATGACGGCGTGGTTGATATTTATCTGCCAGATTTTAAATACGGCAATAATGAATACGCAAAGAAGTATTCCAAAGTTGATGATTATTTTGAAATGGCTTCATTGGCAATTAAGGAAATGTACCGGCAGGTTGGAGATGAATTAGTTTATGACGGCGATGTTGTTGTTAGAGGATTAATTATCAGGCATCTTGTTCTGCCGAATGATTTATCTGAAACGGAAAAAGTTTTTAAGTTTATTGCGGAAGAGCTCAGTCCCAAGGTTCATATTTCTGTTATGTCGCAATATTACCCAACTTTTAGAGCACAGAAAGATATTCTAATGAACAGAACGATAAGAGAATCCGAATACGATAAAGTGCTAAGGCTTTTAGATAAATATGAATTGGAAAATGGATGGACACAAGAGATGGAAAGCTTTGAAACTTATCGCCCAGATTTTGAAGGGAATAGGGAAAAGCCGTTCTCCTTTTAATCATATTTTATTTTGTTGACTTAAAAGAGTAAATAGTTGGCTAAGCTGCTAAATTGTTGAATTGTTTTAATAATGATTAATTGATTTTAAGATTAAAGAAAATGTTATATGGATATTATAGATTCAAAAAAGAGAAATAAAATATTATTAGTTTTATTTATTGGCGTGCTGATGGGAGCGCTTGATATTGCTATTGTTGGTCCGGCGCTTCCGGCAATACAAAAGCAATTTAGTATTGATGAAAGAACTGTAGCTTGGATTTTTGCAGTTTATGTTTTATTCAATTTAGTAGGTACGCCTTTAATGGCAAAGCTTTCAGATACAATGGACAGGCGAAAAATTTATATTCTAGATGTATTGCTTTTTGCTGCAGGTTCATTGATAGTTGCAGTATCACCAAACTTTAGTACATTAATAATTGGAAGATCTCTTCAAGGATTTGGAGCAGGGGGAATATTCCCTGTTGCAAGCGCTGTTATTGGAGATACATTCCCGGAAGAGAAAAGAGGAAGCGCACTTGGACTTATTGGAGCAGTTTTCGGAATAGCATTTATAATTGGACCAGCTTTAGCAGGAGTTTTACTATTACTAAGCTGGCATTGGCTGTTCATTATAAATATACCAATAGCAGTTGTAATTATATTTATGGCAATTAGAATTCTTCCAAAGAGTGAAGGCAAACCAGGCAGTAAGTTTGATTGGACAGGGACTATTTTAATTTCTATTATACTTGCATTTTTAGCTTACAGTTTTAATCAAATAAATTCTTCTGAGTTTATAAAAAGCATAACTTCGTGGGAAGTACTTCCGTTTATAATTATTTCTTTGGCGCTATTACCAATATTTATAAAGAATGAAAATAAGACTGTTGATCCTCTGTTACGAATGAAATTATTAGCTTCAAGGCAAGTTGGATTAGTGAGCATACTTGCAATTGGAGCGGGTATTACTGAAGCCGCAGTTGTATTTGTTCCGCCGCTGCTTGTTTCATCTTTTCATGTAACTACTTCGCAGGCAAGTTTTATGCTGATACCTATAGTTTTGACAATGGCGATTGGCTCTCCTTCTGCGGGAAGAATGCTTGACAAATTAGGTTCTAAAATCGTTTTAATTATCGGATCAACATTACTTACTGGAGGAATGTTTGGGTTAGCATATGCGTCGTCGACTTATTTTGGATTTTATGTTTCTGCTTCTTTAATAGGATTGGGAAGCGGTTTTCTAATAGGCGCACCTTTGAGATATATAATGTTGAAGGAGTCTAAGGAAACGGAGAGAGCTTCTGCGCAAGGCGCATTAAGATTATTCACAGGAGTTGGGCAATTATTTGGAGGTGCAATTGTTGGAGCGCTTGCAAGTTCACTTGGAGGGGGATTGACCGGACTTCAATCTGCTTACCTTGCTGTTGGAATATTTTCTGCTTTCTTAATTTTTGTTTCATTCGGGTTAAAAGGTAGAAGAGAAGAATTAAAGAAAGTCGGTTGAGTATATTTTTAATGTAGATTTGAGATTTGGTTAATTTGAAAATTAAGGAATTCTGATACTGCCGCAAGTGGAGCTTGATGCTATTACAAAGATGAGAGATTTATTTTAATGAAGTTTCAAATTCTTTAGTAAAAGTTTGTGAGCTAAAATATTTTTTCCCCGCAATTCTTTTGAATAATTGGTTTTTCTTACCAAAGGATTTCACGCAAAATTATTTACGTTTTACCACTTCGTTTAATATTTTTCTGAAATTAGAAGATTATGCAAACATCATGCGTAACCCAATTAACTGAAATTTTAGCAATAACTTACGATAATAAATATGAATTGGAATATTCGGTAAAAATGTTATAACTTTATTATAAATAGTTAGCAGCATCTAATGAAAAACAGCTCGTCTGTAAAAAATAGAATTCCATTTGGATTTATAGCATTATACGTTTTTATTTTTATTGCTATAATTTCGGCGGCATACATTATTTACTACAACCAAAAAAAATCAATAGAAAAAGATAAAGAAGACCTTCTTGTATATATTTCTCGATTGAAATTGGGTGAAATAATTAGCTGGCGCGAAGATAAAATTGATGATGCAAAAGTTATAACTAATGAAGATTATTTAAAAGAAGAGATAAGCAGCTTTATTAACGATAATACCAACAAGAAAAAAAGATTAAAGCTGTTAAATCAATTTAATGCATTTCTGAGAGACCAAGATTATGATAAAGTTATTTTAGTTGATAAAAAAAATATTCCGATTTTAACAACCGGAGGTGTCCTAAAAAATATAAATATAAATGAAAAGATTAATGTTGAAAGAGCAGTAAAATTAAATAAAATTATTTTTTCAGATTTTTTTATAGACAGTATATCGCAGAACATTTATCTTGATATGACAATTCCAATACTAGATTCAGCAACCAAAGCAACGTCAGCTTTAATATTTAGAATTAATCCCAATTATTCATTATATCCTCTAATTCGAACCTGGCCAATGTCGGATAAAACATCTGAAACTGTTTTGTTTGAAAAGAGAGGAGATAAAATTGTTAACTTAAGTGAATTGTTATACAAAAAAACTAGTCCATTAAAGTATTCACTTCCGTTGGCTAATTCTAAAGTTCCTGCCGCAGAATATATAAGAGGAAAAAGAGGAATACTTAAAAGCATAGACTATCGCGGCAAAGAAGTCGTCTCTTACGGACAAAAAATACCGGATACTGACTGGTACCTGCTGACCAAAATAGATGAAGAGGAAATATATTCAGGCGTTAGAGGATTATTCATAATAATTTTAATTGTTGCGGTACTATTAATAATTATAGTAGGGTTTATATTAGCATTTCTATTAAATAGGCAGGCGCGAAAACATTACTTAGAAATAATTGAAATAGAAGAGAGCAAAAAAGTACTTAAGGATAATTATGAAAATCTTTTGCGGAATGCTAATGATTTGGTGTTTGTTTTTGATGAATATGGAAAATTTAAGTTTGTAAATAAAAAAGTTATCGATTATTACGGATATTCAGAAGATGAAATATTTAAGCTGAAAGTAAAAGATATTAACGCAAAAGGCACAAAGATTAATTTTGATGAAATAAAAGAAAAGGTTTTTGAAAGCAAAGGGTATATATTCGAAAGCGAACATAAGAAAAAAGATGGAACAGTTTTCCCAGTTGAAATAAGCTCGCAAGTTATAGAAATAGATGGACAAAAATATTTTCAGAGTTTTGCAAGAGATATATCGGAACGGAAGATTTTTGAGGGGAAAATAAAGCGGTTAAACAGAGTTTATTCAGTACTTAGCAATATTAACCAAACAATTGTAAGAATAAAAGATAAAGAAAAATTATTTGAAGAAACATGTAAAATAGCTTTGAATGACGGCGGCTTTCAATTAGTCTGGATTGGGATATTAAATAAGCAAAATGGGAATTTAGATATTGTATCGAGTTATGGCGATGTATATGATTACCTGGAAAATCTTAATATAAATCCACATAAACCTGAAACGATGTTAGGACCAACAGGGCTGTGCTTAACATTAGGAAAGCATCAAATTTCAAATGATATTGAAAATGACCCTAAAATGGAACAATGGCGAGCAAGAGCTCTTAAATATAATTTCCAATCATCAGCATCATTTCCTTTAATTTTAAATGAGAAAGTTGTTGGTAACATAACTTTACTTTCCAACAAGAAAAATTTCTTTGATGAAGAAGAGATAAAACTACTTGATGAACTGGCAAGCGATATTTCATATGCCATAGAATTTTTGGATGGTGAAGAAAAGAGAAGGAGCATCGAGGAAGAACTTCAAAAAAGTTTTGAAAGATATAAAAAATTATTTGAAAACAATCCTAATCCTATGTGGGTATACGACGCAGATACTTTACAATTTAAAGATGTTAACAAAACAGCAATCAGACAGTATGGTTATTCGCGTGAAGAGTTTTTATCAATGACACTAAAAGATATTAGACCGGCAGAAGATATTCCAGATTTATTGAAAAATATTAGCACATCTATAGAAGAATATCAGAAATCCGGTATATGGCGTCATAAGAAAAAAGATAATACAATTATTTATGTAGAAATAAAATCTAATTTGCTTCCAGACTTAGAAAATAAAAATTACCGTATTGTTTTAGTTAATGATGTAACTGAAAGATTAAAAGCAGAAGAAGCATTAAGATTAAGTGAAGAACGAATGAGAGTAATTGTTGAAGGCACACCGCATCTTTTCTTTTACGTTCAGGATTCAAACGCTAACAATTTATATGTTTCGCCAACTGTAGAACAAATAACTGGGTATACAGTAAATCAATGGCTTAATCAAAGGGACTGGTTTATAACAGATTCAGAAACAAATAATATTGCAAGAAAAGTTACACAAGCTCATTTAAAAGGAGAATTTACAGAAACACCAATAGAACTAGAAGTTAGGCACATTGACGGGCATACAATAGTTTTGGAAGCATATGAAAGCCCAATAATAAAAGACGGAAAAGTGATAGGCACTCAAGGAGTAGCACATGATATTACGGAAAGGAAAAAGGCTGAAAAAGCTTTGCAGGAAAGCGAAGAGAGATTTAGAACTTTATATGAAAATTCGATGGTGGGAATATATAGAACAACTCCGGATGGCAAGATATTAATGGCAAATCCAGCCTTGTTAAAAATGCTGGGTTATAATTCATTTGAAGAAATAACAAATAGAAATTTGGAAGAAAAAGGTTATGAGCCATCATACAACCGTTCTCTCTTTATAGAGAAAATAGAAAAAGACGGAAAAGTAATTGGATTTGAATCGGCATGGATTAAAGCAAATGGGGACTTAATTTATATTCGCGAAAATGCGCAAGCTATACGAGATCAAAATGGAAAAACTCTATATTATGATGGAATAGTTGAAGATGTAACTGCGCGTAAGCAAGCCGAAGATGAACTTAAAAAATTTTTCATAGCAACTGAACAAAGCCCCGCTTCTATAATTATTACAGATGTAAAAGGAAACATTGAATATGTAAATACAAAAGTTACAGAGATATCTGGTTATACTTTAGATGAAATAAGAGGAAAGAATCCAAGAATATTTCAATCGGGAAGTAAAACAAAAGAAGAATATCAATTACTTTGGGATAAGATATTAAGCGGCGAGCAATGGAGAGGTGAATTTAAAAATAAGCGAAAAAACGGAACAATTTTCTGGGTATCTGCATCCATATCGGCAATAAAAAATAGTGAAGGGGAAATAACCCATTTTATTGCAGTGGAAGAAGATATTACAGAAAGAAAGAAGACTGAACAATTAATACTAAAGTCAGAAGCAGAATTCCGTTCTGTTTGGGAAAGTTCGAACGATGCAATGAGGCTTTGCAGTGATGATGGAACTATACTAAGAGTTAATAAGGCTTTCTGTAAACTATTTGAAAAACAGGAAAGTGAATTTATAGGTGAAAGCTACCAAAAAGCATACATGTTTAAGGAAAATGCACCGAAAATATTTAGGGAAGTAGTTGAAAACAATAAAGTAATCCCTAAACAGGAATCCGAAGTTGAAATGTGGAACGGGAAAAAAATATGGCTGGAGATTTCAAATTCTGTAATTGTACTATCTGATACAAGAATGGTGTTAAGTATATTTAGGGATATATCAGAAAGAAAAGCATATGAGGCTGAATTAAGAGATGCAAAAGAAAAAGCAGAAGAAGCTAATAAAACGAAAGATCTTTTTTTAGCAAATATGAGTCATGAGTTAAGAACTCCTTTGATTGGAATTTTAGGATACTCAGATATTCTTGTAGATATTTTAGAAGACAGAGAACAAATTGAAATGGCAAGAGGAGTAAACAGATCTGGAAATAGATTACTCAAAACTCTTAATTTATTATTAGACTTGACTAGATTAAAATCAGAAAAATTTGAGACTGCCATTGCAGAAAAAGATATAACTGAAGAATTAAAATTCGCATATCAAATGTTCAAAGGAGCAGCATTAGATAAAAAATTAGATCTTATTCTTCAAATAAAGGATGAAAAACTATTAGTTAAAGTAGATTCAAGCATGCTGCTTGTTATTTTGGAAAACTTGATTAACAATGCTATAAAATTTACAAATACTGGAAGCATAACAATAATTGCAGGTAAAGAAAATGACAAAGAAGTTTTTATAAAAGTAAAAGATACGGGAATAGGAATTGAGGAAAAATATTTTGGAAAAATATTTGAAGAGTTTAGGCAAGTAAGCGAAGGAACGAATCGAGATTTTCAGGGCACGGGATTGGGCCTATCTATAACAAAAAAGTATGTTGAGATGTTAAATGGTTCAATTGAACTTGAAAGTAAATTAAACGAGGGATCAACATTTACAGTTAAATTGCCTTCTGTTTAGTATTAGGATATATAAAATAAAAGGGATTCAAATCGAATTTTTATAAATAATTTTGAAATTAGCGTTAACTATTTTTATAAATCTTCGATAATAAGCAAAGTGGTTGTATAATTTTAAAGGGATCTTTAATGCATACTATTAACAATTTAAGCATTAAAACAAAGCTTTCATCAAGCTTTATATTAATTGCTGTATTATCTACTTTGATTAATTCATGGGAGAATTCGGGTTTTCACTTCCTAGAAAATATTTTGTTTTCTATGATCATAAATGTTCTAATAGCTTTTTTAATAGGAATTATTGTATCAAAAATAATTACTAAATCACTTACAAAAATAAGTTACTTGATAAATGAAATAGACAAAGGGCATCTGAAAGAAAGAATAGAAATATTCTCAAAAGATGAATTAGGGAAAATGGCTGCTGCCACAAATCAACTTGCAGAAGACCTGGATAAATATTTAGTCGATAGTATGAAAAGAATTTCCAATGGTGATTTTAATTTTGAAATTCCACAAACAGATAGCAGAAGTGAGATTTCACCGGCTTTAAATGGAACAACGAGGGCATTGAG
This sequence comes from Bacteroidota bacterium, assembly GCA_021824145.1. Taxonomy (GTDB): domain Bacteria; phylum Bacteroidota; class Ignavibacteria; order Ignavibacteriales; family Ignavibacteriaceae; genus FEN-1297. The sequence goes on from JAKALM010000001.1 coordinate 581,952, forward strand.
AGAACTTAAAAAAGAGACAGTTGCATTAACTAATTTTTGTTTAGAAGGCAAGCTGAACGAAAGAGGAAATTTAAATAAATTTAACGGCGGTTATAAAGAAATAGTTCAAGGGATGAATAATATTTTGGATGCTGTTATTTTGCCGATCAAAGAAGGCTCTGATGTGTTAGCAGTAATGGCAACCGGCGATTTAACCGTAAGAGTAAAAGGTGAATATCAAGGTGAACATCAAGTAATTAAAAATAGCATCAATCAGCTAGGAGAATCGTTAGAAGAAATTATTAGCGAAGTACATGAATCTATTTCCGCAACAGCAAGTTCTTCAAATGAAATTTCATCGAGCACCGAAGAGATGGCAGCAGGATCTTTAGAACAAAGCCAGCAAGCAAGCGAAGTAGCAAGCGCAGTAGAACAAATGACTAAGACAATAATCGAGACAACAAAAAATGTAAATGAAGCTGCAGAATCATCAAAAAGATACGGTGATGTAGCAAAAGAAGGCGGCAATGTAGTAAATGAAACAATTAGAGGAATGAATCGTATATCTGAAGTTGTAAAGAAATCAGCAGAAACAGTACAACAGCTTGGCAAAAGCAGCGAAGAAATAGGTGAAATTATACAAGTAATTGATGACATAGCCGATCAAACTAATTTACTGGCATTAAATGCAGCAATAGAAGCTGCGCGCGCTGGAGAACAGGGAAGAGGCTTTGCTGTGGTAGCCGATGAAGTAAGAAAACTTGCAGAACGAACAACCAAAGCAACAAAAGAAATTGCATTGATGATTAAACAAATTCAGAAAGATACAGATGGCGCAGTTGTATCGATGGAAGAGGGTACAATAGAAGTTGAGAAAGGTAAGCAACTTGCAGATAAAGCAGGAGAGTCATTAAACCAGATAATAAGCGGAGCTGGAGAAGTTGTAAATATTATTACACAAGTTGCTGCTGCAAGCGAAGAACAATCATCTGCATCAGAACAAATTAGCAAAAATATAGAAGCAATAAGCAGTGTAACTCAGCAAGGCAGCGCTGGAGTTCAGCAAATAGCAAAGGCAGCAGAAGATTTGAATAGATTGACAAATCATTTAGAACAATTAATATCCAAATTTAAAATTTCAAATAGTAAACATTCCTTAAAGAATGATGAAAAACATTCTTATTCAAACAGGATAGAAAAGGGCAATACTTTTGTAAGGCATAATGGGCATATTGTAAATGAATGAATTTATTAATTGGAGTTAAAAAATCTTTAGTAATCTTTGTCTTGATAATAATCGAATCAATTAAGTTTAAAATTAAGTCCAAGAGCAAAAGCAAGGTTTACCAGTGAAACTTCAATAATAAAATAAATTTTACTTAAGAAAAAAAACTACTTAGATTATATTAGAAAGAACCATTCTTAAAGCTAAACAAAGTATCTATAAATTCGATAATAATAGTGAAGAATTACAAAAATTTGTTAATTGTTCAGCAAGAGTTATTATTCAATTTATAATTCTCACTTGCTAGTAAAAAATAATATCATAATTAAGAACTAAAAATCAAATTATAATATTCGAATAATTTTACTACGCTTATTACTCAAAAAAATTATCACAAAAAATTACGATAAGGATATTCCTCTTATCGAGATAAAAATTCAATAATTATTATTTATAAAACAATTTGGACTAAAAAAATGCAGAGATTCAATGATTTAAGTATAAGGGCTAAGCTTTCATGGAGTTTTATTTTAATAGCTGTTATTTCAACTTTGATAAGTATATCTATCTACTCAAAAGTTACAGATATTAACCATTTAGTTTTAATATTAACAATAAATGTAATACTTGCAATAATAATGGGAATTTTTGTTGCCAAAATAATTTCGAAATCCTTGAAGAAAGTAATTCATTTATTAGATGAATTGAGCAAAGGGCACTTTAGCAGCAGACTAAGATTTAATGTAAAAGATGAAATCGGAGTAATGTGTTCCGAAATTGATAAGTTCGCCGAGCATTTAAATAAAAATATAGTTGGAAGCATAAAGAAAATTTCCGAAGGCGATTTGGATTTTGAAATAGTTAAGAGAGACGCAAAAGATGAATTTGCCATAGCAATTACTAAAATTACAGAGACACTAAAAGAATTGAAAAACGAATCAAATTTATTAGTGATAGCTTATACCGAAGGAGAAACGAACTATAGAATAGATACAAATAAATTTAAAGGTGCATATAAGGAAATTGTTGAAGAAACAAATAAAACAATTAATGAAATAATTATGGTTGTTAGAGACGGTTATGCAATTATGCAAAAGCTTACAGAAGGAGATTTAACAGCCAGAATGGAAAAAGAGTACAAAGGAAATTTCAACTGGTATAAGAATTATATTAATAATCTTGGCAAAGCGCTTCATAAGTTGGTTTTAGAGATGAGAGAAGCAATAAATGCAGTTGCCAGTTCATCGACTGAAATAACATCGAGCGCTGAAGAACTAGCGCTTGGTTCTGAAGAACAAAGTAAACAAGCAGGGGAAGTAGCACGAGCGGTAGATGAAATGACAAAAACAATATTTGATACTACTAAAAATATTAATATAGCGTCTGAAGCATCAAGAAAATATGGTGAAATTGCAAAAGACGGAGGAAGAGTAGTAAGCGAAACAATTAATGGAATGAACAGAATTTCCGATGTAGTTAAAAAGTCTGCTGAAACCGTACAGCAGCTTGGCAAAAGCAGCGAACAGATCGGAGAAATTATACAGGTAATAGATGATATTGCAGACCAAACAAATCTATTAGCATTAAATGCAGCAATAGAAGCAGCGCGCGCCGGAGAGCAGGGAAGAGGTTTTGCGGTTGTTGCAGATGAAGTAAGAAAACTTGCCGAAAGAACGACAAAAGCTACTAAGGAAATTGCAACAATGATAAGGCAAATACAAAAAGATACCGAAGGTGCAGTAGTGTCAATGAATGAAGGAACGAATGAAGTTGTCCGAGGAAAACAATTAGCAGATAAAGCAGGCGAATCATTACAACAAATTATAAGCGGCGCTGATCAAGTGGTAAATATAATTACTCAAGTAGCTGCAGCAAGTGAAGAACAATCCTCTGCATCAGAGCAAATAAGTAAAAATATTGAAGCAATAAGCAGCGTATCGCAGCAAGGCACTGAAGGAGTTCAGCAGATAGCAAAAGCCGCAGAAGATTTAAATCATCTTACATTGAATTTAGATAATTTAGTTAGGAAATTTAAGATCGATAATACAAGTATAAAAGAATTAACATACTCATACAAATGAAATGGAAATGGTAAAAATCTATATTAGATTATATTAATTAAGTGCAAAGCTTTATTGAGGGAATTAAGTTACTTGTTGACAATTACCCCCCCCCCCCATTATATTTTGTAAAACAAAATTAACAGTTCTTAGCTGAGTATTGTTCCTTTCATATTTTTATAAACATGGGAGAAGAAGAGCGATGCAGCCAATAATTAATTTGTATGCCGTATCGGCGCGTACTTCTTTTTTGGAAGGCTTAGAGAAGATGCTTAAAAAAGAAAAAAGTATATTTCTTGCAGGCAGTTACAGAAGCTTTGATTCTGCCTTGAAGCATATTAAGCTTGCCTACCCGGCAGGCAGGAATGCCAACTCTTTACACACTAATAATAAAATAATTTTTATTGATGACCTTTCCTTAGATAAAATACAAACATTAGACTTCATTAAAAATTATAAAGCGGGCTTTCGTCTTGACCAAGTCAAAATAATTGTTTACACAAATAGCATCGACGCAGGATACTTGAGAGAGCTCTGGTCTTCGAATGTGAATGCGATACTGCATGAAAGGGAAACAAGACTCAAGGACATTTTCATAACGGAAAAAGCTGAGAAGAGAGACGTAACAACATACCAGAAGACTTCAGGATATTCGGAATCAGTACAAGAGAATTACAAACTAATTGAATTTATAAAAGCAGTAAATATCGGCATCAACTGTTATGACAGTATAGTCCGCAACTTCATGTCAAGAAGAGATAAATGGGCAATTGATGATACCGAAGCGAAGTCTATATTTAAGAATCGGGATGCTCTTCAGCCTAATGAAACGTCATTGACACTAATTGGAAAGAATGCGGGGTATGTGCAGGATTTATCTTTTCAATATGTTAATGCAAAAGAAAATGAAAAAGTAAAAGAACCTAATTGGAAGGCGAAAAAAATAAAAGCATTATTTGTATCAGCACAATCTATTCTGATAGCAGGTTTAATTTCGCTATTCTGTGACGATCCCCTAATAGCTTTGGATGTACAAAAGAAACCTTTCTTAAATGAGACTAAAAAAAGAGAAGCAATTAAATACGATGTGATTATTTATGACGACAATATCCTGAGGTTGGAAGAAGAAAGAGAGAAAACTCATTCATCTTATAAAGACAATAATAATTTATTAAATGACAAATTTATACCGCGGAGAATAGTACTTACGGATAAGCACGAAATCAGCCATATAAAAAGAATAATTAATTGCGGCGTTGATGGAATAATAAGCAAGCATGCTGAAAATGGGATACTAAAAGAGGCAATAATTAAAGTCAATGATGGAGAAAAATATTATTGTGAAATAATCTCTTCGCTGCTCTTCACTGAGCCTAAATATAGCACTTTATTAACCCCAAGAGAAAGGGAAGTCTTATACTACTTACAAGATGGATTGAGCTATAAAGAAATTGCGAAGAATATTTTCATAAGTCCTAAAACTGTTCTAAGGCATATTGAAGATATAAAAAAGAAACTTAATCTGAATACTATGCAGAAATTAATTGATCTTATAAAAACTTCCAAAACTAATTTTTTATTAAAAACCTAAGTTTTCTTTTCAATAAATATATACTTTTCTAGTTAGACAAAAATATTCATATTCGCTTTTCCCACATTATATTCCCATAAAATTGGGAATTAATTCCCATTGTGAAAATTAAACCATCTATATAAATTTAATTATTAATTTACAGTGTAAAATAAGTCAGTTTTTATTCCACTATCAACCTTGCGAATTTAAGTTAAAATAATATAAATAGGATTTCGATTGTTTAGTAAAACATCAAAAAAAATAAATATCATATCGGCAATATTCATAATCATGGGGGTAATATTAATATTTTTCACAATATATAATTTCATAAAATATAAAGATAGCACAAGAATCTATATACAATCTAACGAAAGCTTTAATGTTGAGAATTTTATTAATAATACTACTTTGCTTAAGACTTATTTCAAGCCAATTAATTTCAGGGGCAAATACTTAGCGCTATATTTAATAAACACCAACGATTGCAGAATCTGTTTAAAAGAGATGTTTGATTTTATGAAATATTTAAAAAACAATTTTGCAGGTACAATATTACAGCAATTAATTGTTATTTATGACGTAAATGTTCAAAGAGCAAGATGGTTTGCCAATACTATTGATACAAGTCTTCCTATTTTGTGTGGTAATGATAATAATTTTGAATCGAGTTTATATAAATATAATGATTCAATCGAAAAAAGACAATTGATTTTCATTGATATAAACAGGCAAAGAATAATTTTAAGAGTGAAATTACAAAAAGGCATTATTACTAGTGATGCTGATAAAAAAGAAATTATTTCTTTGCTTAATAAACAAAACTAAAAATAAAATTAAGGAGGTTATATGTTAAGTTTTCGGAAATCTAAAGTTCTGCTGTTCTCAATTCTTTTTTTCATTATATCATCCGTGAATTTTGTTCTTTTGGGATTAAACGGCACTCCATGTAAAGATTGTGGTTCCTTTTATAATTGTGAAAACAGCAATGGCCTTAACTCCGGATATCAGACATGTTCAATTACTTATATAAATAATATTCCCTATTGTAACGTTAGTGGTTGGGGTAATTGCGGAACAAATTGAAATTTTACTAAAGCTTTGAGTATTACTAATATTATGTAATATTCAAAGCTTTTACTGTATATTTAATAAAATATGTCGATAATTGTCAAATGAAATTAATCAAAAAAATTTGTATTTATATCATAGTTGTTTTAACTTCAAACAATATTTTAGCACAAAGTGATAAAATAAGAATCAAAGAATTATTTACAATTGGGAATAAATTAAATGATCCCAAAGAGTATATTTTTGTTTTACCGAAAACAATAAAAGTAGATTCGAAAAATAATTTTTATGTAAGCGATAGAAACGGAACCGAAGTAAGAGAATTTAATTCATCAGGGAAATTTTTGCATAAATACGGTTTATTGGGAAAAGGTCCTGGTGAATTTATGGATATCACATCATTCTGTTTAAATAGAAACGATAACTTAGTCATTTTTGATCGGCAGTTACAAAGATTCACTATAATTAATAAAATTAATAATAGTTTTAAAACACTTCCGACCCCGGGGCATATACTAATGGAACCCTATTATATGGCACAATTAAATAATGGTAATTATTTATTATATGATATAGATTTAGTTAACAAGAACAACATATTGTTCGAAGTCATAAATGGAACATTTAACTATATAAGTCAATATTTTTTATCTTCATACGAAGTGTGGAAAAAAGACGATTCATTTTTAAATGAACAGAAAAGATTAAATAGTTTGAATATTGATGTTTTAGATTCAACACAACTAATAGTATCACCAAAGTATTATGATGGGTATATATATCATCTGATAAAAGAAAATGGGAAATGGCAAGTAAACCAAATGAGTGGATACATACCGCCGCTTAAATCTTATACTTTGGATAACTCTTTAACATCAGATGAGATTGTGAATAACAAATTGAAGGCTATAATTTTAAGTGGAGCTAGGGGAAAATATAAAGCTATAATAAATAATACTAGTGCAGGTGTATTTTTTTATGAAAGAAAATATATAATTAATTTTATATTAAATAATAATAATTTTGGTAAGGGAAATTTATCATTAGATGTTTTTAACATGCAAGGAAAATACTTAGGAAATTATATAATTAAGAAATTTGAGAAAAAAGATACCCCAATATTTGAATACAGAGTGTTATGTAAAGATCTTGAGGAAAATTTTTACTTAACTGATTTTGAAAACGAAATCCCAGTAATTAGGAAAATAAAGTTGTTAATGAATTTTTAGTTGGAAAAAATTATTAGCTCACTCTAAAAGGTCATTCCGGTAAAAATGGAAATCCCCAAAGTATATTATTTGGAATAAATTCCCGCTTCCGCGGCAGAAATTACGACCATTTAGGCTTTTTAGAGCGAACTCATACATAAATTTATCTTAAAATCTTCCCCATAAATTGTTCCCATAAAATTGGGAATGCGTTCCCATTGACAAATCCACTTTCAATACTTAAAGTTAGGCATGTAAATCTAAATTTTATATAAAGTAATTAGCGATTGATTTTGCGAATAGCAGATATATATATTAGTCTTAGTGCAGAAAAAAGCAAAAATCTCTTTTATTACCTCAATATAATTTTCACTTACCTCTTATCTTTTGTTTTAATTTTTGCTGGAGTAAGTAAAATTATGGAGCCAACAGAGTTGATCGAAAATCTTTCCAGTGTTTTTAGATTCTTACCTAGTTTAATAGTTATTTCAATCACCTCTTTCCTACCTATAATCGAGATCGGGCTAGGGACACTGCTCGTGTTTTCACTTTACCACGAGAAGATAAAAAATAAAAAGAAGCTAATATTAAGCGGTACAACAGCGTTGTTCGGTATGTTTTGGGCTTTTAGTATTTATGGTTACATAGTAGGGATGAAAAATGATTGTGGGTGTTTTGGGGGACTAATAAAGACAAGTTTTGAATTTGGAGTTATTTTCAGAAATTTTGTTTTACTTATTACAAGCTTAGTGATAATCAAAATAAATACAATAAATTATAAAAGTAATATTTTTAGGAAATAGCTAATTGAAAAAATTATCACTTTTTTTAAAAGATTCGCGCAAGTATTTGTTTTTAGCTATAATCATTTCTTTCATAACCGTTTGTTTCTTTTATGAAAGAATATCTAACCTAAATAAACAATTAAATCTAACAAAGAAAATTGAAATAGGCACAAAAATAGAACTCCCCAATCAATTTCAAGATATTTTTAACAAAATAATTATGACAAATAGACGACTATTGCTACTTTTTTTCGATCCTAATTGTGGTGCTTGCGTTGATGAAATTCCTGCTATAATTGATTTAAATACTAATTTGACTAAAAAGATTAAAATAGTTGGGATTAGCCGTGCAGGTGAAGAACAGCTTAAGAAATTTTGTAAACAAATAGGGATTAATTTTCCAATAATATCTGATCCCAAAGGTTTGTTATTTAATAAATGTCAAATTTATAGAATACCCGCAACTATGGTGATAGACAATTCAGTCCTTAAGACTTTACCGTCAAATATAAATGAAAATCCAATAATTCAATTAACAGAAGTTGAAAATTATATTAAAAATGCAAATTAGTTTTTTACGACAAACATTGAAAAAAGCCTATACAAAAAAAGGAATGATATTAATATTAATACTAATAGATTTAACATTGTTGGCATTTATTCTTATATACAAGATTAAATTTGAACAACTTAATTATGTGAATAATTATAATGCTTTACAATATAAGAATACAAGTAATAAAATAATTAAATATGGAGAATTAGCACCACATTTTAAGGTTAAGTGTACAAACAATAAGTTATTCGCAATATATAAAATAAAAAATAATGCTGTATTTATTGTTTTTTTTTATCCAGAAATCCCTATTCAAAACTTAATGGTAAAAAGTTTGAGCCGATTTCTTTATGAAAAAAATGCGAAGCTATTATTAATTAACGAAGATAATACAATATATGCACGTGATTATGAAAATTCGTCCTACGCGAGTGTGTTTAATGATAAAAATCATAATTTAGCAAATGATTTTGGGACACAAAATTCAAGCGGCTCGCTAATTATAGTGGGACGAAATAAAAAGATAAAATTTTCATATGCTGGTTTACTAGATTTAAATTATCTTAAACAACTTGTTGTAAAATTTGCGGAAGTTAAATGAAAATTTTAAGAAACTATAGAGTCAGTTTTTTAACCATATTATCTGTTTTTTTACTTTTTATTAATATTAATTGTGGCCCAAATACAAAACAATACCCTACTTTTACACTACAAATGGAACCATTTGCAGTAGTAAACGATACAATAAAAAGTCATATTTTATATCAACCTAGCATAGTTAGAATAGATTTAAAAGGTAATATTTTTTTACTTGACCAGGGAAACAATAGAGTTGTTGAGTATTCATCTAACGGTAAATATCTTAAACAAATTGGCAGTATAGGTCAAGGACCTGGTGATCTGTTGAATCCAAATTACATTGATATTGATGGCAATGATAATTTATTCGTTCTTGAAGTCGGAAATAAAAGAATTTCTGTGTTTGATTCTTCGGGTATTTTTATAAATTCCTTTTTAACACCCGGAGGACCAGATCCAGTAAGTATTTGTGTGATTTCAAATAAAAAAGTATTAGTAAATCAGCCAGAAATAAATGGACCGCTTTTTTATGTTTATAATTCAGATGGTAAATTAATAGATTCACTCGGTAGAGTTGAATCATTTGAAAATCCCCCATTTAAAGGACCAAATTTTGTTGCAACTTATGTGTATAATTCTGTTGATGCAAGATTTGATGGTAAAGGTAGAATTTATGTTTCCTATAGGGATAGACCATTGTTGAAATGTTATTCTGAATCTGGTAAACTTATATATGATAAAAATCTCACTGGCAGTGAGATAGATTCACTGCAAATAAGATTAGGGCAAATAAAAGAGAAAAATAATTCTAATACAAATCCTTATTTAATTAAAAGTATAATATTTCTTAGGGACTTAGCAACATACAAAAATAGAATATTAATAAATCTTAGCGGGTCTTATAAAATTGATGGAAAAGAAGGACAATATTTTTATTTGTTAAATAGGAAGGGAAATTTGATATCTAAATATGATTTAGTACCAAGTAATAATTTAAAAAGTATGTCTCCTTTTATCTGGTCATTTGATATAAATTCTCATTTTCAAATTATAGGGTGCGATACTTATAACTGTAATTTAATCAAAGCATCAATCCCACAATTAATAAACAATAAACAATAATGGAGTTCATATGAGTAAAGTTATGTTGAATCTATTGGTATTATTTTCTTTTATTCTTATAGGTCTGGGAATATTTATGACCCAAGATGTATTTGCCTTAACTCCAAGTGGTTGCACTGCTACATGTACTAATGGCGGGAGTGTTACCTGTAATGGAAACAATTGTCATTGTCAAAGCGCGAATTGTGGTAATCAAGCTTCATGTAATTGCTCCACGGGTGATAATCAAACACTTTCCTGTGCCCCATGTCAACAATAATTTGATTTAAACAAGAATTGCATCCATTCCAAATTGGCATGCAATTCTTGTCTTATAATTAGAATTAGACTTAATGCCGAATCAGCTATATATTATAGAAATATTACATAAATTTAAAAATAATTTTAATAAGTCGATAAATGCCAATTCTAAAAAACTAATCTATTTCAATTGATTAAAGGGGATTAATTATTTCCAATAAAAAGTAAATTAATATCGTTGGCAAAATCTATTATTAGTCGCATTTTTTATTCATTTGTATATTTTATTTATTAAGTAAATAAGTTATTTTAAGCATGTTCTATTATTATTAAATAATAAATAACTGGAAACTCTTAGTGTCTTTTACTTCAACTTCTGTTTCCCGCCCAGTAACAACAGCAATGTTTTTCTTAGGCATAGCATTGCTGGGGATTATTTCCTTCACTCAAACCAGCCTTAACTTTCTTCCTCCTATAGAAGTTCCCGAGTTGTTTGTAGAAACCGACTTCAGCAATGCGTCCGCATCAGAAGTTGAAAAGACAATTACAAAGCCGATTGAATCAATTGCATCGACGGTTGACGGCGTAAATAAGATTTCAAGCGTGTCAAGAGATGGGCAGGCGCTTATTACACTCGATCTATCATGGGGAACAGATGTGAATTATGCGATGCTTGAGGTGAGAGAGAAGCTGGATGAAATAAGATCATCGCTTCCGGAGAATGCAGATAGACCGACCATCTATAAGATTGATCCTTCAACAGAATCAATAATGACTCTTGCTATAAATCTTAATAACAATATTATAGACAGCGGGTTAAAACCCGATAGCATATTTTTGTTTAATAATCCACGCCCTGAAGGGCGTGGCTATAACGGGCACGGCGAAGGAAGTGGCTATGAGGAGCAACTTGCCGGAGTAAGAGAGTTTTCCGAGACTGTTATAAAGAAAAGGTTCGAGCAGTTGAACGGGGTTTCGCAGGCAGTAGTATCGGGTGGCGTGCAAAGAGAGATTGAGGTTAAAGTTGATCCGCTGAAACTACAATCATTTGGATTAAACTTTGCTGACGTAACAAATGCTCTTAAGAACTCTAATATGAATCTTGAAGGAGGAAATATTCGTGAAGGAGTTTTCCGTTACCCATTGAGAACCGTAGGCGAGTTCAACTCCATCCAGGATATTTCAACTGTACCTGTTGTCATCAATAACAGATCAATTCCTTTAAATCAAATAGCGTCAGTTAACCAGGTTTTTGCTGAGCGGGAAGGATTAACACGCGTCAACGGGAGAGAAGCAATTATTATATCAATAAAAAAGGATGCCCATTCAAACACAATAGATGTTAGTAAAAAGGTTAGAGCGGCGGTAGAACAGCTTAACCGGGACTATCCGCAAACACATATTTCAGTTATTTTCGATCAGTCGGAGTTTATTAAGAAATCAATATCAGATATTGAGCAAGCAATTATTTACGGAGCTTTGCTAGCTTTGCTTATTCTGTTTTTATTTTTGCGCAATCCAAAGTATCCGCTGCTTGTAGGCGCAGTTACTCCATTTTCAATTTTAGCAACGATTATTCTAATGTACTTTTTCGGAATAAGCTTTAATATTATTTCATTAACAGGATTAGCGCTCGGCATTGGAATGATAGGCGATAATGCTATAATAATAGTGGAGAACTTTTCAAGATTAAGAGAACAAGGCGCTACTATTATGGAGGCCGTTATTAGTGGTTCTAAAGAAATAAATCTTTCCGTATCGGCTTCTACATTTACTAACGTTGTAATTTTTCTTCCGGTAATTTTTGTAAGGGGGATTGCGCAAAAGCTTTTCCTCGATATGGGATTAACGATGACTTTCTCTCTGCTGGCTTCGCTTCTGGTATCGGTTACATTAGTGCCGAGTTACTTAGCAAAGATGAAGGACAGGATAGATACGAGGGATCAAATTCAAAATTCAAAATTAAAAATTCAAAAGCACAAGGATAAGCAGATAAATTTTGTAGAAAGATTTTCGAAGTACCTTCGATTAGGTGATCCTGTTTCATTTGTGAAAAATAATTATGAAAAAGGAAAGCAAAAATATTTATCAGTATTAAGATATTCCATAAATAATCCCAGGCGAATTTTAATTGGAACAGGCGTATTGATAATTGTTTCAGCCGGTACTGCATTTTTAATAAAAAGTGAAGAGGCGCCGGATATAGATCAAAGCAGATTTGTAGTGGAATTAACTCTTCCGCCATCATCGACTGTTGATGCAGTAGGTTTCGTATCATCAAAGATAGAATCGCTTCTGCTGTCGCTGCCGCAAATTGAGGACGTTGTAGCTGATATTGGAATTTCATCAAAAGAAGATTATTTCAAAATACTAAATGCAGCCACCAATAAAGCGGAAATAGAATGCCGTGTTAAATCCGGATACAAAGTAAAGGATGTTATTACTCTCTTTAGAGATAAAGCTAAAAGGTTGACACCAGTATTGAATAATTATTCCGCCAATATTCTTATTACAAAGCCTGCGACTACTTTTGAAAGAATTCTTCAGTCAAGAAAAAACGATATTGATATTCAAGTGGAAGGTAATGACCTGGAAACAGCGTATGAGATTGCCGGCAAAGTAGAATCTAAATTGAAGAAGATTTCCTATCTTAGCGATGTGGGACTGGGAAGCGAATCTGCGGGTTTAACCAACCAGATAATATTGAAAATAAATGATGAGAAGATTCAATCGTATGGAATTTCTGTTAATAGAATTATGGATGAAATATCAGGTTTATTCAAAAAGAAAATAGCAACTTATTATAATGACTTCGACAAAAAAATTGCAATCAGAGTAATACCTGCTTCAATTATTTCTACTTCTTATCAAGGGACAAGTTATATAAATAATATTTTAAATTATGGAATAAGGAAGGACGACAATCCTACATCGCCTGCGATACCTTTAAGAGAATTAGTCACAGTGGAAAATAGTAAAGGCTTTACATCAATAGCGCATGAAGATCAGCAGCGCGTTGTTGTACTGCATGCTAACGTAACAACTGCCGGATTGTTCCAGGCTGCAAGCGGAATTAAAAAGTCTATAAGTTCAATTAGCCTTCCCCAGGGCTACCAAATAAAAGTGGGCGGCAAGATTGATGATATAGAAGCTATGTTTAACAGCCTGATTGTAATTATTCTATTATCAATATTTCTGGTTTATGTTATTCTTGCTTCGCAGTATGAATCTATTATCTACCCTTTGGTAATTCTTACTACAAGTCCTCTTGCTCTTGTAGGTTCTTTTATAACAATGTATTTATTCGGGCAAAGTTATAATCTTATGTCTATAATCGGAATAATCATAATGCTCGGCGCTATAGATAATGATGCGGTTATTGCGGTTGATATGATAACATCCAACAGAAGAAATGGAATGCCCTTGGCAGATGCAATTGTGGATGGTATGCAAAAAAGATTTAGACCGATTGTGATGACAACGCTGACAACAATAATCGGTATGATACCCTTGATATTAGGCTTCGGAACCGGGCTTGAGCTTGCGGCGGCAATAAGCTATCCGATAATCGGCGGATTGATAGGCTCAACAATATTTACGATGTTTTTGATACCGGTTTTGTATAAATATTTTGATAGAATATCCAATACTAAAAAAATTTAATAGAACACAGATGACACTGATTACACGGATTTTCACGGATAATGATTAAGATATTAAATAGACCAATAACAGTTTTAATGTTTCACCTAATGCTTGCGGCTGTTGCCGTATTTGCATTTTTGAGGCTGCCGGTTGAGTTAACTCCAGAAGTTGATTTCCCGCGTTTATCTGTCGTTACACAATGGGGACAGTCTTCAAGCGAGATGGTTGTTAGGAATATTACATTACATGTTGAAGAAGCTGCCTCTAGTATAGAACACGTAAAAAACGTATCTTCAACATCGTCAGAAGGCAGATCAGTTGTTAATGCAGAATTAGATAAAGACGTCGATGTAAACTTTGTACGGCTTGAATTGTTGGAAAAGCTTTCTGCCATAAGAAAGGACTTGCCAACAGATGCATCTTTTCCTGCAATACAAAAATATGTTCCGGAAGATTTCAGTTCACTTCAGGGATTTTTAAGTTACAATTTATTTGGTGAAATGAGTTTGGCTGAAGTTCAAAAATATGCTGAAGAAAATATTAAACCGGCTTTACTTGGAATTAAAGGAGTGGGTGCTGTAAGAATTCTTGGCGGCGCAGAAAGGCAGATTTATATTCTACTTGACAAAGATAAAATGCAAAGCCTTGGCATTACATTAGGGGAAGTCCTTGATGCTATTAAGAACAACACCAGTCAACAGACAATTGGCAGTATAAATGAAAAGAATAAAAAATATTTTGTTTTAACAGGGAAAAAGATATTTCGGGCTGATGATCTAAAAAATATTACTGTGGGTAACAATAGTACTGGCCAGTTAACAAATAAACTTGGCAGTATTGCTCAGATAAAAGACTCTCTCGCAAACCCCATAAGTTATGTTAGAATAGACGGCAAGCCTTCCGTATCTATAGAAATAGATAGAGAACCTGGTACCAATATGTTGGAACTCGCTTCCGAAGTAGATAGCAAAATTTTACAAATCAAAAAATCTCTTCCTTCATCATTTTCAATTTCGAAAATCTTTGACAAAAGCAAAGACATGCGTGCAGAAATTTCAGAACTTTCCAACAAAGTTATTATATCTGTTTTAGTAATTTTCTTTGCTGTACTACTCTTCTTCAGGAATATATTTCTTTCTCTCGTTATTGTAAGTTCGGTAGCTTTTTCTGTAGCAGGAGGAGTTATTTTTCTTTCTATCAGCAGCATGGGATTAAATGTTTTAACGCTTGCAGCAATAGCTCTCTCGCTTGGAATAGTAATAGATAATAATGTTGTTGTAGTGGAAAACGTGCACCGATTTTTTGAAGAAGAAAATTCTAATAAGCTATTCAATGCTTCATGGAAGGGGTTAAAACCCCTAAGCAGATTATGGGAATTTGTTATCCACGCCCTGAAGGGCGTGGCAATGAGCGTTAAACCACAACCAATTAATGAAACCATAAATCAAATCAAACCTCATGGGAATAAAGAAAATACTTCAAGCATCGCCGCACGATCTGAGCTTATCGGCATCAATAAAATAATTTCAATATCTGTAAATCAAATTAAGCTTCCATTAATAGCCGCAGCACTTACCTCTATTGGAGCGTTAGTTCCAGTGTTTTTTTTGCCTGAGGAGTTAAAACCTTACTTTGTTCAGTTTGCAGAAACTACTGCTGTAATATTGGCTTTTTCTATTTTGGTAGCCTTTGCATTTGTGCCCGTATCATTATTGATTTTAATTAAGTTCAAACTTTACAGCGTGGAACAACATAAAAGTTCATTCGCACAGTTAATTCAGAGAACATATATAAAAATAGTAAATTGGATTGTACTACATAAAAAGACAGCGGTATTTATAGCAGTATGGTTTTTAGGATTTCCAGTATGGCTACTTCCTTCAAGCATTGACACTTCATCAAAATCAATTCAGACAAATACTATATTAAAATCATTGGCAGGTTTTTATAACTCGACGATCGGGAGTGATTTTTATATTAACATCAGACCTTATGTTGATTACTCACTTGGGGGTGCGACACAATTATTTTTTAATCATGTATATAAAGGAGAGTTGTGGAATTTTGGTAACGAAACCTATCTGGTATTTTATATCCAAGCTCCGCAGGGAACGCCGGTAGAAAAAATTAATGAGTTTACAAAACAAGTTGAAAGATCGCTGCTTCCCGATATTAAATATATTAAACTAATAACTGCAAGAGTTGCTGAAGGGTATGCAAACATTAGGGTTGATTTTCCTGACAGCATTGCAAATACTGCAGTACCTTATATTATTAAGAACCGTTTAACAAGCATTGCCGCACAAACGGGCGGCTTCGATGTAAGCGTTTCAGGCTTTGGGCCAGGTTATTATTCCGGCGGAGAATCGGCGCCTAATTTTCAAATAGAAATTAAAGGGTATAATTATAATAAGGTTAAGGAAATTGCAGAATTATTAAATTCAAATCTTAAGGACAATCCAAGAGTAGATAATATTAAAATCGACAGGCTTCCATGGCAGTCAGAAGATTATCAGGTCCTTGCTAAAATAAATAGAACTGCATTAAACAGATTTGGCATTAACGTTTCCGATTTTATAAGAAACTTTTCATCTGAAGTAACTTCAAATCTTTCAGGATTTCCAATTGAAATTTACAATGAACCGGTGAACACTATAGTTAAATACAACGATTATGAAAATACTTCCACCAGTAATCTTTTTCAGAAAGAAATATTATTAAACAAAAAGATGCTGAAGTTAGGCGGGCTGATAAATCTTAATGCCGAGCCAGTAATGCCGGTCATTGAGAGGGATAACCAGCAATATTCAAGATATGTTACATTCGATTTCAAGGGGCCCTATAAATACGGCGATGAATTTACAGATGCGGTTATTAAATCAATAAATCTTCCGCCCGGCTATGAACTTAAAAGATTACAATTCTTTTTTAAGTTTGGTAAGAAGGAAGCGTTACCGCTTACCTTGCTTGGTTTTCTTTCGGTGCTTATAGTGTTTATGGTAACGGCATCACTGTATGAATCCTATAAAAAACCATTTATAATAATTTTGTCGGTTCCGATGTCTTTAATAGGATTATTCAGTATTTTCTATTTAGCAGATGCAAATTTTGGAAGAGGCGGTTATGCATCAATACTATTTCTAATAGGGCTTGCTGTTAATCATGGTATCTTGCTTGTAGATAGAATAGGCGACTATGATTTTGCAGCAAAATTTACAGATAAAATGTCACGAGCAAAAATGGTTGCGGAAGCTTCGTCTTTAAGATTAAGACCAATTTTGATCACCACAATAGTAACAGTTGCAGGATTTCTTCCTTTTGTAATATCAGCTGATATATATTCATTCTGGTACCCATTCGCTCTTGGAATTATTGGAGGAGTAGCAATTTCAACTATTATGATTCTTTTTTTTATGCCTGCAATGTATGAACTAATTAGCGGAAGAAAACACAAATAATTTTTGTTTATTAAAAAGAAAATACTATTATGAAAAGAAATAAAATCATTATCGTCACACTGGGTATTATCTTAATATTAATTATAGTAATGGTGGTTCATCCCTTTAGTTCGCTTAAGGGAGATGGAAACAAAACAGAACAACAGCAAGCAAGTGGAGAGGATAACGATATATCGAAATCATATGGAAACGATAATAGTAATATTGTCTTTCCTGTAACCGCCACGATAGTAAAAAAAGGTAATCTTGTTACGTGGGTTAATACAAGCGGTTATGCTTATCCTATTCAGGATTATGAAATAAAGCCAAACATAAATGGAGAAGTTACAAGCCTAAGTTCATTCAATGGCGAAAAAGTCAAAAAAGGCGAGCTACTTTTTAAATTAGATGATACCCAATATCAATTAGAAGTTAATAGAACAAGAGATGAATTGATAAAAGAACAGATTGACTACAATTTTCAATTAACAAGTCCTTTTGCAGGAAATATTGACGTTTCAAAATATAAGCTTAAATTCGATAGCTTAAAGACTGTTTACGAGAAATCAAATAAGTTGTATGACAAGCACAAAATTTCTTTAGAAGATTTTGATAGAATAAAACGTGATTATGAAACGCTGAAAACAATAACAAGTGTTAAGAGAGAGGATGTAATTGCAAGCATGAGCGGGTTATCGAATGCTATCGCTGAATACGATAAAGCAAAGATCAATTTAAGCTACACAAAATTATTATCGCCTATTACTGGTCTGGTTGCCGATTGTAACATTTCCCAAGGGAGCTATGTAACAACAGGCAATTTGTGCATGAGGGTAATCGACATATCAAAAATAAAATTAGAATGTGAAGTTACCGAATCCGATTTAGTAAATATTAATACCGGTGATCCAGTTGAAGCTGAATTTATTGCATTGCCCGGTAAAAAATTTAAAGGGAAGGTAATTCAAATAAACCCCAGCATAGACCTTGAGAAGCGTACAGCAAAGGTTACTGTGTTATTAGATAACCCCGGTTTGCTAATCAAGCCCGGTATGTTCGCTTCAATTAAAATAGGCAGCCATACATTTTCTGATGTTATTATAATCCCTCACTCTGCGCTGCTGTCGCGGGAAAACCGTACTTTAGTTTTTACAGTGGAGAACGGCTTAGCTATTTGGAAATATATAACTGTTGGACAAAGCAATGATGAATATTATATAGTTAAAGACGGTTTGAACGTTGGTGATACATTGATCGTCGGCGGTAATTATAATTTGGCACATCAATCGAAAGTTTCTATTACCAGTATGACTAAATATTGAACAAATAAGTTACTTAATTACAAGTAAACAATTAACTATTCATTTTGAAAAATGAAGACTAAAAACTCATTTGCTTTACTTCTAATTTCTGGAATTTTTATTGGTTCGTTGGTTGGGAAATTTTGGGGAAGTTCATCTCCTAAGGTTATTGAAAAAAATTTGAATTGACTAACAAAGTTTCTGGGTATATAAACAGCACTTATGAAAATAACAGGAAATGGAAGCAAGTTGGGTTAACAAAAGAATTTTCTTTGTCTAATTTTAGCGGCAACCAGCTTTTGATTCCAATAGCAATAAAACTATTTGAAAATAATATTTATATAACGTTGTTCGAAATGAATTTAAAATTTATAAACTGTTAAAACAGTTTCAAAAAAGAGGTTTGTTTTTATTATGTCACGGATTAATCCGTGAGTTAATAAATAAAGCCCTTGAATACCAATCGTTTCAACGGTTTTACTTTTAATTTCGAACAATGGGTTAATTTATATTTTTTTTACCAGCCGTAATCAGTTCCGTAGTTTTCTTTCTCAACCGGATGGTGGAGAGAAGAAATCAAAGAAATCTTATCAGTATTAACCGGATAAGTTTTTACATGAATACATTTTCCCGAAGGCGGTTCGCCGGAATCTTCACAAAGAGGGATGAATTCAACGGATGAAGGTTTTGTAAAATCTGCCCAGCCAAATCCTTTTTCTTTCCTAGAAATTTCCGCCATCATTTTACCCCAGATTGGAGCGCAAGCGGTGCCGCCGTATTGATAGCCGCCGCCAAGCTTTCTATGCTGATTATCGAAACCGATCCAGATAGCAGTTGAAAGCTTTGTATTATAACCGACGAACCAGGCATCTGTATAATTTTGTGTTGTCCCGGTTTTACCAGCAGCAATTCCGCGATAATATCTTCTAATTATAGATGCAGTGCCGCCGTCAACAACTTTTTTCAATGCAGAAGTAACTAAATAGGAAGTAGCTGAATCAAGAACAGTCGTAGTATCAATATACTTGCTATAAAGAATTCTTCCGTTTTTATCTTCAATTTTTAAAATTGAAAATGGTTTAGCGAATTTACCTTCATCAGCAAAGACTGCGTAAGAAGACGCCATTTCAAGCGGGCTAACTTCGCCGGTTCCTAAAGCGATGGAAGGATAGGAAGGTATGTCGGATTCTATTCCAAGCTGATGAGCAAAAGCCACAACTGAATCCGGTGAAGTTAAATGAGTAATTGCATAAGCAGCAGATAAATTAATTGAATGTTCAATTGCTGTTTCCATTGGAATAGGTGATTCGGTATAATCATTATCGTCATTTTGCGGCTGCCATTGGTAAGCAGTGCCGGAATCAACAATGATCGGCAGATTTAACAAAGGCTCTGCGAGTGTATAACCTTTTTCCAAAAGATCGCCGTAAAGAAAAGGTTTAAAAGATGAACCTGGCTGACGCTTAATTTGAACTGCTCTGTTTAATCCTCTTGGGTCAGTATCAGGATTACCGCCAATCATTGCACGAATCATTCCGGTACCAGGCTCCACAGAAATTAATCCTATTTGAGCTTCTTTCATAGAATTTGGAAATTGTTTCCACTGTGAACTAACGGCATTGTCAGCAGCAAGCTGATCGGTATAATCCATTGTTGTTGTAATTTTAAGTTCATCTCGGTCGAGGTAAATACCTTTTGACCGTAGAATATCAACAGCTTCTCTTCTAACTTCTTCTAAAAAGAATTTTCCCACTCCATCATGCAAATCTAAACCTAGCGGAGTATTTTTTAATCGTTCAAATTCTGATTCAGAAATCTTACCGACTTCAACTAAGTTATGAAGAACTTCATTTCGCCTGTTAAACATTTTGCCGGGATGTTTAATCGGATCGTAGCCGCCTGGAGATTGAACCATACCGACAATTGCAGCAGCTTCCGTAATAGAAAGCTTATCC
The DNA here is from genome assembly GCA_021824145.1 of Bacteroidota bacterium. Taxonomy (GTDB): domain Bacteria; phylum Bacteroidota; class Ignavibacteria; order Ignavibacteriales; family Ignavibacteriaceae; genus FEN-1297. The sequence continues at coordinate 602,688 of JAKALM010000001.1, forward strand.
GGAGTTTTGCCAAAATAAGTTTCAGCGGCAGCCCAAATCCCGTAAGCACTATGTCCAAAATAAACAGTATTTAAATACATCAAAAGAATTTGATCTTTAGTAAATTTTTTTTCTAAAGCTCTTGCAAGCTCTATTTCTTTTAACTTTCTGGAAATGGTACGTTCATTTGAAAGGAAGAGATTTCTAGCAAGCTGCATTGTTAAAGTGCTTCCGCCTTCAATATGTCCAGTAAGTGTTTTAAATATTCCGCGGATAATTCCTTTAACAGAAACGCCATCGTGATTGTAAAAATCTCTGTCTTCAGTTGCAATCAAGCTCCACAAAACGTATTTGGAAATGTAACCGGTACTTCGAGCATCAACGCGATTTTTATCTCCGAAATATCCAATTACTCTTCCGTCTTCAGAAACTGCGTATGATGAATATTGAATATTAATAGGAGGAAGATCTTGAGAAAAATTCAAACTGAAAATTGATGAGAGAAGGAAAATGAAAAGAGAATAAGAAATAATTTTTTTGGTTATTAGAAAAAATAAATTCATCTATCAGACATAAAATGCTATAAAAACTGGCACAAAAATATATAAATTAATTACTAGGTGCACAAGGGAAGAAGTTCAAGTGTAAGTTTAAGTTCAAGTGTAAGATTAAGGTTGAGGATTAAGATTAAGATTTAGTAAAGGGAAATAAATGAGTTAAAAATTTTAGTTATTCAAATTTAAATGGTATAAGATTTTTGAGTATTTAATCTAAAAAAGGTTTGCATATAATAAAAAAATGATTATTTTATAATGAATTCAAAAAATGTTAATTCTTTACAAAAGTGGATTTAACTATAAGAATTGGAAACCACAAATGAAAGAATTTTTTAGTGTCCAGGATATTGCCAAACTTTTAAAACTTAGTAAATCGTCTGTAATTTATTATATAAAATCGAGTCAGCTAAGAGCATTTCAAGTCGGGAAAGTTTATGTTGTTTCAAAAGAGGATTTTGGAGAATTCTTAAAAAAACATAAAGCTAAGAAAAAAAGGAAAAAAGAAAATCAAACTACATTGGAATTCTAAAAAATTACAAATCAAGATTTTTTGTTGGAAATATATTCTTCCTCAATTTTTTCAATATATTTTCTAAGAATAATTATATACTTAACTATATTTTTATAAATCTCGTCAGGTAGTTTTAGATTTGAAAGGTTTGTCAATTTGTATTTGTCTTCAAGCATTTGAAGAAATACTTTTTCGTTGTTGATTATACCAAATTTGGCTGCATTTCTGATATAATCAGATGGAAATTTACAGTTTACTTTGTATTCGACTAAAATTAATGATAAATTTTTAATAAAAAGGTCAAATGTCATTCTGAAGCGTTTCGCAACATTTATTTTTTCATAATCTTCTTTAGCATTTTTGCTATAAGAAAGCAACCTTTTAAAGGAATCCGAAAGTTCACGAAATGAATCTAATATCTGTTGATTTGACATTATTTTTTTTACTGTTTAATAGTTATAAAAGACAGAAAAAAATTTTCTAAAGATTTTTGGATGAATAAGATAATACAAAATAAATTATTATAAAGAAAAATAATTGATTTATTTAATAAATTTAGAGAATTTTTTTATAAAATCGTTAAATTTTTGTGACAGAGATATTCAAAAATGAAACTTATTTACGATAATATTGTCAAAATAAAAGAATTTGATTAAATAATCTATTTTTAAGATAAAAACTGAAAATAGTGCAAAAAATCAAATAATTTAAGTGTGTGAATGGTCAAGAATTAAAAAAAGATAATTTTTTGACTTACTATTAAGCAATAATATTTTTTATATTTGTCATTTGGAATTTTTCGAATTAAAGGAAATATAGGTTTAATTTATTAAAATCATAATCGGGAGTTAAATAAAATTGAAAATAACTAAGCAATTCACAAATCGTGAGAGTAAATCTTTAGATCAATACTTGCTGGAAATTGGGAAAGTTGATTTAATAACTCCGGAAAGAGAAATTGAATTAGCAAAGCGCATAAAAAAAGGTGATAGATTAGCATTAGAAGAATTAACAAAAGCTAATCTTCGATTCGTTGTCAGTGTTGCTAAGCAATTTCAAAACCAAGGTTTATCATTAGGCGATTTGATTAATGAAGGAAATCTTGGTTTAATAAAAGCTGCTGAAAGATTTGACGAAACAAGAGGATTCAAATTTATTTCATACGCAGTATGGTGGATTAGACAATCCATTATGCAGGCGATTGCAGAACAATCAAGAATGGTAAGATTACCATTAAATAGAGTAGGAACTCTAAATAAATTAGGTAAAGCATATTCTAAACTTGAACAAGAATATGAAAGAAAACCAAGTGCAGCAGAATTAGCTGAAGAACTTGACATGAAAGCTGATGAAGTTACTGATACACTTCAACTTTACGGCCGACACGTTTCAATGGATGCACCTTTTGCTGGAGATGATGACAAGAACAGCTTGATTGATGTTCTACCAAATGAACAACAGCCAGCACCGGATGTAAAACTAATGCAAGAATCTCTTAAAGCTGAAGTTGAAAGTGTTCTTTCAACTTTAAGTGAAAGAGAAGCGAGTGTTCTACGATTATATTTTGGTATTAACGGAGAGCATTCAGCTACTCTGGAAGAAATCGGTGAAAGATTTAATTTAACCAGAGAAAGAGTTCGCCAAATAAAAGAGAAAGCACTGCGTACTTTAAGACATCCATCAAGAAGTCAAAATCTAAAAGCATATTTAGGATAAACATTTCAAAATGATATTCCATCCCATTAAACGGGGTGGAATATCGATCTTAATTTCTGTTCAAAAAAAATCAAGTTGAGAGTTTTTGCAGCCAGCTTATTTCTAATCCATTCTGTTTGAATAATTCAATATATTTTTGTGCAATACTTTTTTTGAATTTATCCAGTCCTTCAACAAAATCTTTTAAAGCTACATTGCCGCCGTAAGTAAAATAATAATCGGTTAGCTTTTCTATATAATTTTTTGTGAGATCCGAAATTAAAATAAATGCTTTGGAAGTTGTGTTATCAATTGAATCTAAATTTTTTTCTTCTTCGGGGCGAATCATATCTTCGTCATTCAATATTGAAAATTCGTCAACTTTATCTTCAAGCTCTTTTAAGATGGTCCAATTTGTTGCCAACTGAAAAAGTATTTCTAAAATCTCACTAAACTTTTTCTCTCTTTCCATAATATAATTTGTTAAAGCCGCATCGCGAGTTTCTAAGCTGCCAGCATCCACATCAAGATTTTTAAGAAATTCTACTAAGTCAATTCTATTTCTTGATTGTCCTGCAATGGCTCTAAACTTAAATATAATTTTTTCATCAAATGCTATTTCAGCGTCACTGTAAATCTCATTATCTTCAAGCAAATTTATAATTTCAATTTTTCTTTCCGGAGCCTTTTTATCAAGATATTCGTTAGTTAAATTGAAATTTTCATATTCATCAGATTTTTCGTCAATCATGCTTGCAAGATATGACTTCAGCTTTAGAAGAGTTAAAAACAAATCATTTTTATCAGCGGCCATTTTAATTTTCCCCGAAAGAATTTTATAAATATTTGATAATAAGTTAACAAAAAAAATATTAAAGTATAAGCTTAAATTTTTAGAAAATATTTTTGATATGAATTCCACCTTTATAGCTAATCAACAATTAAAAATAATTTAGCTATATTGATTCATTGAATTTATTAATAAGAAAAAAATTATGAAAGAATTAAAGTTCAGAACTGAATTTGTATTTTTCTTTTCCGGTATTGCGGCCGGAATATTTATTTTACTAATTATCGGATTTTATGGATCCAAAACAAGGGGCACATCTCAAGTCCAAAATATTTTTAATGCCGGATCTAATAATTTTAATAAAATAATTTCTCCAAAGATACCTGACAAAATTGATTTTGCTGGAGAAAAAGTCCCATTAGAAAATTTTGAAGTAAGGGAAAGAATTGATAGAGAAATGCTGGTTAATGTTTACTGGTATTCATCTACAATTCTTGGATTGAAAAGAGCAAACAGATGGTTCCCGATTATTGAGCCAATATTAAAGAAAAACAATATTCCGGATGATTTTAAATATCTTGCAGTAATTGAAAGTAATTTAACAAACACAACTTCATACGCTGGAGCGGTAGGCTTTTGGCAGCTGACAGAAGACGTTGCTAAAAAATACGGGCTTGAAGTTGATGATAAAGTTGATGAAAGATATAACGTTGAAAAATCAACTGAAGCTGCATGCAAATATTTACTTGATGCATACAGTGAATTTAACAGCTGGACTTTGGCAGCGGCAGCATTCAACATGGGCAAGAGCGGGCTTGAAAAACAAATTGAAAGGCAACGAGTTCATAATTATTATAATCTTCTTTTGAGTGAAGAAACTTTAAGATATGTTGCTAGAATAATCTCTATGAAATTAATTTTTAGTGATCCGGAAGAATATGGCTACGAAATAAAGAAAGATGATTTATATCCGCCATTGAAAACTCATAATGTTGAAATTGATTCTTCGGTTGAAAATTGGACTGACTTCGCATTTAGTCATGGAATTAATTATAAGATATTGAAATATTACAATCCATGGTTAAGAGATATTTCGCTGACGAATAAGAAGAAGAAAGTATATGAGATTAAAATTCCAGATGAAGGAAGTTATGAATCAATTAAAGATGAATAAGAAATTATATTGTGTCGAACAATGGAGAATCGGATTGTTGGAATATTGGAGTTTTGGAATAATGGAGTAAAGGAATATAAATTCACATTACTCCACAACTCCAACAAAATTTTAGAATTCTTTAAATCTATAAAAACTAATTGCACTCACCTTTTAAATATCTGTTCAAATAATTATTATAAACTTCGAGAATTAAAAGACGGCTCTGCATATTGTATGCGGCACCATGTGCACCTGGAGGATAAATCCTTAAATCAGCATCTTTGCCGGCATTTGTAAGTGCAGTAAGAAGCTGCATTGTATTTTGCACGTGTACATTGTCATCCATCATTGAATGAATTATAAGAAGTTTGCCTTTTAAGCTGTCGGCATAAGTAACTGCATCGCTCATTTTATAGCCGTTAGCATTATCGGAAAGCAATCCCATGTAGCGTTCTGTGTAAATGTCGTCATAAAGGCGCCAATCAATTACAGCAGAATTTGCAATTCCAACTTTGAAAACATCAGGGTGAGTTAGCATAGTAAATACGGTGCTGTAGCCTCCGTAGCTGGTTCCCATAATTGCCATATTTTTAGCATCAACATATGGAAGAGTTGAAAGGTAATGAGCAGTTTCGGAAAAGTCATTACTTTCCCATTTGCCAAGCTGATCGTAAACAATTTTTTCAAACTTGCTTCCATAGTTAGCAATGCCGCGGTTGTTAACATCGACAATTATATAACCTTCCTGAGCCAAAAATTGATTCCAACCAGAAAACTCAAAAGAATTATAAACAGAATGAGATTCCGGTCCGCCATAGATTGCAAGAATAACTGGATATTTTTTATTCGGATCAAAATTGAACGGTTTAATCATTGAGCAATCTAATTTTACGCCGTCTGTAGTTGTGAAACTAAAAAGCTCTTTTGGAGAATATTCATGAGTTTTAATGAAGTCGTTAACAGATGAATTATCTTCTATCTTTTTAATCATCTTTCCATTCGTATTCCACAACTCAACCTGGCGCGGCTGGTTAATGCTGGAATAAGTATCAATATAATATTTTGAGTTCGGAGAAAAATCAAATTGATGTAAACCTTGAGCAGGCGATAATCGTTTTTCCTCTGAGCCGTCAAACTTAATTGAGTAAAGCTGTTCTTCAAGCGGAGAAGCTTCCGCTGATGTATAATAAATTGTTTGATTCTCAGGATTAATTCCCAAAACTTTTATAACATCCCAATTTCCATTAGTAACTTGATTTAAAAGTTTTCCATCATAATTGTAGCGATAAATTTGATAATAACCGCTGCGATCTGATATCCAGAAAAATTCTTTTACTTTTTCGGGAAAGAACATCATATCATTTACGCCGGTATAAAAATTAAATATTGCAACCCAAGTGTTATTTTTTTCTTCCATAACAAGGCGCCGGCTGCCATCAACTACATTAAAGAAATATAATTTCAAATCATTTTGGGCACGATTAAGAATCATCATTGCAAGAGTATTTGGTTCGCTTGTCCAGTAAACTCTTGGAATATAAAAATCGCCTTGCTCTCCAGGATCGAGCCAAATATTTTTATGAGTCTTAACATCAAGCACTCCAATTTTAACTTTCGGATTTGGATCGCCAACTTGAGGGATAGGAATTTTTTCTTCAGTATTATGAAGCCCTTCATAATTTGTTAAAGTGATGATTGGAACTTTGCTCTCATCAAATTGCCAGTAAGCGATGTACTTGCTATCAGGAGACCAGTTCCACGCTTGTGCTTGACCAAATTCTTCTTCATAAACCCAATCGTAATGCCCGTTAAAAATATTTTCAGATGCATCATTAGTTAGCTGAGTTTCATTTTTAGTTGCAAAATTATAAACATACATATTTCCGCCGCGTTCAATTCCAACCATTGAGCCGTCGGGAGAAAGCTGAGCAGTACGAGCATTTTTAGCTGCTGTTTTTAAGGTTTTATCATCAAGAGAATATACATAATAATCCGAAATTCCAGATCTTCTATAAAGTCTTCTGAAATTTGACTGGAAGAGAAGATGCTTGGAATCGTGAGCCCATTGAAAAGATTGGTATTCAAAAGTTTTATTGGTATCAGGGAATTTTAAACCTTCGCCGTTGAAAATTAATTCATCTTTGCCCGTAGAGGGATCGAATGAGCGGATTTCATTTTTTTTGTCAGTTGCATTAAATTCAGTATAAGAATATTTGTTGCCGCCATCTATCCAATTAACATTTCTTGGACCAGATTTTCCCATCAACTTTGAAGTTGACGTTAGAGCTTCCCGAAGATTTTTGTATTCGGCTTTCTTTTGTGCGTAAACAGATAAAACAAAAAGGAAGGAAACAAAAAGTACAAGAAATTTTTTCATAATAATTCACTTTATTTTTTAATGGAAATGGTTTTGAACTTAAAAAAATAAGAATGCAGATGCAAGAAATTTGTGTTTAGCAGTTTTAGAAAATGATGGGTTTTATACATTTATAATTAGTCAACAATCACATAAGAAAAAATGATTGAAAGCTTGGAAACAGTTATTTCAGATATTAAATTTCAATCCTATTTAGAAAAAATTATTCCAAAGTCTTTGTTTTGTCTAATAGAAAAATAAAGTTTTTATATAGAAAAAAGCTATTTATTAAATAATTATAAAAAAGGAAAAAAAAGTGAAAAAAAATCTAATTATAATTTCTGCATTTATTCTGTTAGCTGGCAGTTCGTTATTTGCACAAAAAGGGACTAAAATTGGCTATATCGATTCGCAAACAATTTTAACTCAACTTCCAGAAGCCATTAAAGCTCAGGGTGATGTTCAATCTGCAATTGACAATGTTAAAGGAAAGATTGACAGCTTGGGACAAGCATACCAGCAAACTTTGCAGGATTATCAAAAGCAATCAGCGATGATGACCGATGCTAAAAAACGCGAAGCTCAACAAAAAATTATGGGAATGGAAAAAGATTATAATGATCTTAGAGCAAAATTAGATGCAAATGGCGAAGTTGCACAGTTAAATCAAAAGCTTATGAAACCAATTATTGATAAAATTAAAAAAGTTGTTGAAGAAGTTTCTAAGCAAGAAGGAATACAGCTTGTATTAGAAAAAAGCGATCAGCTTCAAACAATTTGGTATGCTGAGCCGTCAATGGATTTAACGTATAAAGTCTTAGACAAATTGAAAACTGGTAAATAAAATTTTTCATATAATTTTATTTGAGGCGGAAAGCGCAGTTCTAATTTCCGCCTTTTTTATTTCAGCTATACAGTCCCATCAAACTTTAATAAATTTTAGAAAATATTCATATTTTATTTTTTAAGAAGAATAGAAAGAAAAAAGAAAGCGGCTAAATATTAATCAATTAAAGCAAGATACAAAACCTTTATGGATTTATGTATCGCCACCAAATTGCTTTAGCGATTAACAGTATTGCCGCTTTCAAGTAATTTCTAAATTAAAATTCTTATAAAAATGTTCTAAGTTCAATAACCTAAATTGATCATTTTATCACTAAAGAATTCCCTCTTTTATTGCCTTTACAACCGCTTGTGTCTTAGAATGAACATGCAGTTTTTCATAAATGTGCCTGATATGATTTCTTACTGTTTGCAGACTAATGAATAATTTTTTTGAAATTTCATCATTATCTAAACCTTCAACAATTAGAGTCAATATTTCAGTTTCTCTATCTGTTAAAGAGTTTTCTTCAGATTTGTGAGGAGCAAAATCTTTAAATAATTCCATTGCCTGCTTAGCGATTGTGGGTGTCATTGGAGATCCGCCTGAAGCAGCATCTTCAACAGCTTGAATAAGTCTAATAGGTGCAGTTTTTTTTAATATATAACCATCAGCACCAGAAAGTATGGCATGAAAAAGATTTTTATTATCATCAAATACAGTTAGCATAACTACTTTTGTATTAGGGAACAACTCTTTTATTTTAGGAATTCCTTCAATACCAGACATTCCAGGTAAATTTATATCCAGCAAAACCACATCAGAATTTTTCATATTCTCAAGTGCTTCTTCAACAGAGCCAAACTTGCCAATACATTTAAATCCTTCTGTGGAATGAAGAATATAATAAACACTTTCACGAAATTCTTTATGATCTTCTATAATAGTAACTTTTATTTCCATAACATGATAATAATTTTGAAATAAAGATTTTAAAATCGGAATAAGATTTCAATAGTCTATTTATGTCATTTTGTAAATTAGAGTAACTTTTGTCCCTGTTTCTGGAGAAGATATGATATCTAATTTAGCATTTATTTCAGCTGCTCTTCTATACATATTCAATAGTCCATTTCCGTGTGCCGACCCGTTGTGAATATTTTTTGAATATTTTTCCGAATTATAGTTTAGAAGATCATTATTTGTGTCAAATCCATTTCCATTATCTTCTAAAACAATTTCAAGTAATTTTTTATTTAAGGTAACATTAAAGTTTACAACTTTAGCAGAAGAATGTTTTACAATATTATTTATTGCTTCTTTGAAAATTAAATAAATGTTTCTTCTTAGTTCTTCTTGAACTTTTAAATTTATATTGTCAAATTCAATATGAATATTGTGTTCAATGTTTTTAAGTTTACAGCAATCAGAAACGATAGATTTTAATCTTGAAATCAAATCTTTAAGTGAATCATTAAACGGTGAAACTGTCCATACAATATCAGTTACAGCTTCTGATGCCTCAATTAAAAGAGAATTTATTTTGTCTATTAGATTAGCATTTTCTGCGGGGATTTCTTTTAACGATCTTTTTAAGGCTTCAGTATAAATTGCTCCGCTGCTTAAAGTTGAAGCTAAATCGTCGTGCAAATCGCGGGCAATTCGATCTCTAGTTGCCAGCTTTTCTTGCCTGTTGATTCTTACCATTATTACGCGTTCGTAAATTAAATGAAGTATCGAAAGTGAAATGATTACAAACAATAACGGAAGGACAGTTGCTAGAAAAAATCCCTTGTATAAAAATAACCAAATTTGGAACAAGTATAATACCGCTGCAGAGCCGTGGAAAACAATTTGCTGTTCCATTTTCCATCCATATCTTTTTTGTCCCCAAATCCAAGACAATATAGAAATGAAAAGTACGAGAAAGAATTTGTAAATTTCTTCATGAACAATTGGATCGAAAGCAATGCGCTTCATTGATTTTGAAAAAATTGTTAACGAACCATTTAAACTTTCTTCCTCTTTGACAAAAAAAAGATTTCCTGCTGAAATATTGCTGAATATTTTTTTTATTCCACTTACAGGGAAAAAGATTTCTGCATCATATTTTATCGAGTCCTTAACGCCAAAATGCACTTCTCTTGCGTTATACGATCCATAGCCAGAGCCGCCACTTACTTCGCGATAACCGATTAAATAATTTGAATCTCCTAAATGACCTGATTTGTAAAGAGAAATTTTTGTACCAATGGCATCTCTATTACTAATCGTTCCCTCAATTTTAAATTTTATATAATTATTATTATTAATATTGTTAATAAATAAAATACTATTTCCATTTATATAGCTAGCAGCATAAATATCTAGATCGCCGTCATTATCAATATCGCCGCACGCGCTGCCTGTACAATAGCCAGACATTTTCAAGCCATATTTTTCTGTTTCTGGGACAAATTTTTTCCCATCGATATTTTTATAAAAAACATTTTCACCTACATTCGAGACATACAAATCTTGATAGCCATCATTATCAAAATCACCAAATACAGCTCCATAACTAAGCATTGAATCTAACCCGATATATGACTCGGTGACATCTGTAAAAATTCCTTTTCCATTATTTAGATATAATCGATTAGAAAATTTTCGGTTTGTAACGTACAAATCCAGATCTCCATCATTATCTATATCGGCGAAACAAACACCATTACTTTTTTCGTAAGGATTTCCGGCAACGCCTGCTGAAGCAGTTATGTTTTTAAATTTAACTCCATTTTCTTTATTGCTTTCATTATGGTAAAGAATATTTGGTGCTGCCCAATTTGCAACATAAAGATCAAGCTTTCCATCACCGTCAATATCTGCAAAAGCTGCACTTGTTCCACCGCTGATAGTTTTTAATCCGGCACTTTCAGTAACATCAGTAAAATATCCGTTGCCATCATTTAAGTAAAGTCTGTTGGTTGATTCCTCATTTGTTATAAAAAGATCAAGATCACCATCATTGTCAACATCGCCAAAAACAGCATCATTTGTTCGTTCATTTTCTCCAACACCACGATTCTGTTCTTTTGAAACATCTCTGAAATATCCACTTCCATCATTTAACAATAGTTTATTTTTACCTAATAAATTACAAAGGTAAAGATCAAGATCACCATCATTATCAACGTCTCCTAATCCAACTCCCAGATCAAGCTCTTTAAAATTTGAACTAGATGAATCGGATGAAATTCCGGTAGAGTTTCTTGCGCGTGCTTCTTCAAGAAAAGAAAGAGAGACAACCTTTTTGTTATAATTTAAAATGCTGTTGTTTATAAAAAGCCTATTTGGGTCAAAAATACATACAGTATAAACATCTTTTAACCCATCATTATTCAAATCCTCCATTGCAACACCATATTCATCCATTATTTCTTTGCTTGTCATTATTATCTTTAAAGAATTAAATCCAAATTTTGCAATAGCTGTATTTGAGTTTTCATTTTTAGAATAATGCAAAATTGTCCCATTGTTTCCAACAATCCAACCTTCTTCGGTATTTATCATCTTTATGTCATAAAGGTCTTCGAAAGTAGGTACTTGAACTTTGTTCCATTTGTTAAACTGATAATGTATTACAAAGCCGCTGGCGCCAATTCCCCAAATATTATTTTTATCTATTACATATAACTTTTTAGCAAGTTTTAATAATTCTGATTGTGAATGAACAGTAAAACTATTTCCATTTCGTTCATATAATTTATCATTGGAAAGGACAAAGCCATGAGAAGGCGAATCGAAGTAAACGAAATTGACAGCATTGTCTTTAAAAAATTGAGTCCACATTGTCCCGTCAAAATAAAATAATTTTAATTCGCTAGTCTGAATCCAAACTTTATCTTCATTTTCTGGATAGATGTATGAAATAAAACCAATACTTGCTGGGTAAGGTAAAAACTTCCAAAAATTATTTTTTTTACAAACAAGTTCTCTGTCTCCGCCAATCCAATTAATATCATTATTGCCAGAACTTACCATATTTGAAATTGTATTTGCTAATGGCTGATAAATTTGTTCCCATTTTATTCCATTGAAGAAGAATAGTTCTGAAATATTTGAAGTGGTATTGTGTGTTATCCAGATATTTTTAGCATTCTGTGCAAAAACATCTGAAATTTTTAAAGATGGTGGTTGAGAATTTGATATCATCCATTTTTCATTCTTAAATTCTAAAAGTATTCTTCCTGCAATAATTCCGCTATTTTCTGAAAACATAATTATTTTATTTAAAGCTGTATGAGTTGGTGAATCAAAAATTTTCCAAGAAGATTTGTCTTGTTGGGGATTTAAACTAGTTGAATTAATTGCAGTAAATTTTTCCGATTCGGATATTAATGATGAAAAAAATAAAAAAAATGCTGTGAAAGAGCCCCTCAATAATGATTTCATAACCTTGAATCATTTTTACTTTTAGTAATATAATATAATTTGAAACAAATATTAAAATTATTTCATGAAATAAATATAAATTTTAAAAGTTACCTTCAGCACTGTCTATCATATTAATTATAACTAATTTCCATTAAAAATTTAATATAAATGAATTTATTGTATTATTTTTTTGCCAGTTGCCAATGAATTTAAACAGAAAAATAATAGTTCACTTTTCTTTTATAATTTTTTCAATTTCGTTTTTTAGTTTTATAAAAGCCCAGGATACCAGTAAAATACGTTATGTTGCCTTACCCGGCAGTAAACTTTGGTTAGAAGGTTCTTCCAACATAGATGATTTTACATGCTCAACTCATCAAGTAAATGGTTATGCTGAAATTGTCAATGATAAGAACTTAGATCCAAGTTTGCTAAAAAAGGATAAGGCATTCGTAACAGTTTTGGTGCATACCTTAGATTGCGGCAAAGACCTTATGAACGACGATATGTTTGATGCGATGAAGGCAGACAAATTTCCTGATATTAAATATGAGCTGATTTCAGCTCATTTATTAACACAACCAGATTCTGCAAATTGGTATTCTTTGGAAACGCAGGGAAATTTAAATATAGCAGGCGAAAAAAATATTGTTGATATAAAATTTAAAGTAGAAAAACTAGCTAATGGAAATTTTAGAATAATCGGTGGAATTCCAATTTCAATGTTAGATTATGGAATTATTCCTCCTACACATTTTTTTGGATTAATTAGAGCTAATAAAAATTTGATTGTTCATTTCGATATTTTTGCTGGAAGGCAAGAGAATATTGTAAAAAATTCCAAATAGGTATTTGATTAAAATCTTTTCTTCTACAAATAAATTTTAAGACTTTCCAAACTCTTTCATAATTTTTTGAATCTCTTCTTCCTTAATTCCGCTTCCGAAGGTTTTAGTTTTTTCCTGTTTAGAAGATTGTCCCATTACGGTAAATTCTTTTTTAGGTAAGTAAGAATCTTTTAATGGAAAGTTGCCTGCTCTTGCTTTTAATCTTTCTTCAATTTCCTTCATAAAATTATCTTGCGATGCAGCATGCGAGCTAGATGGAGAAGATTTAAATGAAGAAACTGATTGGCCGTGATTTATCGGATTAGTTTCAAAAGCAAGGCTCTTAACATTCATTAAATGCTTAGCCGTAACATTTTCAGAAATAATTGAGCCGCCCATTGTTCCTGGCCCCAATGTCATTGAAGGAGAAAGTGCAGTTGTGTAGCCGACAGCTCCGACTGAAGCGACTGTATTTACCAAAATTCTAAATGCTGGTTTTTCAATGGCGAACTTCATTATTACTTCCTGATCGTTTGAATGAATTACCATTGTATGTCCGATTCCGCCAAAGCGTAAGAGTTCGATGCTTCGATGGCAGCCGTCGAGCCAGCCGTCAGCGGTATAAAATGCAAGTATAGGTGAAAGCTTTTCCATCGATAATGGTTCGCTTCTTCCAACTTGAGAACATTCAGCAATTAAAACTTTAGTATTCTCTGGAACATTGAAACCTGCATATTGTGCGATAAATGATGCAGGCTGTCCAACTATCTCAGGATTAATTTTGAAATCACTTTGAATTGCTTTACCTAACAATTTCTTTTCTTCTTCATTAACAAAATAACACCCAATAGATTTTGCTTCTTCAATTACTTTTTCACGAAGTGGACGATCTACAATCATAGCTTGTTCGGAAGAACATAAAGTTCCGTTATCGAAAGTTGTTCCGTATACAATATCGGCAACTGCTTTTTTGTAGTCAGCAGTTTTTTCAATAAATGCAGGTACATTTCCTGAGCCAACTCCATAAGCCGGTTTACCTGAACTGTAAGCAGCTTTTACCATTGGATTGCTGCCAGTAGCAAGAATAACCGCAATATTTTTATCTTTCATTAAAGCATCGGTGCCTTCAATAGTTGGTGTGCTCATGCATTGAATTAAACCTTCCGGAGCTCCAGCTTTAACAGCAGCTTCAGATAAAATTTTTAATGCTTCCGCTGTGCATTTTGGTGTTCGTGGATGGGGGCTTGCAACAATTCCATTTCTGCATTTAAGCGAGATTAATGCTTTGAACATCGCTGTTGATGTAGGATTAGTCGAAGGAATTAATGCACAGACAACTCCCATAGGTACAGCAATCTTAATTATTTTTCCGTTAGCTTCGCTGGCAATAACACCAACAGTTTTTAAATCTTTAATTGATTCATAAACATTCTTTGTTGCAAATTGATTTTTTATAATTTTATCCTGCCATTTACCGAATCCGCTTTCTTCACAAGCCATTTTAGCAAGTCTTTCCGATTCATTATAGCCAGCTTCTGCCATTGCCTTAATTATGCGGTCAACTTGTTCTTGATTAAAATATTGGAATTCAAGCTGCGCTTCTTTAGCAGCTTTTGCTAAGTTGCGGGCTTCTTGAACGGATTGGAGGTCTTTGTCTAAAATCATAAAAATCCCTTTGTATAGAATTATTGGACAAATATATCTTATGGCTGGATAAGTTTCAATTTTAATTTAGGATAATATTCCTTTTAATTTTTCATATCCTGTTTTGCTAACTGGCAGAGATGATTTATCATCCAAAATTATTTGATATGTTTCTTTCTCAAGCAGCTCTATTTTTTTTATTCTTTTTACTGAAGCAATATAGGAACGATGTAATCTTACAAAATCTTTTGGATCTAAATGCTCTTCAAAATATTTCATTGTCTTTTGCTTTAAAAATTTCCCTTCGTCTGAATAAATCATTACATAATCGTCTTGCGCTTCAAGATATTTAATGCTGCTGACTGGCACAATTGAAATTTGTGTCCCATTTTTAATAATAATGCGATCGAGATACTCTTTGCTTGAGTCCTTTTCCAGAACAAGCTTTTTTATAAGCTCAGAATTTTTTGTTTTATCTTTTAATTTTAGAAAAGCTTTATCTAGCGCTTCATCAAATCTTTCGCGGGAGAACGGCTTTAAAAGATAATCCACAGCATTTACTTCAAAAGCTTTAAGTGCAAATTGATCGAATGCTGTGGTAAAAATAATTATCGGCGGTTCATCAAGAAGCTCTAGCATTTCGAAGCCATTAATTTTAGGCATTTGTATATCGAGAAAAATTAAATCTGGTTTTAATTCATTTATAATTTTTATTCCTTCAAAACCATTTGAACATTCGTTGACTAATTCAATCTTGTTGTTATCTTTCAAATAATTTTTAATAATTTCTCTTGCAAGCTTTTCATCATCAATAATTACAGTTTTAATCTTATTCATAATTATTCTAAAGTTTTTAGTAAATCATACAGGGATTAGTAAAATTACAGTAAACAAATTTGATTCATTCTTAACTTCTAGTAAATTGGAATAATGATAAATCAATTCCAATCTTTTTTTGATGTTCTGAAGTCCGATTCCGCTTCCTTTTTGAGAACCTGAACCAGGCTCATAATTATTTTCTAAAGTAATCCTAAGAAAAGAATTTTCTTTACTGCATTTCATCTTTAAATTAATTTTATTGAATGATTCATACACGGCATGCTTGATAACATTTTCAAACAGCGGCTGAAGAATCATATTCGGAATCTGAACGTCGAGGCAATTATCATTAATTTCTTCAACATATTCAAATTTGTCGTCGAATCTGATTTTTTCAATATCTAAATAAAGCTTTATATTTTTTAATTCATCCCTTAAAAGATTTGTCTGCTTTTCACTATTTGCAAGTGTGAAGCGAAGAAAATCTGCAAGCTTTAGAATCATCACTTTTGCCTTAACTGGATCAATTGTAGTTAAAGCGCTCATAGAATTTAAGCTGTTAAAAATAAAGTGCGGATTTATCTGAAATTTTAGTGACTTGAGTTCAGCTTCGGTTATTGAATTTTTCAGTTCAGCTTCTTTCGTAATTCTTTCCTGCAAATTTGTATAATATTTTATTATGTAGTAAAACGAAGTAACAAGAAAATAAAACATAAGTCCGATTAAATATCTCCAAACCATCGTTTCTTTGAAGAATTGAAGATACTGGCTGCCGAATGGAATAATATTTATTATAATAAAGTACCCGGCAGCCAGCCAAATTGCTGAGGCGATTACTCCACTTATTGTATGACTTACAATTACTCTGGATAATTCATTTCCCTCAAATGTTAAATAACTTATTGGATACCAAAGAATAATTCCGAATCCAAAAAGAAGAAATATAAAGATTAGATCGTAAGCAGCAATTTCAGCTGATATTTTTAAGCTGAAGATTAATAAAGTAAAATAAACTATGCTTAGAAAAGTTCCCGAAAGAATATAAATAATAATATTCCTAAAACTATTTAATATCGGATTTCTCAATTTCTTTTAGTAATAAGATTTAATTTCTCCGCCGCCGAAAATTGCAACACCTTTTATAATTAATGTTCTTGTTGAATCAGTAACTACAAGCGGATTTCTTCTCTTTTGAGAAAAGCCGCCAAAGATAGGAGTAACATTTAACCTTACTTCCCAATCTTTCGGAAGAATGATAGTAGTTCCGCCAAACAATAACATAACATCAATAATGTTCTCGCCTTCTGCAAGTTTGCATTGGGTTAAATCAATTTCCGATCCGCCGAAGATTGCTGTAATATTTCCACCTTTAAAATTTTCAGAATGAACTATTTTGTGCCCACCGCCAAAAATGGAAACGTCCTCAAGAAAGTCTTTGTCGATATTTCTTCCCCCAAAACTGCTATGACGTACATGAAAAGTTCGTCTTTTGAAAATTATCATCAAGCCAATTGCAATCAAAATAATAGGCCAAACAATGTCACCGTTATAATGTATTTCTGGGAAAATTCGGGGTAAAAGAGTAATTGCACCAATAAATGCAAGCAAAGCGCCGAAGGCTTTATTCCTTGAATTTATAAGAATTATTATTCCCACTACAAAAAGAATAAATGGAAATGAAAAAATAATATGAGGAATATTCATACTGATTAAATCGAGCGTTTCTAACAAATACAATCCGCCTATTAAAATTAAAATTGTTCCCAGAAGAATTCTGGAATTTGGTGAACTATTTCTTTCGTTCATTTTAACCACCTTTGGTTAATTATAAATTATTTATCCGGAACAAAAGTAAAATTTTTTGATTGAATCGAAAATAAATAATCGGTAAAGAATAGAATTTTACCGGTAAAAACTTCGTATATAATTTGTACAGAGTGAATACTTTTTGAATTAAAAATTAAAATTGACCTCTAAACATTTCTATAAAAATTGCGATAATTAAAATAAGAAGCGGGAGAGTTTTTATTAAGAAAAATGGCATAAGAGTTGTTTACTTTTGCATTATAAGGGCTGTTGTTTGGTGATATACTTGCAGTCTCTTTATTGAGTAAGAAATTTCTGAATTTCCAAGTAGTTTTGCGACGACAAACAACAGCCCAATCGTTTAAAAGCCATTTTAATTATTCGCCTAAACCTAATCTTTATTTTTAATTCCATAATAAAAAATCTGTATATTTGTAAACAATATTCAAATTATACGGGTAAAAATTGACTCAGGAGAAAATTTTAGTTACTGCCGCACTTCCATACGCAAATGGTCCAATTCATTTGGGGCATTTGAGCGGCGCCTATCTGCCAGCCGATATTTATGTAAGATATCAAAGACTTAAAGGCAAAGATATTATTTTTATTTGCGGCTCAGATGAACACGGTGTTCCGATAACAATCAGCGCAGATAAAGAAGGTGTAAAGCCAAAAGAAATCATCGATCGTTACCACAAAATAAATAAAGATGCATTCGAAAAATTCGGAATGAGCTTCGACAATTATTCCAGAACAAGCCTTCCGATTCATCATGAAACCGGGAAAGAATTTTTTCTGGAATTTTATAACCGCGGAATTTTAGTAGAAAAAAAATCTCAGCAGTTTTATGATGAAAAGGCAAAAATGTTTTTACCAGATAGATATGTTGAAGGTACATGTCCCATTTGTGGTTATGAAGAAGCTCGGAGCGATGAATGTGAAAATTGCGGATCGCTTTACCAGCCAACTGAATTGAAAAATCCAAAGAGCAAAATTACCGGAGATATGCCGGTACTGAAAGAAACTTCGCATTGGTATTTTCCGTTAGGGAAATATCAAAAACGCCTTGAAGAATATGTAAAAGAAATGAATGAAAAATACGGCTGGAAAGATAATGTTCTTCAATATTGCCGCGGATGGTTTAAGGAAGGCTTAGGCGATAGAGCAATTACAAGAGACTTAGATTGGGGAATAAAAGTACCAATTGATTCTGCCGAAGGAAAAGTTCTCTACGTTTGGTTCGAAGCAGTGCTTGGATATATTTCTTCGACAAAAGAATGGGCAAAAGAAAAAGGCGATGAAAATCTTTGGCGTAAATATTGGCAGGATGCAAGCACAAAATATATTGCGTTTATCGGAAAAGATAATATTGTTTTTCACAGTATAATTTTCCCTGCGTTTTTAATGGCTTGGAATGACGGTGAAAAAGAAAAATATTGCCTGCCGCAAAATGTTCCTGCAAATGAATTCCTAAATTTTGAAGGAAAGAAATTTTCTAAAAGCAGAAATTGGGGAATTGATGTAATCGATTTCCTTAAAATCTTCCCAGCTGATCCTTTAAGGTATACACTTGCAGCAAATTTACCAGAAACCCGCGACACTGATTTTTACTGGAAAGAATTTCAATTAAGAAATAACAGCGAACTAGCTGATATTCTTGGCAATTTTATAAATCGTACATTCACTTTTGTACATAAACATTTTGATGGAAAAGTTCCGGACAAAAGAAAAATTGAAAAGATAGATGCCGAAATGCTGAACTTAATTTTGGAATATCCGTCAAAAGTGGCAGCGTTGTTTGAAGTGTATAAAATTCGTGATGGCGTATTGGAAATTATGAATTTGGCACGTGCCGGAAATAAATATTTTAACGATTCAGAGCCGTGGAAAACTGTAAAAACTGATAAAGAAAAATGTGCAACCACTCTTTACGTTTGTATGCAGGCTATTTATACCCTTGCAGAACTTATGTTACCGGTAATTCCGTTTTCTTCAGAAAAAATATTTAAGATTTTAAATGCAGATAAAACGAGCTGGGATGAATGTGGAAAAGAAAACTTAAAACCAGGGCATCAATTAAATACACCTGAAATTATTTTTCCCAAAATTGAAGATGAGGCAATAGAAAAACAAATGGAAAATCTTGGCAAACCAGAAGAAAAGAACGAAGCTAAACAGATTGATTTGATTACCTATGATGAATTCATGAAGATTCAATTAAAAGTTGCAGAAGTTACAGCGGCTGAAAAATTAGAAAAGAGTGAAAAGCTTTTAAAGTTAAAAATTAAACTTGATAATGAAGAACGTCAGGTAATTGCCGGAATTGCTAAAAGCTATAAACCTGAGGATTTGATTAATAAAAAAGTTGTTATTGTTGCCAATCTTAAACCAGCAAAACTAATGGGATTAGAATCTCAGGGAATGATTCTCGCGGTTGAAGATGAGCTGGGTGGGTTAAAAGTTTTGGCAGTAGATAATTCAATAAAAAATGGGACTAGAGTAAAGTAGAAATCAAAATTTTAATAATGTTAATATATAATTTTGGTTTAATTATTAAGCCTTTTACCTTGATTTTCAAGGGTTCAATAACTAAACTAACCAGCTAAATTTATCTAAACTTTAAAACAGGAGACACTTTAGATGCTTTTTAGGATTGCAGTACTTTTTACTTTTGTTTTAGCTATTATTTTTTCTTCATGCGCACCAGAACAATCACAAATTGTTCTAGCAGATTTTGGAAATCAAAAAGTAACCATGAAAGATTTCGAAAATGCTTACGCAAATAATGTAGGTGGAGTTGAAGTTGCTAAAAAAGACAGTTTATCTAAATTAAAAAATTTTTTAAATCTGTATGTTGATTTCAGAATGAAGCTGAGAGATGCTGAAATCAGAGGCTTCGATCAGGATACTGCAATGCAAAAAGAATTGCAGGATTATAAGAAGAAAGTTGGTGTTTCATATTTAATTGAAAATCAGCTTGTCGATCCGGCAATTCATCAATTATATGATAGAAGGAAATGGGAATTAAGAGTAAGCCATATAATGCTAAAATTAACTCCAGATGGGAAAAAATTAGCTGATGAGCTTTTAGACAGCTTAAAAAACGGAGCTGATTTTGCCGAACTTGCAAAAAAATATTCAACCGATAGATTTTCCGCTCCAAACGGAGGGGATATTTTTTATATAACTGCAGGTATGCTTCCACCTGAATTTGAAGATGCAGCTTATGCAACAGAACCAGGGCATATTTATCCAAATGTTGTAGAAACTAAATATGGTTATCATATAATTAAAGTTGTTGAAAAAAGGCCGCGTGTACCTGAAGTAAGAGCAAGCCATATTCTTATAGCGTTTAATCATCAAGGTAAAATTGATTCAGCAGCAGCAAAAGCAAGAGTTGATTCTGTTTTAGAAAAATTAAAAGCAGGCGAAGATTTTGCTAAACTAGCTAAAGAATATTCTGATGATCCAGGTTCAAGAGATAAAGGCGGTGATCTTGGTTATTTTAATATTTATACAATGGTAAGGCCATTTGCTGAGACAGCTTTTTCTTTGAAGAATATTGGTGATGTCTCCGGTATAGTTGAAACGCAATTTGGATATCACATTATAAAACTTACTGGCAGAAAACCTCTTCCAACATTTGAAGAAGATAAAGAAAATTTAAAGAAGATGTACAAAAATCAGCGTTACCAAATTCAATACGACAGCTTAGCTGATAAGTTGAGAAGCAAATATGATTATAAATTAAATCAAAGTACTCTTGGTGAAATAATTGCAAATACCGACACAACAAGAGTTGGACAAGAAAATCCAAAGTATGATAAAATTAAAAACAAAGTTTTATATACTTTTAACGGCGGTTCAGAAACAGTTGGAGAATTTTTAGATCAAGTTTACAAACGTTTTGATTATAACGGCAGACAAATTACTCCAGATTTTCTTAATCAAGCTATTAGGCAAATTAGTGCAGAATCTTTAGTTAATGAAGAGGCAATGAATCTTGATAAGACCGATCCAAAATTTGCCGACTTGATGGAAAATTATAAAGATGGAATTTATATCTTCAAACTTCAGGAAGATGAAGTTTGGAATAAAATAAAAGTTGATTCAACTGAGCTTCATAATTATTATGAAAAAACTAAAAACAATTACCGCTGGCCAGATAGAGTTAATTTTGCAGAAATTTTTGCAGGAAGCGATTCGGCTATAACTCATTATTATGAGCTTTTAAAACAAGGTGCCAATTTTGATTCCTTAGCTGCACTTTATACAATTAGACCCGGCTATAAAGAGAAAAATGGAGTTTGGGGACTTCAAGATGTTAATTCATCCGATCTAGCTTCGCATGCTTACATGCTTAACAGTCCTGGCGATTATTCAAAACCATTTTCTTATGAAAACGGATTTTCAATTGTAAAATTGATTTCGAAAGATCCTTCTCATATTAAATCATTTGAAGATGCAAAAGCTGAAGTATCCGGCGCTTATCAAGAAGTTGAAAGTAAACAGCTTGAAAAGGATTACATCAATCGGTTGGATAATTTATATCATCCGAAAATATATTATAACGAACTTGACAAAGCATTTAAATCCAATTAGTATTATTCTTTTAACTGCATTCATCTTTGGTGGATGCAGTAAGGAATCTCCAAAGAAAAATTTTATCGCAAGAGTTAACGATTCATATTTAACTCGAGATGATTTAGCTAGATTAATAACCAGCGATTCACTTAACAATTTTTACAGAAGTGAAGTTATAAGAAATTGGATTAATCAAGAATTGCTATACCAGGCAGCAATCAAGAAAGGCATTATTAAAGATGATGAGTTTAATCGTTTGATTGAAGATGCTAAACGAAAGCTTGCTTCTTCTATGTTCTTACAAAAATATTATGAAGACGAAAAAGTAGAATATGATCCTTCTGAAGTTGAGAATTATTATAATCAGCACAAAGATGATTTTAAGCGGTTTTACAATTCCTATTTTATTAATACAATTATTTTTAATAAGGAAGATGAAGCAATTAAGTTTAGAGCGACTGTCCTTGAAAGTAATTGGGATAAAGCGCTCAATGTTTTTAAAAGCGACTCATCAATAATTCAATCAAAGCAGAATGAATTACTTTATGATTACCAAATTCATCCGGTCACTTTATTCAGAGTTGTTTCTGATTTAGATCCGGGTGAAGTTAGCATTGTTTTAAATATAAATTCCGGTCAATTTGCTGTTGTACAGGAAATTGATAAATACAATCAAGGAACAATTCCTCCGTATAATGTCATCAAACCGGTTGTTGAAAGCAGATTTATTGCTCAAAAAAAAGATGAAATGTTATCAAATTATATGAAAGAATTATATTCCAATAACGAGATAGAAGTTAGAAATTAGGTGTAAAATGAAGTTCAAATTATTTTTATTCACTCTTATCCTTGCATGTAATATTTATGCTCAGCAAACAGTTGATGAAATTGCTGCTGTTGTAGATAATGAAATAATTTTAAAAAGCGAGCTGGATTATCAAGTAAGGATGACAGCAGCTCAACAGAAAATCGACCCTTCAACTCCTGGCCTTGAGCAAAAAGTTCTTAACCAGATGATTGAAGATAAACTTGCTTATGCGCAGGCACAGATAGATTCAATTCAAGTTTCAGATGAGGAAGTGAAACAAAGAATTGATTATCAAATTAATTATTTTGAACAGCAGTACGGCTCGCAGGAAAAAGTTGAACAGCTTTATGGAATGAGCATTGAAAAAATTAGAAGAGCACTTGAAGATCCGGTAAGAAAACAAATTATGGTGCAGAAGCTTGAAGAAAAAAAATTTGGCGACGTTGATGCTTCAAGAAGGGAAGTTGAACAATTCTTTCAAACTTATAAAGATACGATCGGAGTAATTCCTGAAAAAGTACAGATTGCCCATATTTTTATAATTCCTAAAGCAACAGAAAAAATGAAGGAAAAATATAAAGAGAAAGCTGAAGCAATTTTAGATTCATTAAAGCACGGCGCTGATTTTGCTGAAATGGCTAAAAAATATTCTGAAGATCCCGGTAGTGCAGCTGAAGGCGGCGACCTTGGTTGGGTTGGCAAAGGTGTATTTTATCCTGAATTTGAAGCTGCTGCATTCGCTTTAAAACCCGGACAACTTTCGGATGTTGTAGAATCTCCGGTTGGTTTCCACATTATTCAAATGATTGAAAAGCGCGGAGATAAAATTCACGTCCGTCATATACTTATTAAAATTCAAAAAGGCGATGCTGCAGATTTAGCTGCAATTGAAAAGTTATCAAGCATTAGAGACAGCATTGTTAAAGGCGTTGGAACCTTCGCTCAATATGCAAAAAAATACAGTGAAGATAAAGAATCTGCTCCATACGGCGGCGACTTAGGAACATTTTATCTAAGTCAGCTCGATCAAAATCTTCTGGATATTGTTACAAAACTTAAACCTGGTGAAATTAGTTATCCAAAGCGGCTTGATTATGGAAAAGATAATTACGGATATCATATTGTACTATTAGAAAAAAGAATTGCTCAGCATCAGGCAAGTTTAGATACTGATTATCCGGAAATTAAAAAATTGGCTGACCAATACAAGAAACAAAAATTGTATGAGGATTGGATTAACCAGCTGAAGAAAACAATTTATTGGAAGATAATGATTTGATCAATTCAAAATTATAAATTCAAAATTAAAAATTTTAGGAAATCATATTGAAGAGCTCAGAAGTTATTCCCGAAGATGTTCAGCTTGTTGAAAAGCTAAATGACTCTGTTAAAAAAATTAAAAGCGAAATTGGCAAAGTTATAGTCGGTCAGGATGAAATTATTGACCAGCTTTTAATTTCGTTATTATCACGCGGGCATTGCCTGCTTGTCGGCGTACCTGGATTAGCAAAAACTCTTCTTATAAAAACTCTTGCCGAAGTTTTGGATTTGAAGTTCAATAGAATTCAATTTACACCTGATTTAATGCCAAGCGATATTACGGGAACAGAATTAATTGAAGAAGATCCGGTTTCTAAGAAAAGAAATTTTAGATTTATATCGGGACCAATTTTTGCAAATGTAATATTAGCCGATGAAATAAACAGAACTCCTCCCAAAACACAAGCAGCGCTGCTTGAAGCAATGCAGGAACACAAAGTAACTGTCGCCGGAACAACATACACTTTAGCTGAGCCGTTCTTCGTTCTTGCCACGCAAAATCCGATTGAGCAGGAAGGAACTTATCCACTGCCGGAAGCACAGCTCGACCGTTTCATGTTTAACCTCTGGCTTGAGTATCCTTCTTTTGATGAAGAGATAAAAATCGTTCAATCAACTACAAGTGAATACGCTCCTAAATTATCCAAAGTAATTTCCACCGAAGAGATAATTGGATTTCAGAATTTGATTAGAAAAGTTCCGGTTGCAGAAAACGTAATTCAATATGCAGTTAATATTGTAAAGAAAACCCGTCCCAATTTAGATGACTCGCCGCAGTTTATAAAAAATTGGATAAGCTGGGGCGCCGGGCCAAGAGCTTCGCAGTATTTAATTCTTGCCGCTAAAACAAGAGCAGTTACTCACAGAAGATTTACACCAAACATTGACGACGTAAAAGCCGCAATGATGCCGGTTCTTCGCCACAGGATAATTACAAACTTTAGCGCTGAAGCTGACGGAATAAATTCTGTTGAAGTGATTAAAAAACTATTGAACGAAGCTTCCTAATTATTGGGTGTGCTGAAATTCTTACAATCTAGCAATCTTATAATTCTTAAAAGCAAAATAAATTTCTTTAGCGGCGGTTCTTACAACAGAAGCGAAGGGAACTGCAAGCAGCATTCCGATTACTCCGAATAATTGGCTTCCGATCAGAATTAAAAGAATGATTATGATTGGATGCATATCCACACTTTTAGAAAATACATACGGCTGCACAAAGCCGTTATCGATTACATAAACTATAAGAATCATCAAAACAATAAACGGAACTTGAGAAAAATTTCCATACTGAATTATTGAAATTATAATTGCGGGAATGCCTCCTATGATCGGGCCGAAGTATGGCACAAGATGTCCAAGCCCTGAAATTAATCCCAGCGGCAAAGCATTTTTAATTCCTAATATATAATAACCAAAGCCGCAGGCTATACCTACAAACGCTGCATCAAAAATCCAACCGCGTACAAATCTTCCTAATTGGATTGTGACTTTCTTAATTATCCAATAAGACATTTCAAAATAATTATTAGGAAGAACCTGAAGAATTCCGTGTAAAATAATCTTGCTGTCTTTTAATAAGAAGAAAGTAATAAACGGAATTATTACAACTAAAATAACAATTGAAATTATGCTTGTAAGAACAGAATACAATTTATCAATGGAATTTATGATTCCCGATCTTATAAATTCTTCAAAGCGTTTTGAAAGTTCGCCGAGAGTAAAAAATGGAAGATATTGATAAATCACTTTTTCAATTGAAAGAATTTGTTCATGAAGTGAAATTACCTGAAGTGTGCTGGTGAATTGCTTCATTTGAAGAATAAGATTTGGCACAAGATAAGAGATCAGTAAATAGAACAGCACCATAATTGATGCAAAAACAAGAATTGTCGACGGCAGCCGATCAATTCCTTTTTTTTCTAACATAGAAACAAAAGGTTCTAAGATGAACGCAAGAAGAATTGAGAATGCAAGTATTATTAGTACTTCTGAGATTAAGTAAAAAAGATAAAGCAGAATAACAATACCGGCAAACCAAATAAATGGCTTTAATATTTTTTTAGAAATTATTTCCGTCATACTACTTAAATAGTAATATAAAAATATAACTTAAACAAGAAGAAAATATTATCGAAACGTATTCAAGTATTTTATATTAATTGATATCTTAATCTATATGCGATTAATAATTCGGTTAAGTTCAAGTTCAAGAGTAAGAGCAAGAGTTGGAATTTAAATTATGAAGCTAGTTTTAATTTACTGCTTCAACCCTTTTAATTCCAGGAACCTGGCGCATAAGAGATCTTTCAACGCCCGCGCGAAGCGTCATTAAAAACATTGGGCAAACAGCGCAAGCACCGGTTAACTTTACTTTTACAATTGCGTCCTCAGTAACTTCAATTAGTTCAATATCTCCATCGTCTGCCTGAAGGAACGGCCTGATTGTATCAAGCGCTTTTAAAATTTCTTCTCGCATTTCATTTCCCGTTTCTAATCATTGGAGACGCGGTATACCGCGTCTCTACGTAACAATGAATGAAATTAATTTTCATCGTCTAAAAGAATTTCCATTTTAGAAGCTGAATCGCCTTTCAAATTTCGAATATGAACTTGTTCAGCAAAGTTTCTGGAAATTTCTGTTACAATTTTTGCATGTTCAGAATCTGGAGTATCGTACACAATTGGAATACCTTTATCACCGCCTATTCTAATTCTTGGGTCAATCGGAATGCCGCCGAGAAAAGGAGTATCAAGTTCAACAGCTATTTTAGAACCGCCGCCTGTACCGAAAATATCATATTTGTTCCCGGTATCCGGAGCTATAAAGTAACTCATGTTTTCAATTACACCAAGAACAGGAACGTTAACTCTTGTAAACATCTTTAGAGCTTTGCGTGCATCAATCAGAGAAACTTCTTGAGGAGTTGTAACAATTACAGCTCCAGTTAATGGAATTGTTTGGACTAATGTTAATTGAATATCGCCTGTTCCCGGAGGAAGATCAAAAATTAAGTAATCCAGTTCGCCCCAATCAACGTCAGTCATAAATTGCTTAACTGCACCACTTGCCATCGGTCCGCGCCAAATTACTGGTGCGTTGTCATCAACAAGAAGTCCGATAGAAATAACTTTTATTCCGTAATTAACTAGAGGAATAATTTTCATCGATTGCTGATCTTGATAAACTTTAGGTTTTTCTTTTAATCCCAGCATTAAAGGAATGCTTGGGCCGTAAATATCAGCATCGATCAATCCAACTGAAGCACCATCTTTTGCAAGAGCAACGGCAAGATTAACGGCAACGGTGCTTTTACCAACTCCGCCTTTGCCGCTGGCAACAGCAATTGTATTTTTAACTCCAGGTAAGATTGAATTTATTTTTTGGTCTTGATGAGTTGTTACTTTAGCATCAATGTTAACTTGTATTTTTTTAAATTGCGAAAATTCTTTTTTCAATGTTTCTTTAAATTTGTTCTCCAAGCCGTCAACATTTGAAGAAGAAGGCATTGTAAGAGATACGTCAACAATAAGCTGGTTATCTTTTACTTCAAACTTTTTAATTGAATTGAGAATTAATAAATCTTTATTGAAACTGGAATCATCAACTTTCTTCAAAGCATTTAATATTCCGCTTTTAGTCAAATCAGTCATTTTTTATCCTTATAAATAATAAAAACCGGATTCAAACTTAGCAAAAAATTATTTAATATGAATGCCAATAAGTCAACACATTCAACGAAATGAAATAAATGGTAAGCTTTAAAATATCCTTAAGAATGAAAAGAATTATTTAATTTTAATAGCTAAACATTCATACATAATTCTTCCACCTTGGTAATTGGAAGAATTCTTCTTTAATATTCGCCATCCTAAACAATCAAAAAATGTATTATTATTATTTAAATGTTCAGTTAAATTTTGTGAGCTTTCTAAAACTTCAATTAATTCTTTACTCTGACTTAATGTAATTGGTTTAAGATTGGAAGTAAGAATTATGGATAGAGGTTCTATGGTCAAGTTTGTAATATCTTTAAGCTCAAGCTGGGGGATACTTTCTCTAACTTCAAGCTGAATCATTCGAGCTCGAGCTTCTGGACCAACTATACTTTTTGCTGTTGTAACAAGATCAAGCAAATAATTACGGACTGTGTTTAAGTCATCAGCAGTTTTTATAGAATCTTCGTTATGTAATTCATTTAAAGCTTTAGCAATATTTGAAACTTCTTTTAAGTAATAATTCCGCTGATTGTCTGGAACTAAAAACATAATAACAATGTGAACCGGATTGCCATCCGGCGCGCCATAAGCAATTCCCGATGGGCTCCATCCAACTGCACAATAAAGATCTCCGTCAAAAGAAGCTCTTGCATGCGGAACTGCAAATCCTTTTCCTAAAGCAGTATTGTAATTTTCTTCTCTCTTTAAAACTAATCCGGCAACGTCAGTATCGGTTGGAACTGATGGAATAGCTTCAATAATATGTGCCAGCAATTGAAGAGAATCTTGTTTATCATTATCAGGTAATTCGATTAAACGGCCTTCTTGCAATGCATCTAATAAACTATCCATATTAATTATCTCCATATTTTTTGAAGAACCATGTTTTGACAAAATGAGTTAAGAAGCTATATAAAACCAGAAAACCTGCTATCCATAGCCAATAAATATGCGGTAATGGCACAAAGCCAAATGTAGAAGCAAAAGGAGAATATGGAAGCCATACCGCTATAACCATTATTAATAATGTAGTTAATGTCATCGACAGTGAAGCCATGCTTCCGAAGAATGGAATTTTACGTGTTCTGATTATGTGTACAATTAAAGTTTGTGTTAATAATGATTCAACAAACCAGCCTGTTTGAAATAAATCTTGTTTATAAATTTTATCTCCAGAACTAATTAGAGGATTTAGAAAATCACTCGACTTAAATATAAACCACATCAAACCAAATGTAGCATAATCAAAAATTGAACTCATTGGTCCGATGTATATCATAAATCTTTTTATATTATTAATATTCCACTTCAAAGGCTTTTCCACAAGCTCAGAATCAACATTGTCAGTTGGAATACCTGTTTGTGAAAAATCATATAGAAGATTATTTAAAAGAATTTGTATCGGCTTCATTGGCAAAAATGGAATTAAGTAACTTGCACCAATAACGCTAAACATATTTCCGAAATTAGAGCTTGCACCCATCCTGATGTACTTAATTATATTCGCAAAAACTTTTCTGCCTTCTTTTATTCCGTCTTCAAGAACAAGAAGGTTTTTTTCAAGTAAAACAATGTCGGCAGCTTCTTTAGCAACATCGGCGGCGCTGTCTACCGAAATACCTACGTCAGCGGCACGAAGAGATGGTGAATCATTTATTCCATCACCCAAATAACCAACTACGTGTCCTGCTTGCCTAAGCGAATGAATGACTTTTTCTTTTTGAACAGGGGACAGCTTTGCAAAAACATTTGCTTCTTTTGCAGCCTTTGCAAACTCTTCATCAGATAAATTAATAAGATCATTTCCTGTAATAATTTTATCGATATGTAATCCAACATCGCTGCAAACTTTTTTTGTAACTAGTGAATTATCTCCGGTTAATATTTTAACTTTAACTCCAACTTTCTGCAAGCTGGTAATTGCTTGTGCTGCTGAATCTTTCGGAGGATCGAAAAATGCGATGTAGCCGAGCAAAATCATATTTGATTCATCGGCAACAGTAAAAGTTGTTTTTGTTTTTGGAAATTCTCGGTAAGCTATTGCAAGAACGCGGTAACCTTCATTATTCAAATCTTCAACATCTTCATAAAGATCATCATGAATCATTTGAATTAGCGGATAAACTTCATCATCAATCTGATAAAAATTACAAATCGAATAAATCTCTTCAACAGCGCCTTTACAAATTAGAACATGATCGCCTTCATATTCTACAGCAACAGACATTCGTCTTCTTTGAAAATCAAATGGTAATTCATCAACAAGCTGGCATTTAGTTTCGACTTTCAAATCAATGTGTGAGATAACTGCTCTATCAAGAAGGTTTCTTAATCCGGTTTGGTAAAAACTATTTAAATATGCATAAAGTAAAACATCGCGGGATTCTTTTCCGGTTATATCGACATGCTTTTCCAAAATAACGCGATCTTGAGTTAGTGTACCGGTCTTATCGGTGCATAAAATATCTATGGCGCCAAAATTTTGAATTGAAGTAATCTGTTTAACAATAACCTTTTTCTTAGACATTGTTAAAGCACCTTTGGCTAGATTAACTGTTACTATCATTGGAAGCATTTCCGGTGTTAATCCAACAGCAATAGAAAGACCAAAAAGCAGTGCTTCTATCCAATTTCCTTTTGTTAAGCCGATAATCATGAAAACCGCAAAAACCATAATTAACATGAATCGAATCATTAGCCAAGTAAAAGACTTAATTCCAATGTCAAAACTTGTTTTCGGCCTGCTTTCAACAAGTCTTTCAGAAATCGAACCAAAGTAAGTATGAACACCCGTATTTACTACAATTCCACGTGCGGTTCCACTTAGAACATTACTGCCTTGAAAGCAAGCATTAGATAATTCAAATACAAATCCATCTTTCAATTCTTGGGGATCTGATTTTTTTTCTATCGGAAGCGATTCACCCGTTAGAACAGACTGACTCACAAAAAAATCTTTTACATTAAGGAGTCGAATATCTGCAGGTATTATAGACCCTGCGTGCAAAAGAATAATATCACCTGGTACAATCTCTGACATTGGGATTTCTACTTCTTTTCCATCACGCAAAACAACTGCATGAGATTGAACTCTTTTACCAAGTGCTTCAACAGCGCTGCTTGAACGTCTATCTAAAATGAAAGATAAACCCACACTTAGCAGAACCATAAAACTGACAACAATTGCAGATTTCACATCATCCATTAATCCAGATATAATGGCAATTACTAAAAGTTGTAATACCAACGGACTTTTACATCTGTTAAATATGTCCTGAACAATTCCAATTTTTTTTGTATGAGCTAATTCATTTCTGCCAAATTCTTCTAATCTTACTTCTGCATCTTCGGAAGAAATTCCGCTTTCGCTGCTTTTCAAATTGAATATCGTTTCTTGATTTGAAAGTCTGCATATTTCAATTAATTTTTTTTCGTCAAGAGTAGTACGATGTGGCGTCTTTGCTTCTTTTGTAAATATTGAAGGCGAAATTTTGGAAAAGATGGATTTTGCCATATTATTCTATGTCCTCTAAGTTGAAGAATAATCAATTAAAATAAATAATAGAGCTAAAATAATTGCTTATAATTATTATTATCGGTTGAATGATTGAGAAATGTATCATTGTCACCTCCTAAAGTTTCCCTCCCAGGAGATGAACCAATGTAATAGAGATGGTTAATCTCAAGTGAAGGTTATTTTAATTCTGAATTTTTAATATTAGCGCCAGGCTCGTCAGAGTCTCGCATTTCATGCCTTATAAATTGTTTAAAATATTTATGCAAAAGTAAAGAATTATATTTTAATAAAAAACTATTTTGATTGAAAGAATTCCTATTAAGTTAAACTTTCGGCTTTACAAATTTTCCGATTGATTTTATTGCATGATTTATCAGCCAGTCCTGCGAATCAATTCTTGTTTCGCCCTCTTTACAACTACAATATGTATAACTCATATCTGAATTCAATTTGCGAGCTTTCACATTATCTTTAAGTGAAAAACTAAGCAATGTTTTTTGAATTTCATTTTTTAGTTTAGCGTCTTCAATAGGAAAAGCAATCTCAACACGGCGGTCTAAATTTCTTTGCATCATATCAGCACTGCTAAGGTAAATTTCTTCTCTGCCGTTGTTGAAGAAATAAAAAACTCTATTATGCTCTAAGAATCTTCCTACAATACTAATTACTCTAATGTTCTCACTTAAATTCGGAACTTCCGGAACAAGACAGCAAATTCCTCGAACTACTAAATCTATTTTGACGCCAGCATTTGAAGCCTCATATAAGCAGCTAATGATAATGGGATCCACCAAAGCATTTAATTTTAAAATTATTTTGCCTTCTTTGCCGGCTTTTACATTTTCAATTTCTCTCATAATTAACGAGAGAATTTTTTCCCGCATATTAATTGGAGCCACGAAAAGCTTTTTAAACTCGATTTGCTTAGAATAACCTGTGAGATAATTAAATATATCAGAAATATCCGAACAGATTTCATCATTGCAAGTAAAGAGGCCAAGATCAGTATATAACTTTGCTGTAGTTACATTATAATTGCCGGTTGCAAGATGAACATATTTTTTAACACCATCAGATTCACGACGCACAATCAATGTCATTTTTGCGTGAGTCTTTAAGCCAACTAAGCCATAAACAACGTGCACTCCAACTTTTTCAAGTTCGCGCGCCCAAAAAATATTATTTTGTTCATCGAATCTTGCTTTTAATTCAACTAAAACTGCAACTTGTTTTCCGCGCTCAGCCGCTTCGATCAAATATTTTATGATTGGAGAATCGGTGCCGACACGATATAAAGTTTGTTTAATTGCAAGTACATCCGGGTCCTTAGCTGCTTGCTTTATAAAATCAATTACCGGGTTAAACGAATGATAAGGATGGTGAAGAAGAATATCCTGCTTTTTAATTGTCGAAAAAATATTTTCATCTTCATCAAATAATTTTGGAATTACTGGATAAAATGGTTTTGTTTTTAAGTGATGAACCGGTAAATCATAAAGTGAAATTATATCACTCAATCCCAACGGGCCATCAAATACATGAACATCTTCTCTTGTTATCTGAAGATTTTCTGTTAAAGTTTCAAGCATAAATTCGGGCATCTGCTTTTCAACTTCTAATCGAACAACCGTTCCAAATCTTCTTTGACGAATGTTTTCTTCAATTACTCTTAACAAATCATCGGCTTCATCTTCCTGCAATTCGATGTCAGTATCGCGGGTTATTCTAAATCGATGAGCTTCTAAAACTTCCATGCCTGGAAATAACAAATGTAAATTTGCTTTTATAAGATCGCCAAGCCAAATAAATCTTGCGCTGAATGATCCATTAGTCTGAATTTTTCTATTTGGATTAATAATTTGGTCAATCTGCATCAAGCGTGGAAGAATATTTGGAACTTTTACTCGCGCAAAATGATTTTCTCCATTTGGCTTTTTAACAAGAATTGCAAGGCTCAAGCTTAAATTAGAAATATAAGGAAATGGTCTGCCCGGGTCGAAAGCAAGCGGAGTTAAGATTGGGAAAATTTCTTTTTTAAAATATTCAGTTAGAATAGTTTTTTCATTTTCTTCAAGGTTGTTGAACTCGATAATATTAATTTTATTTTCTCTTAAAGCAGGAACAACATCTTCCAACCAAAGTTTCATTACCTGCTTAAGCATTGGCTGCAAAAGCTTTTCAATTTTTTGAAGCTGAGCATGCGGTGTTAAGCCATCAATAGTCGGCTCAGAAACATTCGCCGCAATTTGTTCCTTCAATCCGGAAATTCTTATCATGTAAAATTCATCAAGGTTGGAATGGAAGATTGAAATGAATTTCACTTTTTCAAGAAGAGGAAGTTCCGGATTTAGCGCTTCTTCTAAAACTCGACGGTTAAATTCAATCCAGCTTAAATCTCTGTTGAAAAAATTCTTCGGATCGTTATATTTTTTAAGTAAATCTTTGCCAGTCATAAATTTTATCAATTTGTCCAGTGCCAATATAAAATATTTTTCAGTTTATTTCTGTATTAATGGATAAGCAGCAGATAAATTCTTTTAAGGAGAGTTCGTTATCCAGACAAATTCAAAAAAACTTCTTGACAAACTCAATCTCCTTTTTGTAAGTTTATTTCGCTCACTATTTTTACTTTAACCACAAAAAGGAGATTTGATATGGGAGCCAAAAAGGAGTTCACTTACGCTGCTTTCGATATGCTCACCGCTGCGGAAACAATTGTTAATCAATGTATTATTGACAAAGAAATAATAGTTAAGAAAAGACCCTCATGGGGCGATTCTTATTTCCCCACCCTGCTTAATACTATTCAAGATGCATACAATAAACATCTTCATATTGATAATGCAAAAGAACTAAAGGACGCCACAAAAGCCTTAAACTCAATTAAGGAGCCCGCTAAAAACGATCTTTCATCTTTTAACGTTCAGTTAAAAAATGATTTTAAGGATAATAAAACCAGATTAAACGAAATAAAAAATACTCTTGGTTTTACTTCTTATTATTCAAAAGCATCTGCAGGCGTACAGTCTGCAATACTTAACTTGCTTTATCAATTTAAAAATAATATGACTGATGAGCTTGCAGCAGAAATAAATGCAAAAGGAATGGACCCGCTTTTAATCCCGAATTTAAAAGGCTATGCCGATACACTTAAAGCCGCTAATGTTACACAGGAATCTGCCAAGAAGAACCGTCCAAAAATTTCTGAAGCATCTATAATTGCGCTTAATGAAATTTATAATAGCGTTATCAGCATTTGCGAAATTTGCCGTAACATATTTAAGAGCGATCCTGTAAAGAGCGACATGTATTCATTCACTAAAACTGTAGAAGCGTTGGGAAATAATAATGGCGGTAATAATGAAGGCGGAGACCAAACACCTCCAACTCCGCCGCCGGCTCAATAAATATTTTTTTTACTTTTAATTGTAAGAGAAATAACTCTATTTTTATAAGGGAGGCAAGAATGAAAATGAAATTATTTACATTAATTTTATTGTATCTAACTTTATTTAACTCACTTATTTATTCCCAGTGGATACGTCAAACTAATGGTTTACCATCCCATTGGAGCAATGTTTCTTCTATAGACGCATGTGATAACTTTAAGGCTGTGATAGGCGCTTATAACCCTTACATTCTTAAAACAGAAGATTCAGGAAACAATTGGACAGCTATACCATTCCCGGCTTTTGTAACTTTATATGGGAGTACTTCTATTTATGAACAAGTTGTTGATATCTCCATAATTGATAAAACACATTTCTGGATTTGCACGGATGCCGGTAGAATACTTGCAACCTCAGATGGAGGTACATCTTGGTCTGTGCAGTTTTTTGATACTACAAAAACCATTTTTATGGATTACATAAAAATGTTTGATCTAAATAATGGCATTGCAATGGGTGATGCTGTTAGTAATAACCCGGCTTTATTCTTGAAAACCACAGACGGGGGAAGTAATTGGATTTCTGAAAATGATTCTACTTTTATTGGTGCGTCTTCAGGTGCTACTTGGGCGAGACTCGATTTCACAAATATTAACACTGGTTATTTTAGGCCAACAGGATTTATTAATCAAAAACTTTATAAAACAAATGACAGCGGCAGAAACTGGTTTAGTACAAATTTCCCTTATGAAGGTAGTGAACTCGTTAAATTTTATAATGAGAACTTAGGATTAGTAGTAAATATGCTTTACTACAATCAAAATATTAGTTGGCAAATGTGTAGAACGAAAGACGGTGGTAATTCATGGCAGACTTTTAACTTAAGCTCAACAGCTCATCCGATAGATTTAGAATTTGTAACAGGCAATCCTTCAAAAGTTTGGTATGTTGATTTGCAAAGTTTATATTATAGCAGCGATACAGGTAGAACATGGACTGAGCAAAAAATTTATAACGGACAATTATGGGGAAGAGATCTTAAATTTACAGATAGCACGCATGGCTGGCTTATCTGCGACAGCGGCAAGGTATTTTATACTTCTAATAACGGCGGGGTTATAGCAGATATTTCATCTAACGGATTTCAAATGCCAAAAGAATATTTGTTGATGCAGAATTACCCTAATCCATTCAACCCGTCAACTTCAATTTCTTATAAACTAAAAGAAACTGGCCACGTAGTATTAACTGTCTTCGATATAATGGGAAGAGAAGTTACGCTGCTTGTTAACAGTATTCAGAGAACCGGCGAGCACTCGATTAAATTTGACGGAACAAATTTACCAAGCGGAATGTATATCTACCAATTAAAAACCAATGGATATATTTCTTCAAGAAAAATGCTGCTGCTTAAATAATATCTTTGTAGAGCCGCACAATTTTGCGGCTCTACATTCTAAAAATTCATTAAATCCAGTCAAGAATTCATAATCAAAACCCGGCAAATGGTTATGGTTCCCCAAAAGTCCATTATTACCCTGCAGAAACGCAATTAAGCTCTCCAGAAACCTCTAATAGTCAGTAAGAAGTTGATAATTGTGAGAAAGAATCACAAAAATGCCTTGCAGAAATTAATAAAAGGTCGATAGAAATTTCTAATTGTGTGTTAGTAACACAAAAATGATCGACAGAAACTCATAATTGTGAGGTAGAACCGAAACCGAGTCCTATAGAAATTGACAAAAGCTCGGCAGAAATTTATAATTGTGCGTTAATATCATAAAAGAGTTCGGCAGATATTCATTTGAGTCACCCAGAATTGAGTTTTGGTTACCCAGAAGGTCTTAATAGTGAGGCAGACTTACAAGATAGTCTCCCAGAAATCCAAAGTAACTCAACTGTACTCAATAATGGTATTACAGACTTACAAAATCGTCAATTTTCAAACTGTTAAATCGTCAAATTGCTTCTTAACAACTTGTTAAATCTTAGTTCTGATAATTTAACAGTTAAACAATTTGGCAATTCAACAATTAAACCGTTGCTTTTTCAGCCGCAAATATTTTCTGGAATTCTCTCGGCTTTCTTTCCTTACCAGCTCCTTTGTGAAAAGCATATCCTGCAACTAGCGGCATTGCAATGGTTGCTTCAGAATAAACCATCTGCTCAAAAGTAGTTTCAACTTTTCCCCAAGAACTTGCTTCTTTCAAAGTTGAGCTTGATAATGCGCCGTCGCGAACATCGGCAACAGTAATTTGGACAGCGTATTTGTGCATCGGTGCATCTTCTTGAAGAATATCCGCGGCAACAACAATATCCTGAGTAAAGTTTTTAGGAACGCCGCCGCCAATCATAATTATGCCGGTTTCTTTTGAGTGCATTTTTATTTTTGTAAGCTCAAGAAAATCTTTTGCAGAATCTATTGAAGCGTGTTTATCTGGATGGTTAGTTTGATGCATTACAAATCCAAATCCGGCCGAGCAATCTGAAAATGCAGGAACAAAAATCGGAACATTCTTTTTATAAGCAGCATAAATTACTGAGTCTTCACATTTCGGTCCGCCGTTTTGATCTAAATATTTTCCAAACTCCCAAAGAAGTTCTCTTGAAGAATAAGGTTTTGGTTCGAGGCTGTCAAAAATTTTTGCTGTTGTTTCATCGCAAATTCTTAATTCATCTTCATCTATGTAAGTGTCATAAATTCTGTCAATGTGAAGATCTCTTAATAAATTATCATCACTGAAAGGAGTTCCTTTGTAATGCTTGAATCCAAGTGCCTCAAAAAAATCCTGATCAACCATAACAGCACCGGTGGAAACAATTGCATCAACCATATTATTCATCACTAAATCGTAAACAACTTTTTTTAATCCAGCGCTGAATAAACTGCCGGCTAAAGTTAATATAACTCCGCAGTCTTTATCGCGAACCATCATTTCATAAATTTTTGCTGCACGGCTTAAATCGCGCGCAGAGAAAGCCATCTTCTCCATTGCGTCAACAAGTTCCACAACATTATGTTCTTTAATATCGATGTGTTTAATCGTTTCTTTTAAAAAATCTTTTTTAGCTGCCATTTCAAACTCCTTAGTAATTCAAATTATTATAAATAAAAATATATTTTTCTTCTGTAATCACAAACTGATTAAAAAAACACTTTTGCTAATCTTAAAATTCCCTGCTTCCAAGGGACACGATGCGAAACTCCTGATTTATTTTTGAATTCATTTTGATGTTCGATGTACCATTTATAATTTCTAACCAGCGCATCTTTGTTGGAATATTTTGGTTTGTATCCTAAAACTTTTTCTGCTTTTTCGATTGACACAAAAGAATCTTTTGAAGCAGTTTCATAAACCCATTTGTATAATGGTGAAAGATGCAGAGCTTCAAGAAACCGAAGTGTTAAGATGATCGGCTTTTCCGGAAGCCCAACAATTTTTTTCCCAAAGCCTGCACTGTCTAATACTGCTTGATAATCTTCCTTCATGGTCGTAAAATTTTTTGCGCCAATGTTAAAAGTATCATTCACAATTTTCTCATCAAGAGTTGCACACAAATAAATTGCATCGCAAAGATCTTCAACATCTAAAAGCTGATATTTATTATTTCCTTTCCCAATCATTGGAAAACCTTTGCCGTCCTTTGCCCAATCGTAAAGAAGATCAAATACTCCAAGCCGCTCGGGTCCGACGAAAGATTTTGGGCGGATAATTGGAATGCACATTCCTTTTGCTCTATATTTTAGGCACTCTTCTTCGGCAGCAATTTTTGATTTTCCGTAAGGACCAACACCATCAAGTTTATCTTCTTCTTTTAGAGGATGATGATCGGGAATTCCATAAACTGCAGTTGAAGAAATTTGAATGAATCTTTTTACTTTATTTTTTTCACTTGCTTCAAGTAAATTTTTAGTTCCATTAATATCAGTTGAAAAAATATCTTCAGGTTTATAAAGCGGTAAAGCTGCCGCAGTGTGAACAACAATATCAATATCTTTCAATGAGTTTTCAACTAATTCTTTATTCCTAATATCTCCAGTAATGATATTAATTTTATCATTCATATCCGGATAATCGAATTGAACAATATCTAAAGAATAAATCTCATGTCCTTTTGAATGTAAATATCTAATTAGATTTATGCCAAGGAATCCGGCACCGCCGGTAATTAGAAATTTCATTTAGACTTTCAAATTTTAAATATTAAAACTTTCAAAATTAATATTTTTAGTTTAGGTGTCCAAGTATTAATTAGTTAAATAAAATATTGATCGGAGAAAACGAAATTAAATTATGAATAATTCTATCTATAGTGAAAATGAAGTTTGTTATTTAAATTTAGAATTATACTTAACTCAATTTGTATGAAATTTAGATTGAAAATATTAAAAGAGCATAATGAAGTTTTCAGTTATTCCGCTTCCTTTTTAATCCATGCGTTAATTTTTGTAAGCA
Source organism: Bacteroidota bacterium (assembly GCA_021824145.1). Lineage (GTDB taxonomy): Bacteria > Bacteroidota > Ignavibacteria > Ignavibacteriales > Ignavibacteriaceae > FEN-1297. Next base: position 641,865 of record JAKALM010000001.1, read on the forward strand.
TCTTTTCAGCTCTAAATATTTATGATAATAAAATGAAGATTAATTCTTCTTTTGTTCAAGTTCTTTCTCAAGACTTAAATTTAAATTCAAACAATTTGGAGAAAACGAAAAAAACGAATATAAAACCAATTGAAAGAATAGCTTCAAATAACGACAAAGTATTTGAATCTAAAATCGATTTAAAATCTAAAGATAGAATCGTTAATATCAATAATGAATTTTATAATTTTTCAAATACTGATGCAGACACAGCAGGATTAGATCAAGTCTACCATGAGTCCACTTTAAATGTAACTTTAAAATATCCTATCGGCTGGACTTTTATTGATCAAGATGTTAAAAGCAAGCTTGACGGCGTTACATTTTGGTCGACTATCGGAAATTCTTCTCCACCACCATATATTCATTTGGAAGTAAAAGACAAAGATTTATTTAGTGCATCAAGATATAAATATAAAACCCAAATGAGCGGATATATTATTTATTATAATGATCCAGAAAAATTAGAGGGCCAGATTTCTCAAACTTTATACATTAGAACCAATTCTGATCAAGATTTCAGCTTTAAATTAATTATGGAGGGAGAGGATGCCTTTAAGACATTTCAGCCAATATTCTTTGGAATGATAAAATCATTTAAGTTCGGGAGCTCATTTTTTTGAAAATTAAATTAAAATCTGATTTTAATTTAATAAGCATTTCTTGACTTTATAATAGTATCAGGCTAAATTTGTTCTCTTTATTTGAAATGATTTTAGGTTTTCGGAGGAAAATAGCGTGAAACAAGAAAAATTAACGAAATTTTTTAGCACGGACGAAGTCGATAAGAAATGGTATTTGGTAGATGCAAAGGACCAGGTTCTTGGAAGATTAGCAACAAAAGTTGCCAGAATTATCCGTGGAAAAAACAAGACGATCTTTACGCCTAATGCAGATACTGGTGATTTTGTTGTTGTAATTAATGCTTCACAGATTAAGCTTACCGGTAAGAGAGAATTGTTAAAAGATTATTATCACTATTCTGGTTACCCTGGAGGATTAAAGATTCGCAGCTTTGAAGAATTAATGGCTAAAAAACCAGAGTTTGTTGTTGAAAGCGCAGTAAAAGGAATGCTTCCGAAAAATAGACTTGGAAGGAAATTAATTAAAAAATTAAAAATATATTCCGGAGAATCACACCCACACAAAGCCCAGAAACCGGAACAAATTAGTTTAGCGGAGAAATAATGGCAGACCAAATTTTTGTTGGAAGAAGAAAAACTTCTGTTGCAAGAGTAATTTTAAGAGCAGGTAATGGTAAAATAACAGTTAATGATAAAGAATTTGAAAAAGCCTTTCCTGAACTCTTAAGCAGAGAAGATATCTTAAATCCATTTAAAGTTACTAATACGCTCGGACACTTTGATGTAATCATCAACGTTGACGGCGGCGGTACCACAGGACAAGCACAAGCAATTAGACTTGGTATTGCTAGGGCTTTGTGCAGTTTGAATCCGGATCATAGACCGGCTTTAAAAGCAGAAGGTTTCTTAACAAGAGATCCGCGAATGGTTGAACGTAAAAAATATGGTCAGCCAAAAGCAAGAAAAAGATTTCAATTTTCTAAACGTTAATTTATTAAATCATTCATACTTTCAGATTTACCCCCTGTGTCCCGAATTAAAATGGGATTAAAGGTAAAGTTGAAGAAAGTAGAAGATAAACAGGAGTAATACATGAAAAAATTAGATATATCCCAGCTTATTGAAGCAGGGGCACACTTCGGACATTTGACACGCCGTTGGAATCCTAAAATGAAGCCATATATTTTTATGGAGAAAAATGGCATTCATATAATCGATTTAAAGAAAACTCAAGTCTTGCTATCAGAAGCTGCTGAAAATTTAACAAATTTGGTTGCTGAAGGTAAAAAAGTCTTATTTGTCGGTACTAAGAAACAAGCTAAAAATGTAATTGAAACTGAAGCAAGAAGATGCGATTCTAATTGGGTTAGTGAAAGATGGCTGGGCGGAATGCTTACAAATTTTTCTACTATAAGAAAAAGCATCAAAAGGCTTAACAATATTGAAAAACAGGAAACTGACGGAACTTTTGATAAAATTACAAAAAAAGAAAGGCTTACTTTAACAAGAGAAAAAGACAAGCTTAAAAAAGTTCTAGAAGGTGTTGAATCATTATCAAGATTGCCTGGAGCTATGTTTGTTGTTGATATTAAAAAAGAATCTATTGCTGTTAAAGAAGCAAAGAGATTGAACATCCCGGTGTTTGCTATAGTAGATACAAACTGTGATCCCGACTTAATTGATAGCGTAATTCCAGCAAATGATGATGCTGTAAAGACGATTGAACTTATCGTAAAATTTATGGCTGATGCAATTATTGAAGGTGAAGCAAAAGCAAAGGAATTAAAAGCTAATGAAGCTGCCGATAGTGAAAGACAGAAAAAAGAGAATGAAGAAGAATTGAAGACACAAGAAGTTGAAGAACATTCACCTAAAAAATCAGCAGAGAAAAAATCAAGAAGATCTAAAGAAGAAAATATTTCTGGCGAATAAGAAAGAGGAAAGTAATTGATATGGCTATAACTGCGGCACAAGTAAATGAATTAAGACAAAAAACCGGTGCGGGTATGATGGATTGTAAAAAAGCCCTAACCGAAGCAGATGGAAATTTTGAAAAAGCAATTGAAATACTTCGTAAAAAAGGAGCAGCTGTCGCTTCTAAGCGTGCAGAAAAAGCAACCAACGAAGGTGTTGTTTTAACTAAAGTTTCTGACGATAAAGAAACTGGTGTAATTTTAGAAATTAACTGCGAAACAGATTTCGTTGCAAAAAGTCAAGACTTCGTCCAATTTGCAAATGAGGTTTTGCAAACTGTTTATAAAAATAAACCATCGAATGTAACTGCACTTCTCGAAAACGATTCGGTAAAAAATTTACTTACCGATATAATGGGAAAAGTTGGCGAGAAAATTGAAATTTCAAGATTTGCAATTGAAAACGCTCCAAATGGTTTTATTGTAGATTATGTTCACCTTGGATCAAAATTAGGTGTTCTTGTTAAATATGAGAATATTGGTAGCGGTAAAGATGAATTTGCTGAGATTGGAAAAGATATAGCAATGCAGATTGCTGCTATGAAACCTCTTTGTGTTTATAGAGAGGAAGTTCCTAAGGAAATTATTGACAAGGAAATGGATATCTATAAAGAATTGGCTCGGAAGGAAGGAAAGCCTGAACAGATTCTTGAAAAGATTGCAACCGGCAGGTTAACAAAATTCTATCAGGAAAATTGTCTTTTTGAACAAGCATTCATAAAAGATAACACAAAAGCCGTTGGTGATTTACTTAAAGAATTTAATAGTAAACACGGGACGCAAATAAAAATTTCTCTTTTCCGCCGGTTCCATCTCGGCGACGAGAAAAAATAAAATTTGTTAAAAAGGTCTTAATAATTTTAAGACCTTTTTTTATATTATCATGTGAATTAGGAAAAATAATTCTTATTCATAAAAATTATTACTAAAATGATAAATTTTATTTTTGCCATTAAAGATTAGTATAATCCATAGTTTTAATATTTTGAAAGAATTTAATGAATGAATTAAAATATAAAAGAATATTACTTAAATTAAGCGGCGAATCTTTAATGGGAAAAAAGGGATTCGGCATTGATCATAACGTGCTTAATTTTTTTGCAAATGAAATAAAAAAAATTCATGACATAGGTGTACAAGTAGGCTTAGTTATTGGTGGCGGTAATATATATCGCGGGCTAAGTGCAAATGATCAAGGGATTGACAGAGTTACCGGTGATCAAATGGGAATGCTTGCTACCATGATCAATTCTCTTGCACTTCAAAATGCAATTGAACATAAAGGAATTTATACAAGATTGATGAGCGCAATTCATATGGAAGAAATTGCTGAACCATACATTAGGCGCCGCGCAATTCGTCATTTAGAAAAAGGAAGAGTGGTTATTTTTGGAGCAGGCACCGGCCATCCATATTTTAGCACCGACACAGCGGCATCATTAAGAGCTGTTGAAATTGAAGCAAGCGTAATTATTAAAGGGACAAGAGTTGATGGTGTATTTGATTCTGATCCTGAAAAAAATCCAAATGCTTTTAGATTTGAAAAAATTACATACTTAGATATATTGAAAAAAAACCTGCGCGTTATGGATTTAACAGCTGTTAGTCTTTGTCAGGAAAATAATCTTCCTATGGTTGTTTTTAAAATGGATGAACCTGATAATTTGTTCAGGTTGGTTACTGGCGAAAATGTAGGCACAGTTGTTCATGGTAACTAAATAAAATTTATAAAAATTATAATGATTGCTCGTTTAATCTTTATTAACAAACAGCGAGGAATTTATGGAACAAACAATTAAAGATGCTAGATCAAGAATGGATAAATCAATTGAAGCGTTGCGGAATGAACTAGCAAAAATTAGATCCGGAAAAGCTACCACGGCTTTACTTGATGGAATTAAAGTTGATTATTACGGAACTCTAACTCCAATAAATCAACTTGCAAATATTACAGTTTTAGATTCTCATACACTTTCAATTACTCCATGGGATAAATCAGTTCTTTCTTCAATTGATAAAGCGATTCTTGAAGCGAATATTGGATTTAATCCTGTAAGCGATGGTACCAACTTAAAAATTCCTGTGCCACCGCTAAATGAAGAGCGCAGAAAAGAATTGGTAAAGCTGATTAAAAAATTTGGTGAAGATTCTAAAATAGCAGTTAGAAATGTTAGAAGAGATGCAAACGAACATTTAAAGAGAGAAGAAAAAAATAAAAAAATTTCTGAAGATCAACTAAAAGAAGCTGAAGATAAAATTCAAAAACTTACAGATGAGCATATAACTAAAATTGACGATCTGTTAAAACATAAAGAAAAAGAAATTATGGAAGTCTAAGTTTTTCCCACTTTTAAACAACCCAATTTCTTAAAAGAAGTTGGGTTTTTTTATTTCATTTTTCAGAATTCTCAATTTAATATTTAGGTTATTTTAATTAATTTTTAAATTGATATAAGTTAGTTTAAGAATTTTTTAGTCTATTTTTAATGAATAAAGAAAAATCATATTTGAATAAAGAAAGAATTGAGAAGTATCTGTCATATCTTAATTCAAATTTGATACGGAACGTTATCCTATTCAGCGGCGGAATAATTTTATTTATTATCGGATGTATTGCTTACGGTGTAATTTTAAATTTGAGAGATGTTCCTTTAAGTCAGGATATAACTGAAAAAGGATTTACAAAGCTGAATGATCCTAATATAATTATTAATCGTCAATCTTATACGTTAAATTTATATGAAGATACGGTTTTAATTAAATCTTACCGTGCAAATTTTGGAAGAAATGTAATTGTTCCCAAAACTAAAGCCGGAGATTTAGCTACTCCAGTTGGTGATTATCAAATATGTGAGATTGATACAGTAGATAAATATTATAAATTTTTCAGAATAAATTATCCTAATGAAAATGATGCTGCAGAAGCTTTGAAAAAAGGATTGATAACTCAAGGAGAATATGACCGAATAAAATTTGAAGATACATACGGACAGTGTCCTGATGCCAACACTGCGCTTGGTGGAAACATTGGAATTCAAGGTATAGGAAGATTAAATTTCATTTTTAGATATTTACCATTTAATTATAATTGGACAAACGGATCGATTGCAATTAGTAATGAAAGCATTGATGAACTATATTCAGTAGTAAAGAAAGGGACAAAAGTTGTTATCAAATAAAAAAGTTTTTATCATTTTATTATTCGGACTACTCTCTTTTTCATGTTCAAAGAATAAATCCGATGCAGATGAAGCAAATAAGATTGATTATGCAAATCCGGAAGTTGTACTTCAACAAGCAAAAAATATTTTAGGCAATGATGTTAAGTTTGCTTACAAGGGTAAATTTGATCAGGATTCAACAATTGAAATTGCTGCCGGAGTTGAAACACAAAAACCTAAAGAATGGGGAATTAAATTTGTTCTTATAAAAAAAGATAAAGATCAATTTAAAGTTGCTTTTCAAACACCATTATTAAATGGATCATTTAAACAATGTCTGGTGCAAAAAATTAAATTTCCGATTTTTGATTATGAATTAATTTATTATAACTCGCAAGATTATTTTTTGGGTAGCGGAGGCGGAGAAGTTTATTCTTACTTAATTAATTACAATGAAGGAAAAACTTATACAGCACATTTGGTAACGCAACCAGGAACAAATGTATCTCTTTATCTTTCTGAAAACATAGATTTCCCTGAAGTGAAAAATTTTTTCTTAAGCATCTTTAAAAGAGATTATCCTTCTATTCAAATTGTTTCAAAAGATATTGAGTTGAAATATTAAGAATTCTTCCATTTATTTATATATTTATTTTATACCAGGAAGTAACTATTCAAATATGTCCTCAAAGCTGAAAATTCTTTTTTTTATTTTTATTGTTAACTTACAGATACATGCGCAATCAGGAGTTCAATTCGAACTTAATTCAATAAAATTTAGCGGGAATAATTCATTTTCAAGTTCTACACTTCAGGACGTAATTTACTCACGAACTACACCTTGGTGGTTTTGGAAATTCCTAAATTCTTTTACCAGCTTTGGGAAAGAACCTGTTTATTTTGATTCTACAAACATTCAAATCGATTTAAACGCACTTAAGCAATATTATAATTCTAATGGCTTTTTCGATGCATCTTTCAATTATAAATATGAAGTTGATACATCAGCAAAAAAGGTTAATCTAACTTATTTAATTTATGAAGGCCAGCCATTCAATTTTGGGAAATTAACATTAACAGGTTTGGATAACCTTCCGCGTAATATTTATGATAATATTTTTAACGAGATTTCAATTGATCCAACAAAAAGGTATTCTGAAAGTGTTATAGAAGACAATACAAACAAAGTTATAAATGACCTAAGAAATAGCGGTTACATGTTTGCTAAATATAACGATACAACAATTATTATAAAGGATACTACTAAATTAAAAGCCGATGTAAATATTTTTTTCTCTTTAGGTAAAAAATATTCGATAGACACAATATTAATAAATAAAACAGGCGAAGGCGCTCATTTAGTTGAAAATAAATTGCTGAGAGATATTTCTGGAATAAAATCTGGAGATACTTATGATTTAGATGAATTAAGAAGAAGTACTGTAAGATTGTATCGAACAGGTTTATTTAATTCAGTGCTTTTATCCGGTGTTGGAAGCGACACAACTGACAGCAAAGTGCCAATTAGATTAGATGGAAACATTGGATTAATGAACGAACTTTCCCCTGAAGTGATTATTAATAATCAACAAAGTGCATTTAATGTCGGTCTAGGATTTTCGTATATTAGAAAAAATTTTTATGGCGATGCAAGAAAACTTACAATCAGTTCGTCTTTTGGCGTGCAAGATATTTTTAGAGCTGATATTAAAAATCTAGTAAGAAGATTTTCATTTCGCGATACTACATTACTCGGATACGTTGATTCAAGAATTATAATTGATCAGCCGTACGTTTTTGAGAAACCAATTTTTGGTACGTGGGAAACCTATGCAACAATTAACAAACAGGCAGATTATAACAATACAATTTACGGTTCCAAAGTTACGTTGGAATTTGAACTTCCAACTTACACATTCGTAAATCACTTAAGTACTTCTTATACTTTAGAACAATCAAATGAAGTATACAGAATTTTTAACGACAGCCTTTCAACAAAATTAATTTCAGATATAGCTGCTGATGCGGCTTCTACAACTGCTGATAATATTCTCTTTCCTACGCGCGGTTATAATCTTTCATTTCACTTTGAAGAAGGCAATTCATTTCGTCAAAAAAATTCAGGTGCTGCAGGGTTTTATAAAATTCAAGTTGGCGGCTCATATTATGTTTCAATCGATCGCAGTCTTAATTCAATTGCAGCTTTTAAGCTAAAAGTTGGAGATATACAGGTTTTTTATGGCAGCTTTTCAAGCGTTCCTATAAATAGAACTTTTTATGCCGGAGGAAGTACATCGATTCGCGGCTGGAGATCAAATGAATTGGTGCCTGAAGGCAGCCAAGTTGTAAGAGGAATTCAAGGGATTAGTTTTGTCGGAGGTTCTTTCTTATTTGAAGGGTCGTTTGAATTTAGGCGCAGATTTTTAAATAACTTGGGATTTGCACTGTTTACAGATTATGGGAATACTTGGCTTGGATATAATCAATTTACTTGGAATGGAATTGCAGTTGCTTCAGGATTAGGATTTCGCTATTACACGCCAGTTGCGCCGTTCAGAATTGACCTTGCTGTTAAACTTTATGATCCTGCAAATAGATTATTAATTTGGAATAATTGGAACAAGCATTTCTTTAATAATATCGAACTTAATTTTGGATTAGGGGAAGCTTTCTAATTTACTTTTGTCTTAAGGCAATCAAAGTTTCTTATTTTTGTAATCAAACCTTAAAATTGTTATTTTTACATTCTTTTACGGAAGAATTTATGATATACAGTATGACCGGTTACGGCAAAGGAACAGCCGAAAACCCAAAAATAAAAGTTGAAGTTGAAGCAAAAAGCGTAAACAGTCGCTATTTGGATATAATTTTGAAAACTCCTTCATCTTTAATAAACAAAGAATATGAAATTAGAGAGCTAATAAAAAATAAAATTAGCAGGGGAAAACTTACGGTTCTAATACAGATAAAAAGTAACAATTCTGAAGAAGAAATTTTCTCTCTTAATAATGAAAAGCTGATAAGCTATATTTCATTACTTAAAAAAATAAAAAAAACTGCAAAAATTGGGGGAATACTGAAACTAGAACATTTCATTTATAACAAAGAGCTTTTTGAAGGAAACGATTTAGATTTATCGGATGAAGAATTTGAAGTAATTAAAAAAGCTCTTATTTCTGCATTAGATTCATTAATTAAAATGAAACAGAATGAAGGCAAGGAACTAGTAAAAGACTTAAGAAAACGAATAGATATTATTGAAAAAAAGCTTGCTGAAATTGAAAATGAATCTAATTTATGTGTTAAAGAATATTTCCAAAAATTAAAAGATAAAGTAAAACTATTAATTGATGACACTAAAGTTAATAATGACAGGCTTGAATTAGAACTTGCAATAATAGCTGATAAAGCAGACATAACGGAAGAATGTGTAAGATTAAAAAGCCACATAAAATTTTTTAGTGAAAGCCTTGATAAAGATGATGAACCCGGTAGAAAGCTAAATTTTATTTGCCAGGAAATGAATAGAGAAACCAATACAATTTCTTCAAAAACAATTTCAACTTTTATTACTCATAATACTGTTTTAATAAAAGAAGAAATTGAAAAAATTAGAGAACAAATTCAAAATATTGAGTGATAATTGAATAAGCATAAGGGAGTAATTATTGCTGTTTCTGCACCCAGCGGAACTGGCAAAACAACAATTGTAAAAAAAATTTTGAAGGTTTTTCCGGAGTTGGTTTTTTCTGTCTCTGCAACCACTCGACAGAAAAGAGAAAATGAAATTGATGGAGTTGATTATTTTTTCATTACAGAAAATGATTTTAGAAAAAAAATTGATAAAGGCGAATTTGTAGAATGGGAAAAATTTTACGATTATTATTACGGTACTTATAAAAGTTTTATTGAAAATAATATTGAGCAAGGAAAATCAGTTATTGTTGAGATTGATGTTAACGGCGCATTAGAATTAAAGAGAATATATCCGGAATCGATTTTAATCTTTATTTATCCGCCAAGTTTTCAAGAACTTGAAAATAGACTTAGAAAAAGAAACACTGAAGATGAATCAGATTATAAGAAACGTATTGAAAGAGCAAAAATGGAATTGAGCTTAAAACATAAATTTGATTATCTTATTGAAAATAAAGATTTAGAGAAAGCATATTTGGAAACAAAAAATTTAATCAGCAAAATAATAAGCAAGGAGAATAATTAATGGCAATTCAACCAGTTGATTTACGCCAAATTGATGAAAGAGCTGCAAATATTTATGAAGGCATTATTGTGGTGGCCAAAAAAGCTCGTAAAATAAATGATGATAATAAAATTGAATTCAATGCTTTGATCAGTACAATTCCTACTACAGGAAATGAAGATGAAAGTGAAGATATTATCAATCCTGCGCAATTAAAAATTGCACTTGAATTTGAAAAAAGAGAGAAACCTCAGATCCAAGCTCTTGGTGAATTACTTGATGGTAAAATTGAATACAGATACAAAGAAAAATAGAATTCAATAGTTGATTTGTTATTGGGGATTATAAACTTAATTTTAACGGAATTTTTTCCATTATTTTAATGAGCTAAAAAATGAGCGATGATATTTTTTCCGGTAAGAAAATAATTCTTGGAATAACCGGGTGCATCGCTGCATATAAAATTACATTTCTGATCAGAGAATTAATCAAACGAGGCGCAGAAGTTAAAGTTGTTATGACTCCTTCTGCTGCTGAATTTATTACTCCTTTAACTCTCTCCACGCTTTCAAAACATGAAGTTATAATTAATGCTTTTCCAAAATCTCAAAAAGATGGAACTGATTTTTCTACTTGGCATATTGACTACGCAGTTTGGGCTGATTTGATGATAATTGCACCTTGCACTGTGAATACGGCTGCAAAAATTGCACATGGTTTTGCCGATAATGCATTGACAACTTTAGTTTCAGCATTAAGATGTCCATTATTGATTTCTCCTGCTGCTGATGTTGATATGTACGAAAATAAAATCACTCAGCAGAATATTAAAAAATTAGAAGAAAATGGATATTACATCCTCCAAGCTGAAGAAGGTGAATTGGCAAGTGGACTTTCGGGCAGAGGAAGATTTCCTGAAATAGAGAAAATTATTGATGCTGCCGAATTAATACTGTCAGGTTATAACAAAGACTTGAAAACAAAAAAAATACTTGTTACTGCCGGACCAACTTACGAGGATATTGATCCAGTAAGATTTATCGGAAATCGTTCTTCTGGGAAAATGGGATTTGAAATTGCAAAAGCTGCTTTTCTTAGAGGGGCAAATGTTACTGTGATTTCTGGGCCGGTTAAAGAAAAAATTTATCCTGAAATAAAATTGATAAAAATAAGATCTGCTGCAGAAATGAAAAAAGCAGTTGAAATGCAGCTTAAAGAAAATGATATTCTAATTATGTCTGCTGCAGTTGCTGATTATATGCCATCAACTATTTCAACTAAGAAAATTAAAAAAGAAGATAAGCTGACTTCAATTAAGCTTAAAGAGACATCAGACATATTAGCATCGTTAGAAAAGAAAGATAAAATTGTTGTCGGATTTGCTTTGGAGACAGATAATGAAATTAAAAATGCTTCAAAAAAGTTAGTTGCTAAAAATCTTGATATGATTGTTCTAAACTCATTAAAAGATAAAAAAAGCGGATTTGAAGTGGATACTAATAAAATTACAATAATCAATAAAATTGGCAAGCAAACAAGATTTCCATTACTTTCCAAATTTCAAGCTGCAAATAAAATTCTATCAGAAATTGTTAAGATTAAAAATCAATAATTATTGTCTTTCCACCCCAATTTAATTTTTATTCTTTTGTTCTAATTTTTTTTGAATATTATTTTTTTTAAAGAAGTTGTTTTATAATTCGCCTAACATTAATTTTGCCAGAAGTGGATTTGAATTGTAAATATTCATTCCTTTAATTTTTATGAAAGAAATATTAAAGAAACAATTAATCGAAGTTCTGAAAGATCAAAAAGAAATTTTTGGCGATGAACTTTTCCAGGATAATTTATTGAAACGAAGAACAGTTGTTGCTGAAGATACTAAACAGAGTATTTATAAGGATGTTAAATCTCACTCAAAAGTTAGTGAACCACTTAACTTAAAAAAATCAAATCTTGATTCCCTGGTTTTCATTTCTGAAGAGAAAAAAACAAAATTAGAAGGACATTCTTTCTTTGAAAAAAAAGAAGATTGGGAAAATTCAAAAAATCTTGAAGAGCTTAACAAGCTAATTTGTAATTGCCAGAAATGTTCTCTTGGTGCAACCAGAAATAAATTTGTTTTTGGATCGGGGAACCCTAATGCTGATGTAATGGCAATTGGTGAAGGCCCTGGTGCAGATGAAGATGCGCAAGGTTTGCCATTTGTTGGTCGTGCCGGTAAACTTTTAACCGATATATTAAAAGCAATTAAATTTGAGCGAGAAGAAGTTTATATTGCTAATATTGTTAAATGCCGACCGCCTGGAAACAGAACTCCATTACCTCAAGAAATGGATTCTTGTATGCCTTATTTGAAAAAACAAATTGAATTGATCAAACCGAGATTGATATTATGTTTAGGGCTTACCGCCGCCCATGGTTTATTAAAGAAAAAAGATTCGCTTACAAATTTACGCGGTAAAGTTTTTGAATTTGAAAATGCGAAAGTAATGGTTACTTTTCATCCTGCAGCTTTGCTAAGAAATCCAAATTGGAAAAGAGACTGTTGGGAAGATGTAAAAAAGTTTAGAAAATTATATGACGATTTAATTTTAAGTAATGGCAAAAATTAAGAAACTAAATATAGCTTTAGATAGTATTGTGCCTGTCGATGTTAAACCGCCCGCAGCACCGGAAATAGAAGCTTCGGTACTTGGCGCAATGATGATTGAAAAAGAAGCAGTGCCTAAGGCAATTGAGCTGTTAAATTCAGACAGCTTTTATTTGAAAGAACACAAATTAATTTTTGAGGCAATGCTTTCGCTTTTTGATTCCGGCGAACCGATTGATACGGTTACTTTATATGAAGAATTAAAGAAGCGAGATCAAATTGAGGAAGTTGGCGGCGCGGTTTATTTAAGCAAACTTTCTCAGAATATCTCATCAGCAGCAAATATAGAATATCACGCAAAAATAATTTTAGAAAAACAAATTCTCCGTGGCCTTATAACAAGCTCGCATCAAATTGCACAAGCTGCCTATGAAGGAACTGAAGATGCATTTGATATTCTTGACGAAGCCGAAAGAAAAATTTTTGAAATAACAGAAACTCATTTAAAAAAATCTTTTCAAGGAATGGATAGAGCTGTTAGAGATGCTTTGGAATATATTGAAGCTATCCACTCTAATATTCAACAAAAATTTTCTGTACCGACTGGATTTTATGAACTTGATGAAATGCTTGGCGGTTTTCAAAAATCAGATTTGATTATTATTGCGGCTCGTCCTTCTATGGGTAAAACAGCTTTTGCACTTACGCTAGCGCGCAATGCGGCAATCGATCATAAAATACCAGTTGGAATTTTCAGCCTTGAAATGTCAACAATGCAGCTTGTTATTCGAATGCTCTGTGCCGAAGGAAGATTGAACGCTCATCTTGTAAGAACCGGTAAACTTCCACATGAAGAAGGAGTTAAGCTCAGCAAAAATGCACACAAATTAATTGATTCTCCAATTTATGTTGATGACATGCCCGCTCAAAGCGTCCTTGAAATTAGAGCAAAAGCGAGAAGATTAAAAGCTGAAAAAAATATCGGAATGATTATTATCGATTACCTTCAGTTGATGCAAGGACCGGCAAAATCAGAAAGCCGTGAACGAGAAATTTCTCATATTTCAAGATCATTAAAATCACTTGCAAAAGAATTGAACATTCCTGTATTAGCTCTTGCACAGCTAAATAGAGCAGTTGAAACACGAAATGACAAAAGACCTCAGCTTTCTGATCTTCGCGAATCCGGTTCTATTGAACAAGATGCTGATGTGGTTTTATTCTTGAACCGCCCGGAATATTACGGCATTAAAGCTTTTTCGGATGATAATAGCCCGACTGATGGAATTGCCGAAGTAATAATTGGTAAACAACGAAATGGACCTACAGGCGAAGTTAGATTAGCATTTATAAAAGAATATGCCAGATTTGAAAACCTAGCCCATGCAAAGCAAATAGAAGAGTACACAACTTATCCAACAGAAGAAGACATAATATGAAAAATTTTATTCTTAGTTTTATAGCTGTTTTGTTTTTAATCAACGTAAGTTATTCACAAATATTTTCAGACAAAGATGAAGAAATTTGTAAAGAAAAATTCAAATTAGCTGTTGATAAAAACCTTGAGAACCAACCAATCGGAGATGTAATTGCTGCAATTGGAAAATCTTTTTTAGGTACTGATTATGTTGCGCATACACTCGAAAAAGGAAAATCAGAAACGCTAGTAATTAATTTAACAGGACTTGACTGCACAACATTTTTGGAAAATGCCTTGACGTTTGCAAGATGCATCAAAGAAAATAAAATTTCATTTAAAGATTATGAAAAAGAATTGACCAAGATTAGATATAGAAACGGAAAGATTGATCAATATCCTTCACGCCTTCATTATTTTTCTGATTGGATTTATAATAATGAAAAAAAAGGAATTGTAAAAAATGTTTCCAAAGAAATTGGCGGTGAACCTTTAAAGTTTAATGTTGATTTTATGTCAACTCATCCGGATTCTTATGTCCAATTAAAAAATGATCCGAAGTTTATTCCGATAATTAGGGAACAAGAAGAAGCAATAAACAGCCGGGAATATTATTATATTCCAAAAGAAAAAGTTGCTCAAGTTGAAAAAGGGATTCACAACGGCGACTTAATTGCGATTACATCCAACGTAAAAGGCCTAGATATAAATCATGTCGGCATTGCTGTTAAAATGGAAGATGGAAGAATTCATTTTATGCACGCGCCGAATGTTGGATATAAAGTTCAGATTACAGAAATTCCTTTGGCAGATTACCTTAAAAAAGTTAAGACTGATACCGGAATAATTGTACTCCGGGCGATTGAGCCGAAGAGCTAATTAAGATTCTTGAAAATTTAAAGTTCAAGAAAACTTATTCCATATTTAAGGCAAACAAATTTTGCCAAGAATTGTAGGCTTTGAAGCTCCAGTTACTCGTGGAATGTTTGATGGATTTCCCGAAAGAGTTTCGTTTGCTAAAACAGCAAAACAAATTGCTTCCTTTGCGTCGGATGAAATTCCTAAATCTTCAACTTTCTTAACTTTAACATTCTTTCCAAAATAATTTTGAAGTGAATTCATTAAAAATTTATTGTGTGAACCTCCGCCGCTGACAAATAGTTCTTCAAGTTCGGTTTCATCTTTTACAAACTTTTCATAATTACGAAATACGCCATAAGCCGTAAAAGTAGTAACTGTTGTTATCCAATCTTTTGGGGAAATTCTGTTAAACTTTTTAAATATTGGTGAGAGAAATTCCTTTCCGTAATATTCTCTTCCAGTAGATTTAGGAATTTTCTTTTCGATGAAATTATCTTTTTTAATTAAAGCAGAAAATAATTTTTCATTAATTTCCCCAGATGAAGCAAGTAAACCGTTTTTATCATATTCTTTGTTAAAAAATTTCTTTGCTGCAATATCGATCAACATATTGCCTGGGCCAGTATCAAATGCTAAAACTTTTGATGCACCAAATTTTTTATTAAGTACTGTTATGTTAGAAATTCCGCCAATGTTAAGTAAAGCTCTATTTCTTTTTTTAGAATGAAAGAGCAAATAATCAAAGTAAGGAACAAGCGGGGCGCCTTCACCGCCGAGTGCAACATCTCCAGTTCGAAAATCTCCAACTGTCGGTACGCCTGTTAGTTTTGCAATCACCATTGGATCAGCTATTTGTAATGTTGAGCCAAATTTATATCCGTAAAAATTTTCTTTTGTTGGAAGATGTTGAATTGTCTGCCCATGCGATCCAATCAAATCAATTTTGTTTAAAGGAAATTTAAATTTCTTACATAGTGATCTTACTGCATCAACATAGATTAATGGAATAAGAAAATTCAATTTGCAAATGTCTGTAACATTTCCGCAATTGATTGCTGAATTTTCTAGAATTTTTGTTTTTAAGCCCGGTGGAAATGGATAAGTTAAAAATCCTAGTTGATTTATATTTGTTTTAATGCCGCTGTTTTCAATTCTTACTAAAACTATATCCACTCCGTCAAGAGAGGTTCCGGACATCAATCCAATTACATGTTTTATTTTTTTGCGGGATAATTTTTGTAATTCTTGTATATTCATATAAAATTGTGTTTAATAAACTTTTTTAGATTTCTGAAAATTAAATTTTCAAATTTGTATATTTGCATCAACTTAACAACAAAAATAATCATCATTTATTATGAAAAAAATATTTATCATCATTTTAGCATTGACGGCAGGAGTTGTATTGAAAGCACAAACAAAATATCCTGAGGTAAATAAACTAATCTCAGAAGGAAATTTTACAAAAGCAGAAAAGATGATTAAAAATATCTTAGCTGATAATAAATTATCTGAAACCGAAAAATACAATCTCAACTTTCAAATTGATGTAATGCATAGAATCAGATTGGACTTTGACCGAAATGAAGATTTTGTGAAAAAAGCATTGAAGAAATATTATCCCGACTTGAATGAAAAAATGCTTTCTACTTGGGAAAAAGACAAATCGCTTGAAATGAAAGTAATTGATGGAAAGAAAATGTTTTTCCATAATGCTGTTCCAAATCTTTTTAGAATAAATGCTGAAGCAAAAAAAGTAAAAGAAAAAATCGATGGCGAAAGTCAAGATGCTTGGCGCGAAGTTTTAAAAACTCATTTGCCTGAATCGGTGAAAGAAAGTTTAGAAAGTGGAAATGTCTTTGTAAATCCTTTGAAGATGAAGATTACTTACACTTTGACTGTTAATCCTGATGCTGTTCCTGCCGGCGAAATTATTCGCTGCTGGCTTCCATATCCGCGAGGAGATGTAAAGAGACAGAGAGATATTAAGCTTCTTTCAGTTAATTCAAACGAATATGTAATTGCCGATGATTCTCATCCGCAAAAAACTTTGTATATGGAAAAAGTAGCTGTGAAAGGTAAACCGACGGTATTTCAAATGCAGCTTGAGTATACATCGTATTCTGAATTTCATAATATTGATGCCAGCAAAGTAAAGCCATACGATACGACTTCTGAGATCTATAAAGAATATACTGCTGAGCGTCCGCCGCACATAGTTTTTACAGAACAAATTAAAAAATTATCTAAAGAGATTGTTGGTAACGAAACAAATCCTTATGAAAAAGTTAAAAAGATTTATACTTGGATAAATGATCATATTCCATGGGCAAGTGCAAGGGAATATTCTACAATAAATGACATTTCTTCATATTGTCTAAACAATATGCACGGCGATTGTGGAATAATGACTTTAACTTTTATGACTCTTGCAAGATACAATGGTATTCCTTGTAAATGGCAAAGCGGTTGGATGATGCATCCCGGAGGAGTTAATCTTCATGATTGGGGAGAAATTTATCTTAACGGTTATGGCTGGGTTCCGCTCGATCAAAATTTTGGAATTCAAGATTCGCAAGACCCGAAAGTAAAATATTATTATATCGGTGGAATGGATTCTTACCGATTGGTAGTTAACAATGATTATGGCCAGCCGTTATTTCCAGCAAAAATTTATCCTAGAAGTGAGACAAATGATTTTCAAAGAGGTGAAGTTGAGTGGCGCGGCGGTAACCTGTATTTTAATAAATGGGATTATCACATGGATGTAGAATATCTCAAATAATAGTTCTTTCAATACTAATAAAATTGACTTAAACAGAACTGTTATTGATTCTATATTGAAATAATTTTTGTAATTATTTGGAGTTCAAAACTTTCTTTGTTTTTAGGAATGCCTTTGGTAAATTTATTTAATTATTATTCAGAGTTATGAACAAAATTCTTGCGTTTATTTTCATATTTATTGCAGCAGCAAGCTTAACTTTCCCACAAGAATCATCATTTTATGATGCACCCTTTGGCGGCGGCGGCGGTTATGTTGGCGGATGGATTGTTCCAAATTTTAGTACAATTAATTCGCAATTAAAAAATTTTGGTGTCCCCGATTTACCAACTAGTGGCTTCTATACTTCAGGCGGCAGCGGTTTTATTTATCTTGGAATTATTCCAAATATTAGAATTGGAGGAATTGGATTCAGCGGATCGCATTCAAGTTCTTCAATTGCATTAGTAAAAATTTCTCAAGCTACAGATCCAACTCCAATTTATGTAAGTGAAAAGAAGGAAGCAATTTATTCACTAAGCGGAGGCGGCCTAACAATTGATTACACGCTTCCATTCATAAAAAATTTTGGAGTTTCAATCGGCGCAACAATTGGAAGAGGAAGTTTAACAGTTCAGCTTTATAAAAATTTAGGTGATGTTGATTGGCAATATTTTTGGCAGCAAGCTGAAAATCAATCGAGTTCAACTTTTAGTTCAACTATAAAAAATAGCTTTTGGATTTTCAATCCAACTTTGAGCTTTGATTTTCCAGCTTACCATTTAATTTGTATTCATGTCGGAACAGGTTATCAACTTACGTTTGGCGATAGCTGGACTTATGATAATGGCAATACTTTGTCAAATGTTCCTTGGGGAATAAGAGGAAACAGTTTTTTTATTCAAACCGGAATTTATGTAGGACTTTTTTCTTTTTAGGAGATAAATGAAAAATATTTTAGTAACAGGCGGCGCCGGATTTATCGGAAGTAATTATATAAATTATATTCTTAATGAAAGGGATGATTATTTTATTGTAAACTTAGATAAGCTTACTTATGCTGGTAATCTTGAAAATCTGAAATCATCTCAAGCGAATAAAAATTATCATTTCATTAAAGGCGACATTGCTAATTCCGATTTGGTAAATTTTATTTTTGAAAAATTTAATATTAAATATGTTGTAAATTTTGCGGCAGAGTCTCATGTTGACCGAAGTATTTCTGGTTCGGAAATATTTTACCGGACAAATGTCATCGGTACAAACATTCTTCTAGAAACAGCGCGCAAATTTGAAGTTGAAAAATTTTTACAAATTTCTACTGATGAAGTTTATGGGAGTCTTGGCAAAGAAGGTTTATTTTCGGAAAATACTCCTCTTTCTCCAAATAGTCCTTACGCTTCAAGTAAAGCAGCCGCAGATATGATGGCATTGGCTTTTCATCATACTTTTGGAATGCCAGTTGTTGTTACAAGATGTTCTAATAATTACGGGCCATTTCAGTTTCCAGAAAAACTAATTCCTTTGATGATTTTAAATTCTCTAAACAATAAAAAACTTCCTATTTATGGAGATGGTTTGAATGTTAGAGATTGGATTTATGTTATCGATCATAATAAAGCAATAAATCTTGTCTTAGAAAAAGGAAATGCTGGTGAAGTGTATAATATCGGCGCAAGCAACGAAATGAAAAATATTGAAATTGTAAAACTTATTTTGAAATATTTAAATAAACCGGAAAATTTAATTCAATATGTAAAGGACAGGCCCGGGCATGATAGAAGATACGCTATCGATTCAACAAAAATAAAGAACGAGCTTGGATGGATGCCTGAATTTTCATTTGAAAAAGCAATTGAGAAAACAATAGATTGGTATTTGCAAAATAAAAATTGGTGGGAGCGTATAATAAACGGCGAATATCAAAAATATTATGAAACACAATATAAGTTTTAATTACTTTTTAGAATTATTTACAGGATTTTATAAATGAAAAAATTCTTTTTCTTTTGTCTGATTCTTTTTTCAATATCTATAATTAAAGCCCAAGATGATGAAAAAACTTCGAGCAGTAATAGTTCAACATCTTTAAGAGCAGCGGCAATAAGTGTTACAATTGGCGGAGATTTTTTAATTACCGGAACTTTCCCAGCTTATCTAAATGAAAGAGTTGACGCTTTTGTTACAAGAATGTATAATCAAGCACGTGCAAACGCACTTCGAAATATCAATGATCCCAAACTCCTAGCGATAATAGACAAAAAGTTGAAAAATTATTCTCTTCGAAATATAACTTTGAAAAGAGCGGATGGAGGAGTTTTTCATTTAGATCTTTTAAAATATAGACTAACCGGTGATTTTATAAATAATCCATATCTTAAAAATGATGATGTATTAATTTTCCCACCAGTAGATTATGAAAGAGATTTCTTTTCAATTTCAGGCGCAGTAAATAATCCAGATAAATTTCCATTTGTTGATGGAGATAAATTGTCTGACGCAATTCAATTAGCACAAGGAATTAATAAAGCATATGAAAATGTTTCCAAGGCCGAAATATATAGGCTGAGTTATAATGGCGAAAAAATGGATAAAATTGTCGTCAATATTAATGATGACTTTTCTCTTCAAAGAGGTGATCGCATAATTGTTCTTGCTGATGAAACTCATAGGAAAGAATATAATGTTACTATAATTGGTGAAGTAAAGAGACCTGGAAAAATTCCTATTACAAAAAATAATACAACGTTGGGTGAAGTAATTGAAGATGCTGGTGGTTTTACTGATCAGGCTTCTTTAACAAGATCTAAATTGATAAGAGGTTCAAATTTAGAATTTATTTTACAAAACCAATTTGGATTAAATGTTCAACAGCAAAATGAATATTTAAATGAATATCCAAATCCAATAATGTTTGAATACGAAAAAGACAGAATGTTGAGAACAACCACTTTAACTGAACAAGATACTGGTTTCTTTTCAATTGACGAAATGGTTAGACAAATGCTGAATGAATCTTCTATAAATTTTGATAGTGTTCTTATCAAGAATTCTTCTATCTCTAAATTAATAGTTAAAGATGGTGATTATATAATTATTCCATCTAAGATAAATACCGTTTATGTTTATGGACAAGTAAATAGTCCTGGCAATATTGAATATGTCCACGGTAAAAATTATTTGTATTATATTAATCTAGCTGGAGGTTTGGGAAACTTAGCTAATGAGAATGAAATCGCTATAATTAAAGGAACAACGCGTCAATGGATGCCCATTAGCGATAAAAATGTTAACATCGAACCAGGCGATTTCATTTACGTTCCTAAAAATCCAAATCATACATTTGATTATTATATTAGCAAAATTGGAATGTATTTAGGTATAGTTGGAAGTACGGCTACAATAATTTTATTATTACTACAGTTTAAAAAATAAATGATTGTTAAATATTGTAAGTTTTTTATTCCAATTTTAACATAATTACCGCATCCAATATTTTATTTTTATAATATCGTGAATTACTGTTCAAAATAAAATATTAAAGGTTTAACAATAAATCTAATTCCTAAATTTTTTCTTTTCGATAAGATTTAAGAGACAACAAATCTGAAATTGAACAATTTATCCGTATCCTAATAGGAACTAATTTACTTTAAAATTTAATTCAATTTTTTTTGATTAAACTTGACAATTAGTAAATATCGAATATATTTGAAAGGCTAAATTTGATTTTTATTAATAATATAAATTTTAATAAAAAATTAAATTTTATTTTGAAAATGTGAACAAATCTCTTGACATTAAAGTATATAGAGAGTAAATTTGAAGCCCTCAATTACTGAGGGTTTTTAATGTAGTTCTTTGATAGAGTGAGTGCATTTAACCAGTCAGTTAAATGGTTTCAACTAAGCGTCTAACGCCATGATTACACAAAATTTAAACTCTACTACGGAGAGTTTGATCCTGGCTCAGGACGAACGCTGGCGGCGTGCTTAACACATGCAAGTCTACGAGAAAGAGGTAGCAATATCTTGATTAAAGTGGCGCACGGGTGAGTAACACGTAAGCAATCTACCTTTAGGTTTGGAATAATTCCG
Source organism: Bacteroidota bacterium (assembly GCA_021824145.1). Classification (GTDB taxonomy): domain Bacteria; phylum Bacteroidota; class Ignavibacteria; order Ignavibacteriales; family Ignavibacteriaceae; genus FEN-1297. The sequence continues at coordinate 663,555 of JAKALM010000001.1, forward strand.
CGAAAGCGGGACTAATACCGGATGATGCAGCGGCATCGCATGATGATGTTGTTAAAGATCTTGTATCGCCTATAGATGAGCTTGCGTCTGATTAGCTAGTTGGTGAGGTAATGGCTCACCAAGGCAACGATCAGTAGCTGGTCTGAGAGGATGATCAGCCACACTGGAACTGAGACACGGTCCAGACTCCTACGGGAGGCAGCAGTGAGGAATATTGGGCAATGCCCGCAAGGGTGACCCAGCAACGCCGCGTGGAGGATGAAGGTCGTAAGATTGTAAACTCCTGTTAGAGGGGACGAATAGTTCCGATCGCATCGGAATTTGACTGTACCCTCAGAGAAAGCCCCGGCTAACTACGTGCCAGCAGCCGCGGTAATACGTAGGGGGCAAGCGTTGTCCGGATTTACTGGGTGTAAAGGGCGCGTAGGCGGATTTGCAAGTCGGTGGTGAAAGCCTGTGGCTTAACTACAGAACTGCCATTGATACTGCAAATCTTGAGTGCGGAAGAGAGAGACGGAATTCCAGGTGTAGTGGTGAAATACGTAGATATCTGGAAGAACACCAGTTGCGAAGGCGGTCTCTTGGTCCGTTACTGACGCTGAGGCGCGAAAGCGTGGGTAGCAAACAGGATTAGATACCCTGGTAGTCCACGCTGTAAACGATGAATACTAGATGTTGGACCGCAAGGTTCAGTGTCGCAGCTAACGCATTAAGTATTCCACCTGGGGAGTACGATCGCAAGGTTGAAACTCAAAGGAATTGACGGGGGCCCGCACAAGCAGTGGAGCATGTGGTTTAATTCGATGCAACGCGAAGAACCTTACCTAGGCTTGAAAGGCAAGTGACAGGCTGTGAAAGCAGCTTTCCCGCAAGGGCACTTGCACAGGTGCTGCATGGCTGTCGTCAGCTCGTGCCGTGAGGTGTTGGGTTAAGTCCCGCAACGAGCGCAACCCCTACTATTAGTTGCCATCAGGTAATGCTGAGCACTCTAATAGGACTGCCTACGCAAGTAGTGAGGAAGGTGGGGATGACGTCAAGTCCGCATGGCCCTTACGCCTAGGGCTACACACGTGCTACAATGGGCGCTACAATGGGTTGCCAAGCCGCAAGGTCGAGCCAATCCCTTAAAGGCGTCCCCAGTTCGGATTGGAGTCTGCAACTCGACTCCATGAAGTTGGAATTGCTAGTAATCGCGGATCAGCACGCCGCGGTGAATACGTTCCCGGGCCTTGTACACACCGCCCGTCAAGCCATGGAAGCCGGGGGTACCCAAAGCCAGTGTCCTAACCGCAAGGAGGGAGCTGTTTAAGGTAAAACCGGTGACTGGGGCTAAGTCGTAACAAGGTAGCCGTACCGGAAGGTGCGGCTGGATCACCTCCTTTCTAAAGAGTAATCTGAACCTTTAGCTCGGTTGGTTATCACTCACTCTTATTTATTTTTGTTAATTACTTGAGCGAATGGCTCGAGGTTTATTGTTCTTTACCTATTGATTAGAACTGGGCCTGTAGCTCAGATGGTTAGAGCGCACGCCTGATAAGCGTGAGGTCAGTAGTTCAATTCTACTCAGGCCCACTGTATTATGGGTGTGTGTTATTCAAATCTGTAACCGATCCCCATAAAACTTATTAATTAGTTTTTGGGGCTATAGCTCAACTGGGAGAGCGCCGCCCTTGCAAGGCGGAGGTTATCGGTTCGATCCCGATTAGCTCCACAAGTTTCCAAGTTAGGAAAATAGTTCTTTGAAAGATTGAAAGAGTAAAAATCAAAATTCATTTTATGAGTAATGATTTTACTGAGCCTGTAAATATTTAATAGATCGAGCACAAATTATCTGTGTATAAAAATTTTGGTTAAGTTACTAAGGGCATACGGTGGATGCCTTGGTACGAGAAGTCGATGAAGGACGTGACTACCTGCGATAAGCCTCGGATAGGTGGAAATAACCTAAGACCCGAGGATTTCCGAATGGGGCAACCCGTCACAAGTAATGTTGTGACATTTACATCTGAATACATAGGGTGTAAAATGACAACCCAGGGAACTGAAACATCTAAGTACCTGGTGGAAAATAAAGCAATAGCGATTTCCCTAGTAGTGGCGAGCGAAAAGGAAACAGTCTAAACCGTCTAACATGTTAAAGGAAGCAACCGTTGTGTTAGCGGTGTTGCGGAATATATTCTGGCTGAATTGCTAATAAGCCGAAGAGTAAAAAACTATATTATTAACTGAATGTTCTGGAAAGTTCAACCATAGAGGGTGATAGTCCTGTAAGTGAAAGTAATATAGCTCTTTGGAATATATTCCAAGTACCACGGAGTAAGTGAAATTCTGTGGGAATCTGGGAGAACCATCTCCTAAGACTAAATACTCTCTCGTAACCGATAGCGAATCAGTACCGTGAGGGAAAGGTGAAAAGTACTCCTAATAGGAGGGTGAAATAGTACCTGAAACCGTATGCTTACAAGCAGTTGGAGTCTTAATATAGCTTGCTATATTAGGATGACAGCGTGCCTTCTGGATAATGAGCCAACGAGTTACTCGTATGTTGCAAGGTTAAATAGCTAAGCTGTGGAGCCGAAGCGAAAGCAAGTCCTAATTGGGCGTTTAAGTAACATGCGGTAGACGCGAAACCGGGTGATCTACCCTTGTCCAGGATGAAGTGAGGGTAAAACCTCATGGAGGTCCGAACTAGTGTGGGTTGAAAACCGCTTGGATGAGGTAAGGGTAGGGGTGAAAGGCCAACCAAACTCGGAAATAGCTCGTATTCCTCGAAATAGCTTTAGGGCTAGCCTCGAGTAATAGTGTAACGGAGGTAGAGCACTGATTGGGCTAGGGCTGTCACAACGGTACCAAACCCAGACAAACTCCGAATTCCGTTTACATGTTTCTCGGGAGTCAGGCAGTGGGGGATAAGCTTCATTGCCAAAAGGGAAACAACCCAGATCATCAACTAAGGCCCCTAAATAGTAGTTAACAGAGAAAGGATGTTCAATTGCTTAGACAACTAGGATGTTGGCTTAGAAGCAGCCATTCATTTAAAGAGTGCGTAATAGCTCACTAGTCAAGCGATCGGGCGTCGACAATTCGCGGGACTTAAACTACTTGCCGAAGTTATGAACTTCAGCTTGCTGAAGTGGTAGAGGAACATTCTATGGGCATCGAAGCTGTGTTGCGAAGCATGGTGGAGCGCATAGAAAAGCAAATGTTGGCATAAGTAACGATAATGCGGATGCAAAATCCGCACACCGAAAATCTAAGGTTTCCTGAGCAATGTTAGTCATCTCAGGGTTAGTCGATCCCTAAGCCGAGGCTGAAAGGCGTAGGTGATGGGAAACAGGTTAATATTCCTGTACCTGGTAAATTTCGTCTGACCGTAAGGAGGGACGCAGGAGTGAAGATCAGCCACCTGTTGGATTAGGTGGTCTAAGCGCGTAGGTTGAGAATGTAGGTAAATCCGCATTCTTAAGACCGAGACGCAAATGGGAGAGCCTAGCTCATAAACTGATCGTAATCATACTGCCGAGAAAAACTTCGTACGGAAGAAATTTATTAGATCGTACCGCAAACCGACACAGGTAGATAGGATGAGTATTCTAAGGTGCTCGAGTGAGCCGTGGTTAAGGAACTCGGCAAATTAGCCCCGTAACTTCGGGATAAGGGGCGCCCCAAGTAAGTGAAA